>CAVYOM010000024.1:0-97310 GCA_963770135.1 uncultured Alphaproteobacteria bacterium | reverse complement strand
CGCCCCGATGCAGCGTTACATCAGCCCTCTTGTCCTATTTTGTCAGGCCATTTACGGCGTTAGACCGCCTCTATTTGTCGTTGTATTTCAAGCATAAGCGAAATCTGTCCGCCTGTGACGTTCAGTTTGTGCCAAATGTTAGTCTTACTGGCCTACCGCCCGCCTTTGAGACAAATGCCGTCGGTTCGCGGCGCATTGCCGCATTTGCCCGGCAGAATTGGCTTTGAGGTGGCCCATTTTGGCGTCACAATCACAACGCGAAGAATAGCGCGTTACAGAAGCTTGGCCGCCGCAAGGACGAGGCAGGCGCGATGGGACAGTTCGCGGCGCTACGCAGGCAGAAGATCGAGGACTTCGAGGAACTCGAGGAAGTCGTTCCCGGCACCCGCCGCGAGATCGTTCAGCTTGAACGCGGAAAGATCAAGGGCGAGATCGCGCACGCCACGATCGGCGATCTGCCGATCGACACGGCAAGCTTCAATCTTGGCATCAGGTCGAAGGGCGGATCGCACAAGGACCGCATCGGGATCGGATTGCTCGCCGCCAGCGCCGGCCACGTGGTGCGCTCGTCCTACGATTCTCGTGCCGGCGACGTGCTGGTGATGCAGCCCGGTTGCGAGCACGAAAACAGGTACTATGGCGGCGCCTCCATCGTCGTGGTGATGGCGTCGGAGGCCGACATCGCGTCATCGTACGGCACGGAAGCCGGTATGCGCGATCCATCGTGTTGGTCGAAAACTCACTACAAAGGCAATACCGAGACGGTGACAAGCATCATTCCGCGCCTGCAGTCGCTGCTTGGCGGGCTCGGCGCCATGTCGCTGACGCTGGAGGCCGCAGAGTTCTGGAAGCGGGCGGTGATCGAAGCCGTCACCGCCAACGTCGTGGCGGGAATGCCCTCGGAGCGCGATGGTCCGCTTCCCTCTGCGCTGAAGATCGTGAGACAGGTCGAGGAATATCTGGACGCGCGGCCTGGCGAACCCATCCACATTTCCGAGATTTGCCACCACCTCCACGCGTCGCGACGTACGCTGCATCGCGCATTTCACGAGGCGCTCGGGACCGGCCCGATCGCTTTCCTTCGCCACCGCCGGCTGTGTGCCGCCCACACCGCGCTGCGCGCGCCAGCGGACATTCGGACGATCTCGAATATCGCGATGCAGTTCGGATTCCAAAATCTCGGCCGCTTTGCCGGCTACTACCATCAATTGTTTGGCGAGTACCCGTCGGAAACGCGGCAGCGGCACCGGCCGCAGCTTGATCTGCCACAACGGCAAATCAGCTGATATCGTAGGATGGGTGGAGCGAAGCGATACCCATCGCCACGCGCACCGGCATTGATGGGTACAGCTTCGCTCCACCTATCCTACAAAAACAAAAACGGCGGGAACTACCCCGCCGTCCTCAGATCAATCGTCGCCGGATGAACCTACAGCATCCCCATGTCCAGCATGCCCGGCAGCTGCGCGAGTGGCAGCGCGGCGGCGCCGATCAGGGTTGCGACCAGCGCCGTGAGGCGATGGTTGATGTGCCGCTTGCCGCGCATCTGGCCGGCAAGCCATTCCAGCACCTTGGTATCGATGTTGGCGGCCTGCGTCGGCGCCCAGCTCTCGATGTCGGTATCGGCCGACAGCGCAACCGTGCGCGGCGGCACCGGCAGGCCGAACTCGGAGGCCGCATGATGGGCGACCGCCTTGGCCAAAAGATCGTCGAAACGGCCGTCGTCGGTGCGCTCGGCGGCGGCATCGCTGATTTCAAACAGCGCCTCGACTTCGGCGCGGCTCACCGGCTGATGCTCGACCTCGCTGACGGTCAGGATGCGCGCGCACCAGGCGGCGTCGTCGGCATCGAGCGCGCGGGAAAAATGGATACGGCCCCTGGTGGTGGGCCCCTCGCCGGTGATCACGCCGTCGCGCACGATCGTGAGCGCGTGGGCTGCGGTCTTGCGGCAGGACGGTTGCGGGACGTCGGACGTATCAGTGGACGTTTCAGCAGTCTTGGCAGTCGGGGCAGGCATTGTTGTGCACTTCTCAATTTCTTTTTTCAGACCCAGCATTTCCATACCGGGCATGAACGAGCGGTTAACGATTCGAAACCGGCATTTCGAGATATTTACATGGTTGCCAATTGGTCGCTGTGACGTCGGTCACGGTTCAGGCCATGGCCGCTGGCGGGGCGCGATGGGAAACATGAAAGGCGATGTCGGGGCAACCCGGACAATTGCGGCAATCGGTTCTTTTCGCCGCAGGCGCGCAGATCAAAAGAAGATGCTAGGAGTTCCGCGCTTGCGGAGAAGGATCTCACCTTTTACGTGAACCGGTTCCTTTAGCCGTCGCGCGAGACTATAATCACCAGGACAAATTTCCCTGTAACTAGAATAAGATGAGGTCAAATCATGGCACTCCAGATTGGCGCAACCGCCCCCGATTTCGAAGCCCAGACCACCGAGGGAAAGATCAAATTCCACGACTGGATCGGCAATGACTGGGCGCTTTTGTTCTCGCACCCGAAGGATTTCACGCCGGTTTGCACCACCGAACTCGGCGCTCTCGCAAAGTTGAAGCCGGAATTCGACAAGCGCGGCGTCAAGCTGATGGGGCTGAGCGTCGATGCCGTCGACCGCCACGCGAAGTGGTCGGAGGACATCAAGGAGACGCAGGGCGCGGCGCCGAACTATCCGATGATCGGCGACACCGATTTCAACGTCTCCAAGCTCTACGACATGCTGCCGGCCTCGACGTCGGGCGATCCGCTCACCCGCACGCCCGCCGACAACCAGACCGTCCGCAACGTCTTCATCATCGGGCCGGACAAGAAGATCAAGCTTGTGCTGGTCTATCCGATGACCACGGGGCGCAATTTCGCGGAAATCCTGCGCGTGATCGACTCCCTGCAGATGACGGCCAAGCATCGCGTCGCGACGCCTGCCGACTGGAAACAGGGCGAGGACGTCATCATCGCGGGCTCGGTCAGCGACGACGAGGCGAAGACGATCTATCCGGCCGGCTGGAAGGCGCCGAAGCCCTATATCCGGATCGTGCCGCAGCCGAAGTGACGGCAAGGACGCTTCGTAGGGTGGGCAAAGCGTAGCGTGCCCACCATCAAGAGCGACGCAAGTAGTGGTGGGCACGCTTCGCTTTGCCCACCCTACGGAATCGGCGCAACGCTTCACCCTTTCGCCACCACCCAATTCGCCACGAGCAATCCGGCGGTCGAGGAGACCGCCGTCACGAAAGCGCCCCAGCTGACGTCGACGATCGCCACCGGCCAGCTCCAATGCTTGAGCAACGCCAGCGAGGTCAGGTCGAAGGTCGCGTAGCAGAACAGGCCGAACAGCGCGCCATAGAGCAGCGTCGATTGCCAGGTGGCGCCCTGCCCGCCGCTGACGAAGATCACGGTACCCACGACATAGAGCAGATAGAACAGGATCGCAGGCACGGGCTTGATCTCGCCCAGCATGCTGCCGACCTGCGAGGTGAAGAAGTCCTTGGCGATAACGCCTAGAAACAGGAAATCGAGTGGGACGATGACGAGCAGCGTCACCAGATAGAGCGCGGCGTATCGGTTCACGGTGGCCTCCAGCCCGGGAAACCAGGGCAATCATTCGCATTATAGAGAAAATACGAATCCGGAGGCTTCCGGTTTCACCGGCGGCGGGTCCGCCGCCGTGACGCGCCGCTCAGGCGGCGCGGACGCGATTGAGGAATTTTTCGACCTCGCCCTTCAGCTGCAGGCTTTCGCTCGACAAATTCTGCGCGGACGCAAACATCCGGCTTGAGGTCTCGCCGGTCTCGTCGGCGCCCTGCGCGGCGTTACGGATGTTGGCCGCGACGTCAGCCGTGCCGCTCGCCGCTGCGCGCACGCTCTGGGCGATGTTCTGGGTGGCGCCGCGCTGCTGCTCGACCGCCGCCGAGATCGAGGTGGCGATATCGCTGATGCGTTCGATGGTCTGGCCGATCGCCTTGATCGCGCTGACCAACTCTTCGGTCGCAAGCTGCATGTTGCCGATCTGGCTGGAGATCTCCTCGGTGGCCTTCGCGGTCTGGCCCGCGAGGCTCTTGACCTCCTGCGCCACCACGGCAAAGCCACGGCCGGCGTCCCCTGCCCTCGCCGCCTCGATGGTGGCGTTGAGCGCCAGCAAATTGGTCTGCTCGGCGATCGAGGTAATCAGTTTCACCACGTCGCCGATCCGCGCGCCGGCTTCGGACAGCTCGTTGATGCGCTGGTCGGTGGCGGCGGCCTGCTTGACGGCATCGGCCGCGATCCCGTTCGATTCCTGGACCCGGCGGGTGATTTCCGCAATCGAGCTGGAGAGTTCGTCGGAGGCGGTCGCCGCGGTGCGGACATGTTCGGAGGCGGTCTCGGACGCACCGGCCGACTTGCCGGAGAGCCCGGCGGTGGTCCGCGCGGTCTCGGTGAGCTGCCGCGCGACCCGCTCGAATTCGCTGGAGGAGTTCAGCACCTTGTCGAGCATGCTGCCGACGCTGGTCTGGAATTCGTCGACGAAGCCGCGCAGTTCAACCTTGCGCTGATCGGCGGCGGCAATGGCGGCCGCGGTCTGCTCCTCGCGCATCCGGCGGCGTTCGGCCGAGTTGTTCTTGAAGACAGCGAGGGTGCGCGCAATCTCGCCGATCTCGTCCATGCGATCTTCGCAATCGATCGCGACATCGGGTTTGCCGTTGGCGATCGCGGTGAGCGAGGCCGTGACCGAGGTCAGCGGCTTGGTCACCCGGCGCACGATCAGCGTGGTCAGAAGCATCACGAGAAGTGCGGCGACGACCGCGGCGATGGCCATATTCCGAATGGCTTCCGCAAGCATGGTCTCGTAGTGCGCCATCGGAATGCCGACATAGATAATGCCGATGACCTTGCCGGCCGAACTCATGACCGGATAATACGCCGTCATGAACGTCTTGCCGAACAGCGTCGCCGGGCCCTTGTAGGCCTCGCCGCGGCGCAGAACGGCCTGTGCGGGATGGTCCGGCGCGAGCTGGGTGCCGACGGCGCGGTCGCCGTTCTCCTTCTTGACGTTAGTGGTGCGGCGGACGAACTGGTTGCTGGCCTCGTCATAGACGAACAGGGTCGCGTTGCCGCCGGTATAGCCCACGGCGCGGTCGACGATCGCGTGGTCCTTGAACTCAGGCATCTTGGCAATTTCGGCGCGGGTGACGGCTCCGTCCTTGATCGTGATTTTGGCATCACCGTAGGTCTCGGCAAACGCCAGGCTCAGCGTGCGCAGGTTGACTTCAATGTCCCGCAGCGCCCGGTCGCCGAATTCCGATGTCAGCGACCAATGGGCCGCCCCTACAACCAGCGCGGTATTTACGGCAATCAGGAAAATGGCGCAGATGACGGCCTTGGTGCCGAGCCGAAGATTTAGCGTCGGCAGGAACTTTCCAATCGATCGCGTAGCCATAACGAGAAATCCCCCAAAATCGGGCCCAATCTGCTCTGTTTTGCTTACGATCGCATTAATGGGCACAACCCTCGGCAAAGGTTTAGAAATTCAAAGGAACCTATGCGCGCATGACCGCCATCGTCTGGTACCGCGACGACCTCCGCATTTCCGATCATCCCGCATTGTCCACAGCCGCCAAGTCGCACGCATCGGTTGCGGTCGTTTACGTGCTCGACGACAGCGCGCCGGGCATTCGGCCGTTGGGCGGCGCGGCCCGATGGTGGCTGGCGCAGTCGTTGCGCGCCTTGCAGGCAAGCCTGCTCAAGCGAGGTGCCTCGCTGGTATTGCGCAAGGGACCAGCGCCTGAGGTCATCGCGGCCCTCGCCCGCGAGGTCGGCGCCGAGGCGGTCTATTGGAACGAGATCGCGCAGGCCCCACACCGGGCCGTAGAAGACCAGGTTGCCGCCGCGCTGACCGAGCTAGGCATCGCCGCGCATCGCTTCCCCGGCGACCTCCTGGCTTCGCCGGGCCAGATCCGCAACAAGGAGAACCGGGGCCTGCGCGTGTTCACCCCATTCTGGCGGCGGGTGCAGGCGCTGGGCGATCCGCCAAAACCGTTGCCGGCGCCGAAGACGCTGAAGGGTGTGGCGGAGCTCGCCGGCGACAGGCTGGAGGATTGGAAACTCGAGCCGACCCGGCCGGATTGGGCCGGCGGCCTGCGCGACAACTGGAAGCCCGGCGAGGCCTCCGCCCAAGCGCTCCTTAAGGCGTTCCTCGACGGCGGCATTGCCGGCTATTCCGGCGATCGCGACCGGCCCGACCGCGACGGCACCTCGCGGCTCTCACCGCATCTTCGTTTCGGCGAAATCAGTCCGCGCCAGATCTGGCACGCCGCACGCTTTGCGGCGGCCGAACACCCTCGCCTGGCCGCCGACATCGAGAAGTTTCTCAGCGAACTCGGTTGGCGCGAGTTCTGCCGTCATCTGCTGTTCGACGTCCCCGACCTTGCCACGCGCAACCTGCAGCCCTCGTTCGACAGCTTTCCATGGAAGCACGATGCCAAAGCCTTGCGCGCGTGGCAGCGCGGCCTGACCGGCTATCCCATCGTCGATGCGGGCATGCGTGAACTCTGGCACACCGGCGTCATGCACAACCGGGTGCGGATGGTGGTGGCGTCGTTCCTGGTCAAGCATCTCCTGATCGACTGGCGTGAAGGCGAACAATGGTTCTGGGATACGCTTGTCGATGCCGATGCCGGCAGCAACCCGGCGAACTGGCAATGGGTGGCAGGCTCGGGCGCCGACGCCGCCCCCTATTTCCGCGTCTTCAATCCGATCCTGCAGGGCGAGAAGTTCGATCCCGACGGCGTCTATGTCAGGCGCTGGGCGCCGGAACTGGCGCCATTGCCCGACAAGCTGCTTCATCAGCCCTGGACCGCAACGCCGCTCGAACTCGCAAGCGCAGGCATCGAACTCGGCAAGACCTATCCGCGTCCGATCGTCGATCACAAGGCGGGCCGCGAGCGCGCGCTAAAGGCCTATGCGACGATCCGCGGCAACTAGGTTTTTGCCGGCACGCTGCGATTGACCAGCAGCACGGCGGCGGCGCAGGCGATCATGCCGGCAATCGCGACGGCATCGAGCCGCTCGTCGAACAACACGAAGGCCATCAGCGAGGTCACGGCCGGCACCAGATAGAACAGGCTCGCCACCGATGTCGCAGCCTGATGCCGGATCAGCCAATACAGCAAGCCGATCGAGCCGATCGACAGCGCCACCGCGAGCCAGACCAAAGCGAGAATGAATTCGGTGGTCCAATGCACCACGCGCTGCTCGAACAGGAACGCGCCGATCGCAAAGAACACCGTCACCGCGACATACTGCACGAGGTTGCCGCTGCGCCAGTCGATGCGGCTGCAATAGCGCCGCTGGTAGAGCGTGCCGAGCGTGATGCTGACCAGCGATATCGCCGATGCAATCCAGCCCCAGCCGGCCTGCCCGCCCATCGGCCGGTCGTGCAGGATCAGCGCAACGCCGGCAAGCCCGATCAACAGTCCGCCCCACTGCATCGCGGTCACGCGCTCGCCGAGCCAGCGGTTTGCGATAGTTGATGTCAGGATCGGCTGCAGGCCCGGGATCAGTGCGGAAAGGCCTGCTGGAATGGACAGCGAGATCGCGACCGCCGTGCCGCCGAGATAGACACCATGCACCAGAATGCCCGCGACGATGCTGTGCCCGATCTCGGCGCGATTCGGCCAGACAGGCCTGACGACGGCGCAAATGATGGCCATCAGCACCACGACAAGGGCCATGCGGATCGCCAGATAGGTCAACGGATCGGCATTGTTGATGACATATTTGGTGCCGATGAAGCCGGTGCTCCACAGCAGGACGAAGATCGCCGGCGCCGCGCGGGCGGCGAATTTGTCGAAATCCTGTTTCATTTGCCGCCCCTGTTGCCCGATCATATGCTATGCGGCAAGAACTGATCGCGCCGGGAGACCTGCGCGATTTCACATATCGAAGCCTGCTATCGAAGCTCTCAAACGAGGAACGCCATGGATGTTCGCGCCGCCGTCGCCGTCGCTGCTGGAAAGCCGCTGGAAGTAACGACTGTTCAGCTCGAGGGACCGCGCGAGGGCGAAGTGCTGGTCGAGATCAAGGCGACCGGAATCTGCCACACCGACGAATTCACATTGTCCGGCGCCGACCCGGAAGGACTATTTCCGGCGATCCTCGGCCATGAAGGCGCTGGTATCGTGGTCGACATCGGCAAGGGCGTCACCAGCGTCAAGAAGGGCGACCACGTCATTCCGTTGTACACGCCGGAATGCCGGCAATGCCCGTCCTGCCTGTCGCGCAAGACCAACCTCTGCACCGCGATCCGCGCCACCCAGGGACAGGGCCTGATGCCGGACGGCACCTCGCGCTTCTCGATCGGCGGCAAGCCGGTTCATCACTACATGGGCACGTCGACATTCGCGAATTACACCGTGCTGCCGGAGATCGCAGTCGCAAAGATCCGCGAGGACGCGCCGTTCGACAAGGTCTGCTACATCGGCTGCGGCGTTACCACCGGCATCGGCGCCGTCATCAACACCGCAAAAGTCGAGGAAGGCGCCAAGGCGATCGTGTTCGGGCTTGGCGGCATCGGTCTCAACGTGCTGCAGGGCCTGCGGCTCGCCGGCGCCGACATGATCATCGGCGTCGACATCAACAACGACCGCAAGGCGTGGGGCGAGCGCTTTGGCATGACGCACTTCGTCAATCCGAAAGAGCTCGGCAAGGATCTCGTGCCTCACCTCGTCGACATGACGAAGGCGGGCGCGGACCAGATCGGCGGCGCCGACTACACGTTCGACTGCACCGGCAATGTCACGGTGATGCGGCAGGCGCTGGAAGCCTGCCACCGCGGCTGGGGCCAGTCGATCGTGATCGGCGTGGCGCCGGCGGGCGCCGAGATTGCGACGCGACCGTTCCAGCTGGTCACCGGCCGGGTCTGGAAAGGCACCGCCTTCGGCGGCGCGCGGGGCCGCACCGACGTGCCGAAAATCGTCGACTGGTACATGCAGGGCAAGATCCAGATCGACCCGATGATCACGCATGTGATGCCGCTGGCCGAGATCAACAACGCGTTCGATCTGATGAAGCGCGGCGAATTGATCCGCGGCGTAGTCACGTTCTAGGCGATTCTTTTTTGAAGCGTTTTCTTCACGCGAACCGGCGCCCACTTCGCTGGAAAACGCTATGGCAACGATCCCGCGATCAGCGCGGGATCACCACTCTTCCGGACAGGCATCGACGATCTTCCAGAGCTCGCCGCCGTTCTTGATCTTCTTCATCTCGGTCGTGAGCCCGCCATTGCGGCGGATCCAGTCCTTCACGGTGTTCGGATAATAGGACATCAGATCCGACGTCCCTTCCGAACTGGTGACCTTGATGCCGAAGGTGAAGGCCTTGTCGTAATAGGCCTGGTGGAAACCGATGCTCGCCCTTGGCGTGACGCAAATCTTGTTCATCGGCACGATGCCGAACACCAGCGTGCAGGCCGAATTGCAGATGCCGTCGATGATGACGCGTTCCTTGCGGTCGCGGATGCGCTTGAACTTGGCCTTGTACTCCTCGACATATCCGCCATGGTCGCGCGTGATATGCAGGTCGGCGCGCGCTGGCGTCGCGACCAGAACCGAGAGGAACAGCAGGGCAAGAGACGTGATGCGCATGGGTCGATCGGAAACCGGATAGCCGTGGTTAGACGCGGTATAGTCGGTCCGCAAATGAGGACAAGACAGCAGAACTCTGGCCGGACTGTGTTGGGAATTCGTTAAGCATCCCATGAGGCCAAAAATGGGCGCGTTAGGGTGGTTTTCCGCAGCTATTCGATCAGCTTCTCCTGAAAAGCCAAATCAGATCGGCCGAATTCCAAGGAGGCCAGGGTTCGATCGAATTGAAATCAATCCCCTATCTTATTGATTTTAAATGATTTATTCGCTCACACAAGCGGCTATCCGCCCGGCCCGAAATCGCTATAGTTCCAGACAGGACTTCCGGAGAATCGACATGAGCAAAGCTAAGTTTTGGATTGCCGCCGCCCTGCTGTCCGCCGCCGCCTTGGCCCCTGGTCTGGCCGACGCCCGCCACAATCGTCATCACCTGCACAATTGGGGCCTGCCCTACCCGATCAGCTACCTGCACAATTACGGCCCCGGCCCGCAGCCCGGCACCTTCGCCTTTTACGACGGCCCCTCCACCATCCTCTGCCGCCAGAGCGCGGCCGCCTATATCGGCCAGGACCGCCGTCGGCATCCCTGCTACTGACATTCGGCTGCTGGCCCTGCCGGGCCAAGTCTGATAATCGACCCGTCGCACGCGCTCGTAGCTCAGCTGGATAGAGCATCGGATTTCGATTCCGAGGGTCGGGAGTTCGAATCTCTCCGAGCGCGCCACTTCGGTACAGAACTGGGCACGCCAAACACAGTCGATTTTGCGCTTGATGCGGCGACGAGCGTGCGCAGGAGTGCGCTCTTGGAGCCCATGATGCGAATCTCTTTCGCGTCGACTTCGACGCGTTGGGTGAGTGCGCGGAGGTGGTCGCGGCGATAGCCACCGTGCGTCATCTCCAAAACCAATGTGCAGACAAACGCTTGCAACTCCGGCAAGGCGAGCGGGCGGCGCCCGCTTTTATATTGCCGTCCCAATCGGTCGATATCTGCGCCCCAGCTCTCGGTCGGTAATGTCGGGTATTGTCGATAGCGGACGAGCAGGCGGACTTGGCAATATCGACGCGAATGACCCGTTGCTGCCTTACGGCAGCTTTCGCGATTGACGGACGGTCGTCCCCCGGGAAGCGGACGACTACGCATGCTGATGGCGGTCGAGCCAGTCACGCTCTTCTGTCGCGCGTGATCGCAACCAGTTCATGATCTTTCTGCTCTGGTTCGTCGGCTTCCGTTTGGACGGGCGTGCAATCCAATAGCTCTGCTCGACATTGAGGGTCTGGAACGAGAGCCGTCGCAGATGCCCTAGCTTCAATTCACGTGCAACGAGTGCGGGATGTACCAAGGCCGCCCCCGCGCCATTGACGGCTGCTTCAACGGCAATGTGGGCGTGACTGACGAGAATGTCGGCGCGTTGATCCCCGAGGCTTGCACCAGAACTTTCAAGCCATGCGGACCAGTCAGTGGTGCTCTCAACATGGATGAGGGGCAGCCCCTTTTTGATTGTTCCGGTACTTGCTCGGTAGCGAGTCAGTAGTGGTCCGCTGCCAACCGCGATGAGACCGCCACCAAACAAGGGTTCTGCTTCGGCTCCATCCCAATATCCGTTGCCAAATCGTACGACGAAATCGACCTCACCAGCAGAGAGGTCCGACAACTCTGGTGACGCGTCGATCACGAGGCGCAGTGACGGAAACTCGGCCTTCAATTCGTGAAGCCGAGAACTCATCCATCGAACGGCAAAATTCGGTGATAGCCCGATCCGCACGACGTTTTTGTCGGTCTCTATTCGGCGCGTTTCCTGCTCGATTGAATTGATGGCATCTTGCACCGTTCGCAATAGCATTTCGCCTGTTCGAGTAATCTCAAGTCGCTGAGGATGCCTATGGAACAGCGCAACACCGAGGCTCTCTTCAAGCACCTTGACCTGCCGGCTTACGGCACCTGCGGTTATGCAAAGTTCTGCAGCCGCGCGCGCGAAACTTCCATGGCGGGCCGCCGCTTCGAAGAAGCGCAACGTGTTGAGAGGCGGCAACCTATGCCGTGCCGGTCTGAGCATGAGAATTCCTACGGGTAGGCCAACGACATATGGTTTGCTGGTGTCTCAACAAGAATGCTCTGTCGTAGCTCAGAACTCAATCGCTGAGGCTGACGAACATGGACACCGTCGAGGAGCGCCTTCGGGCTGCGGGTTACGTTTTGCCTCCCGCCATCGTGCCGGCCGGCAACTACGTTCCCTTCACGCGCAGTGGAAACCAGCTCTTCATTGCCGGTCAACTTTGCTACGGCCCAGAAGGGAAAGTCGCGGACGAGCATATCGGACAAGTCGGGCAGCAAATCTCGATCGAGGTCGCCACGGTGGCTGCGAGGTGGTGCGCGCTCAACATCCTGGCGCAAGCGAAGTCTGCACTCGGAAGTTTGGAACGGATCGATCGTTGTCTCAGAGTGTTCGGTTGCGTCAACGCGGCGTCACCGTTCCCGTCTGTGTCCCTGGTTATGAACGGCGCGTCTGACCTTCTTGTCCTCGCTCTCGGCGACAAAGGGCGCCATGCCCGCATGACCATCGGCTGTTTGCTGCCGCGCAACACCGCGGCTGAAGTGGAAGCCGTATTTGAGGTTCACTGAGACCGCGGTCGCTTTGGTTCTGGGACCGGACACGTGAATTCAAGTGTGGGCGGCTTCGCTGACGGCAGCTTCTGGCCCATCGCGCCGTTCCCGGGATTGATCGAAATGGAGGCAGCCGAAGGGTAACCGGACCAACCCGGAAATCGGGAAGACAGCCGTCCATGAGGAACAGTGCAAGATCGCGTTCCGTCGCTGGTTATCCGGCCGGATCGCGTTGGCGCCGCTGCATCATAGCGCCACGGCGAAGCAATAGTGCCGCTCTTCATCGGCCGTGGCGCGCCACTCGCAAGTCAGAGGGCGCGGAAAATTGAATCCATGGCTCAATCCGCCTGACTCTCCTCGAACTGAACGCCGATCACCTTTCCGCGCCGCCACACGACCTCACAGCGTCGACGCTTGCCGTCGCCCTTCGTGAATGCCAGTTCAAAGCGGTCCGGCACCCGCGACGGCATCGTCGATATAATCTTTGCCCCTTTGGCCGAGATATCCATCACCCGACATTCGCAGTCATCGAGGCCCGGCTGGACGATCCACGCCGACAGATGGCGGACGCGCCGCACTGCTCTCTTAACCTGCTTTGTGGGCGGTCTCATTCGCTGCGCTCAGCATCAATCGTAACCTTGCCAAAAACAGTTAAGGCCATGCGGAGCTTTACCGCATGGCCTTACCCGGTACTATCCGCGTGCTCACGGGCTTATCGCAGGCCCAGGAACGAAAGAACCACGCCAATGACCACCACCAGTCCAACCAGATAGATAATGCCGTTCATAACCCATCCTCCAGATGTTACGATGATATTAAATGCCTGGCGAAGGGCAAAGTTCCGCACTGATGAAGACATGGCAGCCGACGCGCGCTTGCCTTCACTCTGCGCAAAGCCAAGCGGACAGTCACGTAGAGCATCAAAAAACGGTCGCCACAAAGTCGCATGACGATGTGCTAGGCCAGCCAAAAGCCGAAGGAGTTTGCCTTGTCCAACCCTCGCGACTTCCACGCGCCGCAATCGTCCTACACAAAGGAAGATCTGCTCAAATCCGGCGAAGGCGGCTATTTCGGCCCGGGCAATGCCCAACTGCCGGCGCCGCCCATGCTGATGATCGACCGTATCACCGAGATCAGCCTGGACGGCGGCGAATTCGGCAAGGGCCACGTCATCGCCGAGCTCGATATCGCACCGGGCCTCTGGTTTTTCGACTGCAACTTTCTCGGCGATCCCGTGATGCCGGGATGTCTGGGTCTCGACGCCATGTGGCAAATCGTCGGCTACTGGCTTGGCTGGTCGGGCTCACCGGGCAAGGGCCGCGCGGTCGGCGTCGGCGAGGTCAAGTTCCGGGGCGACATCAAGCCGGACGTCAAGCGCGTGCGCTACGAGGTCAGCATGCGCCAGGTAAGGCGCGGCAAGCTCGCTGTTGGAATTGCCGACGGCAGCGTGTTCGCCGACGACGCTTGCGTATATCTCGCCAAGGATATGCGGGTCGGAATGATCGCATCCACGGTCTGAGATGCGGAAGCCGTCGCGCGCCACGCCCCTCACAGACGAGCGCCGTCAGGACACAAGCGGCATGCCGATCAGGAACAAATCCAGATGATTGCAACCGCAATCGGGATACCCAAACCAAGCGCGCCGAAAATCGCCAAGACGAACTCGGAAAGCACGTTCGCGTGGTATCGTACGCCAGATGACGACATGACGTTACTCCTTGGAGCCCCGCGAGCCTCGGCTCGCCCCCAAGATGAACAATCAATTGCGCCTTTGGGCCAAAGCCCTTAGCGACTCTATAGAGGCCAATGCTGGGACGTTATGGTTAACAAGTGGTTAACAGGCATAAAGAGGTATTTGCGGACCGCGCCTTGAAGGCGCGCCGCTTGATTGTTGTCGCGCGCCGGCGGTGCACACGTCGTTTCCGCAAGAGCGCCTCGCCGGCTTCGTCGGCCGCTCCCCTCCCCCTGGCCGTCCCAAGGAATGGCGCCTATTCGGCACCACTCCTTTTCAACGGCGCGCGCCGATCAGAACGAGCAGCCATACGCCGTGAGCGAGGCCTTCGTGGCATCCAGGGTCTGCTTGCAGGTCGCCTCCATGGTCGTCTTCGCCGACGGATTCTTGGCCAGGTCGATCCACGCCTTGCGCGTCTGATCGATCTGCGTCTTGTACATCGCGCGCTGCGCCTCGGGGACCTTGGAGACGACGCAAGCATCGTATTTGGTCAGGAAGTCGTCACAGGCGACGATCCCCGTGCTCTGCGCGTGGGCCGTGGTGACGCCCGCGAGCAAAGCTATGCCCGCCGCGAGTAACAGCACCTGCCGGAGGCTCGCGCGCGAACCTGCCACGGCCTTCGATGTTGCTTGACGCATGACTTCTCATTCCTCTGTGACAACTGAACAATTCGGATCGGCAGCAAGCGCCCGGCGTCGCCGCAACTCCCGATCGACCCGCAAAGCGTCGCGCACCGACGACCGGTCGGCGTTGCGGACATTGAGCAGTTCAAACGTTGAGCAGTTCGAGGCGAGACCGGGCACCATCGTGCCGGCGACGAATAATTGTTCGGTCAATTTGGCGAGATTATGGGTGACGGCGTGGTGACATTGCGACATCCATTCGATGGCGACAGGCCGTCGCCATCATGCTGCAGTGCGATTCCGCTGCACCGAATGGCGACCGAGCGCCACGTCAGGCGCTGATCGCATCTCGCCCGGCCGCAGCGGCCATCAGCGGACTATCCGGCATTCGGTAGCAGGCGATGAAGGTCTCGACCTCGCTCTGCGGCATCGGCTTCGCAAAGAAATATCCCTGCATCGTCGAGCAACCGAGACGGCGGATGATCTCCACCTGCTCTGCCGTTTCCACACCTTCGACCACGCAATCGAATTTCAGGTTGCGGCACAGGTCGATCACCGTCTTGACGATGTTGCGGGCATTCTCCTGCGTCGCGATGTTACGGATGAAGCCCCGGTCGATCTTGATCTTGTCGAGCGACAACTGATGGACATAGCTCAGGCTGGACTGCCCTGATCCGAAGTCGTCCAGCGCCACCTTCAAGCCCATCGATCGCAGAATCCGCAGCGAATCCTGCACCCGCTCGTAGTCCTGCATCAACGCCGTCTCGGTAACCTCGATGATGATGCGGCGGGGATCGATGCCGCTGCTCTCGATGAGAGCCACGATCTGCAGGATGGTGACTTGCGAGATCAGGTCGCGCATCGACAGATTGAAGGACAGAAAGATGTCCTCGGGCCAGGAGTGCGCCGCGGCCAGCGCCTTGCGCAACAGAACCTGCGTGATCGTCCCGATCAACTCGGTACGTTCCGCAACCGCGATGAAGACGTCGGGAGCGACATCACCGAGCTCGGGACTATGCCATCGCGCGAGCGCCTCGAAGCCGACCAGCCGTGCAGTCGCGACATTGACGATCGGCTGAAAGTGCAGCGACAGTTCTGCGTCGAGATCGATGCTCCGCAAGGTGTGTTCGATGGTGCTGAGCTTGCGGATTTCGACTTCGTGCTCCCGGGAGAAGATCACAGGCCGGCCGCGGTATCTCGCCTTGGCGTGGTAGAGCGCGTAGTCGGCGCGCTCGTAGAGCAGTTCCGCCGTCGTGCCGGCATCCGGCGCCAGCGCAAATCCGACCGAGCCGCCGATCTTCGCGACGATCCCGGCGACGGAAAACGGCGCGTCGAAAACGGCGCAGACTTTCGAGCCGACCGCGAGAACATCCCCGGGATTGAGGCCCGCATCGACGATGATTCCGAACTCGTCGCCGCCGAGACGCGCGATGAACTGCGTATCGCCGGAAAATGCCAGCAGGCGCTGACCGGTTTCCTGCAACACCCGATCGCCAACCCCATGTCCGTAAAGATCGTTGACCGCCTTGAAGCCGTCGAGATCGAGCACGCCGACGACGAATCTGCGGTTCACCGTTCTCGCCTGCTCTGCGAGGACCGACAGCCGGTGGAAAAACTGGCGCCGGTTGGGCAAATCGGTGAGGCTGTCGATATTCGCCAGACGGAAGTTTTCGTTGCTGAGACGCTTGGTCTCCACCTCGCCATTGACCATGGCGGCGAACTGCCTGGAGCAGATGATCAGGATGTAGATCATCGCGACCGTGACCAGGAACAGATTCAATCCGATGGCGATATGAACCACGTCGCCGCTCGCAAGCAGAAAGGCCACGAACGGGGCGATCACGGTGCCGGTCAGGACCAATGCGGCCGGGCGCACATGCATCAGGCAGAAGATGCAGCTCACCACCGTGATCCCGACGAAGAACAGGATGTGGCCGTGGCGGGAGGTGTCGCCATACGGAAACAGGCTCAGCGCCCACGCCAGGAATGCAAATCCCAGTACGCCGCCCAGCACCACCGTCGTCCGCAAGGTACGGGCCGCGGCCTTCGGTTCGACGATGCCGTCGCGGCGCCGCAGCCAGATCAGGCAACGGATCGCGCAAGCCCCAACCAGAACGCCGGGAAACACAATGGTCAGGCTCGGCGGTGCGATGCCCAGATGGGTAAACGCCAACGCAACCGAATTCACGCTCAGGATGAAATAGAGTAACGGCACCTGCCGCGAAAACGCCGCGAGCTGCGCCCCCATCAATTCATGATTTTCGGCATCGATCCGAAATTGCTTCGCGATACTGTTCATGAGGCAGCCAAAAAGACCCAACCTCACTGATCGTGCCGCAAATACCTTAATATGGCCTGCCGGTTCCGCGGCGCGGCCAGGCTGGTTAACGGCACGCTAATGCACCGTTTCTCCAGGGCCGCTTACGCAGCCGAGGTATCGATCGAGCGGCGTATCACCCGCCGCACTTCCGCATTGGACAGGAACAAATCGTGGTTGATGATGCCCCACCCGGCCTCGGAGGCATCGATGACGCGCACGCCGAGCCGCTCGATGGCGGCCTTCTCGGCGGCGCCGACCCGTGTCATCCCGCCGGCTATTCGGCCCGACAGCGCCAACGCGCGGTCGTTTGTCGCGGTCACGACGGTGATCTTGCGGCCGACCGGACCGATGCGGACGACCGCCGACGAAAATACGTCCATGTCGATATCAGGCGAGGCGAACACCACGGCGCCGATCTTGTCCGCGATGCTGTCACCGGATCGCGCGTAGAGCTGGCGCAGGCTTTCGAGCGTCAGCATCGTGCCCATGCTGTGCGCAACGATGTGAATGCGGCCGGCGCCCGGGCTCGTGGCAACGGAGTTAAGCACGCGCTCGAACTCATCGCGCGACCACATCGCGCTTTCGCGATCATAGGCGTAGTCGAACAGCCCCGCCTTCGACGGCCAGGAGAAGAATATCGTCTGGCCGCGGAATTTAATGCCGTCAGCGAGGTGCGCCGCATCGAGCGCCGCGCTCTCGAATGTCTGCTTGAAGCCGTGCACGTAGATCAGCACGTCTGACCCGCCGCTGCCTTGCCCCAAGAGATCGCCGACCTCTGCCGATACCGGCTCGACCGCATCGAGACGCCAATCGCTCAGTCCGGCTGCGGCGAGAGAGAAACGGCTTTCGTCTGGCGCCACCAGCTTCGCCCGGGCGACGGTCATCCTTGTCGCGCGCTCCGGTCCGAACCAGGGTTTCGTCCGCCCACCGTTCACCGGCTTGCGCGTAGTCGCGACCAGCAACGTCGGCTCCACCGAGAGCGACGACGCGTCGTAACGCGCGCCAGTCGCGGCAATGCTCGCGCAGCCGCCGAGCGCAAGCACGCTGGCAGACGACACAATCCCGCGCAGCAACGCGCGGCGGGACGTAACAGTCTCGTTTTGCGGCAGATGTCGGATCACGCACAAGACCTTCGGGAATACGGCCTCTTACGGAAGGCGCTCCCGCAGGTCTCCTGAACTAGGATGGCGAGAAGAGGGCGGGACGTCGGCAATCGATGGTTCCGGTTCCGTCGCGATTCCGTGATCCCGGGTTCGCCTCAACGAAACCATTTTTGCCCCGCCGCGAAGCGTTCCGGAAACAAACCGCCGCTACGGTTCACCATTGGAACGAGCGGGGTTAGATCATGTTGGTATCAGTGCTTAACCTCATCTACCGCGAATTTCTCAAGCATGCGCTTTCCGGCATCTCAACACAGGGAGGGAGGTTATGACCGAGGTCGTGACAGCATTCCTCGTCTTCGTCAGCATCGGCGTATTCCTGGCTCATGCATTTGACGCCTATCGCCTGCGTTAGGTTCGCGCCACGTTGCACGGATACGATCGCGCCGCGAGTTCCGTCGACGTTCACGCGGCCTTGTCCTATCGGGCGCCATCCTTGCCGGCGATGAACACGTCGCGGTCCGGGAACTTTCCAAACACTTCCGCCGGCTGGCTGAAATTTGTGGCGAGCACATCCTTGGGATTTGCCGCGATCCACTGCGACAGGTCGATGGTCTCGTAGACGCCGGCATTGAACCCGATCAGGATGCGCGCAGCTCCGCTGCCGACATTCTCGATCGAGTGGCCATAGCCCTGCGGGATGTAGCCGACATCGCCCGTCTGCAATCGCTCGATCCGGTAGCGGCCGTGTGAGCCGAACAGGGTGACGCTCACCTCGCCCGCGACGACGTATTGCCACTCGTCGGCGTTCGGATGCCAGTGCAACGTCCGCAGCGCGCCCGGATCGAGATCCAGCACGACGCCCGTGATCGTCTTCGCAATCGGGAACCGGGTTGAATCGACGCGCCACTCGCGGCCGCCCCGATAGGTCGCGTGCGGCGGCTGCGCCAGTAGTCGGTATTTGTGGGTCTCCGGCGGCAGCTTCCAGCCCTGCAGCGGCACCGACGGCTCCGCAGGCGGCGGTGCGCCGCGGGCGAAATACACTTCCTCTTTCGGGAAATTCGCGAACGCTGCTTCAGGCAGGCCGAAATTCTTCGCCAGTAGCGCCGGCGAAGCATGTCCGACCCAGTCGGTGATGCTAAAGGTGCCGAATTCGGAGAAGTAGCCGTTGTCGAAGATCAGGATGAAGTGACAGGGCTTGTCGCCGAGACATTGCAGCATGTGGCCGTGGCCGCGCGGAAAGTACCAGACGTCGCCGGGATCGAAATCGTTGGTCTCGGCGAGGCCGCCTGGATCGACGACGGTGGTGCGGACGCGGCCCTCGAGAACGAACGCCCACTCCGCCGCGGTGGCGTGCCAGTGCAGCTCGCGCATCGCGCCGGGCTCAAGCCGCATCGAGACGCCGGCGATCCCCTTGGAAATCGGCAGCTGCGTAACCGTCGCCTCCTTGCCGTAACTGTTGCCGATGACCTTGCCCTCCGACTTCTCCAGCGCGAATTTGAAGGTCGGCAAATCCTTGCCCGCGAGTGTTGGATCCGGAACGTTGTTCATGAAACTCGGATCGCCGCCGGCCGCCGGGAGGGCCGTAGCCAGCGCTGCCAATGAGACGGTTCCTGCGGCGGCCAAAAAATCCCGCCGTTGCGGATCGGACATGATTCTCTCCCTCTGCGGGCCAGCGAATGCTCCGGCGCGGCCCACGCGAGCCCCGAAGGAGTTCCTAGCAGTCCACAAGTTGGCGACGAGGTATGCCGATCACAAGCCGGAGGCGGCCTGGGGGTGCGGGCCGTCTAGCCAGGCCGGCTGACGCCCGGCCGGCCAGCGCAATTGAATGGCCATTAAATCAACAGGTTAGACAGACGCTTGAGGATGGTGCTAGAGAACTCAGGCGCGCGGGCGGGATTTCGATTCCGAGGATCGGAGGTTCTGGTCTCTCCAGGCGCGCTCGTTCGGCTTACGGCTATTCGGACATTTCGACATGAGAAAGATCATCCTGACGCTGGCGGTTCTGTATCCGGCGGCGGCGCTAGCTCAGGGAACCGCCCCCGCCAACCCTCCGACCTTCGGCGGCAAACCGCTGGTTGTGGTCGGGTCAAAGAAAGCAGCCGCAGGCAACAATGAAAAAGAAAAGCCCTTGTCGCCTGCCCAGAAGTTGCAGGCCTGCCAGGACATCGACGATGCGACCAAGGAACGGCTAAATTGCTACGACGCGGTTTATAAGCCGCAGCCCAAGCCGAAGGCGCCTGCAGCGAAGGCCGTCAGCGACTGCCGCTTCCTCAAGGAGGAAGACGAGCGGCTGACCTGCTACAACGGTTTTGCGGATAAGATTCCAAAGCTGCCGCGCTGATTAGATCAGGCGGCTCACCCTACCAGGTGTTGTTCCAGTTGGAGCCGCCGAAAAAGCCAAAATGCGCCTGCTGCGCGACCTGCGTAGGCGGGGCGGGACGGTTCTTGGCGATCTTGCGCTTACGCTGAACCTGCCCCTCGGGCTTCTTCGCCTCTGCCGGGACTAATTGGGCATAAGTTTCCCGCACACGGGCTTGGACGGTGGCGTCGGCCAAGGGAGCGGTTGCAGGGACAGCAGCTTGGGCTGTCACGGCCTGCGGCGGTATAATGGTCGGGAGGCTGGTGTCGTAGACCACCCGCTCAGGCGGCTTTTGGTCGGAACGGATGCGAACCACGGTCTTGTCGATCGAAGCAGCAGCCTGGCTGGCGACAACGGCCTGTTGCGGCACGAGGGCATCAACCGCCAGCAACAGCGCGAGCAGGACTCCGCCGACAAACAGGAAATAACGCGCTACGGGCATCGATTCGCTCCCCCCGCACGAGCACCGCACGGTCCAATCGCCTAACGGGCGATACCCCAGTTAGTTCCTGACCTGCCGGCAAGGTTCAAGGGCGGCGATCACATTTTCGGGGGCGAAATGCGGGTTTGATTGAGTAACGTTAAATTCGGCACGGTTAAATTCGGCTGGCCGTCACCACCGAACATTTCGCCTTATTCGCGTTCACGTTAACGAACCCGACCAGCACACCGGCGTAACGCTTCCGGCTCTTCATGTTCACGGTGTCGGGAATGATACGCCTGCGGTCGGTCAAATGGCTGCCGTCCCGGCGGGCAAAGGTGCAGGCGATCTCGAGATCCTTCACTGCGTAGTCATTGGCGTTGCGGAGCGTGAAGGTCACCAGCGCCTTCGAGCCGAGCCCGCCCCTGCGCCACGACTGCGAGATGATTTTCAAGCCGTCGAGCGGCAACTTGGCGGCCTCCATGGTCGCTGGCGGCGCAATGTCGGGAGGCGCGGCAACGGCCGCCGCCGGATCGGCGTCGGGGGAAACGGCTACTGGCGCCAGACCCGACAGGGTCGCCTGAACTCCGGCTGTGTCGTCCCTGCGGGATGTGTCTTGCGTGGCGCGGGTAACTTCAGGCGACGTCGCGGCGGAATGACCCTC
This sequence comes from uncultured Alphaproteobacteria bacterium, assembly GCA_963770135.1. GTDB lineage: Bacteria > Pseudomonadota > Alphaproteobacteria > Rhizobiales > Xanthobacteraceae > Bradyrhizobium. Next base: position 75,867 of record CAVYOM010000024.1, on the reverse strand, counting down.
GGCATCGCTGGCTTGCGGGAGCATCAACCATATGGCGCAGCCCGCGATGGCCATCACCGGCAGCGCGGCGAGACGCGCTTCGGATTTTCCGACCGATAACCCGGCGATTCTCATAGCCGCGCCCTCACCCGGCGGCACCGGCGATTGCCATGCCGCTCCCGAAAAAAGCCATACGGCGTTTCCCGTACGGCTTTTGTTACGACCGCCGCTGTACGGATCGCCGCTCGTCAACAATTATCCAGAGCAAAAATGGTTTCATACCACCTCTACAATATTGCGGCGGCGGCGCGACCGGGATGGAATTGCGGATACGCGGCGGCTACATTGGCCGCGCCGTAACCGGCCTCGAGCGCCGCAACAACAATAATGGGGAGACCACCGAAATGCCGACCGTTATCTGGGACCATGTCCATTTGCGCAGTCCCGATCCCGAGGCGACAGCAGCCTGGCTGGAGAACATTCTGGGCGGCGAGATCATCCGCGGCCCAGGGCGGATCGACGTCAAACTCGGCGGCGCCAATGTATTCATCGCCCCGGTAACCGCCGGCGACGGCGTCAACACCCCGCCGGTGACGCCCTATCAGGGTCTCGACCATTTCGGCCTGGCCGTGAAAGACATCGACGCGGTCGCCGCCGAGATCAAGGCCAAGGGCGTCGAGTTCACAAAGGAGCCGACCACCATCCGGCCCGGCGTGCGCATCTGCTTCATCCGCGGGCCGCAAGGCATTTCGATCGAGCTTTTGGAGCGCGACAAGAAATACGCCTGACTCCACTTTCGCGCGGAGTAAGACAGTCGTCGGTCAAGGTCAGTGCCTGCGCGCTATGTCATGGTGCCCGGCATGAAGCAGCGGATATCGATCCGATCGAGCTTGTCCAAACTGCGGTAATAGACCGGCCAAACCATTGTCCGGCCGGCGCGGTTGGGCTCAGTGATCACTGCTTCGTCCGGAACGCGCCACCATTGCCCTTCAAGACGGACGCGATATTTGCCGTCTTTGGTCTCCCAATCCGCATCCGAAACCGCGCTGCCGTCAGCATCTGAGCAACATGGTCCCTTCTTGCTGCTGAGACTGTCGAACCACTGCTTCAGCGGCGAGTTGGCATAACGTCCGTCGGGATCGCGGGCCTCGCCGGGAACCGAGGCCAATGGCAACAGCAACACGCTGCTGAGCATCAGCAGCTTTTTCCAGCGACCCGCGCGATGACGGCCCGAGATTTCACGGAAGGCATTCTCGATGTATGGGCGCGACACATGGCCGCCGGAATTTTTCCAGTTGATCACCTGTTTCTCTTGCTCCTGCACCCACCGGCCGGTGCCAAACCGAACTATGCATTTCGCGGGCCAGTTTGATTCGAGCCCTGCCTTGCGTCATCGTGAAGTCACGTTGTAGTCGTATCATCAAAGCTTGCTTCCTGAGCTAGAGGCCTCGGGCAACCTGACGCGTTGACGCTACCGGCCACGCTTTGGCATAATTCCTTGACCGGCTTCCGTGGGCGCGGCGGCTGGCATCTGGGGCGTCATGAAGAACGGGCTCTATTCGATCCACGTCACCCTGCTGGATGGGCGCACCGGCAAGGGCAGCGGCGTCATTTTATTCCGCGACGGGCAGATCCTCGGCGGCGACGCCTATCTGTTTTATACCGGCAGCTACACCGTGAAGGGCGATACCTTCAAAGGCGAGGTGCTGGTGCAGCGCCACACCACCCCGCGCGACAATGACAATCCGCTGTTCGGCGGTCCCAATCCGGTCGGCATCGGCGTATCCGGAACCTTCACCGACACCCGCGGCAACATGAACGGGACCGCGCTCGTCGGCAAAGCCAGCCAGATCTTCGGCGCCACGCTGCACAAGCTGGCGGATATCAACTAGCCGTTTCCTCGACGGATCGGGTGTTACACGGTCGCACGCGGTGCGGCTGTCGCGGCATCGCCGGTGTTCGGCGTGCCGGTGGGCTCGATCAACAGCATATGCACCTCTTCCCTCGCAACCGGCCGATGCTCAACGCCCTTGGGCACCACATACATCTGTCCTGGCCCAAGCGTGACAATTCGATCCCGCAAGTGAATATCCAGCACGCCTTTCAGGACGAGAAAAAAATCGTCCGTATCGTCGTGCTTGTGCCAGACGAACTCGCCCTTCACTTTCACGACCATGACGTCACAGTTGTTGAACTGGGTTACCGTGCGCGGCGACCAGTACCCGGAGAACGCAGACAGCTTCTCCGACAGATCGATTGCGTCGGACATCGGAAGTCTCCCCTATTCCGCCGCCTGCTCCAGCGGCGCCGTGCGCGGCAGAATCATCTGGATTCGCGTGCCGCCGCCAGGCTGCGAATCGAGATCAAGCCGGCCACCCAGCCGCGTCGTCACGATGCTGTAGACGATGTGCAGCCCGAGCCCGGTGCCGCCCTGATCACGCCGCGTGGTGAAAAATGGATCGAATGCGCGGCGGCGGACGTCGAGGCTCATGCCGATGCCGTTGTCCGAGAAGATGATCTCGACATTGTCCTTGCCGGATTCCCGCACTTGAATGTCGACCGTACCGGGCTTGCCGTCCGGGAACGCATGCGCCACCGAATTGAGGAACAGGTTGGTAAGCACCTGTCCGTAGGGACCGGGGTAGCTGTTCATCATCAGGTTGGGCTGGCACTCGACATTGAGCGTCAGATTGTGTTTGCGCAGGCCCGGCCGTAGGCTCATCACCACCTGCTCGGTAAGGTCGCCGAGGTCGAAGGAGCGCTGGTCGGAATAGTTGCGATCGGCGGCGACCTGCTTGAACGATTGGATCAGCTCGGCGGCGCGGTTGAGATTGGCGACAAGCTGCGACGATGCATCGCGGCTGGTCTCGAGGAAATCGCGCAGGCTGGAGCGCCGTAGCTCGCCGCGCGCGACCTCGGCGGCGAAGTTCGACGTCTTGCGCTCCAGCGCTGACGCCACCGTCAGGCTGATGCCGACGGGGTTGTTGACCTCGTGGGCCACGCCCGCCACCAGCCGGCCCAGGGCGGCGAGCTTTTCCGCCTCGATCAGCGAGTTCTGGGTCTCGCGCAAGTTCCGCAGCGCCCCCTCCGCCGCGTCCTTGGCCTTGCGCATCTCGAATTCGACGCGCTTGCGCTCGCCGATGTCGAGCGCAACGGTCACGATGTTCTCGATCTCGCCGTTCGTATCCAGGATCGGCAGCTTGTTGACCAGCCATTGCCGCATCTGGCCGGAGGCATCCTTGTATTCCTCCTCGTAGAAGCCGAGTTCCTTGCCGACGGCCAGCACCCGCTTGTCGGGCTCATTGGTCTTTTCCGCGCCGTAGCGCGACATCAACTCGGCGGTGGTGCGGCCGATCGCATCTCCCGGCTCGACCCCGAAAATGCCGGACATATAGCGGTTCATCAGGACGTAGCGGAGCTCCTTGTCCTTGACGTTGATGACCGCAGGCACGGTGTCGATCACCATTTGCAGCAGGCGGCGGCCTTCGGCGATCGCATCCTCGGCGCGCTTCTGATCGGTGATGTCGCGCACCGTCCCTTCGTAACGGATGATCACGCCGGCCTCGTTGTGCACGGCGCTCGCGCTGTCGGACAGCCACAGCACCGAGCCGCTGCGCGTGCGAACCTGATATTCATATTCGCGGATCATCCCGTCACGCCGCATCAACCGCTCGTATTCCCCCCGCGCCTCGGGATGGACATACACCGTATCCGCGATGCTGCCGATGCCGTTGATCAGATCCTGCGGCGTTGCATAGCCCATCATCCGCGCCAGCGCCGGGTTGGCGTTCAGCAGCGAACCGCTCGGCGTCGTGACGTAGATTCCGTCGACCGAGGACTCGAACAGCTTGCGGTAACTTTCCTCGGCGAGCCGTTGTTCGGCGAGCGCGCGCACCGCCGCCTCGCGCGCTGCATCGGCGTCGACCAGCGTCCGACGGAATATCTCCGCAGCGCGCGCGATGTCGCCGATCTCGTTGTCGACATCCGTCGCCGGGATCGAGGCGCTCTTCTCACCGCCGGCCACCGCACGGATCGAGTTTGCGATCGCGGCCAGCGGCCGCACGGTGCGGCGGACCACCAGCAGCGAGGCGAAAAGCCCGATCAGAACGCCCGCTGTTCCGAGCACGATGCTCTGCCACTTGGCTTCCGCCAGCGTCCGCGCAAAATCACGGGCGAGGACACGGCCCCGCCGCTCGCTGACTTCGCGCAACAACTCGGTCACCCGTTGGATCAGGCGGCCCTCGGCACTCAGCACTTCCCTGTCGATGTCGGATATCTGCTGCTCGCGGGTCGATATGTTGCTGATCACCAGCGCATAATCATCGACAACCGCCCGCAGGTTCGAATCTGCGATGGTGATGGCGCGCATCCGTTGCGCCGCCTGTTCGGCCGCCGACGGGTTATGCGCCAGCAGCGCCGAGGCGATCCGGCTCTGCTCCTGAAGCAATGCCGACGCAAGAGCGGGATCGAGCGTCCCGGCAATCGCGGCATCGAATTTCTCGCGCAAGGGCGGCAGGGTAACGATCAAATCGGCGCGGCGGTTGATCAGCGAGGAAATCCGTTCGATCCCGCTGCGGTAGGTCGACAGGCGCTCGGTGACGCCGTCGATCATGTCCTGCTGCTCGGGGGCAAGCTCCAGCCGGGTCTTCTTCAGGACCTCGCTGAGCGAAGAGGCCGCTTCGGCGACCTGAAGCGACTGGCTGCCAGGATCGGTGACGAAATCCCGCGCGGCGAGCCGCAATTCGTTCATGCGGCGGTCGATGTCCTCCGCAAGGTCGCCGACGCTCTGCAGCCGCTGCAGTTCGGTAAAGGTCGCATCGATATGGCGGATCGCGATGACGCTGGCGGTCGAGGTGATGATGATCACCGCCAGCACCAGCATGAAACTGCCGAATGTCAGTTGGCCGATCGAAAGCGAGAACGATCGCGGCGGCAGCGAATTCGGCGGCGTTTCGGCGGTCATGTGGGTCGGGCCGGGCTCCTGTCGGGCGCAATATACGATGTATTTCGGGCCGTGGGGAACATGCCGAAGCGGCGGCGGAACGGGCAAAATTGGCCGACGGCGCAGCCCCGGACCCGCTCTGGATGGCCAGGAGGCGATGAATGCCGCTATGGAACAGGTTAACGCGGCCGAAATCGCACGGCGTCCCCTCAGTCGGCGGTGATGCCGGCCTCCTTGACCACTTTGGCCCACACCGCGACGTCGGCCTTGATGATATCGGCGAATGCCTGCAGCGGCGCGCTCTTGGCCTCGCAGCCCGCCACGTCGAGCTTTTGCCTGACGTCGGACGTGGCTAACGCCGCCTCCAGCGCCTTGCTGATCTGCTCGACGACCGGCTGCGGCGTCCCCTTAGGCACCACGACACCGAACCACGGCGTCACCTGGGCTTCGGCAAAGCCCTGCTCGGCCAAGGTCGGCGCGTCGGGGAAATATTTGGAGCGGCCGTCGCTGATGGCGCCGATGACCCGAATTGCCCCGCTCTGCACCTGGGCCACCGCCTGGTTGGCCGACAGGAAAGTCGAGCTGATCAGGCCGCTGGTAATATCAGGCACCATCTGCGGATAGCCGCGATAGCCTATCGCGGTCACGTCGATCCCCGCCAGCCGCTTGAACAGCTCAAAGCCGAGATGCCCGGTCGAGCCCTTCCCCGGATGGCTGTAGTTCAGTTCGCCCGGCTTGGCCTTCGCGAGAGCGACAAATTCGGCCACGCTGGTGACCGGCAGTGCGGTCGGGACCACGAAAAAATTCGGAGCGCGGCACACCTGGCCGATCGGAATGAAATCCCGGACCGGGTCCCAGCGCAGCGCGGTGTTCAATGAGGGGCTCGCGGTGAAAAACGTCGTCACCAGCAGCCATGTGTAACCGTCGGGCGCCGCGCGCGCGACTTCCTCGGCCGCGATCGAGCCATTGGCGCCGGACTTGGATTCGACCACGATCGAACCCTTCCATTGCTCCTGCATGTTCTGCCCGATGATCCGCGCGAACACGTCTGTAACGCTTCCCGGCGAATAGGGGATGACGATGCGGATCGGACGGTTCGGGAAGTTCTCCTGCGCCTGCCCCTGGTACGGCGCGGCGAGAAGCATGAGCCACGCACCAACGATGATGCCGATCCGCCGAAATATCATGTGAAGTTTCCTGCCCGTTTTTCTTGGGAGGCACCGAAGGCACCCCCTATTTTGACCGGCAGGATGCCGATAATCCCCGGCCGCAGCAAGCCCCGGGGAATTTCGTCACACGAAACGCGCTCTCACCCGCACGTCATGCGGCTTCGCTGACCGGCTTTGTCCTTCGCTCCGGAATCGTCATCGCGGCGACGCCGACGACGACACAGGCGAGCCCGATCCAGGCGGTCGAACTCAACTGCTCGCCCAGGAAAACCACGCTCGCCGCGACGCCGATCGGCACCCGCAAATAAGCCTGCGCGGTGGCGCCGATCGATCCCAGCGTCTGGATCAGGCGGAAATAGATCACGAAGGCGAACGCAGTCGAAAACACCGCGAGCCCGAGCAGCGCCAGCAACGAATTCATCGACGGCGCCAGCGTCCACGGCCGGTCGACCACCAGGCTCAGCGGAATCAGGATCGCGGCACCGCACAGCAGCGATCCCGCCGCCGGCGCCATGGGATCGAGATTTTTAAAGGCCCGGCCGAAAATCGCCGCTCCCGCGTAGCAGACGGCGGCCAGCAGCAGCACGATCTGCGCGACCAATTGCTCGCCCAGTCCCGCCAGCGCCTGCATGCCGACGATCAGGCAGATCCCCGCCATCCCCGCGACGACGCCGACCAGCTTGCGGAACGTCACCGCCTCGTGGCGGGTGATCGCCAATGTCAGGAAAAACGTGAATATCGGCGCCGTCGAATTGAGGATGGTGGCCACACCGGCATCCAGCGCCCGCGTGCCCCAGGCCACCATCGTCCACGGAATGACACTGTTGAGGCAGGCCTGGAACAGGAAGCGTCGCCAGTTCGCGGCATCCACCGGCATCTTGATCCCGCGCCATCGCATGATCGCGATCAGCAGGAGGCCTGCGATCAGCGTGCGGCCCGCGATCAGCGTCACCGGCGGGATCGTCGCCACCGCGATCTTCAGGAATGTGTAGGACGCGCCCCACAGCGTCGCGAGCACCAGCAGCAGCGCCAGCTCGCTCGCGATTTTGGGATGTGTCTGTTGGGCCTCGCCCATGTCTGTCACCCGTCTTGTTTCAAGTCAGGGCCAGACATTACCGTGGCGGGCGTCAGGATACTTCGTTAGCCGCCGAAGTGTGGATACAATCAACCGACCGAGCCGACCTCGAACACCTCGCCGTCATAGCCGGCTTCGAGGGGGATCCGGAGCTGGCGGCCGCCATTGTTCCGGGTCATGACCGGCGTCACGGTGACGACCGATTTGCCTCTGGAGTCGTCGAGCGCCGCGTTCACGCTCGCCTGCTTGCCGAGCTTGATCAGGTTGCGCGTGGTCGGGAACGGCAGCTTGAAGCGCCCGCTCTCGCCGCCCTCCAGCGCCTCGCGCGGCGAGACCCAGATCGAGTCGGTGGATTCCTTGCCGTCATGGGCGCCGACCTGTTCAGGGGGCGCGGCGGCGAGGAAGAACCAGGTGTCGAACCGCTTGGGCATGCCCTCGGGCGTGATCCAGTGCGCATAGGGCACGAGTTCGTCGAGCGCCAGCACCATGCCGTTGTCGGTCAGAACCTTGAGGAAGCTGATCTTGCTGTCGCAGAGGTCGGCGCGATGCGCGGCCTCGATCTCGCTGGCGCGCTTGGCATCGACCAGCGCCTTCGACCCCTTCGGCCGTGCCAGCAGGATGCCGCTTTCCTCGAAGGTTTCGCGGATCGCGGCGATACGGAAACTCAGCGTGGTCTCGTCGAGCCCCTCGCCGCCCGAGTAAAGCTCCGATGTCGCGATGATCTCCTTGTCGCCCTTGTCGACGCTGCCGCCGGGAAACACCAGCGCGCCGGAATTGAAGTCGATCTCATAATGGCGAACCATCATGAAAACTTCGATCTCTTCGCGGCTCTTGCCGTCGACCTTGGCGACAGCGCTGTCGCGCAGCAGCAGGATGGTAGACGCGTTACGCGGGGCGACGATCTCGGCCATAGGACTAGCCCGCTGCGCTGGATTGCGGTTGCAGATTGGCGCGGCGGTCGACGCGCGCCACCCGTGACAACAGATATTCGACCTCAGCCTTTGCGGTCGCCGTGATCACAGCACCGGGCTTGCGCTGCGCGCTGGACGAAATGATGCCGCGCTTCTGCAGCACGTATTTGCGCACCGCCAGGCCGGCACCGGGCTGCTGCTCGTAACGGATCAGCGGCAGATGGGCGTCGAACAGATCATGCGCGGCATCGCGCTTGCCGGCCTTTTGCAGCTTCACGACATCGATCAGCAATTCCGGGAAGGCGTAGCCGGTCATGGCGCCGTCGGCGCCGCGCTCCATCTCGAAATCGAGGAACAAGCCGCCATTGCCGACCAGTATAGACATCGGCTTCAGCGAGCCATCTTTCTGATAGCCGCGCAGCGTGGAGATCTTCTCCAGGCCCGGCCAGTCCTCATGCTTGAGCATGACGCAGGACGGCGAATCCATCACGATCTTGCGGATCACGGCGGGCGTGAAGACGACGTTGAGCGTCAGCGGATAGTCCTGCAGCACCCAGGGAATCTCGTCGCCGATCGCTTCCTGCGCCTGCTTGAAATAGCCCGTGATCTGGTCGTCGGTGCGCAAATGCGGCGGCGGTGCGATCATGACGCCGGCGGCGCCGGCATCCATCGACGCCTTCGCCAGCGAGCGCATCGAGGCAAAGCCCGGCGCCGAGACGCCGACGATGATCTGCATGTTCTTGGCGCGCTTGACGAAGCGAACGGCCACCTGCTCGGCCTCGGCCGCGTCGAGCTTCGGCGCCTCGCCCAGAATGCCGAGCACGGTGACGCCGTCACAGCCGACTTCGGCGTAGAAGTCGGTCAGCCGGTCGATCGATTTCTCGTCGATGCGGCCGTCATCGTGGAACGGCGTCGGCGCTATCGCAAAGGTACCTGCGGCCTGGGCGGTGAGTTTTGTCATGTGTGCCTCTATGCTTTCGACATTCCGGGATGGTCCAAAAGACCATCCCGGAACGAAATTACTTAAATCGCCGCGCCGATTTCTTGATCTCATCCTCGGAGAAGAAGATTTCGTTGGCGTGGGTCACGATATCCTCGGCCTTCCATCCCGTAAACGGCGGCGTCCAGCCTTCCATTTCCATCATCCGCATCTCGCGGACCCCGCGGGGGCCGGAAACGCCGAGCACCTTGCCGGTCTGGTCGCCCGAGAGGTCGCTGACCATGTATAGCACGGCCGGCGCGATGCCGTCGGGGCCCAGCGCCGCGCCGGGGTTCTCCTTGTAGCGCGGCAGGTCGGCGGTCATGCGGGTCAGCGCGCCCGGGGCCAGCGTCCAGATCCGGATGTTGTATTTGCGGCCTTCAATGGCCAGCACGTTCGACAGTCCCCAGATACCGCCCTTGGCGGCGCCGTAATTGGTCTGGCCGAAATTGCCGATCAGTCCCGAGGTCGAGGACGTGTTGACGATGACGCCGCCGCCGTTCTCGCGCATCCATTTGAACACCGGCTGGGTGCAGCAGAAGGTGCCTTTGAGATGCACCCTGATCACCCGGTCCCAGTTGGCTTCCTTGGCCTTGGCAAAAGTCTCGTCGAGCAGGATACCGGCATTGTTGACCAGGATATCGGCGCGGCCGAAATTCTTGATGGCGTCGTCGAACACCGACTGGCCGCCCGCGATGGTCGAGATGTCGGAACCGTTGGCGACGGCACGGCCGCCCTCTTCCTTGATGGCGTTGACCACCTTCTGCGCCATCGAAACGTCGGCGCCGGAACCGTCGCGCGGTCCACCGAGGTCGTTGACCACGACCGCCGCGCCCTCGCGCGCGAACAGCTTTGCGTAGGCCTCACCGAGCCCGCCGCCCGCGCCAGTGATGATTGCGACCTTGCCGTCGAGTAATCCCATTTGTTCTCTCCCGCCTTCTTTGTTTTGCACCGTCATTCCGGGGCGCGAAGCGAACCCGGAATCCTGAGGAGATTCCCCGATGCGCAATTGCGCATCTGCGGTCTGGTCCTTCGGACCATCCCGGAATGACGGGAATGTTAGCCCAGCACCGTCTTGCCGCTCTTGATCACGGTGACGCCACGCGATTTCACCTTGGCTTCGAACGAGACCACGTTGCCGTCCTTCCAAAGCTCCATCGTCACGGTCTCGCCAGGAAACACCGGTGAGGAAAAGCGCGCGACGTGCTGTTTGAACGCGGACGGATCGTAGTCGGCATACGTCTGCAGCACGCCGCGGCAGGTGATGCCGTAGGTGCACATGCCGTGCAGGATCGGTTTCGGGAAGCCGGCCTTCTTGGCAAACTCCGGATCGGAGTGTAGCGGGTTGCGGTCGCCGCAGAGGCGATAGACCAGCGCCTGATCCGGCCGTGTCGTGATGTCGACGATCTTGTCCGGGGCCCTGCCCGGCACCTTGTGCGGCTCGGGCTGGCCTTCGGACGGTCCGCCAAAGCCGCCGTCGCCGCGGGCGAAGCGCGAGGCCACCAGCGTGGCGAGCTTGTCGCCGTTCTCGTCCTTCAGCACGGTCTGGTGACGGATGACGGCGCCCTTGTCCTTGCCCTTGTCGAAGACGTCGAGCACGGTCGAGTCGGCCGTGATCTTCGCCGCACTCGGCAGCGGCTTGTGGAAGGTGATGTCGCGCTCGCCGTCGACCACCATGACGCGATTGAGATTCATCTCGCCGGGGCCGGCGCCCCATGCCGCCACCGAGGCGAAGGTCGGCACCACCTTGAGGGGCCGCGGGGTGAAGGTGCCTTCGTTGACGTAGGCGAGTTCGTTCTCCTCCATCGGGTCGGCGCCCAGGCCGATCCCGTAGGCATAGAGCATCACGTCGCGGTCGGCATAGGCGTATTTCTGACCGAGATTTTTCAGGGCCATGAGTTGTTCGTAGTTGATCGGCATTTCGTTTCTCTCCCGAACACTTTCTTCGCGGTGCCTGTTGATGCGCCCTCTCCCCTTGTGGGAGAGGGCAACACCGGCAGCGCGTCAAACTCACTTGGGTGAGGGGTTTGCTCCGCAAACACAGTGCTCACGGATAGAACCCCTCATCCGGCAGCCTTCGGCTGCAACCTTCTCCCACAAGGGGAGAAGGGAAGGATCTAGGCCGCCGTGAAGAACGGCAATGGCGCGCCGTCGGTTGGCTTCCACACCACCTTCACCTTCTGGCCGATCTTCAGGCTCGTTAGATCGCAGTCGACGATGTTGGTCTGCAGCGACGGGCCCTCCTTCAGCGTGACATAGGCGATCGCATACGGCCCGGTCGGCGATTTGCGCATCAGGCTGTAGGTGTAGATCGTGGCCTCGCCCGAGCTTTCTTCCCACACGGTCTTGTCGGAAAAGCAGAACGGGCAGATCGAGCGCGGGAAGTAATGCGGCTCGCCGCAGGCGGTGCAGCGCTTGATCATGAACTTGCCGGCCTTGGCCGCTTCCCAGAACTGCGCGGTCTCGGGGTTGGTCACCGGCGTCGGATATTTCCTGGCTTCAGCCATCACACGCGCTCCAGAATGCAGGTTGAGGCGGCGTGACGCACGCCGAGAAGTCCGCCGGTGCCGTGAGCCACGGCGAGATCGCAGTTCGGCACCTGCACCTTCGGATGGGCTTCGCCGCGCAACTGGCGGACCGCCTCGAGGATCTTGGTCATGCCGCCGCGGTTGACGGGATGGTTGCTGCAGAGGCCGCCGCCATCGGTGTTGAACGGCAGCTTGCCGACGCCCGAGATCAGATTGCCGTCGGAGACGAACTTTCCGCCCTCGCCCTTCTTGCAGAAGCCGAGGTCTTCGAGCTGCATCAGCACCGTGATGGTGAAGCTGTCATAGATCGAGGCATACTTCATATCCTTCGGCGTTACGCCGGCCTCTTCGAACGCGCGCGGGCCGGACCAGACACCGGCGGAATAAGTCAGGTCGAGATCCTTGCCGCCGCGCGGGCCCTTCATCGCCTCGCCATGGCCGATCAGCCGCACCAGCGGCTTCTTCAGGCTTTTTGCGATTTCCGGCGTAGTGACGATCAGCGCGCCGCCGCCGTCGGTGACGACGCAGCAATCCATCCGGTGCAGCGGGTCCGAGATCATCGGCGAGTTCAGAACGTCCTCGACGGTGACGACCTCCTTGAGCATCGCGTGCGGGTTGTACTGGGCGTGATGCGAGGCCGCGACCTTGATCCAGGCGAGCTGTTCGCTTGTGGTGCCGTAGTCGTGCATATGGCGCATGGCACACATGCCGTAGGCATTGTGGGTGCTCGCCCCATAGGCCGCCTCGAAATCGACCTCGGCGCCGGCCGCGCGCGGCGGCATCGGGCCGGTGCGCGGTTTGCCCGCCAGGGTGATCAGCGCGATCGAGCACTTGCCGGCCGCGATCGCTTCGGCGGCGTGGCCGAGATGGATCAAATAGGAACAACCGCCGGTATCGGTGGAATCCATATGGCGAACCTTGAGGCCGAGGTAATCGACCATCGGCCAAAGGCCGCCGGGGGCATCGCCGGCGCAGAAATAGCCGTCGATGTCGGCTTTGGTCAGCCCGGCATCCTCGATCGCCCCCTTGGCGACCTCGGCATGCAGCTGCGCGGTTGATTTGTCGGGTGCGTGCCGGGTAGGATGCTCGTAGATCCCGGCAATGTAGGCTTTGCCCTTGATGGTCAAATCGTTCTCCGTTGGCGTTTCTTCTTCCGGCTTTTTTTCTGACCTGTCAGGGCTGCCTTGGCAAGCGCCGAGATATTCCGCAGGGCGAGACAGGTAGCGACTGGACTCAACTCGGGATGATTATCGGCGGAAATCGTATCAGGCCGGGGAATGCGGATATGCCAGCGCGTTCCCGCGGCGCGACGCGCCCGAGTTGTACCTGGCCGCTTGCCCGCTCAGAAATGAGAGGGCGCAGGGAAGACCGGGTGCGCGCTGCACCCGCGATCCCGTGTGCAATGGCACAGAGAAGTGCGCACACGAGCATACAGGTCCAGCGGAGAGCATTCGGCCTTCCCTGCGCAATGGTTTGACGGCTTATGGCGCGCTCTCCCCGGAGACGAATTCCTCTTGCCTCCGTCATCGGCGAATTGACGGTCTTGCGAACCCGGTTGGGCTTCGCGAAAACCTCCGCCGATTTGACACCAGCCACGGGTGCCAGAACCACACGCTTTTGCCGTACGCAATAACGCCGCTCGTCCTGCGCGGATCAATCGCTCACAGTCTCAAGCACGAAGCCCGAGACCGCCCTGCAATGCCTCGCGCGCGCGAGCGCCTCGCGTCCACCGCTCCCCGCACTCCACGTATCGTGACGACGCGTACGCCCCTCTTCGATGAGGCGGGATGGCGCGAAGATGGAGCTGATTTGGGGGAAATGCGAAGCGAAATATTTTTGCCGCGAAATCTGGACGACCCAAATCGCGTTGAAATGGCTGGCGAAATTCGTGCTTAGGCGCAGCGGGTTTTGCGGCAGACGCGCGCTGTACCGCGCCCGGGACACCCTTGCCGTCAACTGCCACGGCGCCGGAGCGGCGAATGATCGACCTCAATGCCCAGCGAGTGTCTTGTACGCGGCAATGGCACGCTTGAGGTCGTCGTATTCCTCGCAGCGAAGCAGACAGATATTTTCCAGCGCCGCCAATAATTGCTGGGCCTTGACCGGCTCGCCCAGCACCAGATAAGCCTCACCAAGATGCTCATGCGCGCTACGGTGACGGGAATTCAGCAACAGCGCTTTTTGATAATGACCAATCGCCGGACCCATCTGACGCAGCCGCCGATAGGCGTAGCCGATATAGTTCTGAATATCGGCATTAGTCGGGTCGCGCAGCGCGGCGAGCTCGAACGCCGCGATTGCACCATTCCAGTTCGCTGCGCGCAGTGCCGTCTTGCCGACCTTGAAATCGGGATCGAGTTGCGCCCAGTCGGCATCCGGCGCAACTGAGGCCATGGTGGCGCAGATCGGCCAGGCTTCGGCCGTGGCGGCCGTTACAGCCGGCGTTACGTCCGCGCCTAATGGCGGCGCAGTCGCGGTCCTCCGGCTCGGCGAGCTGATGGTATAAGCTGCCACGCCGGTCACCAGCACGCCGAGCATCATTGCCAATGCGACTGCGCGGATCATCGCTGTCTTCTCGGCCTGATGGCTGCCGGGCGCTGAGCTCGGCAGCCAAGAAGTTATTTTCGTGCAGCACCTACCGTGTCGTCCTGGCGCACATATTCCCGAGCCACGCGGATTTCCTGCCGCTCCGTATCGGCATTGTTGGCCAGACTCACCAGCTTGCCATAGTAATCAGCGGCCTTCTGGCGGTCGCCAACGCTGTCGGCAGCGCGCGCAGCTCCCCAGAACGCGCGGAAACGGTTGGGCGTCTGCTTGAGGGCAGTCTCGAACTCGTTCAGGGCGGCAGCCGGCTGCCCTGTCTCAAGGAGTAGTTCGGCCAGCAATTCACGGAACGGATAGAGACGATTCTCCATCGCCACATGCTTGAGGCTGCCATCTTCGCGGTCGGCCGCGGCTCGCATGAATTTCAACGCCTGATCGCCCGCCCCTTCCTTCAGCGCAATCCAGGCCGAAACGGCAAGCATCTGCTCTTCGGTTCGGTCCGCCCAGTAGGACTGATCGGCGCGCTGCAGTGTCGTTCGCAACACCTTCATTTCTTCGATCTCTGCTTTGGCGCCCGCAAGATTACCGGTGCGGGCCATGCCCAGTCCGCGCGTAAAGCGGATCAACGAATCCGCCATCGGATATTGGGTGGCAGTCATCGGCAGTTCGCCAGCGCCGGCCCAATCCGCCCGTTCCAGGACGTAACGCGCCGGCATCGCGGCTTTGGCAGTGAAATTAACGAAGTTGATCGGACGATCGCCGCGGTCAGCGGTCGCAAGCGACCTCTTGATCATCGCGTCGGCTTTGGCATCCTGCGCGAGCTGCAGATGTGCGTAGACCGTAAAATCCGACGCGTGGTAGTAGTCGGGCTGGATCTCGAGCGACGACGCGTTGGAGGCAATGGATTCCTCCCAAAGCCCGACCATGGAGTAGATGTGCGAAGGCATGTGCCGCGCGTGCGGCACGGCCGGCGCAATGCCGGCATAGCGCCGTGCGGACGCTACTCCCTTCTCGGCAAGCGGCGCAAAGTCGTAAGCGTGAATGAGGTAGTGCGTCACGCCCGGATGCTGCGGGTTCTGCTCGAAGAGTTTCTCCAACAACGCCGCAGACTTGATCTGATTGGCGTAGGTGAGATCGCTCTTCGGTGCCGAGGCTTGAAGCGCCAGGGCATAAAAGGCTTGGGCCTCGTAGTCGTCGGGGTAGCTTTGCGCCATCCTCTCCATCGCAGCACTATAGGCTGCCAGTCGGACATCCGCGGCGACTTTTTCATGGTCGCGGAAATAGACGCCAAGGGCATTGATCCAATCGCGCTCGCGCTGCGTCTTCGCACCCGTAGCCTGCGCTTTTTCGATTGCTTCCCAACCCGCCTGCGCCTCGGCTCGCGTCGGTGTAACTGCAAGGGTGTTACCGAGGCGATCCATCGCCACGCCCCAATACGCCATGCCGCAAGTGGGGTCCTGCTTCAGGATCTCCTCGAATTTTCGGCGGGCAACCAAGAACCAGTACGAATGGAGCATGGCGACGCCACGGTCGAACTCGACCTGCACAGCGGGATCGCAGGAGGTAGCGAAGGTTACCTTACCGAGCTTGTCGTCCTGCTGGCCGATTGCGCCGCTGACGAGCGCCGTACTGATCAGGCCGGCGGCAAATAAGGTTCGTCCCGATTTCGCGTTCATCGTGAGTCTCCTTTAAGCCTTTCGAGTGATCGTCCTTAAGCTTGAGTGATCAGGTACCTCTTTATCCCGATTTGTTGCTCTGTGCCCGCAGGTCGCACGCACCATCCACCGCGCGGCAATTGCGCTGCAACCAATGTTGAATGAGTCTGCAATGCTTGCGGTTGAAGGCACCGACGTCGCCCTCATTCACGGGATTCGGTACGTCAATCCGGCGCTGATCGATTGAAGCTTAGCTCTCTTTCCGCGCGCCCGATAGAGCGGAGAGCAGAGGCCGGCATGTGCACAAGCTGGCATTTGACCGCCCGCCGTAGATTTATGCGGTACGGGCCTACCTGACCGAGATCATGGCAGGCAAAGCAAGCCTCTCGGCGCAGCCCGTAGGGTGACAAAGCGAAGCGTGCCCACCATTTAGCACCACGATGGTTGAGCGACGGTGGGCACGACGCTTCGCGTCTTTGCCCACCCTACAGCAGCGTCATTCCGCCGCGATCTGGCGCGGCGCGGGTGGCGGGTTGACGAGGTCGGCGGCCAACTGCGCGTAGCGCGCCTTGGCGTCCTGCACCGCCTTCTCCTTCACCGGGCCGTAACCGCGGATACGATCGGGCAATGAGCAGAATCTCGACCGCGGTGTCGTGCGTGACCGGCGACAGCAGGCCGAGCACGGTGGCGACGTCTTTCTCGTAGCCTGCGATCAGGTCACGCTCGAGCTTGCGGTCGGGGCTGTAGCCGAAAATGTCGAGCGGCGTGCCGCGCAGGAAGCGGAATTTTGCCAGCGTGCGGAACACCGACAGCATCCAGGGGCCGAAGGCGCGCTTCTTGGGGCGGCCGAGTGCGTCGAGGCCGCCGCCGAGGATCGGAGGCGCCAGATTGAAGTTGAACTTGAACTCGCCCTCGAACTGGTCGCGGAGCTGCTTTTCGAACTTGCCGTCAGTGAACAGGCGCGCAACTTCGTATTCGTCCTTGTAGGCAAGCAGCTTGGCGTAGTTGATCGCAACCGCGCGCGGCAGCGCCTCGCCGTAGCCGCCGTCGATGGCGGCGTCGCGGACGCGCTTGACGAGGCTCTGGTAGCGTTTGGCCAGTCCGCGCCCCTGATAGGCGGTCAGGAAGTCGCTGCGATGGGCGATCACCTCATCGAGCGTCATCGCATCCAGCGTCTTCGGCGCGACGACCTCGTCCTTGCCTTTCATCATGGCCTCGAGCCGCGCCGGGTCGGCGGCGGCGAGACGGCCGAGCTGGAAGGCCTGCGTGTTCATCTTGATCGAGACGCCGTTGACCTCGATCGCCTGAAGGATCGCCTTTTCCGACAGCGGCAGCAGGCCCTTCTGATAGGCATAGCCCATCATCATGATGTTGGTGGCGATGGAATCCCCGAGCAGCGCTTCGGCGGGCTTGGTGAAATCGTAGAAAGAAGAGTCCTTGCGCAGCTCGGTTTCCAGCACGTGGTTGACGTTGCGGCTCTGGAAGTTGAAGTCGCGGTTGAGGATGAAGTCAGCGGTCGGAATGACGTGGGTGTTGATGACGCCGACGGTGCGGCTGGCTTCGCAGAGCGTGATCGTGTCCTTGGCGGCGGCCACCACCTCGTCGGCGGCCATCACGAGATCGGCGGTGCCGGTGACGATGCGCGAACAGGTGACGTCGGCGGTGTGTTCGGAAAGCCGGACGTGACTCAGCACCGCGCCGCCTTTTTGCGCGAGGCCGGACATGTCGAGGATCATGCTGGCCTTGCCCTCGATATGCGCGGCCATGCCGAGCAGCGCGCCGATGGTCAGCACGCCGGTGCCGCCGACGCCGCCGACCGCGATGTTGTAGGGCCGCTCCAGCGACGGGAACGAGGCCGGCTCGGGCAGATCGCCGATATCGCCGGCGTCGCCAAGGTTGGCCGGCGCGCGGCGGCGCGGCTTGCCGCCATCGATGGTGACGAAGGACGGACAGAAGCCCTTCACGCAGGAATAGTCCTTGTTGCAGGTCGACTGGTTGATGGTGCGCTTGCGGCCCATCTCGGTTTCCAGCGGCTCGACCGAGATGCAGTTCGACTGCACCGAGCAATCGCCGCAGCCTTCGCAGACGGCCGGATTGATCATGACGCGGCGCGCCGGATCCTCCATCAGGCCGCGCTTGCGGCGGCGGCGCTTTTCGGCGGCGCAGGTCTGCACGAAGACGATTGCCGAGGTGCCCTTCAGCGTGCGGCAGGTCCTCTGCACCGCGTCGAGTTCGTCGCGATGCGCGACCTTGACGCCGGGCGCGATGTCGGACGCCGGATAGGCCTCGGGGGTTTCAGAGACGAGATAGATGTTGCGGATGCCCTCCGAATGAAGCTGGAAGGTGATCTGCTGCGGCGACAATTCGCCGTCGACATGCTGGCCGCCGGTCATCGCGGTCGCATCGTTGTAGAGCAGCTTGTAGGTGATGTTGGCGCCGGAGGCGACCGCCTGGCGGATCGCGAGGCTGCCGGAGTGGAAATACGTGCCGTCGCCGAGATTGGCGAACACGTGCTCTTCCTTGGTGAACGGCGCCACGCCGACCCACGGCACGCCCTCGCCTCCCATGTGGGTGTAGGTCTCGGTCGAGCGGTCCATCCACAGCGCCATGAAATGACAGCCGATGCCGGCGAAGGCGCGGCTGCCTTCGGGCACCTTGGTCGAGGTGTTGTGCGGACAGCCCGAGCAGAAATACGGCGTGCGGGTGACGGGGGCGACCGCCTGCATCTGGGTCGCCTGCCGGCCGTTGAACCAGTCGGCCTTGGCGCGCAGCATCGCGGCGATTTCGGGATTGAGATTAAGTCGAAGCAGGCGTTCGGTGAGCGAACTGGCGAGCGAGGCGACGCTAAGTTCGGCGGCGAAAGTGAGAAAACGCTTGTCGTGGTCGTCCATCTTGCCGACGATGCGCGGGCGGACGTCGTCGCGCCAGTTGAACAGCTCCTGCTTGACCTGGTTTTCGACAATCTCGCGGCGCTCTTCGACGATGAAGATCTCCTCGAGGCCGACGGCGAATTTGCGGACGCCTTCCGGCTCCAGCGGCCAGGGCATGCCGATCTTGTAAAGCCGCAAGCCGATCTTGGCGGCGACCTCCTCGGTGATCCCGAGTTCGCGCAGCGCCTGGCGGATGTCCTCGTAGCTCTTGCCCGACGCCATGATGCCGTAGCGGGCGTTCGGCGAATCCATGGTGATGCGGTTGATGTTGTTGGCGCGGGCAAACGCAATCGCGGCGTAGCCCTTGTAGTCCTGCAGGCGCAAATCCTGCGCAAAGCGGTCGTCGGGCCAGCGCAGGTTGAGGCCGCCCGGCGGCATCTCGAAATCGGTCGGAATATTGAAGGGCGTCATTTCGTCGGTGAGGTCGATCTCGGCGGTGGTTTCCACGGTCTCGGTGATCACCTTCATGCCGACCCAGCAGCCGGAGTAGCGCGACATCGCGATACCCAGGAGGCCCATCTCGATCATTTCATGGATGCTGGAGGGGTAGAGGTACGGCATCAGCGCGGAGATGAAGGCGTGGTCGGACTGATGCGGGACGGTGGAGGATTTTGCGCCGTGGTCGTCGCCGGCGAGGACGAGCACGCCGCCGTTCTTGGCCGAGCCCGCCGTATTGCCGTGCCGGAACACGTCGCCGCAGCGGTCGACGCCGGGGCCCTTGCCGTACCAGATGCCGACCACGCCATCATATTTGGCGCCGGGCGACAGATTGAGCTGCTGCGAGCCCCAGACCGCGGTCGCCGCCAGGTCTTCATTCACACCGGGCTGAAACTTGATGTTGTACTGCTCGAGGTGTTTTCGGGCGGCAAAGAGCTGCTGGTCGTAGCCGCCCAGGGGAGAGCCGCGGTAGCCGGAAATGAAGCCCGCGGTGTTCAGCCCCGCGGCGCGGTCGCGGCGGATCTGCGCCATCGGCAGGCGGACCAGCGCCTGGATACCGGTCAGGAAGATGTGACCTTTATCCTGGGTGTATTTCTGATCGAGACTGATCGGACCCTGATTGATTCCCATCTAAGCCCTCTTTGCCAGCCCGTCGAGATGCCTGTTTTTTAGCTAGTCATCTGAACTCGATTAGAACCAGTCTATGTCGGATTTTCCGCGCCGACGCACCACAAATCTCGGCTACCGCGCCGCGCTTTCAAAGATCGCAACTTCGTGCCGGGAATGACGCCGCCCCTTTTCGGTTTGTGTCGTCCGGGAGCCCCGGCGCGAAACGGGATGACGTCGCCCCTCCCTCGCTTTCGCGCTATAACGCCCGAGGAGGCCAATGGGTGCAGGGACGCAACGATGCGGACGATTCTCGCCGGCTTGCTTTTGTGCACTGCGCTCGCCGTGGCCGCGGCCATGCCCAGCTCAAGCTTCAGACAGCCGCCTGAACCGGATGCCGAGGACATCGCGCGCGGCAAGGCGCTGACGGAAGCCGGCGACTGCGCAAGCTGCCACACCGCCGACCCTGCCAAGCCATTCGCGGGCGGCAAGCGGATCGATACCCCATTCGGCAGCATCTATTCGCCCAATCTGACACCGGATCGCGAGACGGGCCTGGGCGGCTGGAGCGATGACGATTTCTACAGCGCCCTGCGCTTCGGCGTGGCCCGCGACGGTTCGCGCTATTACCCGGCCTTTCCCTATCCGAACTTCACGAAACTGACGCGCCAGGACATTTTTGCCATCCGCGCCTATCTGGCGACGCTGACGCCGGTGAGCAATGCGCCGCGCGCGCCCGAGCTACGCTTTCCGTTCAACTATCGCTTCGTGATGCGCGGCTGGAACTGGCTGTTCTTCAAGCCCGGCATCCTGATGCCGGACCAGCAGAAGAGCGCGGAGTGGAATCGCGGCCGCTATCTGGTCGAGGGCGTCGCGCATTGCGGCGCCTGCCATACGCCGAAGAACGTGTTTGGCGCGGACAGACGCGGCCAGGCCTATGGCGGCGGACGGGTGGCCGGGATGTTCGCGCCACGGCTGGATGGCGCCGAGCGCAGCGGGTTGAAATCCTGGAGCGTGGAAGACATCGCCGAATATCTGCAGAGCGGCCGCAACGGCAGGAGCCATGCCGGCGAATTGATGTCGGAGGTCGTGGTCAATTCGACCTCCAGGATGAGTGATGCGGATGTCAGAGCGATCGCGGTTTACCTGAAAGACCTGCCAGCGGGCGCGCCGGAGCCGAAGGTCACCCCGCCACAGCCTTCGCAAATGGCGCAAGGCAAGAAACTCTACGACGGTGCCTGCATCGCCTGCCACGAGGAAGATGGCTCGGGCGCGCCTCGGATCTATCCGCCGCTGCCCGGCAACGCCAATCTACAATCCGCCGACGCCTTGAGCACGCTGCGCATCATCCTCGACGGCGCGCAAACCGTCACGACGTCGCGTGCGCCCAACAAGGGATCGATGCCGGCCTATGCCGCGAAGATGACGGACAGAGAGATCGCCGACGTGACGAACTACATCCGCAATTCCTGGGGCAATGCGGCGCCGATGGTGACGGCGGACGAGGTCGCGAAAGCGCGGCGTGCAAACTAGCAAACCCTCATGGTGAGGAGCCGCGCAGCGGCGTCTCCGGACGATGCTTCGCATCGCCGGGAGAACCATGAGGCCCGGGTGCTTGCGGCCATCCTTCGAGACGCCCGCTTCGCGGGCTCCTCAGGATGAGGACTGGTGGTGTTGAGGCGGCTTACCGCTCGCCGTTGAAAACGAACTTCGGCATTTCCCATTTGAAGCGGATCGCCAGCAGACGCAGCGTCAGGCCGAATACAAAGGTCAGCGCGGTCCATAGTTCGTCGTTGAGCTTGAGCCCGAACGCGGTGGCGTAGAACAGTCCTGTCAGGACGGAGACGCTGGCGTAGAGTTCGGCGCGAAACAATAGCGGCACGTCGTTGCAGAGAATGTCGCGCAGCACGCCGCCGGCGCAGCCGGTGATCATGCCCGCCACGATCACGATCGGCAGCGAGGCGTTCATCTGCCAGGCGACATCGCAGCCGGCCATGGTGAAGACGACCAAGCCGATCGCATCGAGCACCAGAAACGCGGTGTTGAGCCGGTGCACATGCCGCGCGATCAGGATAGTGGCGAAGGCCGCGACCGCCGTCAGCGCGAGATAGGATGGGTTCTGCACCCAGACCAGCGGATAGTGTCCGAGCAGCACATCACGGATGGTTCCGCCGCCCAGCGCGGTAATGCAGCCGAGCATGCATACGCCGGCCCAGTCCATGCTGCGCCGGCCAGCGGCGAGCGCGGCCGTCATCGCCTGCGCGGTCAGCGCCACATAGGACAGCAAATGCAGCACGGTATCGCTCGGTGGCAGGCTCCACATGGCAACCCTCACATCGGGAACCCCGGGAATCATTCGGTTCCAGCATTACGGGGTTGCAACATGACGCGGAACATCCGGTCCCGCCAACCATTGTCTTTGCACCTCACAGCGGGGTGCTAACGGAGGAACCCATCATGGCATACCAACCCAATCCGAACGATCCCTACCGCGCCGGCCTGAGCGATGAAGAAATCCGCCATCAGGCCCGCCTCAACAGTCTCGACAACGAGCTGCAAGCCGATCCCGAGTTGGCCGAGGGTTCCGCCAGCGGCGCCAAGGTTGCGATGTTCGCGGTCGCCATCGCTGCTGGTGATGGGCGCGCTGTTCTATGGCCTGAACAACACCAGTGTGAACCAGGCCGGCACCACGCCGCCCAGTCAGACGGCGCAGACAAACCCGGCAACTCCGGCGGCGCCTCCCGGCATGCGTGATGTAACGCCGCGCACCAACACCGAAAGCGGCACGACCACGGGTGCTGCGCCCAGCCGCCCGACGCCGCCGGCGCCGTCCAGCACGGACATGAACAAGACCATGCCGCCGGCCGACAACCCGCCGGCCAGCAAACAGTAACGATCAGCATTCGAAACGACACGCAGCGGGCCGATCGGCCCGCTGCTTTTTTTGCTCTCGTGCTTGTTTATCCCCACATGTGGTGGAAGTGCTGCCCCACGTCGGCGAATTCCGAATGGTGGATCTCCGCGGTCGTCGGCGCGCCATCGTGCGTACCGGTATCGACCGCTGCAAGCGTCGCCGCCGGTGCTGCGGCAGCGGTCGGTGCTGCGACGTCGGTTGGTGCCGCAGCGGCAGCAGGCGCCGGTGTTACAGCAGCCACCGCCGCGGGGGCCGGAGCCCCGGCCGTCGACAGCACGTCAGCCACGGTCAAGCCATCGGCGTTGTAGGTGCCGCCGTTCACCGGGACATTGTTGCCGCCGACATCGGCGGAGTTGGCGTGCATCTGCTCGGCGGCAGCGCCGACCAGCGCCGCATTTCCGGTCTGCAAGCCTTCGAGCATCTTGGTTACCTCGGCGCCAAGCGTGCTGGTGTCGCCGAGCAACTCGTTGTCGAACCGGGCCTCGAAGATGCCCCCCTGCGCGGCGTCGAAGTTGGTGACATCGGTCTGGAACGTGTGCAGGTCGGCGATCACAGCCGCGGTCGCCGCCGCATCGTGCGCGGTGACGGCCGCTATCGCCTGTTGTCCGAGCGAATTGGACTGCGCGATGAAGTTTGCCCAGAAGTTGGTTTGCGCATCGTTGTCGAGGTATTTTGGCGTCGGGTTCAGGGAGTCGCCGAAAGGCGTGAAACCGGAAACGCCACCCTGGTTCGCCATGTTCGCCAGATTGGTGTCGCCCTGGACGATGTCGATAATGTCGAGAAGGTTGTCGTTGCTGCCCCTTCCCGCGTCGGGGTTTATCCCGGCCTGGGCGATGTAGGTGTTCTCGAGCTCGAGCTGCCGCACCACCGCTTCGGCGTGAACGCCGGTCAGTCCGCCGAACAGCAACGGGTTGGCGGTCATCAAGGCCTGCATGTCCGTGATCATCGCGTTCACATCGTTGCTGATCACAGTCGCATTGTCGGCGTTGACCCCGCCGAGTATCTGGCTCGCCACGTCGTTGAAGATCACGCCGATCTCGGCGAGGTTGGCGTGGGGCGCGGTTGCGGCCGTGACGCCGTCGGCAAGGCCTACGGGTGCGGCGAGGAATCCGGCCGCGCCGTCTTGCGTCGCCAGGGCGGCGAGATTGGCATCGTTGTGGACGATGTCGAGGATGTCGAGATGGCTGGTACGCAACGCCGTTTCCGCCGCCGCGACGCTGCCGAACTCTCCGCCGCCGTTCACCGAGGCCGTGGCCGCCGAGAGCGCGGTCGTAATGTCGGCCAGTATCGTGTTGACGTGGGTGAGCGTGTCGCCGGTGAACTGCCCGGCCGCGACCTCGGCCTGAAGGCCGGTTTGAACGTTGGTGAGATCGGCGGTGTATTTGAACACGCTGCCAAGTCCCTGGCCGCCTTCCTCGACCACGTTTTGCCACAAACCGCCCTCCAGGGCGCGGCCCGCGTCATTGAACGTCAGGCCAAGGTCCGAGAAGGCCGGCGCAGAAGATGCGGGCGGTGTTGGATCGGCGGGCGATGTCGGATCGGTTGGGGGTGTCGGGTTGGCCGGAGGATCTGGAGTAACAACCGGGGGCGACTGATCGTGGTGACGATGGTGATGAGAATGGCTTGCCATGGGCTGGCTTTTCTCCCTGTCAACGTGGCTGGATGGTCGCAACTCGATCGTCTTCATTCGTGGCGTCATTCAGCCAACACCACGGCCGATGCGTGCAGAAGCAAGGTAATACGCGGACGAATATATGTTGGGGAACCGCGGCCGAGCGCATTTTCCGAATTGGAACGCGCGTGCCGGGCTAGCCATCAGAGAGATGCGGCGACCTGCAAGAGTTCGGCGGCTGGCGGACAGTGGGTACCGTCTTTCGAGAAATATCGTGCTCTAGCGTGGAGCCTCCGGCTTCTTGCCGCGTCCGAGCGCGAATTGACCGACCGGACCCTCTACATGGAATTCGAGCCCCGTCATTTTTGCAAACAGATCGATGTTGCTGGTGCCGATGGCACAGCCACCAAGGCCCATGTCGGTCGCCGCCAGGTAGAACGTCTGGATCATGCTGCCGACATCCTTCAGGATCAGCGAGTATGCGATTGAGCTGTATTTCCAGGAGATCCGCCCAAAGCGCGCGGCGATCGTGATCAGAACCTGCGGCGGACCTGACGCGTCCATGGCAAACTCGGCTGCCGCCGAAAGCGCCTGGAGCTGCTGTGCGGAGACCCCTATCGCTACCAGCGCGTGGCGGCCTGCGTCGTAGTGGTAAAGTCCGCGTGCAAGCCCCTCGCAGTTCGAGACCGCCAGATACAATTCCAGTTCGTACGCGCTGCCGGCCGACGGATAGGGTCTTGTGCTGTAGGTGATCTCAGGACCGCCTCCGAAATTCGCGTCGCTCTTCCATTCCGACAGGACGCGGGCGGTGGTGTCGAGAAAGCGCGCGAGTTCGGCGAGCGTGATCGGATGCTCGTCATCGAAATCCCGGACTGAATGGCGTTCGCGCAACAGCCTTGCGAAGGGCGAGATCGGGTCCGAGGTGAAGAATTTGCGCAGGTCGATCTTCTTGCCGGGCCAAGGCGGACGCACCGCGGGCAGCGGTGAAACGACGCTTGCATAGGCGAAGGTGCTGCCAACCGGATTGGCCTGTCGGCCCTCCGTGCTCCGCGTGTGAAACACGAGATCATGGAAATCCCAGAGAACGAGATTGCCGTCGCCTTCATTCACCCGAAGGCCGTCGCCGCTTTTCGCATCGAGCTTGAGCAGGAACTGGCTATCCAGCAGCAGTTCGAGCAGATCGAGGTTGAAGGCGGCAGCGTGGCGGCGAAGCCTGCTGATCTTCTGAGGCCGCGACAGCGCAGCGAGGGTGGCGGCAATGGCGGGATCGCCAATTCGAAACAGCGCGCCGGCGCGCGGCAATTCCAGTACCATCTCGTTGCCACGCCGGCGCAGATTGGCAAAGCGCGACAACACGACGGTGTCACCCTCGCCGAGCCTTGCGCGTTGCGGCCAGTACTCAGGGACCTGGGGCTCGATGACCACGAGGACCTGCTCGTCACGCGGAAAGAACAGGCGATATTCGAGCAGTCCGTTCCGCGCCAGTCGATGCACCAGGACGTCGACTTCCCTCGCGATGGCGCTCTTGCCGGCAAAGGATGCGAGCGGCAGGCCGTCGGTCAGATTTCGCGCGCGGTCCATCGCGGCCGTGCTCAATTGTCCCAGATTGACGGAATAGCCGTCCACGAAGGCGGCGATGCTCCCGTCCGCCTGCATCTGCAGGGAGAAATGACCGTTCAATCGGGCGGCGATGACGGGCGCGATCTTCCTGGTCGGCTTTTTCCGGGGAGCGCGCACGAAAGAGCTGCCTTTCAAGAGACCTGCCTTTCAGGTGTGCGGCAGGAACGGCGTGAGTTCGCTTTCCTGCCGCGGGCGATCCAGCAATCCAAGCCTCACGGGGACATCGTAAAGCCGGCCCGGTGCAAAGCGGCGATAGAAATGCCGCAAACCTGGAACGAGCACTCGAACGACCGGGACCTCAACGTCGGGCCGCGTCTGGTCGAGCACGAGGAAATCGTAACCTGCCTGGGTGGCAATCTCGACACAGGCATTCACCTGATCGCGCGTGTTGTCGGGAACCTTAAGGCCGGGAGCCGGCGGAACGATCGGATTGTCGCTCGGGATCAGGAATGGATAATCTTCCAGGCGCAGCGGCTTGACACCGTCAAGCGATCGGCTTCTCGCCGCTGCCGCCGCCCATCATGCCGATCGACATGAACTGGGTCAGCTCGGTGAGCGAACGCAGCAGGGCGATGCGGCGATCGAAATGCGCGCCGGAGCCGAACTCGATATTCTCGTGGCCGTTCTGCATCCAGTGCATGATCGCCACGTAAGTGGGAACGCCGAGATCGCTGGTGACATCGAGCACCCACAGCCGGCGCCCGGCATCGGCAAACTGGGTTTGCAGATCCCGGACATAGGAATCGTCGAATTGCGTGAGATCGAGCTCGGCGCGCTGCAGCCGGTTGTACCACCAGATGGCGTAGGCATCGCGCTCGATCAGTTCGAGGAAGCCCTGCACGATGGCTTCCTCGCGGGTGTTGCCGGCCGCGCAACCGTTGGAGTCCGTATGGAAGCCGCCATAGAAGAAGTAGAGCAGACCGGTCGGAAGATATTTGAAACGCTTGTCGCGCAACGACCAGACCGGCGACCACTCGGTCCTGGTCGAGGGATCGAGCGGCTCCGGAACCGGATGTGAATCGTCCGGCTGCTCGGCAAACCTGCCTTGAAACTGCGCTTCGCTGAAAAGCTGGACGTCATTGGGGTGAATGGCATCGCCGGGATCGAAATCGGTAAAGCGGCGCGCCGTCCTGATCTCGTCACCCTGGAAAATGCCCGAATAGCGCTCGATCGCCTCCATCAGCGCGCTGGCCTCGCCCTGCTCGGCCGTGGAGCCCTTGCCGAAGCTGCCGCCGCTCAGTCCGGACCTGAGCTGATCGACGCTATGGGCCGGCCCAGAGAAATTGTGATAGGCGAAAAAATTGGTGTTCATCGGCAGATCGACCTCGATCCGCTCGAGCCGCGTCACCACGCCGGTCAGCGGGCTCACATGCTTGCGGAAGCGCGCCACGGTGGCCCCGGAAGTCACGGTGCGATATCCACCGCTGGTCATGATGAGCTTGCTGCCTTCGGCGATCTCGATCGACGTCGCCGCCCGGCGTGGACTCTGCAGTTTCTTGCTCCCGCAGGTCTGACATTGCGGGCGCCGCGCGACAAAGTGCTTGGCGATGACCGCACCCGTCAGATCGAGGCTCGCAATATGATCGCGCAGATCGGTGCGAAAGCCTGAGGCAATCGCTTTCGCAATTTCGACGGCAGCGAAGTGAAATGCGGTGTGTCCAACGGCGTCGTGGACCAGCGGCGACACGGCGACGGCCTGCGCCGCTCCGCGGTCGAGAAACCCCTTGATCTCCCGGTTGCGGATCATGCGATCGAACAGACAGTTCCAGCAGGCGCTCTCGCCCGGCTTGAACACGGGGCCCACCAGCGGAAACACGCCGGACGGCTGCACCAGCAGCCAGGGCGTCTTGTCGGCCACGCGCTCCCGGTTCATCTCGGCCAGCCGCCGGTCGAGATAGTCGTTCACCAACGTGATCGTGAGCTTGGGCGAACGCTTGGCGATCTGAACGCCGAGTTTGCTCAAGGCCGCGGCAAGTTCTTTGGCGCCTTTGACATCGATCGCTTCGATCCGCACGGGACAATTACGGAGATTTTGTTCCGCGACCTCAAGAGGCAGGCCGAGGCTCGCCCAATATCCAGCGACAGCGCCATCGAATGCTTGCGATGCTCCTGTAACGACGTATCGGCGCTCAACCAGCCGCTTGATCGCTTCCTCAATCTTGTCGGCCGGAAAGCTCTTCGAAAGCTGGCGAACGATCTCCGGTGCGGCTCTTCCATTTTTGCCGATCGCCGTGGCCACCGCACAATAGAGCTCGCCGTGCAGGAAGAACTTGCGATCCTCGGAATAGAGGCAGACCACATCGGGAGGAAGTACATAGGCGGTGAAGTTCGGCGCGAATCGCAAAATGTCGTTGCGGGTCTTGTTCGCAACGCGGCTCTTGCGATTGGCTGTCATGGGGTCAGCACGCGGATTCTATTGCCTGTTCAAATCGCCAGAGGCGCACGGTGCAACGAAAACAAGAAATTGGCCGGGTCGATCGCGAGCCCGGCCAATGAAATCGTGGCTTGTCGGTACACAATCAGAAAGCGTCGTTGCCTAGCACCAGCGGCACCGACCCCACGATGCACAGCAACCTGAACATCCGATACCTATGCCTATGCCCGGCACGCCTATCCAACCAACACCGCAGCCACCACCACCAAGCCGCCACAGCCGACGCCGCATCGGCAGGCTCTGCATCCTGCGCAGCCGCGACAACCACCGCATCCGCGGAAGCCACCGCCACCGCATCCACGGCAACCACCGCATCCACCGCACCCACGGGCCAGCTGCACGCCGCTAAGGAGATTTTCTTCGTCGTCGAAGAGACGGAAGGTAGCAAGGCTGACGTCGGAAATTTCCTCTTCACCGAGCGTGACCATCATGCCAGGTGCGAAATTCGGCCGTTGAACATCGGCCGTGGGTACGGCCGCTGCATATGCACTTCCTGCTAGCGAAAAGGTTAGTCCCGCGGCGCCCAACGCCGGTACTGCGGTTCTGGTTACTCGCTTCTTTTTCGAAGCTTGCTTCACCCGAGGCATGGTCGCATCCTCCAACATGTTACGAGAAGGATCTCCGTAGGAGCGATCCTACGCGGACAGAATAAGGTAGGCAAGATTCATGCGCACACGAAAATGTAATGGCGCACGGGCAGATTGCATTCATCTTCATGAACAGTTGTCGCCACATTTTCGCCTATTGCAAGACGGTCCGCGGCCATAGTGCTGATCGCTACAACGAGATTTGGTGCAGTGCGCAATCGTCTCCAGCAGCTCTGAACGGAGAATTGGCTTGGTCAATCAACTCGGACACTTCGCCTGGTATGAACTCCTGACCACGGACGTCGCGGCAGCAAGCGACTTTTACGGCAAGGTCGTCGGCTGGGGTGCGAAGGATGCATCAACTCCGGATCTGGCCTACACGGTGCTTACTGCCGGCGAAGTTCCGGTGGGTGGGCTGATGGATCTCCCGGAAGAGGGACGGCGATTGGGGGCAACGCCGAGATGGGTCGGCTACGTCGCAGTCGATGACATCGGATGCGACGGCCACACAGATCAGGCGTCGTGGAGGCGCTGTCTTGCTGCCGCCAACGGACAGCAATATCGGCCGCGTTTCAGTAGTCGCCGATCCGCAAAGGGCGACTTTTGCGCTGGTCAGCGGACTGACGTATGGCCAACGGCAACCCGGCGGGCTGGACGAGCCGGGGCGCGTGGGCTGGCACGAGTTGCTGGCTGAAGACCGCAACAAGATCTTTGATTTTTACGGCGAGCTTTTTGGCTGGCAGAAGGCCCACGAGACCGATCAGGCGGACCTGTATCAATTGTTCTCATCGGCCGGGCAGACGATCGGTGGCATGCTCACCAAGCTTCCGAGCGTACCGCAGCCGTGTTGGCTCTATTACTTCAATGTCGACGACATCGGCGCGGCCGCGAAGCGCGTCAATGATAGCGGAGGCCGCATCCTCCAGGGTCCGATCGAATTGACAGATGGTTGCTGGATCGCGCGATGTGCCGATCCCCAAGGGGCCCTGTTTGCGCTGCAGGGTGCTCGGGGTCAGAAAGACACCGAGCAACCCTCCGCCTCGGAAGTCGCGTGGTCCGCCAAGTGGGGTGGCATTGCCTCACAGGGCAGGATGGTGCTGCCAAAGCCGAAGCGCTAGGCCAGAGCGCTCGCGGGTACCACTGCTTTAGCTGAACATCTTGTTGAGTTCGCCGCCGGGATAACCGTTGGTGAATTCGGTGAACGTGCCCTGCTCCGCCATCTCCTTTGATGCCTTCATGAAACCGGTCCATGCCATCCGCGCCAGCGCGCCACCGACGCTGATCCGGCGCACGCCGAGATCGCCGGCAATGTTCAGGGACGGGCCGGCCGCGCCGACCAGCAGATTGACAGGCCTCGGCGCGACCGCCTTCACGACCGCCGAAATCTCTTCCGCCGTCGCGATGCCGGGCGCGTAGAGGCAATCAGCGCCGGCTTCGGCGTAGGCCGTGAGCCGGTCGATCACGAGTTTCAGATCCTTCTGCCCGCGCAAAAACGCCTCGCAGCGGCCGGTGAGCAGCACGCCGCTGTTATCGGCATCGATCGCCTTGCGCGCGGCCCGGATGCGATCGATGGCCAACGCGCGATCGAACAACGGCTTTGCGTTGTCACCGGTAAAATCCTCGATCGAAAGGCCGGCGACGCCGGTCTTCACCGCGCGCGCGACATTGACGCCGACCTTGTCCGGCTCGTGCGCAAAGCCGTCCTCGAAATCGGCGTTAACAGGGATATCGACCGCCGCGCAGATCGCGGTGAGATGATCGCAGACGTCGTCGACGGTGACGCGGTTGTCGGCCTTGCCAAGCGTCCAGGCAAAGCCGGCACTGGTGGAAGCCAGCGCCTTGAAGCCGAGATGCTGCAACGCGCGGGCGCTGCCGACATCGAAGGGATTGGGGATGATGAAGCACCCGCTCTCGTGCAATTTCCTGAATGCGGCGCGTTTGTCAGCAGGTGTCAGCATGATCATTCCCTCAATATTTGTTGGCGCCGCGAAGATAATAGCGCGACGCCCGTTCCGCCAGACGCCTCACACCTCACGCCTCACGCCTCGACCTTGCGCAGGAACGTGCGCTCCTCGGCAAGGATGAACTTGTGCTCCTCGGCGAAATTGAAATTGGCCATGGCTTCGCCGTCGGCGCGCAGCCGCGCCCGGTAGCTTTCATAGGCGGCGAGACTCTCGAACGAGATCAGCGCAAAGGCGATGTTGTTGGTGCCCTCATGCGGCATCCAGTAGCCGATCAGGTCGCCGCCGCATTTCGGGATGATGGTGAGCCAGTTTTTCGAGTACTGCTCGAACTGGGCGCGCTTGAACGGATCGAGCTGGTAGCGGATGAAAACGGTGATGGTCATTGAGAATTTCCGGTGCTGCTTCACCGTCATTGCGAGCGCAGCGAAGCAATCCATGTCGCCGCAAGCGGATAGATGGATTGCTTCGTCGCTGCGCTCCTCGCAATGACGGAGCTCATTTCTGAGAGCGACAATACCCGCTTGCCTGTCGTCAATGCTTCGGCTACCATCGAACTATGAAAGCAGGCCCTGACATCGCCATGGTCGCCTCGCTCGTCGGCGATCCCGCGCGTTCCAACATGCTGACGGCGCTGATGACTGGCCGCGCGCTGACCGCGAGCGAGCTGGCGCACCAGGCCGGCATCACGCCGCAGACCGCGAGTTCGCATCTGGCGAAACTCGAAGCCGGCGGCCTGATCGAGCCGGAAAAACAGGGCCGTCACCGCTATTACCGCCTCACCGGGCCCGATGTCGCCCATGTGCTCGAAGGCCTTGCGGGTCTCGCCGAGCGCGCCGGCCACACCCGCGTGCGCACCGGGCCGAAAGAGCCGGCGCTGCGGCGGGCGCGGATCTGCTACGACCACCTCGCCGGCGATCTCGGCGTGCAGATGCTCGACAGCATGCGCAAGCAGCGGCTGGTCCGGCAGACAAAACAGGATATCGAACTCACCGGCGAAGGCAGGCGCTTCATGGCCGAGGCGCTGCAGATCGACACCGAGACGCTGGCGCACCCGCGCCGTCCCGTGTGCAAGGCCTGTCTCGACTGGAGCGAACGCCGCCATCACCTCGCGGGTACGCTGGGTGCCGCCGTCATGAACCGCTTCACCGAACTGAACTGGGCGGCACGCGACGCCACGCCGGGCAGCCGCGTGGTGAACTTCACCCGCACCGGCGAAAAGCGGTTTGCCGCGCTGTTCGGAAGCGCGCAGGAATAACGCTCGCGTTTTGAACTTTGGGCAGGCCCGATCTCCGGAAAAAGTGAAGCCACGCAGGCTTTACCGCGCGCGTTCATCGCATCAATAAGGCGGCAACCGAAGAGATGGAGCCTTACGATGCAACGTGCGATCATTGTCTGCTTTTCCCTGATCGTGGGCGGCCTCTCCTGCGCGCTGGCAGCCGAACCAGCCGCACGCGAGCCCTACGGCATCGGGCTCGAAGGGTTTGCCTATCCCTACCCCGTCCACCTGCTGCCGCTGGTGAACGACGGCGAACAGGTGCGGATGGCCTATATGGACGTAGCTCCCGCGCAGCCGAACGGGCGCACCGTGGTGCTGCTGCATGGCCGTAATTTCCCGTCGAGCTACTGGGCGCCGGTCATCAAGACCTTGAGCGATGCCGGCTATCGCGTGGTGGTGCCGGACCAGATCGGTTTCGGAAAGTCCTCCAAGCCGCTGGCCGATTTGCATTTCGATACGCTGGCGCGCAACACGATCGCGCTGCTCGATCATCTCGGCGTAGCCAGGGCCGACATCGTGGCACATTCGCTGGGCGGCATGCTGGGCGTGCGGATCACGCGCGCCTATCCGGACCGGATCGCGCATCTGGTACTGACCGCACCGATCGGGCTGGAGGATTACCGGCTTTACGTGCCGCCGACGCCGACCGAGAAGATTCTGGAGAACGAGGACAAGCTCACCGCCGACGGCTATCGCAAACAGCTCGAGACGAACTATGCGCTGAAACTGCCGCCCGAACAGGTCACGCCGTTCATCGACGCGCGTTTCAACATCAAGGGCAGCGCCGAATATCCGCGCTGGCTGCGCGCCTTCGTCAGCTCGGCGCAACTGATCTACCGCGAGCCTGTCGTGCACGAGATTCCGCTGATCACGCAGCCGACGCTGTTCATCATGGGCGCCGACGACCACAACGCGCCGGGTCGAGCGAATGCGCCGGAGGCGCTGCGCGCGAAAATGGGGCAGAACGCCGAACTCGCCAAGGCGCTCGCCGCGAAGATGCCGAACGGCCGGGCCGAGGTGATCCCCAACACCGGACACCTGGTATTTCTGGAGGCACCGGCGAGGTACAACGAACTGGTGCTGGGATTTCTGGCGGCAGGCACGATGAAAAATCCCGACATTCATGTTCCATTCAGTTGTTCGTGACTAGGTTCCGGACCGTGCCGCACTTGCGGCCAAGAACGGGAGAAAACATGAAGTATCTTTTCGCAGCAGTTTTGGCCCTGGGCACCGTTGCCAGCTTCAGCGCGGCGGAAGCCGCCGGCGGATGCGGCCCCGGCTGGCATCGTGGTCCCTATGGCGGCTGCCAGCCCAACCGCCGGGTCGTTGTGGCCCCGGTCGTCGTGGCTCCTCCAGTTGTCGTGGTGCGGCCCGGTCGCGTGTGTCCTTACGGCACCGTGTGGCGCTATGGACGCTGCCGCGCTTACTGATATTTGTCAAAGCAAGACAAAAGCCCC
The DNA here is from genome assembly GCA_963770135.1 of uncultured Alphaproteobacteria bacterium. Taxonomy (GTDB): domain Bacteria; phylum Pseudomonadota; class Alphaproteobacteria; order Rhizobiales; family Xanthobacteraceae; genus Bradyrhizobium. Next base: position 42,247 of record CAVYOM010000024.1, on the reverse strand, counting down.
GCTCGCGCGGGGCTTTTTTTATTCTCCAAACAATGCTGGCGGCAACTTACCAGTAGTAACGACGACGACGCCAGTAGCGGCGGCGCCAACGACGGCGGCGATGCCAGCCCCAATGCCGGCGACGCCAACGGCGGCGGCGCCAACCCCAGTGCCGGCGACGCCAGCCCCAGTGCCGTCGGCCCCAGCCGCGATGACGGCCGCGACCCCAACGCACTTCCTCCGGCGTGAGGCGATCGACCTCCTCGTCCGACGTGACGGCGGGCTGGGCATCAGGATTGACGGGCAGTTTGGCATCGTCGGCGAGCGGCGCCGGCATCAGCGGCGCGGCCTGCGCGCTCGCTGCAAGCGCAATGCCGCCCGCGGCAAATCCAAAGGCGAGTTTCAGAAAGTGGCGGCGTTCCATCACATCTCCTCCTCCGTCTGCTGTGTGCGAGAAAGAGAGTTTCGAGTTGCCGAGATGAATGCGCGATGAACTGTGCGTTCAGCTTTGTCGCGAACGAAACCGATCCGGAATTATTTTCGCAAGTCGCGCGGTCGCAGCGGAACATTTATCGCGACCGCGCCATTTCTGCATCGCGCACGCGTGTGACGACCCGCTTTGCTCGATGGGCTGCGCCTGACGCGTTGCTGTCCCCGAACGACAGGCGTGTTACGCCGCGATTTCCTCCGCCAGCACCAGCACCTCGCGCGTTCGCGTCACGTCCGGCCAGTCGCGGTTGAAATCGGCAACCAGGCGCTTCATCTCCGGCCCCTCGGTCGCGCGGTCGAGCGCGGCTTTGTCCGTGAACTGGTACATCGCGTGATGCAGCGACGGATCGGTGGCGCTCCAGTAGCGCCATGCCTTCACGGCGCCGAACGACTTCATCGCATCCGGCAGATGTTCGCGCGAATACCAGACACCGAAGGCCTCGCGCTTGGCGGGGTCAGTGACGGTAGCGCGGACGACGAAAAAGGCTGCGGGCATGTTTCCTCCCTGGAATTGTTCTTGTAGGATGGGCAAAGCGCAGCGTGCCCACCATCAACGACCGTGCAAGAAATGGTGGGCACGGCGCAAGTGCGCCTTTGCCCACCCTACGCAGCTGCATACCATTCAAACTGTCACATGCTCCGTGATATCAAGGCTGCGCGCAACGCGTTTTTCCGAGGTCCCACCATGCCTGGCCGCCATTGCTCCGCCCTGCTCTCCGCGCTCTGCTTCCTGACGGCGACCATGCCTGCCATGGCGCAGGACATTGCCTTGCCGCGCGAGCCGCAGATCGGGCCGCGGCCGTTTTATCTGGTCGACAAGATGAAGGACGGTCCGCTGAAGCAGCAGCTCAGCCAATGCACCGGGCCGTTTCGCAAGACCGATTTTTCCATCGGCCACCGTGGCGCCGCGCTGGAATTCCCCGAACATACAAGGGAGTCCTATCTGGCGGCGGCCCGCATGGGCGCCGGAGTCATCGAATGCGACGTCACGTTCACAAAAGACCGCGAACTGGTCTGCCGGCACTCGCAATGCGACCTGCACACCACGACCAACATTTTGACAGTGCCGGAGCTTGCCGCCAAATGCTCGCAAGCGTTCAGCCCGGCCGATCCCGCGACCGGCAAGAAGGCGTCGGCAAAATGCTGCACGTCCGACATCACGCTCGCCGAATTCCGGCGGCTCGCCGCGAAGATGGACGGCTTCAACGCCGATGCGAAGACGCCGGAGGAATACCAGAACGGCACGCCGCGCTGGCGCACTGATCTTTACGCCAATTCCGGCACGCTGATGACGCATGACGAGAGCATCGCGCTGATCAAGAGCCTTGGCGCCAAATTCACGCCGGAACTGAAGGCGCCCGAAGTGGCGATGCCGTTCGACGGCGACTACAGCCAGGAGAAATACGCGAGCCAGATGCTGGACGCCTACAAGAAGGCCGGCATTCCGCCCAGCGACGTGTTCGCGCAAAGCTTCAACCTCGCCGACGTGCTGTACTGGGTGAAGACCGAGCCGGAGTTTGCAAAACAGGCGGTCTATCTCGAAGAGCGCTACGAGAAGCAGGGTCTCGATCCCGGCAAGCCCGAAACCTGGAAACCCTCGATGGCGGAATTGAAGGCGCAAGGCGTAGCGATCCTCGGCCCGCCGATCTGGACCATGCTGACGCTGAACGACAACAAGGAAATCGTCCCGTCCGAATACGCCAAAGCCGCGAAGGCCGCCGGCCTCGACCTGATCGGCTGGTCGCTGGAACGCGACGGCCCGCTGCACAAGGGCGGCGGCTTCTATCACAAATCGATCAGATCGGCAGTCGATCGCGACGGCGATACGCTGACGGTGCTGGACGTGCTCGCCAAACAGGTCGGCGTGCGCGGCATGTTCTCCGACTGGCCGGCGACGACGACGTTTTATGCGAGCTGCACGGGGATGAAGTGACTTCGTAGGGTGGGTTAGCCGAAGGCGTAACCCACCGGCCGAACGGCGGCATATAGAGTGGTCGGTGGGTTACGCTTCGCTAACCCACCCTACGCACCGCGCTTACGGGCACTCATGTCAATTCAGCTTCAACGGCGCATCGCCGACGACGCGGAGATCGATCCGGCCGATCAGATCCGAACGGAGCGCCTCGGCGGCGCCGATAGCGTCCGTCGTCTGCCGCAACGTACTGACGTTCGATCCGAGCGACACGATGCCGCCCAGCACCGCGGCGATCGAGCCGAGGGCCACGGTCTGACTGGATCCGAACAGGCCGAGCATCGTCACCAGCAGCAATGCGAAGCCGCCGGCGATGGCCGCCTTGGAAAACAGAATGATCTTCCGGCACCGCTCCGCGATTTCGGCGAGCCGCTCCAGCCGCTCCTCGATGAGTGAGATGTCGTCGGTCGGGTCGTCCTCAGCCATTAAATTCAAGATCGAACACCAGGTGCGGCTTCGTAGGGTGGGTTAGCGTGAGCGTAACCCACCGAAGTCTCACACGCGGTCGATCCGGCCGGTGGGTTACGGCTTCGCCTAACCCACCCTACCCGCTGAGCGGCTTTCGCGCTAGGCCGGGTCGAGGCCGAGCGCCTGCGCGCTCTCGATCCAGGTCGGCAATTCGCTCTGGTACAAGGCATTGCTCTCCTTGAAGCCGATCGCCGGCTCCAGCGCGAAAGTGCGGAGAACTTCCTTTACCTTGGGATCGCTATTGGCCGCCACGCACAGTTCCGACAGCCGATCGACGATCGGCTGCGGCGTCGCCTTCGGCAAGGCCCAGCCAGAGAAACCGCTCACGGTGAAAAACTTCGACGTCGCGCCCTGTTCAGGCAGGGTCTTGACCTCGGGGATCGCGTCGACCTTCTTCGAATGCACCGCGAACACGACGCCGTTGTTGGTTTGCAGGACCGACTGGGCGGCCGTGTAGCTGCCCATCGCGACGTCGAGCGTGCCGTCCATCAGCCCGGTCCACATCGGCGCTTCGCCGCGGTAGTGGATCGGCTCGATCTTGAGGCCATACTGCCTGTTGAGTTCATTGATCGTCATATGCGGCGACGAGCCCGCGCTGTAGGTGCCGAAATTCACCTGGCCCTTCTTGCGCGCGAACGCAACGAAATCGTCCAGCGTCTTGACGCCGGAGGCGAGGTTCGCGACCAGCAGCAGCCCGGCGCCCGGGATGACACTGACCAGCGTCAGGTCCTTGTCCATGTCGTAGCCGGGGTTTTTCATCATCACCCGGTTCATCACGTAGGTTGTCGAGATCGAGCACAGGATGGTGTGGCCATCCGGCGCCGCGCGCGCGACTTCCGCCGCACCGATCGAGCCGGAGGCGCCGGCCTTGTTTTCGACGACGACGTTCTGTCCCACCTGTCGGGAGATGAAATCGCCGAAGGCGCGCGCGAGCAGGTCGGTCTGCCCGCCTGCCGGGTAGCTGCAGACCATGCGAACATTCCGCGACGGCCACGCGGCCTGCGCCGAGGCCCCGCGCGCGAGGAAGGGCGTTGCGACAGCGGCCGTACCGGCAGCAATGAAGTGACGGCGGTTGATTTTCGCGGACATGATTTTCTCCCTGATTTTCAGGGAGCGTAGCGCATCGCCCCGCGACTGCTACATGCGAAGGGCGGGACAGATTGGCGCATGGATCACAATCCGTGGTCGCTTCGCATTGCTCATCAGGCGTGCAACGATAGAAGTATGCAACCTAATTTTTCCCGCGCATGCGCAGGTGGCGTTTCGTTCACACCGCCTCCGCGGCGGGCGGTGGCGCCGATGACAAACGCTATCTGGGCTGCAACTGCACGGGCGCCCGCGTTTGCACTCTGGCTTCCGTCTGACGCGCCGGCGCGGGCTTGCGCGCCGCCGGTAGCGGAGCCACCGATGTCCTGGGCCGCAGGTTCTGCTCGGAGGCGTTGGCGATCGCGCGCGCCACTTGCTCCTGGTTCGCCTTGAGCTGCTCGGCGGTCCTGGCGCTCTCGCGGGCCAGTTCTGCCTGGCTGGCCTTGAGCTGCTCGATCTCTTGCTGCACGCTGGCGAGATCGCGCGCCATCGTCTGGAGCAATTGCGTCTGTTCGGCAGCGATCGGGGCGTCTGGCGCTGCGGTCTGCGCCTGAGGCGGCAATTGCGAAACTGCTGCGTCCGCCGCGGCCAGCTGAACCGCAGGCGGGCTCTGCTGGTCGGCAAGCTTCGGCGCTTCCGACGGCAACGACGCAGCCAGTTGCGGCGCCCACCGGGAGATCAGCGGCCTGATCGTCTCGCCATGGGACTGCCAGGCGAAAGCAGCGGTACAGATGCCCGCCGTCAACAGCAGACCGATCAAGCCGCGCAGCGCCGGCCGGCCTCGCGATGGCTGACGAAGCCTGTTCGCGGGCTTCTTCTCCAGCCTGGAAATCTGTTCATTGAACCGTGCGAGTTCTTCATCCGCGCGAGCGATCTGCTGATAGGCATGCGCGAGCCGTTCATCGGCGCGCGCGACCAGCTCGATCTCATCCGTGGACAGTGCCGGATTGACGTGCGGTTCGGTCTGCCTGGTATTCACCGGGGCATCCATGAGGCGCCTCCTGCCAGTTTGCCGTCAACTGAACGGGCGATCGTCGGATTGCAGACACTTCCTACCTCGGTTTTGACCAAAGCAAGGCTGGAGGATGGAAAGAATGGGGCTGATTTTGGCCACGGCTCTTCTGGCATCGCCGATGAGAAGACCGGACCAGGCGGCACCCGGACGCGAATAGCCCGAAGTCCAACGAAGGCTCAGTTGGCCTTGCGGTTCAGGAACACCGGGATCTCGAGAACCTTTTCCTCGGCATTGCGCACGGGAGCGGCGCGGCCGAACGAATCGAGGCGCTGCGGCGCCACGGTGCGCGCATGGTCCGCGACCGGCGGCCTAGCCTGTCGCGCCGCAGGGATGAGCGACGGCGGACTGGCGTATTGCGGCGGCGGTACGCGGTCGGGAATGCGGCGCCGGTCGTTGCTGAGCCGACCGGCAAGGTCCGTCAGCGAGCTGTCCACCGGCTGCTTCTCGCGCGCGGAGCCGAGATTGTCGATGCCGGTCGCCACGACAGAGACGCGGACGACACCATCGAGGCTGGCATCGAAGGTGGCGCCGACGATGATGTTGGCGTCCGGATCGGCCTCGTCGCGGATGCGGGTCGCGGCCTCGTCGACCTCGAACAGCGTCAGGTCCCTGCCACCGGTGATCGAGACGATCAGGCCGCTGGCGCGCTTGATCGATGGATCCTCGATCAATGGATTCGAAATCGCAGCAATAGCGGCATTGAGCACGCGCTTCGGGCCGGAAGCCTCGCCCCTGCCCATCATGGCCTTGCCCTTTTCGCGCATCACCGAGAGAACGTCGGCAAAATCGAGGTTGATCAGACCTTCCTTGACGATGAGGTCGCTGATGCAGGCCACGCCCGAATAGAGCACCTGATCGGCCATGGCAAAGGCGTCCGCAAACGATGTCTTCTCGTTGGCGACCCGGAACAGGTTCTGGTTCGGTATGATCAGGAGGGTGTCCACCTCCTTCAAAAGCTCGGCGATTCCGGCTTCGGCATAGCGCATGCGGCGCTGGCCTTCGAATTGAAAGGGCTTGGTGACGACGCCGATGGTGAGAATGCCGAGATCGCGCGCCGCCCTGGCAATGACGGGGGCAGCACCCGTACCGGTGCCCCCGCCCATGCCGGCGGTAATGAACGCCATATGCGCGCCGGCCAATTGGGCGCGGACCGTCTCGATGGCCTCTTCCGCCGCCGCGCGGCCCACATCCGGCTGCGCGCCGGCGCCGAGCCCGCCGGTCACCTGCGCGCCCATCTGGATGACGCGCTCGGCCTTCGAACTGGTGAGCGCCTGGGCATCGGTATTGGCGACGATGAACTCGACGCCTTCGAGCCCGGCCTCGATCATGTTGTTGACGGCATTGCCACCGGCGCCGCCGACCCCACACACGACGATGCGCGCCTTCAGCTCGCGAATACCGGTGATGTCAGTCATTGTTGCCTCACGATTGCTCCGCCAGGCGGAATGAGAAGACGGGGTTAGCCACGCGCAGCCTTGCGGTCTGATTCCACCAGAGTAGCGGCGAGTTGCCCCAGCCGCCGTTCCGTCTTCTCGATCGAGCTATCGGTGCGGGCCCGGGTCCGCAGCACTGCCACCTCCCCCTCAAGCCGCGCCGCCGCCTCCCTGGCGGCCGTGGCCTCGGCGGTCGCCTGCATCAGCTCGGCCATCAGGCGATCGGCGCGCTCGCGTTCGTGCTCGAAATCGGCGCGATGGCCGGCGACGCTTGCTTCAAGCTGGGCGATCTCGACGTGCAAGGCCGCGACCATTGTCGTCCACTGAGCGACGTCGCATGCCTCGCGACGCGCCGATGGCTGCGGCCTGTGCTTGATTTCAGCGAGATCGACGCTGACCAGGGCTTTGCCGTCCTCCGCCCGCGAACGCGGCAGGCCGAGCCGCCTGGCCAGCGAACGGGCCGCCACCGGCGAAATGTTCAAGCGGGCGCCGAGAGCGCTGTAGGTCAGTATTTCGACGGACATCGGCTGTTCTCCTCGAACGAACCGGCGGTAATCCGCTAGTGATCACAGGCAATAACCGCAGGCTAGGCCGGCATGGTTAACAGATGGTTAACAGGCGGCCGGCGGGCCGCCGATTACGCCGCCGCGGGGCCGTAATGATCCGTCAGAATTCGCTGCCAGAGGGTAACCAAGCGTGTCAAAAGCTGGCATGGGATCAACAGGTTGCGGTATATTTGGACGATTGCGACTGAGGCGCAAAACCGATGGACGACGAACAACTCGCTGACCTGCACAAATTCCTTGCCGATCACCATCGGAGGCTTGCCAAGGAAGCCGTGCTCGACGTCGTGCAGCACTATCACGCCGACCTCGCGCAGCGGCTGGCGGACGAGGCCGCGCTGATCTCCCGGCGAACGGCGATCGCGCAGCGCCTTCGCGAAGGCGAGCAGCGGAAGCGGGAAGAAATGGAGTGATACGGCAGTCTCAGCTTCGTAGGGTGGGTTAGCGCAGCGTAACCCACCGGCCGAACTGACCGCGTGTCGAGACTTTGGTGGGTTACGCCTTCGGCTAACCCACCCTACGCACTCCGCACCGACCGTTTCACGATTGACAGAGCAAGGCTATCATCCACGCGATGGGGGTGGATAACCCGATGGAGGCCGTCATGAACCAGCCGCAGCCAGTGAAGGACGCCAGTCACCTCTACGAAGTCGAACGTCGTGCCTACCACGCCGAACGCCCCGGCTTTCGCATTGCGGAGTTGCAGCTCTCCGCCAAGCAGAAAGTGCCGTGGCACACCCACACCAATATCTCCGACACCTTCTACGTTCTGGAAGGCCAGATGCGGCTGTTCCTGCAGAACCCGAAAGAGGAAGTGAACTTGAAGCCCGGCGAAGTCTATGTCGTCAGGCCGACGCGGCCGCATCTTGTAACCAACGGCGGCACGACCTCGCTCACGTTCCTGATTTTGCAAGGCGTCGGCGAATACGATTTTGTGCCGCTGCTGGGGACGAAGTAAGGGATCGGCTTCGCGGGCTTCGTAGGGTGGGCAAAGCGGAGCGTGCCCACCATCTCGAGACCGCAAGAATGGTGGGCACGTCGCTTCGCTCCTTTGCCCACCCTACGCGCCTGCTGGGGACGTAGCTTCGTAGGATGGGTGGAGCGCAGCGATACCCATCAACCTTTGCAAGCCGCGATAAACGCGATGGGTTTCGCTACGCTCTACCCATCCTACACATGGCCACATCGAGATTTTCCGCGCGCCCTCGTCCCGCGATGCTATAGATGGCCGCGACAAAAACGAGCGCGGAGAGGATTTCAACCTCTCGCGCCAGACAGGGAAGGAACGGCCATGCGCAGGATCATCGCGGGCGCGATCGCGGCAGTTTGCCTCTCACCGGCCGGCTTGCGGGCCGAAGTTATCAGGTTCGATATCGTGGAACGCGCGCCGGCCTTCGCCGGCCGCAGCTTTGGCGATGTCGGCCCCTATGAGCGGATCACCGCGCGCGCCACCATCGCCCTCAATCCGTCCGACGATCGCAACAGTGTCATCACCGATCTCGCGCAGGCGGCGCGCAATCCCGACGGCAAAGTGGAAGCGATCACCGACGTCGTGATCCTGCGGCCCGCCGACGCCGCGCGCGGCAACGGGACGCTGCTGCTGGACGTGCCCAATCGCGGCCGCAAGCTCGCGCCGCAACTGTTCGACAATTCATCGCAGCCCGGCGCGAACAACGCGCAAGGCGCCGACGACGCCGGCATCGGCTTCCTGCATCGGCAAGGTTACACGATGGTGTGGGTCGGCTGGCAGGGCGACATTCCCTCGAAGCCCGGACAGATGGCGCTGACCGCGCCGGTGCTGAAGGGCGTGACCGGGCCGGCGCGCGAGGAATTCGTCTTCGACACCACGACAAGTCCCGCGCGGGCGACCCTGACCTGGCCCGCGGCCGATCCCGCCAACCTCACCGTCACCGTTCGCGCCGCCTGGGCCGACGTGCGCCAGACGCCGTCAGGTCTCTCGGCACGCCTGGTCGATCCCTCAACCGTCGAGATCACGAGGCCCGACGGCTTCGATGCCGGCGCGCTCTACGAGATCACCTACACGGCGCGCGATCCGGCGCTGCTCGGCATAGGCTTTGCCGCGGTGCGCGATGTCGCGAGCTTCCTGCGCCGCGACGCGACGCCAGCCAATCCACTGCTCAACGGCCTGCATCCATCCGTCAGCCGCGCGATCGGCTTCGGCGTTTCGCAATCCGGCCGCTTCCTGCGCGACTTCCTCCATCTCGGCTTCAACGAGGATTTGCAGGGCCGCGTCGTGTTCGACGGGCTGATGCCGCATGTCGCAGGCACACGGCGGATGGCGACCAATGTTCGTTTCGGCCTGCCCGGCCGCAACCCGCGCCATTCGCAGGACCCGGCCTGGCAGGCCGACCTGTTTCCGTTCACCTATGCGACGCTGAGCGATCCGGTCTCCGGCAAGACCGACGGCCTGCTACGCCGCTGCGCGCTATCAGCGACCTGCCCCAAGGTGATGCAGACCGACAGCGAGCATGAATGGTGGGCCTCCCGCGCCTCGCTGCTGGTGACCGATCTCGCGGGCAATCACCTCGATCTGCCGGACAATGTTCGCGCCTACATGATCGCCGGCACGCCGCATTTCGCCGATCCCACCGACGTGATGCGCAAGAGCCTGGTTGCGATGTCGCTGCCGCAAAATCCAATGCATGCCGGCGCGCCGATGCGCGCGCTGCTGACCGATCTCAACGCCTGGATCAGCGATGGTGTTGCGCCGCCCTCGAGCCGCGTGCCGATGCGCGCCCATGGCACGCTAGTCGCAGCCGAAGGCGCGGTGCGCACCGATATCCCCGGCCTGCCCTACAAGGCCATCCATACGGCAGCCGCCTTCTCCGACCAGAGCGTGCTGCCGCCAAAGGAGATCGGCCGCTATCCGGTGTTCGTGCCAAAGGCGGATGACGACGGCATGGCGATCTCAGGCATCCGCCAGCTCGCCCTCGCCGTCCCACGCGCCACCTACACAGCGTGGAATCCACGCGCGCAAGGTTTTGGGCCAACCACGCTCTATCCGTTGCAGGGCGCCGTGGTGCCGTTCGCGCCGACCGAAGCGGCGCGAAAGGAAGTACACGATCCACGGCCGTCGCTCGCGGAGCGTTACGCGGACAACGATGCCTATGTCGCCGCGGTGCGTCGCGAGGCGGCGCGGCAGTTGGCCGAACGGCTGCTGCTGCCAGAGGATGCGGAGCGCGCGATCGAGGCCGCCAAGCAAGGCAAGCTAGCGAAGCTCGGGCAGTAGGCCGCCGCAGTAATCGTAGGATGGGTAGAGCGCAGCGAAACCCATCATCGTTCCGCATATGCGGTGACAGCCCCGATGGGTTTCGCTTCGCTCTACCCATCCTACGCCTAGCCTCAACCGCAAGGCGCTTGCCCCGAGGTCGACCCGCCAGCGCCATCAGTCGGCCTCTAACCAGCCCGAATTGATTTTGAAGCTGCCAAGCGCCGTCCCGGACTTGGGAGATACGGCGGATTTTTTGTTCGATTGGCCTCGGGGTAGCGGTAATGAAGCAAAGCGTCATGTGGCTGGCATTGGCGTTGTTGTTTGCGATCGGCGCGATCCTCTCGGTCACCGCCGACACATTCTGGCCAGCGGCCACGGCCGAGACGACAGGGCCGGCAACCGTGGTGGAGGCGCCACAAGCCGTCGTCGCGGCGCGCGCGAAACCGGCCGAGCCGGAGGTTCCCGTTGCGATGCTCGATGACGTGCCGCCAAGATCTTCTACACCAAGACCGGCTGTTGGAAATGAAGCACTTGCTCGCTGGTTCGTCGCTCCCGGCGCACCGCCGCCGACGCGGGTGGCTGAGGGGCTGCTCGCGCCCTCGCCACTCGCTCCAGCAACGACCCTTGCCGGCCAGCCCGGGCAAGACTCCAAAGCGGACATCAAGCCGCTGGAAGGCGACGCCCGGCCAACCAGAAAGCCCAAGGACAGCAACGCGCAACTGCCAGCCAAGAAGCGAACGGCCAACGCCAGGGCATGCGGGTCGTCAGGCCGATTTTCGGATCTGTTGCGACGATTGAATCTCACATCGCGCTGCTCGACCAGGCGCTCGGCCGCTTAAGGCCAACAGCGTATCGCGATGTTGGTGGGTTACACCAACGCTAACCCTCCGTGAAGGCACGTGCGGACCAGATGGCGCATTTCGCTGCGGCGGACAAAGCGCGTTAGGCGGAGGATCAGTACGCTTCGGATGGGAACTCCGCGCAGCCAGCAAAATGGGCACGATTTGATCAGACGATTTTTGTGTTCCCGCAAACCAATCCGGAGGTTTTGCGTTGGTTCGGATCCATTCAACGCCAGAGGAGATTTGCCATGGCTGCGAAAGTAAAACCGATCCCGGACGGGTTTCACACCGTGACGCCTTATCTGATCGTCGATGGCGCCAAGAAGGTCATTGACTTCATGCAGCAAGGACTGGGCGCGAAGCACGATCACGAGCCGACCTTACGGCCGGACGGAACGATTATGCATGCGACCCTCAAGGTCGGAGATTCCAAGGTGATGGTCTCGGATGCCTCGGAACAAGCCAAGGCCATGCCCGTCATGCTGTACCTGTACGTGCCAAACACCGACGCCGCCTATCAGCAGGCGCTCAAGGCGGGCGCGACTTCCATCATGGAGCCGTCGGATCAATTCTACGGTGACCGTTCCGGTGGCGTGAAGGACCCCGCCGGAAACAGCTGGTTCTTCGGCACCCACATCGAAGACGTGGCGCCGGCGGAACTGAAAAAGCGTGCGGAAGAAGCCTTCAAGAAGCAGAAGGCGGCATAGCGCGGAGTATCGACGAACTGCACCGTCTTGCGGGCGCAAGCGGGGCAATCAAAGCGAAGCAATCCATATCTCGTCGGAGGAGCGATGGATTGCTTCGTCGCTTCGCTCCTCGCAATGACGTGGGAATGCCGATCGCCTGTCCTACAACGGCAAATTGTCGTGCTTCTTCGCCGGCATCTCGACCTTCTTGTCTTTCAGCATCGCCAGCGCCCGCGCGATCCGCCGCCGTGTCGAATGCGGCATGATGACGTCGTCGAGATAGCCGCGCTCGGCGGCGATGAACGGTGACAGGAAGCGGTCTTCGTATTCCTTGGTGCGCGCGGCGATCTTGTCGGCGTCGCCGATGTCGCTGCGGAAGATGATTTCGACCGCGCCCTTGGCGCCCATCACGGCGATCTGGGCGGTCGGCCAGGCGTAGTTCATGTCGGCGCCGATTTCCTTGGACGCCATGACGTCGAACGCGCCGCCATAGGCCTTGCGGGTGATGACCGTCACCAGCGGCACGGTGCATTGCGAATAGGCGAACAGCAGTTTCGCGCCGTGCTTGATCAGGCCGCCGTATTCCTGCGCGGTGCCCGGCAGGAAGCCCGGCACGTCGACGAAGGTCACGATCGGGATGTTGAAGGCATCGCAGAAGCGCACGAAGCGCGCGGCTTTCCGTGACGCGTCGGAGTCGAGCACGCCCGCCAGCACCATCGGCTGGTTGGCGACGAAGCCGACCGTGCGGCCGGCGATGCGGCCGAAGCCGGTGACGATGTTCTTCGCAAACGTCTCGGAGATTTCGAAGAAGTCGCCCTCGTCCACGACCTTCTGGATCAATTCCTTCATGTCGTAGGGCTTGTTCGGATTGTCGGGGATCAGCGTGTCCAGCGACATGTCGACGCGCTCGATGTCGTCAAAACTCGGCCATTCCGGCACGCCGTCGGTGTTGTTGGACGGCAGGAAGTCGATCAGCCGGCGCATCTGCAGCAGCGTCTCGACGTCGTTCTCGAATGCGCCGTCCGCGATCGAGGAGCGCGTCGCGTGCACCGAGGCGCCGCCGAGTTCTTCGGCCGTGACCACCTCGTTGGTGACGGTCTTCACCACGTCGGGGCCGGTGACGAACATGTAGGAGGTGTTCTTCACCATGAAGATGAAGTCGGTCATCGCAGGCGAATAGACGTCGCCGCCGGCGCACGGGCCCATGATGACGGAGATCTGCGGGATCACGCCTGACGCAATGACGTTGCGGCGGAACACGTAGGAATAGCCCGCGAGCGCAGCGACGCCCTCCTGGATGCGCGCGCCGCCGGCGTCATAGAGGCCGATGATCGGCGCCCTCGCCTTCATCGCCATGTCCTGCAGCTTTGTGATTTTCAGCGCGTGGGTCTCGGACAGCGAGCCGCCGAACACGGTAAAATCCTTGGCGAACACAAAGGTCTTGCGGCCGTTCACCGTGCCCCAGCCGGTGACGACGCCGTCGCCGGGCACTTTTGTCTTTTCCATGCCGAATTCGGTCGAGCGGTGCTCGACGAACATGTCGAATTCCTCGAACGAGCCCTTGTCGAGCAGCAGTTCGATGCGCTCCCGCGCGGTCAATTTTCCGCGGGCGTGCTGCGCCTCGATGCGCTTTTCGCCGCCGCCGAGCTTGGCGCCGGCGCGCCGTTCTTCGAGGGTGTCCAGGATATCCTTCATGCTGCTTCCGCCCGCCTTTTGGGTAACGATTTGAGGGGGTTCTAACACGGCATTTTCCGATCCGGAAACACCCCTTCCGGCCTCTGGTACCGCCGTCCGGCACGCCCTATATCCCCACCCAGATCAGGGGAATGGAATGACCGATACCGCAAGCGCCGACACGTCCGGCGCCGTTACCGGGGGGGTGCGAACGGTGCTCCGGCTGGAAGGATTAGCGCTCTTTATCGGGATGACGCTGCTTTACTATATCTGGGACGGCGACTGGTGGGTCTATGCCATCCTGTTCTTCGTGCCCGATCTCAGCTTTGCGGCCTACCTGTCGGGACCGCGTTTCGGCGCCCTCATCTACAACGCAGCCCACAGCTATCTCGCGCCGATGGCGATGATGACCGGCGGATTTGCCACCGCCGAGCCGCTCATTCTCTCGATCGCCATGATCTGGCTGGCCCATATCGGCTTCGACCGTGCGCTCGGCTACGGCCTGAAATACGCCAGCGGTTTTGGCTTCACCCATATGGGACGGATCGGGAAGCTTCCGAATTGACAGCCGATTGACCGCTTGATGTAGTCCCACCCAAAGCTGCCACAGGACAGCAATAAAATTTGGGGGGATTGATGCTGACGGATTGGCGCGTTGCGGCCGCAGCCGCGATTTTCTGCATGGGACTATTGGTCACCTGCATCGAAACATCGGCGCAATCGATGCCGAAAGACGTCGCGGCGCGTACCGAAATCTACGCAATCCCGTCGCTGACGATTTCCGACCAGCAATTCCTCACCGGCGACGCCAACGGCAAGCAGGTCACCGTCGCCGGCGAATTCCGCATCGCGCAAGGCAGCGGAAAACTCCCCGTCGTGGTGCTGATGCACGGATCGAGCGGCGTCGGCGCCGGCATGGATCCGTGGGTGCGCCACTTCAATGCGATGGGGATTTCGACCTTCGTGATCGACGGCTTCAGCGGCCGCGGGCTGACGGCGGTCGGCCCCAACCAGGCGCTGCTCGGCCGGCTCAATTTCATCGTCGATATCTATCGCTCGCTGGAGATCCTCGCCAAGCATCCGCGCGTCGATCCCGATCGCATCGTGCTGATGGGATTTTCACGCGGCGGACAGGCCGCGCTCTACGCCAGCCTCGATCGCTTCCACAAGCTCTGGAACAAGTCCGGCGCGCAGTTCGCCGCCTACATTCCGTTCTATCCGGATTGCTCGACCAGCTATGCCGCCGACACCGACACGGTGGCGCGTCCGATCCGGATCTTTCATGGCACGCCCGACGACTATAACCCGGTCGCAAGCTGCAAGGCCTATCTCGCCCGCCTGCAGGAAGCCAAGCGCGATGCAGAGCTGACGGAATATCCGGATTCCGCACATGGCTTCGATGCCGGCCTGCTCGGCCTCAGCACGGTCGCCGTATCGGCCAATGCCCAGTCCGCCCGAAACTGCCGCCTCAGGGAAGGCGAAGGCGGCGTTCTGATGAACGACGACACCAAGCAACCTTTCACCTACCAGGACGCCTGCATCGCGCTCAATCCGCATGTCGGCGGCAACCCGGCGACCGCGGTCGAAGCTCGCAAAGCCGTGAGCGACTTCCTGCAGGCGTTGCTCGGATTGTGATAGCCACACAGGGTGGATCCCTCAACCGGTGAGCCCATTTGCAGGTTTGGGGCTGATTGCCCAAACCAAATGGAGGCATCAGAGATGTCTGGATCCAATCTCACGCGAGCGGCATTGCTGTTCGCATCGCTGTCGCTGGCCGGTAGTGCGGCGCTGGCCGCGCCTGCCTCGCCCTTTGCCGCCATGGCGGGTACATGGTCGGGTGGCGGCGTCGTGAACACCTCGGACGGACAACAGGAGCGGTTGCGTTGCCGCGCATCGTATGACGTCGACGGAGCCGGCGACCAGCTCCGGCTCAACCTGACATGCGCGAGCGACAGTTTCAGACTCGAGCTCGCAAGCGACGTCGAATACCGCGGCGGCGCGATCAGGGGTTCATGGACGGAAGCAAGCCATAACGCGTCAGGAACACTTTCCGGGCGTGCGGCCGGCGATCACGTCGAGGCTGCGGCACGAGGCGACGCCTTCTCGGCCAACCTTTCGTTGACGACGCATCGCGGGCACCAGACGGTATCCATCGAGCCTCAGGGCACCAGCATCAGGTCCGTCTCGCTCGCGCTGAACCGGCGTTAGCGATATCGGCGACGCGCTGCGCCGCAGACCCGGCGCAGCGGCGATCCGTCGTTACGGCAGCCGCTTGCCCGGCATGTGCCTGCCGTTCTGATGCAGCGTCAGAGACGGCACGATGCCGCCTTCTGGCTTGGCGAAGCTGACCTGCGCGTCGACCACGCGATAGAAAAACTCGGTCTCGCTCTCGGCATAGACCTCGAATTCAGACTGCGCTGTCGCCTGGATATACAGACGTCCGCCGTCCGGGCGCACCGTGAGGATGAAGGCCGGCGAAATTTCGTAGCGGCCGGCATAGGCGGCGAGCAGCGCCGGATCGACCGGCACCTCGCGGCGAAGTTTTGGGGCCGGATATGCCGCGTTGATCAGATGGGTGCCGAGCGCGATGTTGGCGTCATAGTCAGCCGCATTGGAGAGCAGGATGCGGTTTCGCCGGTTCCTGGTCGAGTAGCCGATGAAGGTCGCATAGCCGCCGGTGCCGCCGCTCTTCCAGATCAGCTCGTCGCCGAACCGCGAGGAGACGAACCAGCCGAGCCCAACGTCGCGCTGCTCCATCCGCGGGCGGCGCTCGGCTAGCGTCATCTTCAGCGCGGCGGCGACCGGCGTATCGGCGGGATCGAGACACAGTGCAAGAAACTTCAGCAGGTCGTTCGCCGTTGAACGAAACGCACCGGCACCCGCAAGCGCCAGGAAATCCCAGTTCGAGACCGGCGCGAGATCAGCACTGTGGCCCTGCGCCAGCCGCTGTTTCATCGAATTCGTGAGGGTGATGCGGGTGTCGTCCATGCCAAGCGGCGCGCAGATGCGCGATACGACCAGATCCTCGTAGCTCCTGCCGGCGCGCAGTTCGAGGATGTGGCCAAGCAGGCCGAAGCCGAGATTGGAATATTCGAAGTGTCTGCCCGGCTTGAAGCCGAGCTTGTGGTTCGACAGGTAGTCGTAGAGCCGCTCGGCCGTGTAATCGATGTAAGGATTGCCCCAGTCATTTGGCGCGAAATTCGACGGCATTCGCGGCAGGCCCGATGTGTAGCGTCGCAAGATCCAGCAAGGTGATCGGCGCGCCTTCGAAATCCGGCATCTTGACGCTGGCGGGCAGAAATTTGGCCGCAGGGTCGTCCGCCGCCACCTCGCCCCGCAGCACCATGTCGGCCAGCAATAGCGAGGTGAGCACTTTTGTGATCGAGCCGATCTCGAACACCGTGTCGGCATCGAGCGGGCGGTCGGTACCGGAACGCCCGTAGACGGTGACGCTGGGCCGGCCGCCGTCGATCGTCGCGGCGACGATCCCCATCGTATCGCGGGCGACATCCACGCGCTCTTTCAGGATGGCGGGGACGTCTTGCACTGGCATTGATTGGGCTTGCATGGACGGGGATTGCATTGACTGGGCCTGCCCCCTTCCTCGCGCGAGCAGCAGCGCCGGACCTGCGAGCAGAACCGAGCGGCGATGCAGCATGCAAAGCTCCGTTGGCCATCCCTGCCCCGACACCGATGCCGGCCGGGTTCATGCCAACATCAGCCTGCGCGGCGCAGGCTGGTCCGTCAAGTTACGTCAAGTCAATAGGCCACGATATCGGCGAGGCACTGCTGCACCACCGTCATGCGGGCGGCGATGTGGCTTGGCTCCTTGCAGTCCATGTTCATGGCGAACACGGTGGCGGAAGACGCCCTTCTCGACCCAGCCGACCATCCAGCCCAATGACGGCTTGCCCTGCTCGGCGCCGAGCAACCCGCTCTTGGCGCGGATGGTGGCGTCGCCGACCTTGGTCACCGGCAGGATGTCGCGCGTCAGTTCCTGGCTGCGCTTGGACACCGGCAGCACGCCGCGCCGCAGCCGGTCGACGAAATCGATCTGCTGCATCGGGTCGATACGCAAATTGCCGGTCAGCCAGAACTGATCGATGCCGCCGCCGATGTCGCGGTTGCCATAGTCGAACAGGTCGACATATTTCTGCATGCGCTCGGCCCCGATGCGGCGCGCGATCTCCTGATAGACCGGCACCGCGGACACCGCGATCGCCGAACGCAGCGTGTGGTCCTTGTTCCAGGCCTCGATGCTGCGCGTCACGCCGTCCCACTTGAAGACGTCCTTGTCGGGGTCCCCGACCACGCCGGTCTCCAGCGCGATGATCGAGTTCGGAATCTTGAAGGTCGAGGCCGGCAGTTTGCCCTCGCCCGAGCGCACCTTGTCGCTGGCGATGATCAGGTAATCGTCCACCTTGTAGGCGACGAAGGTGCCCGTGGTGCCGAGATCGAAAAACCGCTTGGGCAGATCGTCGCGAAACTCGCTGCGCTGGTAGGAGACGTTGGCGAAACTGCGGTTGGGAAGAATGCTCGCGGCGGCGAGAAGACCGAGCGCATGGCGGCGATTGATCACGGCTTTATCCGAACTGGTTGAGGAACGCCAAACGGATGGCATCGCGGCAAAGCATTGACAAGGGGAACTTTTGTCTGACGCGTCTAGCGGATCCGGCCCGACAGCCGCAGCACGAAGACCAGCACTTCGGCGACCGCCTTGTAGAGGTCCGGCGGAATTTCGTCGCCGATCTCGACATGGGACAAGGCGCCGGCCAGCACCTCGTTCTCCTCGATCGGGATGTCATGTTCCCGGGCGAGTTCGACGATCTTCGCGCCGATGACGCCCTTGCCCTTGGCGACGACCCGCGGCGCGCCGGTCTTGTCATAATGCAGTGCGACGGCGAGCTTGCTTTTGATATCGACGCTCATAGCGCGCGGTCCAGAAAGTGGCCGGCACGGGCGGCGGGTGCGGCCTGCGGCGGCGCCCCGTCGCGGATCACGATATCGCCGGGCTGTAGCTCGGCCCGGCTGAGCGCCTGGCTCAGTTCGGAAGCGCCGGCGCGCAGTTGCTCCGCCGTGGCAAATCGTTCCGCCCAGATCCGCACCGAGGTCTTTTCGCCGGTAAGCGAGATCAGCGCGTGAACCGGACCGGCCGGCTCGACGTCGAGCGAAAATCGCGCCCGCCACACCCGCTTGGCGGCCTCGACGTCCTCGCTGGCGCCATCGCGGGAAATCTCGAATTGCGCCATCGCCGTGCCCTGCGGCGTCGCAAACGGAATTTCGAAATTCCAGCGCGGCACATTCATGTCGGCCTTCGGCGCCGAATTGTCGATACGGTCCGGCAAGGACGCCACCTGCAGCAGGGTCTGTCGTGCGATGGCGGCATCGGTGTCGTCGAGCAGATGATGCGCGGTCGTCGCGAGCGGCCCATCCGGCGCAATCGTCGGCGATGCAATCGGCTGGGCGGTGGGAAGCGCGCCGCGGACCGGCGGCGGCGGGGTATTGGTGTGAAAGGCTGCGTCCGCGCCACGAGCGTCTTTCGATGCGGCGGCGACGCGCACCGGGTTGCCAAGCTCCTGCAGCGCTTCCTGCAGCAGGTTCAAGGTCGCCCCGGCCGAAGGTCCGGCGTCGAGCGCCGCCGCAAGCGGACTGCGCCCGGCCTGGCCGGCCAGCGCGAGGTTTTCGGCGACCACCAACCGTGCCTGCGGCAGCAGGATTTCCTGCATATCGAGATTGGGCGACAGAGACGCTGCAAGGCTCGCGGCGCTGGCCTGTGGCGCAGCAGCTTGCGGTGCGCCTGCCGGCGCGGCCGGGGTTGCGACCGTCGAATTGGCGCCGAGCGCCGACTGCAGCGTCTGGCGAAGCACGATCAGCGCGGCCTTGAGATCGGGAACGCCGCTCGGCGGGGACTGAACCCGCCGCCAGCGACGCCTCGAGGAAGATTCCGGATTTCTGGAACGCCGTCTTGATGTCGCCGCCGTCGAGATTTTGATCGAGGCTGGTCTGTTGCGCCAGCACCTGCGCAATCGCCGCCTGCAGTTTCGGCGGCAGGTTGCTGGCGGAAACCGCCGCGCCGAGATTGGCAAACAGCGGCGCCAGGCTGTCCTGTTCGGTGACCGCGGCCTGCGCGGCGGCCGAGACGGCTGCGCGCTCCAGCGGCGTCAGCACGCTCTTCGGTGACACGAATGGCCGGCCGATTGATCGCCGCATCGGCCAGCGCATCGGGTGACAACGTGACGGCGTCGGCCGACGCCCCGCCGGCATCGCCGCCCTGCCCGACCATGGCGAGGCGGATGCCGTCCTTGGTCTGCATGACCGCAAGCTGCAGGTTCTGGCCCTGCTGCAGCGGAATTTCCGAGGCCACGTCGATCGAGAGGCTGGCAATCGCGATCCGCACCAGATCGGCGGACAGCACTTTCAGGACCTGGGCGTTGACCACGCTCCCCGGCTGCAGCACGAGTTCGGGCGCCACGCCGCCAGCCTCTTGGGCGGCATAGCACCGGGAGAACGGGATTGATCGATATCGCCATATCTGAGGTCTCGGCCAGGCTAGAGGCTAACCCGGCGGCGTAAACCTCTCGTTAACCCGCGGGAGCGCTCAGGCCTTCAGGGCGTCCAGAATGCTCACGGCGGCCCTGAAATCGACCAGCCGGGCGGCGCGGCGGGCCGCGACCTCCTCGTCGACGCCCCATTTTTCGGCGTTCCAGTCCTCATCGACATGGGCGGCGGTCCAGACCTGATCGGCATCGCGGACGCCGTGCAGCAGCGCCAGCGCCAGCAATGCCGAGCCCGTGAGCGTCGTCACCACATGCAGGGCGGCTACCGACCAGGGGTCGGCCGGAAACACGCCACGGGCCGCGCTGATCGCCTGCGCCGGCTGGACGACATGCACGATCCCCTCGGACAGGATGAAATGGGCGCCGAGTTCGTTCGCGGCCCAGGACAGCACCGGATCCCAATGCGCGGCTTCGCGCGCGACCAGCGCCTCGGGATGGCCGGCGCGATAGAACAGCAGATCCGAGCCGAGGTATTTTGCGACGTCGTCGGCCACGGCATCGACGCGGTCGGTGACCTCGGCGACGCTGTTGGCAAACCGCGTCAGCGGCATGGTCAGGGGATCGATGGTCTCGCCTTGCGCATTCCACTCGGCGGCGATGGCCTCCGCGATCGCGCGCGTGGGCGCCACGACATGGCGTCTGGAGGGCGTGCGGATCTGCTTGCCGTCGAGCGTGACGGAAAACCCGCCGTCGGCGGCGGCAGTGCCGGCCTCCTTGTAGAAGCGCTTGCGCTGGGGCGTGCGCGTGGCGCGTCGCACTGCCTCCTCCGGATCGAGCGGCGAATGTCCGGCGACTTCATCGAATAGTTCACGCATCTCGTGTCCGGCTTCCCGCGGGCGATGATAAAATTCAGGTCTGACAATACGATAACAGTGGATGCAAATAAAGCCGATGAGGAGGTTGCGGCGAAACGTGCAAGTAGGATGGGTAGAGCGAAGCGAAACCCATCAATCATTACGCGGAAGCGCGATGGGTATCGCTGCGCTCCACCCATCCCTACGGAACTACGGAACTCAAGGCTTCTGATAGATCACCTTCCCCGCACGGATGGTGTAGGCCACCTTGGCGAAGTTGGTGACGTCGGCGAGCGGATCGCCGTCGAGCACCACGACGTCGGCATCAAAGCCCTTTTCGACCCGGCCCTTGTTCGCGGCCTTGAAATAGCTCGCCGGATTCGTCGTCAGCGAGGCCAGCACCTGCCGTCCCGAAAGCGCCCGGTGCATCAACTGGTATTCGAGCGTGGTGTCATAGAGCGGGATGTAGCCGACGTCGGTGCCGAACAGAACCGTGTTGCCGTTTTCCGAAAAGCTCTTGAGCTGGCCGACGATGTTGTCGACAAGGCGCCCGACGATCTCGGGCGGCAGCGGCAGCTTCGCAAACAGCGACAAGGTCGGCGTCAGCGCAGTGCCCTGCTGCTTGAAGCGCGCGAGCTGCTCGACAGAATAACCCGGCTGCCTGCCAACCGTGTGCGCCATCACGTCGACCCCGGCGGCGATCACGGCCTCGATACCCGCCGTATTCTGCGGGTGCGCGAACACCGGCTTGCCTTGCGCGTGTGCGACATCGACCGCGGCCTTGGCAATAGCCGCCTCCATGTTCACGACCGGCTTGTCTTCTCCCTTGTACGCGCCGGTGAACAGTTTGATGCCGTCGAGGCCGATCCGCATATAGTTCCGCGCCATCTCCGCCGCCCGCTCCGGCGTTTCCGCCTCGGGTATTCGCGCGTCCGGCAAGTAAGCAGGACGGCCATCCCTCGGGAAAATGCTGCCGACAAGGAAAATATTGGGACCGAGGATCTCATCCGCATAGACGCGGCGGCGCAGCGCCATCGAGTTGTCGGGGTCCGAGCCGAGACTCCACACCGTGGTAAAACCCCATCGTGTCAGCATTTCCTGCATGTGGGCCGTGAGCGGCGCCGCCGGCGCACTGGCGGCGTCCCGCCACACCGCTTCCGTGAAATGGGCGTGGCTGTTCCAGAAGCCGGCCACGACAGTCTTGCCGGCGCAATCAATGACGCGCGCGTCTGACGGCACCTGCACGTCGCTGCGGCTGCCGATCGCGGTGATGACGCCGTTGGCCGTGAGGACGACCGCATCGTCGAGCGGCGCGGCGTCAGGCGACGCGTAGACCTTGCCGCCCACGAGCGCGAGGGTCTGCGCATTGGCCGTAGCGCCGATGCCGACGGCCGCCGCAAGCAGGCCATGGAGGAGCGCGGCGCGGAGCAGATTTCCAATCATGTGGAGTCCTCAACTGGATGACACGGCCGAACCCTACGCGATGCCTGTGTTTCCGGTTTGACAGTTGTTGCGCAGCCGGCGGGACTGGATCGGCCGCTATTCCTCCGGCGCGTTCTCGATCGGATCGAACCGGTCGTGCTCAAGCCCGAGCAGATTCCAGGATTGCAGCATGTGCGGCGGCAGCGGCGCGCTGGCATCGATGACGCCGCCGCGCGGATGCGGAATCACGATGCGGCGTGCCAAGAGATGCAGCCGGTTCTGCAGGCCACCGGGCAGCTGCCAGTTCTCCTTGTTGAAATATTTGGGATCGCCGACGATGGCGTGGTCGATATGCGCCATATGGGCGCGCAATTGATGGGTCCGGCCGGTCACCGGCTTCAGCGATACCCAGGCAAGCTTCTGCGCCGAGGTCTCGACCACGGCATAGTAGGTCACCGCGTGGCTCGCGCCCTCGTCGCCGTGTTTGGCCACCCGCATGATGCTGTCGTCCTCGCTCTCCTCCTTGGCGAGATAGGTCGAGATGCGGCCCTGCTTCGGTTTCGGCACGCCGGCCACCAGCGCCCAGTAAATCTTGCGCGCCGAACGGTGGCGGAACGAGCCGGTCAGGGCGGTGGCGGCAAAGCGGGTTTTCGCGATCAAGAGACAGCCCGAGGTTTCCCGGTCCAGCCGGTGCACCAGCCGCGGCTTCTGCCCCTTGGCGTCGCGCATCACTTCAAGCATGTCGTCGACATTTCGCGTGATGCCGGAGCCGCCCTGCACCGCGAGGCCCGCGGGCTTGTTCAGCACCATGACGTCGGCATCCTCAAACAGGATCATGTCCTTGAGCGCCTGCAGCGTCTTGGTCGCGGCTTCCGAGAGCTGCCCCCCGCCCTTTGGCGTATCGAGCTTGAGCGGCGGGATGCGAACGCTCTCGCCTTCTTCCAGCCGGTCCTTGCTGTCGGCCCGCTTGCCGTTGACGCGCAGCTCGCCTTTGCGAACGATGCGCTGGATATGGGAGAACGACAGGCCGGGAAAGCGCGCCTCGAGAAAGCGGTCGACGCGCATGTTGTTCTCGTCCGCGGTAACGACGACGGTCTGAACCTTGGTCGGCAGCGGCGGCGGTTCGGGCGCGACCTTCTCCGGCTCGGGCACAAAAGGCTTTGCCGAACGGGGCGGCGCAGCCGGAAACCGCGCCGGTGGCTTGCCGCCCGGACGAAACGAGTGCGGCCGCTCGGCCGGCGAACCCCGATACGGACGCGCGCCCTTCGGGCGATCGCCCGCCGGGCGGAGAGGTTTTTTGACGCGGCGGCTCATGGCGGTTGCGGCTCCGGAGTTAATCGGTTGCGTAGCGCAAAAGCAGCGGATCGTCACGGTTAAAAGGGTACAAATCGGCGGCGCAATCGGCCATTCTGGCCCAAGACAGAAAAAACGAAGGAGTATCGGGGATGGCATTTTCGAGATCGGCGCTGCTGGCCGCGATGGCCGTCCTCCTAGCGAGCGCAGCTTCCGCACAGCAAGCCCCGATGTCGGAGGATCTCGTCTGGAAGCTCCTGGAAATCGGCCGTGTCGTCGATCCGGCCAAGACCGCGGCGCTGTTCGCACCGATGCAGGAGCAGGAACCGTATCAGCAGGCAAAGACCGAGCGCGAGGTCAAATACGGGCCGGCCGATCGGCATCTGCTCGACGTCTTCACGCCGGAGACGGCGGCATCGGCCCGGCCGGTGCTGATTTTCATCCATGGCGGCGCCTTTGTCGGCGGCAACAAGCGGACCACTCCAACCAGCCCGTTCTATGACAATGTCATGCTGTGGGCCGTCCATAACGGCTTCGTCGGCGTCAACGCCACCTATCGGCTCGCGCCGCAATCGCCCTACCCGGCGGGCGCCGAGGATCTTGCCGCCGTCGTGGCCTGGGTCGCCAGCAAGATCGGCGAGCGCGGCGGCGATCCCGCGCGCATCTACCTGGTGGGTCATTCGGCGGGCGCGGTTCATGTCGCCAACTACGTGTCGCATCCGGAATTCTACAAGGTGAAAGATGGCGGCCTCGCCGGCGCGGTGATGGTATCCGGCATCTACGACCTGAACGCGTCGCCGCTCGGCGATCCCGAGATCGCCTATTTCGGCTCCGACCCGTCGCGCTATGCCGAGCGCTCCTCGCTGCAGGGTTTGCTCGCAACGAAGATCCCGCTGCTGATCGCCGCCGCCGAACTCGACCCGCCGCGCTTCGTCGAACAGTTCAATCTGTTGAAACAGGCCACCTGCAAGGGACCGAACGGCTGCGCGCGTGCGGCGATGGTGCCGCAGCACAGTCACATGTCGGAAGTGTATGCGATCAACGCAGCGGGTTCGCGCCTCACCGACGAGATTCTGGATTTCGTGAAGACGGGGAAATAGTCAGCGCTATTTGCACTGCGCGACGTTCCTCACCGCTGTCAGGTCGCTGATCGAATTGTTCGACGGGCGCTTCTTGGCGGCCTCCTCCGCTGCGGCGCAGGCTGCTGCCGCGTCTCCGTTCTGGAATCTCGCCCAGGCGAGATTGGTCCAGGCATCGCTGAAGTCAGGGGTCTCCTTGACCGCCTGGTCCAGCACCTCCTGCGCATCGCGCGGCCGCTTGGCGATCAGAAGCAGGCGGCCATAATCGGCCTTGAGCGCCTTCACCGGATTGGGCTGCTTGAGCGCGATCTTGAACAGTTCGTCGGCGGCATCGAAATCATTGAAGCGCGCCTGGGCGATCACCGCAAAGCCGTGATAGACGGTGCTCTGTTCGGGTGAAATGAGAAACGCCTGATTGAACCGAACCGCGGCCTCTCGCACCTTGCCGGCCTGTAACGCTATCCAGGCGCGCTTGGTTGTTTCCTCAAAGGCCTTTTCGCGCGACCCGGTGGCGCCGACGATGGCGGTAACGAACTTCTCATCCTCGGCCTTCTGCTCCGGACTCTTGGCCGTAAATCCGAAGAACGGCTGCTCGTTGACCGGCGCCGTGAAGGTTCGCTTCGTCACCTGCACGCCCGGCGCGACCTCGACGGTCTCCGCGGCCGCAGGAAGCGTCGACGCCAGCGTCACGACAGCGATCGCCCGAAGGGTCTGCGCAAGATGATTGCCGAAACTTCTCATTCGCGCTCACGCTCCCTACGCAACTTCGCCCAGTAATCCAGCCGCTTGCGAATTTCGCGCTCGAAGCCGCGGTCGGGCGGATCGTAGAAGGTTTGCCGCCCCAATGCTTCCGGAAAGTAGTCTTGCCCGGAGAAGGCGTCCGGCGCGTCGTGGTCGTATTCGTAGCCGGAACCATAGCCTTCCGACTTCATCAGCTTGGTCGGCGAATTCAAGATGTGTTTTGGCGGCAGCAGCGAACCGCCCTCCTTCGCCGTGCGCATCGCCGCGCCAAAGGCCTTGTAGGCGGCGTTCGATTTTGGCGCAGTGGCGAGATAGATCACGGCCTGCGCGATCGCGAGCTCGCCCTCGGGAGACCCGAGAAAATCATAGGCATCCTTGGCGGCGTTGCAGATCGCCAGCGCCTGCGGATCGGCAAGGCCGATGTCCTCCACCGCCATGCGCACCACGCGCCGCGCCAGAAACAGCGGATCCTCGCCGGCGTCCAGCATGCGCGCGAGATAATACAGCGCCGCGTCCGGATCGGAGCCGCGTACCGATTTATGCAGCGCCGAGATCAAATTGTAATGGCCGTCGGCGGATTTGTCGTAGATCGGCGCGCGGCGCTGCAAGATTTCCTGCAACTGCGCGGCGTTGAAGATTTCGTCCTTGCGCGCCGCGCGCCAGACTTCCTCGGCCAGCGTCAGCGAGGCGCGGCCGTCGCCATCGGCCATCCGCACCAGCACGGCGCGCGCCTCCGCATCGAGCGGCAATTTTCGGCCCTCGGCCTTCTCGGCATGCGCAAACAATTTTTCGATCGCGGCGGCATCGAGCGAGTGAAACACCAGCACGCGCGCGCGTGACAAAAGCGCGGCGTTGAGTTCGAACGACGGGTTTTCCGTGGTGGCGCCGACCAGCACCACGGTGCCGTCCTCCATCACGGGCAGAAACGAATCCTGCTGCGCGCGGTTGAAGCGATGCACCTCGTCGACGAACAGCAGCGTGCCCTTGCCCATCTCGCGCCGGGCGCGCGCCGCGTCGAACACCTTCTTCAGATCGGCAACGCCGGAAAACACCGCGGAAATCTGCTCGAAATGCAGTTCGGTGGCGTCCGCCAGCAGCCGCGCCACCGTGGTCTTGCCGGTGCCGGGCGGCCCCCAGAACACCAGCGAGCCCAGCGTGCGCGTCTCCAGCATGCGCGTCAGCGCGCCGTCGGGACCGAGAATATGATCCTGGCCGACGACATCGGCGAGCGTGCGCGGGCGCAACCGGTCGGGCAGCGGATGCGGCGCATCGTGCTCCATCCCCGCCGCGGCGAAGAGATTGGTCGCTTCGCGGGGTTGCTTGGGGCTCATCCGCCCAGCGTCACGTTGATCTGCTGGCCGCCGCGCACCACGACGATGCGCCACAGCCTTGCCCCCGCTTTCGAGGCCTTGTCGAGATCGCTGGTCTTGGCGATCTTCTGGTTGTTGACGGCAAGGATGATGTCGCCCTTCTGGAATCCGACGCTGGCGGCTGTTGCATCATCGGCGAGATCGATCACCACGACGCCCTCGGTCTGGGAATCCAGATGCAGTTCGTCGGCAAGCGCCGGCGAAATATTGGCGACCTTGGCGCCCTGGAATGGCGAGCGCCCGGTGAGCACGACTTCCTCGCGGTTGGTGTCGGGCGCGGTTTCCAGCGGCACCGTCAATTTCACGGTCTTGCCGGAACGCTGGACGTCGATCTGGGCAGAGCCACCGAGCGGCCTTGTGGCGAAGCGATAGTCGAACGCATTGGGGTCGTCGATCGTCTGCCCTTCGACCGCGACAATCAGATCTGACGGCTTCAGGCCGGCGCGGGCGGCCGGGCTGTTCGGCGCGACATTGGCGATCAACGCGCCGTTCGGCAGTTTCAGCCCCAGCGTCTCGGCGATTTCGGGCGTCACCGCCTGCAGTTTTGCACCGAGCCACGGCCGCTTGACCGCCTTGCCGCCGCTCTTGGCGGATGCCACGACCACGCGCACCATGTTGGCCGGAATTGCAAAGCCGATGCCTTGAGAGCCGCCGGAACGCGAGAAGATCGCGGTGTTGATGCCAGCGAGCTTGCCGGTCATGTCGACCAGCGCGCCGCCGGAATTGCCGGGATTGATCGCGGCATCGGTCTGGATGAAGAACTGGTAGTCGGTGATGCCGACCTGCGTCCGCGCCAGCGCCGAGACGATGCCGTGGGTCACGGTCTGTCCGACGCCAAAGGGATTGCCGATCGCGAGCACGACGTCGCCGACCAGCAGCTCGTCGGAATTGGCGAAGTCCAGCGTGGCGAATTTCTCTCTTCCGTCCTTCACGCGCAGCACGGCCAGATCGGTGCGGCTGTCCTTGAGCACGATCTCGGCCTCGAACTCGCGCTTGTCGGCGAGCGAAATTTTCACCTGATCGGCACCCTCGATGACGTGGTTGTTGGTGACGACGAGGCCGGACGAATCCACCATCACGCCCGATCCGAGCGAACGCTGCATCTGCTCAGGCTGCTGGCCGGGGACGCCGAAGAAGCGGCGAAACAGAGGGTCATCCAAAAGCGGATTACGGTTCTGCACGGTCTTGGCGGCATAGACATTCACCACCGCCGGCTGCGCGCGCTGCACGATCGGCGCGTAGGACAGCCGCAGTTCGGCGCCCGAGGCCGGCACGCGGCGATCCTGCTGCGCCAGCGCAGGCGTTGCGACGACTACGGAAGCCAGCAGCAGGGTGAAGGAGCGGATCAAATTCATGCGAAAACCCCGGAATTTAACGCCTCACATATAGATGCGGGGCCGCAACGAGAGAAGGTAAACCGGCAAACAAAGGCGCCAGTCAGGCCGCGCGATCGGGCGCTTTGACGGTCTCGGGTGCAGGTGCACACGAAAGCCGTTCCCGATGGCCTTCGCCCCACGCCCGCAGCGTCTCGATCACCGGCCGCAGGCTCTCGCCGATATCAGACAGCGTGTATTCGACCCGCGGCGGCACCTCGGCATAGACCTTTCGGATCACGAGCTTGTCGTCCTCCAGCGCCCGAAGCTGCTTGGTCAGCATGCGCTGGGTAATGCCAGGCATCCGCCGCCGCAACTCGCCAAAACGCTGGGTGCCGGCCTGCAGGTGGAACAGGATCACGCCCTTCCATTTGCCGTCGATCAGGTCGAGCGTGGCCTCGACCGCGCAGCCGGGCCGATGGGCAAAATTCCGCCGTTTCATGTGCCATTTTCCAATAGTATCCAAACAGGGACTAGTTCCCTGAATTTACAGTACTTGCCAATTTGATGCCAGCGCGACAGTTAGTCTGCAAGCGTTCCAGCAGCCAGGAGACACGGGCATGAAGGCCGTCGGGTACAAAAAATCGCTCCCCATCGAGGATGCGAATTCGCTGATAGATTTCGAGACCGCCAAGCCGGAGCCGAAGGGCCGCGACATCAGGGTGGCCGTCAAGGCGATCTCCGCCAATCCGGTCGACTACAAGGTGCGCAAGCGCGCCGCCCCGCCCGAGGGCGAAACCAAAATCCTGGGCTATGACGCTGCCGGCATCGTCGATGCCGTCGGCCCCGACGTCACCCTGTTCAAGGCGGGCGACGAAGTGTTTTACGCCGGCTCGATCCTGCGCCAGGGCACCAACGCGGAATTTCATCTGGTCGACGAGCGGATCGTCGGCCGCAAGCCGAAGTCGCTATCGTTCGCGCAGGCCGCCGCCCTGCCGCTGACCTCGATCACTGCGTGGGAATTGCTGTTCGACCGGCTCGGCGCGGTGCCGGGCAAGAGCGTCGATCCGCGCACGCTTTTGATCACCGGCGGCGCCGGCGGTGTCGGCTCGATCCTGATCCAGCTTGCGCGCCGGCTCACCGGGCTCACAGTGGTCGCCACCGCCACGCGGCCGGAATCGCAAAAATGGTGCCTTGACCTCGGCGCACATGCGGTGGTCGATCACTCCAAGCCGATGAAGGAGCAGATCGAGAAGCTGAAAGTGCCGCCGGTAGCGCTGGTCGCGAGCCTGACCTTCACCGACCAGCATTACAAGGCGATCGCGGATTTCATGGCGCCGCAAGGCAAGTTCGGCCTGATCGACGATCCCCCGGAATTCACCATGAGCGCATTCAAGGGCAAGGCCATCTCGGTGCACTGGGAGTCGATGTTCACGCGCTCGTCATTCCAGACGCCCGACATGATCGCCCAGCATCATCTGCTCAACGACGTCGCCGACCTCCTCGACAAGGGCGTGCTGCGCACCACGCTCGACCAGACCTTTGGCACCATCAACGCCGCCAATCTGAAACGCGCCCATGCGCTGCTGGAGAGCGGCAAGTCGCGCGGCAAGATCGTGCTGGAGGGGTGGTAAAAATCAAAACGCGTCGGATTCGTGATGCAGGCGCGATGGGCCAGAAGGACGATGCATCGCGTCGCGCCGAATTGAAGGCGTGCAAAGCAAACAGCTAACGCAAAAAGGCGCCCAAGCCGAAGCCGGGAGCCTTTGCGGTCACGAGGGGTACGTCCACCCTCGTGACACCACGCGAGCGCATCGCTGCGCTATGATTTCACTTCCGTTGCCTCGCGGGCCAGTCGCTCGGCTTTGAGCCGCTCGAAATTGGCGCGAAAAGCGTCGTCTTCCTTCTTGCGCGCGACAAGGGCTTTCTCGGCCTCCTGGCGAGCCCGTTCCTTTTTTGCCTCACGCTCTTCCTTTGTGATCGGCGGTTTCTCTCGATGCTCAAAATTGTCCATACATATCAACGCCCGACGCCGCTGAAAGTTCCCTAGCGGTTGCTCGCGTTCGCTTCGAGGCCCGTGGTAGTTCGCAGTTGGTCGACTCCGAAAAAAGCTCACGGAGCGTTGAGTTCCAAACCGGTAAGAAATTGACGATCCTCGGCGGCAGGCGGTGATGCGCTTTGGCCGTCCTGAACAGCTGTTCATGAAAGTTAAATCTGCGGGTGAGGTCATTGGGAACCCCGCGTCTTAGCAACGAACCGCACCCGTTTGTGTTGACCGGTTGTGTGTTTACGGAAAGGAGTGGTCCATGAGGAAGGCACCTTTGGCTTTGGCCGCAGCGGCGGTCCTGGGCTTGACGGCCCTAACGGCACCTTCGCCGGCGGAGGCCGGCTGGCGCGGAGGGGGATTTTTCCCGGGCGTGGCTGGCGGACTGATCGCAGGCGCCGTGATTGGCGGAATAGCGTCCAGCGCCTATGGCTATGGTCCGGGTTACGGTTATTACGGCGGCTATGCGCCGGCCTACTATGGCGGTGAGTATGACGGGTATTACGGCGGCGGCGGATACGCGCCAGCCTACTATGGCGGCTATTACGGCGATTCCTACCCGGTGGTTCGCTATCGCCGCGTGATCCGCCCGGCCTACGCCTACTATGGCGGCCCGCGATTCTATGGTCCACGGTATGGCCACTGGCGTCGCTGGTGATTCACGAAATTAAAGGGCCGCCAACATGGCGGCCCTTTTTTGCGGACACATGTCAGTCGATTGCTCAGTCGACTTTATGCACCACGGTGAAGTTCAAACCGGCGCGACACCCTCGACGAAGATCAGTCGCCGATCCAGCGCAGTCTGCCGCACCTTCAACGCCTCCGCGTATTCCGGTGAGGCGTACCATTCGTCCAAACGTTCCATGGTCAGAAATTCGACGACGATGATCGTCTTCGGCGGCGGGCCGCCTTCGACCGTGCTTGCGGCGCCGCCGCGCACCAGATAGCGGCCACCATACTGCGCGATCGCCTTCGCGGCGATGGTGCGGTAGGCTTCGAAGCCTGCCGCGTCACGTACATCGACTTCGGAAATGACGTAGGCTGACATCTCTCGCCTCACGCGATGGTCTGGATCAGTCCGCCTTCTGCGCGCAACGCGGCGCCGTTGGTCGCGGAAGCCTCTTTCGAACTGACGTAGATCACCATATTGGCGATCTCCTCGACGCTGGCAAAGCGTTGGATCAGCGATCCCGGGCGATGCCGCTTGATGAACTGCGCGGCCGCATCCTGCTCGGACTGGCCGTTCTGCCTGGCGAGGTCGGCGACGAAAGTCTCGACGCCTTCGGACATGGTCGGCCCCGGCATCACGGAATTGACGGTAACAGCGGTTCCCCGGGTCAATTCGGCAAGGCCGCGCGAAACGGCGAGTTGCGCCGTCTTGGTCATGCCGTAATGGATCATCTCCTTCGGAATCATCAACGCCAACTCCGAGGCGATGAAAACGATACGGCCCCAATTGCGCTTAAGCATGCCCGGCATGTAGGCGCGCGACAAACGGATGCCGGACATCACGTTGACATCGAAAAAACGGCTCCAGTCCTCATCCGGAATATCGAAGAAGGGCTTCGGCTCGAATATGCCGGTATTATTGATAAGAATGTCGACATCAGGCAGCGCCGCAACCAGGGTCTTGCATCCCGCCGCCGTCGAGACGTCAGCGGCAACACCCCGCACCTTGCCGCCAGCCTTGCCAGCAGTCTTGCCGAGCGCGGCGGCTACGGCGTCGACCTTGGCTTGCGCCCGGCCATTGATCACCACGTCCGCGCCTGCAGCAAGGAGGCCCTTGGCAATTGCGTGGCCGATACCGGAGGTGGAGCCCGTCACCAGCGCCGTCTTGCCCGAAAGATCGATTTTCATCCGTCATCTCCATGGTTGATGACAGCGATATCGGGAGCGGCGGGGACGACCGCAAATGCAGCCCGCGGGCGGCAGATGCGCAAATAAAAAGCGGCGCACATGGCGCCGCTTTTGAAATCCGATCCGTAAAACTTACGCCGCCTCGGCTTCTTTTTCCTGCACCGGGCCCGAATCCAGGCCCTTGGCATCGACGTCGCGGTCGACGAACTCGATCACGGCCATCGGAGCGTTGTCGCCGTAGCGGAAGCCGGCCTTGATGATGCGGGTGTAGCCGCCCTGGCGGTCCTTGTAGCGGGGCGCCAGCACGTCGAACAGCTTCCTGACCTGATCCTTGTCGCGCATTTCCGAGATCGCCTGGCGGCGCATGGCGAGCCCGCCCTTCTTGCCGAGGGTGACCAGCTTCTCGACGATCGGGCGCAATTCCTTGGCCTTCGGCAGCGTGGTGACGATCTGCTCGTGCTTGATCAGCGCGGCGCACATATTGGCGAACATCGCTTTGCGATGCTCGGCGGTGCGGTTGAGCTTACGATGAACCTTGCCGTGACGCATGTGAGTATTCCTTGACTTGACTTCGTCGCGACGGTTCGTCGGACATGTTGCTCAGGTGGGCTGCCTGCGTTCGCCCTTGGTGGCGAGTAGCGAGTAGGTTCTTCCCCATTCGCTATTCGCCACTCCCTATTCGCTCAGTAGTGATCCTCGAAACGCTTGGCCAGCTCGTCAATGTTCTCCGGCGGCCAGCCCGGCACTTCCATGCCGAGATGCAGACCCATCTGGGCCAGCACTTCCTTGATCTCGTTCAGCGACTTGCGGCCGAAGTTCGGGGTGCGGAGCATTTCCGCTTCCGACTTCTGCACGAGGTCGCCGATGTAGACGATGTTGTCGTTCTTCAGGCAGTTCGCCGAACGCACCGACAGTTCGAGCTCGTCGACCTTCTTGAGGAACGCCGGGTTGAACGCGAGATCGGGGATGATCTCCTGCGTCACTTCCTTGCGCGGCTCTTCGAAGTTCACGAACACGTTGAGCTGGTCCTGCAGGATGCGGGCGGCATAGGCCACCGCGTCTTCCGGCGAGATCGCGCCGTTGGTCTCGATCGTCATGGTCAGCTTGTCGTAGTCGAGGATCTGGCCCTCGCGGGTGTTCTCGACCTTGTAGGAGACCTTGCGCACGGGCGAGAACAGGCTGTCGACCGGGATCAGGCCGATCGGCGCATCCTCGGGCCGGTTACGCTCGGCGGCGACGTAGCCCTTGCCGGAAGCGACCGTGAACTCCATGCGGATTTCCGCGCCCTCGTCCAGCGTGCAGATCTGCAGGTCGGGATTGAGCACGACGACGTCGCCGACGGTCTGGATGTCGCCAGCGGTGACGGCGCCCGGGCCGGACTTCTTCACGACCATGCGCTTGGGGCCTTCGCCCTGCATCTTGATCGCGATGTCCTTGATGTTGAGCACGATGTCGGTGACGTCCTCGCGAACGCCCGCGATCGAGGAGAACTCGTGCAGCACGCCGTCGATGTGCACCGACTGCACGGCCGCGCCTTGCAGCGAGGACAGCAGGATGCGGCGCAGCGCGTTACCGAGCGTCTGGCCGAAGCCGCGCTCAAGCGGTTCGGCGACCACGGTGGCAAACCGGGTCGCGTCGGAGCCCGGCGTTACCTGCAGCTTGTTCGGTCGAATAAGTTCTTGCCAATTTTTCTGGATCGTCACTTTGTCACCCCTTCGGGTCAATAGACCGGCCGATCGATCTGCCTTCAGATCACCGGCGTTGGAGACCGCGGATCAGCCCGCGGCCATCAAAATTCCAAAACAATCGCAAGGCGGCGCCTGCCGCCCGCGACCAGATATCAAACGCGCCGGCGCTTGCGCGGACGGCAGCCATTGTGCGGGATCGTCGTCACGTCGCGGATCGACGTCACGGTGAAGCCCGCCGCCTGCAGCGCACGAAGCGCCAATTCACGGCCCGAACCGGGGCCGGCAACTTCCACTTCCAGCGTGCGCATGCCGTGTTCCTGCGCCTTCTTGGAAACGTCTTCGGCCGCAACCTGCGCGGCATAGGGGGTCGACTTGCGCGAGCCCTTGAAGCCCATCGTGCCGGCCGACGACCAGGCAATGGTGTTGCCCTGTGCGTCGGTGATGGTGATGGTCGTGTTGTTGAACGACGAGTTGACGTGCGCGATGCCCGAGGCGATGTTCTTGCGTTCGCGACGGCGTACGCGGGTGGCTTCCTTGCCCATTACCTAAAACCTTCCTGTGATCTCAAACGCCGCCGTATTGCCAGCGGCTACACCTAAAAAGGCGAGTGGCGAATGGCGAGTAGCGAATAGAAATCTATTCGCCATTCCCTATTCGCTATTCGCCCGCTTACTTCTTCTTGCCGGCGATCGACTTGGCCGGGCCCTTGCGCGTGCGCGCATTGGTGTGGGTGCGCTGGCCGCGCACCGGCAGGCCGCGGCGATGACGCAGGCCGCGATAGCAGCCGAGGTCCATCAGACGCTTGATGTTGATACCGGTCTCACGGCGAAGGTCGCCTTCGACGAGATAGTCGCGGTCGATCACTTCGCGGATCTGCAGGACTTCCTGGTCGCTCAGCTGGCTGACGCGACGATCCTCCGGGATCTTCACCTTCTCGATGATCTCGGCCGCGTTCTTCTGGCCGATGCCATGGATGTACTGGAGCGCGATCAGAACGCGCTTGTTGGTCGGGATATTCACGCCGGCGATACGGGCCACGGACTTCTCTCCTGTCACCGATCCCTCGTGGACCGGTCTAAAGTTCTTGCTATCTCGGGCAGGTGTCCGCAAACGCGAACACGACGCCCTTCCCCTCATCTGCTTCGGGGCCCGGCATCGTCATAAAACTATCCGACTTGGATGCGGGGCTTATTAAAGGATTCAACTCGGTTTCGTCAACCGCCTCTATCGTTTAGCTCGCTTTTTCGTGACCTTTTTCGAGGCCCTGCCGACGGTCCTTTTTGCCGTCTTTTTGGCCTTTCCGGCCTTCCCGCCCCTGGCGGCAGCGGCGGCCTTCCGGCCCGCCTTCTTGCTTGCCTTCTTAACCCCCTTGGAGCCCGTTTTTTCGGCCTTGCGGGCAGCTTTGGCGCCCTTCCCGGCCGTTTTGGCGGCTTTTTTGCCTGCCGGACGGGCGGTCTTCCGGGCGGCCTTCGTGGTCTTCCTGGCGGGCGCGGCGGCCTGGGCGCCGCCCTTGGGTTCCACCGCCCCGATCGCGGACAGGATGCGGTTGATCTCGCGGGTGACGTGCTCGATCGTCATCATGCCGTCGACCGTCAAGAGCTTGCGACGCTCGGAATAGTAGTAAATCAGCGGTTCGGTCATCGTGCGGTAGTTCGCCAGCCGCTTCGACAGCACTTCCGGGGTATCGTCGATTCGCACTTCTTCGCCGCGGGCCCGCATCTCGGCGACGCGGGTCTCGACGCGGTTCAGAAGCGCGCTCTCGTTGACGCGCAGTTCGACCACGGCGTCGAGCTTGATGTGCTTCTTCTTCAGCAGTTCGTCGAGGGCTGCCGCCTGCGGCACCGTGCGCGGAAAACCGTCGAGGATGAAACCGTTCTTCATGTCGGGCAGGTCGAGACGGTCGGAGATGATCCCGATCACGATCTCATCCGGCACCAGCGAACCGCTGGCCATGATGTCCTTGGCCTGCAGGCCGACCGGCGTCTGGGCTGCGACCGCCGCCCGCAGCATCTCGCCGGTGGAGAGCTGGACGATGCGGTATTTCTGGACGAGCCGCTGCGCCTGGGTCCCCTTGCCCGCACCCGGCGGACCCAAAAGGATCAATCTCATGACTATTCGCCCCCCGGCTTGGTGAGCGAAACGCCGCACACCCTTTTATTGAAATTCAGACCGCAGCGTTTCCGCAAAATCAGCGGCGGCGGCCCCTCAGCTTGGATTTCCTGATCAGCCCCTCATACTGATGGGCCAGCAAATAACCCTGCACCTGCGCCACCGTATCCATGGTCACGCTGACGACGATCAGGAGCGAGGTGCCGCCGAAGTAGAACGGCACCGAAGCATAGGAAATCAGGATTTCGGGAATCAGGCAGACGATCGCCAGATAGATCGCGCCCAGCACGGTGATACGCGACAGCACGTAATCGATATATTCGGCGGTGCGCTCGCCCGGCCGGATGCCCGGGATGAAGCCGCCATGCTTCTTCAGATTGTCGGCGGTCTCGGTCGGGTTGAACACGATCGCGGTGTAGAAGAAGGCGAAGAACACGATCAGCGCCAGATACAGGAACAGGAACAGCGGACGGCCGTGGCTGAGCTGGGTATTGAGCCACTGGAACCATTCCGGGCCCTTGCCGGCGTTGAAGTTCGCGACGGTGGCCGGCAGTAACAGCAGCGACGAGGCGAAGATCGGCGGGATCACGCCCGAGGTGTTGAGCTTGAGCGGCAGATGCGAGGACTGGCCCTCGAACATCTTGTTGCCGACCTGACGCTTTGGATACTGGATCAGAAGCCGGCGCTGTGCGCGCTCCATGAACACGATGAAGGCGATCACGGCGACCGCCATCACGATCACGACCAGGATCAGGCCGGTCGACAGTGCGCCCTGGCGCCCCAATTCCAGCATGTTGGCAAGCGCCGACGGCAGCTCGGCGACGATGCCGGCCAGAATGATCAGCGAAATGCCGTTGCCGATCCCGCGCGAGGTGATCTGCTCGCCGAGCCACATCAGGAACATGGTGCCGCCGGTCAGCGTGATCGTCGTGGAGATAAGGAAGAACGGGCCGGGGTCGCTGACGACGTTGCCGGCGCCCTGAAGGCCGACGGCGATGCCGTAGGACTGGAACGAGGCCAGGATCACCGTCAGATAGCGGGTGTACTGGTTCAGCGTCTTGCGGCCGGCCTCGCCTTCCTTCTTCAGCGCCTCGAGCTGCGGCGACACCGTGGTCAGGAGCTGGATGATGATCGATGCCGAGATGTACGGCATGATGTTCAGCGCGAAAATCGCCATGCGGTGGATGCCGCCGCCGGCGAACATGTTGAACATGCCGAGGATGCCGCCGGCCTGCGACTTGAACACCTGTTCCCAGATCGCGGGGTCGATGCCGGGCAGCGGAATGTAAGTGCCGAGCCGATAAACAAGCAGCGCACCCAGCGTGAACCAGATGCGCTTCTTCAGTTCGTCGGCTTTCGCCAAGGCGCCGAAATTGAGGTTTGCCGCAAGTTGTTCTGCTGCTGAGACCATGTTCAGGCTTTCTCCCGCCGCCCCCCAAGCCGATGCCCCGGTCGGGGCTCTCGGCAGACGCCGGACATTATTTGGTGCTCGGCTACGATAAGTCCATCATCCTATCGTGCGGATTGCCCGCGACAAAACGGGCAATGACGCAGATGTTACGCAGCCTCGCCTTCTTCCTTCTTGGCCGAGGCCAGGATCTTCACGGTGCCGCCGGCCTTCTCGACCGCCGCGACCGCGGATTTCGAGGCGCCGTGCACCTCGATCGCGAGCTTGGCCTTGAGTTCGCCGCGGCCGAGCAGCCGCAGGCCGTCCTTGGCGCGACGGATCACGCCCGCCTTGACCAGCAATTCGACGGTGACGGTTTCCTTGGCGTCGACCAGCTTGGCGTCGATCGCCTCCTGCAGCCGGTCGAGATTGATCTCGGCGAAGTCGAGCCGGAAGATGTTGTTGAAGCCGCGCTTCGGCAGGCGGCGATGCAGCGGCATCTGGCCGCCCTCGAAGCCCTTGATGCGCACGCCCGAACGCGCGGTCTGGCCCTTGCCGCCGCGGCCCGCAGTCTTGCCCTTGCCCGAACCGATGCCACGGCCGACGCGCATACGCTTCTTGCGCGAGCCGGCGTTGTCGGCGATATCGCTGAGCTTCATCGTTAGTTTCCTTTATCCTTGGAGCTGATCTTGACCGAAAACCGGTAGCCGGTTTTCGGGATCATGCTCCGTACTTACTTCTCGTCGACGACGCGGACGAGATGTTGAACCTTGGCGATCATGCCGCGAATTGCAGGCGTGTCCTGCAGCTCGGTGACACGACCGATCTTGTTGAGCTTGAGGCCGATCAGCGTCGCGCGCTGCGAGTGATGGCGGCGGATCGCGCTGCCGGTCTGCTCGACCTTGATCATCTTTGCGGCCTTGGCCATCGTCTTAACTCCAAAAAGCGCTTGAAAATCGCGCCGATTATTCAGCCACCACTTCGGCATCGCCGCCGACGCGGCGCGACTGCAGCGTGGACACCTTGATGTTGCGGCGCGCGGCCACCGAACGCGGCGAATCCTGATGCTTCAGCGCGTCGAAGGTGGCGCGAACCATGTTGTAGGGATTCGACGAGCCGATCGACTTCGCCACCACGTCCTGGATGCCGAGCGTTTCGAACACCGCGCGCATCGGGCCGCCGGCGATGATGCCGGTACCGGCCGGAGCGGCGCGCAGGTAGACGCGGCCGGCGCCGTGGCGGCCGGCGATGTCGTGATGCAGCGTGCGGCCTTCACGAAGGGCGACGCGCGTCAAATTGCGCTTCGCCAACTCGGTCGCCTTGCGGATCGCCTCGGGAACTTCGCGCGCCTTGCCGTGGCCGAAACCGACCCGGCCCTTCTGGTCGCCGATCACGACCAGCGCCGCAAAGCCGAAGCGCTTGCCGCCCTTGACGACCTTCGCCACACGATTGATGTGGACGAGCTTGTCGACGAACTCACTGTCGCGCTCTTCCCGGCCACCCCTGTGGCCTCCACCGCGTTCGCGTTCACCTGCCATGGTGTTTTCCAATCTTTAGGGGAGTAAAGCCCCTGTCCTCGTAAATTTCCAAAACCGGTACGTTAGAAGCTCAGTCCGCTCTCGCGGGCCGCATCCGCGAGCGCCTTGACGCGCCCGTGATAGAGATACTGGCCGCGGTCGAACACGACTTCCGTGACGCCGTTCTTCACGGCGCGTTCCGCCAGCAGCTTGCCGACGGCCTTGGCCGCATCGATGTTGGCGCCCGTATTGCCGCCATCGCGCATGGTCTTTTCCAGCGACGAGGCGGAAGCCAGCGTTTCGCCCTTCAGGTCGTCGATGACCTGGGCGTAGATGTGCTTCGACGAACGGAACACCGACAGACGCGGACGTCCATTGGCTGACCGGCGCAGCGAGTTGCGCACGCGCTGCTTGCGCCGGGCATTCGTGACCTTGAGTGACATGACCGGCTCCGTTACTTCTTCTTGCCTTCCTTGCGGAAGATGAATTCGTTGGCGTACTTCACACCCTTGCCCTTGTAGGGCTCCGGCGGACGGTAGGCGCGGATTTCCGCGGCGACCTGGCCGACGCGCTGGGAATCGGTGCCCGTGATCGTGATCTCGGTCGGCTTCGGCACCACGATGGTGATGCCTTCCGGGATCGCGTAGACGACGTCGTGGCTGTAGCCGAGCGCGAGCTGCAGGTTCTTGCCCTGCAGCGCAGCACGGTAACCGACGCCGGTGATCTCGAGCTTCTTCTCGAAACCCTTGGTGACGCCCTCGACCAGGTTGGCGACCTGCGCACGCGCAGTGCCGTACATCGCCTGGGCGCGATTGGTCGAAAGCTTCGGCGCGACCTTGACCGCGCCATCCTCGAACTTCACTTCGACGTCGTCATGCACGACGAACTGAAGCTGGCCCTTCGGCCCCTTCATCTTGACGGTCTGCCCTTCGACGCTCGCCGTCACACCGGACGGGATCGCCACAGGCCGTTTGCCAACACGTGACATGGCTCTAAATCCTTCCTCAGAACACCGTGAAGAGAATTTCGCCGCCCACGTTCGCGTCGCGCGCTTCGTGGTCAGCCATGATTCCCTTCGGCGTCGACAACACCGAAATACCGAGACCGTTGTTCACGCGCGGCAGGTTCTTCACCGAGGCGTAAACCCGACGGCCCGGCTTGGAGACCCGCTCGATCTCGCGAATGACGGGCTCGCCGTCGAAATATTTCAGCTCGATCTCGAGCTCGCTGCGGCCCGAAGCATGTTCGACGCTGGCGTAGCCGCGGATGTAGCCCTCGGACTTCAGCACTTCGAGCACGCTGGCGCGCATCTTCGAGCCCGGGGTCGAGACCTTGGACTTCGAACGCATCTGCGCATTGCGGATGCGGGTGATGAGATCGGAAATCGGATCGTGCGTTGACATCTTGACGACCCTCCTTACCAGCTCGACTTCACGAGCCCGGGAACCAGGCCCTTGGAGCCGAGTTCACGCAGCGCGATGCGGGAAAGCTTGTTCTTGCGGTAAACCGAACGCGGACGGCCGGACAGCTCGCAGCGGTTGCGGATCCGCGTTGCCGACGAATTGCGCGGCATCTGGGCGAGCTTCAGCGTCGCCGCGAACCGCTCTTCCATCGGCCGGGTCTTGTCGGCGATGATCGCCTTCAACTTCGCACGCTGCGGGGCGGCGTTCTTCGTCATCCGCTTGCGCCGGTTGTTCTTCTCGATCGAACTCTTCTTTGCCATGCTTGGCTCCTGGGTTTCCGCGTTTGAGAGGCTCTAACTGCGTCTCACTGCCGGAACGGGAAATTGAATGCGGTCAACAAGGCACGCGCCTCATCGTCGGTCTTGGCCGTGGTGCAGACCGTGATGTCCATGCCGCGGGCTTCCGAAACCTTGTCGAAATCGATTTCGGGGAAAATGATGTGCTCCTTGAGGCCGAGCGAGTAATTGCCGCGGCCATCGAAGCTCTTCGGATTGAGGCCGCGGAAGTCGCGCACGCGCGGCAGCGCCACGTTGACCAGGCGGTCGATGAACTCGTACATCTTGGCCTTGCGCAGCGTGACCTTGCAGCCGATCGGCTGGTTTTCACGCAGCTTGAAGGTCGCGATCGCAACGCGCGAATAGGTCACGATCGCCTTCTGGCCGGCGATCTGCGTCAGTTCGCCAGCCGCGGTCTCGGCCTTTTTCCGGTCGTTGACAGCATCGCCGACGCCCATGTTGAGGACGACCTTGTCCAGGCGCGGCACCTGCATGACGTTGGCATAGCCGAACTGTTCGGTCAGCTTGCCGCGGATTTCCTTGTCGAACTGCGTGCGCAGGCGCGGTGTGTAAGCGGTATCAGCCATCGATCTCTGCTCCCGAGCTCTTGGCAATGCGTACCTTCTTGCCATCGGCCTGAATCTTGAAGC
This sequence comes from uncultured Alphaproteobacteria bacterium, assembly GCA_963770135.1. Lineage (GTDB taxonomy): Bacteria > Pseudomonadota > Alphaproteobacteria > Rhizobiales > Xanthobacteraceae > Bradyrhizobium. The sequence continues at coordinate 1,249 of CAVYOM010000024.1, read as the reverse complement.
CCACGCGGGTCGGCTTGCCGTCCTTGCCGACATAGGCGACGTTGGACAGGTGGATCGGCAACTCCTTGGAGATGATGCCGCCTTCCTGGTTCTGGGTCTGCTTCTGGTGACGCTTCACCATGTTGATGCCGCGCACCAGCGCCTTGTTGTCGGCGGGGCGGACCTCGAATACTTCGCCGGTGCGGCCCTTGTCGCGGCCGTTCAGCACGATGACCTTGTCACCTTTCCGGATCTTGGCAGCCATCACAGCACCTCCGGCGCAAGCGAGATGATCTTCATGTGGTTCTTGGCGCGCAGCTCGCGCGGCACGGGCCCGAAGATACGGGTGCCGACCGGCTCCGACTGGTTGTTGATCAACACGGCGGCGTTGCGGTCGAAGCGGATGACCGAGCCGTCGGCGCGGCGGATATCCTTGCGGACCCGGACCACGACGGCCTTCATCACGTCGCCCTTCTTCACCTTGCCGCGCGGAATTGCTTCCTTGATCGACACGACGATAACGTCGCCCACGGTGGCATAGCGGCGCTTGGAGCCCCCAAGCACCTTGATGCACATGACACGGCGTGCGCCTGAATTGTCGGCCACGTCGAGGTTGGTCTGCATCTGAATCATTGATGCACCTCGTCCTCTTTCTGATGCGCTCGAATTAGCGCCTAAAATTTATCTGATCACTCATCCGGCCGGGCCGAACGAATCTCAGGCGGTTTTCTTCTGGTCGCCCCGGACCACGGTCCAGCGCTTCAACTTCGAGATCGGCTTGCTCTCCTCGATCCACACCATGTCGCCCGGCTTGAACTCGCTGTTCTCGTCGTGCGCGTGGTAGTTCTTGGAGCGGCGGATCGTCTTCTTGTAGATCGGATGGGTGAAGCGGCGATCGACGCGCACAACCACCGTCTTGGCTTGCTTGTCGCTCACGACCACGCCCTGAAGGGTACGTTTCGGCATAATACGGCCTCTTACTTCTTCTTCGCGCGCGTCTGCGCGGCGATGGTCTTGATGCGGGCGATATCGCGGCGGGCTTCGCGCAGCCGCGAGGTGTTTTCCAGCTGCCCGGTGGCGCGCTGGAAACGCAGGTTGAAACGTTCCTTCTTCAGATTGAGGACGGCGTCGTCCCTCTGGTCGTCGCTCATCGCTTTGATGTCTTCAACTTTCATCGGGGCCATGACGTTACTCCGCAATGCGCGCGACGAAGCGCGTCTTGATCGGCAGCTTGGCGGCGGCAAGCGAGAGCGCCTCCTTGGCGGTCTGC
>CAVYOM010000023.1:0-97372 GCA_963770135.1 uncultured Alphaproteobacteria bacterium | reverse complement strand
CACGACGAAGTCGAAGCTCGACACCATGCTGGCCAAGGGCGTCGCCGCGACTGTGGATTTCAATCCGGTGGCTGACCGCCTGCGCGTGATGGGCGCGGACGGGATGAACCTGCGCGCCAATGTCGATGACGGCAAGGTGACCAAGGACGGCGACCACAAATATGCCGACGGCGACATGCACAAGGGCGAGAAGCCGAACATCGTCGCCGGCGCCTATATCAATTCGGTGAAGGGCGCCAAGGAGACCGCGTTGTTCAATATCGACGGCACCATCGCCGGATTGATCAAGCAGGCGCCGCCGAACGACGGCGTGCTCGCTGCGATCGGCAAGCTCGGGATCAAGGCGGACACCGTCGCGTTCGACATCTGGTCCGACGGCGCCGGCAAGAACGAAGCCTGGCTGATGGCCGACGGCACGCTCTACAGCATCGACCTCGCTACCGGAAAGGCGACCGAGGCTGCCAAGATCACCGGCGTCAGCGGCACGGTGAAGGACATCGCGATCATGGGGATGTAGGGATTCCTGAAGCGAGAGGAACCCAGGTTCGCGCGAAGCCGCCCACCTCTTCCTTCCCCCGCGCTTGCGGGGGAGGGTCGGGGTGAGGGTGCTTTCGCGAAGTTGGTGCTGGGGCACAGTCATAAATCGAGATCGATCGGTGCGGCTTGGTCGATGCCCGCCGTGCCCGACAGCGCCTGAATTCTGTAGCGCCGCAAGATGACACGATAGGCCATAAGCGGCCATTCGGCATCCGCCCAGGTGGCAGCGATGAAGGTCAAATGCCCGGTTCGCCGATCCGCTCCGTCACCTTGGGCAATATTCCCGGCGATCGTCGGGTGACCAACCCAAGCTCAGCTCCACCTTCTGAGCTATTGCTGCGCGTGCATACGCTGCACAACACAACCGCGCAAAAGAATAGCCAGGGAGGAACATATGTGCACACCGCCTCGCGGTGCCGGCTGCTCTCACGGTGCAGACGGACTCAATCGACGTTACATGCTGAAGAGGCTCATGGCACTGGGCTTGACGGCGCCGCTCGCCACGTTCGTCCTCGATCGCAGGGCCATGGGGGCGATCAGCTTTCTCGACCGCGCGGAGCTCGTCGACGGCGTGACGGCGCTGATCGCGAAGGCCAAATCCCCCGAGCTTCGCGAGGCGCGCGTCTTCGATCTTTCCGGCAGCGAGTTGCCGTGGAAGGACCTCGGGATCACCCTCTCCAAGGGGCAGGAGGTGACATTCCTGCTCGGCGGCCGCGTGTGGCTCGCCCGCGAACAGGATCTGTGGGTCGAGCCGGGCGTTGCGTTTCACGTACGCACCCGGGGCGCCCGCCCCATGTTCAATCCGATGAGCAACACCGGCACGATGACGGCTGCGGCTGAAGGTCCCCTCGAGATGGCGCGATCGCTCGTCGAGTTCAAGGATGCGGACGGCGAACTGGCGGTGCCGAAGGACGAGTACGCCAAGGCGGACGCGCGCATCTACGGCGTGGCGCTAGTCTGGCGCGGCAGCGCGCTTGCCGGCCTGACAAGCCTGCTCGGCCACGGCGACGTCGACGGCATCGTTGCTGCGGAACTGGCGCGGCTGCAGTCGCCCCGCAAGCTGCCCGCGGGCTGGAACAACTTCTTCATGCTGGGTGGCGGCCCGGTCATCTTCAATGATATCGGCAACGGCGCGATTTCCGTCGAGCCGCTGAAGAACGCCGGCATTCTGCAGCGTCCCGTCGGCATCGAACTGAAGCCGCAGACCAAACTGAGCTGGCGCTGGATCGTCGAGGAACTGCCGTCGCGGCTGCCGGAAAACCAGCTCACCTCGCACGACTACCTCTCCATCGCCGCGGAGTTCGACGACGGCCAGGACCTCACCTACTTCTGGAGTTCGAGCCTTCCGGTCGGCACCGCGTTCCGCTGCCCGATCCCGCGCTGGACGCCGCTCGAGTCGCACATGGCGGTCCGCAGCGGTCTCGCCGATCTCGGCAAATGGGTCAGCGACGAGCGTGACATCTACGCGGACTACAAGGAGCACATCGGCGGCTCTGCCAGAACCGTCGTCAACATCTGGCTGCTCGGTGTCTCTCTGTTCCAGCGCCGCAGCGGCTCGTGCCGCTTCGCCGATATGCAGATCTCCCAACCGGGCGCCGCGCTCCTGAAGCTTTAAGACAACGCGGGGAATGCTCGTAGGATGGGTAGAGCGAAGCGAAACCCATCAACTGGAGTGCCCGGAGGGATGATGGGTTTCGCTTCGCTCTACCCATCCTACGGGACCTGTTTACGCTTTCTTGAGCGTCTCGAGCGCGTCGCGGACATTGGGGTCGAGCCCGCTGCCGCCGGCGTCCAGATGCGCAAAGATCGCTTTCCGCATCCGCGGGTCCCAGAATTTCTTGATGTGCTCGGCGATCCCCGGCACGGCCTTGTCATGGCCCTGGCTCTGAAAGAATTTTCCGATTTGATTGGCCATGTAGATCAGCCGGTCAGGCGACATGGGTAGCCTCCGCAACGCCAGTATTCCGCAAGGCCGTAACCCGTTCCGGATGTGTGAAAACTTCGAAACCGTCGGATCGTGCAATGGCGGCCAGTGTTATGCCGGCGGCCTCTGCTGTGCGCACGGCCAGTGCGGTCGGCGCCGATACCGCGACCATGACGGGCGTGCCCATCGCCGCGGTCTTTTGCACCATTTCTACCGAAACGCGGCTGGTCAGCAGCACGATGCCGTCGGCGGCGGATATTTCAGCGAGCGCCAGCGCGCCGGCTAGCTTGTCCAGTGCATTGTGGCGGCCGACATCCTCGCGCAGGCATACGATGCCGCGCGCAGGCGTCCAAAACGCTGCGGCATGCACCGCGCGCGTCACGTGGTTGATTGCCTGCAGCGGAGCAATGCCGGCCATCGCTTCCATGATGTCAGACGGCGCGAACGTGCGTCCCTTCGGAACGATCGCGGCGGGGCGGATAGCCTCCGCAATCGAACTCGACGCCGCAGATGCCACATCCGGTCGGGCCCGCAATATGCCGCCGCCGCTCATTGACAAGTTCGGCGCTGGAAGGTGTCAGCCACATCCGCAGTTCGATACCGTCGTCGACTTCGACGATGTCGAATGTCTCGATCTCGTCAGCCAATTGCACGATGCCCTCGCTGAGGCTGAAGCCGACGGCAAAATCCGCCAGATCATGTGGCGTGCCCATCATCACGGCATAGGTGCCACCATTGTAGGTCAACGCCAGGGCAGTCTCTTCCGGAATCTGGCGCGTGCCGGTGCTGGCGCCGCCATCGCGCCAAACCTGCCGCTTTGCTGAATAGACCGGACGGGGCATGCCTTACTCCGCAGCTTCCGCCGGCGCGATGCGGCGGGAGTGGCGGGCCTGCTCGTCATAGGCCTTCTGCCAATCACTCGGACCGTTGGATGGCGAGATCTGCACCGCCGTGACCTTGTATTCCGGGCAGTTGGTGGCCCAGTCCGAAAACTCCGTGGTGATGACGTTGGCCTGCGTGTCCGGATGGTGGAACGTGGTGTAGACCACGCCCGGCGCCACGCGATCGGTGATATCAGCGCGCAGGGTGGTTTCACCGGCGCGGCTCTTCAGCCGCACCCAATCGCCGTCCCGGATGCCGCGCTGCTCGGCGTCGTGGGGGTGGATTTCGAGCAGGTCCTCGGCATGCCAGACCACGTTTTCGGTGCGGCGGGTCTGTGCGCCGACATTGTACTGGCTCAGGATGCGTCCCGTCGTCAGCAGCAGCGGGAATCTCGGTCCGGTGCGTTCGTCGGTCGCGATATATTCGGTGACGATGAACTTGCCCTTGCCGCGGACGAAGCCGCCGATATGCATTACAGGCGTGCCCTCCGGCGCCTTCTCGTTGCAGGGCCACTGCACGGAGCCGAGTTCTTCGAGCTTGGCGTAGGAGACGCCGGCAAAGGACGGCGTCAGCGCCGCGATCTCGTCCATGATTTGCGACGGGTAATCATAGTGCATCTCGTAACCCATCGCCTTGGCGAGGCGGATAGTGACTTCCCAGTCGGCGAGCCCGTTGCGCGGCGTCATCACCTTGCGGACGCGCTGGATACGCCGTTCGGCATTGGTGAAGGTGCCGTCCTTCTCGAGGAAGGTCGAGCCCGGCAGGAAGACGTGGGCGTAGTTCGCGGTCTCGTTGAGGAAGAGGTCATGGACGATGACGCATTCCATCGACGACAGCGCGGCCACCACATGCTTGGTGTTGGGATCGGACTGCAGGATGTCCTCGCCCTGGACGTAGAGGCCCATGAAGGTGCCTTCGATCGCGGCATCGAACATGTTGGGAATGCGCAGGCCCGGCTCGGGATTGAGCTTGACGTTCCACATCGCCTCGAACTGGTCGCGCACCGCGTCGCCCGAGATGTGGCGATAGCCGGGGAGTTCGTGCGGGAACGAGCCCATGTCGCAGGCGCCCTGCACGTTGTTCTGGCCGCGCAGCGGGTTCACGCCGACGCCGGGACGGCCGATATTGCCGGTCGCCATCGCGAGGTTGGCGATCGCGATCACCGTGGTGGAACCCTGGCTGTGCTCGGTGACGCCGAGCCCGTAATAGATCGCGCCATTGCCGCCGGTGGCGAACTGCCGTGCCGCTTCGCGCAGATCCTTCGGATCGACGCCGGTCATGATCGCGGTGGCTTCCGGGCTGTTCTTCGGCAGCGCCACGAAGGTGGCCCATTCCTCGAACTCGCTCCAGTCGCAGCGCTCGCGCACGAAGGCTTCGTCGACCAGGCCCTCGGTGACGATGACATGCGCCAGCGCGGTGAGTACGGCAACGTTGGTGCCCGGCATCAGCGGCAGATGCAGCGCCTTCATATGCGGGCCTTCGACCATTTCGGTGCGGCGCGGATCGAGCACGATCAGCTTGGCGCCCTGGCGCAGCCGCTTCTTCAGCCGCGAGGCGAACACAGGATGGGCGGAGGCCGGATTGGCGCCGATGATCATCACGACGTCGGTATGCTCGACCGAGTCGAAGTCCTGCGTGCCGGCCGAGGTTCCAAAAGTCTGCGACAGGCCGTAGCCGGTCGGCGAATGGCACACGCGGGCGCAGGTGTCGACGTTGTTGTTGCCGAAGCCGCCGCGGATCAGTTTCTGCACCAGATAGGTTTCTTCATTGGTGCAGCGGGAGGAGGTGATGCCGCCGACGGCGTCGCGGCCATACTTTTGCTGAATGCCCTTGAATTTCGCGGCAGCGAAATTGAACGCCTCGTCCCACGACACCTCGCGCCAGGGATCGGCGATATCCTCGCGGATCATCGGCTTGAGGATGCGTTCCTTGTGGGTGGTATAACCCCAGGCGAAGCGGCCCTTGACGCAGGAATGGCCGCGATTGGCCTTGCCGTCCTTGTAGGGAACCATGCGCACGACTTCCTCGCCGCGCATCTCCGCCTTGAAAGTGCAGCCGACGCCGCAATAGGCGCAGGTGGTGACGAGGGAATGCTCGGGCTGGCCGATTTCGATGACGGATTTTTCCGTCAGTGTCGCGGTCGGGCAGGCCTGCACGCAGGCGCCGCAGGAGACGCATTCGGAGCCGAGAAAACTTTCGCTCATGCCGGGCGATACCCGGCTGTCGAAGCCGCGGCCCGAGATCGTCAGGGCGAAGGTGCCTTGCACTTCCTCGCAGGCGCGGACGCAGCGCGAACAGACGATGCATTTCGAGGGGTCGTAGGTGAAGTACGGGTTCGACTCGTCCTTCGGCATCCAGTTGTCATTGCTGCAGCCATCCGACTTATCGTTGAAGGACTTGGCGAATACGTGGTTCTCGCCCTCGTAGCCGTAACGAACATCGCGCAGGCCGACTGCGCCCGCCATGTCCTGCAATTCGCAATCGCCATTGGCGGCGCAGGTCAGGCAGTCCAGCGGATGGTCGGAGATGTAAAGCTCCATCACGCCCTTGCGCAGCTTCTTCAGCCGCTCGGTCTGGGTGTGCACGACAAGGCCGTTCACAGCCGGCGTGGTGCAGGAGGCCGGCGTTCCGGCGCGGCCCTCGATCTCGATCAGGCAGAGCCGGCAGGAGCCGAAGGCATCGACCATGTCGGTCGCGCAGAGTTTCGGGATTTGTGTACCGGCTTCCATGGCCGCGCGCATGATCGAGGTGCCTTCGGGCACCGTGATGCTTTGTCCGTCGATGGTAAGGGTCACCATCGTCTCGGATTTCGAGCGCGGTGTTCCGAAATCGGTTTCTTGAATGAGTGACATGGCGTGGTCCTTTATTCCGCGGCCTGCAGGGTGGCCGGTGCCGGGCCAAAATCTTCCCGGAAGTGTTTCAGTGCGCTCATGACGGGGTAGGGCGTGAAGCCGCCAAGCGCGCACAGCGAGCCGAATTTCATGGTGTTGCAGAGGTCTTCGACCACGGCGAGGTTTTCAGTCACGCGTTCGCCGCGGCGGATCTTGTCGATGGTTTCGACGCCGCGCGTCGAGCCGATTCGGCACGGCGTGCACTTGCCGCAGGACTCGACCGCGCAAAACTCCATCGCGAACCGCGCCTGCTTCGCCATATCGACGCTGTCGTCGAACACGACAACGCCGGCATGTCCGATCAGTCCGTCGCGCGCTGCAAACGCTTCATAGTCGAACGGGGTGTCAAACAACGCGCGGGGGAAATAGGCGCCGAGCGGACCGCCGACCTGCACCGCGCGGACCGGCCGGCCGGTAAAGGTGCCGCCGCCGATATCGTCGATGAGTTCGCCGAGCGTGATGCCGAACGCGGTCTCGAACAAGCCACCATGCTTGATGTTGCCGGCCAACTGGATCGGCATGGTGCCGCGGGAGCGTCCCATGCCGTACTCCGCATAGGTCTTGGCGCCGTTGTTGAGGATGAAGGGGATCGCCGCAAACGACAGCACGTTGTTGATCACGGTGGGGCGGCCGAACAGGCCCTTATGCGCCGGCAGCGGCGGTTTTGCGCGGACAATGCCGCGGCGGCCTTCGAGGCTTTCCAGCAGCGAGGTTTCCTCGCCGCAGACATAGGCGCCGGCGCCGACCCGGACTTCGAGGTCGAAATTGTGATTGGAGCCGACGATGCGCTCACCGAGATAGCCGGTGCGCCGGGCGGCTGTGATCGCGGCGTTCATCGCCGCCACCGCATGCGGATATTCCGAGCGGATGTAGATGTAGCCCTTGGTGGCGCCGACCGCGACGCCCGCGATCGCCATGCCCTCGATCACAACAAAGGGATCGCCCTCCATGATCATGCGGTCGGCGAAGGTGCCGCTGTCGCCTTCGTCGGCGTTGCAGACGATGTATTTGCGGTCGGCTTGGGCTTGCGCCACCGTCTTCCACTTGATGCCGGTCGGGAAACCCGCGCCACCGCGCCCGCGCAGTCCGGACGCCGTGACGTCGGCGAGGATCTCGTCCGAGGTCAGCGTCAGCGCGCGCTCCAGCCCCTTGTAGCCGTCATGCGCGCGGTAATCCCTGACCGAGCGCGGATCGATCACGCCACAACGCGCAAACGTCAGACGGGTTTGCCGCTTCAGCCAGGGGATTTCCTCGGTGAGGCCCAGTTGCAATGGGTGCGAACCGCCGGTGGTCATGGCATCGAATATGGATGGCGCATCTGCCGCAGTCACGGGGCCGAACGCGACGCGGCCCTGCGATGTCGCAAGCTCGACCATCGGCTCGAGCCAATAGAGCCCACGCGATCCCGTCCTGACGATCTCGACGGCGATACCGGCTTTGACGGCAGCCCGCTCGAGCGCCGTGGCCACTTCATCGGCACCGACGGCGACCGCACCGGCATCGCGGGGAACGAAGATCCGCATCGTCATCGCTGCGCCTCCGCGACCAGCGCATCGAGGCGCGCTTCATCGAGCCGTCCGACGACGCGGCCATCGAGCATCGCCGACGGCGCTGTGGCGCACAGCCCAAGGCAAAAGATCGGCTCCAGCGTCACGCGCGAATCGGCCGTGGTGTTTCCGAGCGCGATGCCGAGCTTGGCTTCGGCGCGTGCGGCGAGCGCGTCGCCGCCTGCGGCCTGGCAGGCCTCGGCGCGGCACAGTTTCAGCACGTGCCGGCCGGCGGGTTCGTGGCGGAAATCGTGATAGAAGGTGAACACGCCATGGACTTCGGCGCGCGACAGGCTGAGCGCGGAAGCGATCATCGGAATGGCCGACTCGGGCACGTAGCCGAAAGCTTCCTGCAGCGCGTGCAGGATCACCAGCGTGGCGCCTTCGAGCTTGTCGTGCTCGGCGATGATCTCGGCGCCGCGCGCTTCATTCCAGGGTTCGCAAGTCGACATCATCCGCATTCCGATCAGAGGTTGTAGCCCCTGATCAAAACGTGGAATCGGTCCAGATATCAATAAAGCTGTCTCATGATGCGATTTCAAAACGCAATCGATCGACATGAGAACGGCACATAGGCAAAGCCTATGGCGGTCGGCTGGCGGTTACTGGTTGGTTAACGGCTTACTATTGCCGCATTCCGGAAGCGAATGCGCCCGTCAGGTGCGTTGAGTGCATCCTGACGAGCGCTATTTTCGTGTGTTCGATTGTCTTCTTCAGAAAATGCGGGGCAACAACATCGCCACCCGTTCGCGATAATGCCGGTATTCATTGCCGAACATCGCCACCAGATCGCGCTCTTCGAGATAGATGCCGACGAAGATGTAGGCCGTGGTCACCGCAGCGAACAGCAAATGGCTGAGCGTCATGGTCGGCGTGCACCAGAAGGCAATGATGAAGCCGAGATAAATCGGATGCCGGATCACGCGGTACAGGCCGGGCGTCTTGAACTTCATGGGCTCAGTCACGCGCCCGGCAAAATGCGTTACCACCTGGGTCAATCCGAACAGCTCGAAATGGCTGATCAGGAAGGTGCTGTAGAGCACGATAAGCCAGCCCAGGAAGCCGCCCGCGGTCACGACGCCGGCGAGAACAGGGGCTTCGATATTCCAGATCATCGCCGGCATCGGCTGCCACTGCCAGTACAGCAATATCAGCGAGAGACTGGCCAGCAGCACATAGGTCGAGCGTTCGATCGCGGGCGACGCGAAGCGCGTGAACAGCTTCTTGAAACCCCGCCGCGCCATGCCGCTGTGCTGCACGGCGAAGATCGACATCAGCACCAGATTGAGCAGCAGGGCGGTCTGCAGCGAGGACGTCGAACCGGCGACGGCCTTGTCGACGGTCTTGGGCACGACATATCCCGAGACGAAGCCGACTGCGTAAAGAAACGTGCCGAAGAAAATCAGATAGGCGAGGGCGCCGTAGCAAAGGGTGAGCAGCCGCGTCGCAAGGGGGGCGATGGCGGGACGCGCTGTGTTCGGTCCGGTGTGCATCGTAATCGACATCTAAAATCTCCTGGGTTTGAAATGTTGATGTTGAGCAATGGCTTTGGTCAGGACGGCTTGAGGCGCCTCCGCTTACGAAGCCGGGCGGCCCTTTCGAGGGCGTCGTCGATCGGGCCGAGGTAGAGGCGCTTGTTGTTCAGTTTGCGATCGCCAGTCCGGTGCGACGCCAGCAAGGCGGCTTGCCGTTCGCGGTAGGCTGTGGCGGCGGCCATCCAGCCGTTGAGAAGGCGCTTCAGGCGCGTGGGCGGGACGGAGGGGTTGGCGACGGGGCTGGTGCGGACCTTCGTGCGGGGTTGCATCGCGCTCTCGTGCGGCAACAAGCCTTCTGGCGAAAAATCCGCCTTGGTGGGATTGGACAACAAGCCGATCATGGTCATCTCCGATTGAGCGGTGATTGACCCGTCTGTAGATTGTGCTGCGTGTTCTTGCTTGGCGGATATCTTGAGAAGACCTTTGTTTTTCCTCCCGAAGCGACTGTTTTTGCTTAGTTTGTAGCCTGCGCCGCCGGATAGGGGCGGCGCCACGAGCCGGATTATTGGAAGTGGTATTTAAATACCGATTTGCCGAATTCGAGATCGACCTCAGCCAGCAGGAGCTGCGCCGGCTTGGGGAAGCGGTCCATATCGAGCCCCAGGTATTCGATCTCATCGTGCATCTGGTGCGCAACCACGACCGGATTGTCAGCAAGGACGAGCTGATCGAGACGATTTGGAACGGCCGGATCATCTCCGAGGCCGCGCTCTCCAGCCGCATCAATGGCGCCCGGCGCGCGCTTGGCGACAACGGAAACGACCAGGCCTTGATTCGAACGTTGCACAAGCGTGGCTTCCGCTTTGTCGGCAGTGTTCAGGCAGTCACCGCCCCGGACGCGGATGCACAGGCGGTTCGGCTTGTTCCTGATGTCGGTGCCGCGCGGGAAGACGTTCCCGTCAGCGTCTCGGTTTCTGCAGAAGTGCGTCGCCTTGATGATATCGTCTCGGAAGCCGTGAAGGCTGAGGCGGTCACGCGGCCGTCGATCGCCGTGCTGCCGTTCGGGAACATGTCCGATGATCCCGAAAACGACTACTTCAGCTATGGCCTGACCGAGGACATTATTCGTCTGCTCGCCCGTAACCGTTGGCTTTCGGTTATCTCGCGACACTCGACCGTGGCGTTCCAGGGACGAACGGTGGACGCGCGCGAAATCGGCGAGCAGCTCGGCGTCAGGTATGTGATGGTCGGCAGCGTCCGCAAGAGTCGCGACACGGTGCGGATCACGGCGGAACTGGTCCGGGCCGCGGACAGCAAGCAGTTGTGGTCCGACAAATACGACCTGCAGCTCGAATACATCTTCGATATCCAGGAGGAGATGGCACGGCAGATCGCCGCAACGATCGAGCCCGAGCTGTCGAAGTTCGAGCAGCACCTCGCCACCCGCAAGGCGCCGGAAAGCCTGGATGCCTGGGATTGCTACCAGCGCGGCCTATGGAATCTGTGGCGTTTCACCACGCCGGGGTTCGACCTGGCGGAATCCTATTTTCAGCGGGCGATTGCCGCCGATCCGAATTTCGCGCGCGGCCACGGCGCGCTCAGCTACGTCAATATCCAACGCGCGTTCATTGACGAACCGAAAGATCGCGCAGGCCGGCTGGAAACGGCATTGCGCCAGGGGCGCCATGCGGTAGCGCTCGACGAACTCGACTGCTTTTGCCACTGCGCGCTCGGACGTGTTTTGTGCCTGACCCATCAGAACGACGAGGCCCTGGCAACGCTCGACGTATCGCTGGAGCTCAATCCGAGTTTTGCGCAGGCCTATTTCGCCCAGGGGTTCAACATGCTGTGGCACGGACGGGAGATCGAGGCGGAAACGCTGCTCGATCGGGCGACCATGCTGAGCCCGCGCGACAGCCATATTTCCTCTTTCCACCACGTACGTTCCTGGGCGCACTTTTCGCTCGGCGAGTATGACATCGCGGTCGAATTCGCGCGGCGGGCGGCACGGCAGCCCAGTGTCACCTATCAGGCGTTTGCGACACTGGCGGCGTCGCTCGGACTTCTCGGGGATCGGGCGCAGGCGGAAACGGCGGTCGCCGAACTGCTCCAGCGCAAGCCGAACTACGACATTTCGACGGCCCGACAGCAGTTCTTCTTCTGCAATGATCCGGGCTTCATCGATCGCTTCGTCGAGGGATTGCGTGTCGCCGGTATTGCCGGCGGCTAGCTCAACGACAGCCTCGCGATCACGGCTGAGGGCCGGACAGGTTCATTTCACGCTCGGCCCGGAAAACATTGCTGTGCAAATTTGCTATCCATTGCCGCCCACTTGAGGTGACGTTGAGATAGCGTATTGCCGTCTGGATCTGCGGAGCGACGTTGTTCCAGTAGAACTGCGGATATTTGTAAACGACGTCTGCTGGCGTCTGATAGCCGAGCGTTTTGTTCATGCCGACTTCTTCAAATTCGTAGAACAGGGCATTCGCTTTCTTCAGGTAGTTGGGGTCGCCGAGTTGTCCGATAAGGTCGGCGGCGCGCAGCAACAGCCCTTCTTCTTCGGTGAGTTCGTCGTTGGACGATGAGGCGACATACGGAAATCGCGTATATTCGATGTTCCTGGCGATCCGGCTCGCATCGATCTCATCCATCGGGTCGAGCCGCTCGAAAACAAACAGCTTCGAGCGGTCGATATGGTAGGGTGCCAGCGCGGCATCGGATGAACCTCGCGTCAGGCGAATGGTTCGGCCGCTGAGGTCCGCGACAAAGGAATCCCCGTCATCTCCCTGGACAATTCCGCGAACGTATCCGATGTCATGGGTAAGGCACGCGAGAATGAAATTGGTGTAGTCGTCTGCTGTCGTGTGCCGCAGCATCGCCCGACCCATCAGGATATCGTGCCCGGCAAGCGTCACGAGCATGGTGTGTTCGATGTTGTGATACAGGGCGTCGCTGTTGCCGATGCATTCCAGTGTGAGCCTGGCTGCATAGGGGAGAAATTCAGCCAACCGGGCCTGGGAGGAGCCAAACCTGCTCCTGGTATCTGAAGCCAGAAACGTCCCCAAGGCTTGCGCGACCAGTTCCGGGATCGTGATCATGAGACCTCCCAACTCGGTTGAGCGACGCCACCGGTATCAATGGATCGGCGTCGCACGATAGCACGTCGTTCGGGCAGAACGGTCATCTAGGATCATGCCGCGCAACCGGGCGCGAAGCAGATTTGACGGTTGGTCAGTTGCCGTGACGTATCCCGGCGCGCCGCTGACAGCGGCCGCGCACAGCCAGCACCGAATTCGGGTCGGAGCTCACTCCGGAAGATGCTGGCTGAAGTCGGTCTCAACCCAGGAAACTTGTCGCGATAAGGCCGATAAGGTTGGGGAATGAGGCGATACGAGAACCGAATTGCCCCTGAAATCGAGCCCGCCGGACGCCGCTTTTGACGTGTTGATGGCCGCCGGTCCGTGCTATTTCTGGCGCACCGGGCGACCGCCTTTGCCACTGCATTTCCTGGGACCATCTCCTTGATCGACAAGCTTGAACTTCTGCTGGCGCTCGCAAAGGAGCGGCATTTCGGACGGGCTGCGGAGGCCTGCGGCGTCACCCAGCCGACCATGTCGACCAGCCTCAAGCAGCTCGAGGAAATTCTCGGCGTCATGCTGGTGCAGCGCGGCTCGCGCTTTCAGGGCTTTACGCCGGAGGGCGAACGCACGCTCGACTGGGCGCGGCGCATCGTCGGCGACGCCCGTGCGATGCGCCAGGAGATCAACAGCCTCAAGGACAAGCTGTCCGGCGAGATCCGGATCGCCGCGATCCCGACCGTGCTGGGCATGGTGGCGTCGCTGACGACGCCGTTCCGCGCGCGGTACCCCGATGTGCGCTTTCGTGTCCAGTCCTGCACCTCGGCCGACGTGCTGGGTCTGCTGGAAAATCTCGAGGTCGATGCCGGGCTGACCTATATCGAGAACGAACCGATCGGCAAGGTGCGCACGATTCCGCTCTATAACGAGAGCTATCGCCTGCTGACGTCGCCCGACGCCATGTTCGGCGATCGCAAGCAGGTGACCTGGAAGGAAGTCGGCCAGGTGCCGCTGTGCCTGCTGACGCCCGACATGCAGAACCGCCGCATCATCGATCGGGCGTTGCGCTCGGTAGGCGCGGAGGCCACGCCGTCGCTGACCTCGAATTCGCTGCTGGTGCTCTACACCCACGTCAAGACCGGGCGCTGGGCGAGCGTGATGCCGGCGAAGCTTGCGGAGACGCTGGGGTTGTCCGACTCCATCCGCAGCATTCCGATCGTCGATCCCGTCGTCGACTACAGCGTTGGACTGGTGATCCCGCAGCGCGACCCGATGACGCCGCTGATCGCAGCGCTGGTGCAGGTCGCCCGCGAAGTGGCGCCGACGCTGGAAGATCGCGCCGGCGTCTAATAGCTCGCGGGCATCAGCCCTAGAGACGGGTAGAGCCGGTCGATGGCGGCCATGTCGCTCTGCATCTGCTCGATGATCCAGTCCCTGATCTCGCTGACGACCGGCCGGATCGATCGGTCATGCGGGTGCACCAATTCGCAAAGCCGCCGCGTCGTGCTGAGCGTTTCCGAGGCCGGGACCAGCGCGCCGGTCAGCAGCCAATGGGCTGCGACCGTGAGCCAGCCGAGCGCAATGCCCTGGCCGAGCAGCGCTGCCTGCACCACCACCGCGTAGTCGGAAAAACTCAGCGACTTGGCGGGCCCCGATCGTCTGGTGAGAAAGGCCGGATATTCCGCCGCCCAATCGCCCGGCGTATCGGCAAGGCGGATGATGGTGTTGGCCTCGATCGGCCCGTCCGCGCTATCGGCGTCGCGATAGGCCGGGCTGCAGATCGGCAGCATGACTTCCTTCATGACCAGCGCGCCGTTCCGCGCGGGATCGTATCGATCGCGAAACCGCATGCCGAGATCGACATTGTCGACCGGCCCGCGCAGCGGACCGGAAATCAGCTGGAAGCGGAGATCGACCGTCGGAAACTGGCGCTGCAGCTTGTCGATGCGCGGCATCAGCCAATGGGTGGTGAATGCCGACGAGACCGAGAGCGTCACCGTCTCGGTGCCCTTGCGGCGGCGGTCGAGCTCGATCAGGCCGCCCTCGATGCTGCGGAAACCATCCGATACGTGGCGATAGAGGATCTCGCCATCTTCCGTCAGGACAGCGCGGCCATTGGTGCGGTCGAACAGCCGGACGCCGAGATAGTCCTCGAACTGTCCGAGCATCCGGCTCACCGCCGGCTGGGTGACGTTCAGTTCGGCCGCCGCCGCCGTGAAGCTGCCGTTGCGCGCGGCGGCGTCAAAGACGAACAGCGCGTGGCTCGAGGGCAGCTTCCGCCGGAGGTCAGGCATAACGTGATGTTATGATGCCGGTGAGAATTTGGCAATTGCCCCCGCCGGCCAACTCTGGTTGGCTTGCGCGATCGCCAGCCAGCACGGGCAAGATTGAAAATCTGGCGCGGCGGGGACGGCCTCGGGAGCCGCCTTGAAGTGCCCGGTCTATAAGACGAGATCATGCCGGTTTCAACCGTCGCTTGCGCCATCGCAGGTGACGTCGATGGCGCGCATCGGTGCGCGCCATCGGTAACGCAACGGGGTCGATCATTGGACCAGGGCGGAGAGAGCGTCGACATCAGGGCCGCCAGCAAGAACTATGACGCGGTCCGGGCGCTGGACAACGTCACCCTGAACGTCGCGCCGCGCGAATTCGTCTCCCTGCTCGGGCCGTCCGGATCCGGCAAGACCACGCTGCTCGGCATCCTCGGCGGCTTCATCCAGCCCTCGTCAGGCTCGATCCTATTTCGGCGACCGCGACGTGACGTTCCTGCCGCCGCACAAGCGCGACATCGGCGTGGTGTTCCAGAACTACGCGCTATTCCCGCATATGAGCGTCGGCGAGAACGTCGCCTTTCCACTGCGCGCACGACGGATTGCAAAGGCGGATTGGGCTGCGAGGGTACGCGGCGCGCTCGCGATGGTCGGGCTGTCGGGCTACGAGACGCGCGGCATCGCCCAGCTCTCCGGCGGCCAGCGCCAGCGCGTGGCGCTGGCACGCGCCATGATCTTCGAGCCGCGCCTGATCCTGATGGACGAGCCGCTGTCGGCGCTCGACAAGCAGTTGCGGGAAGCGATGCAGATCGAACTGCGCGAGCTGCACAAGCGGATCGGCGCCACCATCATCTACGTCACCCACGACCAGCGCGAGGCGCTGACGATGAGTGACCGCGTTGCGATCCTCAAGGACGGGCGGCTGGTCCAGATCGATCGCCCGGAGCGGCTGCACGATTATCCCGCCGACTCCTTTGTGGCGAGTTTCATCGGCGAGGCGAGCCTGCTGCCGGTCCGCCGCGTCGACGCCTGCAGCGTGGCGCTAGGACCCGCTGTCCTGAAAAGCGCGCGCGCGATTCCGGACGGCGAGGCCCTGATGCTCGCGGTGCACAGCGAGAAGCTCCTGATCGCGGACGGCGTGGCGGATGCCGCGCTCAACCGCCTGACCGGCAAGGTCACCGACATCGTCTATCAGGGCGAAAGCCTTCGCGTGTTCCTGCAACTGGCCGACGGCACCTGCCTGAGCCTGCGCCAGCCCAGTCATTACCAGGCCTCGCGCCTGCTACCGCCGGTCGGCGGCGAACTCACCGTCACCCTCCATCCCGAAGACACCATCGTCGTGCCCAAAGCGCAGGAGAAGGCGCGGGAATGAATGCCCCGTCAAACCCGAGTGCAACACCAGAACAAGAGATGAAAATGTCCATATGATAGCTTCAAGGTTCTCACCTTCGACGTCGTCGGTACCTTGATCGATTTCGAAGCCGGCGTGCTCGATGCGGTGCGCAAGATCTCCGGCCGGAAGGCAGCCGAGCTCAGCGACGATCAGATCTTTGCGTCCTACAAGCGTGGCCGCGACGCGCATCCGGAGCGGTCGAGCGAAGTGATGTTCCATGTCTACCGCTACCTCGCCAAGGAACTCGGACTGTCGGCCGACGATGCCGCCTGCGATTTCTTCCAGCTCGCCGTGCTGCGCTGGCAGCCGTTTTCGGATTCGGTCGAGGCGCTGAAGCGCCTGCGCACAAAATTCCGGTTGGTCGCGATGACCAATGCGGATCGCGTCGCGCTGTCATGCTACGCCCACGCGCTCGGCAATCCCTTCCACGACACCGTCTGCGCCGACGACACCGGCGTCGCCAAACCCAATCCGGAATTCTTCGCCTACAACAAGGGCCGGCAGTCGGCGTTCGGCTACAAGCAGTCCGAAATCCTGCACGTGGCGCAGAGCCAGCACCACGACATCGGCATCGCGCGAAAGCTTGGCTACAAGGTGTGCTGGATCGAGCGGCGCCAGGGCATGAACGGTTTTGGCGGCACGCCTGAGGTGCCGGAGCTCACAAAGCCCGATTTCCATTTCGCCACGATGAAGGCGTTCGCCGACGCCGCGGTCGGAAGCTGAGACGGGCAGGGCGGCTGGCATGACAGAGGACTGGACCCCAATGGCATCGGCCGCCTCGCTCTGGGCGGATACGGCGGAGCCGTTGCCCGCCTTTCCGATGCTGGCCGGCGAGGTAAAGGCCGACGTCGTCATCATCGGTGCGGGCTATACGGGGCTGTCGGCGGCGCATCACATCGCGAAGAGCGGTCTTTCGCCGGTCGTGCTCGAAGCCAATCATCCCGGCTGGGGCGCGAGCGGCCGCAATGGCGGCGTCATCACCGCCAAATTCCGGCTCTCGTTCCGCGACATCGACGCCGCCCATGGCCGCGCCATGGCCAGGCGCATGTACGAAATCGCGCATGAATCCATCGAGATGGTCGATGAGCTGGTGTCCGAATTCGGCATCGCGAGTGCGCGGCTGACGCGCAGCGGGCAGGTCAAGGCCGCGCACAATCAGGCGACGCTCAGGGCCGCGATCGACGAAGCCGAATGGATGAAGCGGGAGATGGGCGATACCGAGGTTCGTATCCTCGATGCCCATCAGGTGCGCGAAGAGACGGGATCGCGGGGCTTTGTCGGCGGGGTGCTCAATCCCGGCTCCGGCGGCATCCATCCGCTGAACTACCTGCGCGGCCTCGCCAAGGGCGTTGCGCAGCGCGGTGTGCCGATATTCCAGGAAAGCCCCGTGCTCGCACTCCGTCGCGACGGCGATGGCGTCGTCGCCGAGACGCCCGGCGGCAGCGTGCGCGCGCGTCAGGCGATCATCGCCACCAACTCCTATTCCGACCTGACATCGGCGACGGCGCGGCTGCAGCGCACGTTGGTGCCGTTCCGCAGCGCGCTCATCGCTACCGAAAAGCTGTCACCGAACCTCGCCGGCAGCCTGATGCCGACGGGGCGAACCTACACCGAGACCAAGCGCATGATGCGCTGGTTCCGCAAGGTCGACGACCGCGTCATCTTCGGTGGCCGCGGCGCCTTCGGCAAGCAGGATTCGGAAGCGCGTTCGAGGCGCTGCGCCAGGCGATGGTCGGCATCTTCCCCGAGCTGGCCGATGTTCCGCTGGCGTTTCGCTGGTCCGGACTTGTCGGCATGACGCTCGATTCCGTACCGCATGTCGGCCGCATCGATGACCGTACCCTTTATTCGGTCGGCTACAATGGCGCCGGCGTCGCAATGTCGAGCCTGATGGGCCGCTATCTCGCGTCGCTTGTGCGCGGCGAGGCGGTCGACCTCGGTCTGCTCGACGCGCGCCGCGTCAGGACCATTCCATTCTATCCGCTGCGCGAGCCGGCCGTCCGCATGGTGGCCGGCTGGTACCAATTTCTGGATGCGATCGGGCGTTAGACGTTCTGCGCCCGATCATAACAAGAGGGGTTGAACATGATGATTGCATCTTGCTGCCGGCGCGCACTGCTCGGCGTTTCCTTCGGCGTCCTCGCGACGCTGTCGGCGTTTTCGGCCAATGCGGACCAGATCACCTTCGTCTCGCAGGGCGGCGCCTACCAGAAGGCGCAGACGATCGCGATCCTCGATCCCTCCGCCAAGAAGCTTGGCATCACCATCAACCAGGACAGCATCCCCGACGCCTGGCCCGCGATCAAATCGCAGGTCGCCAGCGGCAAGCCGACCTGGGATGTCGTCGACGTGCCGACCGGTTACTGCCTGCGCGGCGGCGAGCAGGGCCTGCTCGAAAAACTCGATTTCTCGAAATTGCCAAACGGCGCCGCGATGCCCGAGGCCTATCGTTCCGCCTTATTCGGTGGCCTACGAGTTCTATTCGAGCGTGCTGGCCTACAGTCAGAAGAAATTCTCGGCCGAGGCCGCGCCCAACAGCTGGGCCGATTTCTGGGACGTGAAGAAATTCCCGGGCCGCCGCGCGCTGCGCAATCATCCGATCGCCACGCTCGAGGCGGCGCTGATGGCCGACGGTGTCGCGCCCGACAAGCTCTATCCGCTCGACGTCGACCGCGCCTTCAAGAAGCTCGAGGAGATCAAGCCGAATATCACCGTGTGGTGGACCTCGGGCGCGCAATCGGCGCAGCTCCTCAATGACGGGGAGGTCGACATGGTGATGGCCTGGAACGGCCGCGTCAGCGCGCTGACCAAGGAAGGCGCCAAGGTCGGCTTCACCTACAACCAGGGCATCCTGCAGAGCACCTCGCTCTGCATCCTCAAGGACGCACCCAATCTCGCGACCGCGGTCCGCTTCCTCAACGAGGCGGTCGATCCCGTCCACCAGGCCAATCTGCCGCTGCATATCGATTACGGCCCGGCCAACCCGAAGGCCTTCGATACCGGCGTCATCAAGCCGGAGCGTGTCGTGCAATTGCCGAGCGCGCCCGAGAATGCGGCCAAGCAGGCGCTGATGTCCTACGCCTGGTGGTCGTCGCCGGCGGGCGAGGCGGCAGAGAAGCGCTGGGTCGGCTTCATGCAGAAATAGTTTTGCCGGCAACCCGGCGCGGCGTGCATCGCGCATTCCGCGCCATCGCAGGATCACCAGTGAGCAGCCCCGTGCAGGACCTCTCGGTACTCCACCAACGCCGCGAACAGCGCCTGATGCTGGCGCTGGCGCTGCCGGCGCTGCTCGTGATCCTGCTGCTGGTCGTGCTGCCGGTCGGCTGGCTCGCCTGGCAGTCGGTCTATCACAACGGTTTTACGCTGGAGAACTACCGCCGGATCTGGAGCGAGGACATCTACTGGCGCAGCTTTGCGCTGACGTTTCAAATCAGCGTGCTGGTGACCGTGCTGGCGCTGCTGCTCGGTTATCCCATTGCCTATGCGGCAAGCATCGCGCCGAAGGAGATGGGGCATCATCATCCTGGCGCTGGTGGTGCTGCCGTTCTGGACCAGCGTGCTGGTCCGCGCCTATGCCTGGCTCGCGCTGTTGCAGCGGACCGGCGTCATCAACCAGCTGCTGCGCCAGCTCGGCGTGATCGACGAGCCGCTGGCGCTGGTCCACAACAGTTTTGGCACGATCGTTGCGACCCTGCATATCCTGCTGCCATTCATGGTGCTGCCGCTCTACGCCACCATGCAGCAGATCCCGCGCGATCTGATGCAGGCCGGCGCCAGTCTCGGCGCCGGTCCGATGCTCACCTTCTGGCGGATATTCCTGCCGCTCTCGCTGCCCGGGGTGCTCGCGGGAAGTACGCTGGTCTTCGTGCTCGCGCTCGGTTTCTACATCACGCCTGAACTGCTCGGCGGCGGCCGCACCATCATGATATCGATGCTGGTCAGCCGCAATGTCGAACTCTACGACCAATGGGGCGCCGCCAGCGCCGTCGGCGTGGTGCTGCTGGTGGCGGTCGGCCTGATCTTCTTTCGCGGTCAGCCGCTTCGTTCCGCTCGATCGCGTGTTGGGGCAGAAATGACGATGTCCCGCCCGTTCCGCATTGCCCTGGTCGTGATCTGCGCGCTGGTGCTGCTCTATCTCATCCTGCCGATCCTGATCATCGCGCCGATGTCGTTCTCGGCCGCGCGCTACCTGAGCTTTCCGCCGCCGTCGCTGTCGCTGCGCTGGTACCAGGAATATGTCGGCAATCCGGCCTGGATGCAGGCGACCCGCGTGACGCTGACGGTCGCCGTGCTCACCGTCGTCATCGCGACCCCGCTCGGGGTTGCGGCGGCCTACGCGATCAGCCAGTCGAAACGGCGCATCATGCGGCTGATCCACATCACCTTGCTGCTGCCGCTGGTGGTGCCGATCATCATCACCGCGGTCGGCATCTTCTTCGTCTACGCCAAGGTTGGCCTGGCCGCGACCATGACCGGCCTCGTGCTGGCCAATGTCATGCTCGGGTTGCCCTATGTCGTCATTTCGGTGACGGCCGGGCTGCAGAGTTTTGACGCCACGCAGGAGATGGTGGCGCGCAGCCTCGGCATGAACCGGCTGCGCAGCTTCTTTGCGGTGACGCTGCCGCAGATCAAGCCCAGCGTGATCGCGGGCGGCATCTTCGCCTTCATCTCGGCGATGGACGAGACCATCGTCGCGCTGTTCATTTCCGGCGGCCAGTATCAGCCGCTGACCAAGCGGATGTTCACCGCGCTCCGCGACGAGATCGACCCGACGATCGCCGCCATCAGCACGCTGATGACCGCGGTCTCGTTCATGCTGGTGCTGGTCGCGACCAGCCGGTCGAAGAAGGCCGCGTGAGCGGTGGGGTCAGGCGGCGACCTGGCTCCTTGCCTCGGCTGAATGCGGGTCGCGCGGCAGGGTGATGCGCACCACGGTGCCGGTGCCGAGCTTCGAGCGCAGCCGCATCGTTCCGCCATGCAGGCTGGTCAGCGAGCGGGCGATGGCAAGGCCGAGCCCCGAGCCCTGGTAGGTCTTGGTGAGCTGGCTCTCGACCTGTTCGAACGGCTTGCCCAGCCGCCGCAGCGAGGCGGGCGCGATGCCGATGCCGGTATCGGCGATCATCAGCACGATCGAGTTCGGAAAGCACGTGGCTCCGCACGGTGATCCTGCCCTCGTCGGGGGTGAACTTGACGGCGTTGGACAGCAAGTTGACGAAGATCTGCTTGACCGCGCGGCGGTCGGCCGTCACCGAAATGGTGCTTTCGATATCGGCGTCGAGCGTCAGATGCTTGTCCTCGGCGCGTCCCGAGACCACGCGCAGCGACTCCGCCAGCAGCTTCGACAGGTCGAGCTGCTCCATGTCGAGCTTCATGCGGCCGGCCTCGATCTTCGACATGTCGAGGATGTCGTTGATGACTTCGAGCAGGTATTTTCCCGATGTCAGGATGTCGTGGCAGTACTCCTGATACTTGTCGGAGCCGAGCACGCCGAACATGCCGCTGCCCATGATCTCGGAGAAGCCGATGATGGCGTTCAGCGGGGTGCGCAGTTCGTGGCTCATATTGGCGAGGAATTTCGATTTTGCCTGGTTGGCTTCCTCGGCGCGGTTCTTTTCCCGCGAGTATTTTTCGGCGAGATCGGCAAGCTCGGTTTGCGAGCGCTTCAGGTCGATCACGTTGGCGCGCAGGCGCATGTCGTTTTCGATCAGCTTCTGCTCGTGTTCCTTGATGCGGGTGATGTCGGTGCCGACCGAGACGTAGCCGCCGTCCTTGGTGCGGCGCTCGGAGATGTGCAGCCAGCTGCCGTCGTCGAGCTGCGCCTCGAAGGTGCGGGCGCCCGGCGCCTGCGCGCCGGTCTCCTGCAGGCGGGTGCGCACTTCCGGCATGCTGCCGACCTCGATCACGGTCTCGTACGAGGTGCCGGGGGTCACTGCCGAGTCCGGCAGCTTGTGCAGGCGCTGGAAGTGCGAATTGCAGAGCACGAGGCGGTCCTCGGCGTCCCACAGCACGAAGGCCTCCGGGATGGTCTCGATCGCGTCGCGCAGCCGCAGATCGGCCTCAACGGTCTTCTCGGCGAGGCTCTTCTGTTCGGTGATGTCGACCGCGATGCCGATCAGGTGCAGGCCGCCGTCGGCCGAGGTGTGGCTGAGCTCGCAGCGCACCCGCAGCCAGATCCAGTGGCCGCCGGTGTGCTGCATGCGGAAGCTCTGGTCGATGTGGTCGAGTTGGCCCGCGATCATCTGGTCGGCGATCGCGAACAGGTCGATGTCGTCGGATTTCACCAGCGCGTTGACTTCGCCGAAGGTGAGGAGGTCGTTGCGGGAGTTCGAGGCCCAGCATCGTGAACATCGATGCCGACCAGAAGATCCTGCCGCGCGAAAGGTCCCAGTCCCACAAGCCGCAGCGGCCGCGGTTGAGCGCGGTGTCGATCCGGCCGCGCACCGCGTCGTTGATCAGATCGCCCTCGCGGGCGCGGGTCGATTGCCAGTGGAACGCGAAGCCGAGGATCAGCACGACGAAGCCCGTGGTGGCCGACAGCGTCACCGACAATGCGGCATCCGAGCCCCACAGCGGCTCGTTCTTTTCCTGGATGACGATGACCTGGCCCGGCAGCGATTTGACCAGCCGCGAGATCGCCATCGCGCCATTGCCGTTCGGCAGCGTCATGTCGCTGACGACGCCCTGCAGGCCGGGCGTGGTGAGCAGTTGCGCCGTGCTGATGATGTCGAGGACGCGGTCGCCGTCGCCGTCGCCAAGGCCGCTTTCAATCGGAACGCGGGCCAGAATCCGGTGATCGGCGCCGGTGATGATGATGTGGCGGCTGCCAGCCGCGCCCCAGGCCGGGATCAGGTCGGGCAGCAGGCTCTGCAGCCGCTCGATATTGGCGGCGCGGTCCTGCCGGATAGAACCGAGGCGGTCGAGGCGTTCGGCCAGGAGGTCGGTGAGCGCGGAGAGGTCGCGCTTCATCGCGGCGCGCTTTTGCCGGCTCTGGTCGATCACCTGCACGAAGGCGCCGAGGCAGATGGTGATGAGGAAGGCAATGATGAGTGTCGGCACGGCGCGGCGAAGCGCCGGCTCTGCAGTGAGCAGCCGGTGGTAGGCAGGTTTTGCGATCGATTGCGCCAATCCCTTGATCGAGTCGGATTGGACACACGCGTTCGCCGCATGCGCGCGCGCCATGCTTTAGACCCCCGCCGAAGGCTCTTTTGCACATTGTCCGGAAGGAACCCCGCGTCATTCCGAATCATAGCGATTTGAATCCAGTTTTCTCGGGCTGTCGAGAGTCAACGATTCGTTAATTCGAAATAAATGTTGTCCAAAGCGAATTAAGGCATCTCACATGCGAGTCCGAAACGGGAACGCGCCCGAAAAACTACGCGCGCGTCGGTTCCGCATGACTGATCACGCGCTTGATGGTGGGAAACCTGCGGCGCAGCGCGCGCTCGATCTCGTCGACGTTCTCGTGCACCTTGATGACGCTCATCGACGGCGCGGCGCGGCAATGGAAATTAACTATTTCGCCGGCGTCGGTGTTGCGCACCCGCACATTATGGATGTCATGGATCGCGCCGTTGGCGGCAAAGCGCGTCAGCGCGGCCTTGATGGTCTCGACGCGCGTGTGCGCGGCGTCGGTGCCGTGCGGCAGTTCCGGCTCGAGCGGTTCGATATGGGTGTCGACCTCGACATCCTCGCCAAAGTCCTCGCGGATGCTGCGCTCCAGTTCATGGGCGATGTCGTGCGCGGCCGACAGTTCCATGCCGCCGTCGACTTCGAGATCGATGCTGACCGTCAGCCTGCCGCCGAGATCGTGCACGGTGACATGGTGGACGGCGAGGCCGGAATTGCGGGCGATCACCATGATGCGCTCGCGCACGCTCTCATTGTCGCGCGCGACCGGCACGGCGGTGAAGGTGAGGTCGGCGTCGCCAAGGACTTTGCTGACGGCGTCCTGCGCGGTTTTCTTGATCGCCTCGACGCGGTCGATCGGGTAGGTGCGCGGCACCTCGGCGATGGCGTCGATGAAATAGGTCGGCCCGACCATGCGGGCGCGCAGGCGCTCGACGCCGACCACGCCGGGCACCGAGGCAATCGCGGCGGTGGCCTTTTCCGCCACGCCCTGCGGCGCACGATCGAGCAGCGTTTGGATGGTGGAGCGCCCGAGCCGCACGCCCAGGATCGATATCATCACGGCCACCGCGATGGCCGCGACCGAATTGCCCCAGGGATAGCCAAGTCCGGTCAGCACCAGACCGATGATGACGGCGATGGAGCCGAGCACGTCGGAGGCGAAATGCAGCGCGTCCGCCGCCAGCGCCTGGCTGCGGGTCTCGCGCGCCGTGCGATGCAGCGCCCGCGCGCGCCAGAAATTCACCGCGATGTCGATCACCAGCACCACGAAGGGGATCGCCGAGAGTGTCGGCGGCGCCGCGCCCTCGCGCAGCCGGCTCCAGGATTCCACCAAAATGCCGCCGGCCAGCACGTAGAGCAGCGCGATGACGAACAGCGCTGACAGGCTCTCGAACTTGCCGTGGCCGTAATGATGCTCCTCGTCGGCCGGCGCGTCGGACACCCGCACCACCAGCCAAGTGATGACGGTGGCGATCACGTCGACCGAGGAGTGCAGGGCTTCGGAGATCAGCGCGAGCGAGCCGATCGCAATGCCGACGGCGAATTTCGCCGCCGCCATGCCGGCGCTGGCGAAGATCGAGATCGCCGCGACATTGGTCTTGATGGAGGGGGGATGAATCATGGGCGGCGGTTTAGCAGGGGGGTGTCCAATATTAAAGGCGACTGTCTCAGGCGCAATTGCCATTCATTAGCAGGAGCGGGGTGTCGCGAGTTGTTCCGACGAGAGAGGTCGTCATTGCGCGCTGTCATCGCCCTACAACGTACCGTCGTACCCCGCGGCTTATCGGTTCAATCACCGCTGCCTCTGGAATACTGGGTCGCGCCCGGTCAAGCCGGGCGATGACGACTGAATGTGTGTCGGCACTCTCGCGGCGCGCTGCGCCCGAGGTTTGCTTGAACCTTGGCCCTCCAAAAATTAGAGGGCGCAGGGAATGCCGGGCGCCGGCTGGCACCCACGGTCTCGTGTGCAAGGTGTAGTAAGATGCGCACACGAGCATACAGGTACAGCCGGAGCAGCCCGGCATTCCCTGCGCAGTGGTTTGACGGCTTATACCGCGCTCTCCCTGGAGACGAATTCCTTTTGCCTCCATCGCTGCCGGATTGACGGCCGGTCGAACCCGGTTGGGTTCGAACAGCCTCCGCCAGTTTGACACCAGCCACGGGTGCCAGAACCACACGGCTTTGCCGTACGCTTCAGCGCCAGTCGTCTGCACGCTGTGCTCGCTCACAGACTTAAAGCCCGCCCTGCGAACACCACCACGCGCCCGACGCTGCCGCGTCCACCGCAACCCGCCCCAACGTTCGTGACGATGGCCAACGCCCCTCTACCGGAACGGGATGGCGGGATTTGTAGGGGTGATTTGGGTCTCACGCGAAGCGGAATATTTTTGCGCGCGAGACTGGACGGGGCAAATCAAGTTGAAGTTGTTGCGGAAAATCGATCCTGACCCGATCCGAGCCGTCAACGATGGGTGTCCGCTTTTGAGGGCCAAGGTAGGCAGACACTCCGTTGATCTAGGTCAACGTCAGCGATCCTTTGGCGCTCACGCTATGTTCAGCCGCACCTGAGCGGTTCCCGTCATTTTTCAATGACGCAAGCGCGAAGAGGGAGGTCCGTCATGCATTCGAGGAAGCGTCTTTCGATCAAGTCAGCGACTGTTGCCGGGATTGCTGCTAGCGCCCTGTTGGGGCTTGCAGGTCTCACTCTCAATCCAGCCCCAGCCAACGCGGTCGTATACTGCCAGTACGTTGAATATCCGGTGGGATGCGTTGCCCGGGCAGGCGTCGTGCTCAGGCCCCGTCCGGTGGCGCGCGCAGCGGTCCGTCATAACGCCGGTGGCAATGCAAATGGTGGCGTCAATCGCGTTGGAGCGGGGCGGTAGAGGCTGTTTCGCGGGTCACGAGCCCTTGCGGCAGCCGGTACGCCGAGGCTCGTGACCGCCAATTCTTCTGCATCGCGTTTGCGGAGCCTTCAGGGCCACCGCGACCCGCACGATCCGGTTGAGCCGGATCAAGCGCTAAGCACTCGACCGGGAACACGAAAATGGATGAAAGTTCGGAGCCCAAGGGGGTTTGTCGTCGAAACGCTCTCGCTTTATTTGGATACGCAGCGGCATTTGGACTTGTCGCTTCGTCGGCAGTTCTGACGGGATCGAAGGCTGAAGCCCAAACCACCCCCACACCCGCCACGCCAACGACACCGCCCCCGGATACCGCGAAGTCCGGCACGGAGCGGCGTCAGGAACGGCGAAGCGGGCGAGCGGAACGACGACAGGAACGACGCACGGGGCGCGCAGAGCGACGACAAGAGCGGCGCACAGGACGCGACGAGCGACGGGACGCGCGCGACGGCACCACTACCGAGCAAAAAAAGTAATGCTCGAACAAATCGGCGGCCACTTTTTGCGTGCGTTGTCAGCGTGATGGCCGGAACACCAACCTGCCGCGAACAACGCCGCGTAGCTCGTTCCCGCAGCTTCCGGCACCTTTGAGACATGCCCGTGTCTATTCTGGGAATGTCCGTTCGCCGGGGGATACTGTTGCAAAAGTCGATTGGTCTCGATTGCCAGGCTTCGCTATGAATTTTGAGCGGTTTGTTGTTTGGGTGGTCCTTTGTTGGGGTTGCGGTGTAGGAAGTTGCGCCCGAGGCGATGCTACGCCGGGCAAATCGCTACCCGGGATGGTGGGACGCGACAGACAAGCTTGGCGAGCCGTCTAAGGTTTTGTGCGGTTGCCGTGAGCAGGACTTCGTCTCTGACGCCGCTCAAGCCCCGCAGCCGGAACCGATCGAGCCTGAGAATGCGCTTCATGTGCGCAAATCGCATCTCAACCTTCTTGCGCTCGCGGCGCGACTGTTCGAAGGCTTCTGTATTGGCCAAGGCGCGGACACGATCACGGACGTCTTCGTTAAGGTCGCGGGTAATTTTGCGCACGGTTGCGGTCGTGCACTTCGGCTTTAGTGAGCAGCGGGAGCAATCGTTCTTGCTGGCCCTGTAGTAAACGATATGCCCTTGATCGATATTGCCTGTGCTGGTCAGTTCCGCGCCACCTGGGCAAACATAGATGTTGCGCCCCTGATCAAAGACGAAGTCGGCACGGCTAAAGGTGCCATCGGGTCGTGCCGACTTGTCCCACACCGGTACGTGCGGTGCGATGTTGCGATCCACCAGCCATTTTAACAACCTGACCGCGCCATAGGCCGTGTCGCCCGCTAGCCTCCGGGGCCGTAGGTCAAAGCGTCGCTCAACACGCTCCACCATGGTCTGGGTGACAGCAATCTCCACGGCTCGGTTCGCCCGACTGCCCGCAGCATCGATGATGATGCCGGCTTTGTTGTCGATCAGGTAGTTCGCATCGTAGGCAAAGAATGGGTCGAGGCCGGGCCTCGCAACCCATGTCGCTTGCGGATCGGTAAGCGAGACTTCTTTGGGAGGCTTGCGCCGCTGGCCGCCTTCGCCCGAACCGTCGTCGCCACTACGATCCTCCTGACCGCGAGCGGCATCGAGAGCTACGAGATACTCGCGAACCGCATGGGATGCTTCCTCCGCCTTAGGCCACGAAAACGGTTGGTCGCCGGGGATCCGCTTCGTCTTGTTTACATCCGCCTTGATCAGGCTCGCATCGATCGAGAACGCTTCGCCTCCAACCAGCCCGGCCCCAATGCACATCGCCACCACACCCTCAAATACCCGGCGTAGGGCGTCGCTCTCTCGGAAACGTTCGTGCCGCGCACGACAGAACACAGAATGGTCGGGGATACGGTCCTCAATGCCGAGCTTGCAGAACCAGCGATACGCAAGATTTACCTGAATCTCAGCGCAAATCCGCCGCTCGGAGCGGATCGCAAAAATATAACCGATAAGCAGCATCCGGATCATCAGTACCGGGTCAATCGATGGCCGGCCCGTGTGCGAGTAATAAGGAGCTAGCTCCTTATGCACCCAGTCTAGATCGAGCAAACCGTCGATCTGCCGCACCAGATGATCGGGTGGGACCACCTTGTCGAGATGAAACGAATAGAAAAACTGTCCTTGCTCGCCTTCCCGACGACCCATCATGCGCCGCTCCCGCAGATGACCTATCTAAAGGAATCACGGATCGCGAGTCGTCTCAACGGGAGTTTTGCAACAGTATCCGGGGTAGAGCGGAAGTCGTCGTGGTCCGGTCGAACCGACACGAATGACGCAGCTCGGACATTGCAGTCGCTTCCATGGTCGAATGCTTGTTCCGGCCCAGGCCACAGTCTCTTTCGTCGGGTTATCGAATATCCGTGTCAGGGTTTCGGTGCTCGAAGTGCATATAGTCTTTGGTAAATCATCGGCTCTGGTATCCAATCAAGCAGGGTGTATCCAAGTGGCAGCTTGATTAGGTTGGCGACAATTCTGGATGAAGGCGGATACCAATAAACGGACAGGTTATAAAATTTAAGGGGAACGAACCCTAAAGTAGTGAACTCGTGCATCAATCGCTTATGGCTGAAGTGTCTTCGGTAGTCCACGATTGGACCCGAGAGCAAAAGTATTTTGCCAGAATGTTCTTTGGCAACCTTCTCCAAAAACGCTCCCTGCTCCGGTAGGGACAGGTAGTGGACGCACTCGATAGCTGCGATCACGTCGTAACCTTCGAATGACGTTTGCAAGAAATCAGCGCTTTCAAATCTGGCATTTGGCAGGTTTAACGATTTGGCGCGAGCAATTGCTACATCGCTTATGTCGATGCCAACCACGGATCGTGCTCGGCTAAAGATTGCCCGAGTCAGGTGGCCTTCGCCACAACCGAGTTCAAGAACGGATTTGTTCCGGATGAATGGCTTCAGACATCGGCGCAAGACCTTGTCCCTGAATCGCGCGTGGGAAATATGCCAAGGGTCAGGGTCAGCATAATAGAGATTGAAATCTGCAGCCGTTCGCATTGCTGGTTTCCGCTGCGTGCCTGGTTAGAAAACAATCGCTCTTCGCGAGCTGCCCAAAACTGATTGTCTGTGACGCATCTCGCGAACCCATGCCACTGGATGGTATCATTCGGCATCTCATGCGTCGACGGCCACCAATGCCCGCACTTGGGCACTTTTCAGACCTACCGACGTGGCCTGATGATGTCCGTTCATTGAGGTAAAGCGGGCCTGGCAACTACCCGCTCGAAGTCACCGGTTTCGTCAAATTTGAGGCTTGCCTTTGCGTCTTCCAAGCGTGATAGCCTGGAAATCCACGGCCTATTCCCATCACGCGAGAATCGATTTCACCAACTCGCGCTCCGCAAGAATGAACTCGAAGAACGCCGCGATACGGGGAACACGCCGCAGGTCGGGGTGTGTCAGCAGGCGCCAGCTTCGCGACAGTTCCGGAATGGGGCCTAGCACGCGCACGAGATCGGGTTCTGCGTCGCCGAGCGACGCGGGTAGCGGCCCCACGCCTATTCCCGACTTCACTGCGTAGATGAGGCCCAGCACGCTGTTGGTGCGCGCCGACATCTTGACGTCGGGGGCTACGTTCTGGAGCCAGATCGATGCGCGGTGCATGCTGAGTGTTTCGTCGAAACCGACAAGTTGGTGGGTTGGCAGATCGTCCACCTTCTCGGGCTTGCCAAACTGGTCGATATAACCGCGGCTGGCATAAACGGCCCAGATCGAGTCCGCGACCTTGCGACCGACAAGTTCGTCGTCGGTATCACCGGAGCGGAAGGCGACATCGGCTTCGCCTTTCGATAGATCGAGGTAACGGTCGCTCGTGACGAACTCGATCCGAAGTTTTGGATAGCGGGTCTGGAAGCGATCGATGAGCGAAGACTTGGTCATGCGGCCGATGATCGGCTCGGGGCAGGTGACCCGGATCACGCCGGTGAGGTCATGCGCCTCGTCGGTGACGCGCCGCTCGAAATCGACGACGGTTGCTTCGATGCGCTCGGCGTAGGGCATCAAGTCCTCGCCGAATTTCGTGAGGCGGTAGCCTGACGGGTGACGCTTGACCAATGGTTGCCCGATCGCGCGTTCCAGCTCGGTCAGGCGCCTTTGCACCGTCGATTGACTGAGCCCGAGCGCTTTTCCAGCTGCGATCGTGCTGTGATGCCGGGCAATGGCCAGAAAGTACTTCAAATCGTTCCAGTCAAACATCGGGCGATTATGCACTTCTGCGGCGGGGTACCGCAATCCTGCGGCTTACGGCTGCAGCCCCTGCCATCTAGGTTTTCGGAGCCTTGATGAAGCGACAACGATCGTTTCATGCCTGACCATTTGAGCGACCGCTCGGCCGTATCCAGGAGATCGAGATGAAAAGCCCGTTGCGGCCGCTGATGGCGGGGTTGATCACGGTGTGCGCCGTCGCGTCGTCTGCCATCGCGCAGCCGGCCGGCGCTGAATGCTCTCAATCCGTCAAAATCATCGTGTCGTACCCGCCCGGGTCGCCCGACGACGTGATCGCGAGAATCCTTGCGCAAAAACTGACCGAGGCCGGCGGCCGTTTCCATGTCGAGAACATGCCGGGGGCGGCCGGGACGATCGGTACCGCGACGGCGGCCAGAGCGGCGCCTGACGGCTGCACGATGGTCATCGTCAATCAAAACTTTGTCGTTCAGCCCGCCATCGGCGAAAAGCTGTCTTACGAAGTCCCTGAAAGCTTTGCGCCCGTGGCGCTGCTGTTGGCCGCACCGGAAACCATTTCGGTCAACCCATCGGTGCCCGCGACCACCATGAAGGAGCTTGCAGCGCTGGTGAAGGCAAATCCCGGCAAGTACAATTATGCCTCGCCGGGTTATGGTTCGTCGCCGCATTTGGCAAGCGAGCGACTCTTCAAACATTCGCTCGGGCTCGATGTCGTGCACGTGCCGTTCCAGGGCGGCCCTCCGGCCGTTACCTCGACCGTCGCCGGTCACACCCAGATCCTGCATCTTACCCTTCCGATTGTCGCCCCGCTGGTGCGCGATGGCAAACTTCGACTGCTGGCAGTCGCCGATACGACGCGGGCTGCGGAATTTCCGGACGTTCCGACGCTTGGCGAGGCGGGTATTCCGAACCACGAGGTCGGGTTTTGGGATGGCATCATGCTTCCAAGGGGAACGCCTGACGACATCGTTGCACTCAGGCATCGGCAAATCAGCGAGATCGTCGCGTTGCCCGAAGTAAGGGACCGGTTAGGGGCGCTTGGATACACGCTGGTCAATGGCTCGCGGACAGAGTTCGCGGCGCATCTGCAGAGCGAGTTGGCCAAATGGAAGGCAATCGTCCGCGAGGGCAAGATCAAAATCGAATGATCCGATCGAACCTTGATCCTGGGCCATCGTCCGGAAGGAGCCTGCCATGGAAAGCGAATCTGCGTTGGACAATGATTTGGCCAAGATGCGTGCGCAGTGGAAGCAGACGGCCAAGGGCTGGAACGATGCCGGCACCGTTATTCGGCCGTGGCTGCACAAGGCGACGCAGGCCATGCTCGGCATGGCCGGGGTCACAGCCGGTTCGCATGTACTGGATGTGGCGGCCGGCGCGGGTGACCAGACCCTCGACATCGCCGAGCGGGTAGGGCCGCACGGCTATGTGCTGGCGACGGATCTCTCGCCGGAAATTCTGCAATTCGCAGCGGAGCAGGTGACCGCCGCGGGTCATCGCAACGTCGAGACCCGCGTTTCGGACGGACAAAGACTGCAGATCGAGGACGGGCGGTTTGACGTAGTCGTCTGTCGGCTCGGCTTGATGTTTTTCGGCGATCCGCTGCAGGGCCTGCGCGAAATGGTGCGCGTGCTCAAACCCGGCGGCACCGTCTGCACGATGGTGTTCGGGACGCCGCAGGCTAATCCTTGCGTGGCAACGCTGATGTCGACAGCGCTGAGGTACGCCGGCATGCCGCCGCTCGATCCGTATCAGCCGGGCGGACTGTTGAGTCTCGGCAAGCCCGGCCTGATTGATGAGCTGTTCAGAGAGGCGGGATTTCTCGAAATCGCGACAACGAAAGTCGCGGCGCCGTTCAACCTGCCGACCGTCAAGGACTATATGAATTTCATACGAAGCTCGGCCGGACCGGTCGTCCAGATCGTGAAGAGTATGGATCCCGCGACTGCCGAAGCCGCGTGGGCCGACATGGAAAAGGCTCTCGGCCGTTATCAGCGGCCGGATGGATGGGAGGGTCCCAATGAACTGCTATTGACGGCGGCGCGGAGATCTTAGCGTCGAAGGGAAGGTACGTGAAGGCGACCAATCCCCACGCTATTGAGGCTTCAACTGACTGATGACGGCAGGTCCCTCGGCTGCATCGATTTGATAGAGGGCGGCGCCGGAAAAGCCCCCCATGAGCGCCGATGTCGGCCGCATTTGCTGTCCGCTGCTGCCGGCAAGAGCCTGATTGAGAAGATTTTGACCGGGCGCAGCCACCTGTGGCGTACCGATGCCGAAATAGTAGGTTTTTCCGCCCTCAATTTCTATTTCGGCTTCATAATCCATCGAGATCGAATTGACGCAGGCTATGCGGTACCGTCCCGGCGGTTTTTCTGAAAAGAAATAAAACCCCGTGGCTACCGAACCGACCTGCTTGCCATCGACCCTGATGCCTACTTCCGTGCCGACAAGTCCCTTCTCGCGCAGAAAATATAGTCTCGCGAGCCGCGAATCCCGCGGCTTGGTTTGAGGCGGAGCCGCAAGCGCCACTTCGGAAACCGTCGATGATTTGCATCCACCGAACTGAGCAACAACGCAGAACACCAAAGCCCACAACACAACACGCCGCATAACAAACCCGCCCCTCATTGACGAGCGCCAAAAACCACAAGTTGTAAGTTGGCGCAATTGTAATTGCGCCACATCTGCGGCCTTCAAGTCGTGTGTTCGATGTCCGCTTCCGCCATACGGGCTTGCGCGCCACCAAATGCATTGCAGCGCCGCGTCCGTGCCATCTGGACACGTACCCGTCGCATTAGCCAAAATCGCCGGCAAAAGACAAAACAGCGGAGGCGACGATGGTGATGATCGATTCTCAGGTTCATGCCTACGAGGCGAACAGTCCGAAGCGGCCCTGGCACACCGTGCCGAACTGGCCCGATCACGTCACGGGTGACGAGATGGTGGCGGCAATGGACAAGGTCGGCGTCGACGGCGCGATCTTCATCTCGGCCTTTTCGTTGTACCGCTATGATTCCAGCTACGCGGTGGAGGTGCAGCGCGCCCATCCCGGCCGGCTCGCCATCGTCAAGCCGCTCGACCCTGATGATCCCGGTGTGGCCGAGGTCGTCGCGGAGTGGAAGAAGACGCCGGGCGCGGTCGGCGTCCGCGTCATGCTGAGGAAAGAGGAGAAGCGCGCGGCTGACGATCCCGGCCTCGACCGGATTGCGCGCGCCGCCGTTCGCTACGATTTTCCGCTCAACATCCTGTGCTGGGACAATCTGGACGCAGGGACGGCGCTGATCGACCGCCATCCCGACACGCGGTTCATCATCGATCATCTCGGCATCCTGCAACCGCGCGTGCCGCCGGCGCCGCCTGAACCCTGGGCCAATCTTCCAAAAGTGCTCGAACTCGCCAAGCGTCCAAATTGCGTGATCAAGGTCAGCGGCGCCTGCACGCTGTCCCGCGAGCCGTATCCGTATCCCGACATATGGGACCCGCTCGCCCGTGTGTTCGATGCCTGGGGTTTCGATCGCTGCCTGTGGGGCACGGACTGGACCCGGGCGTTCGCCGTCGTCAATTACGAGCAGGCCGTCGAGCCGTTCCTCACGACCAGCCGCCTGAACGACAGCGAGCGGGCCATGTTGATGGGCGGAGCCTGCAGCAAGGCCTATGGCTGGTCGCCGAAGAAAGGTTAGGGGCAGGGCACGCTCGACAATCAACCTGCGGGTTGGCACACGCGCCAACCTCCAGCCTATGAGTTGGCCTCACTTGTTGGGAGACTCGTCGTCCCTTTCCAACTGGGGCTTCTCAAGCAAGACGGCACTCAGCAACGAGCGGTGCACTTCAATTTTTCCGTTGTAGCTAATCAATCCCAGCTTGCGAAACTTGTTCAGGAAGAAGCTCACGCCGGGGGCGGGTCGTCCCAATCATTTCCGCCAAAGTGCCCTGGTTGATCGAGGCGTCGATTGATGTTGGGGCCCCGACTTTCCCAAAATTGGCCAGCAGCAAAAGCAGGCGCGCGAGCCGCTTTTCGCTGGAGTTGAACAACTGGTCGATCAGATCTTCTTCAAT
The DNA here is from genome assembly GCA_963770135.1 of uncultured Alphaproteobacteria bacterium. Taxonomy (GTDB): domain Bacteria; phylum Pseudomonadota; class Alphaproteobacteria; order Rhizobiales; family Xanthobacteraceae; genus Bradyrhizobium. The sequence continues at coordinate 63,093 of CAVYOM010000023.1, read as the reverse complement.
GCGATTGCTTCGGGTCACCAGGTAGGTCGTGAACAGCTCGGCAAACCGGGGTTCCCTGCGGAGCGCCGAGCATCGCCTTTCGGGTGATGGAGGTGATAAGGCACTCTTGCATCGCTCGCGCGGTCCCGACGCGAACCGTCTGACCGTGCAGACATCCCTCGCCAAAAAACTGCTCGGCTTCCAGAAGGCCGACGACGGCTTCCTTGCCTTGCTCGGACACAACGGTCACCTTGACGTTGCCCGATTGAATGTAAAAAATTTTATCGGCTTCGTCGCCCTGGGCGTAGATGAGCCGGTTTTTACGATACTTCTGTACCGTTTTTCCGGTCCTGACCCTGGCTAGAAAAGCTATGGGATCGAAATGTCGCTTCGCGGGCTTCACTAGTCCCTCCATTGGACCGGCGAAGCCTGGATATCGGTCACGGCCGGGTGTCCGGCGACTGTCGGGCGCCCATCATGAAGCGCGCACTCACGCCACTGGCAACCAAACCGAAATAGCCGAGGCCGGTCGGTGAACCGTAATGTCGGATGATGGAGCATTAGCGCCAGAGCGTTCGTAACGTGAGGGTCCTTGACGGCACCGCGATTCGTGTCCATATGCGGATATCGAGACTTGGCCGAACGGCTGGGCTGCTTTGCGTTGCCCACCGACAGGCGCGCATGTTTCAGACCCTTCTCCAAAAATCGATCCCGACGACGGCGCCGATCCCTTCGGTGCCGCGATCTTATGTTGCACCGTCAGAAGGGTTTATCTTTGCAAAAGACAGCTGGGCAGCGGCCTGACAGGCAAGAAGAGGGCTCTGGCCTCACTCAACCGCCAGGCGGCGATGAGGTCCTCAACGCCCGGCGATGGCAGCGCATTTTGAGCGAATACAGCACCCCAAGCCGGGTGCGCAGCATTTCCGAGCTGGCGATCACCGTCTTGCCGCTCGTCGTGTTGTGGGCCGCGGCCTGGTTCACGTTTCACCTTGGCCATGCCTGGGCTTCATTGCTGATCGCCATACCGGCTGCCGGCTTCCTCGTGCGCCTGTTCATGATCCAGCACGACTGCGGTCACGGCACCTTTTTTGCCGGCCGGCTGACCAATGACTGGGTCGGCCGCGTCATTGGCGTGCTCACGCTGACGCCTTACGACTGCTGGCGCCACACGCATGCGATTCATCACGCCACCACCGGCAACCTCGATCGCCGCGGCATCGGCGATCTCGATACGCTGACGGTGCGCGAGTATCGGGCGCTGTCGGTGTGGGGCCGTCTGAAATACCGGCTTTACCGCCACCCGCTGGTCATGTTCGGGGTCGGGCCGGCCTATCTGTTCCTGCTGCAACAGAGGATGCCGCCGGCCGCCCTCATGCGCAAAGGGTGGCAACCCTGGGCCAGCACGATGACAACCAATCTCGCGATCGCCGTCATCGTCGCCACGCTCACCTGGTTCATCGGCATCAAGGCGTTCCTGCTCGTGCACCTTCCGATCACGCTGCTGGCCGGCACCGCGGGCGTATGGCTGTTCTATGTTCAGCACCAGTTCGAGCACACGATGTGGGACCGCAACGAGGGCTGGAGCCTGCAACAGGCCGCGCTGCACGGCAGCTCGCACTACGACCTGCCGGCGCTGCTACGCTGGTTCACCGCCAATATCGGCGTTCACCACGTCCATCACCTCTCCAGCCGTATTCCCTATTACCGGCTGCCGCGCGTGCTGCGTGACCACCCCGAACTGCGCGACGTCGGCCGCATCACGTTGCTGCAGAGCTTTGGGTGTGTACGGCTCGTGCTGTGGGACGAGACGCAGCGCCGCCTGGTGTCGTTCCGCGAAATCTGAGCGCTAAACCTCATGGTGAGGAGGCGCGCAGCGCCGTCTCCGGACGATGCTTTGCATCGCCGGGAGAACCATGTAGCCCCGCTGGTGCCATTCATCCTTCGAGACGCCGCTACGCGGCACCTCAGGATGAGGTCTGGCCGGGTGGCAGCCATCAAGAGGAAAGTGGCGCCCCGCCGAGTTCGAGAAGCGCGGCGCTCGTTCGTCATGGCAAATCACGGTTGAGCAACCGCCATTCGACGTCGCATAATCCCCGGATTATCAGGAGGAACGGCGATGCAATGGCGGGTCTTTGGGCGCACGGGAATGCAGCTCTCGGTGCTGGGTTTTGGCTGCGGCGCGGTGGGCGGCTTGATGGTGCGCGGCGACGCCGCCGACCAGGAGCGCACCGTTGCGCGGGCGATTGCAGCCGGCGTCAATTATTTCGACACGGCGGTGCAGTACGGCGATGGGGAATCGGAAAAGAATCTCGGCCGCATTCTGCAAAAGCTGAAACCGGCGGACGTGGTCGTCGCTACCAAGGTCCGGGTGCCGGCGAGCGAGTTTGGCCGTATTGACGAGGTGATCACGACGTCGCTCGAAGGCAGTCTGGCACGGCTGCGCCTTGACCGGGTCGACATCTTTCATCTGCACAATCCGATTACCGAGAGAGGCGGCGGATCGTCGCTCAGCGTCCGGCAAGTGCTCGACGAGGTGGTGCCGGCGTTCGAGCGGCTGCGTCAGCAGGGCAAGATTCGTTTTCTCGGGATAACGGCGCTTGGCGACACGGCAGCGCTGCATCAGGTGATCGATGCGCGCGTCTTCGACAGCGCGCAAATCGTCTACAACATGCTCAATCCATCGGCGGCCGGCGAATTGCCGGCGCGCTATCCGGCACAGGACTATGGACGGTTGTTCGATGCGACCACGGCCGCCGGCGTCGGCGCCGTGGGCATCCGCGTGCTGGCCGGCGGCGCGCTGTCGGGCTCGGCCGAGCGTCATCCGATTGCCGGGCCGGCGCCCGAGCCGATCGGCTCGGCGATGCGTTACGATGCCGATATCGATCGCGCGCGCCGCCTGATGCCGCTGGTGGAGGAGGGGTTCGCCGACAGCCTGACCGAAGCCGCCACGCGGTTTGCGCTGTCGCACCGGGCGATGGGCACGATCCTGGTCGGCATGGCGACGCCGCAGCAATTCGAGGACGCACTCGCCGCGGTGGAGAAAGGCCCGCTGCCGCAAGCCGCGCTCGACCGGCTGTCGGCGCTGCGGCAGGGATTTTCCGGCGAGCCTCGATGAGTAGAAGGGCGTAGGGCGGATTAGCGGAGCGTAATCCGCCACGTCTCGAAGTGCCTAGACAAGACGGCGGATTACGCTCCGCTAATCCGCCCTACGAGCTACGAGCATTATTGCTGGCGGGATGGAACTTATCGGGCCGCCGGGCGGTTGCCGCGCGGGGGGCCGCTACGGATGAACCTGACAAAATCGTCACCGAACCAATCGCTGCTCGGCGCGGCCATGGCCTTGCGGCGCACCACCATCCGCGAGGGCAGGCCGTTTCCGCTCGGGGCGACATGGGACGGCCTTGGCGTCAACTTCGCGCTGTTCTCGGCGCACGCCACCAGGGTCGAGCTCTGCATCTTCGATGATGCCGGCGAGAAGGAAATAGAGCGCTTCGACCTGCCCGAATACACCGACGAAGTCTGGCATGGCTACGTCCCGACCGCGCGGCCCGGCACCGTCTACGGCTATCGCGTGCATGGGCCCTACGAGCCGGATGCCGGCCACCGGTTCAACCCGAACAAGCTGTTGATCGATCCCTATGCCCGGCAGCTGGTCGGAGAGTTGCAGTGGTCCTCCGAGCTTTTCGGCTACCGGCTCGACCATCCCGACAAGGACAAGTCCTACGACGAGCGCGACAGCGCGCCGTACATGCTCAAGTGCCGGGTCATCGATCCGGCCTTTACCTGGGGCACCTCCCGCAAGCCGGAGACGTCCTGGGCGCGTACCATCATCTACGAGATGCACGTCAAGGGATTCACGCAGCGTCATCCGCTGATTCCGGAATCCGACCGAGGCACGTTCGCAGGTCTGTCCCATCCCGCGATCCCGGCCTATCTGCGCTCGCTCGGTGTCACCGGCGTCGAGCTGTTGCCGATCCATTCGTTCATCGACGACAGCTATCTCGTCGACAAGGGGCTGCGAAACTACTGGGGCTACAATTCGATCGGGTTCTTCGCGCCCGAGACCCGTTATCTCCGCACCGACGGGGCCAACGAATTCAAGACCATGATCAACCAGTTTCATGCCCATGGTCTCGAGATCATCCTGGATGTCGTCTACAACCATACCGCCGAGGGTAACGAACTTGGCCCGACGCTTTCGTTCAAGGGGATCGATAACGCCAGCTACTACCGGCTGCTGCCGGAGCAGCGCCGCTACTACATCAACGACACCGGCACCGGAAACACGGTCAATCTCTCGCATCCACGCGTGCTGCAAATGGTGGCGGATTCCCTGCGCTATTGGGCGACCGAAATGCGGGTCGACGGCTTTCGCTTCGATCTCGCCACCATTCTCGCGCGCGAGCCTTACGGCTTCGACGAAGGCGGCGGCTTCCTCGATGCCTGCCGGCAGGACCCGGTGCTGTCTGGCGTGAAGCTGATCGCCGAGCCCTGGGATATCGGACCGGGCGGCTACCAGGTGGGCCGGTTTCCACCGGGCTGGGCGGAATGGAACGACAAGTTTCGCGATACGGTTCGAAGCTACTGGAAAGGCGACGCCGGCCTGTTGCCGGACTTGGCCAAACGCATTTCGGGGTCGGGCGATCTGTTCAACAAGCGCGGCCGCAGACCATGGGCCAGCATCAATTTCGTCACAGCCCATGACGGCTTCAATCTCAACGACCTTGTATCGTACAACGACAAACACAACGAGGCGAACGGCGAAGACAACCGCGACGGCCATTCCAACAACCATTCCTGGAATCACGGTGTCGAGGGTCCCGACGGACGACCCGGCCATCCTGGAGCTGCGCGAGCGGCAAAAGCGAAACCTGCTGGCCACCGTGTTGCTCTCCCACGGCACGCCGATGCTGCTGGCGGGCGACGAGTTTGGCCATACGCAAAACGGCAACAACAATGCGTATGCGCAGGACAACGACATCAACTGGCCGAACTGGCTCGGAATATCCGCGCGGGGCCGGGCGTTGCGGGAATTCACGCGCCGCCTGATCGTCACGCGCAAGGCGTTTCCTATCCTTTACCGCAGCCGCTTTCTGGTCGGCTCGCGCAACGAGGAGCTCGACGTTACCGACGTCACCTGGCTCACCCCCGCGGCCACCGAAATGACAACCGAACAATGGCAGGACGGCAACGCCCGCTGCTTCGGCATGCTGCTCGACGGACGCGCGCAGGAAAGCGGCATCAAGCGGCGCGGCTCGGACGCGACGTTGCTGATCGTCTTCAACGCCCATCACGATGTCGTCCCGTTCACACTGCCCGAGGTGGCCGAAGGCCGGCATTGGGTCGGCCTGATTGACACCGCCCAACCGGAGGCGCCACCGGCCACTCATCCCTTCGGTCACGTCTACGACCTCACCGGCCGATCGCTCTGCGCGTTCGCGCTGGAGGGCGCGATCACAGGCGATCTGCGGCAGGGCGTCGGGTCGATTCTCGATGTGACAGAGCGTCCGCTGGAGTAGCTCCTACAAAGCCGCGTCGGCCTTGCTGTCCGAATTCTGCAGCGCGGGCGCCAACGTGGCGTCGGGCTGCGGCGTGATCGCCGGCAAGAGCGGGCGCTTGTGCGGATGCAGATCCCTTCGTCGAACGCCAAAATGGCAAATGACGGAATTGATGCTTTCACCGGGCCTTCGCAACCTTCGTCTCTGCTGCGCCAGCCAGGTCTGGATCCTTGCGATCGAGGCACGGCCGATCCCGTCGATCTCCGAAAGCTCGCGCCTGGTGTGCAGGGATATGATCTCGGGCAGGAAAACGGTGCGGTCGGAATCGCAGCGCACGACGAATGATGCGTACCGCGCATTCGTCATCAACTGAACGATCCTGTCCGGCAGATCCGCGCCAGAAGCGACGGCAACCTTGTTTGCTCGTGCCATATGCAGCAGCTTTATCCTGAATATGATGGGTCGATTGAATCTGAATCATTCCAAGCCTGCCGCCAACTAAGCATGACCGCGTCGATTTATCACGCGTCGCCCCGCATCCTGGAATTAGAACAATTAGAAATTTTCGCGTGCAACTTGCAGTTTCAACCAGCGACGTTGCGCAATTGATACAGACACTATCTTGTCACGGACGCACGCCGCCATCTTAGATGGCTTCTAATCGCTCATTATTTCAGTTCAGGGAAAGTCGTACGACCGTCATTGCGAGGAGCGAAAGCGACGACGCAATCCATCTTTCCGTACCCGCCGATGGATCGATTGATTCGCTACGCTCGCAATGACGGTGTGATGCGGGCCCCGCCGTTCAGTCACGACGGCTTTGCCGTCACGATACAGATCGACGCGGGCAGCAGCACGGCGTCAGGGATAACCAGCCCCGGCAATTTCCACGTCGACACGTCGATCCGCGAGGACGATTTGCGTTGCCGTAGTTCTTCGTAGGACGTCGCGGCACTCAGGCAGAACAGCGTCCGCCGTTCGGGTCCGCCGAGCACGCAGGCGAGGGCGCGGCGGCCGGGGACGTCTATTCGCTGTAACTCGTGTCCGTCGGGATCGAGGCGAATGAAGGCGTCCTCTTCAAAGGACGCGACCCAAACGGCGCCTTGCTGATCGAGGCAGATGCCGTCGGGAGACTTCATGCTTCCGAAGCGGCCACGAAACCTCAGGTCGCCGTTCGGCTCGATGTCATAGTCGGCGAGGCAGGCGCCATCCATTTCGGCCACGACGAGCCGGCGATGGTCGGCCGAGACTGCGATGCCGTTCGGAAACCGCAATCCTTCGGCGACCACGCGTGCCGCGCCATCAGGCATCACCAGAATGATGCGGCCGGGCGCGCCGCGATCGGGCGGCGGCGGCATGTCGAAGCCGAGATCGCCGACATAGGCGCGGCCCAAGCCGTCGATGATCATATCGTCGATCGCTCCGGCCGCGATCCCTGAGAGGTCGGCATAGAGCGAAAGCTTGCCGTCGGCGTAGGTCATCAGGCGTTTGCGATGCATCGTCAGGACGACAAGCCGCCCGTCCGGCAGGATGCCGGTGCCGCAGAGCGTGTCGTCCTCGAATGTCGCGTGCTGCTCGCGCGCACCAGAGGGGGAGAGGCTGAGCAGCGTCCGTTCCATGCAGTCGACGAACCAGAGCCGGCCCGCATGCCAGCGCGGTCCCTCGAAATAGCGTCCGCCATCAAGCACGCACTGCAGCGTCATCGGCTAGAACGTCACCACGATCTTGCCGAGGTGCTTGTTGGCTTCCATGTGCTCGAACGCTGCCCCTATCTCGGCGAACGGATAGACCTTGTCGATCGGCAGTTGCAGTTTTCGCGATTCCACCGCACCCCAGATGTCTTTCCGGACCTCGTCGAAGATTTCGCGGACTTCCTCGATGGTGCGGGTGCGGAAGGTCACGCCGATATAATTGATGCGGCGGGCGGCGTGCAGGTCGAAATTGAAGTCGCCATGGGTGCCGCCGAGCCGGCCAACATTGACGATGCGGCCCTTGACTTTGGTGGCTTTCAGATTCTGGTTCGCGACCGGGCCCGAGACCTGATCGACGATCAGGTCGACGCCTTCGCCGCCGGTGGCCTGCAGCACCTGATCGACCCAGCCGGGATCCTTCGAGTCGATCGCGAGATCGGCGCCATATTCCTTCAGGCGTCCGCGGCGCATCGCGTCCGTCGACGAGCCGATCACTAGTTTTGCGCCCTTGAATTTGGCGATCTGCATCGCCATCAGCCCGACGCCGGAGCTGGCGCCCTGGATCAGCACGGTCTGGCCTTTCTGCAGCGCGCCGTTGGTAACCACCGCGTTGTGCATGGTGGCGAGCGCGACGGGGAGGGTGGCGGCCTCCTCGAAATTCATGTTCGAGGGTGCGCGGAACAGCCGGCCGTGGTCGGCCAGCGTGTACTCGGCAAATGCCGAGCCGCCCGAGCCCATGATCTTGTCGCCGACCTTGACGCCCTTGGCATCGGGACCGAGCTCGGCAACTTCGCCGGCCCATTCCATGCCGAGCACGGTGCCGACGCCGCCGGCCGCGCCATGCACATGGCCCTTGGTCATGCCGAGATCGGCCCGGTTGAGGCCGCAGGCATGGACCTTGACCAGCACCTGGCTGCCCTTCGGGGACGGCTTTGCGATGTCGGTGATTTCAGCGCCGTTGGCGCCGTAGACATAGGCTTTCATGGGCTCTTCTCTATTTTTGGAGGCGCAGGCCGCCCGCTCGGCGGCCTGTCTTCTTTCTGGCGTCGAGCCGCCTATTCGGCGGCCTGGCGCTGCGCGCCCGACACCATGGCTTCGAGCCGGCTGCGAATGATCGCTTCCGCATCGCGCATGATGCGTGACACCAGTTCGGCGCAGGTCGGGATGTCGTGGATCAGGCCCTGGACCTGGCCGGCCGACCAGATGCCCTCGTCGGCATCGCCGGTCGCGTAGACCATCTTGCCGCGGGCGCCGGCGACGAGCTCGCGCACGTCCTCGAATTTTGCGCCTTCCTTCTCCATCTCGACCACCTTGGTCGAGATCGTGTTCTTGGCGACGCGCGAGGTGTTGCGCATGGTGCGGAAAATGAGTTCGGTCTCGCGCTCGTCATTGGCGACGATGCGCTCCTTCACGAGCTGATGGATCGGGCTTTCCTTGGTGCACATGAAGCGCGTGCCCATGTTGATGCCCTCGGCGCCGAGCGCGAGCGCGGCGACCAGGCCGCGGCCGTCACCGAACCCACCGGAGGCGATCATCGGGATCCTGATCTTGTCGGCTGCCGCCGGGATCAGGATCAGGCCGGGTGTGTCGTCCTCGCCGGGATGGCCGGCGCATTCAAAGCCGTCGATCGAGAGCGCGTCGACGCCCATCCGCTCCGCCGACAGCCCGTGACGGACGCTGGTGCATTTGTGGATGATCTTGATGCCGTGCTTCTTGAACTCGGTGACGTGTTCCTGCGGCTTGTTGCCGGCGGTTTCCACGATCTTGATGCCGGCCTCGATGATGGCCTGGCGATATTCCGCGTAGGGCGGTGGCTTGATCGCGGGAAGGATGGTCAGGTTGACGCCGAACGGCTTGTCGGTCAGGTCGCGGCAGCGCGCGATTTCCTTGGTGAGATCCTCCGGCGTCGGCTGCGTCAGCGCGGTGATCAGCCCGAGCGCGCCGGCGTTGGCGACGGCGGCGACCAGTTCGGCGCGCCCGACCCATTGCATGCCGCCCTGGACGATCGGGTGTTCAACGCCAACGAGTTCGGTGAATTGCGTCTTCATGTCTGCCCTCTGTTTCCACGAGCATTTTCCAGTTGGAAAATGCTCTTTCCTGCATTTTCGACGCGGGACGGCCCGCACGTCATTTTGTGAGATTTCGAAGGGCAGGATGCCGTTACACCCCGCAAAAGTCTACCGGGGGCGGACGGTCGTCAGGGCAACGCCAGCATGCAAAAGCAGGGCTTGTTCCGCAGTGCGAACAATTCCGCATCAGCCATGGTGTCGCGTTGCCGGTCTGATCCGCCGCCCTTTAATCGACGTTTCCTGATACTGGATGAGGAGCAGGAGTACCGATGCGGAATTTGCGGCTAGCGCTCTTTGTCGTCCTCGTGGTCGGTACCGGCTTCGCGACCGGCTTCTTCAACCGGCCTGGAGGTTGGTACGGCGCGCTCGCCAAGCCGTGGTTCAACCCGCCAGGCTCGATTTTTGCCCCGATCTGGTCGATCGTTTATCTGCTGGTGGCGGTCGCTGGGTGGCGAACCTGGGAGCGGGACCGCAATTCGATGGCGATGACGCTGTGGTGGGCGCAGATGGCGCTCAACTTCCTGTGGTCGCCCGTCTTCTTTACCGCGCACTGGCCAGCTGTCGCGCTAGCCGTCATTTTGATGCTTCTCGTCGCAGTCCTCGGATTTATCGCTAGGCAGTGGTCCGATGACCGGATTTCGGCTGTCCTCTTTATCCCATATGCCGCATGGGTCGCGTTTGCATCCGTGCTCAATTTCGAAATCGTCCGCCTCAACTAGGGGGCAGTCGAGGAACTCCGGTCAGCTCGCCGCTTGAGCCTCGAACGCCGCGCAATCGGTGCGAACCGTCTCCAGCGTTCGCCGCAGCCAGGTCTTGATGGTGCCGACGGGTACGCCGAAACGCTCCGACAGCGATTGCCGGCTTTCGCCGTCGATATAGGCGAGCGACAGCAGCGCCTGACGGTCTTCCGGAAGCTGGCGGATCGCGGTCGCGGCGATCGGCCGGGCGCGGTCGTAGTCGAATCCGTCAGCACCATCCGGCACCGGTTCCGGTACCAGCAGGGCGAAGTCGAGATCGGTGGTCGGAAGCGTCTTGAGACGAAGCGCATCGATCGCGGTGTTGCGGACGATCACGGCCATCCAGCTGATCGGAGAGGATCGATCCGGATTGAATTGCGGCGCGTTCCGCCAGATCTTTAAATATGCATCCTGAAGAATGTCCTCGACCTCCGCGCCGCGCGGGAATACCGCGCAGGCCGTGTTGCGCATCTTCCGGTTGGTCAGCGCATAGAGCTCGGAGAACGCGGCGTCTTCGCCTTTGGCGGCGCGTGCGATCAGAACGGAAAGATGGTCCCTGCGCTCAGCGGTCGATGCGATCCCGATTTTCATCCGATGGTCCCGAGTTGAGGCGTGCTCTCGGGTAGGAACGATGCGGTCGGGCAGACGGATCACTGCAGCGTGGTGGCCGGACTTTTTGTCACGCGATCGGCGCGTTGCCGGGATCAGAGCCGCACGAACGGACCGATCAGGCGACCGAAGAACCCGTTGATGCGGAGATCGCCGGTCATGGCCACCAGGCAAAGACAGGGCTCGCCGTCGCCGACGGTCGGCTGATGATCCAGCGTCTCGTCGCCGAAGTCGAAATCTCCCGGGCCAAACCGGCCGCCCTCGTGGCTGAAACTGCCGCGCAGCACGCATGTCAGCTCGGTCCCGGTATGGGTATGCTCGAGCATATGCGTGCCGGGGTTCGAGCTGAGCAGGAAGGCGCGCGACCTTGACGGCGCCGGGCAATTCGATGGGCCGCATGCTGACGCCCGGGGCTACCCACCGACGCCGTCCGATGCGGTAGTGCCTCAGGATTTCGGGCAGCTCGTCATCGGTGAGGCTGTCGGCGGGCGCTGAGGGCTGGGGTGGGGATCGATCGAGCTTCGCCATGACGGCCTCGAACGCACCGGCTTTCATCGCGGCGGGTTCGATGGCCTCCAGCGCCGATCCGCCGATACCTTCGACCGCGCGCAGGAGCCGCCGGCACGTTGAACAGCCGGACGCATGAACGGCGACGGCGAGATGCTCGCCCGCGTCGAGGGTTCCGGCCGCAAAACCTGCCAGCAATTCCGGAGAGGGGTGATGGGTCACGCTCATTTCGTTTCGTCCAACAGGGCTCTCAGCCGGTTCATTGCCAATCTGATCCTGGATTTTACCGTCCCCAGCGGTATCCCGAGGAAGTCCGCGATCTCGGGATGCGGACGTTCCTCAATGAACGACAGCCGGATCGCCATGGATTGCTCCTCGGAGAGGTTCGACAGCGCTGTGGCGATGCGGCCCGCCTCGTCATTTCGTGCCATGACGTCATCTGCCGGTTCGGCGGGATCGACGAGGTAGTCGAGCTCGGCGTCATGGTCGACGGCGCCGGTGCGTGCCGCTCGCCGCACCTGGTCGATCCGCAGGTTACGCGCGATCGTGTAGATCCAGGCCGCCGCGCCTGCGGAGACGGGGTCGAACTGCGCAGCCTTCCGCCACACCGCCAGCAGGGTCTCCTGCGCGATTTCTTCAGCGTCATCGCTGCTGGCGCCGGTCTTCAGCATCAGGCCCTTCACACGCGGGGCAAAATGCTCAAACAGGCGCCGGAACGCCTCGCGGTCACCGTCAGCGACGCGTCCGATCAGTGTCGCCCATTCCACCGTTAACCTGGGCCTTTCGTTGGCTCGAGCCTCTTCGGTCCCGGTTGAATCAGAGCCGGGCTCCGGATTCATGTTTTGACGCGTTTTCTCGACGCGAACCGGTATCCACTTCGCTTGAAAACGCTCTGGTCTCCGCAACCGGCTCGACCGGAATGCCGCCGTCGAGCGCCGCGTTCTTGACAGTATTCGGATCGTTTGGGAACCACGGGACATTGCGCCGCTCAAGGGAACTTACCCAGGGGTAACGAGCGGGGCGGGGGTTTGGATCACCTGTCGCGATCGACGAGATCGACGAACTCACCAATGAGTTCAGGCAGTAGGTGGCGTCACCTCGACACAGGCGCAACTCTGACTTCGCGAACTGCCAGATAAAGGCTGATCGTGCCCACAATGACGGGAAGTAGTCCGATCAGTATCCAGGCCCAGTGCGAGCCGGCGCCGATTGTGCCGGCGGTAATCCAAATTCCAAAGGCAATGATACCTATCGAGATGGAGAACGAGAATGCGTCATTCATGATGGCCTCCAAAGACCTGTGCCTGTCGGATCGATGCCAGTCCGTCAGCAAGTTTCGGCATCAACCCGGGCCTGCCAGTCGACCTGATCATCCAGCCCTCAAAGGCAGCAATGCCGGGGCTTGTGATCCACCTTCTGCTGATACGGCAGCCCTAAGAACTGCCTCTCGCGAGGAAAAGCCTGTCCGTGGAACGATCGAGCCGCTTATCGGAGCCTTGCGCCCCATTCAGGTGACCGACCAGTTCGCCGGAAAGACGATAAATATTGATCCCTTTTAGATGATAAAGTTTTCGGCCCTTCAAATCGAAGATAGCCGGACCGTCCATCACCCCAACGTGGATGCCATTGCTATTGAAAATATTGCCGCTCATGACCGACCTCCAAACGAGGCTGTGGCCACCAAGCTGCGCCTGCTGGCCCCGGATAGCGAGACAATTCGGGCGGCACGCCGGACATTTTGTGGGCATCCAGCTGGCATCGCGCCCGGTGTGAGGCACATTTTTTCACTTGTGCGTGTGCGCCCGAGAAATCACAGCCTGTTAATCCTCTCGTGATCTGTTGGGGCTTTGCAGATGCGACCCGGCACCTCCGCCGGCCATGATTGTTCGGAGTTTCAACCATGGTACCCACGCTTGCCTCTGGGCAGCTCGACAAGATCACGCTTTCTGAGCTGCTGGGCGCACTCAGCCACGCGCTCGATCTCACCGAGGGGCAGCCGGCCGGACATTGCGTGCGATGCAGCCGTATCGGTGTCGAAATCGGCAGGGAAATCGGCCTCGGCAACGCCGAGATCGCCGAACTCTATTATGCGCTGCTGCTGAAGGATCTCGGCTGCAGCAGCAACGCGGCGCGCATCTGCGAGCTGTATCTGACCGATGATCTCTCCTTCAAGCAGGACTTCAAGTTCATCGACGGCAGCCTGCCGCAGGCGCTGCGCTTCGTGCTCGGTCATACCGGCCTGAAAGCCGGCCTCGCCGAACGGTTCCGCGCCATCGTCAACATCTTCCAGAACGGCGGCGAGATCGCCCGCGAGCTGATCGAGACGCGCTGCCATCGCGGCGCCGACATCGCCCGCAAAATGCGTTTCGCCGAGCCGGTCGCCGACGGCATCAAGAATCTCGACGAGCATTGGGATGGCGGCGGCAAGCCGCTGGGCCTGCAGGGTGCGGCGATCCCGATCTATTCCCGCATCGCGCTGATGGCGCAGGTGATCGACGTGTTCCACGTCGCGAACGGCCCCGAAGCGGCGCTGCGCGAAGCCCGGAACCGGTCGGGGACGTGGTTCGATCCGGAACTGGTAGTAGCCTTTGAGCGCATCGCGGCGCGGCCTGCGTTCTGGGATATGCTTCGCAGCGACGATGAGCACGAGGCGGCCTTGCCCCAACCGCCGGAGCAGGCGAGCGTGCCGATAGACGAGGACTATCTCGACGACATCGCGGCCGCCTTCGCCCAGGTGGTGGATTCCAAGAGTCCTTACACCAGCGGCCACAGCGAGCGCGTCACGCTGTTTACCGACATGATCGCGGAGCAGTTGGAGTTCAGCGCCGAGCAGCGACGCTGGCTCAAGCGTGCCGCGCTGCTGCACGACATCGGCAAGCTCGGCGTCAGCAACGCCATCCTCGACAAGCCGGGCAAGCTGGACGACGCCGAATGGGAGATCATGCGCATGCACTCCGCGCATTCGGAGGCGATCCTGTCGCGCATCGGCGCGTTCAGCGAACTTGCTCCGATCGCCGGCGCGCATCACGAGCGGCTCGACGGAAAGGGCTATCCCCGCGGTCTCGCGGGCGACCAGATTTGCCTGGAAACCCGAATCATCACCACGGCAGACATCTTCGATGCGCTCACCGCCGAGCGCCCCTATCGCGCCGCGATGCCGATCACAAAAGCGCTGGCGATCATGTCCGGAATGGTCGGCACCCAGATCGACGCGGACTGCTTTGCGGCGCTCACCCGCGCGCTTGGACGCATCGACGAGACGCTGGCCGCCTGATTGGTACGCTCGATCTTGGCTGAATGCAGCTTGAATTTGTTTGGCGGATTGCAGCCGTCAAGTGGAGCGGCCCTAACTCAACAAGGATACGAACACGTCAATCTGATCGGCTGCCGCAACGATCAGCGCGTCGTAGCTGGTTTTTCCCTGGGCTGCCGCTTTCAAAATGCATTCGGCAAAATATGCCTTGGCGGCCGGGGTTGAATGTTGCGAGGGCACTCTGGTCATCGTGTCCTCGAGCACCCTCTTCATGATTTCAATGAGCGCGGGGTCGAATTGGGGCATGGCCGTAGCTCCTGGCCGTCAACCACTGCTGGTCCGCAATTCCCAAGATCTCATACCCTTTCAGGGGCGGGGACAGCGGTCGAGTCAACAATTCGAGATGGTTCACTGGGGCCGATCCGATATGACAGGACGTTGTCTTGTTGCAGCCGCGCAGGGTCATATAATGCAAGCCTTTCGTGGGAGGACCTGCTCATGACGCTGGCCACGGGTTCGCGCAACGATCGGTTCAAGCAGGGAAAGGCGCTCCGCCGCGAGACGCCGCGCGAGGCGCATGCGGAGCTGAAGGGATCGTTGTCGCGCAACGCCGTTGCGATCCTCGCCGAGAGCGACCGGGACCGGGTCCCGGAACTCGTGCCGGAACGCTACGTTCGCATGTCGCTCAACCCGTTCGCTTTTCTGCGTGGGGCCGCGGCCGTCATGGCGACAGACCTTGCCGCCCAGCCGATGGCCGGAATTCCGGTGCATGCGGGCGGCGACAGTCATTTGATGAACTTCGGTGCCTTCGTTACGCCGGATGACAACATCCTTTTCGACGTCAACGATTTCGACGAGACGCTGCCCGGCGTCGATTTTACCGTCGACCTGAAGCGTCTCGCAGCGAGCGTGGCCGTTGCAGCGCTGGGCTCGGGCGCCTCGAAAAGGCAGGCCCGTGCCTTGGCGGAAGCAACCGTCAAAGCCTATCGGTTGCACATGGCTGCCCTGGCCAAGTTGTCTCCGCTGGAAGTCTGGCACAGCCGGATCGACCTCGAACAGGAGATCGACCGGATCGGAAACGGCGGCCTGCGGCGCAAGCTGGCCGGCGTGATCGCCAAGGCGCGCGGTGAAGGCCTGTCAAATGACGACAATTTCCCACATCTCGTCAGCGGCGACGATCCGAAGATCGTCGACAGGCCTCCGACCATCTTCCATCTGGATCCGAAGCGGCACAAGCTTGGGGTCGAACGTGTCCTTGCCACGTATCGCAAAGGCCTCAATCCGGATCGGCTGCGGCTGCTTGACCGCTTCACGATGAAGGATATCGCATTCAAGGCGGTAGGCGTGGGCTCTGTCGGGACATTCTGCTGCATCGCCCTGTTTCTGACCGGTGACAACGAACCGTTGTTCCTCCAGATCAAGCAGGCGCTGCATTCCGTCCTGGAACGTCTCGGTGGCAACCTCGAATACAAGAGGCCACAGGGCCGCCGCGTTGTGCAGGGACAGCAGATGATGCAAGCGGCCAGCGATATTTTTCTCGGCTATACGAAGGATGAAGACTTAGGCCGCGAGTTCTACGTCCGGACGCTGAAGAACCACAGGCTGGGCAGCATCAGCGAAATCAGCGAAGGGGAAGCACTGTCGGATTACGCCCGGCTGTGCGGTCGTACCCTGGCACGCGCCCACGCGCGATCAGGCGACCCTGCCGCAATTTCCGGCTACTCGGGCAAGAGCGAGGTACTCGATGATGCAATCGCTTCGTTCGCGATGGCCTATGCCGACCAGACCATCCTCGATCACGCCGCTCTCGTGAAGGCAAAAGCCCCGGCTAAATCGGGCAAAGCGGCAAAAGCCGCCTAGTGACGCCGCCTGCAGCCGGAATTCGTTGGTGGGTTGCCCGATGCCGTCGATCGCAACCGTCACCGCGTTGACCGGCTCCTTCATGAGGCCGACGCCGACCGATGTTCCGCAGCCGATCGATGCCCGACGTGCAGCGGAGATGCCAAAATCGACGCTTTGTCCCGAAGCGGACTACTCCGCGCTGCCGACGATTGCTTCACGGTAAACTGAGACCCATCACAGGGTCTTTGTGCTAATCTCGCAGAGGCAGGTTCTGCATGTGTGCGGTCCAAGCATGCCAAACGGACCAAAAGGGCGATCCATCTTCACAGAGCGTAGCCGGCTGATTGCGCTGGCCGTCGCGGTGGGGTTGGTGCTCGGCATGGTCGGACCGACCTCTGCACAGTTTTTCAATTTCGGCGGATTTCAGCAGCGGCCGGAACCCAATCGCGGTGGCGGCTGGTTCGGTAACGACGTGTATGCACCGTATCAGGAGCATGTGCCGCAGCCTCGGCGGCAAGCGCCACCAGCGGTCCGCGAGGATTTTTCAAAGGCGCCGCCGCCCGAGAGACGCAATACGGTACCTGAGCGCCGCATTCTTGTGCTCGGTGACGCCATGGCGGACTGGCTCGCCTATGGGCTTGAGGGCGTCTATGCCGATCAGCCTGACATGGGTGTGACCCGCAAACACAGGGCTGTTTCTGGCCTGATCAGGTATCAGCCGAAGGGCGACCCGGCCGATTGGGCTGCCGCGGCCAAGGGCATTCTCGCCGTCGAAAAAGCGGATGCCATCGTCGTCATGCTCGGGCTTGATGACCGCGTCGCAATCCGCGAGCCGGCAGCCGAGAAATCCAGCAATAAATCGGGAGAGAAGAAGGACGCCGACAAGAAGGACGCCAAGGCCAAACCTGATGGCAAGCCTTCGGGCGAAAAACCCGCTGCGAAGCCGGACAGCGCAACCAAGGTGACGGATCCTGAATTGTCGCCAGACGATGCTACCGACAACCGCGGTGCACCGCCGGTCGTGGGACCGGAGCAGAGCGCGCACTCGCCGAATGGCCTCCATGAATTTCGTGAGAAGCGCTGGGTCGAACTCTACAGAGAAAAGATCGACGAGATGATCGGCGTGCTCAAGTCCAAGGGTGTGCCGGTGCTGTGGGTAGGGCTGCCGGTGGTGCGCGGCCCCAAGGCGACCGCCGACACGGCGTTCCTGGATACGCTCTATCGCGATGCGGCCGGCAAGGCCGGCATCACCTATGTCGATGTCTGGGACGGATTTGTCGATGAAGCCGGCCGCTTTTTGCAGCAGGGACCCGATTTCGAAGGGCAGATCCGCCGGCTGCGCTCCTCCGATGGCGTCTACTTCACCAGGGCCGGCGCGCTCAAGCTCGCGCATTATGCCGAGCGCGAAATCGACCGGCTGTTGGCTGCGCGTTCCGCGCCGATTGTGCTGCCCTCCGAACCGGCAACGCCCGACGCCAAAGCGCTGCCGGATCAGCCGGCGCCGCGTCCGCTGGCCGGGCCGATCGTTCCCTTGACGGCCTTTTCTGTCGGCGCGGATCAACTGCTCGGCGGTCCGGGGGCCGGGCCGGTGGCAATCGATGCGCAAGCAGCGCAGCTCTTGATCAGAGGTGAGCCGTTGGCGGCACCAGCCGGTCGCGCCGACGATTTTGCCTGGCCGCGACGCGAAATTGGACGCGAAGGGACCAAGGGTGTGACACCGGTGGCATCAACAGCCCTCGATGCCAACGCACGGGCGCCGGCGGCGTCGCTAAAGCCGAAAAAGCCTCGCCGCTAGGTCACGGCGATTGGAGCGCCTCGCATCCCGCCGGACGCATCGGCCCTGATGCTCTCATTCAGTTTCTGATTGACGATCTGGACCGTGCGGTCGATTTCGGCATTGGGTGCGCCAAGCTGATGCGAAATCAGTTTCACCAGGAGGTCGACGCGTTCGATGGAAGCCGAGCCACCAGCGACCGCCCGGGCCGCCGACGAAGGCTTGAGAAGGCTTTCCGCCGCTTTGGCGTATTTCTCGAAAGGTACCTGATCCGCGGGATCAGCGCCCAGGCGCTGGGCGACGGCATCGACATGGTCATAGATCGACTGCGAGAGATTGATGTCGCCATGCACCGCGTCGCGGATCGATCGCGGCTCGTGCGGCGTGATGCATCGGTAATTGCCGGTCAGCAGCATCGACCATTTGGCCAGAGGGACGAACATCGAATTGAACACCTTGAGTTTCACCGGAACGTCCTGTCCATCCAGCTTCACCGCATCGATGTCGGCTTCCAGCTCGCGAAGCAGCAGATTGTGCTTCTCGTCCGCAAATGACGCGGCCTTGAAGTTTGTCGGCAGGCCGACATGAAGAACATTCGCCGCCTCCTCCGGCGGACGGAAGGCCTGCGGATCGGGGGAGCAGAGCGACACCAGGCCTGGCTCAAACCGATCCCATACCGCAGCGTTGGTATAGGCCTTCTCCAACTCCATTTCCGCAAGGGCCGGGATGCGCTTGAGATAGGGCAGAGGGGGCATGTTCATGATCGAAAGGCAAGGCAGCTTCGCTTCGGCGATTTTGATCATCAGAAGCCGCATCGCGGGGGCAGCGTATTGCGGTTCCTGCATCGCAAGCCCAACCAGATCATAACGGGAAGGATCGACGTCGGCGGGCTCGACCGCGTCCAGGACGCCAGGCAGGTCGCGCGAGAAGATCGGCCGGTGGGTCGCCTCGTCGCGCAGCTTGATGCGAACTTCGGTGCCGTCGCGATTGATGAGTTCTGCCGTCTGCTTCCGGCAAACCAGGGTCACGTTGTGACCCGCCATCAAGAGTTTTGTCGCGAGCAGCGAGCCGTACGAGGCCCCAAGGATCAGAATGTTACGCGTCATGCGCCCTCGCACAGATGATGTTTTCCGGCACGCCGATGCGTCGGCGCAGATTTGGGAGCGCCTGCTTTGCGACAGGAGTTAAGACGAGTTTTGCGGTGCGAGCCGTCTTCCCCGGGAAGTGCCCCCAAGGAATGCCGGCGGAGTTCGAAGCGACCGGTCAGGCCGACGCGGCCAGCTTGAACGGCGTGGCTTCGTCGTCGAACGCGTTAAAGATGTCGCGAATGCTGATGACGCCGATCAGGCTGTAATTGTCGATCACCGGCACGTGGCGGATGTGATGCTTGCTCATGAGGTGACGGACATGCTCGAGCGTATCCGTCGACGTGCAGGAGACGAGCTGCTGCACCGAAATGAACTGCGAAACGCGCATGTTGACGCCGGCTGCGCCGTGTTCGGCAATCGCGCGCACCACGTCGCGTTCGGTGAACATGCCGACCGCCGTGTTGCCCTCGGTGCGAACGACATCCTTGACGACCAGCGCGCTGATATTGCTGGAGCGCATCAGCTGGGCTGCAATGGCGACGGTCTCGTTCATGCGAACCGTTGCGACACGGGCGGTCTTCTTGCGCAGGATATCTCCGACTTGCATGGCAACCTCCTTGGGGTGAATTATTGGTTCAATTCTGGTATACATAATACCAATTGTCAACACGCTTGGTAGTGGAAATCTTTCGTCGGGATGAAGATAAACAGGCAGTATTACTGACGTTATTGAAGTCCGGCATCCGAGCCGGAAGAGGGAGGGGCGTCCCCGGAGCGGTCTAAAACGCGCTCAGGTATACCAGAAGCGTCCAGGCAAAAGAAAACGCGCCCATCCCGGAGGATGAGCGCGCTGGTTTCGAACAACCGATCCGGTTGGGATCAGGCCGCAAGCTGCGATTTGGCGACCACCGTCTTGCGCCAGGGCTTGAGCACCGCGATCGCCAGCAGCGAGGCCAGGATATTGGCGCCGGCCGCGACGATGAACACCGTGTCCCACGTGCCCGAAGACTGCTGCATGTAGTTCGCGACCGGCACCAGCAGCGCCGCGGTGCCCTTTGCCGTGTAGAGCAGGCCGGCATTGGTGGTCGCGAACTTGGCGCCGAAGGTGTCGGTGCAGGTCGACGGGAAGAGGGAGTAGATCTCGCCCCAGGCAAAGAACACGAAGCCTGAGAGCAGCACGAACCAGACGGGATCGTGGCCCAGCATGTAGAGGCCCCAGATGCCGATGCCTTCCATGCCGAACGCGATGAACATGGTGTTCTCGCGGCCGATCATGTCCGAGATCCAGCCGAAGAAGGGGCGGGTCAGGCCGTTGAGGACGCGGTCGATGGTGGCCGCGAACGTCACCGCCGTCATCGTCACCGCCATCAGCGTGACCGGCACGCTGTCGACCTTCCAGTCGACGGCGATCGGCTTGAGGTTGGCGGTGACCATCAATCCGCCGGCGCCGACGATCACGAACATGAAATACATCAGCCAGAAGATCGGCTGACGGATCACCTCGGTCGGCTGATAATTGCGCCGGGTCTGGATGATGTTGCCGCTCTGCGACACCGGCGGTACTTGTCCGGCTTTCGGCGCGAACAGGAAGAACGACAGGATCACGATGATGATGCCTTGCCCGAGACCGAAATAGAGGAAGGTGGTCTGGAAGCCGGAGTCCTGGATCATCGCCTGGATCGGCGCGACCGTCAGCGCCGAGCCCGCGCCGAATCCGGCAGCGGTGATGCCGGCGGCGAGGCCGCGCTTGTCGGGAAACCATTTCAGCGCGTTGCCGACGCAGGTGCCGTACACGCCACCGGCGCCGATGCCTGCGACGATCATGCCGAGATAGAAGCCGTTGAGCGAGGTCGCCTGCGCGTTGATCGCCCAGCCGACGGCGCAGAGGATGCCGCCGATCAGGACGACGAGGCGCGGGCCGTATTTATCGACGAACCAGCCTTCGACCGGCACCAGCCAGGTCTCGAACAGCACGAACAGCGTAAATGCCCACTGGATCGAGGCGCGATCCCATCCGAACTTTTTCTGGATGTCGGGAACGAAGAAAGTCCAGCCATATTGGTAGTTCGCAATCATCACCATCGCGAGGACGCCGATGGTCAATTGGGTCCAGCGATAGGCGTCGCTGACTCGGGCCGCCGCGACGGGGGCCGCTCCGTGCACTGTGTCCGTCATCTTCCCTCCATAGGCTGTTCTATCGATATCGCGACAGCTCAAGGAAAGAGTTTGGTATATGTTATGCCAGTAGACAAGAGGAATCTTGCCAATTTGTCGCAATTCCTCGCGGCGGCCGCAATGCTGCATGCGCGAAAAAGGGACCGTGCGTGTGTTGGCACGGTCCCTGATAGGACGGAAAGATGTTTGATTTTATGGCGGTAATGTTCCGCCTTGCGTTTACGCGGGGACGCCGCGCAGGCGGGTATAGCCCTGCTGGATCACCGACCAGAACAGCGCAATCAATCCCAGGATCATGATCGTTGAGACCAGCGTGTTGGAGAAGAAGATGCCGAGCGAGCCTTGGGATCCCAGCAACGACTGCCGGAATGCCTCTTCCGCCTTGTCGCCGAGCACGATGGCCAGCACCAGCGGGGCGAGCGGATAGTTGCACTTCTTCAGGAGGTAGCCGATCACGCCGAACACCAGCATCAGCATCACGTCGAACGTGGAGCTGTGGACCGAGTAGGCGCCGATCGCGCACAGCACCAGGATGAGCGGCGCGATGATGCTGAAGGGGACGCGCAGGATCGCGGCGAACACCGGCACGCAGGTCAACACGACGAGCAGGCCGACGATATTGCCGAGATACATCGAGGCAATCAGGCCCCAGACGAATTCCTTCTGTTCGACGAACAGCATCGGTCCGGGCTGCAGGCCCCAGATCAGCAGGCCGCCGAGCAGCACGGCCGCCGTCGGTGAGCCCGGCACGCCGAGCGAAAGCATCGGCAGCAACGCCGCGGTGCCGGCGGCGTGCGCCGCGGTCTCCGGCGCGACCACGCCTTCGATTTCGCCCTTGCCGAAATTGCTGCCGTGCTTCGACACCCGCTTGGCGATGCCGTAGCTCATGAAGGAGGCCGGCGTCGCGCCGGCGGGCGTGATGCCCATCCAGCAACCGATCACGCAGGAGCGCAGCGATGTCACCCAGTAGGCCGGCAACTCCTTCCAGGTCTGCAGCACCACCCGCAGATTGATCTTGGCGCTGCCGCCGCGGAAGGCGAGCCCTTCCTCCATCGTCAGCAGGATCTCGCCGATGCCGAACAGGCCGATGACGGCGATGAGGAAGTCGAACCCGTTCAGCAATTCAGTGAAGCCGAACGTCAGCCGCAACTGTCCGGTGATGGAGTCGAGACCGACGGCGGCGAGCGCAAATCCGATCATCATGGCCGCAATGGTCTTGAAGGGTGGCTCCTTGCTCAATCCGACAAAGCTGCAGAACGCCAGAAAATAGACCGCGAATTTCTCCGCCGGACCAAATCGCAGCGCGAAGCTTGCGACCAGCGGCGCAACCAGCGTGATCATGGCGACCGCAAACAGCGCGCCGACGAACGACGAGGTGAACGCCGCCGTCAATGCCTCGCCGGCCTTGCCCTGCTGCGCCATCGGGTAGCCGTCGAACGTGGTTGCGACCGACCATGGTTCGCCGGGTATGTTGAACAGGATCGAGGTGATCGCTCCGCCGAACAGCGCGCCCCAGTAGATGCAGGACAGCATGATGATGGCCGATGTCGGCGGCATCGAGAATGTCAGCGGCAACAGGATGGCGACGCCGTTGGCGCCGCCCAGTCCCGGCAGCACGCCGATCACGACGCCGAGCACGATGCCGACGACCATCACCATGATGTTGAAGGGCTGCAGCGCGACCGCAAAGCCGTGAAACAGATTGACGAGTTCTTCCATCCCGGTGATCCCCAGCGTGCGTCGATGTTAAAGGCCGAGCCACTCTTCGACCGGCCCCTTGGGAAGCGGGACCAGAAACCAGCGCTCGAAAATGAAATAGGTGACAATGGGCATGCCGAGGGCGACGGCCAGCACGGTAATCCAGCGGTATTTGCCGAGCCATCGCATGAACCATCCGATGAAGATGATCGAGGCGAGGTACAGCCCGGTGAACGGCATGACGCCGACATAGATCGCGGTCGGAATGACGACGCTCATGACCTGGCGAAGCTGTCCCCATTCGGCGAACAGCTCGTCATTGTCTTCGCGCAGTCCGTTCCACAGGTTTATCGCGCTGGACGCGACGATGAAGATTCCGATGTAGAATGGAAAGAAGCCGGCGCGCGGACCTTCCGCGCCCCAGTTGATGCCGGCCTTCACGCTGCCGAAGATCACGATCACGCCGAAGAGGGTGATCAGCAACGTGACGCCTGCCTCCACCAGTCTTGTGGGTGGGGCCGGTCTTGCTCGAACTGCCTGTTGTCATCAAAACTCCATGCGAGGCCGGGCCTGCAGCCAGCGGACCCGGCGTTCGCGTTCCGGGGCTGGCTGGGCCGATCCGTTCTCTTCCCGATCAGTTGCCTATCAGTGCGCTATCAGTTTCCTGGAGCGGCGAGGAAGCCCGCGTCCTTCATCAGGGCCTCGTGACGCTTTTCCTCGACCTCGACCCACTTGGCGTAATCAGCGCCGGTCAGGAAGGTGGTGTTGAATGCGCCGGTCTTCATGAAGTCCTGCCATTCGGGCGTGGCGCGGACCTTCTTGAACAGCTCGATGTAGTATTCGACCTGGTCCTTGGTGGCCCGTGGCGACATGAAGATGCCGCGCAGCATCAGATATTCGATGTCGAGGCCCTGCGACTTGCAGGTGGGAATATCCTTCCAGCCCTTGCCGTCGACGATCTGCTCGTCATAGGCCATCGGCTGCGCGTCGAACACGCAGAGCGGACGCAGCTTGCCGCCGCGCCATTGCGCGACCGCCTCGATCGGATTGTTGACGGTCGAATCGACGTGGTTGCCGACCAGCTGAACGGCGACTTCGCCGCCGCCCTTGTAGGGAATGTAGGTGAACTTGGCGCCGGTGGTCTTTTCGAGCGCGACGGTGATGATCTGGTCTTCCTGCTTCGAACCGGTGCCGCCCATCTTGATGGTGCCCGCGGGAGCAGCCTTCACCGCATCGACATAGTCCTTCGCCGTCTTGTACGGCTGCTCGGCGTTCACCCAGAGCACGAATTCATCGAGCGCCAGCATCGCTACCGGCGTGAGATCCTTCCAGTTGAACGGGATGCCGGTGGCAAGCGGGGTGGTGAAGAGGTTGGACAGCGTGATGATGATCTTGTGCGGATTGCCGCCCGATGTCTTGAGGTCGAGGAAGCCTTCGCCGCCGGCGCCGCCCGACTTGTTGATGACGACCATCGGCTGCTTCATCAGATTGTGCTTGGTGACGATGCCCTGGATCGTCCGCGCCATCTGATCGGCGCCGCCGCCGGTGCCGGCAGGAACGATGAACTCGACCGGCCGCACCGGCTCCCATGCGGCGGTCGCTGGAACAGAAATCCCGACTGCGCATAAGACCAACAATTGCGCCCAACGCCGTTTGTGCTGTGTGCTTCATTTGATTCGCTCCCGTCGATTTGTGGTTGTGCCGGTCTTTGCCGGCTTCCCAGTGTTGTATTCAATGCCGCGGCGGCTGTCTTCTCCGAACGATCATGGATTGCAATTGTAAGAGGGGCCCGCTGGCGGAGCATCCGCTCCTTTCGGCCAATTGTGGATTTGCCAAACGCTGCGAAGGGAAGTCATGGGACGCACCCATGTTCCATCGTCCGATCGGGCTGCCTGTCCCCGTGACGCAAAGGCCGTCCCTCCAACGCGCGCCTTTTTCATTCGGGAGCGCTGGAATCCATTTTTGTATGCGATATGCCAGGACGCAAACGCATTGTGACTGTTGATTGCCGTTCGGGCTGATTTGTCGCAGACGTTGGTAAAGCCGGCGACGGGCGCACACAAAAAATGGCCCCGGAAACCGGGGCCATGATCCAATCAGCGAAGGCTGAGGTCGTTCGTCTGATCGTGCCTGTTCGCGGAAGTGCTGTATTTTCAGGCTCAGAGACCGAAGGGGGGCAGGTCGCCGTTGCGGATGGCAATGCGGCTGCTGGCGGTCAGCAGGCGGTCGATGGACGCCATCAGGCGGCCGAACAGGGTGCTGGAGGGCAGGAGGCCGATGGATGCAGTCTTGGACATGTATGTCCCCTTTTCTTGGCGCGGAACCATTCCGCTTCATGATCTGGGGACAATTTATGTATACCAGATGCCAGCTACAACAGACTTGTTTGCATAGCAGCAATTGGCGGTTTGCATTGCAGCAAAATTAACGAAGTGGCATTCCAGACAGGGCATTCCAGGCGGCAAAAGGCCGCCGGAAATCGGCGGCCTTTGTATTCAGGGTACAAACCGGCTTATTCAGCCGCCTGCTTGCGCGGCGGATCGAGCGCGCCGGAATCGTGGATTTCGGCGACCTGGTGGTCGGAGAAGCCGAGCACCTGGCGCAGGATCTCGTCGGTGTGCTCGCCGAGCAGCGGCGAACGCGTCACCTCGCTCGGTGAGTCCGACAGCTTGATCGGATTGCCGACCGAGATGTACTTGCCGCGGGTCGGATGATCGACCTCGACCACGGTGCCGGTGGCGCGCAGCGACTGGTCTTCGGCGATTTCCTTCATCGACAGGATCGGGCCGCAGGGGATGTCGTCCTTGTTGAGGATTTCCATCGCCTCGAATTTGGTCTTGGTCATCGTCCACTGTTCGATGCGCGCGAAGATCTCGTTCAGCCGCGACAGCCGGGCAGGCGGCTTGGCGTAGTTGGCATCGGTCTTCCAGCCGGGCTCGCCGATCACGTCGCAGATCTTCTCCCAGACCGGCGCCTGGGTGATGAAATAGATGTAGGCGTTGGGATCGGTCTCCCAGCCCTTGCACTTCAGGATGCGGCCGGGCTGACCGCCGCCGGAATCGTTGCCGGCGCGCGGCACGGCGTCGCCGAACGGAATGCCTTCGCCGAACTGGCTGTATTCCTTCAGCGGACCATGGGCGAGGCGCTGCTGGTCGCGCAGTTTTACGCGCGCCAGATTGAGCACGCCGTCCTGCATCGCGGCCGTAACCTTCTGGCCCTGGCCGGTCACGGTGCGCTGGTAGAGCGCGGTGACGATGCCGAGCGCGAGATGCAGGCCGGTGCCGCTGTCGCCGATCTGCGCGCCGGTGACGAGCGGCAGGCCGTCGCGGAAGCCGGTGGTCGAGGCCGCGCCGCCGGTGCACTGGGCGACGTTCTCATAGACCTTGCAGTCTTCGTACGGGCCGGGGCCAAAGCCCTTGATCGAGGCCACGATCATCTTCGGGTTGATGGCGTGGATCTTCTCCCAGGGGAAGCCCATGCGGTCGAGCACGCCGGGGCCGAAATTTTCCACCAGCACGTCGCAGGTCTTGATCAGCGCGGTGAGGACTTCCTTGCCCTTCGGGTTCTTGGTGTCGAGCGTGATCGAGCGCTTGTTGTGGTTGAGCATGGTGAAATACAGGCTGTCCACGTTGGGAATGTCCTGCAACTGGCCACGGGTGATGTCGCCGACGCCGGGGCGCTCGACCTTGATCACGTCGGCGCCGAACCAGGCCAGCAACTGCGTGCAGGTCGGGCCCGACTGAACGTGGGTGAAATCGAGAATGCGAACGCCCTTGAGCGCCTTTGTCATCGTCTTTGCTCCGTACTGTGTCTGTCTGCCCTGCGCTGCAGGATGGAAATGGGTTGAAGTCGGTTATTTCTTTTTCAGAACGCTTTGCGGATTGAGGTTGCCGATGCGGCCGCTCTCGGAGCCGGCCGCCGGATCGATCACGGCGTTGATCAGCGTCGGCTTGCCGGAATCCATCGCGGCGTTGACGGCGCGCTTCAGTTCGTCGGGCGAGGTGGCGTTGATGCCGACGCCGCCGAAGGCTTCCATCATCTTGTCGTAGCGCGAGCCCTTGACGAACACGGTCGTCGCCGGATCGGAACTTGCGCCATTGACGTCGGTGCCGCGATAGATGCCGTCATTGTTGAAAATGACGATGCAGATCGGAAGCTGGTAGCGGCAGATGGTCTCGACTTCCATGCCCGAAAAGCCGAAGGCCGAGTCGCCTTCGACCGCGAGCACCGGATTGCCGGTTTCGACGGCCGCCGCGATCGAATAGCCCATGCCGATGCCCATCACGCCCCAGGTGCCGACGTCGATGCGCTTGCGCGGCTTGTACATGTCGATGACGCCGCGGGCGAGGTCGAGCGTGTTGGCGCCTTCGTTGACGAAGATCGCGTCCGGCCGCTCCTTGACGATGGTGCGCAGCACGCCGAGCGCGCCGTGATAATCCATCGGCGAGGCGTTGCTCATCAGCTTCGGCGCCATCTTGGCGACGTTCTCGTCACGCTTCCTGGAAACCGTGCTGAGCCACTCGGCCGGCGCGGCCGACCAGCTGCCGCCCATGCCCGCGAGCAGGGCGGAGACGCAGGAGCCGATATCGCCGACCACGGGGGCCACGATCTCGACGTTGGAATCCATTTCCTTCGGCTCGATGTCGATCTGGATGAATTTCTTGGGCGCATCGCCCCAGGTCTTGCCCTTGCCGTGCGACAGCAGCCAGTTGAGACGGGCGCCGATCAGCATGACGACGTCGGCGTCCTTCAGCACGGTCGAGCGCGCCGCACCCGCCGACTGCGCATGCGTATCCGGCAGCAGGCCCTTGGCCATGCTCATCTGCAGGAACGGGGCGCCGCTCTTTTCGACAAAGGCGCGGATATCGTCATCGGCCTGCGCATAGGCTGCGCCCTTGCCGAGAATGATGAGGGGACGTTTTGCACCCTTGAGCACGTCGAGCGCGCGCTTGACGGCGGACGGGGCGGGGATCTGGGCGGGCGCGGCGTCGATCACCTTCACCAGCGACTTCGCGCCGGCCGCCGCATCCATCACCTGGCCGAAAAGTTTTGCCGGCAGGTCGAGATAGACGCCGCCCGGACGGCCCGAGACGGCGGCGCGGATCGCGCGCGCCAGGCCGATGCCGATGTCGGCGGCGTGCAGCACGCGGAAGGCGGCCTTGCAGAGCGGCTTGGCGATCGCAAGCTGGTCCATCTCTTCATAGTCGCCCTGCTGCAGGTCGACGATCTCGCGTTCCGAGGAGCCCGAGATCAGGATCATCGGGAAGCAGTTGGTGGTGGCGTGGGCCAGCGCCGTGAGGCCGTTGAGGAAGCCGGGCGCCGAGACGGTGAGGCAGACGCCCGGTTTCTTGGTCAAATAGCCGGCGATCGAGGCGGCGTAGCCGGCGTTCTGCTCGTGGCGGAACGACAGCACGCGAATGCCCTCGGCCTGCATCATGCGGCCAAGGTCCGTGATCGGGATGCCCGGCACACCATAGATGGTGTTGATGCCGTTGAGCTTGAGCGCGTCGATGACGAGATGAAAGCCATCCGTCAGCTCCTGCTCGGTGCCCGGTGCTTCGGACTTGGTCGCGGTATTCAGCATGGGCTTCATCTCCCTGATCGTTTGGTTCGGACGAGCTTTCGTCGTCTTCTGCTGCGAAGTTGCGTTACGTAAACAGTTCCTGGCCGTGCGCTTCGACGTAGGAGGCAAGGCCCAGCGTGTGGTCACGTGCGCGTTTCTCGGCGAGTTCGGTGTCGCGTGCTTCCAGCGCCTCGATGATCGCCAGATGCTCGGGCAGGGAGGTCGCGGTACGATCCTTCCGTCCGATGGTCAGTTGCCGGTAGCCGCGCACGTGCAGCAGGATGTCGTTGGTCATGTCGACCAGCACCGGCGATTCCGAAAGCGAGATCAGCGCCTGATGGAACGCGATATTGGCCTTGGAGTATTCCTCGACATGATCCTGCGGCAGGCGGTCCTTGCCAAAATCCTTGAAGAAGTCGCGCAGCGCCGTGATGTCCTTCTTGCGCGCGGTGGTCGTGATCAGGCGCGCGGCCATGCTCTCGAGCGCGGCCCAGGCGCGGATCATGTCGACGATCTCGGTCTTGGTGCGGCGGACCACGACGATGCCACGGCGTGGCACGGTTTTGACGAAGCCGTCCTGTTCCAGCATCGCGATGGCTTCGCGAATAGGGGTGCGGCTGACGCCGAGGCGTTCGGACAAAGCGCGCTCGTCCAGCATCACCTGCTCGGGCGTCGCGTAGATGTCCATCTTGAGAATGGCTTCCTTCAAGGCCTCGTAGGCCTTGTTCTTGAAGCTCGTCTCAGGGGCGATCCGGACGATTGCAATATCTGCTTCAGCCATGACAGGCGGCGCCTTGGGTTGTTTACGTGCGGGCACGACTCGTCTCCTCCCAGTTGTGGAGACGTCTTCTTAGCAGAAGAAATGCTCGAATATTTTTGGCATACCAAATACCAGGATGTCAAGGTGCCCGTGTTTTCGCTGTTTCTGCGCGATAGTTTGTCTTGACAATCTGAACTCTGGCATACCAAATGCCATAAAACTAGCCCCAGGAGGAAGCCAATGTCAAATTCTGCAGATGCGGCCCGCAAGATCGCCGAGCCGAGCGCCAATCAGGCTGTCCGCCGGGTGCTCGATACGGTGAAAGCCGAGAAGCGCACCAGCCTTACCGCGCCGGAAGGCAAGCTGGTGTGCGATGCCTACGGCATCCCGGTTCCGAAGGAAGGCGTGGCGAAGTCCGCCGCCGAGGCCGCCAAGCTCGCAGCCGGCATGGGTTTCCCGGTCGTGATGAAGATCGTCTCGCCCGACATTCTCCACAAGACCGAAGCCGGCGGCGTCGTGGTCGGCCTCAAGACCGCTGATGATGCCGAGAAGGCCTATGACACCATTCTGGCCAACGCCAAGAAATATAAGGCTGACGCCAAGATCGAGGGCGTTCAGGTCCAGCAGATGCTGGCCGGCGGCACCGAGGTCATCGTCGGCTCCATCACCGACGGCTCGTTCGGCAAGCTGGTGGCGTTCGGCCTCGGCGGCGTGCTGGTCGAGGTGCTGAAGGACATCACCTTCCGCCTCGCGCCCGCCACCAAGGACGATGCCCTGTCGATGCTCGACGGCATCCAGGCCCATGACATGCTCAAGGGCGTGCGCGGCGGCGATCCGGTCTCGCGTGACGCGCTGGCCGACGTCATCGTCAAAGTGTCGCAGCTCGTCAGCGACTTCCCCGAAATCGTCGAACTCGATCTCAACCCGGTGTTCGCCACCAAGAACGACGCGATCGCCGCCGACGTGCGCATCGTCGTCGACTTCGATTACAAGCCGCGTCCGGCGCCGCGCCCGACCGAAGAAATCGTCACCGCGATGAACCGCATCATGCAGCCGAAGGGCGTTGCGGTGATCGGCGCCTCCGCCGAGGACGGCAAGATCGGCAACTCCGTGATGAAGAACCTGATCAACGGCGGCTACAAGGGCGAGATCTATCCGATCCACCCGAAGGCCAGCGAGATCCTGGGCTACAAGGCCTACAAGAGCGTCAAGGACGTGCCCGGCGTGATCGACACGGCGGTGTTTGCGATCCCCGCAAAATTCGTGGCCGGTGCGCTGGTCGAATGCGGCGAGAAGAAAATTCCGGGCGCCGTTCTGATTCCGTCGGGCTTTGCCGAAGCCGGCGCGCCTGAATTGCAGGCTGAGATCGTCGAGATCGGCAAGAAGTACAACGTCCGCCTGATGGGCCCGAACATCTACGGCTTCTATTACACGCCTGCCAATCTCTGCGCCACGTTCTGCACCGCCTACGACGTCAAGGGTTCGGCGGCGCTGTCGTCGCAATCCGGCGGCATCGGCATGGCGATCATCGGTTTCTCGCGCTCGGCCAAGATGGGCGTCTCGGCCATCGTCGGCCTCGGCAACAAGTCCGATATCGACGAGGACGATCTGCTCGCCTTCTTCGAGCAGGATCCAAACACGGCGATCATCGCGCAGCACTGCGAAGACCTGAAAGACGGCCGCGCCTTCGCGGAGGCCGCCAAGCGCGTCTCCAAGAAGAAGCCGGTGGTGGTGCTGAAGGCGGGCCGTACATCGGCCGGCGCGAAGGCTGCCTCGTCGCATACCGGTGCGCTCGCCGGCAACGACAAGATCTATGAGGACGTATTCGCCCAGTCCGGCGTGATCCGTGCCCGCAGCTTGAGGCAATTACTCGAATTCGCGCGCGGCGTGCCGGTGCTGCCGACGCCGAAGGGCGAGAACATCCTGATCATTACCGGCGCTGGCGGTTCGGGCGTGCTGCTGTCGGACTCCTGCGTGGATAACGGCCTGTCGCTGATGGCGATGCCGCCGGATCTCGACGCTGCGTTCCGGAAATTCATTCCGCCGTTCGGCGCGGCCGGAAATCCGGTCGATATCACCGGCGGCGAGCCGCCGATCACCTATGTCAACACGGTCAAGCTCGGTCTGTCGGACGATCGCATCCACTCGCTGATCCTCGGCTACTGGCACACGATCGTGACGCCGCCGATGGTGTTCGCCCGCAACATGGTCGAGGTGAAGAAGGAGATGGAGGCCAAGGGTTTTGTGAAGCCGATCGTCGCCTCGCTCGCCGGCGACGTCGAGGTCGAGGAGGCCGCCGAATATCTCTACCAGAACGGCATCCCGGCCTATGCCTACTCGACCGAACTGCCGGTCGAGGTGCTTGGCGCCAAGTACAAGTGGGCACGCGGCGCGGGCCTGCTCTGAGACGACGACGAACGCCGCTTCGGGATTATCCGGAGCGGCGTTTCATCGATGCTTGTGTCTGCCCCGCAAACGGGGAGGGCCCGTAGGATGGGTAGAGCGAAGCGAAACCCATCGACGCCGGTAGCGCTGTTCATATGATGATGGGTTTCGTTTCGCTCTACCCATCCTGCGGCGCAGTACGGATGAATGCAGGTCGCGATGAAAAAACACGTGATCCGGCGCAAGGCCATCGAGCCGAAATCCAGTGCAGACCACGAGCCCGACGCGCGCGACAGCGGCGTCCAGTCGGTCGATCGCGCGCTCTCGATCATCGAAACACTGGCGGAGGACGACGAGGGCTATCGCCTGAGCGATCTCGCCATCCGCACCGGGCTGTCCACCTCGACGGTACATCGTCTGCTCGGGACGCTGGAAAACCGCCGCTTCGTGCAGTTCGACCGTACCGAATCGAAATGGCATGTCGGCGCACGCGCCTTCACCGTGGGCGCGACGTTTGCCCGCCGCCGCAATTTCTCGGCGCAGGCGGTGCCATATCTGCGCAAGCTGCGCGACCTGACGCGCGAGACCGCCAATCTCGCCGTCGTCGACGACGAATTCATCGTCGTGCTGACGCGCATGGAAAGCCGCGAGATCATGCGTTCGCTGACCAAGGTCGGCGGCCGCGTCGCCATGGTGGCGTCCGGCGTCGGCAAGGCGGTGCTCGCGACCTATTCCAACGAGGACGTCAGCGCCATCATCCATCATCACGGCATGCCGCGCCTGACCGAAAAGTCGATCGTGCGGCCGGGCGACCTGTTCAAGGAGTTGGAAAAAATCCGCCGCCAGGGTTTTGCCATTGACGACGAGGAGGCCTGCATGGGTCTGCGTTGTATCGCCGCCGTCGTCTACAATGACTGCGCCGAGCCGCTTGGCGGCGATTTCCGTCTCGGGCATGACCAGCCGCCTGACCGATGAGCGGCTGCCGATGTTAGGGCAGGCCGTGCGGGACGTGGCGGCGGAGCTGACGGTCGCGCTCGGCGGCGTGATGCCGGCGGCGAAGACCGGCCTGAAACGGCTTTGCGGTCCGCCATTGCCCGCCCGTGCGAACATTAGGTCTGGTGGCGCAAGCCCCGACATCGAGCCTATATCCATCCGTCGCCGTCCATGGCACGGCTTCGTGGGAGGATGTCCTCCGATTTACCGATTGGGGCATCCAGTTATGGCCTTCCGGACACCCGTTCGCCCCGTCTCGCGGCTGCGGCCCTCGATGCCGACAATGCGTCCTCAAAGATTCGGATGGATTGTTCGGGAGATTGCCAAGATCGGCGAGGCCAGCGTTCGCCGCTTCGATGGCACTGTCTCCAGCGCCCGGCTCCAAGGGCTGGGCCGATGTTGGCTGGTGAAGCACGCTTCATCATCCCTCACCGGCACTTCATCACCTTCCCTATCCCGACCGGAAAGAATGCGCTCGCCGATATCGCCCGGTCATCGGGAAGCATGGGCCTGCTGTACGGTAGGCGCGCGTTCGACGGCGTCTACCTGGTGTCGGATATCCTGCGGCGATTTTACGCCGGCTTGCCGCCCGCATGCCGTGAACTCGAAGCGTCCCGATGCATCGTTATCGGTTCGAGCGAGCAGAAGACTGCCGGATCGCTTCAGCGCAGGACGCGGGATCGTGGACATGCTGCTTCATCCCGAGAACCGTGCCTTTCGGTACGGCGAGAATCAGGATTGCCGCCGCGGGGTCGATTTTCTTCGGCTGGAGCGACAACCCCGACTACTGCGCCGCCGGTTTCTCTCCGGCGAGATGCTGGAACGGGTGTTGGCGCTTCCGGCTGCGGAGCAGTGGGCGGTCGTCGAGAATCTGCGCTGATGAACGCGAGGCACGATTTGTCGTGAGGAAGCCGCAAAGCGCGCCTTTCCTCGCGCTTCGATACGGACGATTTCTGTCCTATGTCCCGCAGTCCGACGGGCGTCAAACTGGCCGGTGACGCCAACGCACTGGTTCTGACCCGCGCGACACCGCAGGGAACGGTCGTTACGCCGATATCGCGCTCGGAGGCCCTGATGCTGGAGCAGATCGACAGCCGCAAGAGCATCTCGGAATCCTGTCCCCGCTCGTTCGCGGGTCCGCCCCCAACAGGGGCGAGTTTCGCCCGCGCCGTCTGCGAGCGGATGTGGCGAGTCGGGGCATTCCTGTTTGGCAGGGCGCCGCGAACCCGCCAGCTAGGCCGCAGGTTGCCTGAGCGCCCTTCGCTCAATGCTGCCCGGCTTTCCAGTCGCGCTTGATCTTCTTGGCCAGCGACCATTTGTGGACTTCGGTCGGGCCGTCATAGATGCGGAAGGCGCGGATCTCGCGGAAGGCCTGCTCGACGATCGTCTCGGTCGAGACGCCGGTGCCGCCCATCACCTGCACGCAGCGATCGGCGACCCGCATCAGCGCTTCCGACACCGCCACCTTGGCCATCGAACTCTCGGCCGTGCCGAGCGAGCCGGTGTCGAGCACGCCGGCGCACCAGTCGATCATCAGTTCCGACTGTTTCAGATCGATCAGATTCTCCGCCAGCATGAAGCCGACGCCTTCGTGATCGACCAGCGGTTTTCCGAACGCGTGGCGGCGGCAGGCATAGTCGGTGGCGATCTCGTTGGCGCGGATGGCGAGGCCCAGCCAGCGCATGCAATGCGACAACCGCGCCGGGCTGAGGCGGATCTGCGCGTATTTGAAACCATCGCCGGAGGCGCCGAGCATCTGGTCGGCGGAGACGCGAAGGTTCTCGATCTCGATCTCGGCATGTCCGCCCGGCATCGAACTATCGATCGTATCCAGCACGCGCAGCGTCTTGATCGCGGGATCCGGCAGGTCGACCAGGAACAGGCAGGCGCCGTCGTCCGACTTCGCCATGACGATGCCGACCTTGGCGCCCTCGGCGCCGGTGATGAATTTCTTGCGCCCGTTGATGACCCAGTGATTGCCGTCGAGCCGGCAGGTGGTCTGCATCATCGAGGGATCGGAGCCGGCGCCGCCTTCGTCGGCCGGCTCGGTCATGAAGAACGCCGAGCGCGCTTTTCCGGACACCAGCGGCTCCAGGAATCGCGCCTTCTGCTCGGCGCTTCCGACCTTGCCGAGCAGGTACATATTGCCCTCATCGGGCGCCATCGTGTTGCAGGCCAGCGGCCCGAGCGGTGACAGGCCGGTCTTGATCAGGGCGATCGCCGTCTCACGCTGCGTGAAATGCGACCCATCGGGCAGAATGTGCGGCGTGAGCACACCCGCCTTGCGCGCCTTGTCGCGCAGTTCCTGCACCAGTTCGTCGCTCGGGCCGTGCGGACCGCGTCCGCGGATCCTTCTCGTAGGGGATCACCTCGGTGCGGATGAATGCCTCGATCTTTGCGGCGATGGCGTCGGCTCGTGCAGTCATGGATGCGGATACTCCGGTCGATTTCCGCCTGGGGCGGGCCATTGGTCATGCGCGCCCGTTTCCGGCGCGCCAAGGTGCCGCCATCCAGGGCGATGACGGCATTGGTCATATAGGCGGATGGATCGAATACGAGCAACAGCGCAGTGACGGCAGGCCTCACAACTGGGGCGATTGATTTTGCGCTCTTGCCAAGCGAAGGTGTGGACATGGGTATGGAAATGCGAAGTCCGGACTGGGAGGGTCGTTCCTGGATTCCCGTATTGTTGGGCTATCTCGATATTTGCCTGTTCGCGGCTGGTGGTCGCACTCGGACTGCTATTCTCTCAAAAATATCTGACCAGCTCGATCGAACGCTGGTCCGCGGGGCCGCTCTGGTACCACCAATTGCTGCAATGGGATTCGGAATGGTATTTCAAGATCGTCACGGATGGCTATCAGTATAACGGCGATCCGAGTGTCCAACAGAACATCGTTTTTTACCCGCTGTTTCCGATGCTCGCGCGCGGCTTGGCGACAATTACTGGTCTTGCGCCTGCGGATGCGATGCTGTTGGTGTCGAACGTCGCGGGATTGCTCGCGATCGTCATGCTCTTCAAGCTGGTTCGCGAGGAATTTGGTGATCAACTCGCTCTCGCCGCGATCGCGCTGCTCAGCTTTTTTCCCGCTTCGGTCTTGCTGTCGGCGGGGTATACCGAGCCCGTGGCACTGCTGCTGATCGTCTCGTTTTTTCTTGCCTTGAAGCGAAAATACTACTTTTCGGCCGCGCTACTTGCAGGCCTCGCAGTCGCCACCCGATCCACCGGCATTGTCCTTTTGCCCGTCCTGCTTTGGGAGATGTGGCTCAATCGCAATAAGAAGCCGTTTCTTCCTGCTCTCCTGCCATGCGTCGTTCTTGCGACATCCGGCATCTGGCTATTCATGATCTATCTCTGGAGCGCTTTTGGAAATCCGTTTGCTTTTGCGGATGGGCAGACGGCCTTTCATGAAGGAACGACGCTAACGACGAGATTGATTGCGGCGCTGAAGCTCGAGCCCTTCACGCGAATGATGCTCAATGACTGGAATCCGTGGGGGCAAGCCAGCTGGTTTACGTTGCTGTTCATTGTGTTGATTGTCTTGGGCTGGTCTCGGCTGCGCTCGAGCTGGACGCTGTTCGCCGCGGCTGTGCTGTTATTGCCTTATCTGACACTCAGCGGCGGCCCTGCAGGCTTCGTCTCAATGAGCCGATTTAATCTGGTTTCATTTCCCCTGTTCGTGGTGTTGGCTGATCTCGGATTGCGAGCGAAGTGGCTTTTGGTCGGAGCGATAGGGCTTTTCGGTGCGTCGTTGTTTATGAACGCCGCCCTGTTTGCCCGGAGAATTTGGATCGGTTGATCGCCATATGACGTTGGCGAAGTCAGCTTCGGCCGAATCGCCGACTTCGCGCGTATGTCCGCTTCCGGTGGATCAAATCGACAAGCGCCCGCCGAGTGCCTCGGGCAGCCATAGCCCCTTCCACCGCCTCACAAGACCAGTATAGTCTGTTCCCGCGGGGACGTCCGGTTGGATGGCATGCCCGCAACACAGCGCAGACTGTGGAAGGGAGGATCATGGAATTTCCCCGCCGTGCATTCTTGCATCTGGCCGATGGGCGCCGCCGCGTTGCCGGCCGTGCCCCGCCTTTCGTGGGCGCAAGCCTATCCGTCCCGCCCGGTGCGCATCGTCGTCGGCTTTGCTGCCGGCGGAGCCACCGACATCCAGGCGCGGCTGATGGGTCAATGGCTGTCGGATCACCTCGGCCAGCAATTCATCGTCGAGAACCGCGCCGGCGCCAGCGGCAACATCGGGACCGAGGCGGTCGCCAAGGCGGCGCCGGATGGCTACACGCTGCTGCAGATCGTGACCCCGCATGCGATCAACGCCGCGCTCTACAGCAATCTCAATTTCGATTTCATCCGGGACATCGCGCCGGTGATCTGCGCCGCGCGGCTGGCCTACGTCGTCGTGGTGCATCCGTCGGTCCCCGCCAAGACGATCCCTGAATTCATCGCCTACGCCAAGGCCAACCCGGGCAAGATCAACTACGGCTCGGCCGGCCCCGGCACCCCGCAAAACATTGCGTGCGAACTCTTCAAGATGATGGCCGGGGTGGATCTGGTCCACGTCCCGTATCGCGGCGGCGCGCCTGCGGCCACCGATCTGGTCGCCGGCCATCTGCAGGTGATTTTCGCGCCGGTGTCGGAATCGATCCAGCACATCCAGGCCGGCAAGCTGCGCGCGCTGGCGGTGACGACCGCGGCCCGTCTGGACGTGCTGCCGGACGTTCCAACGGTGGCGGAGTTCGTGCCCGGTTATGAGGCCAGCGGCTTTGCGGGCATCGGCGCGCCCAGGGACACCCCGGCCGAAATCATCGACAGGCTGAACAAGGAGCTCAATGCCGGCCTTGCCGACAGCAAGGTCAAGGCCCGGATCGTCGAGCTGGGCGGCACGGTGGCGGGCGGCACGCCCGCGGAATTCGCGACGATTCTCTCGGAAGCCACCGAGAAGTGGGCGAAGGTGATCAAGTTCGCAGGCATCAAGGCCGAGTAGGGGCCGCCAATGAACAGGCGCGATGATGTCGCCTGGCGCAAGAAAATGCAGGAGAGAAGCCATGGGCCGGAAAATCGTGATCGTCGGAGCAGGGGCCGTCGGCGGCTATGCCGGTTCGCACATGGTGCAGGCCGGCGAGGACGTCACCTTCATCGATCCCTGGCCCGAGCATGTCGAGCATATGCGCAAGCACGGGCTGCGCGTCACCCACGCGATGGATGTTCCGGAATTCTCGGTCCCGGTGCGCGCGCTGCACGTCACGGACGCGCAGCAGCTCGCCAAGGAGAAGCCGGTCGACATCGCCTTTGTCTGCATGAAGTCCTACGACACGGCGTGGGCCACCATGCTGATCCAGCAATATCTGGCGCCGGACGGCTATGTCGTGTCGCTGCAGAACTGCATGAACGAGGAGACGATCGCCGGCATCGTCGGCTGGGGCAAGACGCTGGGCTGCATCGCCAGCAGCATCACGGTGAACCTGCCGGAGCCCGGCCACATCCACCGCGGCGCCGGCAAGGGCGGGGCGGCGCACACCGTATTCCGCGCCGGCGAGGTGCACGGCCGCATCACGCCGCGGGCGGAGGAGGTCTGCCGGCTGGTCGGCTATTCCGACAGCGCCAAGGTGACGGACAACCTCTGGGGCGAGCGCTGGTCGAAACTGGTCGCCAACGTCATGGGCAACGGGCTATCCGCCTGCACCGGCCTGCCGGGCGGAGAAATGTTGCAAAGCGAACCGCTGCGCCGTTTCTCGACGCGGCTCGGCAGCGAGGCGATCCGCGTCGGCCAGGCGCAGGGCTATCAGCTGGAAGAGATCTTGCATCTGCCGCCCGACACGATCGCGCGCGCCGGGGAGGGCGACGAAGCGGCGATGCGTGTCTGCGACGAGCAGCGTTTCAAGGACGGCAAGCGCACGTCAGGCGCGCAGCGGCCCTCGATGGGGCAGGACATGCAGAAGGGCCGGCGCACCGAGATCGAATTCCTCAACGGCCTCGTGGTGCGCGAGGGCGAGAAGATCGGGATTTCCTGCGCCGCAAATGCCGCGCTGACAGACATCGTCAAGCGCGTGGAGCGCGGCGAGCTGAAGCCGGACCCGCGGCACATCACGGAGCTGCGGCTGAACTGAGTTCTTCAATGAGGGAGAAGCGTAGCCCGGGTGAGCGTAGCGACACCCGGGACGATGTAGAGACCGTCCCGCATATCGCTTCGCTCATGCGGGCTACGAGATGAACGGGCTTTTGGAACTTCAGCTCCTGCCCGCGCGCCATCCCATTTCCCAGAAGTCGGCTTCGAGCCTTGTGGCTTCCTTGAAGATCGCGATCAACTCGGCCTCGCGGGCCGGCGTGGCGTAGCGACCGGCAAGCTCCTCCAGATGGGCCTGGGCTTTCGCCGCCACTTCCTGATAGGCGCCCCAGCATACTCGGCGATCCAGACGCTATAGGGATTTGTGGCAGCGAGCGCATTGGGCCGCGCGGCGAGCCGCGTCGCGATCTCGGCGTAGCCGATGACGCAAGGAGCGAGCGCCACCTTGAGCGCCAGCAGGTCGCCGCGCATTCCCGCATCGAGCACGTAGCGCGTATAGGCCAGCATCTCGGACGCCGGAGCGGCTTGTTCGAGGTCGGCCTCCGACAGGCCCCAGCCGGCGCAGAGTTTGACGTGCAGGTTCATCTCGACGTCGAGAATGGCCGAGATGCCGGCAGCCGCTTCGCGCATGTCGGCGAGCGTGGGCGACTTGTAGACGGCGAGGGCATAGGCGCGGGCAAACTCGATGAGGAACAGATAGTCCTGGACGAGATAATGACGAAACGCCGCCTCGGGGAGCGAACCGTCCGCCAGCCCCTCCGTGAAGGGGTGCCCGGTATAGGCCCGCCACTCGGCGGACGCTGCTGTCTTCAGTCGCTCGAAGAAACCCATGATTGTTCGCCGGCCTTTCGTTCCAAGCAGTCGCGCTTCTCGTCACTTTCCATCCGTGTCAGTCGGAGCAACCCAACTGATCTGACACGCTTTTTTATCGATCATTCCACATCGCGGGAAACAAAATCAGCTTCGTTGAGATCGTCTGTCGTTGCCGTGATCATCATGCCCAGCAACAAGCGAGGCGCGACATGGCGAAGATGCGAGCGATCGATGCGGCCGTACGGATCCTGGAAAAGGAAGGGGTGACCATCGCCTTCGGCGTTCCCGGGGCTGCGATCAACCCGCTGTACTCCGCGCTGAAGAAGCGCGGCTCGATCGGCCACATTCTGGCGCGCCATGTCGAGGGCGCTTCCCATATGGCCGAGGGCTATACCCGCGCCAAGGCAGGCAATATCGGCGTCTGCATCGGCACCTCGGGGCCGGCCGGCACCGACATGATCACGGGGCTTTATTCGGCGATCGCGGATTCGATCCCGATCCTCTGCATCACCGGGCAGGCGCCGCGCGCGCGGCTCTACAAGGAAGACTTTCAGGCGATCGATATCGAATCCATCGCCAAGACCGTAACGAAATGGGCAGTGACCGTGCGCGAACCGGCGCTGGTGCCGCGCGTCTTCAGCCAGGCGTTTCACATCATGCGGTCTGGCCGTCCGGGTCCGGTGCTGATTGATCTACCGCTCGACGTGCAACTCGCCGAGATCGAATTCGACGACGAGACCTATGAGCCGCTGCCGGTCTACAAGCCCGCGGCGACGCGCAAGCAGATCGAAAAGGCGCTCGAAATGCTCAACGCGGCGGAGCGGCCGCTGATCGTCGCGGGCGGCGGCGTCATCAATGCCGACGCGTCCGAATTGCTGGTGCAGTTTGCGGAGGCCGTCAACGTTCCCGTGGTGCCGACGCTGATGGGGTGGGGCGCCATTCCCGATGATCATGTGCTGATGGCGGGCATGGTCGGCCTGCAGACCAGTCACCGCTACGGCAATGCGACCATGCTGCAGTCTGATTTCGTGCTGGGGATCGGTAACCGCTGGGCCAACCGGCATACCGGCTCGATCGAGACCTACACCAAGGGCCGGACATTTGTGCATGTCGATATCGAGCCGACGCAGATCGGTCGCGTCTTCAATCCCGATTTCGGCATCGTCTCCGACGCGAAAGCGGCGTTGGAATTGTTCGTCGCGGTCGCCAAAGAGTGGCGCAAGGCCGGCAAGCTCAGGGAGCGGCAGGCGTGGCCGGCGGCGTGCCAGGACCGCAAGCGCACGATGCTGCGCAAGAGCCATTTCGACGACATGCCGATCAAGCCGCAGCGCGTCTATGAGGAGATGAGCAAGGCGTTCGGACGCGACACCTGCTATGTCAGCGTGATCGGCCTGTCGCAGATCGCCGGCGCGCAGTTTTTGGGCGTCTACCGTCCGCGCAACTGGATCAATGCTGGCCAGGCCGGGCCGCTCGGCTGGACACTGCCGGCGGCGCTCGGCGTGCGTGCCGCCGATCCTTCGCGCCAGATCGTAGCACTTTCGGGCGATTATGATTTCCAGTTCCTGATCGAGGAGCTCGCGGTCGGGGCGCAGTTCAAGCTGCCTTACATCCACG
Source organism: uncultured Alphaproteobacteria bacterium (assembly GCA_963770135.1). Lineage (GTDB taxonomy): Bacteria > Pseudomonadota > Alphaproteobacteria > Rhizobiales > Xanthobacteraceae > Bradyrhizobium. The sequence continues at coordinate 21,971 of CAVYOM010000023.1, read as the reverse complement.
TCGTCGTGAACAACTCCTATCTCGGACTGATCCGCCAGGCGCAGCGCGGCTTCGACATGGACTACCATGTCCAGCTTTCCTTCGAGAACATCAACGCACCGGAACTCGGGGTATATGGCGTCGACCACGTCGCGGTCGCTGAGGGATTGGGCTGCAAGGCGATCCGCGTCACCGACCCGAACCATGCGCAGGCGGCGTTTGTCACCGCGCGGGAATGGATGGCAGAATTCCAGGTGCCCGTCGTCGTCGAATTCATTCTCGAACGCGTCACCAACATCGCGATGGGCACCGAGATCGACAACATCGTCGAATTCGAGGAGGTGCTCGACCTGCCGCTGGACGACACCCCGGCCAAATCGGGTGCGCCGCAATCCGGCAAGCTGCTGCCGGCATAAATCGAGGAGACCACATCGTGCCCAAATTTGCCGCCAATCTCACCATGCTGTTCGGCGAGCAGCCGTTCCTCGATCGCTTCGCCGCCGCCAAGGCTGCGGGATTCAGCGGGGTCGAATATCTGTTCCCGTATGATTTCGACAAGGCCGAATTACGCGAGCAGTTGCACCAGCACGGGCTGGCGCAGGTGCTGCACAATCTTCCCGCCGGCGACTGGGCGGCGGGCGAGCGCGGCATCGCCATTCTGCCTGACAGGGTCGACGAGTTTCGCGACGGCGTCGCGCGCGCCGTCGACTATGCGAAGGCGCTCGATTGCCGTCAGCTCAACTGTCTCGTCGGCATCGCGCCTGATGGCGCAGACGCAATCGATCTCAACGAGGTATTGGTCGGCAATCTGCGCTTCGCCGCGGACGTGCTCGCCAAAGAGGGGATCAAGCTTCTGATCGAGCCGATCAACACGATCGATATTCCCGGCTTCTTCCTGAACAAGACCGCGCAGGCGCTTCAGCTCATTGCGGACGTACGCTCGAGTAATCTGTTCGTGCAGTACGATATCTACCACATGCAGGTGATGGAGGGCGACATTGCGCGCTCCTTGCAAAAACACCTCTCCCGCATCGCCCATGTTCAGCTTGCCGACAATCCCGGCCGCAACGAGCCGGGGACCGGCGAAATCAACTATCCCTTCCTGTTCCGCCATCTCGACGCTATTGGTTATCGTGGCTGGGTCGGGTGCGAATACAAGCCGAGGACGACGACGGTCGAGGGCCTCGGTTGGCACGCCGCACTGACGGCCGATACCTGAACAAGAAACGATAAAGGGGAGTTGAAATGATCGATATCGGTTTTATCGGCCTCGGCACCATGGGGCGCCCGATGGCCGGCCATCTCCAGGCTGCCGGCCACCGCCTGTTCCTGCACGACGTCGTACCCATTGCGCCGGAGCTGGTCGCCGAGGGCGGCGTGGTCTGCAAATCCGGCAAGGAAGTCGCCGAGAAGGCGGACGTCGTCATCATCATGGTGCCGGATACGCCGCATGTCGAAGCGGTGTTGTTCGCGCAGGATGGTGTCGCGGCCGGGCTCTCGAAGGGGCAGATCGTCGTCGACATGAGTTCGATCTCGCCGTTGGCGACCAAGGAGTTTGCGAAGAAGGTGGAAGCGCTCGGCGCCGACTATCTCGATGCGCCGGTTTCGGGCGGCGAGGTCGGGGCCAAGGCGGCGAGCCTGACGATCATGGTGGGCGGGCCGGAGCGCGCGTTCAACACCATGAAGCCGGTGTTCGACAAGATGGGCAAGAACGTCACGCTGGTGGGCGCCAACGGCGACGGGCAGACCACCAAGGTCGCCAACCAGATCATCGTGGCGCTGACCATCGAGGCGGTCGGCGAGGCGTTGCTGTTCGCGTCGAAGGCGGGCGCGGATCCGGCGCTGGTGCGGCAGGCGCTGATGGGCGGCTTTGCATCGTCGCGGATTCTCGAAGTGCATGGCGAGCGCATGATAAAGCGCAATTTCGAGCCGGGCTTTCGCATCGAACTGCACCAGAAGGATCTCAATCTGGCGCTGGAAGGTGCGCGGGCGCTCGGCCTTTCCCTGCCGAGCACGGCGTTGGCCCAGCAGCTGTTCAGTTCTTGCGCCGCCCATGGCGGCAAGGCGTGGGATCATTCGGGCATGGTGCGCGCGCTGGAGATGATGGCGGATCACCAGGTCGCAAAAGGCTGATCGCTCAAATCTTCCAGGATTGGAACTCCCCATGACTGGAACCGCGCCGAAATTTCGGCGCGGCCCTTTTTGCTGCCGCATTGGAACCGGAACCTCTAACGCCTCCAGTGGTTGAGACGCATCGTCAATTCACTGGAGGACATGATGACCAATCGTTTTGCTGTTTCACTGATTGCAGCCTCGCTGCTCACATCAAGCGCCGCGTTTGCCCAGTCCACTACGGTGCAGGGGGCAAACGAAGGCGCGAGGGCAGGTGGTGCGGTAGCCGGCCCTGTCGGCGAGGTTGTTGGCGGAACCGTCGGCGCGGCTGTAGGACTTGGCCTGGAAATTCCGAACGCCGTGATCACCGGGCTCCCGCGGGATCGTTCGGTCGTTGTTCGCGAGCAGGTGGTAGTCGGCGAGCCGCTGCCGGACACGGTCGTGCTGCGGCCGGTGCCGAGCCACGCCGAATATAACTATGCCGTCGTCAATGAGCGCCGTGTGATCGTCGAGCCGCGCACACGCAGGGTCGTCAAGATCATCGACTAACGAAGACGGCGTTTCTGAATAAATCCTCGCGGGAGCGTTTGCCCCGCGAGGATTTTTTGTGGCGTGAGCTAGGGCAGCGACCGCTGCGTTCGCCGGATCGTCCAGTCCAGCGCCACGGCGGCCACAAGGCCGAGCGATGCGGCCAGCGCGTCGACCAAAAAGTCTTGCAAACGCGCATGCCGGCCGGGCGCCCAAAATTGCAGGACTTCGATCAGGCCGGTGAAGGCGATAACGAAGGCCGCCGTGAGCCACCGGTTGCGTATAGGGGCCAGCCCGAAAGCGAGCCCGAGCAGCACGAAGGCAAGCGCGTGCTCGCCGTTCTGCCCCAGGTTTGAGTGCGGCCGTTGTGCCGCCGGTCCGAGCGTCGCAAAGGCAATGGCGGCGGCGAGGCCCCAGGCGAATAGTCGAAGGATGATCGTCATGAGGGTCGCATAGCACAATTTAAGTGGCGGACACCCCCACGCGAGCGAACGGGCGATGCCTGTGGTTAATCGCCCTCAGAGCGGCTCCCGTACGCCCATACCGTGCATAAAGCGCTCCCGGATCTGCACGGGATCGCGGCGGGTAGTGCCTGTGCCCGGCTTGTCGTCGATGCGCACGCCGATCAGCGTCGGGCCCGCGGCCGACATCGATTCTTCGATCAGGCGCTCGAAATCGTCCTCGTCCGCCGCCCAGCTAGAGTGAGTGAGGCCGCTCGCGACGGCGATGGCGACGATGTCGGCGACGGCGGCGCCCGGCGTTGGTTGCGCGCCGGTGATCTGGTAGATGCCGTTGTCCATCACCACCATGGTGAGGTTTTTCGGCGCCAGCGTCGCAATGGTCGAGAGCGATCCCAGCTGCATCAACAACGAGCCGTCGCCTTCCAGCGCAAATATGCGCCGGTCTGGTTGCGCCAGCGCCACGCCGAGCGCGATCGGGAAGGCGAGGCCCATGCTGCCGAGCATGTAGAAATTCTGCGGCCGGTGGCCGGCGGCCCACAGGTCGAAATTGGTATTGCCGATGCCGCCGATCACGGCTTCCTCGTGCTTCAATTTTGCGATCAGCCGCGAGGTGAGATCGAAGCGGTTCATGACCTTGGTGTTGCGGGCCGGATTGTCGTTGCTCATGAGATCGCTCACTTGTCGAAGACTTTGCCGCCGGTCAAAAGCGGCGAGAGGATCAGCGCCACCGGCGCCTGCGTGGTGATGGCCTGCTTGATGGAGCGGTCGACGATGAATTCGAACTCGTCAAGCCTTGTTGCGGTGTGGTGCTCCATCGCGAGCGAATCCAGCACCGGGCGCATGGTGCGGCACACCAGCGACTGCCCGTAGTTGAATTCGCCGAGCGTGCCGCGCTCGGACACGAACATGATCAGCGGGATCTGGTAGGGGATCGCCAGCGATGCCAGCACGTTGGCGAGCGTGGCAAATCCGGACGTCTGCATCAGCACGGCGCTGCGCATGCCGCCCATCCAGGCGCCGGAGACGATGCCGACCGCTTCCTCCTCGCGCGCGGTGGCGAAGGTCGTAAAAAAGGGATCGGCATGCAGGTTCTTGATCAGCGGCGTCAGGACGCGGTCGGGCACGTAGGGGACGAGGCGGATATCGTTGCGCTTGAGCGTTTGCAGCACGATGCCGTGCCAGCTCTTCTGAGAAGTCTCGGGCGAGGTTTTTTCCTCCGCAACCGCCATTTTGGTCTCCTTTACCCGCGACAAACTTCGTCCGCTGCCTGCGACGATCTTGCGTTCGCGCTCATCCCTGGAGCGCGTTTGCGCCCATCCCTGGAGCGGCGAAACTTGACGCCATCGGCGGGATTGTCAACATGTCCCGATCGTATCCTGCTCTGCGCCCGCGACGCTACAGAAGGGATGCGACGATGTGAGATAAGCAAGAAAAGATATCGGGAGGGATGCCATGGGCAGGTGGTTCCGGATCGCTGCCGCAGCCGCGGCGATCCATGTCGCGGCGGCGGTCGCACATATCATATGCGGCAGCGCCATTGCCCAGACGGCGTTTCCGTCGAAACCCGTGCATATTTTGGTACCCTATCCCGCCGGTGGTGGCGTCGATGTCCTGACGCGCACGCTCGGCGATGTCGTCTCCAAGCAATGGGGGCAGTCCGTCGTCGTGGAGAACCGTCCCGGCGCCGGTGGCGTGATTGCCTCGCAGGCGGTCGCAACTGCGCCGCCGGACGGCTACACCCTGATCATGGTGGCGAGCGGCCATGCCACCAATCCCTTGCTGTATGCCAAGGTCCCCTACGACACGTTCAAGGACTTCACGCCGGTCTCGCTGCTGGCGTCGTCACCCAATATCCTGCTGGTCCGGGCCGACTCGCCATTCAAGACGCTGGCCGAGCTGATATCGGCGGCAAAGGCGAAGCCGGGCAGTCTGTCCTTTGCCCATGCCGGCAACGGGACGTCGACGCATCTCGCCGGCGAACTCCTGAAGAACCTGGCCAAGATCGATCTCGCCGCTATCCCCTACAAGGGTGGCGCGCCCGCGATCAACGATCTGCTCGGCGGACAAATTCCGATGTCGTTCAACAACGGCCCGGAATCGGTTGGCCAACTTCAGGCCGGCACGCTGCGCGCGCTCGCCGTCACCACGGGGGCGCGCGTGCCGTTGCTGCCCGATGTGCCCAGCATGTCCGAGACCGTGCCGGGCTATGACACCGGCGTCTGGTGGGGCTTGCTCGGACCGGCCGGAATGCCCGCCGATGTGCTGGCAAAACTCTCGCAGGATTTCGTCGCGGCGCTGAATACCGACGCCGTCAAGGAGCGGCTTGCCAAGCTCGGGGCGCAACCGATCGGCAGCACGCCGCAACAATTCGACGCGAAAATCCGCGACGATTACGAGAAATGGGCGCCGATCATCAAGGCCGCCGGAATGAAAGCGGAATGACGATGAGAGACGTTCGATGATCCCTGCCTGTCTGCCGCCGCGTCCCGTCAGCCGTCCCAAAGTGCCGCTGCCGCCGGGCGCCTGCGATACCCATGCGCATGTGTTCGGTCCTTCGGACCGCTTTCCTTACGCGGACGATCGCAGCTACACGCCGCCCGATGCGCCGCTGGAAAAGTATCTCGGCATGCTCGATGCGCTCGGCTTTGCGCGCGGCGTGCTGGTGCAGGGCAGTGCGCATGGCCACGATAATTCGGCGATGCTGGACGCGCTGAAACGTCAGTCCGAACGCCTGCGCGGCGTCGCGGTGGCCGATGCGGGTGTTTCGCCGGACGAATTGCGGGCGTGGAACGCGACCGGCGTCCGCGGCTTGCGCTTCAATCACTTCTTTCGCGGTGGGCAGTTGCATTATCGCGGCGGCATTCCCCTAAGCGAAGCTTCGAGACTTGCGCCTGTCATGGCCGAGCTCGGCTGGCACCTGCAGTTGTGGATCGACGTCAAGGATTTGCCGGAGACGATTCCGATTCTGAAACCGCTGCGGCTGCCGGTCGTGATCGACCATATGGGACGCACCGATGCCCGTGCCGGCACCGGCACCGAGGGGTTCCAGAGCCTGCTTCGCTGCGTCGGAGAAGGCTGGTGCTGGAGCAAGCTGTCGGGCGCGCATCGCCTCAGCCAGAACGCACCTGATTACCCTGACGCGCGGCCGTTTCATGAAGCGCTGGTGCAAGGCCAATCCGGAGCGGCTGGTATGGGGCGGCGACTGGCCGCATCCGCGCGTCGAAGGCGAAATGCCCGACGCCGGGCATCTGCTCGAGTTGTTTCAGGCGTGGACGCCTGATAAGGCCACCCAGCAACGCATTCTCGTCGACAACCCCGCCAGGCTCTACGGCTTCCCGAACTGAAAGTTGCCAAGAAATCATCAAGAAAGTTGCCAGCAAACATGACCGTCAACAACAAGCGCGTGTTCTACGTCAAATACCTCGCCCACGAGATCTATGTCGATATCCTCAAAAACCGCGCCGACGTGCGGCTTGACCGGCTGGAGAACGACAGTCCCGATGCCGTTGCAGCGCCCATATTGTCGGCGGCGCATGCCTATCAGGTCGGGGCGGCGCGCGACGAGATCGCACCGCATTTCCATGTCGATGCGGATTTGCTGAAGCGGGCGCCGAACCTGCTGATCGTGTCCTCGAACGGCGCGGGCTTCGATCCCGTCGATGTCGATGCCTGCACCGCGGCGGGCGTGCTCGTCGTCAATCAATCCGGCGGCAACGCCAATTCGGTCGCCGAGCATGCGCTCGGGATGATGCTGACGCTGTCGAAGCGCATCCTCGAGGCCGACCGCGCGCTGCGCCGCGAGGCCAATGTCAACCGGAACGCGCTGATCGGCAACGAGGTTCAGGGCAAGACCGTCGGCATCGTCGGCATCGGCAATGTCGGCCGCCGCATCGCGGAGCTGTGCAAGGGCCTGCTGCACATGAAGGCGATCGCCTACGATCCTTATCTGACCGCGGAGGAAATCGCCGCCCGTGGCGCCGAAAAGGTCGAGCTTCACGATCTGATGCGCCGCTCGGATTTCGTCTCGATCTCGTGCCCGCTGACCAAGGACAATCGCCGCATGATCGGCGCCCGCGAATTCGCGCTGATGCAGCCGCACGCCTTTTTCGTCACCACCGCGCGCGGTTTCATTCACGACGAGGAGGCGCTGTACGAGGCGTTGCGCGACAAGCGGATTGCGGGTGCCGGCCTTGATGTCTGGGACAAGGAGCCGCCGCCGCCCGATCATCCGCTGCTGCAGTTCGACAATGTGCTGGCGAGCCCGCACACCGCAGGCGTCACCAAGGAGGCGCGGGTGAACATGGGCAAGATCGCCGCCGAACAAATTCTCGATGCGCTGGACGGCAAGCGCCCGCCGCGCATCGTCAATCCCGAGGTGTGGCCGGCCTATGTGAAGCGCTTCGAGCGGACGTTCGGATTCACGCCGAAATAGGCCGTCACCACCGCGAGAGACGATCCCATGACGGCCGAGCCGGCAGACCGCTTTTACGAGTCCCAGGGGCTGCGGTTGCACTATGTCGACTGGGGCAACGAAGCCGCGCCGCCTTTGATCCTGGTCCATGGCGGGCTCGACCATTGCCGCAACTGGGATGCGATCGCGCGCGAACTGCAGCCGCATTTCCATGTCGTGGCCCCGGATCTGCGCGGGCATGGCGATTCCGAATGGGCGAAGGGGAGCAGCTACAGCCTGACTGATCATGTCTACGACCTAAGCCGCTTGATCCGCGTTACGGAGCTGCGGGATGCCGCCATCGTCGGTCATTCGCTGGGCGGAATGATCTCGCTCGCTTATGCTGGGGCCTATCCGGATCGGGTATCGCGCCTTGCAGTGCTGGACGGGGCCTTCCTGTCGCGCGCACAACCCGCGCCGATCCATGAGCAGATGTCGCGATGGATCGATCAGCTCGACCGCATCGGGGAGCGCGAACCCAGCGCCTTCCGCACCATCGAGGAGGCGGCGCAGCGGCTTTCGACGCGCAACAAGCGGTTGACGCCCGAACTGGCGCTTCATCTCGCGCGCCACGGCGTCCGCAAGGGCGATGACGGCCTCTATCGCTGGAAGTTCGATCACTATCAGCGGGCGAGGGCGCCGTACCGGCTGTCCTCGGACGAACATGCCGCCCTGTGGTCGCGCATCATTTGTCCCACCCTGCTGATATGGGGCGAAGAAAGCTTTCTTTCCGATCCCGAGGCTGCCGGCCTGCTGGTGCATTTCAAGCAAGCCGAGCTGCAGAAGATCGCGGGCGCCGGACACTGGCTCCATCATGATCGGCTCGATCTGGTCCTCGCGTCGCTGCGGCGGTTTCTCGATGCGCCGCAACCCGCTCAAACCCGGTGAGATGAAAGATGTCCGACAAGATACGTTATGTCCGCCAGCTCAGCCTGGAATCCGCAGGCGAGGCGCCGGGCCGCGGGCGGCTGCAGGGCCGCAGGATTCTGGTGGTCGGCGGGGGACAGCGGACGTTCGACGCTGTCACCGATCCGGTTGGAAACGGCCGGGCGATGTCGCTGCTGTTTGCAAGGGAAGGGGCCCATGTCGCGGTCGCCGATTTGAACCGCGCCAGCGCCGATGACACCGTCCAGCGCATTGCAGCCGAGGGAGGCCGGGCGTTTTCGATCGAAGCCAACATCGCGCGCGAAGACGACGTCGACCGGATGATCGACGAGGCGATCGATGGTCTCGGCGGCCTTGACGGCATGGTGCTCAATGTCGGCATTGGCGTCGGCGCGCTCGGTCTCGACAGCGTCGACGTCAAGGAGTGGAACGACACGTTCGCGGTCAACCTGACCGGGCCGATGCTCTGCTGCCGCAAGGCGCTCAAGCACATCGCTGACGGATCCTCGATCGTGTTCATCTCCTCGATCGCCGCGCTTCGTTCCGGCTCGCGGCTGATCGCCTATGACGCGTCGAAGGCGGCGCTCGGTGGCCTGATGCGCAATGTCGCGAAGGAGGGGTCAAGGCGCGGCATTCGTGCCAACATCATCTATCCGGGCCTGGTCGATACACCGCTCGGCCGGCACACCAGCGCCGGCCGGCCATCGCGAAGCGCGTCGGGCGTGCCGTTCGGGCGGATGGCGACGGGCTGGGAAATTGCCTACGCGGCGCTGTTTTTCATCTCCGACGAGAGCGTTTACGTCAACGCCCAGGCGCTGGCGGTCGACAGCGGAATCACCGGGCTATAAGGGCCGGAATCCGGAGAGAAAATCTCATTCGCCACCGGGCTGATCGTAGCAATAAATCCACTGCCGAAGGATGTCCGGACGAAGCGAACATTGCTATTTTCCTAGGGATATCGACTACTTAGCTCGACAAGACCATCTTCCTTGTGCGCCTTGCCCCCCGGCGCATATGGAAGACAAAGAGATGCGACAGGTTCGTTCCTTGCTGAGCAGCGCGTCCTCCCGGATCGGACGCCGCCTAGCCCAGATCGTGGCCATCGCCGCCGCCAGCCTGCCGGCCGCCGGCGCCTGAGGCGCGCGTCCTCTTACGTTCCCGACATCGCGTTTGCATCCGCCAGTGCTTGGCGGATGCGGCGCGGCGCGTATCTATCGGGTGAGCGGCAATCGTCGCGGACAGCGCGTCGGCGCCAGAAAATCGATTGCGTCGCTCAGTAGCCGCGTTCGCGGTCGATTGAGTGCGGTGGGCGTCGGCCGGCGCGTATCGCTTCCGCGGTCGCGCGAAACGTCGCTCCGATCGCTTCCACGCTGACTTCACAGGCATCATGAGGCGTGACGACGATGTTGGGATGTCGCCAGAACGGGTGTCGCGGTGGCAATGGTTCGGTCGCGAACACATCGAGCGCCGCGCCGGCTAGCTGGCCGTTCTCCAGCGCGGCAAGCAGATCGGCTTCGACCAGGTGCTCGCCGCGGCCGACCTGGATCAGGTAACCGCCGCGAAACATGCGCGCGAATGTCTTGCGGTTGAGGATGCCTCGGGTCTCCGGAGTCAGCGGCAGCAGGTTCACGATAACCTCGGTCTGGCCGAGCATGGCATCGAGGCCTGCGGCGCCATGAAAGCCGCGCACGCCTTGCGGCGTCGGCTTTGCGGTTCGGCTCCACGCCATGACTGGAAAGCCGAGCAGCGCGAGATCGATGGCCACCCTGCGGCCGATCTCGCCGAAGCCCAAAATGCCGACCGGCACGTCCTGCGCCCGGCGCGGGCCGAGACGCTGCCAGCGTGCCTCGCGCTGCTGCGCCTGATAGGTCGCAAAGCGCCGCTGATGACCGATGACGTGCCAGGCGACGAAGCCGGACATCATTTGCGCCTGCGCGGGGTCGACGACGCGGATCACGTCGACATCGGGACGCAGGCTGGGGCACGCTAGAATGTTGTCGACGCCGGCACCGATCGAGCAGACCGCCTGCAGATTGGGATAGCGTTCGAATGCGTCATCCGGCGGATGCCAGGCCACCGCCAGCCGGATATCCGTTGCCGGACCCTCGTGCGGGTGACTGACGATTTCGATGCGGTCGGCGGCGCGCATGAATTGCGGGCCGAGATAGCCGCGGAGATCGAGGCTTTTGCTAACCAGGACGCAGTGCATCGTTCGTGATCCGGTTCATGCCGCCTTGGACGATGACGTCTGGCCGGGCACCGCGGAAAGCAGTTCGCGGGTGTAGGCGTGCTCGGGGGCCGCGAACAGCAACGCCGCCGATTTGAGTTCGACGATCGCGCCTTGCTGCATCACCGCAATACGGTCGCAGATCTGCGCGGCCACGCGCAGGTCATGGGTGATGAACAGCATCGACAAGCCCAACCGGGCCTTCAGGTCTTCCAGCAGGTCCAGCACCTGTGCCTGCACCGACACGTCGAGCGCGGAGACCGCTTCGTCGGCGACCAGAATTTCCGGATCGAGCGCCAGCGCCCGCGCAATGCCGATGCGCTGCCGTTGTCCGCCGGAAAATTCATGCGGAAAGCGTTCCATCGCACCGGCATTGAGGCCGACCAGGCCGAGCAGTTCGCCGGCTCGCTTTCGCGCTACCGCCGGATCGACGCCATGCGCGATCGGGCCATCGGTGATGATGTTGCCGACTTTGCGGCGCGGATTGAGCGAGGCGAACGGATCCTGAAAAACCATCTGGATGCGGCGGCGCTGCTCGCGCAGCGCCTTTCCCTTGATCCGGGTGAGATCGACGTCGCCGATACGGACGGTGCCGGCGTCGGCTTCGATCAGCCGCATGACGAGGCGTGCGACAGACGATTTTCCGGAACCGGATTCGCCGACCAGACCGAGCGTCTCGCCGCGGAAAATGTCAAAACTGACGTCCCTGGCCGCCTGCACGCGGCGCTCGCTGCGAAACCAGCCGCCGCCGCTGACATAGGTCTTGCCGAGGCCAATCACTTCGACCGCCTTGCTGCGGTCGAGCAGGGGCGTCCGTGGCGGCGGCTGCAGGGTGGGAACCGCAGCCAGCAAGGCGCGGGTGTAGGGATGCTGGGCGCGCAGCAGCACGTCATCGGCCGTGCCCTGTTCGACCACCTTGCCGTGCTGAAGCACGACCACGCGATCCGCGATTTCGGCGACGACGCCGAAATCATGGGTAATGAACATGACGGCCATGTTGCGGCGGCGTTGCAGGTCGCGGATCAATTTGAGGATCTGCGCCTGCGTCGTGACGTCGAGGGCGGTGGTCGGCTCGTCGGCCACCAGCACGGCCGGCTCCAGCGCCAGCGCCATGGCGATCATCGCGCGCTGGCGTTGGCCGCCGGATAATTGATGGGGGTAGGCGCGCACGATCCGCTCGGGGTCGGGCAGGCCGACTTCGCGGATCAGGGCGAGGGCCTTTTGACGACGCTCCTTTGGTGTCAGGAGATCGTGCGCCTCGAACATCTCGGCGATCTGGTCGCCGATCCGCATCAATGGATTGAGCGCCGTCATCGGCTCCTGGAACACCATGGCGATGCCGCGGCCGCGCAGCGCCAGCCATTCCGCCGGGCCGAGCGACAACAGGTTCTTGCCCTCGAACAGGATCTCGCCGGCTTCAGCCGTCACCGTATCCGGCAAGAGACCCATCAGCGCGTGCGCGCACATCGATTTGCCGGAGCCGGATTCGCCGACCACGCAGAGGATTTTTCCGGCTGACAGTTCGAACGAAACGCCGTCCACGGCATAAGGGCGGTCGCCACCGGGCGGCAGCGCCAGCTTCAGGTTCCTGATGACGACGCTCATGCTCAGCGCCCTCCCTTGGCGAGGCGGGGATTGAGCGCGTCGTTGAGGCCTTCACCGATCAGGTTCAGCGCCAGTACCGAGACCAGAATGGCGATGCCGGGGAATACCGTGATCCACCAGGCCTGGCGGATCACGGTGCGGCCGGCGCCGACCATGTAGCCCCACGACATCAAATTGGGATCGCCGAGCCCAAGGAAGGAGAGCGAGGATTCCAGCAGGATCGCGGTCGCCACCATCAGCGAGGCCAGCACGATCACGGGCGACAGCGCGTTGGGCAGGATCTCGCGCCAGATGATCCACCAGTTGGTCTGGCCGGTCACGACCGCCGCCTGGACATATTCGCGCGTGCGCAGCGACAGCACCTCGCCGCGCACCAGCCGCGCCACCGGGGGCCAGCTGACGATGGCGATAGCGATCACGATCGAGACGATGGAGGGCTGCATGATCGCGACAAGGACAATCGCCAGCGCAAAGCTCGGGACGGTCTGGAAGAACTCGGTGAAGCGCATCAGGGCGTCGTCGATCTTGCCGCCGAAATATCCGGCCGCCGCGCCGAGCGGGATGCCGACCGCCAGCGATGCGAGCGTCGAGATCAGGCCGACCAGCAGCGAGACGCGCGCGCCGTAGATGATGCCCGCCATCACGTCGCGCCCGAGCGCATCGGTGCCGAGCGGCAGGTTGGCCAGCGTGAACGGCGGCAGGAACGGCCGCTGTACCATGCGCCAGGGCGAGGTCGGAAACAGCAACGGACCAACCAGCGCAACCGCAATCGCAATCGTCAGGATCGCGACGCCGATCAGTGCCGCCGGGATTGCGCAACAGCATTCGCCAGACCTGTCTCATGAGGCGAACTCGATGCGGGGATCGACGGAGCGGTAGACAAGATCCGTGATCAGGTTGAAGGCCAGCACCATGGCCGAGCAGACGACGAAGACGCCGAGCAGCAAATTGTAGTCGCGCTGCAGCAGCGCCTCGTACATCAGGCGGCCGATACCCGGCCATGCGAACACGGTCTCGGTCAGAACCGCACCGCCGACCAGCGTGCCGGCCTGCAGACCCGCGAGCGTCACCACCGGCAACAGCGCGTTGCGCAGCACGTGACGGCGCTGGATCACGGTGTCGGACAGGCCCTTGGCGCGCGCGGTCTTGACGAAGTCGAGCCTGTTGACCTCGAGCATCGAGGCGCGCGTCATGCGGGCATAGGTGGCCATGAAGAACAGGCCGATGGTCGTCGCGGGCAGGACGAGGTGGGCGGCGACGTCGAGCACGTGTGTCAGCCCGGTATAGTTTGCGCCCACCGTCTCGTAGCCGAAGCTAGGCAGCCAATCCATCGTGACCGAAAACAGCAGGATCGCCATCAGCGCCACCCAGAACAGCGGCGTGGCGTAGAAGACCAGCGCCAGCACCGTAATCGCGGTATCGGCCCAGGTGCCGGCAAAGCGCGCGGCCAGCGCGCCGAACAGGATGCCGAAGGCGAGCGAAATCGCAAATGCGGTCCCGGTCAGCAACAGCGTTGCCGGCAGGCGCTGCAGGATCAGGGTTGCGACCGGCATCTGCTGACGAAACGAGAATCCGAGATCGAGGCTGAGGATGCCTTTGACATAAAGAAACAGCTGCACCGGCAGCGGCTGGTCGAGGCCGAATTTCTCGCGCAGCTGCGCCAGGAAAATCTGATCGCCTGCGCCCGCTTCGCCCGCCATCACCAGCGCCGGATCGCCCGGTGCCAACCGGATCAGGAAGAAGTTGAGGACGACGAGCGCGAGAAGGACGACGATGGCCTTCGCGATCCGCTGGGCGATGAAGGAAATCATGTTCGGCCGATTGCGTTGGAGGCGCGATATCCGGGCGTCAGGCTTGGGGACTGACGCCCGGTGCGTCCGCGATTACTTTTCAATCCAGGCGTCGCGGAAGCCGTCGTTCACGCCAATCCCGGTCGTGACCAGGTTCTTGACGCTGCAGCGGGTGATGGTCGGGAACTGCAGTTCGAGCATCCACGCCACCGGCACGTCCTCGACGAGAATCTTTTGCGCCTTGGCGTAGATCTCCTCGCGCGCTGCATCGGGGAAGGCGACCGCGCCGTCGGCGAACAGCTTGTCGATTTCGGGGTTCGAATAGCCTTCGACGTTGTTGAACGGCGAGCCCTTGGCGATCTGGCTGGAGATGTAGTTGCGGCCGACGCCGAGCGCGGGATCGCCATACTGATAGAGATAGGTAAAGGCGATGTCGTAGTCCCACTCGCTGACTTTTTGATTCCAGCCGGGGACGTCGGTCGCGACCATATCGACGTTGATCCCGACGTCCTGCAGGTTCTGGCGAACCATTTCGGCCCAGCGCTGCCATGTCTCGCCATAGGGCAGAGGCAGCATGCGCAGCTTCTCGCCGTTGTAGCCGGCTTCCTTGATCAGCGCCTTGGCCTTGGCCGGATCGTAATCGTATTTCGGCACCGCGCCGGTGTAGTACTTGATCGCCGAGCCCGACGGGCCGGTGGCGACCTTGCCGAGGCCGTTCCACACTACGTCCTTGGCCATGTTACGATCGATCGCAAACATCAGCGCCTGACGGAATTTCTTGTTCGCGGTGGGCCCTGCACGGTTGTTGAGCCAGAGCCAGGAATGCGGGCTGAAGAACTCCCAGCCGGCACCGGTGACGCAGGTGTTCTTGAGCTTGCTCAGGCGCGGCACGTCGAAATTTTCCACCGAGCCGCCCGGCAGCACGTCGACCTTGCCGGTCTCGTACGCGACCGAACGCGCGGCGGCGTCTGGAATCACGTGCCAATAGATCTCGTCGATATTGGGCTTGCCCTTGACGTGGTAGTTCGGATTCTTGACCAGGCGGATGAACGAACCCTTCTGCCATTCCTTGAACATGAAGGGGCCGGTGCCGACAGGCGTGTTGTTGGCCGGGTTGGTCTTGAAATCGGTGCCTTCATAGATGTGCTTCGGAATCATCGGCAGCGAGCCGACCTCGAAGATGCCGATGAAGGGGCCGAACGGCTGCTTCAGCGTGAAGACGACCGTCGATTCATCCGGAGCCTCGACCTTGTCGAGCTGCACCAGATTGCCGCGCGCACGCGGGTGGGTTTGCTTCAGGAAATCGATCGAGAACAGGACGTCTGCGGAAGTGAACGGCTTGCCGTCATGCCAGGTCGCGCCCTTGACCAGCTTGAACGTGTAGGTCTTGCCGTCCTCGCTGACCGTCCAGCTCTCGGCGAGGCCGGGCAGCGGATCCAGTTTGGGGCTGTAGCGCAGCAGGCCTTCATAGATATTGCCGGCCACCATCTGCGTCGGGCCGTTCTGAACCAGACCCACCATCAGGCTCGGCGGCTCCGGCTGAATCACGGCGTTGACGACGCCGCCTGCCTTTGGCCCCTCGGCCACTGCCGCGGTGCTCAGCATGCAAAGCACCGCAAAGCTCATCAATATCTTACGCTTGGACATTACATACCTCGTTCAAAAAGGCTGGCCGGCGCGCTACCGGGCTGAGCGTTACGTTTGTCAGTTCGCAAAATCGGGATCGGTACGCTCGAGCATCCGCTTGAAGGCGGCCCATTCGCTGTCCGGCACGCCATTGGTTTCGATCGCGTCGTAGAAGCTGGCGTATTGGCCGGCCGTCTTGCGAGCGACCCCCGCGGATAACTCGATGACCTCGGCGCCGGACGACTGCACGGCGAGTTGCGCGCGGCAGGAGCGTTCCAGATTGTGCATCAGCTTGAAGGCCTCGGCGACGGAGCGCCCGCAGGTCAGCATGCCGTGGTTGCGCAGCACCATCACGAACTTGTCGCCGAGATCGCCGACGAGGCGCGAACGTTCATCGAGATCGAGCGCGATGCCTTCGTAGTCGTGATAGGCGAGGCTGTCGGTAAACTGCAGCGACCATTGATTGAGCGGCAACAGGCCCCGCTTCTGGCAGGCCACGGCGATGCCGGCCACCGTGTGCGTGTGCAGGACGCAGATCGCATCATGCCGCGCGGCATGGATCGCGCTGTGAATCGTGAAGCCGGCCGGGTTGATGCCGAGGCCCATCGGGTCGTCGATGACGTTTCCGTCCAGATCGACCGTCACCAGGTTGGATGCCGTGACTTCCTCGAAGCGCAGGCCATAGGGATTGATGAGGAAGCGGTCCTGCCGGCCCGGCAAGCCGGGCGGAGATGTGGGTGTAGATGCTGTCGTCGAGACCGAGCCGGTGAATCAGCCGGTAGGCGGCTGCAAGGTCGATCCGGGTCTGAAGAGTTTGGTCTGCCGCTGCTGGCCATGCCTTTGCGGTGTTGTGGGCTGCGCTGGTCATTTCCGCCTTGATCCATTTTTCGATTTTTTCAGCTTGCGTGCGGCGCAGCATTTGGACAAGATTAAAGTGTCGACAATCGACGATTAAAAAATGATCACCAGATGACGCGGGTTTAGCCGATGCGCCCTATGTCGCTTCCTGTTGGATTACCGGCCCTTGCCGATAGCGATCTGGTCGGCCAGATCGCCCGCATGCTGATGCAGGCCATTGTTCAGGGCCGGCTGCCTCCCGGCTCCAAAGTGGTCGAGGCAGGCATTGCCCGCGAACTAGGCGTCAGCCGCGCGCCGGTGCGGGAGGCGGCGCGGTTGCTGGAGAAGCAGGGGTTGCTGGTCGCGAGCCCGCGGCGAGGCTTCTTCGTGCGCAAGCTCGAAATCAGGAACATCGACGAGATCTACGATTTGCGCATTTGCATCGAACGGCACGCCGGCGTGCTGGCGGCGCGGAATCTCACGTCACAGTCGCGCGACGTGCTGCGGCGGCAGATCGACGTTCTGCACAAGACCGCCGATCTCGACGATCCGGCGCGGCAGGTGGAGGAGGACTATCGCTTTCACCGGCTGATCTTCGAAATTGCCGACAACAGGCGCCTGCTGCGGCTGTTCGATGATCTCGCGGCAGAGCTGCGCATGGTGATCGGACTGATCGGCCGCCTGTACGACGATCCGCATGAGATCGCGCGGACGCACGAGCCGCTGCTTGCCGCGATCGAGGCCGGTCATCCCGAACGCATCACCGCGCATGTCGACTATCATATCGGTCACGCCTGGCGCGAAGTCGGCAAACTGGTGCGGGAGCTCGCGCCGCCGGCCGGCAATGTCGCACCCCCGAGCGGGATCTTGTTTCCAACCAACGGAGTAACCGTGTGAAGGCCGTCTACACCGAACTGCATCGCAGCCACGATCCGCAATTTTTCCTGGTGCGCGGCGTCGTCCAGCGCACCACCGAGCAGCCCGAGCGCGCCGATCGCCTGCTGGCAGGACTGAAGGCCGGCAAGCACGATCTGGTCGCGCCGACCATTTTCGGCCAGGGCCCGCGGGCGCGGATCCACAGCCCCGAATATCTTCGCTTTCTGGAGGAGGCGTGGGACGCCTGGAGCGCGCTCGGCGATGCCGGCCCCGAAATGATCGCCAACGTGCATCCCGTTCGCAACGCCGCCACTTACCCGACCCACATTGTCGGCCGGCTCGGCTGGCACGCAGCCGACACCGCATGCCCGATCGGTCCCGGCACCTGGGCCGCGGCCTGTGCCGCGACCGATGTTGCCGTAACCGCGGCCCAACTCGTGATGGACGGTGAAGACGCGGCCTACGCGCTGTGCCGGCCGCCCGGTCATCATGCCTATCGCGATCTCGCCGGCGGATTTTGCTTTCTTAACAACAGCGCAGTCGCGGCGGCTCAACTTAGACTGAAGCACGAGCGGGTCGCGATACTCGATGTCGACGTGCATCACGGCAACGGCACGCAGGGCATCTTCTACGAACGCCCCGACGTTCTCACGGTTTCGATCCATGCCGACCCCGTCTTCTACTATCCGTATGTATGGGGATATGCGCATGAGCGGGGCGCGGGCCCCGGCCTGGGCGCAAATCTGAACATTCCATTGCCGAAGGGCACCGGCGATGACGCCTATATAGAGGCGATGGGTGAGGCGGAGAAAACCATCCGCGCGTTCGCGCCCGGCGCGCTCGTGGTGGCGCTCGGCCTCGATGCGTCGGAGCACGATCCGCTTGCCGGCCTTGCGGTGACGACGGCCGGCTTCCGGCGCATCGGCGCTGCGATCGCGCGGCTTGGGCTTCCGACCGTTTTCGTGCAGGAGGGAGGTTATCTGTCCGATATCCTCGGCGCCAATCTCACCGCGGCACTTGGCGGTTTCGAGGAGGCGCGTTAGCTCGCTCACACCTGCGTTCGCCTAATCTACCTGTAGGTGTGGCATGATGTCCTGCCGGACAATTCTCGACATCGGTCAGACGCAGGCCTACGCTCCAGAGCGCGACGCAAAGAGAAGAGGTCGCGATGCTCTATGCTTTGCTGGCTCTGATGGCGCCGCTCTGGAGCCGATCTCCGGAGCAAACGGCCGCGCAACGCGAGGCGGCCGATAGTTCCGTCTCGCGGCTTCTGGTGTTCGCCGCCGCCGCTCTTTTCGTGATCCTGTCCATCCTCATCGTCGACCTGCACCGCGACGAATTGCAGGCGCTCGGCCTTGTCGGCGGAGCACGAACGGATCGACTCAATCTTCATGAGCCCGTGAGCGCCGAGCCCGCGTCTACTCGATGACGATGCGCGGCGGCGGCCGGTGCGCCGCGCCGGTGACGATCGTGGTCCAGATTTCGCGCGCCATGCCGATATAATGCCGGGCATGGACGCCGTCGGGCTCGATCGCGACGATCGGGCGGCCATCGTCGGAGGTCTGGCGGATCTGCATGTCGAGCGGGATTTCGCCGAGATAGGGAATGCCGCGGCTTTCGGCTTCGGTCCGCGCGCCGCCATGGCCGAAGATCGGCGTGACATGGTTGCAGGTCGGGCAGCAGAAGCTCGACATGTTTTCGATCAGGCCTAGGATCGGAATGCTCACCTTCTGGAACATCGCAATGCCGCGCCGGGCGTCGATCAGGGCGATGTCCTGCGGCGTCGAGACGATGATCGCACCGGCCAGCGGCGCCTGCTGCGCCATGGTGAGCTGCGCGTCGCCGGTGCCGGGCGGCAGGTCGACGACGAGAATGTCGAGATCGTCCCATGCGACTTCGCGCAGCATCTGCGTGATCGCCGAGATCACCATCGGCCCACGCCAGATCATGGCGTTATCTTCCTCGACCAGAAAGCCGATCGACATCACCTTGACGCCAAAACGCTCCATCGGCTCCAGCATGCGCGGGCCGATCTGCCGTGGCTTGCCGCGCAACCCGAACAGCTTTGGTTGCGACGGGCCGTAAATGTCAGCATCGAGAATGCCGGTCTTCAGTCCGAGCGCGGCAAAGCCGAGCGCGAGGTTGCACGAGGTCGTGGATTTGCCGACGCCGCCCTTGCCGGAGGCGACCGCGATGACATGCTTGACGCCGGGAATGCCGGCGGCTTTTGACGTCGCGCGGGCTTGGAGACCTGGAGGGGGTGCGGACACGGGCTGCTTACGATCCAAGCGGATCGTCCTTCTTCACATTGCGCGCGCGCAGATAATCTTCCGTCGTCATGACCGGCGGGCGCTGCGGCGCCGCGTGCGGATCAAAACTCTCGTTCACTACCGCTTCGACACGGCAGTCCGCGCACATCTTGATGACGTCGAGCCGTTTGGCGTTGGTGCCCTGGAACATCCAGTGCTTCTCGCCGAGTTTTGCCAGCACGCGATCGATCGAGCTCTTGGTGCCGAAGGGTTTGCCGCAGCCGATGCAGTTGAACGGCTCTTCCTCCTTCAGCACGCGCTGCGGCGTGTTCCAGGCCTGGAAGTCGAGGCGCGGCTCGATGCTGATGACTTTCTCGGGGCAGGTCGATTTGCAGAGCCCGCATTGCACGCAAAGACTCTCGGTGAAGCGCAGCATCGCGCGGTCAGGATTGTCCGATAGCGCGCCGGTCGGGCAGGCGGTGACGCAGGCGTGGCACAGCGTGCAGCCGTCGACATCCAGCTTAACCGTGCCGAAGGGAGCGCCCGGTGCCAGCGGCACGACATCGACCGGCGCGGGCGCGGCGAGGTGAAGCTCGCGAAAGGTCGTCTCCAGCACGCCGCGCTTCGCGCCGCGCGGCACGAAACCGGCGGGCTTTTGCGTGGCGACGCCACGGGGGGCGGCATCCAGCATGGCGCGCAACTGGTCCGGATCGTCGGTCTCGATGATCCGGATGATGTCGCTACCGAAACCCAGCGCGCTGACGACACGATCCGCGGTTTCGACCGCGCGGCGCAGCGCCGCGATGTCGTGGCGGGGTTTTGCGCGCGTCAGCAGCGCGACGCCGCTGCCGCCATAGGCAAAGACGGAGGCGATCAGTTCCGGGCCGAGCTGTGTCACCTCGTTGACGCGCAGCGGCAGCACATGGGCCGGCAGGCCCTCGCCGAACCGCGCCAGCGCATCGATGATGTCCTCGCCATGTTCGCCGTCGTGAAACAAGACCACGGCGTCGCTTCCGCCCGCCTTGCGGTAGGTCTGCAGCAGTGTCCGCTGCCGCCGCATCAGGGCGTCCGCGCTCGGCAGCGCATAGGATGCCGCGCCGGTCGGACAGACGGATGCGCAGGAGCCGCAGCCGGCGCAGACATTGGCGTCGATCGCGACCGCGTTGCCGTTTGGCGCGATCGCGCCGGTCGGACAGAGATCGAGACAGCGCGTGCATCCGGTGATGGACGAGCGCGAATGCGCGCACAGCGATGGCTCGAAATCGACAAAGCGCGGCTTGTCGAAGGTGCCGACCAGCGCGCCGGCATCCGCAATCGCACGCTCGACGGCAGCCTTGTCGCGGGGATCGGCACGCAGATAGCCAGGGCGCAGTTCATGCGCGGGAAACAGGGGAGCGCCGCCCGAGAGATCGAGGATCAGATCGCAGGTCGAGGTGGCGCCGTTGCGCGAAGGCCCGAACGCGAGTTTTGCGCGCGAGGAGGGCGACGGCAGCGCGTAATCGTCGATCGCAAGTTCGAACTGCCCGAGATGTCCGCGGGCGTTCCGGATTGTGCCCTTGAGAACGGGAAACTCGTTCGTCCGGCGCGGCACGACGTCGCCGGGCCTGGTGAGAAGCACGGTGATGTCGAGACGATCGGCGAGACGCTGAGCGGCCTCGACGGCAATCTCGTCGCGGCCATAGATCAGCGCAACGCCGCTGCTTTCGAGCGTCACCAGCGAGAGCGGCGGCATCTCTTCGCCCGCTGCGGCAATCAGCGCTGCGGCTTTTGGTCCCGCCGCGGCAGCATCCTTTGACCAGCCGCCGGTCTCGCGGATATTGACGAAGGTGAGCTGGGCTTGCGGAGTGCTCTCCGCGACTTCCCGAAACAGCGCCTCTTCCTGGGTGCATGCAACGGTGATCGGCGCGCCTTCAGCGAGCGCCTTCTTGAACTGGTCGAGGTCGAGGCCGCAAAGCTGGTTCGCCTGCGTGCGCCTGGCGCTGCAGCCACGACCGATCGCTTCCGCGTCGAGCGGCATGGTTTTCTCGCAACTGCAAATCAGGAGGCGAGACGTCGCCGCACTCATTTTAAAATACCTTGGACCCGATGCATTAAGCGGGCGGTTGCTTTATCCCGCAGTTCTGCGGTAACCGCTCGGGCGGATATCTGCAAGACACAAAGGCCGCTCGCGCTGCCACCCTGCGCGGGATAGCATACACCCGCGGGCTTTGAAGCAATGAGGGAATAGTTCTTCGTGATCGCTCGTCCAGGGGATACGGAACAGACGCTCGATCTGCCCCCCGGTTATACTTTGGTCGCGTTGCGCGAACTCGGCGATGCCTTTGCCCGGGCTTGCGACATTGCGGC
>CAVYOM010000022.1:0-222314 GCA_963770135.1 uncultured Alphaproteobacteria bacterium | reverse complement strand
CGATCCGGAGCAACGGCGTGTCATCGACCGCCGCTGCGCCAATATCCAGCCTGCCGATTTCAGGTGATTGCTCGTTCATGTGATCTGCCAGCCCATCGCGACCGCACGCTAGCGGCGGATCGGCGTCCGCTCAACCGGCCGGTGACGTGCAGCCACAACATTGTGGATGCCGCGCGCCGGCGTAAAGGACTGAAGCTGGCCGCACATTAGCTCCGGCGTTCGACGACAAACACCTCGATGGCCGCCGCGCGGCCCCGCAAGCGCACCTCTCCCAGCGGTTCGACCGCGAAAGCCGGCTTCAGCTTCATGTGGCGCAGCAGGTCGGAAGACACCAATAAATTCCGGCCTACCTCCTTGCAGTGCTCCTGCAGCCGCGCCGTCACGTTCACGGTATCGCCGAAATAGGCAAGCTGGCGGCGTGAGCTGCCGCATTCGCTAATCACGACTTGACCGGCATGCAGGCCGGCCCGGAAGCTCGGCACCATGCCGAACTCCTGACGGTAAGAGTCCGCTTTTTCGGAGATGCCGTCGACAATCGCGAAGAAGCACTCGATGCAGCGTCCGCCCGACATTCTATCGTCGAGCGGCCATGTCACGATGACCTCATCGCCGACATAGGCATGAACCTCGCCCCCATGCGCCACGATCGCGCCGTCGATGTCGAAGAAGAAGCGGGTGAGCAGGCCTTGCACGCGCAATTCTCCCATCGACTCGGCGAGCGAGGTCGAATTTGCGAGATCGAGAAACATCAACACGCGCGCTTCCCGCACCGGGGTCCGGTAGCGTCCGAGCGCCACATTGAACAGCACGCGGCTGCCGATCAGCCGGGTCAGCTCAAAAATCGCTCCGACCAGCAGAGCCCCGAAGAATGCGATCGCCACGATCGTGGGAAATGTATCGACCAACCAGTGGGCTTCGATCCGATGCCAATGAAGCAGCGGCTCCAGGCCCAGAATGGCCAAAGCGACGACGACGGCCATGGCCGCGGAACGCACCGCCAGATCCATCAGCAGCGGCCATCTGCTGATCCATTCACTTCGCCGCGAAACAAAATAAAGATGGGTAGCCCAGCCGGCGAGCGCCACGCCCATACCGTGGAGGCCGCTTCCCAGATAGTTCACCACTGACGCTTCCAGTGGACTGTCCACGAAGTAGCGAACGGTCATCCCAAGCAGCAGGCCGAATACAGCGACGACTACGGTTGGGATGATGGAGCGATGCATATGTGGTTCATGCTCACGTCGCCGCCATGAACGCCGCTAGCGCCTCGCGATCGGACGGCGGCATGGTAAGGCCGAGCTTGGTGCGCCGCCACAAGATATCATCCGGAAAGCGCGCCCATTCCTTTTGCATGAGATAGCGCACTTCGGCGCCCGTCAATTCCGGTCCGAAGGCCGGGCCGAGGTCGCCGCGCACCCTGGCGTCGCGAAGGATCGCCTTGACGTTCGACCCGTAGGCCGCGACCAGACGCCTCGCCTGGTCCTCGCCGAGAAACCGCCAGCGTTCGCGTGCTTCGTCGACCTCGTTATCGAAACGGTCCCAGGCAAAATCGCCGCCCGGCAGCGGCGCCTTCGCGGTCCAGCGCGCCGACATCGGATAGAACGGCGTCAGCCTGGAGACCGCCCGTTCCGCACGCAGCCGCGAGGTGGTGACGTCGCCGCCGAAAACCGTGATCAGCGGCGCCTTGCCCCGTCCGTAGTCGAGCGTCATCGCCCCGTCGCGCGGCGAAAGCCCGCCTCGGGGCTTCATCACCATGTTGGCGCCGGAAAGCGTGCGCACCACGTCGACCGTCTCGATCCGCTCGCGAAAATAGCGGTTCGCCGCATCGCAGAGATAGGCGACGTCGCCTGCCGCCATCGTGACGATGGCGGGATCGCCCTTGAAGGCACGGCCGGCGGTACCGATCAGGGTAAAATCGCGTTCATAGGGACTTGCGAAAATCAGCCGCCCGTCGCTGTTCTGGAACACATAGACGTTGTCGCTGTCGAACAGGCGGCGGACGACGATCTGGTCGATCTGCACCGCGGCCACCTTCGGCGACGGCACGCGCAACACCGTCTCGGCGACCGACGACGTCCAGGCGCCGGTGGCGTTGGCGACCGCCCTGGCCGTGACGATCTGGCGAAAGCCGCGATCTTTCGTCACCAGCCGCCATTCCCTGCCGCGTTCGGCCCGGGTGCAGCGTGCGCCGGTGCGAATCACCGCGCCGCGCGCCGCGGCGTCGACGGCGGTGAGAACCACCAGCCGGGAATCGTCCACGACGCAGTCGGAATACTCAAAGGCGGTGCCGAACGGCCGCTTCAGCGCGTTGCCGACGGGATGATGGGTAACGTCGACGGTCGCCGAGGCCGGCAGACCGCTGCGCGAGGCCAGCCGGTCGTAGAGCAAGAGCCATGAGCGCAACTGCCAGGGCGGACGTTCGTCCGAATGCGCGGGGATGGCAAAGCGCATCGGGCGCACCAGATGCGGCGCGATCCTGAGCCAGACGTCGCGCTCGGCCAGCGCCGAACGGACGCGAAGAAAGTGCCGGCGCTCCAGATCAGCCAGATCGCCATGGATCAGCCGCGGCGAGGCCGAGGAAGCGCCCGCGCCGAGATCGCCCTGCTCCAGCAGGATGACGCGCAGGCCGCGTCCAGCGGCGTCGCGCGCGATGCTGACGCCGTTCAATCCGCCGCCAATGATCGCGAGATCGTAGTCCGCCATACGCAAGATGACTGTAGGGAAGTTGATTTCACTACACTAGGTCATGATGGCCAAAAGAGGATGTCGCTCCTGTAAATGAATCAAGTCGGGGCAAGAACGGCCAACCGCCGACACCGCTCTAGCCGGCTGCGCCGATCGATGCGAAGAAGCGCTCCGGTCCTTCCAGTTCCACCAGCTTCTTCTTTTCGATCAGCCAGAACCGGTTTCCCACCGCTCGCACGAAATTGCGGTCGTGAGAAACCAGCAGGCAGCTTGCCTGATGCTCCAGCAACTCATCCTCCAGCGCCTCCTGGCCCTCGATATCCAGGTGGTTGGTGGGCTCGTCGAGCAGATAGAAATTTGGCTGGGCAAGCCGCAGCAACAGCATGCCGAGACGCGCCTTCTGTCCGCCGGAAAGCCGGCCGATCGGTCGGCTTTGCATCGCAACCGACAGGCCTGCGCCGGCGAGCAATGCGCGCGCACGCTGATCGCCGACCTCGAAACGGCTGATGATCGATTGCATCGGCGTATCGGCATCGGAAAGATCGGTAAGATTTTGTTCGCAATAGCCGAGCGCAAGCGACTGCGCCACCTTGATGCCGGCCTGCGTGGCTTCCGGGCTTTCGATCGCCTGATGCAGCATCGCCACGAGCCGGGTCTTGCCTGTCCCGTTCGGTCCCAGCAGCACGATCCGGTCTTCCTTGCAGATGAACTGCTTGCCGGTCTTGAACAGCAACCTGCCGTCGGGGGTGGCGACGGCGGCATCGTCAAGCGCAATCAGAACCTTGGCATGCGTTCCGCGGTTGGCGAGCTTGATCGTCCCCGCCGAGCGCTCCAGATGGGCGGGCTTTGCCGCATCTTCCAGCTTCGCGGCCCGCTGCTTCAGTTGCTTGGTCTTCTGCAACAGAAGATCACTGCCGGAATTGATGCCGATATTGTTGAGCTTTGCAGCGTGCTGGCGAAGCTGCTCGGCCGCCTTCAGGTCACGCCGGTAGCGCCGTTCATCCGATGCGTCCGCCTCGCTGAGCGCGGCGCGCGCCTGCGTATAGGACAACGAAAATATCGGCGACCGCTCGGGCCGCAAGAATACCGTGCGGTTCGTGGTGGCGTCGAGAAAGGCGCGGTCATGGCTCGCTATCACGACCGGCATATCCCGTGGCAGCGCGTTCAGCCAGGCTTCGAGCTGACAGATCCTGGCGAGGTCCAGGTGGTTGGTCGGCTCGTCGAGCAACAGCGCGTCGGCCTCGGCCACCACGACGCGCGCAAGCATGGCAAACCGCTGCCAGCCGCCGCTCAACTGCTTCAGCGGCCGCTGCCACAGCGCCTCGGGCACCTCTAGCGATTCCAGGGCAACGTCGACCCTCCAGCCTTCACTTGCCCGTCCGTTCAACGGGAAGCATGTCCAGCACCGCCGCATGGAACGGCGTGTCCGCAAGCGTGGACGGTACCTCCTGCGCGACATAGCCGATGGTCAGCCCGCGCGATCTGGTGATCTCGCCTTCGCTCGGCTCCGCCATGCCTGCAATGCAGCGCAGCAAGGTGGACTTGCCGCGTCCGTTAGCTCCGACGAGCCCGATGCGGTCGCCGGCATTGACGGAAAGGTCCAGCCGGGAAAACAGCGGAGCGCTCAGCGTCACGCCGAGATTGCGAATATTGATAAGGGTCATGGTCGTTCCCTGGTCTTGCCGGCCAACACGACGTCCGGGGCATGCAGCCATCATCGGATGTTCGTGTGGGGGCGCGGCGAGCTACACAAAGGCGGGCACGAACGGTCAGACGTTCGATGCCGCATTGCGACGGGGGCAGACCAGGAAGAGATGTGCGAAAAAGTCTCTGGTCAGCCCTGCAAACGCATTTGCAGGGCGTTGACGGGGCCATGCTGGCGATAGTGCCGGAAAAATGTCGTCACCGCGCAGCCCTCCCTGTCTCGATCAGATACCGGACGAAAAATAGCCGGGCGCTCAAGGGAAGGCAAGCATGGCGCGATTTCGCGAAATCACGCGCTCAGCTTGCGCGCGGTTTCGCCGTCGCTGGCGGCGCTGCGACCGACCAGCGCGGCGTATTGCCCGATCGGCTGGGGCCTGCCGAGGAAATAGCCCTGCACCGCGTCGCAGCCCTCGTCCGCGAGGAAGCTGAGCTGCTCCTGGGTCTCGACGCCTTCGGCGACGATCGACATTTCGAGGCCGTGGCCGAGATCGATGACGGCGCGCACGATCGCCGCCGATTGCGGGTTGCGCCCGAGATTCATCACAAAGGCGCGGTCGATCTTGATCTTGTCGAACGGGAACGCCTGCAGATAGCTCAGCGAGGAATAGCCGGAACCGAAATCGTCCATCGAGATCCGCACGCCGAGCGACTTCAGCCGCCGCAACAAGGCAAGACCGCGATCGAAGTCCTCGATCAGCACGCCTTCGGTGATTTCGAGTTCGAGCCGGTCGGGCGCCAGCCCGGTCTCGAGCAGGATCGAATGCACCAGGCTGACCACGTCGCCGTGCATGAACTGCGCCGGCGACAGGTTGACGGCGATCTGCATCGGCACCGGCCAGGAGGCCGCCTCGCGGCAGGCTTCGCGCAGGATCCAGACGCCCATCTCGACGATCAGGCCGCTCTCTTCGGCAAGCGGGATGAACTCACCCGGCGACACGAAGCCGCGCGACCGGATGCATCCAGCGCGCCAGCGCCTCGAAGCCGATGACCTTGCTGGCGGCAACCGTCGCGCCCGCGGCGGCCTGTGGCTGGTAATGCAGCGACAGCTCGCCGTTCCGGATCGCCATCGAGAGGTCCTGGTGCAGCACGCGACGGTCGCGGATCTGCTGGTCCATCTCGGGCGCGAAAATGCTGATCGAGCCGCGCGACTTCTGCTTGGCGCGGAACAACGCCGCGCCGGAATTGGCGAGCAGCGAAGCCGCATCCGAGCCGTGATGCGGAAATACCGAAATGCCTGTCGTGACGCCGGTGCGCACCGACTTGCCGTCGATCACGAATTCGTCCGACAGCATCTGCGCGAGTTTTTCGGCGAGCGCCCTGCCCGCCTCCGGCTGCTTGCCGTCGATGATCAGGCCGAACTCGTCGCCGGACAGCCGGGCCACCACGCCGCCGCGGGCGCAGGACTGGATGCGGCCCGCAACCTCGATCAGGAGCTTGTCGCCCATCGCATGGCCGAACACGTCGTTGATTTCCTTCAGGCCGTCGAGGTCGACGCACAGCACGGCGAATTCCTCGTCGGTGCCGGCACAGGCCTCGATCATCTGCGCCAGCGCCTGCAGGAAGGAGGCGCGGTTCGGCAGATCGGTCAGGCCGTCATGGTAGGCCATGTGCGCCATCCGCGATTCGGTCTGGCGGCGGTCGGTGACGTCCTCGTGGGTCTTGATCAGGTATTGCGGCTCGCCGGCCTCGTCGAGCACCGTCATGCGGCGGGTCAGGAACAGCCGCAGCCCGTCCTTGGTGGAGATCGGGTGCTCCTCGGTGAGCAGGCCGCGCTTCTTGATCGCGGCCTCGTCGCGCGCGATGATCAGCTTGGCTTCGCGCGGATTGAAGATATCGGCGGCGGTCAGACCGGTGGCGTCCTCGCGGCGGCGATTGAGGATGGTCTCGGCGCTGCGGTTGGCGAGCAAGTACCGCCCGTCGCTGACGCGCTCCACGATCAGCGAAACCGGGATGTTGTCGACCACGAGCTCGAGGAACTTCTTGGTGCTTTCCAGTTCGCGCGACAGCGACCGCCGGTCGGTGACGTCGTCGAACAGGTTGATCAGGAACTCCGGCTCGTTGTTCTCGTTGCGGGCGATCACGCGGTTGGAGGAGATCACACGTTTCTCGTCGCCCCGCTCGACGAAATATTCGCTGCGGTTATGACCGTCCGGCGCCGTCAGCGCCGCTGCATCCGCAATCTCGATGCTCTTGGCGGTTTCCGGCCGGAACATCTCCTCGGCGCGCTTGCCGACGATATGTTCGCGGGAGAAGCGCGAGAAACGCTCGAACGCGCGGTTGACGAAAATATAGCGGCCGTCCTCGATGCTCTTGGCGGCGACGCAGACCGGAACGTTGTCGAGTACCGATTCCAGAAACTGGGTGGTCGATGCCAGTTTGCGCGACAGCTGGCGCTGCTCCGTGCAATCCTCATGCGTGCCGATCGTCCCGCCATTGGGCAGGCGGAAGAGCTTCGAAACCACCGAACGCCCGTCCGGCAGTTCGGTGACGACGCCTTCCGGGCGGCGGGCAAGCGTGCTGAACTCATCGACGGTGATGCTGAGCAGGCCCCGCGAGCGGCGCAGTTCGAGCAGTTCGCGGCCGGTCATCGAGCCCGGAATCTCGGCGGGGCTGAGCTTGTACATTTCGAGAAAGCGGTCGTTGTAAAAGACCACGCGGTTTTGCGCGTTGGTTATCATCACGCCCTGGTTGAGCGTGTTGAGCGCCGAGCTGATGAATGCGCTGCGCCGCAATTGCGCGTTCTTGGCCCCACGCAGCGCCGTCAGAATCCAGATCCCGATCGCTACCAGGAAGGAAACCGCGGCGATTCCTCCGAGCAGGAGCTCCCACACGAAATTGGGATCGAGTTCGCCGATATAGCTTGCCGGGGCAAAGCCCGCGGAAGGCTCGGCCGCCCACGCAAATCCGCACGGCACAGCAATGGCGAGCAGACAGACGAGGGCCTGCACCGGAATCGAATTCTTCCGTTTTGCCTGCCGGTTCCTGTCAGCCATTACCCACCCGAGGTTTACGGGCGGAGTGTCTGGCTTGACGGGTTTGGATCGGGTAAATGACTACCCCTGCAATTCTAAAATGTGACCCAAATTACGGCAATTGGCCTGACATGATTAATGCTCTACTAACGGGACTGCGTTCCCGGCGTATTTCGAGACAAACCAACGGGTTGATTGGCTGTTCCGGCGGACGAAACGACGATTGCCGAGCCCGGCAAGCGCCGATTTTCACGCCAGATTTGCAGGTCCGAAACTGACATGGACAAGGTCGACTGCGTCGTCGTCGGAGCGGGGGTGATCGGGCTTGCGATCGCACGGCGGCTGGCCCAGGCGGGCCGCGAAGTCATCGTGATCGAGGCCGCCGAGGGCATCGGCACCATCACCTCCTCCCGCAACAGCGAGGTGATCCACGCCGGTATCTATTACCGCGCCGGCAGCCTGATGGCGCAGATGTGCGTCAGCGGCAAGCGCGCGCTCTACCAGTACTGCCGCGACCACGGCATTCCCCATCGCAATTGCGGCAAGCTGATCGTTGCGACGACGCCAAGCGAAACCGAAAAGCTGCAGTCGATCCGGGCGCATGCCGAAGCCAATGGCGTCGACGACATGCAGGTGCTGACGGGCGAAGCGGCGCGCGCGCTGGAGCCGGCGCTGAATTGCGATGCGGCGCTGTTGTCGCCGTCGACCGGCATCATCGACAGTCACGCCTACATGCTGGCGCTGCGGGGCGATGCGGAAGAAGCCGGCGCGGCCTACGCATTCCATACGCCGCTGTTGCGCGCCCAGACCGGCGCCGGCCGAATCGAAATCGAAGCCGGCGGCGACGCGCCGATGACGCTTGCCTGCAACCTGCTCGTCAACGCCGCGGGCCTCGGCGCGCCTGCATTGGCGCGCAGCATCGAAGGCATGCCGATCGGGCTGATCCCCTGCGCCTATCTGGCCAAGGGTAATTATTTCAGCTGCAGCGCGCGGGCGCCGTTTTCTCGCCTGATCTATCCGGTGCCGGAGCCCGGCGGACTGGGCGTGCACCTGACGCTCGACATGGCGGGCCAGGCCCGTTTCGGCCCCGACGTCGAATGGGTCGAGAGCATCGACTATGCGGTGGATCCTGCCCGCGCCGAGCGCTTCTATCCCGCGATCCGGCGCTACTGGCCGACGCTGCCGGACGGCGCGCTGATGCCGAGCTATTCCGGAATTCGGCCGAAGATCGTGCCGCCGGCTGTCGCCACGCAGGATTTTCTGATTCAGGGCCCAGCCGATCATGGCGTCGCCGGACTGATCAATCTGTTCGGTATCGAATCGCCGGGACTGACGTCATCGCTCGCGATCGCCGATCACGTCGGCGCCCTCGCGGAGCTCTGACAAAGACTGCGCTGTGACAAAAACTATTGCGGCCCGGATGAGCGCATCGGCGCCCATCCGGCCGTGTCCGGGATTTTTGATATTTGCTGGACTGGTTAGTGGAGAGTTTCAGCGACGGTATGCTCTCAACCGTTCGATCTCATCCTTGACCATCAACTTGCGGCGCTTCAACTCGACAATTTGCAGGTCGTCTGTGGAAAGGTGCACGAGGGCTTCGTGCAATTCATTCTCGAGGCTCTTGTGTTTACGTTCAAGTTCAACAAGATGCGCCTGTAGTGCCATACGAAATCTCCTCGGTGGTTGAACCTCAGATTCGATCCGGACGAGGCAGTGTACACCAGTCGTCGAATTTGTCGATGATTATCCAGAATCACGCCTGTCATATTTTCGGATTTATCTGTAACCAAAAGTGAGTATGGGAACCCGCTCGGCTTGCGGACCGGCCTCGCAGGGACGATATTTAATGCCGGCCTGGAGCGATGACTATTCGAAGAAAAGTCATCACGCTCCAGGGAGATAATCCGTTCACAACCTCATCATGCTTTCAGCTAACGTACACCATGACCGACGATGATGAGCGCGAGCTGGAAAACGAGCTCGCCCGGCTGCAACAGGAGCATCGCGATCTCGATGCGGCGATCGACGCGTTGCATCAGTCGCCGGCGCCGGATTTGTTGCGGCTGCAACGGCTGAAGAAACGCAAGCTGCAGTTGCGCGACCGCATCGCCTTCATCGAAGACCAGATCACGCCTGACATCATCGCCTGATCGCTGCGCTCAATTCGGGCTCGCCGCACCGTCCGCCTTCCGGCAGATACTTTTCCCCGACATCCACACACCCGCGAAGATCTTGTCGAAGTACTGATGGAAAAAACAGGTTTCCGACAGGCGATGCCGCTTGACTCAATCAGAACAAAAAGAGAACATAACTTCCTGCCGCCAGCCTCGGGAGTCCCGCCATGTCCGTCACATCGTCCCTGTCCGACAACAGCCGCTACGAGCAGGCCTGCGATCAGGCCATCGCGATGTGCGACGGCAATCTGCGCTCGACCATCAAGGCGCTGATCATGGCCAACGAGTATCTGGAAACCGAACTGGAGGAATTGCAGGCGGCCATCGCCGCCGGCTGTGTGCCGGCGAGAACCTCCCATGCGGAGAGCGACGCTGCCTGATCGATCAAACCCGGAGCGAACCAATGGCCGATGTTACCTATTACGTCGCAATGCCATTCCTGCAGGACGATGACGGTACGCCGATGGCGGGAGCCGCGGAAGAATGCCAGAGCCCGACGACCGCGTTACGGCGCGCCGAGACGATGTCGCGAATGGCCGGCAGCATCGGCGCCGTCGCCTTCAGCCGCAGCGGCGATCCCATGATCGGCGAATTCGGCGACGCGAAACTGCTGCGCAAGTTCGGCAATGTGCCGGATGATCTGAGCGGGTTGTAGCGATCGTCATTGCTGAGATTTCGTAGGGTGGGCAGAGCGAAGCGGCGCAGCCACCTTCTGCTAGCGCCTCGATCTGGATGGCTCGGGCACGTCGTGACGCTCTTCGCCCACCCTGACAGATTTACGATGCCTCGTGCCGCCGCAGCGCCTTGCGCACATACATGGCGCTGTCGGCCGCTTCCAGCGCGCGGCCCGCTTCGGAGTGGGTATCGAGAATGGTGACGCCCGCGGAAGCGCCCGCGGTAATGGTGCGGCCATCGAACACGAAAGTCAGTCGATCGATCGCTTCCTCCAGCGTGGCCGCCTTGGCGTGAGCGTCGGTCTCGCTGAGATTCCACAACAGCAGCGCGAACTCGTCGCCGCCGAGCCGGCCGACCACGTCGGAAGCGCGCACCTGTGCCAGCAGCGTCGTGACGATGGCCTTGAGCACCTGGTCGCCTGCGGCATGTCCGAAGGCGTCGTTGATCGGCTTCAAGCGATCGACGTCGAGCACGACGAGCGCACCGCCGGCGCGATAGCGCTTGATGTAGGCAATCGCGCGATTGAGCTCGCGCTCGAAGCCGCGCCGGTTCGGAATGCCCAGCAGGAAGTCGGTATCGGCGGAGGCCTGAAGTTCCTCGATCTGCGCCTGGGTCCGGGCCAGTTGCGCCTTCAGCCGGCGAATCGTCGCCTTGCTGCCGTTGGACACCGCCGGCGGCCGGGATCCCGGTGCGGATGACCGCCGCGGAGCGGTTTTTCGCCCGGAAGCCGCGCTTTTGGGGCGTTTTCCGGCCCTGGAAGCGGTCGCCCTGGTTTTCTTCTTCATGGCCTTCCCTGTGCAGGCTCGCTTATCAAGGCTTGCCGGGATTCACCAAGACAGGATAGTCCATTCCTAATCCCTTGCCACGCCTTGGATGAGCCCCGGGCCGACCCTATAATCCGGCCTATGTTTTTGGATTCCCGAACAGAATTGACGAGATGACCGCACCCATCGCCATCATCATGGGCAGCCAGTCCGACTGGGAGACCATGCGCCACGCCGCCGAGACGCTGGTGGCGCTCGGGATCGATTGCGAAAAGCGCATCGTCTCGGCCCACCGGACCCCGGACCGGCTGTTCGCCTTTGCCAAGGGCGCCAAGGCCGCCGGCTTCAAGGTCATCATCGCCGGCGCTGGCGGGGCAGCCCATCTGCCGGGCATGGCGGCGGCGTTGACGGAACTCCCGGTGTTTGGCGTTCCCGTCGAATCCAAGGCGCTGTCGGGAACTCGATTCGCTGTACTCGATCGTGCAGATGCCGGCCGGCGTTCCCGTCGGCACGCTGGCGATCGGAAAGGCCGGCGCCATCAATGCCGCGCTGCTCGCGGCAAGCGTGCTCGCGCTGAACGACGCGGCGCTGGCAAAGCGATTGGCCGCCTGGCGCAAGCAGCAGACGGACGCGGTCAAGGAGCGCCCGGAGGAGTCTCCGTGACCGCTTCAGGCAGGGTGAAGCTGAAGCCGGGCGACACCATCGGAATTCTCGGCGGCGGACAATTGGGCCGGATGCTCGCCATGGCGGCGGCGCGCCTCGGTCTCAGATGCCAGGTGTTTTCGCCGGACCCGGACTCGCCTGCCTTCGACGTGGTGCTGAATGCGACCTGCGCCGAATATGCCGACGTCGAGGCGCTCGAGCTGTTCGCCAACGATGTCGACGTCATCACCTATGAATTCGAGAACGTGCCGGCCGCCACCGCCATGGTGCTGGCCGCGCGGCGTCCCGTACTGCCGGCGCAGAAGATCCTGGAGACCACGCAGGACCGGCTGATCGAAAAGGACTTCGTCAAGCGGCTCGGCATCGGCACCGCCGACTATGCCGACGTGTCGTCGGTGGAAACCCTGCAGGCGGCAATCGCGCGCATCGGCCTTCCCGCCGTGATCAAGACCCGCCGCTTCGGCTATGACGGCAAGGGCCAGGCGATCATCCGCGAGAGCGACGATCCCGCGCAAGTCTGGGAAGACCTCGGCACCAAATCCGCGATCCTCGAAGCCTTCGTTCCCTTCGAGCGCGAGATCTCCGTGATCGCCGCGCGCTCGGCCGCCGGCGAGGTCGAATGCTACGACGTCACCGAAAACGAACACCGCGATCACATCCTGAAATTTTCGCGCGTGCCGGCCGCGATATCGGAGGCGCTGGCCGCCGACGCCCGCGCCGTCGCCGAGAAGATCGCCAACGCCCTGGACTATGTCGGCGTGCTCGCGGTCGAACTGTTCGTCGTTGCCGGAAACGGCGGACCGCACGTGCTGGTCAACGAGATTGCGCCGCGGGTGCATAATTCCGGGCACTGGACGCTGGACGGCGCCTCGATCTCGCAGTTCGAGCAGCACATCAGGGCGATCGCCGGCTGGCCGCTCGGCAAGCCGATTCGCCACGGCGAGGTCACCATGACCAACCTGATCGGTGACGATATCCTCGAGCTACGAGCAATGGCTGACGGTGCCCGGCGCCACCGTTCACCTCTACGGCAAGGGCGCGCCGCGGCCGGGCCGCAAGATGGGCCATGTCACCGAAGTGGCTCCGGCAAGCAAGAAATAGCGTGCTTGCCCGTACCCTCGGCGCGTTTGCAGGTCAGGCCCTCTTCAGGCCCTCCACGACACCGGCCGGCTCGTCGCTGAGCCAGCGATAGATCGCGCCGCCGAGCGCACCGCCGATCAGCGGCGCAACCCAGAACAGCCAGAGCTGCGCCAGCGCCCAGCCGCCGACGAACAACGCAGGCCCGGTGCTGCGCGCGGGATTCACCGACGTGTTGGTGACGGGAATGCTGACGAGATGGATCATCACCAGCGCCAATCCGATGGCGAGCGGCGCAAAGCCCGCAGGCGCCTTGCCGTGGGTGGCGCCCATGATGATGAACAGGAACATCATGGTCATCACCACCTCGGTGATGAAACCGGCCATCATGCTGTATTGACCGGGCGAATGCTCGTCATAGCCGTTGGAGGCAAAGCCCTTGCTGACGTCGAAGCCGGGCGCGCCGCTCGCGATCACATAGAGCAGCGCCGCGGCGACGATCGCGCCGATCACCTGCGCGATGACGTAAGGCAGGATCTGGCCAGTCGGAAAGCGTCCACCCGCGGCGAGACCGACCGTGACAGCGGGATTGAGATGGCAGCCGGAGATGTGGCCGATCGCATAGGCCATGGTCACGACGCTCAGGCCGAACGCCAGGGACACGCCGACCAGACCGATACCGACCTGCGGGAAACCGGCGGCGATGACCGCGCTGCCGCATCCCGCAAAAGTGAGCCAAAACGTACCGATCGCTTCGGCGACATACTTCTTGGTGTTCATACCCGCCTCCCTCATGTTTGCGTTCTTGTTTTTGGCGACTGTACGCTAAGGGAGAGCCCGTGAGGGGCTCGTTATCTGAGGAACCGGGATCGTACCGGCCGAATCCGCTGATTTTAGCAGCTTTCCCGGGCCGAGAACCGCCTTCTCAGGTAGACACCAGCGGTTTTGTCTGCTACATGCCCGCGCTCAGGGTTAAGGGCCAGGCCTTTCGCCGGCCCTTTGCTTTACCAGAATTCCGATCCGATCAATTGAAAGAGGATGCCGCGTGCAGGTTCTCGTCCGCGATAACAATGTCGATCAAGCCCTCAAGGCGCTGAAGAAGAAGATGCAGCGCGAGGGAATTTTCCGCGAGATGAAGCTCCGCGGACACTACGAAAAGCCCTCCGAGAAGAAGGCCCGTGAAAAGGCCGAAGCCGTGCGCCGCGCGCGCAAGCTGGCTCGCAAGAAGCTGCAGCGCGAAGGCCTGCTGCCGATGAAGCCCAAGCCGGTGTTCGGCGCGGGTCCCGGTGGCGACCGTGGTGGCGCTGGCGGCCGTGGTGGCCCGGGCGCAGGCCCGCGCGGACCGCGCTGAGCGCATCCACAGATTTGATTTGAAAACGCGGGCCTCAAGCCCGCGTTTTTGTTTTCGCCATCGCAGCAGTATCGGATAATTGTCGCCGCTACGCGCTGGCGTCCTCGATCATCCACGTCGCCTCCAGCTATAGCGGTTATTTTGGCCGATGCATTTTGCCGCTCATCGGGTTACCTAAGCGGTACTGGACACGCGAAGAGAATTCCGCTGCATGGCCGTTACGGATTGCAACGCCCTTCCCTGCGCTTCGCGCTGCGCGGCCGTACCGATCGCGCTACTGGCGATCGTTCTCACCTTTCCTCTCGGCGGCTGTTCGTTCGACCTGGGATCATGGGGATCGGACAAGGCGAAGCCGCAAGCCGTCGAGCAGAAACCGACCGGCACGATCAGCGCACCAAACGCCGGCGACGCCCAAGCCTACGCGGCGCGCGGCCAGGCGCTCGCCAAATCCGGCAAGACCGAAGAGGCACTGGCCGAATTCGAACGCGCGCTCGCACTCGATCCCTACAACGTGCAGGCCCTGTACGGCCGCGGGCTGATCTATCAAGCCGACAAGCAGCATGAGCAGGCGATCGCGGATTTCTCCGCAGCCAACGGCCTGACGCCGCAACGGGTCGAGCCGCTGCTGGCACGTGCAACCAGCTACCTCGCCGTCGACAAGACTAAGGAAGCCGCTTCCGATCTCGACGAGGCGGTGCAGGCCGACCCCAACAGCGCGCAAGCCTGGTCGGCACGCGGCGTGACCTATGAACGCCTGGGCGACAAGGCCAAGGCGTTCACGTCCTACAGCCGTGCGCTTGCGCTCCGCCCCAGGGACGAAGCCGCGCGAAGCGGCCTCGCGCGCACCGGCGGCTAGCGCTTTTATATTGACGCGTTTTCTTTACGCGAACCGGAAACCACTTCGCTCGAAAACGCTACGGATTGAATTATTTCGGCAGCACCGCGTGGAAGATCGACTTCGCCGTCGACAGCGCGTCCTCGGCGGCCGCCGTGGCGCGTTCGCGCACGGAAGGCTCGGCCATTTCGGCACGCAGATCGAGCGGGCGCGAGACCGGAATATCGGCGGGCGGGATCGGTCGATTCGGGTTGGCGGCCTCGGCATAAGGCGGCCGCGGCTGCGACGGAGCCTGACCAGTGGGTTCGGCTGCCGGCGAGCCCGAAACCATGATCGGCGGCGGCAGCGGACGAAGCGCGGGGGCGGCAGCAGGCGCGTTCGTGACGATGGGCGCATTTGCGACTTTGGGCGCCTCATGGGCACGGGCCGGCTCGGGCGTCCGCGGAGACGTTTCGCCGTTGGCACGCAGACGCTCGATCGCGGCGCGCGCCAGATCGTTGGCATCGCGGCGTTCCTCCGGCGCAGCCGTAGCGGCTTCGACCGGAGCGGCCGGCGCGGCAACCGCGACCGGAGCGGCTGGCGCAGCAGCCGTGACGGGAGCGGCCGAGGACTGCACGGGCTGAATGGGTGACGGCAGTATGACTCTGATCTTTTCGGACTTGGTCTCAGTCGACTTCGCATCGACAGGCTTGACGTCGGTGGACTTGGCGTCGGCGGACTTGGCATCGGTGGACTTGGCATCGGCAGACTTGCCGTCAGCTTTGGCATCAGCCTTGGCTTCGGCTTTCTCGTCGGCTTTTGCTTCAGCCTTGGCTTCAGTCTTTGCTTCCGTTTTTCCTTGGGCCTTCTCGACCACCGCCGGCCGTTCGGCAGCGTTCTTCTCCATGATGGCTTTTTCGGAGATTCCCTTGGCCTTGACGCCGGCAGCCGGAAGATTGCTGACGCTGGCCGTGGTTTCGGCCGGCTTGGCATCGGATTTGGCTTCAGCCTTGCCTTCCCCCTTGGGATTGGCAGTCGACGCCGCAGCGGCAGGGGCGTCCGTAGCGGGCTTGCTCACGATGTAGTGGTTGACGATGTACGCCCCGATGACCGTCGCGGCCACCGAGGGGAAGATGTCCACCGCAAATTTCTTCAGGTAATTCAGCATTCCGGCCACTCCCCGCGACCTCCCAATTGCAGGAACTTTGAGGCACATTGAGGGATCAACTGCGACGGATCGGTGGCAATTCAGCAGTTCCCGTGCAGGCCGGGCGACGTCGGCCAGCCTCGGTTAAAAATTTCCTAACCAATTCAGGGCCGTAGGCCGAGCCGGGAAGCGCCTCCGGAGAACCCGAGGGCCGGCTGGTCAGGGCTTCAGTTCGACCTCCAGAAACACGATCTCGGCTGCCGTCTCGTTCAGCACGTCGTGCTCGACGCCGGCTTTCCGGAAATAGGATTTGCCGGCAGCCGAGCCGCGCCTTGGTGCGCTCGCCGTTCGGCGCGACGATGGTCATCTCGCCCGCGGTCACCGGCACGATCACGTAATCCATCCCGTGGGTGTGATGGCCGGTCGCACTGCCCGGCGCCAACCGCCATTCGGTGACGCGGACTTCGGGGGTATCGACCTGAACATCGGATTTGGCGGCGAGCATATCGGATTCACTCCAGAGGGACTTACGGCACGAATACCATGAACAGGAACACGGCGAACACCAGCATGTGCACCAGCCCGAACAGGATGTTGGTGCGGCCGGTGCCGAAGGTGAGCATGCTGATGACGAAGGTCAGGATCAAGAGCACCATCTCCGGCGCGTTGAGCCCGAGCACCAACTGCTTGTCGAGCGTGTAGGCAACCACCGCGACCGCCGGCACCGTCAGCCCGATCGTGGCGAGCGAAGAGCCGAGCGCGAGATTGATGCTTTTCTGCAGGTCGTTTTTGCGCGCCGCGCCGACCGCCGCAACGCTCTCCGGCAGCAGGATCAGCAGCGCCACGATCACGCCCGCGAAGGCCGGAGGCGCGCCGATCATCGCGGTGACGGTATCGACGGTCGCCGAGAATTTCTTGGCCAGCAGCACCACCGCCAGCAGGGATATCAGCAATAGCGCGAAGCTGAGGGCCAGCATCCGGTTGGAGAGCCGGGACTTGCCTGCCTCCCCTTCGGCGTGGTTGATGAAATAATCGCGGTGCCGGATCGTCTGGGTATAGACGAACATGGCATAGAGAACGAGCGTGACGACGCTGACAAAGCCGAGCTGGGCGGCCGAATAAATCGGCCCCGACGTCGTCAGCGTGTAGTTGGGCATGATCAGCGTGATGGTCGCCAGTACGAACAGCACGCTGAGATAGAGGTTGGCGCCCGAGACTTGAAAATCCTGCTCGCGGTAGCGCAGCCCACCAATAAAGATGCAGATTCCGACGAGGCCGTTGCACACGATCATCACCACCGCGAACACGGTGTCGCGCGCCAACGCCGGCTGCGGCTTGTCGCCGAGCATGATGGTGGCGATCAGCGCGACCTCGATGATGGTCACCGCAAGCGTCAGCAGCAGCACGCCGTAGGGTTCGCCGATTCGCTCGGCGATCACCTCGGCATGATGCACGGCCGCAAACACGGTGCCGAACAGGATCGCCAGCAGCACCACCGCGAAAAGAAGTCCACCGGCCGACGGCGCAAAGTTCAGCCCCAGGCCGGTTGCCGCGGCGAACAGCAGCATCGCCAGCGCGGGGAAAATCCACGCCGATCGCGGCATCGGTCCATGTGCGCTCATGCGATCAAATCCCCAACCGGTTCGTGCACGGAAGATGCGACCATCATGGCAGCCATCACCGCTTCGCAAGGTTGATGAAATTTCGCGCGATTTCAATGCCGCCGAAATTATCCAGATCGTTATGACCGCCGCGGGCAAGGCGGACAAACCTTTTCGGCTCGTTCGCCAGCGCAAACAGCCGCTCGCCAAAAGCAACCGGTATCGTCGGATCGAGCGCGCCATGTAACACGAGCAGCGGAACCTTGACCCTCGCGATGACAGCGTCGGAACGGAACGGGTCGCGGATCAACAGACGCACCGGTGCAAACCAGAACGCCGACGCGGCGACATCGGCGATCGACGTATAGGGGGCTTCCAGGATCAACCTCCCGATCCGCTGCTCCGCTGCAATTGCCACCGCAACGCCGGTGCCGAGCGAAAAACCCCAGACGACGATGTCGTCCGCGCGATAGCGTGCGGCCGTGAAGGCATAGGCCGCAGCCGCGTCCTGCAGCAATCCGTGCTCGCTCGGCTGCCCGGTTGAGCCCGCATAGCCGCGATAGGACAAGGCGACGACCCCGGTGCCGTCGGCGATGATACTGCGAAAGCGGCCGAAGAAGCCGGCAAGATAATCGCCATTGCCGTGGAAGTAGAGCACGACCGGACGGCCCGGCCTGGGCGGCACATGCCAGACGATGACCTTCTCACCGTCAGCGGTGGTCAGGATATGTTCTTCGGCTTCCGGAAAGCCGGCCGCTGGCGGCGTTGTGCGCGCACTCGTCGGGGCCGGAAACAGGACGGCGCGCTGCCCGAAGAACAGGGCGAGCAGACCACCGACATAACCGACTGAGACGACGATCAGCAGCCATTTCAGTACAGTCATGAATTTCCCGCGGACGCTTTACATCCCCTTGACGATGCTCTCGGTGACCTTCTTGGCGTCTCCGAGCAGCATCATGGTGTTGTCGCGGTAGAACAGCGGGTTGTCGATGCCGGCATAGCCCGAGGCCAGCGAGCGCTTGATGAACATCACGGTGCCGGCCTTCCAGACCTGCAGCACCGGCATGCCGTAGATCGGCGAAGTCTTGTCGTCCTCGGCGGCCGGGTTGGTGACGTCATTGGCACCGATCACGAAGGCGATGTCGGCCTGCGCGAATTCGGAGTTGATGTCCTCGAGTTCGAACACCTCGTCATAGGGCACGTTGGCTTCCGCCAGCAGCACGTTCATGTGGCCGGGCATGCGCCCCGCGACCGGGTGAATCGCATACTTCACCTCGACGCCTTCCTTCTTCAGGAGATCGCCCATCTCGCGCAGCGCGTGCTGGGCCTGCGCCACCGCCATGCCGTAGCCCGGCACGATGATGACCTTCTGGGCGTTCTTCATGATGAAAGCGGCATCGTCTGCCGAACCGAGCTTCACCGGGCGCGCTTCACCGCCGGCGCCGGCGCCCGCTGCGGCTGTTTCACCGCCGAAGCCGCCGAGGATGACCGAGATGAAGGAACGATTCATCGCGTGGCACATGATATAGGACAGGATCGCGCCCGACGAGCCGACCAGCGCGCCGGTGATGATCAGCGCGGAGTTGCCGAGTGTGAAGCCGATGCCGGCCGCGGCCCAGCCGGAATAGGAGTTCAGCATCGAGATCACGACCGGCATGTCGGCGCCGCCGATCGGGATGATCATGAGCACGCCGAGCACCAGCGCGATGATGGTGATCAGCCAGAAGTCGAGCGCGCTGCCGGAGCGGACGAGGCCGAAGATGAAGAATACCAGCGCCAGTGCCAGCGCGATGTTGATGATATGACGCCCGGGCAGCATGATCGGAGCGCCGCTCATGCGGCCTGACAATTTCAGGAACGCGATCACAGAGCCGGTGAAGGTCAAGGCGCCGATCGCAACGCCGAGCGACATTTCAACGAGACTGGCGGCGTGAATGGCGCCGGGTTTGCCGATATCGAAGGCTTCGGGCGCGTAGAAGGCGCCGGCGGCGACCAGCACCGCGGCCATGCCGACCAGCGAGTGGAAGGCGGCGACCAGTTCCGGCATCGAGGTCATCGGCACGCGCCGCGCAATCACCGCGCCGACGCCGCCGCCGATGGCGATGCCGAGAATGACCAGCACCCAGGCGACGCCGTCCGCCGGCGGATGGCTCGCCAGCGTGGTCGCGACCGCGATCGCCATGCCGACCATACCGAACAGATTGCCCTGGCGGGAGGACGCCGGACTAGACAGGCCGCGCAGCGACAGGATGAACAGCACACCTGCCACGAGATAAAGAACTGCTGCCAGATTGGCGTTCATCTCAGGTCCCCATTTGCCTTCGTCACCACGAGGTGCACGCCGTTCACTTCACCTTCTTCTTGTACATCGCCAGCATGCGCTGGGTGACAAGGAAGCCGCCGAAAATGTTCACACAGGCGAAGATGAGCGCGATGAAGCCGAAGCCGCGCGCCCAGCCGCTACCGCTCGAGATCATGGGGACGCCGACCGCGAGCAGCGCGCCGACCACAATCACCGAGGAGATCGCATTGGTCACCGACATCAGCGGCGTATGCAGCGCCGGGGTCACCGACCACACTACGAAATAGCCGACGAAGACGGCGAGGACGAAGATCGAGAGCCGGAATACAAAGGGATCGACGGCTTGGGCGACATGCTCCATGACTTCTCTCCTTAGGCTTTCGGCTGGAAGTTCGGGTGGATGACGGCGCCGTCCCTGGTCAGCGCGGTGGCTTTCACCAGTTCGTCATCCCAGTTGACCGCGAGCGCCTTGTTCGGCTTGTCGACCATCGTCTCGATGAAGTTGAACAAATTGCGGGCATAAAGGCTGGAGGCCGACTGGGCGACACGGCCGGCGACGTTGGTGTAGCCGACGATCTTGATGCCATCGACATCGACGACCTGGCCCGCCTTGGCGCCCTCGACATTGCCGCCGCGTTCGACGGCGAGATCGACCAGCACCGAGCCCGGTTTCATCGACTTCACCATCTCGGCGCTGACGAGCTTTGGCGCCGGCCGGCCCGGGATCAGGGCCGTGGTGATGACGATGTCCTGCTTCTTGACGTGCTCGGCGGTGAGCGCGGCCTGCTTGGCCTGGTACTCCTTCGACATTTCCTTGGCGTAGCCGCCGGCGGTCTGGGCGTTCTTGAATTCCTCGTCCTCGACCGCGAGGAATTTTGCGCCGAGCAATTCGACCTGCTCTTTGGTCGCCGGGCGCACGTCGGTGGCGGTGACCACGGCGCCAAGCCGGCGCGCGGTCGCAATCGCCTGCAGGCCGGCGACGCCGACGCCCATCACGAACACTTTTGCCGCCGGAACGGTGCCGGCGGCGGTCATCATCATCGGGAATGCGCGGCCAAAGGATTCAGCCGCCTCGATCACCGCGCGATAGCCGGCGAGGTTCGCCTGGCTCGACAACACGTCCATGACTTGTGCGCGCGTAATGCGCGGCATCAATTCCATCGCAAATGCCGCAACGCCGGCATCCGCGATCGTCTTCAGCGCCGCTTCATTGCCGTAGGGATCCATGATCGCGATGACCAGCGCACCGCGCTTGTATTGCGAAAGCTCGGAGGCCTCGGGCCGCTTCACCTTGATGATGATGTCGGCATCCTTCAGCGCGTCCGCGCTGACGGTGGCGCCGACGGCGGTGAATTCGGAATCCGGCAGGCCCGACTTGATGCCCGCACCCGGC
This sequence comes from uncultured Alphaproteobacteria bacterium, assembly GCA_963770135.1. Lineage (GTDB taxonomy): Bacteria > Pseudomonadota > Alphaproteobacteria > Rhizobiales > Xanthobacteraceae > Bradyrhizobium. The sequence goes on along the minus strand of CAVYOM010000022.1, from coordinate 200,992 downwards.
TCAATCGAGACGTCGGCGCCAAGCGCCTTGAACTTCTTCACGGTATCCGGGGAAGCAGCGACCCGCGGCTCGGACGGATCGATTTCCTTGGCAACGGCAATCTTCATGAGGCCTCCCCGCCGCGCGGCAGGCGCGCGCAAGCAAACTAGCGTCTTTTTCGCTTAGTTGGATACCGGTTTCGCAACCGGCATGCGTGCAAATTGTGGCCACCGCCGTCGTGGGCGGTGCAGGCAGCGACGCGTCAGGTCAGGAAGTAGCCCATCAGGGCGACGATGATCACCACGCCGATGGTGCCGTATTTGACCAGCATGATGAACCCTTCATAGGTCTGCTCATGGGCCACATAGTCGTTGCCGTCAGCGGTCGTGTAGGCCACTTCGTTATGCTCTGCCATCGATATCCCCAGTCAAAATGCGCGCTTCTCGCGTGCAATTACCGTAAAGCGTTTGGGAGGGCAACGGCCCCCTGCCAATCGGGTCATTCGGAAGGCCAATTATCCCTGATCCAGCGGGCCATGCCCTCTTCGTTTACCTCGCTTGCCGCGAGGGAGAGGATGATGGCCGTGGCATGTGCCGGGTCGGGCGCGAAGGGTATGTCGTTGCTGCGCAAGAAGACCATCATGGCGTGGAACGCAATCCGCTTGTTGCCGTCCACAAACGCATGATTGCGGGCAAGGCCGAACGCATAGGCTGCAGCGAGCGCAGCCATATCCGTCTGTCCGTAATTCCATTGATTGACTGGCCGCAAAACGGCGGACTCAAGAAGGCCACGATCCCGAATGCCTTCCGGTCCGCCGAATATTGCCAGTTGCTCGGCATGCATGTCGATGACCTCATCGACATCGAGCCAGATTGGCTCACTCATTTTGCTAGCGCGGCAAACGTATCACGGTACTCGTGCATGACCTGGCGCGCGATTTCCATAGTTCGTGCGTGCTTCGGGTTGAATGGCGAGAGCCGCAGACTGCCATCCGGTTGCTCGACCGGATAGAACTTGTCCCCCTCCTTGAGATTGAGGCGGGCCAGAAGCTCTTTCGGCAGGATTACGCCAACCGAATTGCCAATCTTCCGAATTTGAAGGGCGGTGTCCTCAAGCTTGTATTCGCGAGAGGCCTCTTCCATTCCGCGAGGGGCTTTGGTCATTGTACAGGCTCCGTTATACAATATGTATAACACGGATCCGCGGGCTGTTCAACAAATGTATTACGTCGCCCGTTGCCACATATCGACCCCTGTCTCGCCCGCGGCCTAGCCTACCCGACTACAAAGTCGAACCGTCCGGCGAGCCACCCCTCGTTCTTGGCTGTGCGCACCAACAGTTCCTTGCGAAACAGGCCGTCGGAGCGGTTTTTTGACTCGCCGGGGAAATAGAGCTGGGTGGTCAGGACCCGGCCGTCGCGCGGCTGCAGCTTCACATGGATGTGGCGGGTGCGGCCGGGGTAAAGGCCGGGCACGACGCTGCGCAATCGATAGCGCCCCTCCGCATCGGTGAACTGATGGCCGCGCAGGCGGAAGCCGGAATTGTCGTAGCGGCCCTTGTCGTCGGCCTGCCAGAAGTCCAGCAAGGCGCCGGCGAGCGGCTTGCAGGCGCGGGTGAGCACGAAGCCAACCAGTTCGATCGGTTGCCCCGCCATCTCAGGTTCAAGCAGCTCGACGCGCTCCGGTGACGACGGCTTGAAGTACGGCCCCTCGGTTTGCGGCAACGTTACTTCGTCGCCGTCATGGCACGCGGGCGTCGCGGCAAGCGGGGCCTGAGCCACGCTGCCATCGGTCATGAGCAGCGAACCGGCCGCGAAGACTCCGGCTCCAAGGATGACGCGCCGCGTCGGGGTGTCGATCATGGGGCACTCCCCTCCTGTCGTCACCGTCATGTTGGAGGGCGACGGCGGCGGAAATTGTGTCCGCCGCCATCACAAATCCGTTTCGCGGCCGCGGGCGCCCCGTCAGCCCATCGTCTCCAACTCGTCAATCATGCCGGCAATGACCGACAGTCCGCCGTCCCAGAATTTGGGATCCTTGGCGTCGAGCCCGAACGGCATCAGCAGTTCGGAATAATGCTTGGTGCCGCCGGCCGCGAGCATGGCGAGATAGCGCTCTGCGAAACCCTCCGAGGCGTTCTCGTAAACCGCGTACAGCGAGTTCACGAGGCAATCGCCGAACGCGTAGGCGTAGACGTAGAACGGCGAATGGATGAAGTGCGGGATGTACATCCAGAAATTCTCGTAGCCCGGGCGGATGTCGATCGCCGGCCCGAGGCTCTCACCCTGCACGCTGAGCCAGATCTGGCCGATGCGCTCGGCGGTCAGTTCGCCGTTCTTGCGCTCGGTATGAATGGCGCGCTCGAACGTATAGAACGCGATCTGCCGCACCACGGTGTTGATCATGTCCTCGACCTTGCCGGCGAGCAGCGCCTGGCGCTGCCTGGCGTTCTTGGTCTGCGACAGCAGCCGCTTGAAGGTCAGCATTTCGCCGAACACGCTGGCGGTCTCTGCCAGCGTCAGCGGCGTCGGCGCCATCAGCGCACCATTTTTGGCCGCCAGCACCTGATGCACGCCATGGCCGAGTTCATGGGCCAGCGTCATCACGTCGCGCGGCTTGCCCTGGTAGTTCATCAGCACATAGGGATGCGCCGACGGCGTGGTCGGATGCGAGAACGCGCCCGGCGCCTTGCCCGGCCGCACCGGCGCATCGATCCAGCGATCGGTGAAGAAGCGCTCCGCGATCGCGGCCATCTCAACCGAGAAGCCGCGATAGGCCGTCAGCACCATCTTCTGCGCCTCGGGCCAGGCGATCGTGCCGGTGGCCGCGAACGGCAGCGGCGCGTTACGGTCCCAATGCGCGAGCTTCTTCTTTTTGAACCAGCCGGCTTTCAGATTGTAATAGCGATGCGACAGCCGCGGATAGGCCGCGCGCACGGAAGCGACCAAAGCGTCGACCACCTCGCGCTCGACGCGGTTGTTGAGGTGGCGCGAATCCGCGACATCCTGGAAACCGCGCCAGCGATCGGAAATCTCCTTGTCCTTGGCGAGCGTGTTGGTGATGAGCGCAAAGGTCCGCTCATTGTCCTTGAACGACTTGGCCAGCGCCTGCCCTGCGGCCTTGCGCTTGTCCGGCGCGCGGTCCTGCAGCAGGTTGAGCGTCGGCTCGATCGCCAGCTCCTTAGCCCCGACCTTGAAGCGCAGGCCGGAGATGGTCTGGTCGAACAGCCGATTCCAGGCGGCATAGCCGCTCTGGGATTTTTCGTGAAACAACTGCTCGACGCGATCCTCAAGCTGATACGGCTTGTCCTTGCGCAGATCCTCGATCCACGGCCGGTAATGGGCAAGCTCCGGCGTCTGCATCGCGCGCTCGATCACGGCATCGTCGATGCGGTTGAGCTCCAGTCCAAAGAACAGTAGATGCACCGAGGCGGCCGTCAGCCGCTCCGAAACGTCGCCGTAGAACTTGGAGATATCAGGATCGACACTGTCACCGGCATGGACGAGGCCGGCATAGGAGCCGAGCCGTCCGGCGAGGTCGTCGATCGCCTCGTACCGTCTGACGGCTTCGGCGAGCCAGCGGCCGCCGTCTTCACCGGCAATGCCTTCCGCCAGCCTGCCCTTGTAGTCCGTCTCGAACGCGGTGCAGTCCGCATCCATCTTTTGCAGATCGCGCGTGACTTCTTCGGCGCCGATACCGGAATAAAGGTCGGCCAGATTCCATTCCGGCAGCTTGCCGGTTTTGGATTTGGCGACCGTCTTGCTTGCGGCGGGTTTGCGGGACGGCTTGGCGGCTCGGGATGTCGCAGATTTTACGCTCATGACACTTTCAAAATTGGGAGGTGATCAGGAAATGGCGGAAGATCAGGCGAAGGCCGCAAGCTGCGGTACAAACTGGACAAACAGCTCTTCGCCCTCGACGAGCAGCGGCTCGACCTTTTCATGAATCGCACTGCGGATAGCACACCACAACGTGATCGCGCGCACCATGAGCCACGAGGTCGACGGAACCGCGGCCTTGGCATGCAGCGCCACGACTTCGAGGTTCCGATGCTCGAACAGCAACCGGCCCGATCCGTCATCGAGGATGTAACGCCCGCCGATCCGCGATACGCACACCTCGCAGGCCTGTTCCGGCAGCGGGCCCAGCAGATAGAACTGGGCGTCGCCCCTCTCCGTCATGCCGGTTTCCCATTCGCGTCCCGTCCCAGGCGCAATCGCTGCGCCGAGGCCCGCGACGAGAGTGCTGAGTTCCTTTTCGCTCCAGTCGCCGTTGTCTTGTTTGCGTTCGAACGCAACCACGCTCATTTGCTTTCCGCTCCGAACAGCAGCCGGTGCATTTCCGGCTCATAGTACATTAACAAATGCCTAGCGAAGGCGGCCGGTTCAAGGCCCAACTCGCGGCCCCATGCGCCCATGATTTCGGTTGGAACACGGCTGAACCCGTTCTCGACCTGCGAAATGAAGGTGTAATATTTCAGGCCGAGGCGTGCAGCGAGATCGGCCTGCGACAATTCGGCATCCGCCCTTCGCAGCTTCAGCCAGTCCCCGGCCAGTTTGCGCAATTGTTTGACATCCGGCGCGGCCTTGGCCGGCGGCCGTTCAGTGAAAACATCTTGATGTTTTCCTCGTTTCATGATTACTAAACTAGCCAAATTGAATTGCTGGGTAGGTCATGCTTCCTACCACAATTCCAGCTCGCGAATAAGAATCCGATGGCCTTCCTGGACCGCAGTCAGATTGTCCGAACCGCCGACCGCGCTCCCCCGGCGCCCGGCAAGGAGTTGATGATCGGCATCCTCCTGGCCGCGCTGCTGGCGACCCTCGCGATCCGGAACCTGATGCCGGCGGATGCGCTGGCGCCCGCGATCGTCACGCTGATGTTCGTGATTGGCGCGGCGGCGGCAGGAGCAGCGTGGCTTTGCCGAGCCCGCCGTTTCCGCATCATGTGGCTAGACCTTGCCGGAAGCCTGACGTTCATCGGCGTCGTCATCTCGGTTCTGATCGAGCCGGACCAGATGGTCAGGCTTTTCACCCTCTCGGATCAACCTGAGTAACCGGAACGCATTTTTCCGCAGTCTGACTGCGTCGTTTTTTCTGCACGTCCAAGCCCGGGCCCCTCTGGCAGTTCAAGCGAACTGCGATGTCGGATTGGACCTTCAACGGAGTGGCCCGCATGTTTGAACTAATCTCCTCGCAACACCTGACAGCGCTTTTCCAGGTCATCATGATTGACCTGGTGCTCGCCGGCGACAATGCGATCGTCATCGGGCTTGCCGCCGCGGGGCTACCCGAAGGGCAGCGCAAGAAGGCTATCCTGATCGGCATATTGGCCGCGACCGCCCTGCGTATCGGCTTCGCGTCCGTCACGGTTCAGCTGCTGCAGATCATTGGGCTGCTGCTCGCCGGCGGCGTTCTCCTGCTTTGGGTATGCTGGAAGATGTGGCGCGAGTTGCGCACGTCGCATCATCAACCGACATTTCAGAGTCTGTCGTCCGCAAGCACGATGGATGCGACCGCAACAGCAGGCCGCCAAAAGACGCTTGGTCAGGCCGTCTGGCAGATCACGCTCGCTGACGTCTCGATGTCGCTCGACAACGTGCTCGCCGTCGCGGGCGCGGCGCGCGAGCATCCGATGATTCTGATCTTCGGCCTGGCGCTTTCCATCGCGCTGATGGGACTCGCGGCCAACTTCATCGCGCGCCTCCTGGAGAAGCACCGCTGGATCGCCTATGTCGGCCTCGCGATCATCCTCTATGTGGCCTTCGACATGTGCTACCGCGGCGCGCTGGAGGTGTGGCCACATCTCTTCGCTTAGTTCCCCGCAAACCCCGCTGCGCATGGCTTCCCGCCCCAAGGATGCCATTTCCAACCATTAAGCGGGCGTTAATCGGCATCGGCGAAAGTGCCCCGATTCGATACATTTCAGTAGCGTGCGGGGAAAACCATGGCTGCCACCATTTTGATTGCCGATGACGACGCCGTGCAGCGCCGTTTGGTTGAAAACATGGTGCAGAAGTGCGGCTATGAGCCCCTCGTCGTCGATAGTGGCGACGCCGCCGTGGCCTTGCTGACCGCTCCGGACGCGCCCGCGATCGACGCCGTCGTGCTCGACCTCGTGATGCCCGGCCTCGACGGGCTCGGCGTGCTCGCAAAAATACGTGATGCAGGCGTGAACATCCCCGTCATCGTGCAGACCGCTCACGGCGGCATCGACAATGTTGTTTCGGCGATGCGCGCCGGCGCACAGGATTTCGTGGTCAAGCCGGTCGGGTTCGAACGGCTGCAGGTGTCGCTGCGCAACGCACTCAACACCTCAGCGCTCAAGGGCGAATTGCAGCGCATCCGCCACAGCCGCGAAGGCCGGCTGACTTTTGCCGACATCATCACCCGCAGCGAAACCATGGCGGCCGTCCTGCGCACCGCGCAGAAGGCGGCCGCTTCCAACATTCCGGTGCTGGTCGAGGGCGAGTCCGGCGTCGGCAAGGAATTGTTCGCCCGCGCCATCCACGGCTCCAGCGAACGCAAGTCCAAGCCGTTCGTCGCGGTCAATTGCGGCGCGATCCCCGACAATCTCGTGGAATCAATCCTGTTCGGTCACGAGAAGGGTGCCTTCACCGGCGCCACCGAACGCCACATGGGCAAGTTCGTCGAAGCCTCCGGCGGCACGCTGTTTCTCGACGAGGTCGGCGAGTTGCCGCTGGCGGCGCAAGTAAAACTGCTGCGCGCGCTGCAGGAAGGCACCGTCGAGGCGGTCGGCGGCCGCAAGCCAGTGAAGGTCGACGTCCGCATCATTTCCGCGACCAACCGCAAGCTGCTCGACCTCGTGAAAGGCGGCGCATTCCGCGAGGACCTGTTCTACCGGCTGCACGTGCTGCCGCTGACGATCCCGCCCTTGCGGACGCGGCGCGAAGACGTCCCGCATCTGCTGCGGCATTTCCTGGCGCGCTTTGCCGCCGAGGAAAATCGCACCATCACCGGCATCAGCGGCGAGGCCGTGGCTCATCTCGCGCAACTCGACTGGCCCGGCAACATCCGCCAGCTCGAGAACACGGTGTATCGCGCCGTTGTCATGAGCGAGAGCGACCTGCTTGGCCTGGCGGATTTCCCGCAAGTCCTCAGCCACGCCGTAACGGACAGCCAGCTGGCGCACAGCGAACCGCTGATCGTCGCGCCCTCGACCGCGCCCGCCATGGTTTCGGGTAGTGATATACCGATTGCCCCGCTCGCTGCGGCCGGCAGCCTTTCGATGCTGAACGCCACCGGCGAGGTGCGGCCGCTCGATGACATGGAAAACGAGATCATCCGTTTTGCGATCTCGCATTATCGCGGCCAGATGTCGGAAGTCGCGCGCCGGCTCAAGATCGGCCGCTCCACGCTCTACCGCAAACTCGATGAGGCCGCCGCCAACGACCCCGCCGAGGGCGACGCGAACTGAGCGGACGGCCGGGCGGGCGATTATGGCGTCCGCATGGCAAAGATCGTGGCAAACCAACGACATCGCTGTTCGGAAGCTTTCGAACCGTGGCTTGGCGGTGACAGACAAAAGGCGGGCGGCGTGGCAAAAACGCGAGACCCGGATGTACCGGGGTAGTTGAGGTCAGTTTGTCGTGAGTTGTCCCGCATGGCGCTGGCTGCATGAGAGGGGCACATGTATCGTCTGCGTTTGAACCGTGGCGTCCAAGCGTACGACTGAGAACCGATCGAGCCGGCGCTTCCCGCGCAAGCCGTGACCAACGATATCTAACGACTGTTCCATGCCGGGGCAGTTCGCCCAAGGGGGTGTGACGATGCGTGACTGTTCGACGAATTGTGCAGGATTTGACCGCGTGCTGATGGCTGTCGCGGCAACGTTCCTGACGGTGTCCGCGACCTCGGCACTGGCGGCCCAGTCGACTACGCCGCGCGCCAATGCCGCCGAGCTCGCAATCGACGCAGCAGTCCCCCGCCCCGAACCGGCCAACGTTCCGCCGCCGACCATCGGCGACTTCAAGATGGACACCACCGCCACGGTGCCTGACGCCACAAAGCCGGCCGACCCCAGCCCCGCCGCAAAGGCAGCCGAGCCCAAACCCGCCGAGACGGTCACCGCCCCTGCAGCTAACGACGCCGTAACCGCCGCACCGCCGGCGGCAACAGCCACTGCGCCGGCCGCCGAACCCGCCAAGGAACCGGTGAAAGTCAGCACCGTCGCTCCGGCTGACCAGCCGGTCGCCGACCGTCTGCGCGACACGCTCGGCGCCAAATCGCTGCGCTACTTCGACCGCAAGAACGAGCGCGCGGCCGTAGAGAAGTTCTACACCGCACGCGACTACGCGCCGCAATGGACGCAGGCCGGCAAATTGACCGACAGCGGCAAGGGCGTGATCGCCCGTTTGAAGGATGCTGGCTCCGAGGGCCTCAATCCGGCCGACTATCCTGTGCCGGATTTTGCCGCCGCAGCGTCGTCCCCGGACCAGCTCGCCGAAGCCGAACTGAAACTGACCGCGAGCATGCTCGACTATGCGCGACAGGCCCAGAGCGGCCGGATGCACTGGTCGCAGGTCTCCGCCGACATCCTCTATCCCGAGCATCCGACCGATCCGGCCGAAGTGCTCGCCAATATCTCGACCGCCAAGGACGCTTCCGCGGCGCTCGACGGCTACAACCCGCCGCACAAGCTCTACAAGGAGCTGAAGGCGAAACTTGCCGAGCTGCGCGGCCAGGGCGACGGCCCGGTGATCCAGATCGCCGAAGGCCCGGCGCTGGCCTACAAGGCCGCTACCAAGAAGCAGGGTGAGGTGACGCCGGAAGATCCGCGCGTGCCGCAACTGCGCGCCAAGCTCGGCATATCAGACCATCCCGACAGCTCGCATTACGACGCCAAGGTCGCTGCCGCCGTCCGCAAATTCCAGGAAAGCGTTGATCTCAAGGCTACCGGCGTGCTCGACGACCGCACGGTGAAGGCGATCAACAGCCCGAAGCGCGACCGCCAGATCGACACCGTCCTCGTCAACATGGAGCGCTGGCGCTGGCTGCCGCGCCAGCTCGGTGCAGCGTCGCTCGGCAACGCCTACGTCATTCTCAACATCCCTGATTTCACGCTCAAGGTGATGCAGAACGGCGGTCAGGTCTGGACCACCCGCGTGGTGACCGGAAAGCCTGGCAACCACGCCACGCCGCTGCTGACGGAAACGATGAAGTTCATCACCGTCAACCCGACCTGGAACGTGCCGCCCTCGATCATCTACAACGAATATCTGCCGGCCCTGCAGCAGGACCCGACCGTTCTGCAGCGCATGGGACTGAAGCTCGAGCGTAACCGCGACGGCACCATCCACATTTCGCAGCCGCCGGGCGAAGCCAATGCGCTTGGCCGTGTCCGCTTCAACTTCCCGAACAAGTTCCTGGTCTATCAGCACGACACCCCGGACAAGCACCTTTTTGCCAAGGAAGAGCGCGCCTTCAGCCATGGCTGCATGCGGGTACAAAATCCGGATCAATACGCCTCGACGCTGCTCAACATCGTGATGCCGAACGAGCGCTACACGCCGGAACGAATCCGCAGCATGTACGGCCGCAGCGAGATCGACCTGAAATTCCCGACGCCGGTGCCGGTCAACATCACCTACCAGACCGCCTTCGTGGACGACGCCGGCAAGCTGCAAATCCGCAGGGACGTCTATGGTCGCGACGCCGCGATGATCAATTTGCTCAAGAACAGCCGCAACAAGGATCTGGAGACCCTGGTCTCCCATGCCCAGCCGAGCTATGCGCGGCCAAGGGACACATTGCCGGCCGGCGTCAACTTCGCCAGCGACAATACCTCCGGACCCTCGTTCTTTGAGCGCCTGTTCGGCGGCCCATCGTCCGCGACGCCGCCGGCCCCGGTCGGCCGCCGCCCGCAACAGCGGTTCACCCGGTAAATCCCGGAGTACTACGGCCTCGGGTAAAATTTCCGAATAAAATCAACAATCTCTCCTTTCCGGAGAGATTGTTTACGTTAACCATTATCCATCCCAGACCGGGCACCGGGCACTTTTTCGCCACAGTGCACGGGTTAGGTTAAGTCAGGCTTGGGGGCGGGACGGTAAACCTCGGTTAACCATCCCGCTTTAAAAAAGCGTTCACCCTCTTTTGCCGGGGTCTTGCAAAAGAAAAACGTGAACGCTCGTCGACTGGGTGGGCTTTATACGTGCTGGTTGGTTTCGCGCGCCAATTCAATCCGCTTGCTTTGCCAAAAGCCGGATATCGGATCGGGCTAACTTCGCTGTTGCTGCTGGCAGGAGCGGGCTCGGTGCATGACGCGACCGCGCTCAACGAAACCCGCACCCTCTCCTTCCACCACACCCATTCCGACGAAGACCTCACCGTCACCTTCAAGCGCGACGGGCGTTACGACGAAGAAGCGCTGAAAAAGATCAATCACTTCCTCCGCGACTGGCGCAACCAGGACTCGACCACGATGGATCGGCATCTGTTCGATATCCTCTGGGAAGTCTACCGCGACGTCGACGGCAAGAAGCCGATCCAGATCATCTCCGCCTACCGCTCTCCCGCCACCAACGCCATGCTCCGTCGCCGCTCTTCCGGCGTGGCCCGCCATAGCCAGCACATGCTTGGCCATGCGATGGACTTCTACATTCCGGACGTTGCGCTGGAGAATATCCGCGCCGCCGGGCTTCGCCTGCAACGCGGTGGCGTCGGTTTCTACCCGACCTCGGGATCGCCGTTCGTCCACCTCGACACCGGCAGCGTCCGTCACTGGCCGCGCATGACGCATGATCAACTCGCCAAGGTGTTCCCGGATGGGCGCACCGTCCACCAGTCCTCCAGCGGTCCGATGAAGGGCTATGAGCTGGCCCGGGCCGATATCGAGCGCCGCGGCAATGGCGACGATGCCGCATCCGTCGGCAAGAAGCCGAGCCTGTTCGCGGCGCTGTTCCGCGGCGGCAAGTCGACCGAAGAGGATGACGAGGGCGCAAGTGCTCCGGCCCGCAACGAGAAGTCCGCTCCGGCTTCTGTCGTGGCCGCAGCCGCGAAGTCAGCCGACCCGGTTCCGACACCGCGTTCGAAGCCGCAGGTCGCAGCGACCCTCCAGCTTGCTTCGGCCGACGCGCAGATCGTCCCGGCGCCCAAAGGCAAGTCTGACCCCAAACAGGACCAGAAACAGGCTGCGCAAGCCTCCGCCGAGCCGAAACCGCAAACGCCGGCTGATATCATCAATTCCCGCGGCTTCTGGGACGACGTACCGAAGGCAGCGAACGAGGCTACCCCCGCCCAGGTCGCATCCTTGCGCGCACGCCAGGTTCTCGCCGCCACCACCGATCCGCAGTCGACCGCCAGCGTCGCCCAATCGTTCAACAAGGCGATGGCCTATGCGCCAGCCGCGGCTTCGCCGGCCGATCGCGCCAACGTCGTCGTCGCCACCGCACCACTCCCGTCGCGTCCCGCCCGTCCGGCACGCAATGCCGGTGCCGCGGCGACCGAAATCAATACCGTGGTTGCCAAGGGCGCGCAGGGTCAGGACAGCGTGGTCGCGACCTCGACCCGTCTCGCCGCCGCCCAGGGCAACAGCATCTGGATGCGCGTCGTGATGCTGGCGCCGAGCGCGAGCAGCGCGATGTCGACGACCGTGCTCGGCGACACCGAGATGACCCAGATGCGCAGCCACTTCGTCAAGCCGCAGGCCGCGATCCCCATGACCTTCTCGGAAGATCCGATGATGGGCATGACCTGCGACCGCTTCACCGGATCGGCGACCGCGCAACTGCCGACGCAGTCGTTCGTGATGCGCACGGCCGCGCTGCGCTAAGGCGCTCCTCGTCTCCACAAAACTTGGCGTCGTTCTCAAGCGCGAGGAATCGCAGATCCGCAGCCCGGATGGAGCCAAGCGCAATCCGGGACTCAGTCGATCAACGGGCGAGAGAACACCGGATTTCGCGGAGCCTATCATCGGGCGCGCATTCGCGCGACCCGTTGGCCCCATCCCGGCTACGCGCAGCTACGTACTGCGCCAATGCCTCACAACATCCCCAGCGCCTGCATGTAGGTCTCCAAAATGGTTTCCTGCTCGGCGCGCTCATTGGCGTCCTGCTTGCGCATGCGCACGATGGTGCGCAGCACCTTGACGTCGAAGCCGTTGCCCTTGGCTTCGGCGTAGACGTCACGGATGTCGTCGGAAATCGTCTTCTTCTCTTCTTCCAGACGCTCGATGCGCTCGATGATGGCCTTGAGCTGGTCTTTGGCGAATTTTGTCGCGGGCTCGTCCTGGACGGCTGCGGCGGCGGAGGTGGCCATCGGGTACTCCTGAATGGAACTGACGGGTGATGCTGAAAGATCAAGCGCCGCACGCGTTACCGCACGGCGCTTTTTGCAGGATGACCCTCAGGATCGGGGGGCCTTGCGTCAAGGCAACATCACGCTCATCCACAGCGCGCCCACAGGAAGGTAAATGTAGCCCGGGATAAAGAACTGTAGCCCGGATGAGCGCAGCGACATCCGGGACGGTGCCAGTGGTTTTCCCGGCTGTCGCTTCGCTCATCCGGGCTGCGAAACCATCGACGCCTCAATGTCCGGGATGAACTTTCTTGATCGCGGCCAGTTGCTCCGGCGTGGCCGTGCCCTGATGTCTCGCCTTCCATTCCTCGTAGGGCATGCCGTAAACCGCCTCGCGGCTCTCGTCCTTGCTCACGGCGACGCCCTTGGCGTCGGCCGCTTCCTTCATCCAGTTGGACAGGCAGTTGCGGCAAAAACCGGCCAAATTCATCAAATCGATGTTTTGGACGTCGGTACGGGCGCGCAGGTGGTCGACCAGGCGCCGGAAAACGGCCGCTTCCAGTTCCGTTCTGGTTTTATCGTCGATCGTCATGGCCGTATGTCCCTTGGGTCCTGCGTCAGATGGGGCCGAGCATATTGATATCAGATGGGAATTGTCACAGATTTTGCCATATCTGCGCGCAAAAGTGGCTATCGCACGTGGAGTCCCGGTTTCCCATAGCGCGGGAAAGGCGTGTCCGGCCGTTGACAGGTCCCGCCGGGTCACGCGAAATCGTCAATGATTTGATATAGCTTCACTGCATGACCGGAAAAGATTCTCGCCGTTTGTCCCCCCTCACCGCACGCATGACCGCCGGCCTGCTGCCGATGCTCGCGCTGGCGGTGACGTGCCTGTGGAGCAGTCCGGCGGCGGCCGATTTCCGGCTCTGCAACAACACTTCCAGCCGGGTCGGCATCGCGCTGGGCTACAAGGACGCCGAGGGCTGGACCACCGAAGGCTGGTGGAACGTGTCATCGCGCAGTTGCGAAACTTTACTGCGCGGAACGCTTGTCGCCCGGTACTATTACATCTACGCGCTCGACTATGACCGCGGCGGGGAATGGTCGGGACAGGCCTTCATGTGTTCGCGTGACAAGGAATTCACCATCAAGGGCACCGAGAATTGCCTGGCGCGCGGCTACGACCGCACCGGGTTCTTCGAGGTCGATACAGGCGAACAGCGAGCGTGGACCGTGCAACTGACCGAAGCCAACGAGCAACCCGCCCAGCGCGTGCCGGGAATTCCGGGAACAATGGGACCGGGCGGCCCCGGCGGGGTTCCGGGCCTGTCTCCACCAAGCGGACCGGGTCTGCCGCCGCCAGCCACGGTGCCCAGGCAATGAGAAGGCTCCGTCGCATCAAGATTCTCGCCACCCTCGGCCCGGCATCGTCGGACAGCGCGATGATCCGCAAGCTGTTCGAGGCCGGCGCGGATGTGTTCCGCATCAACATGAGCCACACCCCGCACGACAAGATGCGCGAGCTGGTTGCGACCATTCGCAATGTCGAGTCGAGCTATGGCCGCCCGATCGGCATCCTGGTCGACCTGCAGGGGCCGAAGCTGCGGCTCGGTGCGTTCGCCGAAGGCTCGACCCAGCTCAAGAACGGCCAGAGTTTTGTGCTCGATTCCGACAAGACGCCGGGCGACAACAAGCGCGTGCAGCTGCCGCATCCGGAAATTCTCGCAGCGCTGCGGCCGGGCCATGCGCTGCTGCTCGACGACGGCAAGGTGCGCCTGATCGCCGAGGAAACCTCGCCGGAACGCGCGGTGACCAGGGTGGTGATCGGCGGCAAGATGTCCGATCGCAAAGGTGTGAGCCTGCCCGATACCGATCTGCCGGTGTCGGCGATGACGCCGAAGGACCGCGCCGATCTCGAAGCCGCCCTGGTGACCGGGGTCGACTGGATCGCCCTCTCCTTTGTGCAGCGCGCCGAAGACGTCCACGAGGCCAAGCGGATGATCCGCGGCCGCGCCGCCGTGATGGCCAAGATCGAGAAGCCGCAGGCGATCGACCGGCTCGGCGAGATCATCGACGCCTCCGACGCACTGATGGTGGCGCGCGGCGATCTCGGCGTCGAACTGCCGCTGGAACGGGTGCCGAGCCTCCAGAAGCAAATGACGCGAATGGCGCGCCGCGCCGGCAAGCCGGTGGTGGTGGCCACCCAGATGCTGGAATCGATGATCCAGGCGCCGGTGCCGACGCGCGCGGAAGTCTCCGACGTCGCGACCGCCGTCTATGAAGGCGCCGACGCCATCATGCTGTCGGCAGAGTCCGCCGCCGGAAAATTCCCGGTCGAGGCGGTCTCGACCATGAACCGCATCGGCGAGGAAGTGGAGCGCGACCCGATCTATCGCTCGGTGCTCACGGCGCAGCGGCCCGAGCCGGAGAACACGGTCGGCGACGCGATTGCCGACGCCGCGCGGCAGATCGCCGAGACGCTGGAATTGTCGGCGATCATCTGCTGGACCTCGTCGGGCTCGACCGCAATCCGCGTCGCGCGCGAACGGCCGAAGCCGCCGGTGGTCGCGATTACGCCCAACCTCGCGACGGGCCGCAAATTATCGGTCGTCTGGGGCGTGCATTGCGTGGTCGCCGAAGACGCCCACGACCAGGACGACATGGTCGATCGCGCCGGCTCGATCGCGTTCCGTGACGGTTTTGCCAACGCCGGCCAGCGCGTGATCATCGTCGCCGGCGTGCCGCTCGGCATCGCCGGCACCACCAACATGGTGCGCATCGCCAACGTCCAGCCGGAGGCCGAGACGAAGAAGTGACGGCGCTTGTATTTGCCGTCATTCCGGGGCACGCGTCAGCGTGAACTATGGTGCGCATTTGCGCACCATAGTTCGGTGCTTCGCATCGCCCCGGAATGACGCGGGCAACTACTGCAGCGTCGCGTCCAGCGTGATCTTCGTGTTCAGAAGTTTCGACACCGGGCAACCGGCCTTGGCATTGCCTGCCAGTTCCTCGAACGTCGCCTTGTCCGCGCCCGGGATCTTCGCGTTCAGCGTCAGGTGAACGGACGTGATCGCAAAACCATCGCCCTGTTTTTCCAGCGTGACGTCGGCCTTGGTTTCCATGTGTTCAGCGGTGAGCTTGGCTTCGCCCAAAATCAGCGACAGCGCCATGGTGAAGCAGGCGGCGTGCGCCGCGCCGATCAATTCTTCCGGATTGGAGCCGGGCTTGCCCTCGAAGCGGCTGGCAAAGCCGTAGGGGTAATCGTTGAGCGCGCCGCTCTTGGTCGAGATCGCACCCTTGCCGTCCTTGATGCCGCCCTGCCACTTGGCGGATCCTGATGTCGTTGTCATCGCATGCTCCTGATCACGGTTGGACCGTCGATAAGCCGCAGCGTGGCAAATGGTTGCGACAAAGTCGTGTCCGCTAGCGCTGAGTTCAGGCCCCGACCAGCGCCTTCGCCGGCAGCACCGCCTGGACCACGAGGCCGCGGGCGCGGGCATCCATCACGCCGACGGCACGCAGTGCCAGCAACGTGACCGTTTGCACGGCGTCGCGCAGCTTCGCGGGATCGTCCAGGTTCTCGGGCGCCAGCGGGCCGACCAGCAATTCATGCAGCGCGCCGAGCAGCGCGGTGGCGGCAAGCGCCGTATCCTGCGCCGGCAGATGGCCGGCGCGCACTGCGGCGTCGATCCTGGCAGCAATCTCGCCGGAGATTTCGCGGCGGCTCGCAAGCCGGGACGCCGAGACATCAACATCGACGGGTTCGGCCAGAATGCCCCAGGCGAGCTTGCGCTGCGACAGCGCATGCACGGCCACGGTGGTGACGGCGCCGGCCAGCGCCGAGGACGGCCCTGGCGCGGCATCCGCCGCGCGGCGGATCGCCGCCAGTTCGTCGCGCGACACCTCGGCGATCAGTTCGGAAATCAGCTCGGCCTTGGAGGGGAAGTAGCGGTAGACGGTGCCGGCCGCAACATTGGCGCGGACCGCGACCGGGGCGATCTGCACCGCGGCCATGCCGCCCTCGGCCGCAGCGTCCCGCGCCGCCGCCATGATGGCGCTACGCCGCGCCGCCAGCCGCTTTACGACCTGATGGGTTCGCCGATACACCATGGCGCGTCTTCCGTCCCCGGCGCGCCCTCGAGCCCCATTGAGCCTGTTAGAACGCGCACACCTTCAATGTCTTGAGCGAAAAGAACATATCTCGCTTTGAAGAAGTGAACAACTATTCAGGCCTGATGACAAGACGGTTTTGCAGCATGATTCGAGAAGGATGGCCGATAGGGCTTTCCTACCGTTAACAGGCTCTCAACGCTGCCCGGTTAGCATTCGCCGAACGGGCATCCTCAGACTATCTCCCTCGCGCTCCCGAGATGTGGCCGGCCCGAATCGGCGAGCGTCATCCAAGCGGACGAGCCGTGAACACAAGCAACCAAGCTGAGCGCCCCTGGAGAACATTTCCCGTGTTGCGCCTCGTCGCGTTCCTGATGGGCGGCGTGCTGGTCGGCACGATCGCCGGCAGCCTGCTGACGCAGTACGCCCGCCAGACTGAACTGGCGGGCCTTCCACCGCCGCCGGCGCGCGTCGAACGGCCGTGCAGTCTCGTGTCCGGCAAGACCGCCATCATCGTCGTGCACGGCCAGAGCAACGCGGCCAACTACGGCAGCACCCGACATACGGCACGCGAAGCCGTCGACAATTTCGATTCCGCGAGCGGCAAATGCTTTGCCGCAGCCGACCCGTTGTTGGGCGCCGACGGCATGGGCGGGAGCTTCGCAACGCGCCTCGGCGACATGCTGATTCAGGATGGGCGCTATGACCGCGTCATCGTCGTGCCGCTGGCCAGGGGCGGCGCATCGATCGCCTTCCTGAACAACGAGGGCGCTGCGCTGATCACCAACGGCATCGCGAAACTGAAGGCCGCGGGCCTGACGCCGACGCATATCCTGTTTCAGCAGGGAGAAACGGACGCGGTATCGACGACGACGGCCGACCAATATGCTTCGCTGCTGCATCAGCTGGTGAAGCGATTTCGTGCGGCCGGTTTCGATGCGCCGTTCTATCTGTCGCGTAGCACAAAATGCGACTATGCCGGACCGAACAACAACATCGCGGCGGTACGTGCCGGTCAGTTTTCCGCGGTCAACGAAACTCTGAACATCCGCCTGGGACCCGATACCGATACGATCGGAAATGAAGGCCGCAGTCCGGACGGCTGCCACATGAATGAGGCCGGCACGCTTGCGAATGCCGTTCTGTGGGCGGCATTCGTCAAATAGCGAGCGGTGACCTGGAGCGCCGTCGTCCCGCGCCGTTCACGCCCTTGCCGCGACGAGCCTTGGCGCCGGCTCATGCCGCCACCACGATCCGGCGCGGCGCAGGATCAGCATCGACACCGCCAGCGTGGCGCCAAAGCCGGTCGGAATGCCGGTGAACATGTAGCAGCAGATCAGCGCAACGACGGCGCCGAGCACAGGAAGCTCGTAGGCGCGAAAACCGGTCTTCAATCCGATGCGGACCAGGAAGGCGATCGGGATCGCCAACACCATCATGTCGTACATGAAGAGATAGGGCGTGGTCAGCAACGTACCGGCGGCAAGCGCTGCGGCCTTCAGTGTATAGGGCACGCGGCTTCGCCATATCAGCGCCATCACCACGGCCACGGAAGCGGTAAGGACCCACTGGAATGCCCAGCCGAGCGGTTCGCTGCCGCCGAAATAGCGCACCATCGCGAAGATGCTTTGCAGCTTCCACCATGGCGCCTTGCCCTCGGTCAGGAACGCCTGCGAGAATTTCGGCATCCAGTGGAAGAACGCCAGCCAGCTCTCGATTCCGAAGGCGAGCCAGGAAGCGGTGGCCAGCACGACCGCTGTAACCGTGGCGCTGCTGAACACGCGCCAATGCCCGGTTGCGATCAGCACGATCGGAAACAGCAGTCCGTATTGCGGCTTGTAGGTCAAAAGCCCGAGACAGACGCCAGCCAGTACCGGCCGTACCGGAATCAGATAGAGCGCGCCGCCGATCAGCGCCGCGGTGAGGAATCCGTTCTGGCCGACCAGCGCATTGATGAACGCCATCGGAATGGCAAGCGCGAGCAGATAGCCGAAGGGGTGGCCGGCGATCGCGCGCATCGCGACAAGAAAGGGCAGAAAGCTGACCGCAGCCCAGCCGATAAAGGCGAGCTGATAGGGAAGCTGTGCGAGCCAGGATGCGACGAAGAGGAACGGCGGCGGATAGTGCCAGGCAAAATAGCCGACAAAATCCTTGCCGAGTTTTGCGACCTCGACCTGCTTCTGGATATCCCAGTCATAGGCCTGCGCCGGGAGACCATCCAGCACCAGACGGCCGGCCGCCCAGACGTTGATGAAATCGGTCGGGATGCCGAGGCCGTTGGTGTCGTAAACCCACCAGTGCGAGACATACGCCGCCCCGCAAAGGGTCAGGTTGGCAACCGCCAGCACCAGGCAGACCCTGACGAGCCACGCGGGAATTGCGGCTTGCTCCGGTGCGGGCTTGAGGGTGGAAAGAGAGGCGGTCATGCGCGGTCCTTGCCTGGGCGCGCCCTGTCCCAAAGCGCACACCCCCAAGCAATAGGCCGGACTGAATTGAGGAAATCTTAAGTTTTAGCGCGGCAACGGCAGGATTTTGCGTCGTCCCTGCGAACACATGCGTTCGCAGGGATGACCTGTGCCCCCTACTCCCAGCTCAGCGCGCCGCCGTTCTGATATTCGATCACCCGCGTCTCGAAAAAATTCTTTTCCTTCTTCAGGTCCATCGCCTCCGACATCCAGGGAAATGGATTTTCGGCTTCGTCGAACACCCGAGCCAACCCAAGCTGCGCACAGCGGCGGTTGGCGATGAAGTGCATGTACGTCTCGCACAACGCCGCATTCAGCCCGAGAAAGCCGCGCGGCATGGTGTCCCGCCCATAGGCCGCCTCCAGTTCGGCCGCATCGCGCACCATGGCGCGGACTTCGTCCTGGAAGGTCTTGGTCCACAGATGCGGATTCTCGATCTTGATCTGGTTGATGACGTCGATGCCAAAATTCAGGTGAATCGATTCGTCGCGCAGGATGTACTGGTACTGCTCGGCGATGCCGACCATCTTGTTGCGGCGGCCGAGCGAGAGGATCTGCGCGAACCCCGTATAGAACCACATGCCTTCGAAGATGACGTAGAAGGCGACGAGATCGCGCAGGAACGCCTGGTCGGCTTCCGGCGTGCCGGTCTTGAAATCGGGATCGTCGAGATGCTGCGTGTGCTTCAGCGCCCACGCCGCCTTGTCGGTGATCGACGGCACCTCGCGATACATGTTGAACAACTCGCCCTCGTCCAGGCCCAGACTCTCGACGATGTACTGGAAGGTGTGCGTATGCACGGCCTCCTCGAACGATTGCCGCAGCAGATACTGCCGGCATTCCGGATTAGTGAGATGGCGGTAGATCGCCAGCACGATGTTGTTGGCGACGAGGCTTTCGGACGCCGCAAAGAAGCCGAGGTTGCGCTTGATGGCGCGGCGCTCGTCCTCGGTGAGGCCGTCACGCGATTTCCACAGCGCGATGTCGGCCTGCATCGAGACTTCGGTCGGCATCCAGTGATTGTTGCAACCCGCGAGATACTTCTCCCACGCCCATTTGTATTTCAGCGGCAGCAATTGATTGACGTCGGCGCGGCAGTTGATCATCCGCTTGTCGTCCACGGACACCCTGCCACCGCTTCGGTCGATAGCGCCGAGGCCGGTTTGATCGGCCGCAGCCGTGGTTTGTACCACTAAGGGAATTGGCATCCGTCGCACGGGCGAAGCGGGTTCTGACCAGTCGAGCATTGTCGTTTCCTTTTCTTGTCTGCTTACTGGCAGGCTTCGCATTCGGGATTATCGATGGAACACGCGATGGCACCGGACAGGTCGGGCGCCGTGATGGCTGATGGCACGATGATCGGCGCGGCAGCCGACAGTACGGGCGCGGCCGCAACGGCGTTGAGCTTGCCGTCGGTGCCACGAAGGGTGGACTTTTCGACATGCGTCGCGCTGCGCGAGCGCAGGTAGTAGGTCGTCTTCAGGCCGCGCGCCCAGGCCAGCCGATAGAGCGCATCGAGCTTCTTGCCCGAGGGATTGGCGATATAGAGGTTGAGCGACTGCGACTGGTCGATCCATTTCTGTCGCCGCGAGGCCGCCTCGATCAGCCAGGCGCTGTCGATCTCGAAGGCTGTGGCATAGAGCGCCTTGAGGTCGTCGGGAATGCGGTCGATCGCGCCAACGCTGCCGTCGAAATATTTGAGGTCGTTGACCATCACCTCGTCCCACAGCCCGCGCGCCTTGAGGTCACGCACCAGAAACTCGTTCACGACGGTGAAGTCCCCGGACATGTTGGATTTGACGTAGAGGTTCTGGTAGGCGGGCTCGATCGACTGCGCCACACCGCAGATGTTCGAGATGGTCGCCGTCGGCGCAATCGCCATCACGTTCGAATTGCGCATGCCGGATGATTTGACGCGATCGCGCAGGTGATTCCAGTCAAGTGCCATGCCACGATCCATCGCGAGGCCGCCGCGGGCTTCTGCCAGCAGTTCGATCGAATCGATCGGCAAAATGCCCCGGCTCCACAGCGAGCCGTCGAACGACGGATAACGCCCGCGCTCGGCTGCCAGATCGACGGAGGCCGAGATCGCATAATAGGAGATCATCTCCATGCTGGTGTCGGCGAAAGAAACCGCCGCATCGGACGCCATCGCGATCCGCAACGCCTGCAGCGCATCCTGGAAGCCCATCAGCCCGAGGCCGACCGGGCGGTGCCGCAGGTTGGAGCGGCGCGCTTCCGGGATGGTGTAGAAGTTGATGTCGATGACGTTGTCGAGCATCCGCATCGCAATGGCCACACTGCTCCGCAGCCGCTGCTCATCCAGCCGCCCTTCCCGCACATGGTTGAGCAGATTGATCGAGCCGAGATTGCAGACGGCGGTCTCGTCGTCGGAGGTATTGAGCGTGATCTCGGTGCAGAGATTCGAGGAATGGATCACGCCGGCATGGCGCTGCGGCGAACGCAGATTGCAGGGATCCTTGAACGTTATCCAGGGATGCCCGGTTTCGAACAGCATGGTCAGCATCTTGCGCCAGAGATCCGTGGCGCGAACCTGCTTGAACACGCGGATTTCGCCGCGCGCCGCCTTTGCCTCATAGAACGCGTATCGCTCGGCGAAGGCCTGGCCGTAGCGGTCATGCAGATCGGGCGTCTCGTCCGGCGAGAACAGCGTCCATTCGCCGTCGGCCTCGACGCGCTGCATGAACAGGTCAGGCACCCAGTTCGCGGTGTTCATGTCATGGGTGCGGCGGCGGTCGTCGCCGGTGTTCTTGCGCAGGTCCAGAAATTCCTCGATATCGATGTGCCAGGTCTCGAGATAGGCGCAGACCGCGCCCTTGCGCTTGCCGCCCTGGTTGACCGCGATCGCGGTGTCGTTGGCCACTTTGAGGAACGGCACCACGCCCTGACTCTCGCCATTGGTACCCTTGATGTGGGCGCCGAGCCCGCGCACGCGGGTCCAGTCGTTGCCGAGCCCGCCGGAATACTTTGCCAGCAGCGCGTTGTCCTTGACCGACTTAAAGATGCCGTCGAGATCGTCGGCAACAGTGGTGAGGAAGCATGATGACAATTGCGGCCGCAGCGTTCCCGAGTTGAACAAAGTCGGCGTCGAAGCCATGAAGTCGAACGACGACAGCAGATCGTAGAACTCGATGGCGCGCGCCTCGCGGTCGATCTCGCGCAACGCAAGGCCCATGGCGACGCGCATGAAGAACGCCTGCGGCAGTTCGATACGGTTGCCGCGCTCATGCAGGAAATAGCGGTCGTACAGTGTTTGCAGCCCCAAAAACTGGAACGCCAGATCGCGCTCCGGCTTCAGCGCCGCGGCGAGCCTCTTCAGGTCGAACCGCGCCAGATCGGGATCGAGCAGTTCGGCCTTGATGCCGGTCTTGATATAGGCGGGGAAGTACTCGTCGTAGCGCACCGCCATATCGGCCTGCGACGCGCTGGTCGGCGTACCAAGCACGAACGACAGCACCTCGGTGCGCAGCTTGTCGAGCAACAGCCGCGCGCTGACATAGGCGTAGTTCGGCTCCTGCTCCACCAGCGTGCGCGCGGCCATCACCGAGGCCAGCGCCAGTTCACCCTCGCCGATGCCGTCGTAGAGATTGCGTTGCGTCTCGGCGAGCACGGCAGCACCGCTGGCGCCCTCCAGACCGGCGCAGGCCTCTTCGATGATGAGCCTCAGCCGCGCGATATCGAACGGGACCTGCACGCCGCTCGCCAGCGTGACGCGCAGCGACGGCTCTCCCGATGGCTGAGCGGCGGCTTCCTGCCCGGCGCGCTGCCGCGTGCGCTCCTCGCGATACAACACATACGCGCGCGCCACCTTGTGGTGCTCGCTGCGCATCAGGGCCAGTTCGACCTGGTCCTGCACGTCTTCGATATGAAAGGTGCGGCCCTCGCTCATCCGGCGCGACAGCGCGCCGACGACCTCGGAGGTCAGTTGCTCGACGATTTCGTGCACGCGGCGAGACGCTGCGGCGGTGTGCCCTTCGACCGCGAGGAACGCCTTGGTCATCGCGACCGAAATCTTGCTGGCGTCGAATTTCGAAACCGTGCCGTTGCGGCGGATCACCTGCATCGGCGGCGCGCTGTCCTGCGAGGCCGGCGATTCGGCGCGCAGCGCGAGAAAGGGAGCGGCTTTGGCTTCGGGAGAAACGAGTTGAGAAGATTGCGACATCGGCAGACCCCGTGGTGTTGTTGGGGCTGGATGTCTTGGGGCGACGCTGCATCGGATGCCCGGCGCAAAGCACCGGCATGATTCTGCGAGCGACCGCCGGACACCCCGCCCGTGGACGTTTGTTGGTGTCGCGGCAGGTCTCCTGGCTCGCAGGTCGGCGTCGTCCCCGGTCTTCCCAATGCGTGGCCGCATCAGTGACGTGAAATCGGGAACAACTCACTGCTTACAGTTGCGGGGGCAGCGCCGGATTCTCGCGCGTTCGCGCGTTACACCGACTTCCCTCTTAGCCACCAGCTGTTGAGGTCTGGCAGACCGTGACATCTACATGTGGTAGTATTCGCGAGAAAGTGTCAATGGGCCGTTAAGACCAATGCCCGCTATTCAAGAAAAAATTATCCGACCAGTAGATGAGAAGCACGGGAATCTGATTCTTTCTCCGCGTGAAAGCCCGTTGTCCCCGTTATCCCGGCCGCGTCACCTCATGACGTCGCATAGGGCGCGAAGCGGGACCGCGTTTCATCGATTCGCAAGGCGCGACCGACCGGTGGAAACGCGCGCTGCGGACAATCCGGCCGTTCGCAGACCTTGCAGCCCATGCCGATCGGTGTCGCCAGTGACGGATCGATTTTCAGACCCTGCGAATAGACGATTCGCTCTACATGGCGAACGTCGCATCCCAAGGCGACCGCAAAGGTCTTGGTGGGCGCGCCATAGCCCCCTCTTCCGTGCGACACGGTGCGGGCAACCCAGAGATAGTGGGCACGCTTTGCTTTGCCCACCCTACGGCTGCCTTTATGATTGCCGCAGGAAATCGAGGGAGACCGCGATGCGTTTCTGGATTGAGTGCACAGGGTTCGAGACGGGGAAGCCCATCCACATCAATATCGCACTCGTCGGCAGCATGTCGCGCGACGGCGAGCGCACCGTTCTCACCTACGTCGGCGACGGGCAGACCATCGACGTGACCGAGACGCCGGAGCAGATTCTGGAGCGGCATTTCGGCGCGATGGGAAAGGCGTGAGGCGCATTGACCGCGTTTCCGTCATTGCGAGTGAAGCGAAGCAATCCATTCTATCCCTGCACCGCGGCATGGATTGCTTCATCGCTCCACTCCTCGCAATGACGTTGCGGAAGCGGTGACGCTTCTCAATTCCCCGTCTGCAATTCCCCAAACCGATCCCAGGTCTTGCCGTTGAAGCGCATGAACTGCATCTGGTCGACCGGCACGTGGTCGGCAGGCCCGGTATTGACCTTGATACCCGGCAGCAACATCGGCAGTTCCAGGTCCTTGATCGAATAGGCCTGCTTCAAAATATTCTCGGTCGACAGATCGTTGCCGCAGGCTTTCAGCACGGCCTCCAGCACCATCGCGCTGTTATAGGCGTTGACGTAGTTGGTATCATGCAGGTCGCCGTCCGGAACGTATTTGATCATGAACTCCCGCCAGCCCTTGACGCCGGGATCGTCCTTCCAGGCGGGATCGTCGGGATCCTTGACATAGGCGGTCGAGAAAATCCCGGTGCCGGCCTCGACGCCCGCCGGCTCCATCACGGTCGAAATCCACACCGCGACATTGGAGAGGAAGGTCATCGGCCGCCAGCCGATCTCGAACGCCTTGCGGATCGATTGCGCGGCGAACTTTGGCGTCGCTGCGATCACGAACACATCGGCGCCGGATGCTTTGAGCTTCACGATCTGCGAGTCGATGGTCGGGTCCGAGATTTCGTAGGTCGCGCCGGTGACGACCGAATCGTATTTGTCGCCGAGCACGTCCTTCAGCCCGGCGAGATAATCGCGGCCAAAATCGTCGTTCTGCGAAATCACTGCGAATTTGGCGCTCGGATTCTTGGCCAGTGCGTATCGCGCATAGAGCCGGGCCTCGTAGCGGAACGGCGCCTGCACGCCGACGGTGGCCTGCGGAAATTGCGCGATGTCGGCGAATTTCGAGGCGCCGGACGCCAGGAACAATTGCGGGATATTCTTGCTCTGCAGATACTTCGCGATCGCGGTGTTATGCGCGGTGCCGATCGAGGAGAAGATCAGCGCCACCTCGTCGCTCTCGACCAGCCGCCGCGTCTGCTCCACCGTCTTCGGCGGCGCGTAGCTGTCGTCGAGCGAGATCAGGTTGACCTTGCGGCCGTTGATGCCGCCGCGCTCATTGACCATCTTGAAATAGCCGACCTCGCCCTTGCCGAGCGCGCCGAACGCCGACACCGGCCCGCTGTAGGGCATGGTCTGGCCGATCTTGATTTCGGTTGCGGTGACGCCGCGCATTTCGGCCGACACCGCGGCGGCAGGCAGCATCAGACAAGCGACGGCGCCCAGCGCGCCAACCCCCGTGACGAAACGCATCGGCTTTCCTCCCCCTGTGTCGTCAGCCGCGCTCAAGGGCGCGCGGAGCGGCCGGTATTTCGTTCCGGCAGGCGGAAACATGCCATGGCGCCGCCACGGACGCCAACCCTAATCATGAAAGTTCGGACCCATGGGATCAGCGGTTTCTGCCGCTATAGCCGCTTCGCCACCACCGCATTGGCCAGCAGCGACTGAACACCGGTCCGGTGGAACGGCACGATAAAGAACAGATAGATTTTGCCGGCGAGGTTATGCACCGAGCAGACCGTCGAGACGACGACGCTCTCCGCATCACCATCCGTCAGCCGGAGCACCGAGAGCCTGAAGTCGAGGTGCTTGTTGTTGCGGCCCGCGACAATCTCATTATCGCCAATGAAGAAAATCGGCCAAGGACCGATCTTGTCGCCAACGCTGTAGCTCGTACGCACCGCAGGCTTGAGGATTTCGGCCACGGTCGGTGCTTCCAGCCCAAAACACCTGGCAATGACGTTGCGTATGATCAACAACGCTTTCATCCAGCGCGGCGTATGGCCGAACAGCGCAAAAAAGATTTCAACGATTGTCAGCCTCCGACGCGCCAGCGGCATGCGGTATGAATTGTGGAAATAGGCCGACCGGATCAGATCCCGACCCAACGCGCTGCTGGACGGTACGTCGCATTCGCTCACGTGCATGCCGGTCCCCCGTTGAGCGGGCGGTCCATAACAGAACGGGCGCATGATGCGCCCGCTCCTAACTCAGTCCGATAAACAACCGGGCGCTTACGCCTGCGGCTGCGGCTCCAGGCCCGGGTCCGGATCGGGACGCGGGCGCGGCTTGCCGGCGGGCGGCACGGCGGAGGCGCGCGGCGTACTCGGCTCCAGCACCGACTCGCGATTGGGCTTCTTGCCGTTGAGCAGGTCCTGAATCTCGTCGCCGCTCAGCGTCTCGAACTCGAGCAGGCCCTTCGCCAGCGTTTCGAGGTCCTGTCGCTTCTCGGTGAGGATGCGCGTGGCTTCGTTGTAGCCCTCTTCGACAAAGCGGCGGATCTCGGTGTCGATCTTCTGAACCGTAGCTTCCGATGCGTTCTGGGTGCGGGATACCGACATGCCCAAAAACACCTCGTCCTGGTTTTCGCCGTAGGACACGGTACCGAGGGCTTCGGACAGGCCCCAGCGCGTGACCATCATACGCGCCAGGCGCGTGGCCTGCTCGATATCGGAAGAGGCGCCGGAGGTCACCTTCTCCTTGCCGAAGATCAGCTCTTCCGCGACGCGGCCGCCCATCATGATCGCCAGCCGGGAGGTCATCTGCTCAAGCGACATCGACAGCTTGTCGCGCTCGGGCAGCTGCATCACCATGCCGAGCGCACGGCCGCGCGGAATGATCGTGGCCTTGTGGATCGGATCGGTCGCGACGACGTTGAGGCCGACGATGGCGTGGCCACCCTCGTGATAGGCCGTCAGCAGCTTCTCTTCCTCGGTCATGACGAGCGACTTGCGCTCGGCGCCCATCATCACCTTGTCCTTGGCTTCCTCGAACTCGGCCTGGGTCACCATCCGCTTGTTGCGGCGGGCAGCCGTCAGCGCCGCCTCGTTGACGAGGTTCATCAGATCGGCGCCGGAGAAGCCCGGGGTGCCGCGCGCGATGGTCTTGAGGTTGATATCCGGCGCCAGCGGCACCTTGCGGACGTGAACCTTGAGGATCTGCTCGCGGCCGACGACGTCAGGATTCGGCACCACGACCTGACGGTCGAAGCGGCCGGGACGCAGCAGCGCGGGATCCAGCACGTCGGGACGGTTGGTCGCCGCGATCAGGATCACGCCTTCATTGGCCTCGAAGCCGTCCATCTCGACCAGCAACTGGTTGAGGGTCTGCTCGCGCTCGTCATTGCCGCCGCCCAAACCAGCGCCGCGATGACGGCCGACCGCATCGATTTCGTCGATGAAGATGATGCAGGGCGCGTTCTTCTTGGCCTGCTCGAACATGTCGCGGACGCGGGAAGCACCGACACCGACGAACATTTCGACGAAGTCAGAGCCCGAGATCGTGAAGAACGGCACGTTGGCTTCGCCCGCGACCGCACGCGCGATCAGGGTCTTGCCGGTGCCGGGAGGGCCGACCAGCAGCACGCCGCGCGGAATCCGTCCGCCGAGCCGCTGGAATTTGCCGGGGTCGCGGAGAAATTCGACGATCTCCTGCAGGTCCTGCTTGGCTTCGTCGACACCCGCGACGTCCTCAAAGGTGACGCGGCCATGGGCCTCCGTCAGCATCTTGGCGCGCGACTTGCCAAAGCCCATCGCCTTGCCGGCGCCGCCCTGCATCTGGCGCGACAGGAAGATCCACACGCCGATCAGCGCAATGAAGGGCAGCCAGGAAACGAGCAGCGAGACGAACCACGGCACGTTGTCGCCGGGCGGCTTCGCCGTGATCGAGACCTTGCCGTCATACAGGCGCTTCACCAGCGTCGGATCGTTCGGCGCATAGGTCTGGAAAGAGGAGCCGTTGGTGAAGGTGCCATGGATATCCGGCCCCTGGATCACGACGTCGCGCACGCGGTTCTGGTCGACCTCGCTCAACAACTGCGAAAACGAGATGTCCTGCGATGACGTGCGCTGACCCGGATTCTGGAAAAGCGTGAACAATGCCAACAGCAGCAAGACAATGATGACCCAGAGGGCGAAGTTGCGCAGATTGGCGTTCATCGATCTTCCTTCGTGGTCGCGCGGATCGCGGCCCTATATCCTTGGCAGTAACCCTTGAATATTCTTTTGGGTAGTGAGGCGAGATTCCCCGGTCCACTTCACCCAATCTAGGTGTCGTCCAGGTCAATGCCAAGGGAACCACACGGGACTATTTAACGCACTTTAACGCGATTCCCGGTCAAAAAATGACGCAAATGCCGAGGTTTTTTC
This sequence comes from uncultured Alphaproteobacteria bacterium, assembly GCA_963770135.1. Classification (GTDB taxonomy): domain Bacteria; phylum Pseudomonadota; class Alphaproteobacteria; order Rhizobiales; family Xanthobacteraceae; genus Bradyrhizobium. Next base: position 172,753 of record CAVYOM010000022.1, on the reverse strand, counting down.
GAGGTGGTTAAGGCTCTTGGCGCCGATATGGCCGATATTACGGTATAGTGACGCCTCTCACGCACGAATACCCCTCCGCGGCGGTGCCGGATCGACATGAATTCGGCCTCTGGTCAGGCTGATCGCTGCCCCGGCCAGCGTCTGTTTCAGCCTTGCCTGCCGCTCGCCCTTCGCAATGGCCCGGTCAAGGACCGCCAGCAGCGCCTCGACCTTGCCGAGTTCCGCAGGCCCCTCGTGACCGGCCCGGTCAATCGCGCGCTTGAGCAGCCGAAGCCGGATTTCCTCGGGCAGACCGGCAAAGGCGCCAGCGTCGAATCCGAAGCGCGAGGCATCATCGCGATCTCTCAAGGCGAGATAGCGCTCGGCGCCGTCAGCCAGCACTTCGATCGCGGCATTCGCCCGCGCCAGCCTTGCCGCCAGCCGCGCCAGGTTTCGGCTGTCGCCGCCCTCCTCGACCAGCGCAGGCATTAGCGCGCGCAGCCTCGGCCGCGTAAAGTTCATATCGCGATTGGTGGGATCGTCGGCAAAGGCGATCTTCGCCCTGCCCAGCGTCGCCACGAGCTGGGATTTCGGAACGTCGAGCAGCGGCCGCGCCAGCCACATGCCCTCCCGCTCGGTCTCGCGCGTCATCGCGGCGAGACCGGCGATGCCGCTGCCGCGCAGTATCCGCATCAACAGCGTCTCGGCCTGGTCGTCGCGGGTATGCGCGGTCAGGATGTGGGTGGCGCCGTTCGCCCGCGCGGCTTTGGCCAGCAGGTGATAGCGCGCGGCGCGGGCTGCGGCCGGCAGGCCGGTCTTCGGCTTGGTCCCGGTCCAGCGCAGCGTGCGATGGGGCACTTCGAGCGTTTGGGCGAGACGCTTGACGTCGCGCGCCTCGCGCGCGGCCTCGGGCCGCAAGCCGTGGTCAACGGTGACGGCGATCAATCGCGGCCCGCGCGAAAGCGCACGGCGCCAGCGGGCGGCAAGCCACATCAGGGCAAGCGAGTCGGGGCCGCCCGAGACCGCAAGCACCAGTGCGGGCGCGGCCTTCCAATGCGCGAACAGATCCTTCGCTTGCTGTACCGAGATCGGCGCGTGGTCGTCGTCAGGCTTGTCGTCAGGCATGGCATCGCCAGTCTATTCGAGACCGGCGGCGGCCTCGACCGGCTTCCGCTTTAGCACTTAACGCGCTTCTGCTCACGATCGACGGCAGCCTTTACGCCGGCCGATGCGCGCGGATATTTCCGCGTCACCTCGCCGAGCGCGGCGCAGGCGGCTTCCTTTTCCTTCAGCGCTGCCAGCGACTGGCCGAGCCGCAGCAGGGCATCGGGGGCCTTGCCCGACTTGTCGAACTTGGTGGTCACACCGAGGAACGCTTCGGCAGCGTCGCGATATTGCTGGCGCTGAAAATAGCTTTCGCCGAGCCAGTATTGCGAATCCGCAATCAGCGGATCGCTCGGGTATTTCTGCGCGAAATTCTTCATCGTCTCTTCGGCCAGCGCATAGTCCTTGCGCTGCATGTAGCCGATGCCGAGATCGAATTCGTCCTTTGAGGTGGCCGAGGGTGGCAGCGTGGCGTTGGCGCCAGGCCCGGGGCCGCGCGGTGGCGGTGCGGCTGCAGGCGGCGGCAAGGCGCCACCGGGATCGCGCGGGCCGCCTAGGTTGAGCGGCTCGCCCGGACCGCGCCCGCCCGGTGCACCGGCCGGCGCTTCGGCCGACATCGGCATCTGACCACCGCCGAGCGCGCGCGGCGCGCCCGGGGCGCTGGGATTCTGGCTCGGGTCGAAGGCATCGCCACGGCGACGGCCACCGGCCGGTGGAGCTGCCGGGTCCTGTACGATCGGCGCGGGAGCCGCGACCTGCGGCTGCTGGTCGTAGCCGGGTTGGGCTTGCGGATAGCCCTGCTGGCGAGGCGCCTGCTGCGGATAGGCTTGTTGGGGATAGCCTTGTTGCCCCTGCGGCGGGCCGGGCTGAGCTTGAGGCGGGGCGGCGGCCACGCTGGGCTGTGCGGGCTGGCCGCCCGGCGCGGGCGGTGCCGCGCCAAGCTGACGCAGCCGATCCTCGAGCTGGCGGTTACGGTACTGCAGTTCCTCGTTCTGGCCGGTCAGTTGCCGGAGCTGGCTTTCCAGCCGCTGGATCCGCATCTCCATATCGGCGTCGTCGGACTGACCCTGGGCCTGCGGTGCGCCTTGCTGCGAACGCTCCCACGGGAACGTGATCTGTGCGGATGCTGTCTGCGCGGACAAGGACAGCATCGCGGCAATCGCCGCGGCGCCGGCAGCATTGAGGAATCTGGATGACATTTTGCCCTGACGACGAAAACCACGTGTCAAACGAAAGCAGAACACATTGAGAGAGCGAGTACGCCAGAATTGTGACTGGCATTTTCGATTCGGCTCGCGGAATTCCGGTATGGTTTAGTATCTCCTTCAAGACAAGCAGCACCGGTCCGGCGGACCGTTCACAAATCGAGGGAGCCTCGTTCATGCACGTATCTGTGAACGGGGTGCGGTTGTTCTTCGATGTCGAGGGCGGCGAGAGCGACAGGTTCAACATGTTCCCGGAGCTTGACCGGATCCGGTGTCCGACCCTGGTGATCGGGGGTGAAGACGATCCGATGCACCCGATCGAAAGCCAGGCCGATATCGCTGCCGCGCTTCCGCCGGGCCTCGTGCAGTTCGAACGGTTCGCGGATTGCGGGCACGGCGTAGTGACCGACGCGCCTGAACGAGCGATGGCGCTGCTGCGGGAATTCATCCTGAAGCGCTAGATTAACTTCCTGCCAAGCTTTCTTAACGAAAGCCTGCATCCACTTGGCTTAGATACTTAAAATGCAGTTAAACCGGCGTCTGAAGACGCCGGTTTTGAAACTCTGTGCAAGTCCGAAAGCTCAGGCGCCGGCGTTCAGCACCGTGACGGCGCGGCGGTTCTGCGACCAGCAGGAGATGTCGTTACAGACCGCCACCGGACGCTCCTTGCCGTAGGAGATGGTGCGCATGCGGTTCGCGTCGATCCCGCGAGAGGCGAGATAGCTGCGCACCGACTGGGCACGGCGTGCACCGAGTGCGATGTTGTATTCGCGGGTGCCGCGCTCGTCGGCATGGCCTTCGATCGTGAACGAATAGCGGTTGTAGGTCTGCAGCCACTGCGCCTGCTTCTCCAGCGTGGCGATCGCCTGCGGGCTAAGCTCGGTCTGGTCGCTCTCGAAGAAGACGCGGTCGCCGACATTGACCACGAAATCCTGCTGGCTGCCCGGGGTTGCCGCGCTCGCCATCGCGCCATCGGCGCCGACGTTGTTCTTGGCGCAGGCGCCCATCGACAGCGCCACCGCGACCACCGCCGCCAGCTTCCATCCCTGGAGGATACGCATCTGATATTTCATTCCGGAGCCTCCACGCTCACGTATTTCCACTGTCATCCGGTCTACAGGTCGATGGTTAAGCGAACGTTCCGTCAACCTTGATGGAACCTTGCTGGACCCGATCAAATGCTGACAAACCGTGAAAAGCGACCGCGATAGTTAATGGTTTGTAAATGTGGCGCGACGGTGAAGGCAATCGCGTACCGGCCCAAATCACCGGGCTTTCGCGGGGCAAAAGGGGCCTCGCCGGAGCATATTGGGCCCGCTGCGGGGAGAATATCCCAAGCCCGGCTGGCCGCCGAAGCCACCGTGATTCGGCCCGTTCAGGAACTCGAGACGATCGAGGCGCGCGGAAAGGAGTTAACTACTCCGCGCGAGGGAGCATGCCGCTCGTCCGAGCGCGTGAACAGCATCCGGCGCTCGAAAGCGCTCGAACGCATGAACGGGAAGCGCTGGAATACCCGGTCGCGGATGTCCCGATAGTTGGCGGCCATCAGTCCGACCGGCTTGATCAGGCCGGGAAACAATTTCGGCTCACCCAGCGGTTCCTGCAGGAATACCTTGCGATAGAAAGCCCGGTGCTCGGGGCGGACATTGGCAAGCCCGATATCGGCGTTGAAATGGCCGCAGGCGACATAGCCCAGGCGCACCGTGGCGTAAGGCAGTTCGGGGAATACCCGCGCCTTGTCGGGATCGGCCACGAACCGCGTGGGATCGATGATGGTTTTGCCGCGATCCAGCTCCGGATGCAGGAGATCGGCAAACATCTCCGACGAAGGCGATCCGCGCCACTCGCCGCAGAGAACGCTGATGCGGATCGAGCTGTAGAGTTCGTCGCGATAGTAGATGCCGAAGGTGAAATTGTTCGGCTCGTCATCGTATCGGTCGGTGACGCGTTGGGACTCGGACGGCAGGATCGCGCCCTCGCGCAGGTAGGCGCGGTATCTCAGACGGTAAATCTCGTCCTTCTCCTCGGGAGTCTCTGCGAGGCGGTAATCTACAAATTCGAGGGGGTCTGAGGTTCGTTCGGGAAACAACGCGGTTACTTTGGCGGCGGCTCTCATTCAGTACTCCCAGCACCGCCAACAACTTCCGCGGGCACGCCAAAAGATTAACATCTTCTTAACGGCCGTGCCAAGGGCATCGCAATCTTAGGGTTAAGAGCTCCGTATTTTCACGGGTTCAGGCGATGGATCGCGAGGCGACCGGGACCAAATGGCCGTCCGGCGGACGGCGCCCGTGCGAGGCATTCAGCAATTGCCGAACCCGCACCGCAGGCACCGGCGGGCTGAAAAGATAGCCCTGCGCCTCGGTTACCGCGCCATCGGCGCTGATCAGCTCGAGTTGCTCGTTGGTCTCGATGCCCTCCACCGCCACCGACATTCCGAGATCGGCCGACAGCCGCGCCACGCCACGCAGCAGGGTCAGCGGACGGTCGCTGTCGATCCCCTCCAGGAAGGAGCGGTCGATCTTCACCTTCTGCAACGGAAAGTTGTGCAGGTAGCTGAGGCTCGAATAGCCGGTACCGAAATCGTCGAGCGATATCCGCACGCCGAGCGAATGCAATTGCGACAGCACATCATGCGTCAGTTGCGTGTTACGCAGCAGCGAGGATTCGGTGATCTCGATTTCGAGCCGGTTGGCCGGCAGGCCGGAGACCTCGAGCGCATAGCGGACTTCGCTCAGCACGTCGCGCTGGTGGAACTGCTGCGGCGAGAAATTGACCGCGACGCTGACGCCTTCGGGCCATTTCATGCATTCCATGCAGGCCTTGCGCAAGATCCAGCGGCCGAGATCGACGATCAGGCCCATGTCCTCGGCGACCGGAATGATATCGGTCGGCGAAACCGTACCGCGCACCGGATGATTCCAACGCAACAGCGCCTCGCAGGTGGATATCCGTCCCGACTTGAGATTGACCAGCGGCTGGAAGAACAGCTCAAACTCCTCATTGGCCAGCGCCTTGCGCAGGTCGAGTTCGAGGATGCGGCGGGCTTCGACGACCAGCGCCATCTCCTCGCGGAAGAAGCAGAAGGTGCCGCGGCCGTCGGCCTTGGCGCGGTACAGCGCCATGTCCGCATTCTTCAACAGCGTATCGGCGCTGATGCCGCGCGAGGTCATGGCGATGCCGACGCTGGCGCCGATCTCGACCAGGTGATTGTCGATCTTGTAACGCTCGCTCAAGCGATCGACGATGCGCCGGGCGAGGACCGCGGCGTCGTCGGGCGAATGGATGTTCTGCTGGAACACCACGAACTCGTCGCCGCCGAAGCGCGCCACGAAATCCTCGGGCCGCAGCATCTCGCGCAACCGTTCGGACACCGCGCACAGCAACTGGTCGCCGCAGGGATGGCCGAGCGTGTCATTGACCTGCTTGAACTGGTCGAGGTCGACGAATAGCAGCGCCGACAATTGTTCGGCGCCCTGCTGGGCCGCCAGCAATTTTCCGATCTCGTCCCGGAAATTGACCCGGTTCGGCAGCGCCGTCAGTTCGTCGTAACGCGCCAGATGACTGATCCGGGCTTCCGCGTCCTTGCGCTCGGTGATGTCCTCTACCAGCATGACGGTGCCGCCGCCGGCCATTGGCTGGAACGTCCAGGACAGCGCCCGGTTCTTGTTGAAATCCGGATCGGTCGTGATGATTTCGCTGGCGCGGGACTGTTCGACTTCCTGCAGGATGAGCCTGGCGCTGACCTCCGACATGGTTTCGGCCGTGACGCAGGCCGCGCAGATGTCGGAGACGTCGGCGCCTCGCTGCACGAAGTTGTCGGACAGGTTCATCATCTTGCTGAAGCGGTTGTTCATGACCGCGAGGCGGCCGTCGGCGCGAAACATCGCCAGGCCGTGCGGCATGTTGTTGAGCGCCGTGTCGAACTGGCTGGCAAGCGCCGCCTCACGCTCGCGCGCGATCAGGGCGCGGACGAAAATCGCCTGCAGGCTGGTCGAGATGTGCTTCAGCGAGAAGAAGAACAGGACGTTTAGCAGCGCCATGCCGACATAGAAGGGGCTGCCGTTGGCGGCCAGCGCAAACGTCAGCGGTCCGCAGGCCAGCAGCATCTGCACATGGAATATCCATGGCCGGCCATAGGTTCGGCCGCCGCCGGCAGCCACGTAGCAGAGCGTGACCGAGGTCGCGATCATGTGGGCAACGGCATCGTCGCTGCCCATCACCGCGACCAGGCACCACGTTCCGAGGGCCGCGGCATAGAGCATCGCACCGAACTGGTAACGCATTTCCCAGCGCGCAACGCCATCGGCCGCCAGGGTGGAACGAACTTTCTTATACTGACGCGTGTCGAGCGCGCGCAGCGCGCCGGTAACGACAAGCACCGCGACGCACGGCCACAAAAGCGTGTTGCCGGTCTTCAGCGCCGTCATGAGCGCGGCGACGGCGGCGCACAGCGCCCCCGCAAACATCGGACCAGGGTCGGTGAACAGCGAATCGATCAGCGCCGCGTGAATCGACGGCGACATCTTCCGATCGGACTCTCCGCTCTGATTGGCGAGCTGCATATTGGGGGCACGCGTTCCTGTTAGGGTACGTAGTTCTACCCTTCCCAGATGAAGTCTTTCTGAGGGAACATCGTTACCGAGACGTTGTTTTTGGTAAGCTCGCGAAAAATTTGCCCGAAAAATCATCAGGCTAGGCAATGTTTGCCGATTAACGACAATGCCCCGCGCGGGTTGTGTTCCGTTAAGAGAGCAACGGCGACCATGCCGGGTCGGAGGCGAAACCGGGCGTTGGTACCCGCAATTCGTTGCGACCTGAGATATCGACCGTATATAGCGACGGTCCGCTGTTGCCGCCGGGCTCGCGGAAGAACATCACGACGCGGCCGTTCGGCGCGAAGGTCGGCCCTTCATTGTGGTAGCCGGAAGTCAGGATGCGTTCGCCCGAACCGTCGGTCTTCATGATGCCGATCGCGAACTGTCCGCCGCCCTGCTTGGTGAAGGCAATGTAGTCGCCGCGCGGCGACCACACCGGCGTCGAATAGCTGCCCTCGCCGAACGAGATGCGCTGCGCGCCGCCGCCGGTGGCCGCCATCACGTAGATCTGCGGCTTGCCGCCGCGATCGGATTCGAAACAGATCCGGCTGCCGTCGGGCGAATAGGACGGCGAGGTGTCGATCGCCGGCGTGTCGGTCAGCCGCGTCGTCGATTTCGAGCGCAGGTCCATCACGAACAGGTTCGAGTTGCCACCCTGCTGCAGGCTCATGATGATGCGCTGGCCATCCGGCGAGAACCGCGGCGAGAACGACATGCCCGGGAAATTGCCGACGATCTCGCGCTGCCCGGTCTCGACGTTGTACAGATAGACGCGCGGATCGCCCTGGCCGAATTCCATATAGGTGATTTCCTGGGTCGACGGCGAGAACCGCGGCGTCAGCACCAGATCGGCGCCCTTGGTCAGGTATCTGACATTGGCGCCGTCCTGGTCCATCAGCGCCAGCCGCTTGACGCGGCGCTCCTTGGACCCGGTCTCGTCGACGAACACGACGCGGCTGTCGAAATAGCCCTTCTCGCCGGTCAGGCGCTCGTAGATCTGGTCGGAGATGATGTGGGCAATGCGCCGCCAGTATTCCGGCGAGGTGAAATATTGCTGGCCGGTGAGCTGCTGCGCGGTGTTGACGTCCCAGAGGCGGAATTCCGCTTTCAGCCTGCCATCGCCCTGTCGTGTCATGCGGCCGGTCACCAGCGCCTGGGCGTTGATCTGCTTCCAGCTGTTGAATTGCGGCGCAGTGTCGATGTTGGTGATGCGCTCGATATGGGCGGCCTGATCGATCGGCGCGAACAGCCCGCTGCGCTTGAGATTGTTGGTGATGACCTGCGATACGCCGACGCCGACCTCTGCATCGCCGGGCGTGCCGGCGACGAAGTTCGGGATCGCGATCGGGAGCGGAGTGAATTCGCCCTCGGGAATGACGACGCGTTTCTGGGCGAAGGCATTGCGAATCGGGCCGCCCATCAACAGGCCCGTTGAAGCCATTCCAGAAATGATCTGCCGGCGGCTCAGGCGGAAAGACATTTTCGGCAATCCATCTTTGTCAGTCATGGCTTCGATCTTGCTCTTGTTTGATCGCCAACGGTTGCGATCGCCAATCGGCGCGCGCGGTCAGACCTTTTCCTTGAACACCGGCGCGAAATATTTCCATTCCTCATAAAACGCCGGCGGCAGCTTGTACGGCTGGCATTCGATGATCGCGCGCAGCGCGCTCTCCTGGTAGACGCGCAGGAACGGCGTCGCCGGAACGCCTTCCGGGAGCGGCGAGCCTTCAAGGGAGCCGTCGCGCTTCAGGCGAATGGCGAACACCGCCTCGGGCTTCTGCGATTCAATGCCGCCATAGGGCTTCTTCCAGCATCGCTCGACCTGCCGCTGGAACATCGAGCCCCAGGTTGCGGAATTGTCCGCCGCCGTGCCCTTGGAAAGGCCGAGCGCGGCGTTCGAATTCAGCGTGTCGCCGGTCGCGGCCTGCCGCGTCGGGTCGCGCTTGTCGAGCAACGCCGCGATCTGCGTCTGATCGAAGTGCCGTTCGACGATCTTCGGCTTTTGCGGCTCGGGCGGCTTCGCCGCCTGCACCGGCTTCGGCGGCGGCTTCTTCTCTTCCTTCTTGATCGCCTCGGCGATCGGGTCGGGCTTGACCGGATCCGGCTTCTTCTCGGTCGGGGTGTTCTCGGCAGCCTTTGGCGGGTCGGGCTTTTTCTCGACCGGTTTCGGCTCTTCCTTCGGCTTGTTCTCGACGGCCTTCGGCGGGTCGGGCTTCTTCTCGACCGGCTTCTCCTCGACCTTGGGCTGCGGTGGCGGCGCGGTCTCGGTTACGACCGGCGCCTTCTCGGTGATCTTGCCAACGGCATCGTCCACGGGCTTGGCTTCAGCGACTTTCTCGGCCAGCGGCTTCGGGTTTTCCTTCTTGCCGGTCCTCATGCCGGCCATGACCTTGGCAAGCTGGTCGGACGAAATGACATCGACCGCGACCGATTCTTCCGGCTGAATTTCCAGCGCCTTGGTCGAGACGGACACCATCGCATACCCCAGCACGAGGACGTGCAGGGCAACCGACGCAACCAGTGTCTTGTCGATGTCCTTGACCTTCACTTGAGCTTTCCCGCTCCGCTGTCAGCCGTCGCGCGCCGCTTCATGGCTCAGGAGCCCTGCTCCGGCACGATGACGATATTCGCCTTGAATCCCGCCGTCCGAATATACCCCAAAAGTTTCATCATATCCGTGTAGCAGACGTCTTTGTCGCCCCTCAGGTATACCACGCTCTCGGCGTCCGAACGGGTCTCCCGGATCGCCTTGATCTTGGGCAGGAGATCGTTGGCCGAAATCAGCGTATCCCCGAGGTAGAGTTCGACGTTGGAATTGCACGTACCGCCGGTCCGCTTGACCGACAACGTCAATGGCGGGGCGTTGGCCTGGATCTGCTTGCCGCCTGAGGCAACCGGCAGATCGATATCGATGCTCGACGTCATCAAGGGTGCGGCCACCATGAAGATGATGAGCAGCACCAGCATCACGTCGACCATCGGCGTGACGTTGATCTCCGCCATCACGGCGGCGCGACGCCGGCCGCGGCGTCCGCCGCCACCCGCCGAACCTGCCATGTTCATCGCCATGATATCGATCTCACGATGCGCTCGTCATTGGCCACCCTCACGCCCGCTCGTCGATCTGGCGGGAAAGGATGGCTGAAAATTCATCGGCGAAGCCTTCGAGCCGCTGCGCCTGGCGATTCACCTCTGATGTGAACTTGTTATAGAAAATGGTCGCGGGGATGGCAGCGATGAGGCCGATGGCGGTAGCAAACAGCGCTTCCGCAATGCCGGGCGCCACCACGGCCAGCGAAGTGTTTTTCGAGGCGGCGATCGACTGGAAGCTCGACATGATGCCCCAGACGGTTCCGAACAGACCGACGAACGGCCCCGCCGAGCCGACGGTCGCCAGCACCAGCAGCCTTCGTTCCAGCCGCTCGACCTCGCGGGCGATGGAGACGTTCATCACCTTTTCGATCCGCATCTGCAGGCCGGCAAAGGAGCGTGTCTGGCTCTCGAACGAGCGCTTCCACTCGCGCATGGCCGCAACGAAACACGCCGCCATCGATTGCGTCGGTTTGGCCGACAGCGCGCGGTAGAGCTCCTCGATCGACTGGCCCGACCAGAACGCCTGCTCGAAGCGGTCCATGGCGCGCTTGGTGCGCGCATAGAGGAAAATCTTGTCGATCGCGATCGCCCAGACCCAGACCGAGCAGGCTAACAGCCCCAGCATGACGGCCTTCACGACCCAGTGGGCCTGCAGGAACAGCGCGATCAGCGACACGTCGGCGGAGACCAACGGCAGGGCTGCCGGAGCCACGTCGGCGGGATTCATGAGCGGTATCCTCTCAACGCAAGTGTCCCTATTTCCTCCGGGAGCAAACGGCTGCCGGTTCCACAGCCGCGCGTCGGGCGCGGCGATATGCGCCAGCGCGAAAGCCGCTCTTGGTGTCGCATGGGGGGCCCGCCGAAAGCCGGGTCCTGCTTCCCCTGCCAACATGTCAAAACGAGGGCTGCCAGCGCGTCATTCCGTCCCTAACCAAACGCTAAGCTTGGTTAACTTTCGGTTACCAAAGGGAAATCCGACTGCCGGAAATCGAGGCAGGCCGGGCGGTTACGGGGGCTCGGGGGGCCGGGTTCCATGCCGGGATAGGTGGTTCCGACCGGTCTCAAGACGGCCGCCTGGCGGGTCCTCCCACGTCATTGCGAGCGCAGCAAAGCAATCCATAGCGCGACAAGTGGAGAGGTGGATTGCTTCGCTGCGCTCGCAATGACGTGGATATAGTTTCGCCATCTCGCGGCGCCGGTCGCCCGAGGTTTGCATTTTCGTTTGCCCTCTCTTCGAAATCAGAGGGCGCAGGGAAGACCGGGTGCTTGCTGCACCCGCGGTCTCGCGTGCGATTTGCGCAAACAAAAGGGCACACGAGCATACAGGGCAGCGGGAACACTCCGGCCTTCCCTGCGCAATGGCTTTACGGCTTACTTCGTGCTCTTCCCGGAGAACGGCTCTTTTGCCTCCGTCGCCTGCGCTTCTTATCGCATGCTTAACGCCAGCACCGCGGCGCCCGAACCACACGACTTCGCCGTACGCGTCCGGCGCGTACGTCTATCGCGCCCTCAGCGTCCATCGCATCTCACCGCGCGTTCATGACGTTCGCGAGCGCCCCTCATCCGCCGTGAGACAAGCGGAGTTATGCGACTGATTTGCGCGAGAACGAAAGCGGAATATTTTTGCGCGAAGGGCTGGACCGGCTTCTGGGTGATTTGCCCTCCTGCCACGCACAACATGTTGCGGCCGTCGCCACGGCCGCACGAATGCCCTGCTCCCACGCTCGGCTTGTCGCCCTTACAGGCGTGATCTAAACATGACAGCCCAACCATAATAATCGTGCGGCCCGATCCGCATGCAAGGGAGAAAACAATGAAGCCATTCATGAAGGCCGCCACGATGATCGTTGCCGGCATCGCTGCCCATGCGGCGAATGCCGCACCGCTGCCCGAGGCAAAGCCGGATGACGTTGGATTTTCACAACAAGGACTCGCTCGCCTGGACGATTTTTTCGCCCGCGAGATCGCCGCGAAGCGTGTGCCCGGCGCCGTGGTCGCGATCGCCCGCGACGGAAAGCTCGTGCAGTACAAGGCGTACGGCCAGCTTGATCCGACCAAAGGCACGGCGATGCCGCTCGATGCGATATTCGCACTTGCTTCCATGACCAAGCCGATGGCCGCTGTCGCGGGGCTGACGCTTATGGAACAGGGCCGCCTGCCCCTTAAGGCAAAGCTTGCCGACTACTATCCCGCGTTCGCCGACATGAAGGTCGGCGTCCCGCAAGCGGATAGTTCGCTCAAGCTCGACGCGCAGGCTTCTCCGATCTACATCCACGACCTTTATCGCCATACGTCGGGCCTGATGTATGGCGGCCGCCCGGACAGCTCGAGCCCGGTGGCGCGTCAATATCCTGACGGCACCGCGCCTGCGATCGAAGGCGATACCCAGGCCTTCATCGATCGGATTACCAAGCTGCCATTGGCGCACCAGCCATCCACGGTTTTCGAATATGGCTTCTCGATCGACGTGCTCGGCGCGGTTGTTGAAAAGGTCAGCGAGCAGCGGCTTGGCGAATATTTGGCCGGCAATGTGTGGCGACCGCTCAGCATGACAGACGCGACGTTTCAACCCACCGAGGCGCAGCGCGCGCGTCTTGCCCGGCCATTTCCCAATGACCCGCTGACGGGCAAGCCGCAGGCGATCAAGCTTCTCGACACGCCAACGAAGTCCGATTGCGGCGGCGCCTGCGCGTTTGCCACCGTGGGCGATTACGTGCGCTTTGGACAAATGCTGCTCAATGGCGGCGAGCTCGATGGCCAGCGCGTACTCGGGCCGAAGACGGTGCACCACATGATCTCCAACCACCTTGGACCCGAGATCAAGAACAACGTCGCCAATGTGGAGCCGCATCGCGCCGGCTTCAGCTTCGGCCTGGGCGTGGCCGTGCGTACCGGCGAAGGCCTGTCCTCGGTGCCGGGCAATCCCGGCGAGTTCTCCTGGAACGGCGCCTATGGCACGCAGTTCTTCTGCGACCCGAAGGAGCGCCTTGTCGTCGTCGTGGGAACCGCGGCGCCCGGCGAACTTCGCAAGTACTATCGCGAGCAGGTGCAGGACATCGTCTACGGCGCCATGGTGCGGTAATTATCGTAGGGTGGGCAAAGCGAAGCGTGCCCACCCTTTCGCAGCGGGATCGCTGATGGATGGTGGGCACGTCGCTTGCGCTCCTTTGCCCACCCTACAATTCTAAGTCTAGCCGACCCGATCGATTGTAGGCCGCATGAGCGGAGCGACATGCGGGATTTCTCGCGACATGGGTCCCGGGGTCGCTTCGCTCGCCCGGGCTACATCAACGCTTGCTGCGCGGGCATCATCGGCTGCGGACAATTCGTCAATCGTGCCGGCACGCCGACGGCGGTGCAGCCCGCTGGCACGTCATGCTCGACGACCGCGCCTGCGCCGATCTTGGCGAAATTGCCGACGCTGACATTGCCGATAATGGTTGATCCGGCGCTGAGGTAGACGCCGCGGCCGATTTTTGGTGCGCGGTCCGGCTCTGACTGTTTTCGGCCGATGGTGACGTTCTGCAGGATCGTCACCTCGTCGCCGATCACAGCAAACGCGCCGACGATGATGCCGGTGGCGTGATCGAGAAACACCGACGTGCCGATCGATGCGGACGGATGAATCGAGACCTGCAGCTGATCGGACGACAGGCTTTGCAGCAGCAGCGCGAGATCGCGGCGCTGCTCGCGCCAGAGCCAGTTGGAGACGCGCCAGGTCTGCAGCGCGACGTAGCCCTTGAAGTTCAGGAGCGGCGGCAGCAGCGTCGTCGTCGCGGGATCGTGAACGGCGATGCTCTGCAGGTCGCGGCTTGCCGCATCGATCAGATCGGGCGAAGCGGCAAATGCTTCGCCCGCAATGCGCGCAAATCGCTGGCGATCCGCTGAACTATTGCCGAGCCGCTCCCCGATCTGGTGCGCCAGCGCGTGAGCGAAATCAGGATGATCGAGAATGGCCGGTGACAGCGCCGCGCCGAATACCGGATCACGCGCCACAGTGCTTTCAGCTTCACGCCGGGTCATTCGCCAAAGCTGATCGACAGCGAGCATTCCATTCATGACGGCCGCCTCGGATTTGTGCGTTCGCACAATATAGACCGGTCGCGAAAGCGCGCCAGTACCGCTCAACGAGCAAAGAGCGGACGGAAGTGATGTCAGGCTGTCGAGCCGCAGAAGGCGGGGCGGATCACCGGCGTCCGAACAATCCGCCCACAACTCCGCCAATCAGTGCAACTGGACCGCCAGCACCGTGGTGATGGCGACCACCGCCGCGACGACGGGCGGGCCGGTCGTTATCGGCTTTGTCGCGGCTATCAAGGCTGGCTTGCGCTGCCGAAACAAACTCAGTCAGCAGCGCCTGATGTTGCGGCGCGCTGAGGAACCCGGTGTTTGGATAGCCGCGAGCCGCCTGCCAACGTGCGATGACGGCGCGGGTCGACTTGTCGAACCGTCCATTGACCTTGGTGCCGAAGCCGAGCCTGGTCAGCCGGCGCTGCACATCACGACGCTTTGCCTTGTCAAGGCCGACCTGATCTTCGGTTTGCTGAGTGCCTTCCTCGACAACAGCCGCGGGATCGGCGGACGCCAACTGCTCGCGGTCGGCCATGCTCGGGCCGGCTTTGGCAACATTTGCACTGGCGAGAATTGCAAAAACGGACAATGTGAGAATGAAGACGCGCAATGGCTTATCTTCCCTGATCTCTGAGTCTCTCAATGATTTCGCTTTGAGAACCGGTGTCGGTTCAAATACGCCGCGGTGAAACTCGACTTTCTGGCGGCGTCCAAATCAAAGGCAACTCCGGCTTCGTCTCAGGGCAACTGTTATTCGGATCGCTTGTTCCCTATCGCGCGTCAATTGTTACGTTGCGTTGCACCGAGACTGTCCGACGAAGCACTAAGATGACAGTCTGCGCTACGTCCCCCTTGGGTCATTCTTCGGATTCCTCCCTGACGATGCGCGCTTTACCCCGGCAAACGCCGAGTCCGAAAGTATTGGTAGCGGTCCCTGTAAAAAAGCACGACCGTCCGGTGAGATCGGCGGCCTGGAGCGATGGATTAGGTTGACCACAGTCTGATGGAGGCGATCGCCCTTGGGGCACTGACAAGTCCTGATGCCGAAACCCACGGAGCCGGGTGTAATCCGCACTAACGTCGGCTGATAAACATAATTTTCAAGCCGCTCATCTCGCGATCCGTTCTTTGCTCATTCGCAGGGTGGCGACCAGGCCCTCCGCCGACCAGTCAAAGGCGATGGTGCCTCCGAGCTGTGCGGCCATGCTCCGATGCACCAATTTGCTGCCGAAGCCTTCGAGTTTGGCGGGAGCCGAAATTGGCGGTCCACCCCGTTCGGTCCACACAATGACCACTTCATCGTCCTGACCATTGCACGACACATCAAGCGTGCCGCTCGCAACCGACAGCGATCCGTATTTTGCCGAGTTTGTTGCCAGTTCATGGATGACCAGGGCCAGCGTCGTGCTCGAACCTTCGCCAACATTGATCTTCGGCACTGAAACGCGAATGCGGACGCTGGCTCCCTTCTCATCATAGGGGGCAAGCAAAACCGAGATGAGATCGCCAAGAAGGGCTGCTTCTCTTGCTCGACCCGGGCTGGGACGAATGAGGTCCTGGGCACGTCCCAATGCCATCAGCCGGCTGGTCAGTTCATGCGCCATCTCCTCTTTTGTCTCCGCAGACCGCGAAGTGATTTGAGTAAGCGCGCTCGCAATGGTCAGCAGGTTCTTCACCCGATGGCTCATCTCGCCCGCCAGCAACTCGCTTGCCTCTTCGGCCTGCTTTCGTTGAGTGACATCGAGGAAAATGCCAAACAGAATTCGGTCCGCAATGTCCGCGTCGTCGCCTTGACCCCGAGCGGAGATCCAGCGGATATCGCTGCCCGACAGGATCCGGAAGTCAATTTCGTAAGCGCCTACCACTGCGCGCGTAGCGGCGAACGCAGACCTCACCCTTTCCAGATCGGCCGGATGAATGTTCCTGGACAGGATCTCGAATGTGATCTGCTTTTCGTCCTTCGAGACTTCCCACAGGTCATAGGCGCGTTCATCCATGGCGATGGCGTCGGTATCGACGTTCCAAGACCACAATGCCACGCCGGCGGCATGGGTTGCAGCTCGCAGGTGCTTTTCGTGCCACACCGGCATGGACACTTCGTTGGAAGACACGGACCTGGCTTCCTTCTTTCTCGACGGTTGCTGTCAGCCCAGCGCTGACCGCGCGCTCGCCACCTCGTCGATTGCAGACATCACGACACCGGTTGCGGTCTGATGGATCATGTGGCCGGCTCCCGGAACGCGGTGAAATCGGCTTTGGGGGACGTCGTGGTGCAACCGTTCCGATTGCGTATCAATGTCGACCAGTCGATCTTCCTCACCGGCGACAATGACCGTAGGCATTTTCAAATTTGCGTATTCGTCGCGGTAGTAAAATGCATCCGGAATCATGAGTGCCGATTCCGCGGCGGACGCGCGAATCTGGGATGGACGAAGCGCCATCTCTTTCGGAAAACCCTCAAACTTCTCCGGCACGGACCGCGGACCAAAGATCTTGGTCATCATGAGCGGCCACATAAGTCGACTTACAATCGGCGAGATGGTGTAGCGCAAGAGATCGCCCATTAAAGGCACCGCGGGGGCGGATACAGCGACCACGTCCGGACGCAAGGTCGGATAATAATATCCCGAGGCGAGAACCAGGCCTTGGACCAGTCTCGGATATTTAAGCGCCAGCGCGACGGCGACCGACGCGCCCCAAGAGTGCCCCAAAACGACGGCATGCGCGACGCCCAACCGTTCGAGAGCGCTGTTGATCAATTCGGCCTGTGCTGCCGGAGTCCAGACAACACTGCGCGGCCGATCGCTATGGCCGAAGCCGGGACGATCGAAAACGATCACGCGATAGTTTCTCGCGGCCAAATCGATCAAGCCGCTGGATTCGAAATCCTGGATCATGCTGCCATTGCCGTGCAGCAGGACCAGCGGCGGGCCTGAACCACGTTCGACATAGTGCAGCTGGACACCGTTGATCTCCAGGAACTGGCCTGCGGGAGGATTGTCGTTTTCAGCATTCCTGGCCAGGCGGCGGTTCACCAAGGCCAACGCGGCCAAAGCTCCTGCAGTTGCAACTGCAGCTGCGGCATAAGGATGCGCCTTCGCTATCCTGCGGCCTTTTAGCGCTAGCTGCGCAACGGATCCTCGCGAACGTGCCTGAAAGTGGGCTGCTACGGTCATCATATGCACTCCAAAGGGCGTGCACGAAATCCGGGACGATCCGAGAAGTGTTGCAGCGCACATTGAACGACCAGCGTTCAGGTTCGTTCCTTGCGAGCGGGTGAATGAAACGGCTCGAACAAAAGCAGACGCCTGGTTCCGGTGCTTGTGGTGCTCGGCGCCTGAGATGGAACGACGCGGGTGCCTGGCGACGGCTCGCAAAAACAAACCGCCCACCTGCTTTCGCAGATGGGCGGCTGTATCGCCAGCAAGCGTCATGGGGGCATCACGCCTGAGGCTGAACCTCTCTCAACGCGACGCTATTCGCTTAGCCCTGCTGGGGCTGGTCGTTCGGCGGGGTCGGACGCGGCTTGTGCTGCGCCATGAACGCGTCGAACTCTTCCTTGTCCTTGGCGTGACGCAGGCGATCGAGGAAATTCCTGAACTCGACCTGCTCTTCCTCGAGCCGGCGCAGGGTTTCCGAGCGGTACTCGTCGAAGGCGCGGTTGCCGCTGGTGGGCGGGCCGAAACCGAAGCCGCCAAAGCCGCGGCCTTCCATGCGGCCGCGCATCCGGTCCATCTTGTACTGCATCCGCTCCATCTTGTTCTGCCAGCGGTCTCCGTGACTCCAACAACCCATTTTTCTGCTCCCTAGTGTGAAAAAGAGAAGGGCAAGGCCGATCGGCCACCAGATGATGAAGCCGAGGATGGTCACGGCGATCCAGCCGGGATGCCAGGGGCTTTCAAGCATATGCGGGCGTGGGCGGTAGTTCTCTTCCGTCGTTGGGCCGCGCCATCGATTGACATCTGCGGTGTAGGCCATTTCCCTCTCCATGACGGCGATCACGCCGTTGTGAATGTAAATAACATTTACATACCTAAACCATCCAGCGTTTTTGTCAAGCGCGCGGCTCGCCGCACCCGCGAAAAATTATTTGGGGGTGCCCCAAGGGCCGGCCGGCGGCACCGGCGGCGGGCCAGACGATTTCTGATCGGGCGGCCGGCGGTCGGTGGGGAAGCCGAGGCCGCGCAGATAGATCAACACTTCGGCTTCCAGCAGATCCTCGGGCGACATCGGCAACTTGCGTCGCGCCGCGTCGCCGCGGCCAAACAATGACGCCACGCCGTGCGCCATCGACCAGATGTGCAGCGCCATCATCATCGCCGGCGGCCGCGGCATGCCGGGCGGCGCCATCGCCGCGAGCCGTTCGGCGGCGGCGCGGATGATGGCGAAGGCGCGTTCGCTGGCAGCCATCAATGTAGGGTTTGCATCGACGGGAATGCCGGATTCGAACATCGCGGAATAGAACGCGGGCTCGTTGCGGGCGAACGCAAGATAGGCCTTCCCGACCCGCTCGAACGCCGACACGGTGTCCGGCCTGCCGTCGTCCCAGGCCTGCGTCAGCAGCGCCTCGAATTGCTCAAAACCGCGCTGGGCGATCGAGGACAACAATTCATCGCGATCGCGGAAGTGACGATACGGCGCGGCGGGGCTGACGCCGGCCATCCGCGCCGCGTCGGCAAAGGTGAAGCCGGCCGCGCCCTTCTCGGCGATCAGGCCGAGCGCCGCTTGCAGCAACGCCTCTTTCAGATTTCCGTGATGGTAGCCGCGTTCGCTGCGGCCTTGTTCCTTGCGCCAGCTCATGTGAACGGCTTTTACATGAGCCGGGCGGAAAGGTCACTTAGTTTGAGACCGTTAACGGGCATTCACCAAGATAACGGCGCTCGTGGGACGCAAGTTCCAGGCGAGGCCGGTCTAGCCACCCGGGATCGGGAGGACCGGCATGATCTCCACGCGCTCGCCGGGAAAGATCGCAAAGTGCGGGTGATCCTCGAACAATTTCGCGGCGGCCTCGTGCGACCCGGCGCGCACCACCGCGAAGGCGCCCATCTCGTTGGCGATATCGGCAATGCCGTTCGAATCGACCTTCTTGGTCTTGCCCAGCGGCCCGCCGATGGCGACGAGCGCCGCCTGGTGCTTTGCGACCCAGGCCTTCCAGGCGGCGATTCCCTGCTGCTCCCTGACGCGCCGCTCGGCCTCGGGCAGCGCATTCCAGGCCGCCATTTTCGCACTGGTCTTGCTGCCGAGAAAGACGGCAAGGAACGTATCGTTGGCGCTCATGAGGTTCTCCTCGCTTGCGGTTCTGTTGTGGTTGCCGTCATCGCGCCTTGTGCGCATTGCCCTTCTGCAGTTCGTCAAACCCCTTGGCCGCCTGCTGCACCTCCTCGGAGAAATCGGCCATTTCCTGCACCTGGCGGATCTCGATGATCTCGTTCCCGGAGGCCGGGCATTTTTTCGCCCAGGCGATTGCCTCCTCGCGCGACTTCACATTGATCATCCAGTAGCCGCCGAGCACTTCCTTGGCCTCGGTGAACGGGCCGTCGGTGACGATGGGCTTGCCGGTGGCAAACGAAACCCGCGCGCCCGTCGACGGCGGATGCAGGCCATCGAGCGCGATCAGCACGCCGGCCTCCTGCAGGGCCTCATTGTATTTCATCATCGCCTTGACCCTTTCAGGATCAAGCTGGACGTCCGGCGGCGCGGTCTCGTAGCCCAAGGGGATCATCAGCATCATGAAGCGCATGGTGAGTGTCCTTGTTCGGTTGTCGTCACTTTTTCGCAGCTTGCGCGCGCAATTGCTCTTCCTTCTCGCGCAGCTCGGGGGTAAGCGCTTCGCCGAAATCTTCCGCGGCAAACACCTGGCGGATTTCGATCTCATCACCATTGCCGAAGGGCGCACGCTGCATCCACTCGATCGCTTCATCCAGCGATTTCGTATTGATCAGCCAGAAGCCGGCGACGAGATCGCCGGAGAGCGCGAACGGACCGCGGCTGACGCTGCCCTTCCCGCTGCCATACTTGACCCGTGCACCCTTCACGGTCGGATGCAGGCCCTCGCCCGCCTCCATCACGCCGGCCTTGACCAGCTCCTCGTTGAACTTGCCCATCGCGGTCAGCAGCTCCGTGCTCGGCATCACGCCGGCTTCCGTATCCTTGCTGGCCTTCACAATCACCATGAATCGCATCGTTATGCTCCGGTTGGACCTTTCTGGGCCGGCTACCGTCGTGCCGGCCTTCATCAACAAGACGAGCGGGGTTTTACGCCGCCGACATGTCGGGAGAAATTATTTTTGAGATAACCGGCTCCCTTTTCGTCATGCCCGCGGGCTACCCGGGCTGCTTGACGAATTTGCCATTGTCATAAGTCGCACCGAAATAGACGTCGATGCGCTTCACCTTGTCGCCATCGAAGACGAAAAACTCGGTATTGCGGAAAGTCTTTCCGCCCTTGGCGACGCAACGATAGGTGACAAAGGCGTCATCGCCTTCGACGAAAATCCGCTCCAGCTCGTGCCGCTCGATCCAGTCGCTGTTCTTCCAGCACCGCTCGAAATAGGTCGGCTTGTCGATGTGATCGTCGTAGGGGCTGGTGAAGCGGAAATCGTCGCTGAGCGCGTTCTCGACGAACTCGCGATCGTTGGCGAGATAGGCCGCAAAGATGGCGCGGATCGTCCCTGCCCGGCTTGACTCGGCCATTCAGTTCTCCTGCTCAGGACTCTTTGGGCACCATCTGGAAATACGGCTCGGCCTCCTGCATCACCCGCGCGAAAGAGGGCCGCGCTTTCAGCCGCTCGAAATAGGCGGAAAGATTGCTGTTCGCCTCGCCGAACGGCACCACCATGCTGCCGTAGAACAGCGATGGCGCGGCGGCGCAATCGGCGAGGCCAAAATCCTCGCCCACCGCGAAGCCGCCCTTTGCCATCTGCCGTTCGATCATGGCGTAGGATGCCCGCAACTGCGCGCGGGCTTCCTCGACGCCGAGCGGATCCCGCTTGTCGGCGGGCCGCATCCGGTCGATCATGATCTTCTGCATCGGCAGATGCACATAGAGATCGTAGAAGCGGTCGTACAGCCGCGTCTGCAAGGCGCGGCCGGAATCATCGGGAATGAACCGGGTGGGACCGCGATAGTGGCGATCCAGATATTCGACGATGATGCTGGATTCCGGCACGGTCTCGTTCCGCGCCTCGTCGCGCAGCACCGGAAACTTGCCGATCCCCCACAGCTTCACCAGCGCGGCGCGCTCGGCCGGGTTGCCGAGATCGACCAGGTTCGGCGTGAACGGAGTGTCGTTCTCGTACAGCGCGATCAGCGCCTTCCAGCAGTATGAGGCCAGCGGGTGGTAATGCAGCGTCAGCGACATGAAATATCTCCCTTTGTAACAAGACGGCCCGCATCTCCGCGCGCCGACATCTGAGCCAAGGATTATTTTGCCGCCGCCGGAACGTAGGCCCGCAAGATTACGGATCGCCGATCGCTGCATGCGCATGCTTGCGTGCATATGCAAGCCGGCATCGGACTTTTTTCGGGATTTGCTGCCGTGATGAGTTGCAACCTTCGTATGCTTTACCCAACGTTAAGTGGCGCTCTGCAACTTATGAGGAAAGAGAATCAATCTACAACCGATCTCATCGGAGCGACGTTTTGTTCAATTTTCAAAGAAAATCATTCGTTCAAAATTCAATTGCGCAAGCCGCTGCCATCAATAAGTCGCAGGCGGTGATCGAATTCAAGCTCGACGGCACCATCGTGACGGCGAACAGGAATTTTCTCGACGCGATGGGCTACACGCTCGACGAGATCAAGGGCCAGCATCACGGCATGTTCGTCGACCCCGCCGAACGCAGCAGCTCCGCCTATCGCGAATTCTGGGCGAAACTTAACCGCGGCGAGTTTCAGGCCGCGCAGTACAAGCAATTCGGCAAGGGCGGCCGCGAGATCTGGATCCAGGCGTCCTACAACCCGATCCTTGGCGCCAACAGCAGGCCCACAGGCGTCATCAAGTTTGCGACCGACATCACGGCAGAGAAGATCCGCAGCATGGAAGACGCCGGCAAGATCGCGGCGATCAGCCGGGCGCAAGCGGTAATTGAATTCAACATGGACGGCACGATCGTCGCCGCCAACGAAAACTTCCTGCGCGCGATGGGCTACACGCTCGGTGAAATCCAGGGCAAGCACCACAGCATGTTCGTGGTGCCCGAGGATCGCGGCAGCGCGGCCTATCGCGAGTTCTGGGCAAAACTGAACCGCGGCGAGTTTCAGGCCGCCGAGTACAAGCGCCTCGGCAAGGGCGACAAGGAGATCTGGATTCTCGCGACCTACAATCCGATCCTCGACGAAGCCGGAAAGCCGTTCAAGGTCGTCAAGTTCGCAACCGACGTGACCGAGCAGAAGTTGAAGGCCGCCGACAATGACGGCCAGATCGCCGCGATCAGGAAGTCGCAGGCCGTGATCGAATTCAACATAGACGGCACCATCCGTACCGCCAACCAGAACTTCCTTGACGCCATGGGCTACACGCTCGGCGAGGTACAGGGCAGGCATCACTCCATGTTCGTCGAGCCAGCCGAGCGCAACGCGCCGGCCTACCGCGAATTCTGGGAAAAACTCAACCGCGGCCAGTACCAGGCCGCGGAATACAGGCGCATCGCCAAGGGCGGCCGCGAGATCTGGATCCAGGCGTCGTACAATCCGATCCTCGATCTCAACGGCAAGCCGTTTAAGGTGGTGAAATACGCGACCGACGTTACCGTGCAGGCCGTGATGCGCAGGAAGGCCGAGAACGCGAGGGACCTGATCGAACAGGTGGCGGCGGGCAGCGAAGAGATGAGCGCTTCGATCCGCGAGATTTCCGAGACGATGAGCAAGTCCAAGGTGAACGCCGCCGAGGCGACCGGGCGGATCGACGCTGCGGATCATCAATCGCAAAAGCTCAACGATGCGGCGCAGGCGATGGGCGGCATCGTCGAGCTGATTGGCAACATCACCGGACAGATCAACCTGCTGGCGCTGAACGCCACGATCGAATCCGCCCGCGCCGGCGAGGCCGGGCGGGGATTTGCGGTGGTCGCATCGGAAGTCAAGAACCTCGCCAACCAGGCCAAGCACGCCACCGACACGATTTCGAGGGAAATCGAGCAGCTCAACGGCGTAGCCAGCGATGTCGCGGGGTCGCTGACGGCCATCAAGGCGGCGATCGCCGGCGTCAACGAGTTCATCGCCTCCACGGCCGCGGCCGTCGAGGAGCAAAGCATCGTCACCCAGGACATGTCGAGCAACATGCAGCGCGCTTCGGCGGAATTGTCATGATGCGACAGCGATAGCCATCGCAAGACGGGACGCATCGTCGCACTCGCCCAGCGAGTGGTGCACGCAAGCCATATCTCAGAAGTCTACATATGTTATCCGTTACCTTACGGACAACAACATTAACGCATTGTTTCTCACTTTGATCGAATTTGGACCCGGGAGCCGCAGGGCCCAAATTTTCGTCACTTCTCTTGCTCAGATAGGCTGCTCATGTTCCAGTTTCTCGGGAACTCCTCTACAGACAAGGCGCTCGCCGAAGCCATCAGCCGCTCGCAGGCCGTGATCGAGTTCGGCATGGACGGCACCATCCTCACCGCCAACGACAATTTCCTCAAAGCCCTCGGCTACTCGTTCGGCGAAATCCAGGGCAAGCATCACAGCATGTTCGTCGAGCCGTCGGAGCGCGACAGCGCAGCCTATCGCGATTTCTGGGCGGCCCTGAGGCGCGGCGAATACCAGGCCGCCGAATACAAGCGGATCGGCAAGGGGGGCAAGGAGGTCTGGATCCAGGCGACCTACAACCCGGTGCTCGACGGCAGCGGCAAGCCGGTCAAGGTGGTGAAATTTGCGACCGATATCACCGCGCAAAAGATCAAGAGCATGGAGGACGCCAGCCAGATCACCGCGATCAGCCGCGCGCAAGCTGTCATTGCGTTCGAGATGGACGGCACCATCGTCAACGCCAATGAAAACTTCCTGAACGCGATGGGCTATACGCTCGCCGAAATCAAGGGCAAGCATCACAGCATGTTCGTCGAACAGGCGATGCGCGACAGTGCGGCCTATCGCGAGTTCTGGGCAAAGCTCAACCGCGGCGAATACCAGTCGGCCGAATACAAGCGGATCGGCAAGGGAGGCCGCGAAGTCTGGATTCTCGCCTCCTACAACCCGGTGCTCGACGAGAAGGGCAAGCCGTTCCGGGTGGTGAAGTTCGCCGCCGACGTCACCAAGGAGAAGCTTTCGAACGCCGACCTCGCCGGCCAGATCGCCGCCATCGGCAAGTCGCAGGCCGTGATCGAATTCAACATGGACGGCACCATCATCGGCGCCAACCAGAACTTCCTCAGCACGGTGGGCTACGCGCTCGAAGAGATCCGCGGCCGGCATCACAGCATGTTTGTCGATCCGTCCGAGCGCGACGGCGCGGCCTATCGCGAATTCTGGGCGGCGCTCAACCGCGGCGAATATCAGGCCGCCGAATACAAGCGGATCGGCAAGGGCGGCAAGAAGGTCTGGATCCAGGCGTCCTATAATCCGATCCTCGATCTCAACGGCAAGCCGTTCAAGGTCGTCAAATACGCCACCGACACCACCGCGCAGGTGCTGGTGCGGATGGGCAATGAGCGCGTGCGTGGCATGATGGAATCGGTAGCCGCCGGCGCGGAGGAACTGAACGCCTCGGTTCGGGAAATCTCCGAGGCCATGACCAAGTCACGCGAGACGGCTTCGACCGCGGTCGGGCGGGTCGAGGCGGCCGACGCCCAGGCCAAGCGCCTGAACGAGGCGGCGCAAGCCATGAGCGGCATCGTCGAACTGATCGGCAACATCACTGGCCAGATCAACCTTCTGGCGCTGAACGCGACGATCGAATCGGCCCGTGCCGGCGAAGCCGGGCGCGGCTTTGCCGTGGTGGCATCCGAGGTCAAGAACCTCGCTACGCAAGCCAAGCAGGCGACCGACAAGATCGGGCAGGAAATCAGCAATCTCAACGGCATCTCCGGCGACGTCGTGAGCGCGCTCGACAGCATCAAGCAGGCGATCCAGGGCGTCAACGAATATGTCACGGCCACCGCAGCCGCGGTCGAGGAACAAAGCACCGTCACCAGCGAGATGTCGTCGAGCATGCAGCGCGCCGCCGCGGAAGCGAAAGCGATCTCGCAGCGGTAACGGCTCGACACCGTTCTCGGATCGATCCGATACGGGATAACGTCCCGTGTCGGATTTTTCGTATGCCCGCTGCCCGGGGGCAGCGCCGAATCCGCGTCATTGTCGCCGGGACACGGCACGGGGCTTAGGTTATAGGAGCGGGAAATCCTTTTCTCGCCAACGGACCCGCCCATGCCCGCCTCCCCGCAAAAGATTGCTCTCGTCACCGGCGCCGCGCGCGGCATCGGGCTTGCGACCGCCAAACGGTTTCTCGCCGAGGGTTGGCGGGTGGCGTTGCTCGACATCGAGGGCGAGTTGCTTCGCGGCGCGGTCGCTGGCCTTGCCGACCCGGATAACACGCTGGAACTGCATTGCGACGTCTCCGATGCCAAGGAGGTGGCGAACGCCATGGCGGCGGTGAGCGCGCGCTTCGGCCGGCTCGATGCACTGGTCAACAATGCGGGCGTCGCGGTTTTCGCGCCGATCCTCGAAACCTCCGATGAAGACTGGAGCCGCATCCTGCAGGTCAACCTCACCGGACCATTTATCTGCACCAAAGCGGCGGCGCCCTTGATGCGCGAACATGGCGGTGGCGCGATCGTCAACATCACCTCGATCTCGGCGGTGCGCGCCTCCACGCTGCGCTCGGCCTACGGCACCAGCAAAGCCGGGCTCGCGCATCTCACAAAGCAGCTCGCGGTCGAACTGGCTTCGCTCGGCATCCGCGTCAACGCAGTGGCGCCCGGCCCGGTCGAAACCGCGATGGCAAAACAGGTCCACACGCCTGAAATCCGCGCCGACTATCACGACGCCATTCCACTGAATCGCTACGGCCTCGAGGAGGAACTGGCGGAAGCGATCTTCTTCCTGTGCAGCGACCGTTCCAGCTACATCACCGGACAGATCCTCGCCGTCGACGGCGGCTTTGATGCCGCCGGCATCGGCTTGCCGACACTGCGCGGCGAAAGGCGGAACGGGTAGCGCCGCTTCCTCCCGCCCTGCGTGGCGGGGCAAGGCAAGGGAGGCATGGAAAAATAGCTGGCCCCCTTCGCTGGCGCAGCGTGACCTTGGCGTTACAAACGCTTAGGTTGTGCGGGCGCGGCGATGGTCCGGGCGCCCTGCATAGGCCAAAAACTCACGCCGGATTGGGGAGTGACGTGTCATGTCGGGAATACTCATCAACCTGATCATCCAGATCGTCAGTGGCGCCATCGGCGGCAATGTCGCAGGGGGCGCGGCCAAGAACATCGATCTTGGCACACTTGGAAATACCATCGCGGGCGCCATCGGCGGCGGAGCCGGAGGGCAGCTTCTCGGCATGCTGATTCCGCTGCTGGCCAATGGCGCCTCGACGCCTGATATCGGCAGCATCATCGGCCAGGTCGCCGGTGCCGGTGTCGCCGGTGCGGTTCTCACCGCGATCGTCGGCGCCATCAAGAACAAAGCGGCGGCTTGAACAGCCTGCCTGCATAATTGGCAGCGGACATCTGCAGAAATCGCATTTGTCCGCCGGCCGCTCCGACTGTATAAACCCGTAGCTTCTTCTCATGACTTGAAGAGGCTCTTATGAACAACTTGCATACGTGGCTTTCGCAACAGCACCACGGCTTGCGGACCTTCCGCACCTTTCAGCAAAAACTCGATGATCTCGGCAACGGCGACCCCGGGCAACGCGCCATGTGCCGGTTGCTGAAGGGTATCGTCGGTAGCTACATCGATACCTTCGATGAGGAACCGTTGCCCGTCGCGGTCGCGGACCGCGCCTACCGACGTCTGCTCGATACCGTGGCCAGCCTGGATTTCGACGGAAATGCCGACCGGCGGCTGGCCGATATCAACCGCGTCGCCGCGCTGGATCTGCGCCACTAATCTTTCGAGCGCTGGTTGACCGCAACCACCCGCCAGCCGTTGTCGAGCCGGTCGATACGCGTCAGCGACAGCGGGTCGATCACGAAACGCAGCGCGTTGTCTGGCGCAAGATCGAGCGCGACGGCGAGCACGGCGCGGATGGTGCCGGAATGCACGACGAGGATCGCCTCGCCCGCGGGCAGCAGCGCAAGGACTGCACTTGCGCGCGCGATCTGATCGACAAAACTTTCGCCGCCAGGCGGCCGTTTGCTGGCGGCCGATTTCCAGAATTCGCGATAGGCCGGGCCGAGTTCGCGTTCGAGTTCATCGTGGCGCCGTCCGGTCCAAGCGCCAAAGTCCTGTTCGCGAAAGGCGGGCTGTTCGGCGGCATCAAGACCCAGCCTCTCAGCCGTCTCTCGCGTGCGGCGCGCCGGGCTGCATACCGCCAATGCGTCCCCCGGCAGTCTTGCCTTGAGTACGGCAAAGGCTGCGGCATCGCCGAGATCGGCCGGCGCGTCGGGTCCGTAAATCACCCCGCGCGGCCCGTCGACCGGTGCGTGTCGGATCAGCCAGAGATTCGTCGGCACATTCATGGCTAACCCAACCGTGCGGCGAGCAGGACGAGGATCGCCGTTTCCGCGACCTGTTCGGCGCCACCGAGCACGTCGCCGGTCTGGCCGCCGATCTGCCGCAGCGCCAGCCAGGCGATGGCCAGCCCGCTCACGCCCGCCAGCACCGCCGCGAATAACGCGTTGCTCCATGACAGCGACAACAGCGCGATCAGCAGCGCCTGCCCGCCGGCGATGGTCGCCGTCGCCGCATCGGGCTGACCGGCATTGCGGGCCAATCCATCCTTGCGCGCATAAGGCAGGTTCAACGACATCGCAGGCAGTATGCCGCGCGCCAGCGCATGCGCGGCGATCAGGCTCGGGATGACGTAGCCGTCCGGAATCGCCGCCAGCGCCGACAGTTTTGCGGCGAAGCTCACCAGCAAAATCATAGCGCCATAGGTGCCGAGCCGGCTGTCGCGCATGATCTCCAGCTTCGATTCGAGCGTGCGGCCGCCGCCGAAGCCGTCGGCGACATCGGCCAGCCCATCCTCGTGCAGCGCGCCGGTCAGAATTGCGCTGCCGCCCAGCGCCAGCGCGGCGGCCGCCAGATCGGGCACGCCGACGGATCGCAGGCCGAGGCACAGCAATCCGACCGCCGCGCCGATCAGCGCGCCGACCACCGGAAACATCCCGTGCGCGCGCACGAAATTTTGCGGCATCGCGCCGTCCGGATGCGGCATCGGCAGCCGCGTCAGGAACGCGACGGCGGTTTTAAAATCGTCGAACCATTGTTTCATGGAGATGTCCGGAGAATCGGTCTAGCGTTGCGTTCCCCGCCCGCCGAGAGAATCGCATGCAGTTCGCCAGTTTAGACGACATCAGCGCCTTCTGTCGCGACCTGCCCGGCGGCGAGCGGCGATTCGCTGACATGGCCGCGCGCCGCCAACAGAATCTGACAAAGCCGCCGGGCAGCCTTGGCCGGCTCGAAGAACTCGCGATCTGGCTGGCGCAATGGCAGGGCCGGGAATTGCCGCGGCTGGATCGCGTCACCATCGCCGTGTTTGCCGGCAATCACGGCGTCGCCGCCCGCGGCGTCTCGGCTTATCCGCAGGCCGTCACCGCGCAGATGGTGGCGAATTTTGCCGGAGGCGGCGCGGCCATCAACCAGATCGCCAAAGCCGCTGCCGCCGAGCTGCGGGTGGTGCCGATCGAGCTTGAGCGGCCGACACGCGATTTCACCGAAGCTCGGGCGATGAACCTGGACGAGTTTCTCGAAGCGGTCGACGCCGGCTATCGCACCGTACCCGACGATTGCGATCTGCTCGCGGTCGGCGAGATGGGGATCGCGAACACGACGGCGGCGGCCATGCTGTGCACGGCCCTGCTCGGCGGCGGCGCCGCGCGCTGGGCCGGCCGCGGCACAGGCGTCGACGACGACGGCATGGCGCGCAAACGCGCGGCGATCGAGACCGCGCTGAATTTCCATCGCGCCATTCTCGGCGATCCGCTCGCGGTGGCGGCAGCCCTTGGCGGCCGCGAGCTCGCGGCGATAACAGGCGCCGTACTCGCCGCGCGGCGGCATCACATTCCTGTGTTGCTCGACGGCTTCGTGGCGACATCAGCGGTGCTGCCGCTCGCGCGTCTCGATCCCCGCGCGCTCGATCATTGCCGCGCCGGGCACGTCTCGGCCGAAGCCGGCCACCGCGATCTCCTGCGCGAACTGAAGCTGGATCCGCTGCTCGACCTGAACATGCGGCTCGGCGAAGCGTCGGGCGCGGGCGTAGCGATCCTGCTGGCGCGCGCCGCGCTGGCCTGCCATATCGGAATGGCGACATTTTCGGAGGCCGGCGTTTCGGGCGCGGGGGATTGACGAAACCTCGCCACATATCTCAGCGTAACTGGACTAAAGGGCAGTTCGTTTGACGAAGGAGGCGCGCATGCGAATGGCGATCATCAAGGGTGTCGTTGCCGCAGCCGCGCTGTTCGCGGCAATCCTGCCCGTGCGAGCCGAGATTCGGATTCTGGCGAGCCCCGGCGGCGCGGTCGGACCGTTTCTCGAACTGTTTGAACGCGTCCGTCAATCCGGTGAGCGGGTGGTGATCGACGGGCCGTGCCTGTCGGCCTGCACGCTGCTGCTGATGACGATACCGGAGGAGCGGATCTGCGTGACCCGTCGCGCGGTGCTGGGGTTTCATGCCGCGCGCTCGATCGACAGCCGGGGCCGGATGTATGCGGAGCCGGAAGCCTCGCGCGAGGTGGAGGCGGCCTATCCGGCGCCGGTTCGCCAATGGATCGCCCGCCGCGGCGGCTTGACGTCGCGGCTATTGCTGCTGCGCGGGCGTGAACTCGCCGCGATCTACCCGCGATGCAGATGAAGTTTCGTAGGGTGGGTTAGCGAAGCGTAACCCACCGACTTTCTTTGCCGCGATGGTGGGTTACGGCTTCGCCTAACCCACCCTACGAAGCTGCAAACTACATATCTTCCTTCGGCGAATTCACCATCCAGGGAATGCCGAACTTGTCGACGCACATGCCGAACCCGTTGGAGAAGAAAGTCTTGCCGAACGGCATCCGCACCGTGCCGCCTTCGGCGAGCGCGTTGAAGCGGCGCTCGGCATCCGCGGGATCCTCGACCGCAAGCGCGACCGAAATGCCCTGGGGCTGGTGGTAGTCGCCGGGCGTGGCGTCGGACGCCATCAGCACCTCACCGTCGATGGTGATGCGGGAATGCATGATCTTGGTCTTCCAGTCAGCCGGGATCGGCATCTCGGCCGGTCCGTCGCCATACGGCATCATCGCCTCGATCTGGGCGCCGAGCGCCTTCTGATAGTACTTCAGCGCTTCCTCGCAATTGCCGTTGAAAAATAGATAGGGATTGACCTGCATCGCTGACTCCTTGGGTTACTCGAAATTCGCGTGACGCGTTATTTCTCGGTGATCGTCTTCAGGTTGGCGAGACCGGCTTCGAAATCCCTTCCGATCATGTTGTCCAGATTCATGAACACCTGGATCAGTTTGGTCGCGAAGCGTGCGGGACCATGCATCACCCATGTAACATGGGTGCCATCGCCCTGCGGCAGCATTGTGAACTCGGCGGTGTTGTGGCCCTCGAACGGCGTGAAGAAATCGAGCTTGATGACGATCTTTTGCGGTGCCGAGGCTTCAAGAATTTCCATGCGGCCGGAACCGACATTTTTGTCGCCCTCCCAGGCATAGACCGCCCCCTTGCCGCGCTCCGCACCGCTATAGGTGCGCTTCATCGCCGGATCCTTGTTTTCATACGGCGACCAGCTTCTCCACTGGTGAAAATCGTTGATCAGCGGAAAAATCATTTCCGCTGGCGCCTTGATGCTGGTCGAGCGCTGCACCCGCAGCGTGCCCGGCTTGGTCGCGGCAAGAATGAGGACCGCGGCGATGGCAATCGCCAATATGACGGCGATGATGACGAGAACTTCAAACATGACTGGCTCCGAATTCGTGAATGATCGTTGAAGGACGTCAGCGGCCGAAAGGGATCAAGGTTTGCAAATTGCGGTCGCGCAGCCACAGCCCTCCCCATACCATCAGGCCGAGATAAAGTCCGAACAGCGTGTGCGTGAACAGGGGACTGCCGATCCGCACATGCGAGGCCATCGCGCCACCGAGATAGCCGGTGAGCAGAATGGCGCCGAGGATCGAGGTCGGCGGGATCGAGTAAAGCACGGTACAGACGATGGTGATGAGGCCAAGGCTCCGCGCCAACGTTTCGCTCGAACCATAGCCCATCCGGTCCATGGTTTCGGTGACGATCGGCCACGGCACCAGCTTGATGGCGCCGTCGATTATCAGGAACAGGATGACGAGGCCGCTCATGATGCGGCCGGTCCAGCGTGCGGGTTTAGAGACTGGAAGGGTTTCGGCGATGACGGTCATGATTGATTCCCGTTGTCTTAAATGGCTATTCGAATTCAAGACGAACGAGGCGGACGGAAACCGACAAGAGAGTGGTGAAATTTTTCGCGGCGTTCGCTTCTTCCCTTCTCCCCTTGTGGGAGAAGGTGGATCGACGGCGCGAAGCGACGGCGAGACGGATGAGGGGTCTCTCTCCGCGGATGAAATCTCTCGCATTGGTATTCGCGGATAGAACCCCTCATCCGGCGCGCTTCGCGCGCCACCTTCTCCCACAAGGGGAGAAGGAAGAAAGCAAGGGGAAGGAAGAAGGCGCTACTTCCCCGCCTTCTTGCCGCGGGGCTGGCTGTCGCGCTGCAGGCGGTCGAGATGCATGCGGATGTGGGCGGCTTCGGCCGAGGTGTTCGCCAGGGCAATGGCACGGTCGAAGGCGGTGCGGGCCTCGTCGTTGCGGCCGAGCTGCATCAGGAAGGCGCCGCGCACGCCGAAAAAGTGAAAATAGTTCGACAGCCGTTGTGCCAGCGGCTCGATCATGTCGAGCGCGGCCTGCGGCCCCTTCACCTTGGACACCGCGACGGCGCGGTTCAGCGTCACCACCGGCGACGGCTGCATGATCTCCAGCGCGCCATAGAGCAGGTCGATCTGGGTCCAGTCGGTATCTTCGGGCTTTTCGGCGCGGGCGTGCAGCGCCGCGATCGCTGCCTGCACCTGGTAAGGGCCGCTGCGGCGATGACGCATCGCCTTGTCGATCAGCGCCAGCCCCTCGGCGATGAGAGACTTGTTCCACTTCGAACGGTCCTGATCGTCGAGCAGGATCACCGCGCCCTCGGCGTCGAACCGCGCTGCCGCACGTGCATGCTGGATCAGCAGCAGCGCGGTCAACCCCATGATCTCGGGCTCGCTCTGGAACAGCCGCAGCAACAGCCGGGCCAGGCGAATGGCCTCCTCGCACAGGGTGCTGCGAATCTCGGCGGTATCGCCTGAGGCCGAATAGCCCTCGTTGAAGATCAGATAGATCATGGCGGCGACAGAGGTGAGGCGTTCGGAGCGCTCCACCGCGCCCGGCGTTTCGAACGGCACGTCGGCATCGGCGACCCGTGCCTTCGCCCGCGTGATGCGCTGCTCCATCGCGGCTTCCGAGACCAGGAAAGCGCGCGCGATCTGCTTGACCGTCAGCCCCGAGACGATGCGCAAAGCGAGCGCGATCTGCTGTGTCGCCGGCAGGTCCGGATGGCAGCAGATGAACAGCAGCCGCAGGATGTCGTCGCGGTAGTGCGAGCCGTCGAGCCGCTCGGCGAGTTGCTCCTCGGCGTCGTCGAGATCGGAGATCGCCTCGTCGTCGGGCAGCGCCTCCTGCTTCTTGCTGCGCCTGATATCGTCGATCGCGACGTTACGGCCGACCATGATCAGCCACGCCGCGGCATCGCGCGGCGGGCCGTTCTGCGGCCAGCTCTTCAGCGCGCGCAGGCAGGCGTTCTGATACGCCTCCTCGGCGGTATCGAGATTGCGAAAATAGCGCAGCAGCGCGCCAACCGCCTGGGGGCGTGCCGAGGTCAGGGCGGCATCGATCCAGGCGGTATCGGTCACGGCTTGACGCTCCCGGGCGTGAAATGACCGACGGGGCGAATCTCATAGGCGCCGCCGGGATTGACCTTGGCGAGATCGCGCGCGACGTCCAGCGCCTCGTCGAGGTTCTTGCAGTCGACGACATAGAAGCCGAGCAGTTGTTCCTTGGTTTCGGCAAACGGGCCGTCCAGCACCAGCGGCGGATCTTCCTTGCGCAGCGTGGTCGCCGCCGTGGTCGGCAACAGCCTAGCGACCGGGCCAAGCCGGCCTTGTTTGGTGAGCTTGTCCTGCACGACGGTCAATTTCTGCATGACCGCCGTGTCCTGCTCCTTGGTCCAGGAGCCAACGGTGTCTTCGTCGTGATAGCAGAGGATGGCGTAAAGCATGAGGGCTGGCATCTCCGTTGTCATCATGACGAACGATTATGCCCGCTGCCGACAGGTGCGTCGAAGAAATTTTAAGGATGTTCCGTCGCCGGGTCAGGGACCGACGATTGGAGGCGGTGGCGGATTGAAGTGCCGGTAAGTGTGAACGATCACCTTGGAACAAAGGCTGCACACGCCGAGAATGAGAAGGATCGTCTTCATCCTCGTCCAGAAGGCCCCAAGCCTGGTCATGCCAGTGTCCCGGTTTGCGCCGGGGCACAAGCCGCGGCGAAAGCAAAAATGAGGACCAGCCTGCGCATCTGCAGTCTCCCTTGTTCGGCGAAAGGAGGCTAGAGAAGCGGGTCGATCGACGATGTGAGGCCAGTCACGCGGCGTGACGATGCGAAAGGGCGGCCGGAAGATGACAATGAATAAGGGCGCGCTCGCCATCCTGGTGCATGGCGGGACCGACAACTGGTCGTCACAGCGCTGGAAAGGCCGGTTCGAGGGCGTCTGCCCGGACCGTGCCGTGCGGCTGCTGCCGGATGCCTCGCTCGATCCGGCCGAGGTGCATTACGCCGCGGTGTGGAAGCCGCAGCCGGGCGAGCTGGCCGCCTTCCCCAATCTGCGCGTCATCTTCAACCTCGGCGCCGGCGTCGATGCGCTGATGGCGGACCGCTCCTTGCCCAACGTGCCGCTGGTGCGCGTGGCCGTCACCGATCTCACCGCGCGGATGACCGAGTATGTCGTGCTGCATGTGCTGATGCATCACCGGCAGGAGCTTTATTTGCGGGAGTTGCAACGTGCAAAGCGTTGGGCGCCAAAGTTGCAATGGGCGGCAGGCGCGGTCTCGGTTGGCGTTATGGGGCTGGGCACGCTCGGGGCTGATGCGGCCGATGCGCTCAAGCGCCTCGGCTTTCGCGTCGCGGGCTGGAGCCGCAGCCCCAAGACGATCGCCGGCGTCGCTTGCTTTCACGGCGAACAGCAATTCGACGCGTTCCTGCGGCGAACCGATATCCTGGTCTGCCTGCTGCCGCTGACGCCAGAGACCCGGCACGTCCTCAACCGCGCGCTGTTCGAGAAACTGAATCGCGGCAGTCCGCTCGGCGCGCCTGTCCTGATCAATGCCGGCCGCGGCGGCCTACAGAACGAGGCCGACATCCTGCGAAGCCTGGAGGACGGCACGCTCGGCGGCGCCTCGCTCGACGTCTACGCCACCGAGCCGCTGCCCGTGGACAGTCCGTTCTGGACCCACCCAAAGGTGGTGCTGACCCCGCACAACGCCGCCGACACCGATGCCGACGAAATATCAAAATACGTGGCGGAGCAGATCGCGCGCTTCGAGGCCGGCGACGCGCTGGAGAATGTGGTGGATCGCGGGCGGGGGTATTAGGAGGTGATTTTGCGGGGTGAAAACGCCAGTAGCCCAGCAGAAGCAAACGCCAACAAGGCGGCTAGCTGAAAGGTCCGATGGAAGGCTTCGAGGAAGCTGTGGTTCTGTTGCAGAATCTCGAACACCATCAGGACAATCGAAGCAGCGGTCACGGTGCCTAGCGTTCGCGTCAAGAGAACAAGACTGCCGGCAACGCCGCGATCCCCGAGCGGCAGCGCGGCTGTGACGATATCCGAATAGGCGAGCTGGAACAGACCAAGGCCGACGCCCTGCACCACGAGCCCGGCGACCCGCAGGGCCGTCGGGGTTTCCTCTGTCCATGCGCTGAGCAAAAGGAGACCGGCGCCAATCGCTACGGCGCCGATGATTGCCAGCCGCTCGGCGGAAATGGTTCGCCCGACGAGGCGACCGCCGATCGGCGCGGCCAGCACCGCCCCAGCCGCGGCCGCAGCCAGGATCGCGCCGCTCTCGGTCAGCGCATAGCCAGGGACGCGCGCCAGAAAATAGGGCACCAGCAGCCAGACCGAGAAGGCCGCGAGATTGGCCAGCACGCTGACGAGATTGAGCAACGCAAAGCCCGGCAGCCGGAGAACTTCGACGGCGATGATCGGATGGGCCGCGCGCGACTCGCGGACGATAAAGGCAGCAAAGGCCACGGCGGACAGCAAAGCGAACCAGACGGCGGAAAATTCGCGAAGGCGATTGAGCGCCAACAGCATCGTCACCAGCCCCAGAATCAGCGCGATGCCGCCCACGACGTCAAACCGATCGCCGGCCCGGTGCGGCGGCAATACCGGCAGGCCGCGCAACAACAATAACGCCGCGACCGCGATGGGAATTCGGAACCAGAACACCGCGGGCCAATCCCAGATCGCCGTCAACGCGCCACCGAGCAGCGGACCCAGCATCAATCCGAACGCCATCATCATCGTGTAGACACCGAGCGCCCGGCTGCGCCGCTCCTCGCCATAGAGCGATGTCACCAGCGCCACGCCGCAGCTCAGCACCAGTGCTGCGCCGACGCCCTGCAGGCAGCGGAACACCAGCATCGCGCCGTAGCTCGGCGAACAGCTGACGAGCAGCAGCGCCGTCGCGCTCCAGACCAGGCCGATCCGGAAAACGATCGCGTGACCGACGGTGTCGCCGACACGCCCGAGCGCCAGCAACAGGCTGGCGTAGGTCAGCACGTAGCAGATGACGACCCACTGGATGTCGGCGATGGCGAGATCGAACCCGCGGGTGATGGACGGGAAGGCGATATTCACCGACGTATCGAGCTGCGCCGTGGCCGTGCCCAACCCGATCATGGCGACCTGCCAGCCTTTCGAGCGAAACAGGCCGGCCGATGCGTTGGGAGGATCGGATTCGGTAATCACGCCGGCGCAAACGTGATCGCGCCGTCGGCATCCACATCGCGCGTCAGCCGCCCGAGCGTGGCCAGCATGTTCAGATGCGCCAGCGACTCGCCGAACGCCTGGCGCGGATTGGCGTACAGGACCCGCGGGAACACTTCCTGCGCCATCGCAAACGCGTTGGTCTTTCCCGTGATGACGGAGGCCACGTCGTCCAGCCGGGCCAGATGATGCTCGCGCAGCTGCGCGAGCCGGTCATGAAGCCCGCGAAACGGCAGGCCGTGCGACGGCAGCACCAGCGTGTCTGAAGGCAGCGTCTCGAGCCGCGCCAGCGAATTGAGATATTCCTTCATCGGGTTTGCCTCTGGCTGCGCCGAAGGCGTGATCACCGATGGCGTCATGTGCGACAGGACCTGATCGCCCGCGATCAGGATCTTGTCGCTCTCGCAATAGAACAGCGCGTGTTCAACCGAATGGCCGCCCGCGGTGATCACCCGCCACTCGCGTTGCCCCATCGCGACAACATCACCGTCGCGAATGCGAATGAATTCACGCGGCGGCCGCAGCCCGAGAAATGTCGACCGGCGCTGGGCTCCCATGATCTGGGCGGCCTCATCGGCGGAAGCGCCGTTGCGCTTCATGAAGGCGGCGAAATGCTCGTCGGGCCCCTCCTCGCGCTCGTGCCACATCTTCCACGCGTTGAGCCATTCGGCCAATGGCAGGCGCACCGGGCATTTCGTTTCCTTCACAAAATAAGCGGCGAGGCCGAAATGATCGAGATGCGCATGCGTGAAGACGAGGTTCTGCAGGGGACGGCTGCGCAGCAGCCCGCGCCATAGCTTGTCCCAGATCTCGAACGTGTCGTCGGTGTTCAGGCCGCAGTCGACCATCGTCCACCCCGGCCCGTTATCGAGCAGCCAGCAATTGACGTGATTGGGCGCCGTCGGCACCGGCAGCCGCACCCAGAACAATCCCGGCAAGACATCCGTCAGCTCACCATAGGCCGGCGGGCGCTGGACCGTGAATTTCAGATCATCAGCCATCTCTGTCCCCCGCCCCACCCTGCATGCCTTCAGGCCGGCGTCCCAGCCTGAACATCATCGCGAACTTACGCGATTCAAGCAGCCCATCAATGCCGGAGAGACTGTTATGCCTTTCACGCAGGCCTAGGCAGCAAAAATATTCCTCTTTTTCCTTGAGCCGCAGTTGGTTTTCCCCGACAACGTCATGCGCCGCCCGATACGCCCCTGTGTCGCGCGGCATCCCGAAAGCAATTGGGCAAGAACAATAATGGATGCGCTGAATCCAAAATCCGGGCTCAAGCCTGAAACTGATCCGGAGCCGGGGCTGGACCGGCGCACCCGCCGCAATCTCCTGCTGCTCACCTGCTGCCAGGCCGTCGGCCAATCCTGCAACACCATGATGTTTGCGGCCACGGGACTGTCGGTCATCACCTTCTATCATCATCCCGAATTCGCCAACCTGCCGGTCACGATGCAGCATCTCGGCGTGATGATCTGGGTGTTTCCGGCTGCGCTGCTGATGCAGCGCATCGGCCGCAGCATCGGCTTCCGCGTCGGCTCGCTGTTCGGCATGGCGGGCGCCACCATCATGTGCATCGGACTGTACACCGCCAACTTCCTCGTCATGTGCGGCGGCGGCCTCATCCTCGGCTACGCCGTCGCCTGCCTGCAGATGTACCGCTTCGCCGCGGCGGAACTGGTGCCGATCCAATATCGCGCCAAGGCAATTTCATGGGTGACCGCCGGCGGCGTCGCCGCCGCCGTGATCGGGCCCAGCCTCGTGCGCGTGACGCACGATCTGACGATGCCGCTCTACGTCGCGACCTATGCCGCCATCCTGGTGCTGCACGTCATCGTTTTTACGATCATGTCTTTCATCAGCTTCCCATCGGTCACGCCGGCGGCTTCAACCGCGAGCCAGGCCGACATTGCCGTGCCGCCGCGTCCGCTGCTTGAGATCGCGAGCCAGCCGCGCTTCATCGCGTCGGCGATGGCCGGCATGCTGGCGTTCGGCACGATGTCCTTCATCATGAGCGCGTCGCCGCTGGCCATCGTCGCCTGCGGATTTCCGCATGCGTCCGCTCATTGGGTGATCTTCATGCATGTGCTCGGCATGTTCGTGCCGTCGTTCTTCACCGGTAATTTGATCAACCGGTACGGCGCCACCACGGTGATGGCCTGCGGCGTTGTGCTGATGCTGATCGGCGTGGTCGCGGCGCTCACCGGCCTGACCGAATGGAATTTCCGGATTGCCCTCACCGTCAACGGCGTCGGCTGGAATTTTCTGTTCGTCGGCGCCACCACGCTGGTGACGACCTGCTACCGTCCGAACGAGCGCGGCAAGACCCAGGCCCTCAACGACCTGCTGGTTTTCAGCACGACAGCCACGTCGAGCTTCATGGCGGGCTTTCTGCAGGATCGGTGGGGTTGGCAACCGCTCAACTGGTTTTCGGTACTGCTGATGCTGGCCGCCGCCGGCGCTGTGTTGTGGCTTCGCTACCAGCGTCCATCGCTGAGCCCGGCTCACTAGGCCCGCTCTTCACAAGAGCGAACATCTGCAACTATTTTGCAGCGCCCAGCATCACGTCGAGCGCGCCCTTGACGATCGCCTCCAATTCCTTGCGCGGCATCTGGGCGCGGGCGCGGATGGCGATGGTGTGGATGGTGGCGGAGGCGAGCTGGGCCAGCACGACCGGATCGGCGCTCTCGGGCAATTCGCCCTTCTCCTTGGCCCGCCGGAAGCAGGCCGCAAAGGCCTTGTCGAGTTCGACAAAACCTTCCAGCACCAGGGCGCGGATATCGGGATCGTGCACCGCCTCGGATGCCGCCGTCATCACCGTGAAGCAGCCGCGCGGACCGGATTCGCCGGACAGATAGATATCGAGCGCCACCGCATAGATCCGCTCGAGCCGCTTTCGGATCGGAAGCTCGTCGCGAAAGATATCCCCCATCGCGGTCCGCGCGTCTTCGCGATAGCGCCGGTAGCTCTTGATGAACAGCTCGCGCTTGTCGCCGAACGCGCCGTAGAGGCTCGGCCGGTTCATGCCTGTCGCGGCGGAGAGATCGTCGAGCGACGTCGCCGCGAAGCCATCCTTGCGGAACAGGTCGAGCGCCTTGCCGAGCGCGACTTCCGGCTGGTAGGCGCGCGGCCGGCCGCGGCGCTTGGGCGGCACGGGATCGTCGATCTTCGCCACGGGCAGCTTTTTACTTTTTTGTACCATTTCGCAACAAATTCCTTGACCAAGTTTATATTATGCGGAACAGTATAAAAATCAATCCCACAGTGTTGAACGCTGGCGCGATTGATCAACCGCCAAGGAGGCAAACCATGGATCTTTATTTCTCGCCGCTCGCCTGCTCGCTGGCGACCCGGATTGCGCTGTATGAAGCCGGCGCCGAGGCCAACTATCTTGAAGTCGATCCCAAGACCAAGGTGGTGCAGAAGGACGGCTCGGACTTCCGCCAGGTGAATCCGCTCGGCCTGGTGCCGACGCTGCGCACCGACGACGGCACGGTGCTGACGGAGAACGCGGCGATCCTGCAATATGTCGCCGACCGTTTTCCAAACGCCGGTCTCTCGGCGGCCTCGGCTGAGGAACGCAGCCGCCTGCATCAATGGCTCTGCTTCATCGGCACCGAACTGCACAAGGCGCTGTTCGTGCCGCTGCTCGACAAGACGGCGCCGCAGGACGCGAAGACCTACGCGCTGACCAAGAACCTGTCGCGGCTCGACTATCTCGAAAACTACCTGAAGG
Source organism: uncultured Alphaproteobacteria bacterium (assembly GCA_963770135.1). Classification (GTDB taxonomy): domain Bacteria; phylum Pseudomonadota; class Alphaproteobacteria; order Rhizobiales; family Xanthobacteraceae; genus Bradyrhizobium. The sequence continues at coordinate 132,787 of CAVYOM010000022.1, read as the reverse complement.
GCCGTGAATTCCTGCTCGATCACTTCAGCGTGGCCGATGCCTATCTCGTCACCATCATCAACTGGACGATGGCGACGCCGCCGATCGAGCTGGCGAAATGGCCGAACGTGAAGGCCTATTACGAGCGGCTGCGCACCCGCCCCAGCATCGCGAAGGCGGCCGCCGAGGAGTTCGAGATGTACAAGGCCGAACTCGCCCGCCACAAGGCGGCCGCGTAAGCGCCCGCAGCCCGGAAGTTAGTCTGGCGGCGCGAGCAATCGCGCCGTCAGTTCGCTCAGCGCCCGGCGAAAGATTCCGCCGTCGTTACGCGCCCGGGCCAGCACCAGCGCGCCCTGAATGGTCAATAGCGCATCTTCGGCGCGCCGCTGCGCCTGGCTCCTGCTCAATCCGGATCGCCGCAACAGCAACACCAGCGCGGCCTGCCAGCGCGCAAAATAATCATCGACGGCTTCGGCAAAGGTGTCGCGCGCAGAACCGAGCGCGACCAGTCCGACCAGGCAGACGCGATCGCCCGAATGAAAATACTGGTCGACGCCCGCGATCATCGCCGCGATCGCGCGCGCGGGATCGGAGGCCTCGCGCAACGGCGCGTAGATGTTGAGTTCGAACCAGCCGTCGATGTCGGCCAGCACCTCGGCGGCCATCTGCTCCTTGCCGCCGGGGAACAGGTGATAGAGGCTGCCCTTGCCAAGCCCGGTGGCCTCCGTGATCAGCGTCAGTGAGGCGCCCTCGTAGCCATGCGCGCGAAACACCTCGCCGAGCGCCCGCAACACTTGCCCACGCTCGACGCCCTTCTTCAGCACGGCGTCACAGCGGGTTCTCCCCCAACCCCGCGACATCGGCCGGGCGCGGCCCCGGCGCCGGCCAGTGGAAGCGTCGCTCGCTTTCCTTGATGGCGATATCGTTGATGCTGGCCTCGCGCCGCCGCATCAGGCCGTGTTCGTCGAACTCCCACTGCTCGTTGCCGTAGGAGCGATGCCACTGCCCGGCGGCGTCGTGCCATTCATACTGAAAGCGAACGGCGATGCGATTCTGGTCGAACGCCCAGAGATCCTTGATCAGGCGATAGTCATGCTCCTTTTCCCATTTGCGGGTGAGGAATTCGACGATCGCCTCGCGTCCAGAGAAGAATTCGGAACGGTTACGCCAGCGGCTATCCTCGGTATAGGCCAGCGATACCCGCACCGGGTCGCGCGAATTCCAGGCGTCTTCCGCCATGTGCGCCTTCTGCGCGGCGGTTTCGCGGGTGAAGGGCGGCAGCGGCGGACGCGACATGAGGTATCTCCGGGTTAGCGACTCCAGGAGATTGTACCGATCGGTACAGCGAGTCAACCCGGCAAGAATCAATCCGAAGCCAGATCGGCCTTCATCAACTGCCGCAGCGATTTCGGGATCGGCTTCGCCCGCCCCTCGCTGATGAAGGCGACACGGACCGCGGCCTTGACCAGCACCTCGTCGCCGCGCCGCACCTCCTGCGCCAGCGTGATGGAGGCGCCCTTCACCGCGACCGGCCACGTCACCACATCGAGGACGTCGTCCATCCGCGCCGGCCGCAAAAAATCGAGCTCCATCGAGCGCACCACGAAGGCGAAGCCCGGCGTCTCCTCGAGCGCCTGTTCGAACAGCGCATGCTGCGACGCGCCCATCAGCCGCAAATGGTTGGTGCGGCCGCGCTCCATGAAGCGCAGGTAGTTGGCGTGATAGACGATGCCGGAGAAGTCTGTGTCCTCGTAGTAGACGCGGACCTGCATATGATGGCGGCCGTCACGGATCTCGCCGTCGAGGGAGGGTGTCATTTTGACATCTCCCGCTCAATATCAGTTCGACCGTCGAGTACACGAACGATCACGATACGATCCACCTCGACAATATAAAATGCAATGTAACCATCGATCAAAAGCCCTCGAAGGCCGACGCTGAATTCACTTCGATCTGGTCCAAGGAAGGGAAATTCTTGCAATTCGTCGAACCGGCCCGAAAGTCGAACGAGCATCCGATCGGCAGCAGCGGGACTTTGTTCGGCTAGATAGGAATGATTGTTCAGGATATCCGAGCGCGCGCGGAACGAAACAACAACCCGCACAGTTGCTCCTATCGCTGGGACTGTGCGCGAGCTCGCTTGAGAAATTCTTCCAAATCCCAAGGCACGACACGTCCTGCCTCGACGTCGGCCATTCCTTCGTCGACGGCGTCTTTGAGTGCGCGGAACTTCTTGGCTTGAGACAGAAGATAGGCGGCTGCCGCCTCCTGCATTTCCTCAGGCAGCAGCTCAAGCGCTTCTACGGCTTTCTCAACGGCTGAACTCATGAACTCACCGTAGCACCTTCCAGCTTGGATGCCCAGATCAACGACAGCTCTACGCAACCTCGCTATTTAAGCCACCGCCGACCGGGCCGCGCCCAGCGTCACCAGCACGATTTCCGGGGGAACGCCGAGGCGGAACGGCATGATGCTGCAGCCGAGGCCGCCGGAGACCACGACGTCGCAGTTCATCTTGATGTGGCCATAGGCGAGTTGCTGCCCGGATGGCGCGATCGGGGACCAGCCCAGCATGCGGACCTGCCCGCCATGGGTATGCCCGGAAAGCTGCAACGCGACACGCGAGGTCACGCGCCTCGCGATGTCGGGCTCATGCGCCATCAAGACCACCGGCGCGTCGTCGGTGACTTTCGCCAGCGTCGCGCCGAGATCGTCGACGCCGATGCGCTTGAGCGGCCGGAAGCGGCGCGCGGGCATATACGCCAGCTGGTCGCCGAGACCGGCCAGCCAGAACGAATGGCCGTTCATGGTGAGTTTCTTCGCGTCGTTCTCGTAAACCGGAATGCCGGCGGCCTCCAATGCGCGGCCGGCGGACGGCAATCCCTGCCCGTGGCGCTGCACTTCCTTGTCTTCCCACCAGTCGTGATTGCCAAGCACCGCGTGCACGCCGAGCGGCGCCTTCAGGCCGCCGAGCACGGCGGCCCAATCGGCATCGGGAATGAAGCGTGTCACCTTGCGATGTCCGGCCACATAGTCGCCGAGCATGACGACGATGTCGGGCTTGAGCGCGTTGGTGCGTTCGACGATCGCCTGGACATGATCGAGCGACATCCAGGGATCGCAGGCATGGAGGTCAGCGATGGCGGCGATCCTGAGCTTGAGCCCTGCCGGCCATTGCGGCGGTGAGATGTGGTACCGCGCGACGCGAAGCCGCAGGACCGGGGCGCTGAATCCGTAGGCGGTGGTCGAGACGCCCATCGCGCCCAATCCACCCATGGCTTGCAGAAAATGACGGCGTGTTAACATGTGATCCAATCGTGATGCCTCGCAAACATGGTGACGGATTGAGCCCGAATTGCGGTGCGCCTGTGCAAATGGTCAGCAGAGCTCCAGCAGCTTCTCACCAGCGGTTCTGACCCACCAGCGCATCCAGCCGCGCCTTCAGTTCGTCGGGCGCGCGGTAATACCAGACACCGCCGAGCAGATCATGGAAACGCTGGTTGACCGACGCTTCGCGCTCAATGCGCTCGATGGTCTCCATGCTGATGACGTCTTCAAGCGGACCGGCGGCGAGCAGCGACAGCATCACCGGATTGGTCTCGATCTTCAGGATCTCGACGATCAAGTCGATCGCCTTGTCGGGATCCTCCTCGCGCAAATCGCGCTCGTAATCCATCATGGCGAAGAAATTGTCGTCGCGGTCGCGCTCGGATTTCGAATATTGCTCGACCCAGGCGCGCGCCAGTTCCGCCACCGGCATTGCCTCGCAGTCAAGCGGACGCTGTGATTTCCTGCGGGCACGTTCATCACGCCGGTACGCCTTGGTATCGGCGATCGCCTCGATGCGGCTCTTGACCGGCTCGTCGGGTCCAAAATGAATCCCGCCGAGCAGCCAGCGCAGCCTGGCGTCATGCTCCGCCTCGGATTCGATCCGGTCGATCATTTCAGCGCCATGCGCATAAAGCAGTGCCATCATGAGCTTGTCGTTGAGCTGCATCACGGTTGGCTTATCGGATTCGGCGCGCAGCACCTCGAGTGCGAGATCGAGGGCGCGATCAGGCCGTCGCTTCGACAGATGATTGAAGTACATCAATGCCGCCCACGTGCCAGACGTCTGATCGCGCCGGCTCAGGCGCTGCAGCGCCCCCCACATCGACGCCAGTTCGGGGATCGGCATGGCGTCGAGAAAGAATTCGGTATCGTCGGATGTCGCCAGTTCCGGCGCAGCCGCAACGAGGGCAAGCATGTCGGCGTCTTCGGTCGAACTCATTCCTGTTGCACTCCGCGGCAGGACGCCGGCCTTGATCGCGGCCGGCGCGGCATCTGCCCTTAGTGCAGGGTGGCACCCATTCGGTTCAGGCGTTGCCTGCGACACGCTTTCGTGAAGCCAGCGGCAACACATGGTCGCGGGTCAATGGCGCCAGCGGGATGTCGGCAGGTGCCGCCGGGTCGATCCACACCACCGCCTCGATCTCGGCTTTCGGCGCGATCTCGCCGGTCACATCGACCTCGTATAGCGCGGCGCGCACCTGAAAACCGGGCTCATTGGCCGAGATCGCATCAAACTCGCCGAGAGACCGGATCGAATCCGGAACCAGACGGCAGCCAAGTTCCTCGTCGATTTCGCGCGCAAGGGCCGTGATGTCGTCCTCTCCGGAATCGCGTTTGCCGCCCGGTTGCATGAACGCCGTGGTCCCGCGTTTGCGAACCAGAAGCACCCGGCCTGCTCCGTCGCGGATCAACGCGGCGACGATCTCGATCGTATCAGCCACCGTCACTCCTCCTCGCTTTGCCCGAACAGGCCGAACTGCGCCGGATCGCGCGCAGGCTCGGCGAGGCCGAGATGGCGGAAGGCGTGCGAGGTCAACAATCTGCCGCGCGGGGTGCGCTGCAGATAGCCGCACTGGATCAGGAACGGCTCGATGATGTCCTCGATGGCGTCGCGCGGCTCCGACAGCGCCGCCGCCATGGTCTCGACACCGACCGGCCCGCCGCCATAGTTCAGCGCGATCGTCGTGAGATAACGCCGGTCCATGGCGTCGAGGCCGGCGGCATCGACCTCCAGCGCGCTCAGCGCGTGGTCGGCAATGGCGCGGTCGATCGAACTCGCGTCCGCCGCGGAGGCAAAATCCCGCACGCGGCGCAGCAGGCGGCCGGCGATGCGCGGCGTGCCGCGGGCGCGGCGCGCGATCTCGTTGGCGCCATCGGGCGTCATGCCGATGTTGAGCACGCGGGCGCCGCGGGTGACGATCTTTTCCAGCTCTTCCTCGGTGTAGAAAGTTCAAGCGAACCGGAATGCCGAAACGGTCGCGCAGCGGATTGGTCAGGAGCCCTGCGCGCGTGGTGGCGCCGACGAGCGTGAATTTTGCCAGATCGATCTTGACCGAGCGCGCCGCAGGCCCTTCGCCGATGATCAGATCGAGCTGAAAATCCTCCATCGCAGGGTAAAGCACTTCCTCCACCGCCGGACTGAGGCGATGGATTTCGTCGATGAACAGGACGTCGCGCTCTTCGAGATTGGTGAGAAGTGCGGCGAGATCGCCAGCCTTGGCGATGACCGGACCTGATGTCGCGCGAAAGCCGACGCCGAGTTCGCGCGCGACGATCTGCGCCAGCGTGGTCTTGCCGAGGCCGGGGGGGCCGACGAACAGCACATGATCCAGCGCCTCGCCCCGCTTGCGCGCCGCCTCGATGAAGATCGACAGATTTTTGCGCGCCTGCGCCTGGCCGACGAACTCCGACAGCAATTGCGGGCGCAGCGCGGTATCGCCGACATCGTCGGAACGGCGCTCGGGCGTGACGATGCGGGAGGGCGTGTTCACTCGCTGCCCCGCTTGTACTTGTTGGGCAGGAGTTCGCCGATGCTCACCACTTTCGGCGCACGGCCGCTATCGGGGACGATGACCCGCGCTTTGGCGTCGTAATCGTGGATCAGCTCTCGGCAGATGCCGCAGGGCGAGACCACCGCGATCTTGCCGGGCTCCCCGGGCTTGGGGTGACGCACGGCGACGATGGTTTCGATACCGTGGTCGCCGGTCTCGGTAATGGCGCGGCCGATGGCGATCGCTTCGGCGCAAACCGCGATGCGGCCGATATAGGCGTCGATATTGACGCCGGTGACAATACGGCCGTCGCGCGTGCGCATGGCAGCACCGACTTCCTGCCAGTCGTTGCGATAGCGCTGACTGATCGCTTCGGTGGCCGCGGCGATCAGTTCCTGGTCCTTTTTGCTCGGCATGGCGGAGAATGCGTTCCTTTGGTCAGATCGTAGGGTGGGCAAAGGCGCTTTGCGCCGTGCCCACCATCTCCCCGGTTATATCAAATGGTGGGCACGCTTCGCTTTGCCTACCCTACGGTCTCGACACTCATTTCGACAATTCCTTCAGGCCCAGCCGGATCAGTTGCGCGGTCTCGGCTTTCTCGCCCGCGCTGCGCGAAGCCGCAGCAATAGCGGCCGCGGCCTGCGGCTGGCCGTAGCCGAGATTGACCAGCGCGGAGATCGCATCAGTCACCGGACGCGGCGCGCGGTGATCGTCGATCGCGCCGGCAAGATGCACCACGGCGGGATCGACATTGGCGAACGCCGGCGCCTTGTCCTTCAACTCGGTGACGATGCGCTCGGCGACTTTCGGGCCGACGCCGGGCGTACGAGAAACCGCGGCCTTGTCGCGCAGCGCGATCGCGTTGGCGAGTTCGGCCGGCGGCAGCGTCGAGAGCACGGCGAGCGCGACCTTGGCGCCGACGCCCTGCACGGTCTGCAGCAGGCGAAACCACTCGCGCTCGGTGTCGCTGCGGAAGCCGAACAGTTTTATCTGATCCTCGCGCACGTAAGTCTCGATCGAGAGCACGGCGGCCTCGCCGGGCGACGGCAGCGCCTGCAGCGTGCGCGACGAGCAATGCACCTGATAACCGACGCCGCCGACGTCGAGGATCACGTAGTCCTCGCCGTAAGAGTTGATCAGGCCTTTCAGCTTGCCGATCATAGGCTCGCCACCTTCAGCCGCAGCGCTATGCCTCCGCGATGATGGGCATGCGTGATGGCGATCGCCAGCGCATCCGCGGCGTCAGCGGATGTCGGCTCGGCCTTCGGCAGCAGTATCTTCAGCATGACGGCGATCTGGTTCTTGTCGGCGTGGCCGGCGCCGACCACGGTCTTCTTCACCTGATTGGGCGCGTATTCCGCAACCGATATGCCGAACATCGCGGGCCCGAGCATGGCCACGCCGCGCGCCTGGCCGAGTTTCAGCGTGGCGACGCCGTCCTTGTTGACAAAGGTCTGCTCGACCGCGGCTTCCGCCGGCCTGAAATCGCCGAGCACGGCGGCAAGCCCCTCATGGATCGCCAAGAGGCGGCTGGCCAGTGGCAGATCGTCCGGCGGCTCGACCGAACCGCAGCCGATGAAGACGAGCCGGTTACCCTCGGTCTCGATCACGCCCCAGCCGGTGCGGCGCAGGCCGGGGTCGATGCCGATGATCCGGACGGGTTGGCGAATCGGTGGGGATGTCATGGCGTAGTGATAGCGCCAGAGCGTGGTGAACGAAACATAAACGGAGCGTCATCCCCTGCCCGGGACGTCTATACGCCTTCCCATGTCGTCCCCGCGAAGGCGGGGACCCAGTACGCCGCGCCTTCCCGGCAGAATCACCACGGGTCTCTGGAATACTGGATCGCCCGGTCGAGCCGGGCGACGACGGCGGTGGATGCGGCCGACAGCGAAGTTTTCGCTCCTACCCGCCCATCCTGGCGACCAGCGCATCCGAAATTTCGAAATTGGCGTAGACGTTCTGGACGTCGTCGTGCTCGTTCAGGAGATCCATCAGCTTCAACAGCTTCTCGCCGGTGTCGTCGTCGACGGCGATCGTGTTCTGCGGCTTCCAGGTCAGCGCCGCCTTGCGGGCTTCGCCGAATTTCGCTTCCAGCGCCTTGGCAACCTCGCGAAAGGTTTCCTGCGAGGCGTAGATCTCGTGGCCGCTTTCGCTTGATATCACGTCGTCGGCGCCGGCCTCGATGGCGGCATCGAGCATCGCGTCGTCGGAGGCTTTGCTGGCGTCATATTCGATGATGCCGGTGCGGTCGAACATGAAGGCGACCGAGCCGGTTTCACCGAGATTGCCGCCGGACTTTGCGAAGAAGGAGCGGATGTCGGAGGCAGCGCGGTTGCGATTATCGGTCAGCGCCTCGACGATCACGGCAACGCCGCCGGGGCCGTAACCCTCGTAGCGGATTTCGTCGTAGCTCTCGCTGTCGCCGCCGGTCGCCTTCTTGATGGCGCGCTCGATATTGTCCTTCGGCATATTCTCCTGGCGCGCCGCGATCACGGCCGCGCGCAGCCGCGGATTCATGGCCGGGTCCGGGGTCCCCAATTTGGCCGCCACCGTGATTTCCCGGGCCAGCTTGCCGAACAGTTTCGACTTCTGGGCATCCTGCTTGCCCTTGCGGTGCATGATGTTCTTGAACTGGGAATGGCCGGCCATGCAGGGTCTCTTGGATTCGTCCGGGAGGATGCGGGGTGAAAGCGCGGCCTTATAGGCCGGCAATCGGGCAAAATCAAAGATTTGCGGCCGATTCGGGTATGCGAGTACTGCCTCGTGCCAGAATATCAGGCAATTGTTAACCATGACTTCATGCTCGGATGAGAGGATTCCGCACCAGTCCTCAACTTTTAAGAGCCCCAATGGCATTCGGTTTGTTCAAAAAGCAGGTGCCGGAACCGGCTGCGCCTGCCGCTGAAGCCAAAGTTCCGCAGGCCTCGGCCGCGGCTGAGCCCGCCAATGCCGAGGGCGATTCGGCCAAGGCAATCCTTGAACTGCTGGATCTCGAACTCGGTGCGATGATCCGCCAGCTCGAGCGCGCGGCCAATTCGGTCACCGGGGGCGCCGAGGCGACGGCTGCGACGCTTTCCACCATCCGCCAGCGCACCGACGCCCTGACGAGCCGCACCAGCGCAGCCCAGGGCACCGCGACCACCTTTTCTCACGCCGCCGACAAATTCACCCAGTCAGCGCAAGGGATCGGGTCCCAGGTGCGCGACGCCGGCAAGCTCGCCGACCAGGCCAGCGACGCCGCCCGCGAAGCCAGCGCCAACGTCGACCGTCTGCGGGAATCTTCGGCGGCGATCGGCAATGTCGTCAACCTGATCGCGCAGATCGCACGGCAGACCACGCTGCTGGCGCTCAATTCCACCATCGAGGCGGCACGCGCCGGCGAGGCCGGGCGCGGCTTTGCCGTGGTCGCCACCGAGGTGAAGGCGCTCGCGGTGCAGACCCAGAACGCGACGGAAGAGATCACCAAGAAGATCGAGGCGCTGCAGCGCGACGCCGCAGGCTCGGTCGACGCCGTGCATCGCATCTCGCAGGCGATCGAAGCGATCCGCCCGGTGTTCGAGAACGTCAACGGGGCGGTCGCCGAGCAGAACGCGACAACCGGCGAAATGGCCGACAATGCAGCCGCCGCTTCCAGTTTCATCGTCTCGGTCGGCGACAGCGCAACCGAGATCGACAGCGCGACCAAGGAAGCCGAGGTGCACGGCGAAAGCGTCGCCAACGCGGGACGCGCCGTCACGACGTTCGCGCAGAAGCTCAAGTCGCGTTGCGCCGTGCTGCTGCGGCGCGGGGAGAAGGAAGGCGATCGCCAGGAGCGCCGCAAGGACGAAAGGCTGCCTTGCAGCCTCAAGATCGAAATTGCCGCCCCGCGCGGGATGATATCGGCACCGGTCTACGAAATTTCCATGGGCGGCATTCTGGTCAGCGGGCCAGACGCGGAAGCGCTGGCGCAGGGTCAGAGCTTCACCGCGACGCTGCAGGATGTCGGCGCCTGCCGGATTCGCATCGTCCAGCGGTCGAAGGCCGGTGCGCACGCGCAGTTCGAAAGGCCGGATACGGCGCTGATCGAGAAGATCGAAGACAAAATATGGTCGGTCCAGGACGACAACACCGAGGCCGTCACCCGTGCGATGGAAGCCGGCGCGGCGCTGAAGAAGATCTTTGAGAACGGCATCGACAGCGGCGCCATCTCGATCGAGGACATGTTCGACACCAACTATGTCGAGATCGCAGGCACCAATCCGGTGCAATACCGCACGAGGATCCTCGACTGGGCGGACCGCGTCCTGCCACCATTCCAGGAAGCCTTCCTGGCCAGGGACAAGCGGATGGCGTTCTGCGCCGTGATCGACACCAACGGCTATCTGCCGGTGCATAACAAGATCTATTCGCATCCGCAGCGGCCGGGCGACGTCACCTGGAACACCGCCAATAGCCGCAATCGCCGCATCTTCAACGATCCGGCAGGCCTTGCCGCCGGACGCAACCAGCGCGCCTATCTGGTCCAGAGTTATGCCCGCGACATGGGCAACGGCAACACCGTGATGATGCGCGAGATCGACGTGCCGATCCGCATCAAGGGCCGCCATTGGGGCGGCTTCCGCACCGCCTACCGGCTCTGACCGAAATCACACAAGTGCAAGTGTGACCATGTCCCGCGCCCGCGATGGCCAAGTCGAGGACGCGGCTCGTAACGACGCCGATTGCCGCAACCGCCGCCTGTTCAACAGCCGAGCGCTGAAAAAGGTCGCCGCGAGCACCCGCTTCATATGCCTGTCGTCGTTGCCGTTTTAGTTGATACATCTCAACAAGGCGCGGCGCTGAATGATGCTTGTCATATCAATTCGCTTAAAACTATTGCAGTCGCGCCGCACAATTGTGTGATGTGCCGCGTTGCCGATGCAGATCAGCATTGCGAAAAATAATCTCGCTTCCCGGCGCGTCGCGGCGCGATATTTTCGGGGTTTCGCCGTCCCGGCCGCTGCCCGCGGCCGCAGAGTTCAGGAGTGCTTATGGCAACGACGCTGACCATCAATGGCGAACAGAAATCCTTTGACGCGCCGGCGGACATGCCGTTGCTCTGGGTGCTCCGCGACATCATCGGGCTTACCGGCACCAAATACGGCTGCGGCATCGCGCAGTGCGGCGCGTGCACCGTGCACGTCGACGGCAAGCCGGTGCGGTCATGCGTTCTCCCGGTTGGCGCATTGAATGGCCGCACCATCACGACCATCGAAGGCGTCGGTGTTTCTCCCGCCGGCGCCAAGGTGCAAAAGGCCTGGCTCGACCTCGAAGTGATCCAGTGCGGCTATTGCCAGTCCGGCCAGATCATGTCGGCTGCAGCGCTGCTGGCGTCGACGCCCAATCCCGATGATTCCGACATCAACGCCGCAATGTCCGGAAATATCTGCCGCTGCGGCACCTATGTGCGGATCCGCGAGGCCATCAAGCTGGCCGCGTCCGGACGCTCGTCCTAGGAGCGCGCCATGATCTCCGCAAACAAGCGCCAAGACAAACTGTCAGGCCACGAACTTTCACGCCGCTCGCTGCTGACCGGCGGTCTCGCGGCCGGCTTCGTGCTGGCCTTCCATCTGCCGCTTCGCGCCGCGGTCAACGAGCCGGTGCAGCCGGCCGACGTGACCAACGGCAGGTTCGCGCCCAACGCCTTCATCCGCATCGACGAAACCGGCAAGGTCACGCTGGTGATGCCGCAGGTCGAGATGGGCCAGGGCGTCTACACTGCGATCCCGATGATCCTCGCGGAAGAACTCGACGCCGATTTCGCTCAGGTCGCACTGCTGCATGCGCCGCCGAACGACAAACTGTACGGCAATCCGACCTTCGGCCTGCAGGTGACCGGCAATTCAAACTCGATCCGCGCCTTCTGGAAGCCGCTGCGGAACGCCGGCGCCAGCGCGCGCGCCATGCTGGTGCAGGCAGCTGCCAAACAATGGCAGGTCGACGCGGCAAGCTGCACGGCATCGAAGAACGAGGTGACGCACACCGAAAGCGGCCGAAAGCTCTCCTATGGCGCGCTGGCGATGGCGGCGAGCAGCGAGTCCCCGCCGAAGGATGTGCCGCTGAAAGATCCGAAGGACTTCGTCTATATCGGGCAGCCGCTGAAGCGGCTCGATACGCCGGACAAGGTCAACGGCAAGGCCGTCTACGGCATCGACGCGATCCTGCCGGACATGAAGTTCGCAACGGTTGCTGCTTGTCCCGTGTTCGGCGGCAAGGTCGGCAAGGTTGACGACAGCGCGGCAAAGAAGATTCCCGGCGTGCGCAAGATCGTGGTGCTCGACGACATGGTCGCCGTGATCGGCGATCACATGTGGGCGGCCAAGAAAGGCCTCGACGCACTCAAGATCGACTGGGACGAAGGGCCGAACGCCAACATCAGTTCGAAAGACATCTGGCAGCATTTGCGCACGGCCAGCGAAAAGGACGGCGCCGTTGCCAAGTCGGTTGGCGACATCGCCAAGGGGCTTTCGACGGGCGAAAAGTTCGAGGCGGCATATGAGCTGCCGTTCCTGGCGCACGCGGCGATGGAGCCGCTGAACGCCACCGTTCATGTCCGGCCGGATGGCTGCGAAATCTGGACCGGCACGCAGATCGTGAGCCGGGTGCAGTCGGAAGCGGCCAAGGCGGCGGGATTGCCGGTCGAGAAGGTGATCGTCAACAACCACCTGCTCGGCGGCGGCTTCGGCCGCAAGCTCGAGCCGGACATGGTGATTGCGGCGGTACGCGTGGCCAGGCAGGTGGACTACCCGGTGAAGGTGGTGTGGACGCGCGAGGAAGACACCCAGCACGACGTCTACCGGCCGGTCTATCGCAACAACATCACGGCAGTGCTGGCCGACGGCAAGGTCGCCGCCTGGAAACACAAGGTCACGGGCTCGGCCATTCTGGCGCGCTGGCTGCCGCCCGCTTTCCAGAAGGGCATCGACATCGACGCTATCGACGCCGCGGTCGACGCGCCCTACGACATCCCGGACTTCCACGTCGAATATGTCCGCGCCGAGCCGCCGGCAGTGCCGACCGGCTTCTGGCGTGGCGTCGGCCCGAACAACAACGTGTTCGCGGTCGAATGCGCGATGGATGAACTGGCGCGCAAGGCCGGCAAGGACCCGATCGAATTTCGTCGAGCGATGCTCGGCAGCAAGCCGCGGGCGCTGGCGGTGCTGAACCTCGCGGCGGAAAAAGCCAATTGGGGCGAGAAGCTGCCGCCGCGTGTCGGTCGCGGCGTCTCGCTGCAGCCGTCGTTCGAGACCTTCATCGCAACCATCGTGGAAGCCGAGGTCGACGACAAGGGCGAAGTCGCGCTGCGTCGCGTCACCTCCGTGGTCGACACCGGCATCGCCGTCAACCCCGATACCGTGAAGGCGCAGCTCGAAGGTGGATTGATCTTCGGACTGACCGCAGCACTCTGGGGCGAAATCACCATCGACAAGGGACGCGTGCAGCAGTCGAACTTCCACGACTACCGGATGCTGCGCATCAACCAGACGCCGAAGATCGAGGTGCATGTCGTGAAAAGCGGCGAGCCGCCCGGCGGCATCGGCGAGACCGGCGTCAATGGCGGTCCGCCGGCGCTGCGCAACGCGATCTATGCCGCAACCGGCGTGGCGCTGCGGCGCATGCCGATCGACCGTTCGCTGATTGCCGCGGGGAAGAAGGCATGAGATGGGCTGTGCGCATTCTGGTGCCCCTCGCCGCCGTCGTCATTGTGGCGATCGCGCTCGGCACCTGGATCATCCGCGGGCCCGGCCCGCTCGACTTTTCCGGCGGCACCAAGGTCGCGCTGGCGGATTATCGCGACACCAAACCTTCCGGCGTACCGGCGTCGCTGGAGAAAGCCAGCCTGATCGAACGCGGCGAATATCTGGCCAGGGCGGCGGACTGCATGGTCTGCCACACCAAGCCCGGGGCACAGGAATTTGCCGGCGGTCTCGGTTTCAAATTGCCGTTCGGCACGCTGTATTCGACCAACATCACGGCCGACAAGGAAACCGGCATTGGCAACTACAGCGATCAGGATTTCCTGAACGCGGTCCAGCGCGGCAAGCGCCGCGACGGAGCCATGCTTTATCCGGCGATGCCGTACACGTCCTACACCTACACGAGCGATGAAGACCTTCTGGCGGTGAAGGCCTATCTGTTCAGCCTGCCGCGGGTGCGCGCGGCCGTGGCTGAGAATACGCTTTCGTTCCCGTTCAACCAGCGCTGGGCGATGCTGTTCTGGTCCGCGGTGTTCAACCCGGACACGCGCTTTACGCCGGACACTTCGAGAAGTCCGGAGTGGAATCGAGGCGCGTATCTCGTGGAAGCATTGGCGCATTGCGGCGAATGCCATACGCCGCGTAACCTCGCCTTTGCGCTCGACAACCGCAAGAAATTTGCCGGCGCCGTGACGGCCGGCTGGCGCGCGTTCAATATCAGTTCCGATAAGAGCACCGGCGTCGGCAGCTGGAAGGATGAGGACCTCGCCGCCTATCTTTCGGCCGGACATGCCCCTGGCCATGGCGCGGCATCGGGACCGATGGGCGAAGCTGTCGATCACAGTCTCAGCCAGTTGGCCCCGGAAGACATCCGCGCCATCGTCGCCTATCTGCGCAGCGTGCCGCCAACGCCCTCGCCCGACCTGCCCGCAACCACGGCGCCGGCTGCGCCCGCCTCGCACAAGCAAGGCATCACGGCCGATGCACGCGGCAAGATGGTGTTCGAAGGTGCTTGCGTGAGCTGCCATGGCTGGAGCGGCGAAAGCGCCATCTCGCCGATGGCGACGCTGACCGGCGCCTGGGCGGTAAACGATCCCGCCGCGACCAACGTCGCGCAGATCGTGATCTCAGGCACCAAACGCCATACGCCGGATGGTGCGCTCTCGATGCCGGCCTTTGGCAATGCCTACACCGACGACGAAATCGCGGCGGTCGCCAATTACGTCACCGCGCGGTTCGGAACCAAGGGATCGAAGCTGACGGCGAACGATGTGGCAGAGCTGCGCAAACAGACGGCACAATAATACGGATCCTGCCTCCTTGCAGGGCAGGAAATTCCGATAGCCGCGTCAATCGCCTCACCCAGATGCGGGTGCGCCTATCGCTTCCCTTGCCTTTGAACTTTCATCGCCCGAGTTCGTTGAACGGATTGACTTGGAAACTGCGGCTGCGCTGCGTCAATAGGCTATCTGGGTGACGTAGGCGCGTTGTCATATCGTTTCGATAAAAACGAGCATCGGCTGGACAGACGGAGACGCAAATGGCGCAATCGGACACAGCAGAGGCGATAAGGCATACCGCAGCGACACCGCAGAAGATCCCGGTAACGCTGACCGTCAACGGTGCCCGCGTAGAACTCGCGATTGCCCCGTGGACTACCCTGCTGGATGCATTGCGCGACCGGCTCGACCTGACCGGCACCAAGAAGGGCTGCGATCACGGCCAATGCGGCGCCTGCACGGTGCTCGTCGACGGACGACGGATCAACTCCTGCCTGACGCTGGCGGTGATGAAGGACGGCGCCGAGGTCACCACCGTCGAGGGTCTTGCCAGCAACGGCGCGCTGCATCCGCTGCAGGAGGCCTTTATCGATCACGACGCGTTTCAATGCGGCTACTGCACCTCGGGACAAATCTGCTCGGCGGCCGGGCTTATCGCCGAGGGCAAGGCAAAGACGGCGGACGAAATCCGCGAACTGATGAGCGGCAACATCTGCCGCTGCGGCGCCTATCCGAACATCGTGGCGGCGATCCAGCAGGCGATGGAGCGATCATGAACCCGTTCCATTACACACGCGCGAGCGACGTCGCCGATGCCATCCGCCAAATTGCCGCCGATCCGGCCGCAAAATTCATCGCGGGCGGCACCAACCTGATCGACCTGATGAAGTACGATGTCGAGCATCCGGCCCGGCTGGTCGACATCTCGCATCTGCCGCTCAGGAGCGTCGAGGAAACGTCAGGCGGCGGCCTTCGCATCGGCGCACTGGTGCCGAACTCAGATCTTGCCTACCACCCGCTGATCGAGCAGCGCTATCCGCTGATCGCCAGCGCGATCCTGTCGGGCGCTTCGCAGCAACTGCGCAACATGGCCTCGACCGGCGGCAACCTCGTGCAGCGCACGCGATGCTTCTACTTCTATGACGCTGTGACGCCCTGCAACAAGCGCCAGCCCGGCAGCGGCTGTTCGGCGATATCAGGCATCAACCGCATCAACGCCATTCTCGGAACCAGCGAAGCCTGCATTGCCACGCATCCGTCCGACCTGTGCGTGGCGCTCGCTGCGCTGGAGGCCATCGTACATGTCGTCGGCCCCGCCGGGGCGCGGACGATCGCGTTTTCGGATTTCCATCGGCTGCCCGGCAACACGCCACAACGCGACACCAATCTGGAGCCCAACGAAATCATCACGGCCATCGAGCTTCCGCCAAAGGGCTTTGGCGCGAACTATTCCTACCTGAAGATCCGCGACCGCCTGTCCTATGCGTTTGCCCTGGTGTCGGTGGCGGCAGCGCTCGAACTTGACGGTGACACGATCAGGGAGGCGCGCCTCGCGCTCGGAGGCGTCGCGCACAAGCCGTGGCGCGTCACCGCCGCCGAAGCCGCCCTGCGCGGCCAGCGAGCCGACGCAGGCGCATTTGCACA
This sequence comes from uncultured Alphaproteobacteria bacterium, assembly GCA_963770135.1. Taxonomy (GTDB): domain Bacteria; phylum Pseudomonadota; class Alphaproteobacteria; order Rhizobiales; family Xanthobacteraceae; genus Bradyrhizobium. The sequence continues at coordinate 116,344 of CAVYOM010000022.1, read as the reverse complement.
AGCCGCCGACCTCGTGCTGCAAGGCGCGAGAGGCTACGGGCACAACAACTTCAAGATCGGGCTGGCGCGGCGCGCCATCGTGCGGACGCTCAGCCAGGCCGCGCGCGGCACGCCGCAATCGCAATCCGTCAAGAAAATCCGGTGACCGCCATGGCATCCTATATCGGGTCAGCAACATCGCGCGTCGACGGCAGGGCCAAGGTCACTGGCGAAGCCAGATATGCCGGAGAATTCAACGTCCCCGGCCTCGTGCATGGCTATGTCGTCGGATCGACCATTGCGAAGGGACGCGTCGACCGCATTGATACCGCCGAAGCATTGCGCATCCCCGGCGTCATCGACGTGCTCACCCATCGGCATCGGCCGCCGATGCCCAACAACGACGCCGCCTACAAGGATGAGGTCGCACCGGAGAAGGGCTCGCCCTATCGCCCGCTTTACGACGACAGGATCCTGTTCAACGGTCAGCCGGTCGCGCTGGTGCTTGCCGAGGATTGGGAGACCGCGCGCTTTGCGGCGTCGCTGGTCCGGGTCGAGCAGCAGGGCGAACCCCACGCCACGGATCTGCACGCGCAACGCGATAACGCATTCACGGTGGAGAAACCCGAGAAGCCGCGCGGCAATGCCGAGAAGGCGTTTGCGGCCGCCGATACACGTCACGAGGCCGAGTATTTCATCCCGACCGAATACCACAACCCGATGGAACTGTTCGCCTCGACGGCGATCTGGGACGACGGCAAGCTTGTGGTCTATGACAAGACGCAAGGCGTGCAGAACGTGCAGCAATATCTTTGCGGTGTGTTCGAGATGCAGCCGGACGAGGTCAGCGTCATGTCGCCCTATATGGGCGGCGGCTTCGGCGCGGGCCTGCGCCCGCAATACCAGGTCGTGCTGGCGGTGCTGGGGGCACGTGCGCTGAAGCGGCCGGTCCGCGTCGTACTGGACCGCGCGCAGATGTACGGGCTCGGTTATCGACCGGCGACCATCGAACGCCTCGCGCTCGGCGCCAAGGCCGGCGGCACGCTCGACGCCATCATGCACGAGGCGATCGCCGTGACCTCGCAGTTCGAGGAATTCTCCCGCAACGATACCGGCTGGGCAGACCTGCTCTACAAAACCCCGAACACGAAATTCGTGCACCGGCTGGCGCGGCTGGACGTGCCGACCTCTTCCGACATGCGCGCGCCGGGCGCAGCGACAGGCGTCTATGCGCTGGAATGCGCGATGGACGAGCTCGCTGTGGCGCTCAAGATCGATCCGCTGCAGTTGCGCCTGCAATGCTATTCCGACCGCGACCAGAATTCAGGCCTGCCCTATTCCAGCAAGCAGTTGCACGAATGCTACCGGCAGGGCGCGGCGGCGTTCGGCTGGGACAAGCGCAAGCCCGAACCGCGCTCAATGCGCGACGGCAGCGACCTGGTCGGCTGGGGCATGGCGACCGGCGTATGGGAAGCGCTGCAGATGCCGGCCACTGTCCGTATCGTGCTGACCGCCAACGGGCATGCGGAAGTAGCGACCGCAGCGTCCGATATCGGCACCGGCACCTACACCATCATGGCGCAGGTCGCGGCCGACATGCTCGGCCTGCCGATCGACAACATCAGCGTCAAACTCGGCGATTCGACGCTGCCGCAATGTCCGGTCGAGGGCGGATCGTGGATCGCAGCCTCAGTGTGCCATGCGATTGCAAATACGGCGCGCGAGGTTCGCGGCGACTTGCTGAAGCTTGCCAACCGGATGAAGCATTCGCCGCTGACAGGCGCCAGCGTGGACGAAGTGGTACTGATGGACGGCAAGATCGTCAGCAAGCAGGACGCGAACCGCGCGATTTCGATCGCGAGCGCGATGCAGTCCGACAATGCGGAGCGCATCACCCGCGAGGAGACCAACAGCTTCGAGGAAGACAAACCGCATGCGCACAACACGCACTCGGCCGTCTTTGCCGAGGTCAAGGTGGACGAAGATCTTGGCGTCATCCGCGTCACCCGCGTCGTCGACGCGGTCGCGGCCGGGCGCATCCTCAACCCAAAGACCGCCCATAGTCAGGTGATGGGCGGCGTGGTCTGGGGCATCGGCATGGCGCTGCACGAGGAAGCGCTGTTCGACCATCAGTTCGGCCGCGTCATGAACGCCAATGTCGCCGAGTATCACGTGCCGGTTAATGCCGACGTGCACGACATCAAGGTCATCTTTGTCGACGAGCCCGACGAGACCATCAATCCGCTCGGCATCAAGGGCCTCGGCGAAATCGGCATCGTCGGCGTCGCGGCGGCCATCGCCAATGCGGTCTATCACGCCACGGGAAAGCGCGTGCGCGATCTGCCGATCACGCTGGACAAAGTGATTAAGTTCGATTGAAGCCGTCTCGGCGGCTTGCGCTAGCGCAGGCTCGTCGGCAGCTCGAAGCCCTGGTACTCGCGCGTCAGCAACGCCTTCAGCGTCGGCATGTTCGGCGTTGCATCCCTGGCCGGCATCGGGTCATTGTCCGCCTTGACGAAGTCGGGCGGCGTACCGGGAAGCTTGTACAGATTGAAATTGTTGCGACGGATCGCGAAGTCGGCCTGCAGATAGCCGTCGCGCATCATCAGGCCGGCGGGCGCGACATAGAATCCATCCTCGCGAAACGGACCGAGGATCGGATGCGTGGTCGATCCTTTTTTGACGTCGCGGCGCTGGCTTGAGAGCCTGGCCAGTTCGGTCTGTTCGCCGTTGACGGTCACGTAGACCCGCCGCAACGGCAATTCGGCTGCGTCCTGGGTGACGACGCTGACCAGCACCAGCACATACTTGCCGATCGCCTGATATTCCTCGGCGCTCGACGGCCAGCAGAAATCGATCGACGATCCGCGCGCCCCGCCTTTCGGCGCCTGCTCTTTTGTTCGCATGGCGGCCTTCTCGAGCCGCTCCGTCATGTCGGCAGGCGTCACCGCACCTTGCGAAACCGGCCGCCGGGTCAGCGTCTGCGCATTGGCCGTGGTGGCAACGAAAACAGCCAACGCAACAATCAGCAGCCTGCGCATCGACCTTCGCTCCACATTGGTATTTGTCAGACCCAGAACCCGGGCACGGCCGGCTCAAGCCTGCCGCCTTTCCGCACCGGTGCGACGCGCAGCGCGAGGCCGGTGGTATCATCGGTCTCGACCGCAACGCCGCTGAGCGTCGCAACGCCGGCCGCCGGTTCGAAACGCCCCGAGGGAATGCCGGTCGTGAAGCGCCGCAGCGGCTCTTCCTTCTGCATGCCGATGATGGAATCATAATCGCCGGTCATACCGGCGTCGGTCATATAGGCGGTGCCACCGGCCAGGATCTGGTGATCGGCGGTCGGCACGTGGGTGTGGGTGCCGACGACGAGACTGGCACGGCCATCGCAGAAGTAACCGATGCCCTGCTTCTCGCTCGACGCCTCGCCGTGGAAATCGACCACGACCGCGTCCGCCGCCTCACGCAGCGGGCAGGCATCGAGTTCGCGGTTGAGCACCGCGAAGGGATCATCGAACGGCGTCATGAAGACGCGGCCGATGGCGTTGACGATGAGCGCGCGTTTGCCGTTCTTGGTATCGACCAGCGCGGCGCCGCGGCCCGGCGTGCCCTTTGGAAAATTCGCGGGGCGGACCAGCCTCGGCGCACGCTCGATGAACACCAGCGCCTCGCGCTGATCCCAGGCGTGATTGCCGAGTGTTATGGCATCGGCGCCGGCGTCGAGGAATTCCTGATAGATCGCCTCGGTAATGCCGAAACCGCCGGCGGAATTCTCGCCATTGACGACGACGAGATCGAGCGCCCAGTCCCTGATCATACCAGGCAGATATTCCGCGATCGCGGTGCGGCCTGCCCGGCCGACCACGTCGCCAACGAAGAGAATGCGCAAAGTTCAGCTCCGGAAATCGAACACTTTCTTTTCCGTTAGCACATAATCCAGCGCCACGTCGTGCGGCAGCGCGGGAACGGCTTTTATTTCCTGCAACGAGAAAGCGGCGCCGACGGCCGTGATGGCTTTCACTTTCCGCAAATGGGCAAGCGTATAGTCGTAATGTCCCGCGCCATAGCCGATGCGGTGGCCCTCGCGGTCGAACGCCGCCAGCGGCACCAGCATGATATCGGGAATGAGTTCTTGCGCCGCCGGCGACGGCTCGAGAATGCCGAGCGGCCCCATCATCAGGCGATCGTCGGGCGACCATGCGCGAAACGCCAGCGACTTTCCACGCGCCAGCACGGCGGGCAAAGCCAGCTTCGCGCCCTGCTCAGCAAGCTTGCGCATCAAGGGCGCAGGATCAATCTCGCTGCGGATCGGCGAATATCCCGACACGACCATGCCGGGCTGGATCGCGAACGGCACGCCGCGCTTGGCCATCGCCTGCGCCGCCGCGGCACGCTGCTCGTCGCTCAACGCATCGCGCTTGGCCAGCGCGGCGGTGCGGAGGTCGGCTTTCGACAGGGTTGCCGTCATGCAGTATCTTTCCGCTGTCATCGTCCCGCCTTGTGCGCAATTGCGCAACTCGAGCGGGCGATCCAGTATTCCAGAGACTTCAGTGATTCAACCGAGACGCCGCGGCGTACTGGATACCCTGCCCCAGTGCGCAAATGCGCACAAGGCGGGGCATGACGGAATGCGCGGGTAGGACAAAGTCGCAAGCAGCCAAAATTAGTGCGAAGCCGCGAACGCCGTTGAAGCACTCGATCCCGGAGTTCCCTACGAAAGTAGGTGGGCACCATATGTCCGGGTCCACGGACCCGGCCAGGGACAGTTCCCTAAAGGATCGATAAGGCCCCGGGGATATATGGCTCCTGACGCACGACGCAGCTTCGCCAGACCAATGTAAGCGTTACAGACCCAATCCGCCAGCGCTAACGGATGCCGCCAGCAATAACCCTGCACTTCAGCCGATCGCGACGCCGCTGCCGATGGTGCGGTTGAGGATCTGTGTGGTCTTTTCGATGCGGTCGGCGGCGGCGTTGAGCGCGTTGGCGACGGCTGCCTGGGTTGCCTTGGCGCGGTCGGAGGCGGCGACACGAACGTTGCGCAGGGTTTCGAGTTCGCCCTCCAGCGCGCGGATGCGCGCGTTGGCATCCAGCAGTTCGTCGCACACCGTGAGCGCGGCCATCACGGTGAGGCGCGCATCGCCGATCTCGCCGAACTTGCCGCGCAACTCACCGACCCGGGTTTCCAGGTTCTCGGCGAGCTTCAGCAGCCGCACCTCCTGCCCTTCCTCGCAGGCCATGCGGTACTGCCGGCCGTTGATGGTGACGTTGATGTGGCTCATTCATCCTCTCCGGAATCGAGCACAGCGCGGATGGTGCCGATCGCGATTTCGAGCTTTTCTGATACCTCGCGGTTGGTGCGCTCCAGCCGCCGCGTCTTCACCAGCGAGCCGTCGAGTTCGTCCGCAAGCCGCGAGCGATCGGCGCCGAGCGCCTGGATCCGGCTCGCCAGTTCGTTCTCGTCGCGGTCGGCGTCGCGCCGCCGCTCCGCCGCCGCCTCCAGCGCATCGAGCGCCATCATCAGGCGCCGCGTGGCGGCGTCGATGTCGGCATAGACCGGCTCGGCATTGCCGGCCCCGTTGGTGTAACGATCGCTCATGGGAGGCAGCGCGCACCTTCGCGTAGGCCCGCCGGGCGGCAGCAAAATCCGCGGTCCGGCAAGCGGTTAGAGCACGAAATTTACGTGGCAAGCGAGGGAAGCGCAACGCCCGCGCGAAGCTATGCACTGCTAAGCAACTTTCGCATGGCAAGCGAGTTTTCCCGCCTTGGACTCACGGGGATTGTGGTGCTATCCAGCCCCGACTTCCCCTTAATTCACGCCCGTATTGCGGCCTCGCCCGGTACGTACCTACAACCAAGCACCTCATTTCAGGCGGATTTTCATCATGACGCAGGTCGATCATACCCGTATGGCCAATGCGATTCGCGGGCTTGCCATGGATGCCGTCGAAAAGGCGAAATCCGGCCATCCGGGCTTGCCGATGGGCGCCGCCGACGTCGCGACCGTACTGTTCACGCAGTTCCTCAAATTCGACGCCGCGGCTCCGGCCTGGCCGGACCGCGACCGCTTCGTGCTCTCGGCCGGACACGGCTCAATGCTGCTCTATGCGTTGCTATACCTCACCGGCAACAAGGACATGACGCTCGACCAGATCAAGAATTTCCGCCAGCTGGGATCGCTGACGCCGGGGCACCCCGAGAACTTCCACACCAAGGGTATCGAGACCACCACCGGCCCGCTCGGCCAAGGCATCGCCACCGCGGTCGGCATGGCGCTGGCGGAGAAGATGCTGGCCGCGGAATTCGGCAAGAAGGTGGTCGGCCATCACACCTACGTGCTCGCCTCCGACGGCGACCTGATGGAAGGCGTGTCGCAGGAAGCGATCGCGATGGCCGGGCACTGGAAACTGAACAAGATGATCGTGCTGTATGACGACAACGGCATCTCGATCGACGGCCCGACCTCGATCGCCGATTCCGTCGATCAGGTGAAGCGCTTCAAGTCCGCAGGCTGGGCAGCCGAACTGATCGACGGCCATGATCCGAAGACGATTGCAGCCGCGATCACCCGTGCGCAGAAATCCAACAAGCCGTCGCTGATCGCCTGCAAGACCACCATCGGCTACGGCGCGCCGACCCGGGCCGGCACCGCGAAGGCCCATGGCGAGGCGCTCGGCGCCGACGAGCTCAAGGGCGCCAAGGAAAAGCTCGGCATCTCGCTCGAAGCCTTCTCGGTGCCGGACGATGTGCTGAAAGCCTGGCGTGCCGCCGGCAGCCGCGGCGCCGCCGCGCGCGAGGAATGGGAAAGCCTTTTCGCCGAACTCGGCCCCCGCAAGCGCGCCGAGTTCGAGCGACGGTTGCGGCACGAGCGGCCGGCCGCGCTTTCGAAGGCGTTGCGCGCCCACAAGAAGGCGCTGCTGGAAACGCCGCAGAATATCGCCACGCGGAAATCGTCCGAATCCGCGATCGAGGCGATTGCAGCAGCGATGCCGATGGAATTCCTCGCCGGCTCCGCCGACCTCACCGGCTCCAACAACAACAAGGCGAAGTCGGCGGTGGCGTTCTCGGCCAAGACGCCGAAGGGCCGCTTCATCCATTACGGCATCCGCGAGCATGGCATGGCCGCCGCGATGAACGGCATCTTCCTGCATGGCGGTTTTGCGCCGAACGGCGCGACCTTCCTGATATTCACCGACTACGCGCGCCCCGCAATGCGGCTGGCCGCACTGATGGGCACCGGCGTCGTCTACGTGATGACCCACGATTCGATCGGGCTCGGTGAGGACGGTCCGACGCATCAGCCGGTCGAACATCTCGCGGCGCTTCGCGCGATTCCGAACATGCGCGTGTTCCGGCCTTGCGACGCTGTCGAGGTCACCGAATGCTGGGAACTGGCGCTCAACCGGATCGACGGCCCGACGGTGCTGGCGTTGACCCGCCAGAACCTGCCGCAGCTTCGAACCAGTGCGCCGAACGACAATCCTTGCGCGCATGGCGCCTATGAGCTGGTTGCGGCACAGGGCGACGCCAAAGTGTCGCTGTTCGCCTCGGGCTCCGAGGTCGAGATCGCGGTGGCGGCCCAGAAACAGCTCGCTGAACGCGGCATCGCGTCGCGGGTGGTCTCGGTGCCCTCGCTCGAACTGCTGCTGGCGCAGCCGCCGGAGCGGCGCAAGGCCATCATCGGCAACGCCCCGGTCAAGATCGCGATCGAGGCTGCGGTGCGCTGGGGTTGGGATGCCGTGATCGGCCCGGATGGTGAATTTGTGGGCATGCACGGTTTTGGTGCCAGCGCCCCCGCCAAGGACCTTTTTACGCATTTCGGAATTACCGCCGAGGCCGCCGTTAACGCTGCTCTGAAGCGCTTGGGCTGACGGTTGAGATTGCCGGGAAAAGGGTCTACCTAAACTCCCATCTTGACCGTTCCCGCCCGGCCGAACCGGGCGTTCCGCCGTAAGCCCCTCGTGGAACGTTTCCGCGGGGACGGCGCCAGCTATTGAAGGAGAAACGAGCATGGCAATCCGGATCGCGATCAACGGATTTGGCCGCATCGGCCGCAATATCTTGCGAGCCATCGCCGAATCCGGCCGCAAGGATATCGAAGTGGTCGGCATCAACGATCTCGGCCCGGTCGAGACCAACGCTCATTTGCTGCGCTTCGACTCCGTGCATGGCCGTTTCCCCGGCACCGTGACCGTCGATGGCGACTCGATCAGCCTCGGCAACGGCAAGATCAAGGTTTCCGCCGAGCGCGATCCCTCCAAGCTGCCGTGGAAGGCGCTGGGCGTCGACATCGCGCTGGAATGCACCGGCATCTTCACCGCCAAGGACAAGGCCTCCGCGCATCTGACCGCCGGCGCCAGGCGCGTGCTGGTCTCCGCGCCCGCCGACAATGCCGACGCCACCATCGTCTACGGCGTCAACCACGACACCCTGACCAAGGATCATCTGGTCGTCTCCAACGGCTCCTGCACCACCAACTGCCTGGCGCCGGTCGCCAAGGTGCTGAACGACACGGTGGGCATCGAGACCGGCTTCATGACGACGATCCACGCCTATACCGGCGACCAGCCCACCCTCGACACCATGCACAAGGATCTCTATCGCGGCCGTGCGGCGGCGATGTCGATGATCCCGACCTCGACCGGTGCTGCAAAGGCGATCGGCCTGGTGCTGCCGGAGCTGAAGGGCAAGCTCGACGGCGTCGCGATCCGCGTGCCGACCCCGAACGTCTCGGTGGTCGATCTCAAGATCGTCGCCAAGCGCGCCACCGACGTCAAGGAAATCAACGCGGCGATGAAGCGCGCCTCCGAGCAGCAGCTCAAGGGCATCCTCGGCTACACCACGGCACCGAACGTCTCGATCGACTTCAACCACGATCCCCACTCGTCGACGTTCCACGAGGACCAGACTAAGGTGCAGAACGGCACGCTGGTGCGCGTGATGTCCTGGTACGACAATGAATGGGGTTTCTCCAACCGCATGGCCGACACCGCCGTGGCGATGGGAAAGCTGCTGTAAGGAAGCCTCGCGGCACAGCCGGAGAACGCCATGATCTCAAAGCTGGTCGCCCTCGTCCTGTTGCTTGCGATGGTGGGCGTCCCGCTTTTTCTGTTCTTGCGGTCGGGCAGCAAAATCAAGCCCGATCCAAATCGCAAGAACGAGGACTGGCCCAACATCACCCAAGGCGGCTCATCATAGGACTTGTCGTGACCAATCGCTTTCGTACCCTCGATGACGTCGATGTGAAGGCCAAGCGCGTGCTGCTGCGCGTCGACCTCAACGTGCCCATGGAAAACGGCCGCGTCACCGACGCGACCAGGCTCGAGCGCGTCGCGCCGACCATCACCGAAATTTCAGACAAGGGCGGCAAGGTCATCCTGCTCGCGCATTTCGGCCGGCCGAAGGGACGCGACGCCAAGGATTCGCTCAAACCCGTCGCCGAAGCGCTGTCGAAGGTTATCAAGAAGCCGGTCGGCTTCGCCGCCGACTGCATCGGCGAAGCCGCGGCCAAGGCCGTGGCCGCGATGAAGGATGGCGACATCCTCTGCCTGGAGAACACCCGCTTCCACAAAGAGGAAGAGAAGAACGATCCGGCATTCGTCGCCGAACTGGCAAAGCTCGGCGATATCTGGGTCAACGACGCGTTCTCGGCCGCGCATCGCGCCCATGCTTCCACCGAAGGCCTTGGCCACAAGCTGCCCGCCTATGCCGGCCGCACCATGCAGGCCGAACTCGACGCGCTGGGCAAGGCGCTGGAAGCGCCGACCAAGCCGGTCATTGCGATCATCGGTGGCGCCAAGGTATCGACCAAGATCGACCTTTTGGAAAACCTCGTGTCAAAGGTCGATGCGCTGGTCATCGGCGGCGGCATGGCCAACACCTTCCTGCACGCGCAGGGCGTCGGCGTCGGCAAATCGCTGGCGGAGAAGGACCTCGCCGCCACTGCGCTGCGCATCATGGAAAAGGCCGAGGCGGCGAACTGCGCCATCATCCTGCCCGTCGATGCCGTGGTTGCCTATCACTTTGCGGCCAACTCGCCCTCGCACGCCTATGGCCTCGACGCCATTCCGGCCGACGGCATGATCCTCGACGTCGGGCCGCAATCGACGGCGCGGATTCATGCCGCGATCGACGACGCCAAGACACTGGTCTGGAACGGCCCGCTCGGCGCGTTCGAGATGACGCCGTTCGACCGCGGCACCATGGTCGCGGCCAAGCATGCCGCCGAGCGCACCAAGGCGAAGAAACTGGTCTCGGTCGCCGGCGGCGGCGACACCGTCGCGGCGCTGAACCAGGCCGGCGTGGCCGGTGATTTTTCCTATGTTTCGACCGCGGGCGGCGCGTTTCTTGAATGGATGGAAGGAAAACCGTTGCCCGGCGTGGAAGTTTTGAAGCAGCGTTGAACCAACAACCGATAGAGCGCCATAGGCGCGGCAAATACAGGAGAATTTGAATGGCTCGCATTACCTTGCGTCAACTGCTCGATCACGCGGCAGAGCACGATTACGGGGTGCCGGCTTTCAACATCAACAACATGGAGCAGGCGCTGGCCATCATGGAGGCCGCCTCCTCGCTCGATGCGCCCGTCATCATCCAGGCTTCGCGGGGCGCGCGCTCCTACGCCAATGACGTGATGCTCAAGCACATGATGGACGCCGTCACCGAAATCTATCCGCAGATTCCGGTCTGCGTGCATCTCGATCACGGCAATGGACCCGACACCTGCATGACCGCGATCCAGGCCGGATTCACCTCGGTCATGATGGACGGCTCGCTGAAAGCCGACGGCAAAACGGCCGCCGATTGGGACTACAATGTCGGGGTCACCAAGACGGTGACCGACATGGCCCATCTCGGCGGCATCTCGGTGGAAGGCGAACTCGGCGTGCTCGGTTCGCTCGAGACCGGCATGGGCGACAAGGAAGACGGCCACGGTGCAGAGGGCAAGCTCTCCCACGACCAGTTGCTGACCAACCCCGACGAAGCCGTGAAGTTCGTCAAGGAGACTAAGGTCGACGCGCTGGCGATCGCGATGGGCACCTCGCACGGCGCCTACAAATTTACTCGCAAGCCGGACGGCGACATCCTCGCCATGAACGTGATCGAGGAAATCCATCGCAAGCTGCCGAACACGCATCTGGTGATGCATGGTTCGTCCTCGGTGCCGCAGGACCTGCAGGACATCATCAACGCCAATGGCGGCAAGATGAAGCCGACCTGGGGCGTCCCGGTTTCCGAGATCCAGCGCGGCATCAAGAACGGCGTGCGCAAGATCAACATCGACACCGACAACCGCATGGCGATGACCGGACAGATCCGCAGGATTCTCAAGGAAGATCCGAGCGAGTTCGATCCGCGCAAATATCTCAAGCCGGCGATGGAAGCGATGGCCAAGCTGTGCAAGCAGCGGCTGCAGGAGTTCAATACTGCGGGCCAGGCCAGCAAGATCAAGAAGGTGCTGACGACGGCCGAAATGGCAAAGCGTTACACCAAGGGTGAGCTCGATCCGCGGGTGGCCTAACGGGCACCCGCGCCTCGCAAACACCCCCGGTGCGACGAACGTTTTCTAGGCAATTGCCCGAGAACCGCCTATTTTGGTGCGCAAGGGCATGATGTTTCTGGAGAACTTCGATGAATCTTGCCGACCTCAACAAGGTTGCCCTCGCTATGGTCTCCCCGGGCAAGGGCATTCTCGCCGCCGACGAATCCTCCGGCACGATCAAGAAGCGCTTTGACGCCATCAAGGTCGAGTCCACCGAGGAGAGCCGCCGCGACTATCGCGAGATGCTGTTCCGTTCCACCGAAGCGATGAGCAAATATGTCTCGGGCGTGATCCTGTACGACGAGACGATCTGGCAGAACGCGAAGGACGGCACGCCGCTGGTCAAGCTGATCGAACAGTCCGGTGCGATCCCCGGCATCAAGGTCGATGAGGGGACGCAGCCACTGCCGCAATGTCCGGGCGAACTGGTGACGGTCGGCCTCGACAAGCTCGCCGAGCGCCTGAAAAAATATTACGAGCGCGGCGCGCGTTTTGCGAAGTGGCGCGCGGTGATCGACATTGGTGCGGGCATCCCGACGATGACCGCGATCAGCGTCAACGCACACGCGCTGGCGCGCTATGCGGCGCTATGCCAGGCGGCGCAAATCGTGCCGATCGTGGAGCCGGAAGTGCTGATGGACGGCGATCACGATATCGACCGCTGCTACGACGTGACCCAGCGCGTGCTGAACAAGACGTTCCAGGAATTGCGCATCCAGCGCGTCGAACTCGAAGGCATGGTGCTGAAGCCCAACATGGCCATTTCAGGCAAGAAGTGCGCGAAGCAAGCTTCCGTCGAGGAAGTCGCCGAGAAGACGGTGCGGCTGTTGAAAGCGTGCGTGCCCGCCGCCGTGCCGGGCATCGCCTTCCTGTCCGGCGGACAATCCGACGAGCAAGCAACCGCGCATCTGGACGCGATGAACAAGATCGGCGGGCTGCCCTGGAAGCTCACCTTCTCCTATGGCCGGGCGCTGCAGGCCGCGCCGCAAAAGGCATGGTCGGGCAAGGCCGAGAACCTCGCCGCGGGCCAACGCGCCTTTACGCACCGCGCGCGGATGAACGCGTTGGCGAGCAAGGGCGAGTGGGAAACCGGCCTTGAAAAGAAGGTCGCCTAGACTTGGCAAATAAACAAGCTCCGCCGCGCCCGGCGCCGCGCCTCTATCTCGCGACGCCAGAGGTGAACGATCCTTCACAGCTCGCGAGCCAGCTTCCGGATCTGTTGGCCGCGGCCGATGTCGCGGCGGTGTTGCTGCGGCTGAAGCCGACCGACCAGCGCACCATGATCTCGCGGGTGAAGACGCTGGCGCCCGTGATCCAGAACGCCGGCGCGGCGCTGCTGCTCGACGGCCATGTCGAATTGGTAGCACGCGCGGGCGCCGATGGCGCGCATCTGAACGGCCTCGCCGCGCTGGAGGATGCCTTGCCGTCGCTGAAGCCGGACCGCATTGCCGGCGTCGGCAGCCTTGCCACGCGGCACGATTCGATGGCCGCGGGCGAAAGTGGCGCCGACTACGTGCTGTTCGGCGAGCCCGACGCCAACGGCCAGCGGCCTTCGGTGGAGGCGATTGCCGAACGCCTGCAATGGTGGGACGAACTGTTCGAGCCGCCCTGCGTCGGCTTCGCCACCTCGCGCGAGGAGGCCGCCGAATTCGCAACGGCCGGCGCGGATTTTGTGCTGGTCAGCGATTTCATCTGGACCGACCCGCGCGGCGCGAAGGCGGCGCTGACCGATGTCGCCCAGTCGATCGCGCAAGCGTACGAAACTGAGTTCGGAAAAAACAAGACCAGCCCCGATAAGGCCGGGCACGGATAACGCCGGACCATGAAACTCCTGCGTCCCATATCGCTACTCACGGGCTTGCTGATGACGATGGCCACCGCCACCGCGCAGACCTCGCTGACGCCGCCCGCCCCGCAGCCGCCCGCAGCCCCTCCGGCTGCAAAGCAGGCGCCGCCGAAAGCAAAAGCCCCGGTGGCGGCGAAAAAGCCTGCCGCGACACCGACGCCTGCACCCTCTACTGCGCCCAGGCCCACGGTGACCACCAGGCCCGCGCCGGCGCCCTCGGACCCACAAATGCCGACGTTCGACGATCCCAACGTCGACAACGTCTACGGCGCCTATCAGCGCGGCCTCTACAAGACGGCCTTCGATCTCGCCATCACGCGCGCGCAGTATAACCGCGACGCCAAGGCGATGACGATGCTGGGCGAGCTCTATGCCAACGGGCTCGGCATCAAGCGCGACTATGCGAAGGCCGCCGACTGGTATCAGCGCGCGGCGGACGCCGGCGACCGCGAGGGCATGTTCGCGCTCGCCATGATGCGGCTGTCCGGCCGCGGCGGCGCCACCAACCGCGACCAGGCGGTCAAGCTGTTGGCCTCCTCGGCCAAGCTCGGCAACCCCAAGGCGGCCTACAATCTGGCGCTACTCTATCTCGACGGCAACACGCTGCCGCAGGACGTCAAGCGCGCCGCCGAGCTGCTGCGCGGCGCAGCCGACGCCGGCAACCCGGAGGCGCAATACGCGCTGGCGACCTTCTACAAGGAAGGCAACGGCGTGCCAAAGGACCTCGAGCGGGCGGTGCGGCTGCTGCAGGCGGCGTCACTGGCCGACAATGTCGACGCCGAGGTCGAATACGCCATCGCGCTGTTCAACGGCACCGGCACGCCAAAGAACCAGGCCGCGGCGGTCGCGCTGCTGCGCAAAGCCTCACGGCAGAACTCGCCGATCGCGCAGAACCGCCTCGCCCGCGTGCTGGTGAGCGGACTGGGGGTGCCGGTGGACAAGATCGAAGGCCTGAAGTGGCATCTTGTCGCCAAGACCGCCGGCAAGGGCGACCCCGAACTCGACGAGCGGCTGTCGGAGCTCAGCCCCGAGGACCGCGCCAAGGTCGAGGCGGCCGCGAAAAAATGGACCGGCACCACCGGTCCCACGGCCAGCAAATGACGCCTTGACGACGCCACGTCTGCAGGGCAACCCAGTCCCCAAACCCCTGACGGCATTGGGCCGTTCCCTCATACCGTAAGCGCGCATCATGCTGTATTCAGCCCTTATCAACGTCATGGTGAAAGCCGCGCGCCGCGCCGGCCGCAGCCTCAAGCGCGACCTCGGCGAGATCGAGCATCTGCAGGTGTCGCTGAAGGGACCGGCGAACTTCGTCACCAAGGCCGACAAGCGCGCCGAGGAAATGCTGTACGAGGACCTCGCCAAGGCGCGGCCGGGCTACGGCTTCATCGGCGAGGAAGGCGGCAGCCGCGAGGGCGCCGACAAGAGCCACACCTGGATCGTCGATCCCCTCGACGGCACCACCAACTTCCTGCACGGCATCCCGCAATTTGCGATCTCGATCGGCCTGCAGCGCGAGGGCACGATCATTGCCGGCGTGATCTACAACCCCGCCAATGACGAGCTGTACATCGCCGAGCGCGGCAAGGGCGCGTTCCTCAACGACCAGCGGCTGCGCGTCGCCGGCCGCCGCAGGCTCGACGAATGCGTGGTCGCCTGCGGCCTGCCGCATATCGGCCGCGGCGACCATGAATTGGCGTTGAAGGAAATGGCCGCGCTGCAGAACAAGGTCGCCGGCTTCCGCCGCTTCGGCGCCGCCTCCCTCGACCTCGCCTTCGTCGCCGCCGGCCGCCTCGACGGCTACTGGGAACGCAATTTGCAGCCCTGGGACATCGCGGCGGGCCAGATCATGGTGCGCGAGGCCGGGGGGACGATCTCAGGCACCGAGGGTAGCGATGATCCTCTGACGACCGGGCATGTGGTGTGCGGGAATGAGTACGTGCACGCGGAGTTGGTGAAGATACTGAAGCCGCTCGGAAAATAGGACGACGGTCCAAGCCACGCGCCGTCGCTTCATCCGTGATCGGTGTGATGCAGCTTCCGGAGTCGGCGGAAGGGCACGGAGGAGCCTCGGCGCTCCCAGCCAAAATATTGAAAACAACCCCATGCACAGTAGCCGGCACTCCTCGAGTGCCGAAGTAGACATTTGACACGTCGGGCAAATCAGCGGGATAAATCCATCATCCACCTGACGAACCGATTCTAAGAAGTCGTGCAGGGACCATCGGTCGCTGGCAGGTCGCTCCCCATGGCGCGCCTGAACGCAGGACCCAAGAGATGCCATCGAGCACGCGGCGGTCATTTACCCGCCAGCGGCCACCCTTGATCTGGATCAATGGAATCTAGACCGCTTTGTGCCGGTCTCTCACCGAGCATTCGCCGTGCCACATGGGCACAGTGAGTGTTGCTTCATGTGGTTCTGAGCAAGCTTTCCATGCATTTGGCGCGGCGCCTTTGACGCCCGCAAAAAGGGAGGGTGATGCCATGTTTTGCCGCACACACAACCATAGACCATCTGGCATTCCGAACCTGTTGCGCAATGCGACAGGCTGGCACAAGCGATCCTGCGCCGCGCTTCTCGGCGCCACGACACTGGTGTCGCTGTCGCTGTCCGGACCGGCGGTAGCGCAAACACCGCAGAAGCCAAACATTCTCTTCATCATGGGCGACGACATCGGTTGGATGCAGCCGCGCATCTACCATCAAGGGCTGATGGTCGGCGAGACCCCCAACATCGACCGCATCGGACAAGAAGGCGCCAAGTTCATGCACTACTACGCCGAGCAGAGCTGCACGGCGGGGCGTAACGCCTTCTTCACCGGCATGAACCCGCTGCGCACGGGCATGATCCCGCCTCAGCTGCCAGGCAGCCCAACCTACCTGCTGCCCGGGACGCCCTCGATCGCATGGTTCTTGCGCGACCTCGGTTACAACACCGGCGAGTTCGGCAAAAATCACCTGGGCGACCACACCGACGCGTTGCCGACCGCCCATGGCTTCCACGAGTTCTGGGGCTATCTGTACCACCTGGATGCGATGCAGGGCGTGAGCTTTTTGGACATTAACAAGACCCCGACCCAGCAGACCGTCGCCCCACCCTGCAGGAACACACCGATCCCGGGTGTTGCGGAAGTGCCAGGCGCGGTGGATCCGAGGATGGTAACGAAGACAAAGACCTGCCTGACGCCGCCGCGTCCGGTCCTCTGGTGCAAGTCCTCCGACGGCACGGCGAAGAACCAGACCTGCCAGGACCAGGGCCCGCTGACCCTTGAGCGATCGAAGGGGGTGGACGAGGAAATTTCGGCCAAGGTCATCGACTTCCTCGACCGCAACGATCCCAAGAAAACCAACAAGCCGTTCTTCGTCTGGTACAACCCGGCGCGCATGCACGTCACGACCGTGCTGAACGACAAATACATGGCCATGGTCGGCGAACCCGGCGGCAAGGACTGGGGCGTCAACGAAGCCGGCATGAAGCAGATGGATGACAATATCGGCTACGTGCTGCAGAAGCTGCAGGAGATGGGCCAGCTCGACAACACCATCGTGGTCTTCACCACCGACAACGGCGCCGAGACCTTCACCTTCCCCGACGGCGGCGTCACACCGTTCAAGGGCTCGAAGATGACCACCTGGGAAGGCGGCATGCGCGCGCCGTGCGTTATCCGCTGGCCGGGCGTCATCAAGCCAGGCACGGTGAAGGAGGACATCTTCGCCTCGCTCGACTGGCTGCCCACGCTCGTTGACATCGCCGGCGGCCCTAAGGGCGACGGCCTCAAGGCGCAAATCGAGGCCGGCAGCTACCCAGGCATCGTCAAGACCACGCTCGACGGTTTCAATCAGCGCGACTACCTGGAGGGAAAAACCGAGAAGTCCGCGCGCGACGTCTTCTTCTACTATTCCAGCGCGCATCCGTCGGCGGTGCGCTACAAGAATTGGAAGATGTATTTCGCGATTGCTCCCGAAACAGCGACGGGGTTCGTG
Organism: uncultured Alphaproteobacteria bacterium; assembly: GCA_963770135.1. Lineage (GTDB taxonomy): Bacteria > Pseudomonadota > Alphaproteobacteria > Rhizobiales > Xanthobacteraceae > Bradyrhizobium. The sequence continues at coordinate 98,993 of CAVYOM010000022.1, read as the reverse complement.
AACCCGGGAGTCCAGACCCAGTTCGTGGCCGGCATGGTAAACCTCAAGCGGGATCCATTCGAGATGTCGTGGGGCGATGAGAAAAAAGCTGCTTTCTGGTTCAGCGGCGCGCTCGCTGGGCCGGCTACGGCTTATATATACGACTGGAACCTGCTGCCCATCGGCCAGGCGCTCTGGCTCGCGGAGCTGGAGACCTACAAGACGTTCCCACCGATGCAGGATCCGGCGAGCTACAACTTGGATCAGGTCATGAATCAGCTCAAGAAGGGTCAGGGCCACCCGAGCCAGTAACTGATCGCATGTAACGCGACCATGCGGGTGCCCCTACGGGGGTGCCCGCACACGACAGGTGAAGGACGAATGCGCTTCCCCGTGTGCAGTCGCTTCCAGAGACGGTCAACTCACCCATGCGTTCGGGTGGTGGAAGCGGAGATTACCATGATAACCCGAACTGGCTGCACGATCATCGCCTTCCTGCTATGCGGGTTGGCACCGGCGCTGGCCCAGACCACGCCTTCGACACCGCAGCACGAGCTGCTCAAGACAAATCGCGGCTCTGTTACCTTGGCACGCGCTCAGACCGCCAAGCAGCAATGCACGAACACCTGTCGTGCACGTTATCGCGACTGTCGTCGTCTGAACCAATTGCCGTCGTTCGAGTGTCGGGATGTCTACCAGGACTGTACCCGATACACTTGTACTGGTTTAGGGCCAGGATGAGTTCCTATTTCCGCCGTAAGCGGCAACGCCAGCCCGGCCTCTCCATCACTCCAAAACTGCTGACCGCGTCGACGATCTGACCGAATGATGCTCGGCTGCATGAGTCCGGATGTGGCACATCGCGTCGTTTCGCTGCTATGCAGCGGCACGTCGGCTATCGGGGCATAGCGGACTCTGGCGCGGCGTCAGCCCGGCAACTTTATGAGTTCACGGACTGGATGCATCGGCCGCCGCCTACGCCAAAGTTCTCGACGGCCCAAGACCGCAAGTCCCGGCGAAGCCCTGGCGTCGCGAGGTCACGGAGCATGGCAACGTCTATCACTTCACTGGCGCCGGCGGGCCGATCACCTCGGCTCCCACCGCCTCCTCCACCTTCTCCCGATCCCCCGCCAGCACGCGCTGCACGGAGACGAAGAACACCGGCACCATCAGCAGCGCCAGGATCACCACCGCGATCATGCCGCCCATGACGCTGGTGCCGAGCGCCTGCTGGCTGGCGCCGCCGGCGCCGGTGGCGATGGCCATCGGCAGCACGCCGCAGACGAAGGCGAGGCCCGTCATCAGGATCGGGCGGAAGCGCAAGCTGCACGCTTCGATCGTGGCCTCGACCAGCGGCTTGCCCTGCGCGCGCAGATCCTTGGCGAATTCGATGATCAGGATGGCGTCCTTTGCCGCGAGGCCAATGATGGTGATCAGGCCGACGGTGAAATAGACGTCGTTCGACAGGCCGCGCATGGTGGCGGCGATGACCGCGCCGCAAATGCCGAGCGGTATCGTCAGCAGCACGGCGAGCGGAATGGTCCAGCTCTCGTAGAGGGCGGCGAGCAGGAGGAACACCACGAATACCGAGAGGCCGAGCAGGAACGGCGCCTGCGAGCCGGACAGTTTTTCCTGCAGCGACTGCCCGGTCCATTCGTAGCCGAAGCCGCGCGGCAGCTTGCCCGCGAGCCGCTCCATCTCGGCGATGGCGTCGCCGGAGGTGAAGCCGGGCTTTGCTTCGCCCGAGATGCGCACGGCGGGATAGTAGTTGAAGCCCGCGATCTGCGTCGGACCCTTCGACCACTGCACCGTGGCGAAGGCGGAGAACGGCACCAATTGGCCGCGGCTGTTCTTGACGTTGTAATTGAGGATGTCGTCGGCGTTCATGCGGCTGGCACGGTCGGCCTGCACGATCACGCGCTGCATCCGCCCGCGGTTCGGGAAGTCGTTGATGTAGTTCGAGCCGAGATTGGTCGAAATGGTCTGGTTGATGTCCTCGAAGGTGACGCCGAACGCGCCGGCCTTCTCGCGGTCGATCATCAGATTGACCTGCGGCGCCGGCGGCAGGCCCTCGACATAGACCTTCTGCAGCACGCGGCTGGCATTGGCTTCCGCGATCAGCTGATCCGAGGCGGCGACCAGCGCCGGATAGCCCTTCTGGCCGCGGTCCTGCAGGCGGAACGAGAAGCCACTGGAATTGCCGAGATTGTCGATCGGCGGCGGCTGCAGCGCCGAAATCTTGGCGTCGCGGATCGACGACAGGTCGCGGTTGATGTCGGCGACGATCGCGGCAGCCGAATCCTTCTTGCCGCGCTCGGACCAGTCCTTCAGCGAGATGAAGGCCTGCGCGGTGTTGACGCCCTGGCCGAGGAAGCTGAAGCCGGTCAGGAACGTCACGTTCTCGACGCCTTCACGTTTGAGCAGATATTTTTCGACCTGCTCGACCGCAGCCTGGGTGCGGGCATAGGAAGAGTCGGACGGCGTCTGCACGTCGGTGGTGATAAAGCCCTGGTCGTCGACCGGCAGGAAGCCGCCGGGCAGCCGCACGAACGCCCAGCCGAGGCCGATCAGCAGCGCGGCGTAGATCAGCATCAGCCGTCCGGTGCGCTTCAGCGAACCCTTCACGGTGCGCGTATAGCCGCCGCGGCTCGAATCCAGCACGCGGTTGAACCAGCCGAACACGCCCTTGCGCGCATGGCCGTGGCCGGCCTCGACCGGCTTCAGCAGCGTCGCGCACAAAGCCGGCGTCAGCGACAGCGCCAGCAGCGCCGAGAAGGCGATGGCGGACACCATGGTGACCGAGAACTGGCGGTAGATGATGCCGACCGATCCCGGGAAGAACGCCATCGGCACGAACACCGCCATCAGCACCAGCGTGATGCCGATGATGGCGCTTGATATCTGCGACATCGCCTTGCGGGTCGCTTCCTTCGGCGGCAGGCCCTCCTCCGCCATGATGCGCTCGACGTTTTCGACCACGACGATGGCGTCGTCGACGAGGATGCCGACCGCCAGCACCATGCCGAACATGGTCAGCATGTTGATGGAATAGCCGACCGCCATCAGCATCGCGCAGGTGCCGAGCAGCGCCACCGGCACCACGATGGTCGGGATGATGGTGTAGCGGATGTTCTGCAGGAACAGGAACATCACGATGAAGACCAGCACCACCGCCTCGACCAGCGTCATCAGCACCTTGTTGATCGAGGCCTTGACGACGGGCGTGATGTTGTAGGGGATCTCGTAGCCGATATTGGCCGGGAAGAACTTTGACAGTTCCTTCATCTTGGCTTCGACGGCGCTGGCGGTCGCGAGCGCGTTGCCGGTCGGCGACAGCAGCACCGAAAGGCCCGCGGTCGGCTTGCCGTCGAGGCGGGTGTTGAACTGGTAGCTGAGCCCGCCGATCTCGATGCGCGCGACGTCGCGCAGCCGCACGGTGGAACCGTCCGCATTGGCGCGCAGCGTGATCGCGCCGAATTCTTCCGGCGAGGAGAGCTGGCCCTTGACCAGCACCAGTGCCGAAATCTTCTGCTCCGGCGTGCTCGGCTCGGCGCCGATGCTGCCCGAGGCGACCTGCGCGTTCTGCGCCGTTATCGCCTTGTTGACGTCGTCGGCGGTGAGGCCATAGCCGACGAGCTTTGCGGGATCGATCCAGATCCGCAGCGAACGTTCGGTGGAATAGAGCGTCGCGCGGCCGACGCCGGGAATGCGCCTGATTTCGCCGAGCACGTTGCGGATCATGAAATCGCCGAGGCCGATTTCGTCGAGCGAACCGTCGGTCGAGTTCAGCGTGATGATCTGCAGCACGGCGCTGGAGGCTTCCTCGACCAGGATGCCCTGCTGGATCACCGCGCGCGGCAGCCGCGCCTCGACGCGCTTGAGGCGGTTCTGCACTTCGACCGAGGCCGCGCCGGTTTCGGTGCCGGGCACGAAGTTGGCGATGATTTCGACCTGCCCCAGCGAGTCCGAGGTGGATTCGAAATTGAGGATGCCGGAGGCGCCGTTGAGCTCCTCCTCGATCAGCCGCGTGACGCTGTTGTAGAGGTTTTCCGGCGACGCGCCGGGATAGCTGGTCGAGATCGAGATCGAGGGCGGCGCGATGATCGGATATTGCGCGACCGCCAGCAGCGGAATCGAAATCGCGCCGATCAGGCAGATGAAAAGCGCGACGACCCAGGCGAAGATCGGCCTGTCGATGAAGAAGGAGGGCATATCCCGATCTCAGCGCGCGGCTTGTGTCGCGGGTGCGCCCGGGATTGTACCGACCGAGGCATCCGCATCGATCCACGCTTTCGGCTTGACCTTGTCGCCGGGCACGAATTTCTGGAATCCGTCGACGACGACGCGGTCGCCGTCCTTGAGGCCCTCGCTGACCAGCCACAGGCCGTCCTGCACCGCGCCGGTGCGGACCGGCTGCGTCGCCACGCGGCCATCCGCCTTGACCACGAACACTTCGCTGCCGCCGCCGGCATCGCGCTGGATCGCCTGCTGCGGCACGGCGATGGCGTCGGAATCGATGCCCTGTTCGATCAGGACGCGGACATACATGCCGGGCAGCAACTCGCGATGCGGGTTCGCAAACTGTCCGCGCAGCGTGACCTGTCCGGTATAGGCATCCACCTTGGCTTCGGAAAACAGCAGCTTGCCCGGAATCGGATAGACCGTCCCGTCGTCGAGCACGAGGCGGACCTTGGCTGCGTCTGGCGCAATCCGATCGAGATCGCCATTGTCGAAGGCGCGGCGCAGCTTGTGCATCTCCGAGACCGACTGGGTGAAGTCGGCGTAGATCGGGTCGAGCTGCTGGATCGTGGCGAGACTGGTGGTCTCATTCTGGATCACCAGCGCGCCTTCGCTCACCAGCGCGGCGCCGACGACGCCGCTGATCGGCGCACGGATCGTCGCGTAATCGAGGTTGAGTTTCGCACGCGCGACGTCGGCCTTGCGGCTGCCGACCTCGGCCTCGGCCTGGCGCTGGGCGCCGATCGCCTTTTCGTTCTCCGCCTCGGGCGCCGCACGCTGGCCGGTCAGCGTCGCGACGCGCCGCGCATGCTGTGAAGCGAGATCGAACGCCGCCACCGCCTTGTCCAGCGCGGCCTGGCTCGCCTGCAGCTCCACCTCGAACGGCTTGGGGTCGATCCGGTACAGCGGATCGCCGGCCGTCACTTCGGTGCCCTGCTGGAACAGTCGCTCGACGACGATGCCGGAGACGCGTGCGCGAACTTCCGAAACCCGCGTGGGCGCGATCCGGCCTGGCAGTTCCCGAACGAGGGCGCGAGACTGAGGCCGTACGGTGAAGGTGCCGACTTCAGGTTCGGCCGGAGCTGCCGCTACCGCGGCCACAGCCGTCGGCTCATTGCAGCCAGCCAATAGCGGCGCCATCGCAGCCAACATCAAAACGATGCATGCCGATCGCGTTCGAAGTCCGGACATTGAAAGCATTGCCCCAGTTCAGGTTAGAAGCGCGAATTGAGTATTCGCGACGTTGTCCAGGAAGACGTCGAAAGGCGCCTGAAAGATCCTGGAACTCACAGTTGATCCAGAGAGAATAGAGATCGAGCCTGCTGCGATGCAATACGATCTCGCGGCGGCCCAATGTCACACAAGGCTATAGTGCTGAATTAGCGACTATATTCCGGGGTCACTCGATTGTGAGCCGGGTTCCATCACAGCGTTAGGGTTTGCGGAGAAAAACATACCGGGAACGTGGTTCGTGGGCGTGAGCTTACAGCGGGTCGCGCAGCCCGGCACGAATCAGCAAAACGTTAGCCGCGCCGCCTTCAGCCGGTAATGGCTGACGCCCCACTCGCTGCCACCGGCGTAACCGAACAGGCCGGCGGTGGCGAGCAGGAACCAGCGCCAGCGCCGCATCCACAACGCGGTCTCGCCGCCATGGACCTTGCGAAGCACGCGCTCGATCTCGTCGCGATGGCTATCGAAATTGTCCAGCCAGTCCTGCGCGGTGCGCTGATAATGCACGCCGCTCCAGCGCCATTCCTTTTCGACCTCGAACAGATCGGCATATTGCCGGATCAGATGATGGCTCGGCATCACGCCGCCGGTAAGGAAAGGTTGCGCGATCCAGTCCTCGCCATCGGCGCGATCGAACAGATAGGCGCCGGAGCGATGGGTGAAGATGTGCAGGAAGAAGCGGCCATCGGGCTTCAACCACGCGCCGACGCGCGTCATCAATTCGCGCCAGTTCATCATCTGCTCGAACATCTCGACGGAAACGACACGGTCGAACTGCGCGTCGGACGTGAACACGCTCATGTCCTGCGTGATAACCCGCAGATTGGTCAGGCCGCGCTGTGCGGCTTCGCCCTCGATGTATTCACGCTGCGCGTTCGAGTTGGAAACCGCCGTGATGAGCGAATGCGGAAACTGCCGCGCCATGAAAAGCGACAGCGAGCCCCAGCCGCAGCCGAGTTCGAGGATCGATTGCCCGTCGGCCAGCTCGGCATGCTCGACGGTCTGGCGCAGCGCCTCTTCCTCGGCCTCCTGCAATGTCGAGGCCGGTTCCTTGTAGAAGCATGAGGAGTATTTTCTGGCAGGGCCGAGGACATGGGCGAAGAACGCCGTCGGCACCTCGGAGTGCCGGGCGTTGGCCTCGCCGGCATATTCGGCAATGGCGCGCGCCGCCATCGCATCGGCGAACCAGGCATCGCTTTCGGCGTTCCCGGTGGCGAGCCGTGTGGCAGTGCGCGAGCACAGCCGGTTAATCGCGGCGCGGACGATGACATCGGGCAACGGCACCCGTTCGGCGGTGCCGATGATGGTGGACGCGAAGTTCATGTGACCACTCCCTTCGTTTTGATCTCCGCGCAAACGCGTTCCGCGTTTGTCGCGAGCGAAAACCGGTCTCCACGTTTTCGCTAACTGGCCCTCCGGGTCGAAATCATGCTTGCGGCAGCCACGGAAAGAACGGGCTGGTGCGCGACTGGTAGTCGCGATAGCGATCGCCGCGCGAGCGCAGCATTTGCGCTTCCAGCGGCGGGATGCCGGTGACGTAGACCAGGATCCAGTACATGAAGACCGGGGCCTAGCAGCGCCGCAAACCCCCACGGATAGGAAAGCGGGTCGCCGGGTGAAATGGCGATCACGGGATAGGCCAGCCATCCGAACCATTCGAAGAAATAATTGGGATGGCGCGACCAGCGCCACAGTCCGACGTCGCAAACCCTGCCCTTGTTGGCGGGATCGGTGCGGAACGCCTTGAGTTGCGCATCCGCCAGCGCCTCGCCGGCGATGCCGGCCAGCAGGATCAGCGCGCCCACATAGTCAGCCGGCCGCAGCCCGTCGCCGGGCACGTGGGCGGCGACAAAGATGGCGAATGCGAGCGGGATCGATCCGAGCCCCTGATTCTGGAGAAAGATGAACATCCTCCGCGGCGAATCGGCTCCCCATTCCCTGGCGAAATCCGCATAGCGGGGATCGTCCGATATCCCTGCACTGCGGATCGCGATGTGAACCCCGAGCCGCAGCGACCAGATCGCGACCAACGCCGCCACCAGCCATTGCCGGGCACTTTGCGGGGCACCCTCGACCGGCCACAAGGCGCTCCCAACGCCGACCAGGCCGAGCGAAAAGGTCCAGATCGTGTCGACCCAGCCGGAATTGCCGGTCCGCTGCTGCACCACCCAGGCGCCCGCCATCAGCACCGAAAGCGACGCAGCTATGGCCACCAGCGCCTTGAGATATAACGCCGTCATGAAAAATCCCGGTTGGACATCGAACCGTTGCAAAATACGTTGATGTCAAAGCCGGGTTTCAGGCAGAGGTTCCACCACCGTCCACCTGAAATCGCAGCTTCCCAGCTTTTTTCTCCAGCCCGCTGTGCCATATTGGTTCCCCAGCGCGGCTTTTCGTAACGGATGACACCCGCAAATGCCCTCAGGCCCCTCCTCCCGCTCCGACATGGAGATCGAACTGAGCAAACTGTCCTCGCCCCGGATTTTCCTGGTGCGAATGCTGGTGTTCCTGGTGCTGTGCACGCTGATCACGGTCGTGCTCTACAAGCAGATCATCGCGGCGTTCTTTGCCAATCCCGGCCTCAACGCCCTGATCGGCGCGGTGCTGCTGATCGGCATCATCCTGTCGTTCCGGCAGGTGATCCGGCTCCGTCCGGAAGTAGCCTGGGTCAACAGTTTCCGTATCGCCGATCCCGGGCTGGCGCTCGAGCGGCGGCCGACCCTGCTGGCGCCGATGGCGGCGATACTCGGCGGCGAGCGCTCCGGGCGGATGTCGATCTCGCAGCAGACCATGCGGCATTTGCTGGATTCGATCGCGACGCGGCTGGATGAAGCCCGCGACATTTCCCGCTACATGACAGGCTTGCTGGTCTTTCTCGGCCTGCTCGGCACCTTCTGGGGCCTGATCGAAACCGTCGGCTCCGTCGGCAAGGTGATCGAAGGTTTGAAGGTCGGCGGCGATTCCGGCGCCCTGTTCGATACCCTGAAAGACGGGCTGGCCGCGCCCCTCGGCGGCATGGGCATTTCGTTCTCGTCCTCGCTGTTTGGCCTCGCGGGTTCCCTGATCCTGGGCTTTCTCGACCTGCAATCGAGCCAGGCGCAGAACCGCTTCTATACCGACCTCGAGGACTGGCTCGCCTCCACCGTGCGCGAATATGGCGATGGCGGATCCGGCCTCGGCGGCGAACTGCAACATGCGATGGAACGGATACGCACCGTGCTTGAAGAGAGCGGCGGCGGCCGAAGCACCACGGCGGCGATGGCCAACCTCGCCGAGGCCATCCAGGGCCTGGTCGCACATATGCGCACCGAGCAGCAGATGATCCGCGAATGGGCCGACGGCCAGGGCGAGCAGAACCGCGAGATCAAGAAGCTGCTGGAGCGGATCGCCAGGCAGCCCGAGAAGAGCTGAAACAAAAGGTTCGTGTGCCGGACTCGGCGCAGCACGCAGGTGGTGTGCCGCAAAGACACGAGATTGTCGGAGTAATACAAAATGGCCCTCGCCCGTGCACGCCGCAGCGAATCCGGTTTCAACTACTGGCCGGGATTCGTCGACGCACTGTCGACGCTGGTGCTGTCGATCGTGTTCCTGCTGTCGGTGTTTTTGGTGGTGCAGTTCTTCCTGTCGCAGGAAGTCACCGGCAAGGACAAGGCGCTGGAGCAGCTCAACGCCAAAATCGCGCAGCTCAACGACCTGCTCTCGCTGGAAAAGCTCGGCAAGCTCGCGCTCGACGACCAGGTCGGGCAATTGCGCGCCGGCCTGTCTGCCGCGGAAAGCGAGCGCGACCGCATTAAGGGGCTTTACGAGGGGCTGGCGGGCGCCGGCGGCGACGCCCAGGGCCGCGCCAACGAGCTCAACAAGGCGCTCGAATCCGAAAAGACGGTGAGCTCGCGCGCGCTCGCCCAGATCGAGGTGCTGAACCAGCAGATCAGCGCGCTGCGCCGTCAGCTTGCGGCGCTAGAGGAAGCGCTGGAAGTCTCCGAAAAGCGCGACAAGGAATCGCAAGGGAGGATCGCCGATCTCGGCCAGCGCCTGAACGTCGCGCTGGCGCAGCGCGTGCAGGAATTGTCGCGCTACCGTTCGGAATTCTTCGGCCGCCTGCGCGCCATTCTGGGCAATCGCCCCGATATCCGCATCGTCGGCGACCGCTTCGTGTTTCAGTCGGAAGTCTTTTTCGACTCCGGCCAGGCATTGCTGCTGCCCGAGGGCCGCACCGAGCTGGATAAACTCGCTACCGCGCTGATCGACCTGGACAAGCAGATCCCGAGCGAGATCGGCTGGGTGCTGCGGGTCGACGGCCACACCGACATGCGGCCGATCAACTCGCCGCTGTTCAAGTCGAACTGGGAATTGTCGTCGGCCCGCGCCATCTCCGTGGTGCAATATCTGGTTTTCCTCGGCGTCCCCGCGCAGCGGCTGGTCGCCGCAGGCTTTGCCGAATTTCAGCCGCTCGACACCGCCCCCACCGAAGAAGCCTACAAGCGCAACCGGCGCATCGAACTGAAGCTGACGGAACGGTAGTGAGCCCTTCGCACACACGACGTCGTCATGGCCGGGCTTGAATGGGCGCCAGCTTCCATCTCCGGCCCTATCGCGCCGAGGACGAAGACGCGGCGATCGAATTGTGGCGGCTGACCTGGCAGCAGGCCTACCCTTCGATCGATTTCACGGCGCGCGTGCCGTGGTGGCGGGAGCGCTGGCGCAACGAACTGGTGCCGCATGCCTCGATTATCGTCGCCGAACAGGCGGACACGCTGGTAGGGTTCGTAACTATCGATGGATCAGGTTATCTCGACCAGCTCGTCGTCAAGCCCGATTACTGGGGCTCCAAACTCGCCACCGCTTTGGTCGATGAAACGAAACGTCTGTCGCCCCACGGCGTTACGTTAGAGGTCAACAAGGACAACGCCCGCGCCATCCGCTTCTATGAGCGCAACGGCTTTGGGCATGCGGGGGAAGACGTCAATCCAACATCGGGACGCCCAGTCTTGCGAATGAACTGGAGACCGTGATCGTCATCACAAGTCTAATGGACAGGCTGCGGTAAGCCGACGGCTCAATTCAACAACGGAGACGGAACGATGACGCGGGCCGAATTCGCCAAGGGCTCAGCGACGTTTTTGGTGGTGATCGTCGCCGGGTTGCTTTCGGAGACCTATCTGGATCGGCATCTCGCAGCCACCGAGACCGAGAAGAAAGCGGCGTCAAGCGGTGGCGCCGAAGTATCGGCGCCATCCACTCCATCGCCAGCATGCGTCGGGAAAGACGGGTCGTGGAAAAACTGGCCGTGGTCGAACGTACCGATATTGTCGCCGAAATGCCGCGAGGATCGCTAGCCGCTCAACTCCCGCGACGTCATATGCGCCGAAACAGCACGCCGATAACCAGCACGACATAGGCAATCGCCAAGACGTCGAAGACCCGCGCCGAACTGATGATCGGAACGGAAAGGTGGGCATACCGAATCAGGAGCGCGATAAGCGCCAGCACCACCGAAATCACAAATATCACGAGCGACGGCGGCGTAAGCGCGAAACCTCCGCGACGGTAAGGCATGCCCTCTCCTATTCGATCACAACGAGATTGTTGACGGGGCTACAACAGGCACGCGACGTTCTGGTTCCCGCTTTTTTCCAGAGCCGTCCGAACGGCTCTGGATTTTTGATTTGACGCGTTTTCTTGACGCGAACCGGAATCCACTTCGCTGGAAAACGCTCTAGCCTGCCTCAAATTGCAACCGCGCCAGCCGCGCGTACAACCCATTAGCTGCAACCAGCTCCGCATGCGTGCCCTGTTCGACGATCCTGCCCTGATCCATCACCATGATGCGGTCGCAGGACAGCACGGTGGCGAGACGGTGCGCGATCACGAGCGTGGTGCGATGGCGCATCAATTCCTCCAGCGCGGTCTGCACCAGCGTCTCGCTTTCGGCATCGAGCGCGGAGGTAGCTTCGTCGAGCAACAGCAGCGGCGCGTCGCGCAGGATCGCGCGCGCGATCGCGATGCGCTGGCGCTGGCCGCCGGACAGCGTCACGCCGCGCTCGCCGAGTTGCGCCTCGAAGCCGCCGGGCAGGCGGCGCAGGAATTCGGTGGCATGGGCGAGATCGGCGGCGCGCTCGACCTCGGCGTCGCTGGCGTCAGGCCGGCCGAAGCGGATGTTTTCGCGGGCGGAAGCCGCGAACACCACCGAGTCCTGCGGCACCAGCGCGATGCGCGAACGAACGTCGACCGGATCGGCCGATCTGACCGGCACGCCGTCGAGCGAAATCGTGCCGCGCGCGGGATCGTAGAACCGCAGCAGGAGATGAAACAGCGTGCTCTTGCCGGCCCCCGACGGTCCGACGATCGCGACCTTTTCGCCGGCCTTGACCGCGAGCGAGACATTGTCGACCGCGAGCACGTCCGGCCGCGTCGGATAGGCAAAACTGACATTTTCGAATCCGACGTCGCCGCGCGCAGGCTGCGGCAGGGCAGCCGGCTGCGGCGGCGCCGTGATCTGCGATTTGACCCGCAGGATCTCGAACAGGCGCTCGGCGGCGCCAGACGCGGACGAGACTTCGCCCCAGACTTCGCTGAGCTGGCCGAGACCGGTGGCGGCGAACGCTGCATACAGCACGAACTGGCCGAGCCGGCCCGGCGTGATCTGCCCGGTCAGCACATCGTGCGAGCCGACCCAAAGGATCGCCACGACGCTGGAGAACACGATGAAGATGATGATCAGCGTCAGCACCGCGCGCGCCCGCGTCGAGCTGCGCGCCGCCTCATAGGCCTGCTCGACCTCACCGCCGAAGCGGCTGGTCGCCATCCGCTCGCTGGTATAGGCCTGCACGGTCCTGATCGCGCCGATCAGTTCGGAGGCGTAGGCGCTGGCGTCCGCCAGCGTATCCTGCGCATTGCGCGACAGCCGCCGCACCCAGCGCCCGAACGCGACAAGTGGAATCACGATCAGCGGGATCGCCAGCAGCACGAAGCCCGACAGTTTCGGGCTGGTGATCACCATCATGGCGGCGGCGCCGATGAACAGCATGATGTTGCGCAGCGCGATCGACACCGAGGCGCCGACCGCGGATTTGATCTGGGTGGTATCGGCGGTCAGCCGCGACACCAGTTCGCCCGAGCGCGCGGAATCGAAGAACGCCGGCGACAGCGAGACCAGATGCGCGAACACGTCGCGCCTGAGATCGGCGACGATACGCTCGCCGATCGTCATGACGAGGTAGAAGCGCGACGCGCTGGCCGCGGCGAGCACCGCGACAATGGCGATCATGACGCTGAAATAGCTGTTGATCAGCGCGATGCCTTCGGGGCTGAAGCCGAAATCGATCATGCGCCTGACCGCGACCGGCACCACCAGCGTGGTGATCGCGGCGACCGTCAGCGAGATGAAGGCGAGAGCCGCGCGGCCGCGATAGCGCGCGACGTAAGGCGCCAGCGCCAGCAGCGGGCGGAGCTTTGCGCCCGTCCTGGCCGGCGACTGCGTCAACTGGGCCTCGATGAAGGCCTCTTCCTCAAGCAGGGCGTCGCGCCGTGGGGGCGCGGTTTTGACGTCTTCAAGTTGTTCCGCTGCGCTCATGAGATCCGACCGGTTTTGCCGCTCCCAGATAGGCCCCGCGGCACCCTCTGGCAAATCCGGGAGATTCCCAATCCGGGAGGATACGTAGCTTGTTTTGGTGGCCTTACTAAGTTATAGAGCCGGCCAAATCCCGTACGCATTGCCATTTGAGAAGGGCGCCGGCGCGCCGAAGGATATGCCATGAAAGCCGAAATTCACCCGAATTATCATACGATTACGGTCGTGATGACCGACGGGACCGAGTACCAGACCCGCTCCACCTGGGGCAAGGAAGGCGACAAGCTGAACCTCGATATCGACCCCAAGTCGCACCCGGCCTGGACCGGCGGCTCGCAGCAGCTGCTCGACCGCGGTGGCCGCGTGTCGCGTTTCCAGAAGAAGTTTTCGGGCTTCCTCAAGAAGGACTGAGGGTTTTCGGAGCCCTCCGCTTCGGCCCAGACATGCAAAAACGCCCCGGTTTGCCGGGGCGTTTTTTGTTTGGCAAAGCCCTATCAGCGTCATTGCGAGCCAACGGGTCGGCGCGAAGCGCCGCCCGTTGGCTCGCAATGACGCGGAGAGAGTTACTGCTCGAAGGCCGCCTTCAGGCGGTTGAGCTGCGGCACCAGCGGGTTGCCGATCGGGGCCCGTTCAGCGACGGGCGAATGGATCGTGGTGTCGAGCCGGCGCACCTTGGCCTGCAGGCTCATCGAGCGCGCAATCAGATCCTGCAATTGCTGCGGCAGCTTTTCGATCATGTCCTCGGCGCCGGGATCGGCGGCCGTGAGCTTGACCTTGGTCTTTTCCCGATTGGCCTGGGTCAGCGTCATCTCGCCTTCCTTGACCGCGCGATGCAGCAGCAGCCAGGACGCGAGCTGCATCAGGCGGGTGGTCAGACGCATGCTTTCGGTTGCGTAAGTCAGGCTGACGGAACGTTCGAGCGCCTTGGCCTCAGTGCGGCCGTCGCCGTCGAGATAGGCGGCGGTCTCCTCGACGAGATCCATGCCTTCCCGGAACAGGGATCCGAATGCCGCGGAATTAGTGAGCCGCTCGCTGAACTGAACGAGCGCGGATTCGCTTTGCGAACGGTCCGCCATGGTTAACGCCCTCACGCCACTATTTGCCCCGCCGGCTGTGTAATCACCAGCTTATGATGAACAAATCATTGCGCTTGTCCGGACGAGAGTCCAGCGGCAACCGGATTTATGGTTTCCAGCGTATGGGGGCACAAAATAGCCGCGCTGCGCACAAAAAAGAGCCGCCGTTTCCGGCGGCTTTTGAAGTTGATAACAGGGAGGCGTCAAACAGAGTGGACAGGAGCCACTCGGTGTCCAAACAAGGACGATCTCAGTCATAAAGGAGAAAGCTTAATCCTTCGTAAACGAGCGATTTTCTTCAGGGATTATTTGCCATGTCGGCCAGTGGCCGAGTTTTCGCGTTGACTCCAACCGCTGGTCGTCCCTGCGAACGCAGGGACCCATAACCACCGGCGATTGTGATTGCCGGAAAGTCGGCCAGCGGCCTGCCAGAAGATGGGCCACGGCGTATGGGATCCTGCGTTCGGAGGGACTATGTGGTGAGATTGCGTTCGAAGATCTCACGTCTTGAAAAAACTGTCCGCCGCATCCTTTGACGCGCGCTTCTTCGTGACGGCCTGCTGAAGGCGTTCGATTTCCGAAGTCATCAGCGCGATGCGCTCGGTCAATTCCTCGACCGACAGCAACGACAGGTCCTGGCCGATCTCGTGGGTGATTTTCTTGCGCGGCTTGTCGTCATCCTCGATGGCCATGCGTTTCTCCTTGCTCTGGGCGGTTCCCGAAGCGGTTGCCAGCTGGAGCCGGGCTGGCTAATCAGGGGCCGCCTTAAATTCCCGCATTTCGCAAGGACAAATCATGGAAAAGCTGCCCGCGCAAATGACCGTTGTCGGCATCAGCAAGCCCGGCGGCCCCGAAGTGCTATTGCCGGAAACCCGCAGCCTTCCGGTCCCCGGCCCGGGCGAAATCCTGGTCAAGGTGATGGCCGCCGGTGTCAACCGTCCCGACGTCGCGCAGCGCTCCGGCGCCTACCCGCCGCCGCCCGGCGCCAGCGACCTGCCCGGCCTTGAAATCGCTGGCGAAGTGGTCGCGCTAGGCGCAGGCGCGGCCAAGCACAAACTCGGCGACAAGGTGATGTCGCTGGTGGCCGGCGGCGGCTATGCCCAATATTGCATTGCGCAAGACGCACAGGCGATGGCGGTGCCGTCATCGCTCTCGATCCAGGAAGCCGGCGCGATCCCGGAAACGCTGATGACGGTCTGGCACAATGTGTTCGAGCGCGGCGCGCTGAAGCCGGGCGAGACCTTGCTGATCCACGGCGGCTCATCCGGCATCGGCACCATGGCGATCCAACTCGCCAAGGCGTTCGGCTCGAAAGTGATCGTCACCGTCGGCTCGCAGGACAAGATCGACGCATGCCTGAAACTCGGCGCCGACCGCGCCATCAACTACAAGACCGAGGACTTCGTCGCCGTGGTCAAGGCGGAGACCAACAATGTGGGCGCCAACCTCATCCTCGACATGGTCGCCGGCGACTATGTCGATCGCAATTATGACGCCGCCGCGGTCGATGGCCGGATCGTGCAGATCGCAACCCTCAACGGACCCAAGATCACCGTCAACATCGCCAAGGTGATGGTAAAGCGCCTGACCCACACCGGCTCCACGCTGCGCCCCCGTACTAATGCGGATAAGGCGGCGATGGTCGCCGCGATTGAAGCCAAGGTCATGCCTCTTTTGCGCGACGGAAGGGTGAAACCGCTGATGGACAGCTCTTTCCCGCTGGAAAAAGCCGCCGACGCGCACCGGCGGATGGAGACCAGCGCACATATTGGCAAAATTGTGTTGGTGGTTTAGCCAATCGCAAGTGGAGCAAAGGCGGAAACCCTTTGATTCGCTTCGCTTTCATGTCATTTATCGCGGCTACCCCGACCCGTTCGCTGGGCCGGAAGAATCGTTGGTCGCGGAGTACTGACATTGCGTCTGATCAGGTGCCTTGCGCTGGTTGCGCTGGGCTTCATGATTGTTGCGGTCGCGCCAGCGGCGCACGCCATTGACGCAGTCAGCGTCCGCAGTGACGCGCCTGCCATCGATCTCACCGCCGTCCTCGACCACCAGCGCAGCGAAACCGACCGCATCCAGGTTTCGACCGCGCCGGGAACCGACGGCATTGTCCGCCGCATCGAGGTCCGCGCCCGCGAGGGTGGGCAGAACTGGGTGGTGTTCGCGCTCGCCAACAACACCGACGACCAGCTCGACCGCCTGATCGTCGCCCCGCATTATCGCATCGTGTCATCCGGCCTGTTGTGGCCCGACCTCGGCCTGTCGCGCATCGCAACCATCACGCCGTCGACCGGCGATCGCCCCGAGCGGCAGGAGAGCGCGACCGCCGACATCTTCCGCATCACGCTCGACCCCGGCGCCGTCATCACATTCGTGGCGGAACTGCGCACCGACAAGCTGCCGCAGCTCTATCTGTGGGAACCCGACGCCTACAAGGACAAGGTCAATTCGTTCACGCTCTACCAGGGCATCGTGATCGGCATTTCCGGCCTGCTGGCGCTGGTGCTCACCATCCTGTTCGTGGTCAAGGGCAGCATCATGTTCCCGGCCGCCGCGGCCCTTGCCTGGGCGGTGCTGGTCTATATCGGCGTCGATTTCGGCTTCTGGGGCAAGGTGCTCGACATGTCGAACAACGCCGAGCGCGTCTGGCGCGCGGCGGGCGAAGCGATCCTGGCGGCGACGCTGCTGGTGTTCTTGTTTGCCTATCTCAATCTCAGCCGCTGGCATGTGCGCTATTCCCACATCACCGTCGGCTGGCTCGCCTTCCTCGGCTCGCTGGTGGCGCTGGCCCTGTTCGATCCCGCGGTCGCCTCTGGCATTGCGCGCATCTCGCTGGTGCTGATCGCCTTCGCCGGTTTTACCCTGATCGTCTATCTCTCGACGCATGGCTTCGACCGCGCGGTGCTCTTGATCCCGACCTGGTTCCTGCTGGTGGTCTGGGTGATCGCGGCCGGGATGACAGTGGCGGGCTCCGTCACCAACGACATCGTCGGCCCCGCGCTGCTCGGCGGCCTCGTGCTGATCGTGATGCTGATCGGATTTACGGTGATGCAGCACGCGTTTGCCGGCGGCGGCGCGACCACCGGAATCGTCTCCGACATCGAGCGCCGCGCACTAGCGCTGACCGGCTCCGGCGACCTGATCTGGGACTGGGACGTTTCCGCCGACAAGGTGTTCACCAGCCCGGAAACAGAGAGCCTGCTCGGGCTGAAACGCGGCACGCTGGAGGGCCCGGCGGCAAAATGGCTGGAGGTGCTGCATCCGCTCGACCAGGATCGCTTCCGGGCCGCCCTCGACAGCGTGCTCGACCAGCGCCGCGGCCGGCTGGTGCAGGATTTTCGCCTCCGCACGCCCGACGGCCATTTCATGTGGTTCGCGCTGAAGGCGCGACCGGTGGTCGGCTCCGACGGCGAGGTCTCCCGCGTGGTCGGAACGCTCACCGACGTCACCGAGATCAAGAACGCCGAAGAGCGCATGCTGCACGACAGCGTGCATGACAACCTCACCGGCCTGCCGAACCGCCGGTTGTTCATGGACCGCCTCGGCGCGGTGGCCAATTTCGCCAAGAGCGTGCCGACCCTGCGGCCGACGCTGATGGTGATCGACCTCGATCGCTTCAAGCAGGTCAATGATTCCGTCGGCATCGCGGTCGGCGACTCCATCCTGCTGACGCTGGCACGGCGCCTGACGCGCATCCTGAAACCGCAGGACACGCTGGCGCGGCTGGCCGGCGACCAGTTCGGCCTGATCCTGTTGTCGGAGCAGGATCCGGTACGTATCACCGCGTTCGCCGAAACCATCCGCAAGACCATCCGCGCGCCGATCGCCTTCAACGACCGCGAGATCTTTCTCACCGCTTCGATCGGGCTCGCGCTGTCGGATCCGCAGACGCAATTGACCGAAGAGATCATCAAGGACGCCGAGCTTGCGATGTATCATTCCAAGCGCATCGGCGGCGACCGCATCGACGTCTACAAGCCCGCGATGCGTGCCCGCAAGACCGACCGCCTGACGCTGGAGAGCGAACTGCGGCGCGCCATCGAGCGGCAGGAAATCACCATTCTGTACCAGCCGATCGTGCGGCTGGAAGATCGCTCGATCGCCGGTTTTGAAGCCTTGGCGCGCTGGGATCATCCCAAGCTCGGCCGGATGTCGCCCTCGGAATTCATCAGCATCGCCGAGGAAATCGGCCTGATCGTCGACCTCGGCATGTTCGTGATGGATCAGACCGCGCGGCAGCTTTCGATCTGGCAGCGCGCGATGCGCTCGCGCGAGCCGATCTTTGCCTCCGTCAACGTCTCCTCGCGGCAGTTGCTGCGCCACGACCTGATCCACGACATCCGCACCGTGCTGTCGCGCTCCTCGGTGGCGCGCGGCACGCTGAAACTGGAACTCACGGAATCGCTCGTCATGGAGAACCCGGAGCATGCGGCGCAGATGCTGGCCCGAATCCGCGAACTCGGCACCGGGCTGTCGCTCGACGATTTCGGCACCGGCCATTCCTCGCTGGCCTATCTGCAGCGTTTCCCGTTCGACACCATCAAGATCGACCAGTCCTTCGTCCGCACCACCAGCCGCGGCACGCGCCCGGTGATCCTGAAATCGATCATCGCGCTCGCCCACGACCTCGGCATGGAGGTGGTGGCGGAAGGCGCGGAGACGGATTCGGATGCGGTCGAGCTCTATCAGCTCGGCTGCGAATACGCCCAGGGCTTTGCCTTCGGCGAGCCGATGGACGCCGGCGCCGCGCTGCGGCTATTGACGGAAGAACGGCTGGAAGCGGCGAGTTAGTCGTTGAACTGTGATGCGGCGTTGCGTCGTCACCAACAGACGTCATACCCCGCGAAGGCTGTGTGTCCAGTACGCCGCGGCTTTTCGATGAAAACACCGACGCCTTTGGAATACTGGACCATCCGCCTCCGCGGATGATGACGACGGCGAACAAGGTCGTTGATCTCAGCTCGGTCACTAGCGCGCCTTCACCGCCTCACCGGCATCTTCTTGAACTTCACGCTCTTCCCGTCCGCCTGCCGCGTTGCGATGTAGCCGGCTTCGAGGCAGGCCTCGCGCTGCGGCATCTTCTCCTGAGGGCTGCGCTCGGTTTCCCACCACGACGCCCGGTGCGCGGCGCGCGGCAGCGCCGCGTCGAGGATCTCCTCGATCTGTTCGAAGCTCAGCACGAATTCGGGAAGTTTCTGCTTCTTCAGGTAGTCCCGCAGCAGGTCGTAGTCGTTCACCCTTGTCTCCAATGGCGATTTGCAAAAAACCGTCGCTCCCGGCAACCAAGCGTTAACTGATTATCTTATCGCTGTCGCCGCTTAAGGCCGCAACAACGTATCCGGATGCATACCGTAAGGCTTGGAGCGGTCTATGCTATTCGGACGGCAAAGCGACGTGGCCAGGAAGGGCTGGTTCAGGAAAGACTCCGGCCGCCGGCCCTGGCGCTTGTCCGCGAAGCTGTTGATTGCGTCGTCGATCGCGACCGTGATCGGCTTCTCCGCGATTTGCACCAGCGTCATGCTCGACATGCGCCGCGGCGAGGAAGAGCTCGCACGCCAAACCCTGGAAAATCTCGCAGCCGGCATCGATGCCGACATCAGCCGCAATATCGAGCTTTACGATCTGTCGCTGCGCGCCGTCGCCAGCAATCTGGTGATGCCGGAGATCAGGGGCGTCAGCAAGGAGATCCAGCACCTGATCCTGTTCGATCACGCCGCTACCGCCAAGCATTTCGGCGTGATCCAGGTGTTCGACGCGCAGGGCAGACTGACCCACGATGCGGCAAGTCTCGATCCGGCGCCGGAGAACCGCGGCGACGAGGAGTATTTCCAGGTCCATCGCGCCAATCCCGATCTGGGCCTGTACATGAGCCGCCCGATGTTGCGCCGCGGCGCCTTTTCGGTCGTGCTCAGCCGGCGCATCACCGATGCCGATGGTCGCTTTTCTGGTGTCGTGGTCGGCTCGATCCGCTTCAGCTATTTCCATGACCTGTTCGGCCGGCTCACCCTCAACCCCGGCGATACGATCACGGTGCTGCGCCGCGACCGGACGATCATCATGCGGACGCCGTTCGACCTCGAGGTCATCGGGAAGAATCTGGCCGAGCGGCCAAGTTGGCGCGCCGAAAATCTGAAGGAAGGCGCGGCCTATGCCGGCGTCGGGCCGGTGGATCCGACGCCGCGGCTTTACGTTCGAAGCGGCAGCACAGGCCTGTTCTTTGTCGTGGTCGGAAAGCCGCTGGCGAGCATCCTGAACCTTTGGCACCGCGAAGTGCTGCGGATCGGAGCGATCATGCTGGTGCTGATCCTGTTCGTGGTCGGCACCACGCTGTTCCTCGCGCGCGAGATCGGTCGCCGCGCCGAGGCCGAGGCCAGACTGGAAGAGATGGCAACGACCGATTCACTCACCGGCCTGAAGAACCGGCGCAAATTCGATTCCGAAATCGATCAGGAGTGGCGGCGGGCTGCACGCAACAAGACCCCGGTCGCGGTGCTGATGATCGATGCGGATCACTTCAAGGCCTACAACGACACCTACGGACATCAGGCCGGCGACCAGGTGCTGGTCGGCATCGCGATCTGTATTTCGGACGCGGTGCGGCGGTCGGGCGATTGTCCGGCGCGCTACGGCGGCGAGGAGTTCGCGGTGCTGCTGCCGGGCCTCTCGGCGGTAGAAGCGTTCACCGTCGCCGAGACCATTCGCCTCAAGGTCGAACAATGGGCGGGAGACCCCCGCGTCACGACCGTCAGCATCGGCGTGGCGAGCACGACGCCCGCGGCAGCCATCGATTGGACCTATCTCATCGCAGCCGCCGACAAGGCGCTCTACGCCGCCAAGGCCAATGGCCGCAATCAGTCGGTGCTCGCAGCGATCCCGCGGCTTGCGCTGGTGGCTTAAGGCAAACTACTCGTCATTGCGAGCTAAGCGAAGCAATCCATAGCGCCGCAAGCCGAGACATGGATTGCTTCGCTTAGCTCGCAATGACGGCGATAGACCGCCGCACCGCTCCTCATTTCTCCAGATACTTCTTCATCTCCGCACGCAGGCCGTCGCGAAGGTCCGCGCGCGCCATGCCGTAGGCGATGTTGGCGCGCAGGAAGCCGGGTTTTGAACCGCAATCGTGCCGCTCGCCCTCAAACTCCACGCCATAGAAGCTTTGCGTCTTGGAGAGGGTTTTCATCGCATCGGTGAGCTGGATCTCGTTGCCCGCACCGCGCTCCTGCGTCTCCAGGATCTTGAAGATTTCCGGCTGCAGGATGTAGCGCCCGGTGATCGACAGGTTTGAGGGCGCGGTGCCCTTCGGCGGTTTCTCCACCATGCCGTCAACCTCGAACATGTTCTTTGCGAGCCGCTTGCCGACGCCGCAGATACCGTATTGATGGGTGAGATCGTCCGGCACCGGTTCGACCGCGAGCAGATTGGATTTGCCGCCGAGCTTTTCGGCCGCCTCGATCATCTGCTTCAGGCAGCCCGGGCTATTCAGCACCAGTTCGTCCGGCAGCACCACCGCGAACGGCTCGTCGCCGACGATGTCGCGCGCGCACCAGACCGCGTGCCCGAGCCCGAGCGGCGCCTGCTGGCGGGTGAAACTGGTGGCGCCGGCTTCGGGCTGGTCGCGCGCCAAAATATCCTGCTCGGCCTTCTTGTTGCCGCGCGCGGCCAGCGTGGTGTCGAGCTCGAACATCCGGTCGAAATGATCCTCGATCACGCCCTTGTTGCGCCCGGTGACGAAGACGAAATGCTCGATGCCCGCTTCCTTGGCCTCGTCGACCACGTACTGGATCAGCGGCTTGTCGACGATGGTCAACATTTCCTTCGGCATCGCCTTGGTGGCGGGCAGGACGCGGGTGCCAAGACCGGCGACCGGAAAAACGGCTTTACGGATTTTCATGGGATGTCGGGGGCCTTATTGAAAAACGCCGGAAATGAGGAAAGTCCTTAGATCGCACGTTGATAGCCGGTTTGCAGCCGCGAACAAAGGCGGATGTATGATGATCGTTAAGCCTGCCCTTGCGCGCGGCGGGCGCGACAACAAAATCCCCTCTGTTAAGTTATAGGAAACCGTGACAGGGCCTTCTGCTACGGGGTTGGCTGCGATGGACGGGCACGGCATGGGTCTGATGGAACGAGCGATGGGCAATCGAACCGGCGCGATTCTAATCGCGGCCGCGCTATTGTGTTCCAGCGGACAGTCTCAAGCCCAATCGCAAGCCCCATCCTCCGGCAACGGGGTTTCGAACTTTTTCGGCAGCATCTTCTCCGGGCCAAAATCCGGCCCGACGCCGCAGGCCGCGCCCGGCCCGGACGGCGGCCCGCCCCCTTGGAGCGGCGAGGACGGCGCCTCCGGCCACCCCCTGATGACGGCTTCGGCGATCCGGGAGGCTGCCGCAAACTTTCAGAATTGCGTTGCCGGGATGTGGCCTGATGCCGCACGGCGCAACATCACCCAGCAAAATTTCGAGCGGTTTACGACCGGCCTCGAGCCTGACCTGCGCATCATGGATCTGATGGATTCGCAGCCCGAATTCACGAAGGCGATCTGGGACTATCTCGACATCCTCGTGAACGACAACCGCCTCGCCAAGGGCCGCGAGATCCTCGCAAAATACAAGCCGCAGTTCGACGCGGTGGAAAAAGCCTACGGCGTCGACCGCTACGCGATCGCCTCGATCTGGGGCATCGAGTTCGAACTACTCGACGCAGATGGGCGACCGCAACGTGGTGCAGTCGACGGCGACGCTGGCCTGCGTCGGCCGCCGCCAGGCCTATTTCAAGGACGAATTCCTTACCGCGCTGGAAATCCTCAACCGAGGCGATCTGCGTCCCGAACAGATGCGCGGCTCGTGGGCCGGCGCATTCGGGCCGACGCAGTTCATGCCGACCGCCTTCAAGCGCTACGCCGTCGACGGCGACAACGACGGCCGCCGCGACGTCGTCGACAACGCCGCCGACCTGATTGCGTCGACCGCCAACAACCTCAAGAAGGACGGCTGGCAGACCGGCCGGAGCTGGGGCTATGAGGTGGTGCTGCCGGAGGGTTTCAATTTCATGCTGGCGGACAAGGCCAAGGCGATGACGATCGCGCAGTGGCAGCAACAGGGAATGAAGCGGGCCGATGGCAAGCCGTTCCCGGATCCGACCGAGAAGGCCTATCTGCTGGCGCCGGCCGGCGCGCAGGGGCCCGGCTTCCTGATGCTGCAGAACTTCCGCGTGATCATGAAATACAACCCGGCGGAGGCCTATGCGCTGGCGATCGGCCATTTCGCCGACCGCCTGCGCGGCGGGCCGCCATTCGTGCAGCCCTGGCCGCGGCAGGAACGGGTGCTGTCGCGCGCCGAACGGCTGGAACTGCAGCAGCTTTTGGCCCAGCGCGGCTTCTACCGGGGAACACCGGATGGCCAGTTTGGCGGCCAGACCCGGGAGGCGCTGCGCGGCTTCCAGGCCTCGATCGGGACGCCGGCGGACGGTTTCGCCTCATCCGACGTCTTGGAGCGGCTGCGAGGGCGTTAAATCCAGCTTTTAGCTGCTAAAGTAACCCTGAAAACCACGATTTGGCAGAAGTCTTGACGGTCAGGCCGGAACCCCGATTTATGGGGACAATCTGCCCGCTTACGGCCCGATTCCGTTACTATATTTGCCACATCACGATCCATTGCGACTGAGCCGAATGCGAAAGCCAAAATCCTTTTTGCGCGTGTTCACCGATACCGGCCCGCTGGCCGTGCTGGCGGTTGTGATCGCGTTTCTGATCGGGATCGTGGCACCGGCGTCCGCGCAGTTTTTCAATTTCGGCGGCTTCGGCGGTCCGCCGCAGCGCCAAGCGCCACAACGTGGCGGCGGCTGGTTTGGCGGCGATTTCTTTCAGCCATTCCAGCAACAGCCATCTCAGCAGGCGCCACGCCAGGACTTCTCCCGCGCGCCCGGGCCGGCCAAGCGCGACACGGTGGCTGAACGTAACGTGCTGGTGCTGGGTGACGCCATGGCCGACTGGCTCGGCTATGGCCTGGAAGACGCCTATTCCGAGCAGCCCGACATGGGCGTGATCCGCAAGCACAAGACCATCTCCGGCCTGATCAAGTATCAGCCGCGCGGCGAGCCCGCCGACTGGACCGCAGCCGCCAAGGCCATCCTCGCCACCGAAAAGCCCGACGCCATCGTCGTCATGCTCGGCCTCAACGACCGCGTGTCGATCCGCGAGGCGGTCACCGAGAAGAAGACCGACAAGAAGGACGACAAGAAAGACGCGCGCGGCAAGCCGGGCGATGCAAAGCCCAAGCCCGAAAGCTCGACGGACACTGCCAAGCCCGATGCCGGTAAGGCAGACGCAGCCAAGGCGGATGGAACCAAGGTGGACACTGCCAAGACTGATACCAAGGCCGATACCGCGAAGGCTGACGATGCCGAGGACGATGACGCGCCGCAAACCGCTACTCCCGCGCGCGCGGGCGGCGGGCTCTACGAGTTTCGCGATGAGCGCTGGGTCGAACTCTACGCCAAGAAGATCGAAGAGCTGATCGGCGTGCTGAAATCCAAGGGCGTGCCGGTGTTGTGGGTCGGCCTGCCCGCGATCCGCGGACCAAAGGGAACGTCCGACATGCTGTTCCTGGATGCGCTGTATCGCGACGGCGCCGGCAAGGCCGGCATTACCTATGTCGACATCTGGGATGGCTTTGTCGATGAAGCCGGCCGCTTCCTGCAAAAAGGTCCCGACTTCGAAGGCCAGATCCGCCAGCTGCGCACGGCCGACGGCGTATTCTTCACCAAGCCCGGCGCGCGCAAGCTCGCGCATTATGTCGAGCGCGAGGTGACGCGCCTGCTTGCTGCCCGCTCCGGGCCGATCGCCGTGCCGATCGAACCGGTAACGCCTGACGCCAATGTCGTGCCGGGCCAGCCGGCGCCGCGCCCGCTGGCCGGACCGGTGATGCCGCTGGTGGCCTCTTCCGTCGGCACCGATCAGTTGCTCGGCGGTCCCGGCACGCGCCCCGCCGGGGTGGATGCGCTCGCTGCGCGCACACTGGTCAAGGGTGAAGCGTTGGCGCCGCCGGCCGGCCGCGCCGACGATTACGCCTGGCCTCGCCGGGAAATCGGCCGCGAGCAGGCCAAGGGCGATACGCCGGTAGCAGCCGCCTCTCCGAGTGGAACGGTGGCGGCAGTACCCGGACAGAGGCAGCTTCTGCTGCCGCCGCCGCAGCAAACCTTACAACAGCAGAAGAGGCAGCCGCAGCAGACGGTGCCGATGCAGATTCGGCCGGCGCAGAACAACGCTCCGTCGCTGCGCGATTTCTTCGGGGGCTTCGGCCCCGCACCGCGTCAGCCTGCACCGCCGGCGGCCGCACCACCGCGTGGACCCTTCGCTCCGGGCGCACCGCGCCCGCCGGGTAGTGTCGGACGATCGGCCGAGGTTCCGCCGGGCAATGTCACGCGATTCTGACGTCTTAAGGCGAGACGCGCGTTTCCCGGCGACGCAGTGATTGCATCGCCGGGCGTTCTATTTGCGACCGACTGGCCTTGATTTAATAGCGCCAGCGTGGCGGCGGACGGCGCGGCGGGCGTGTCATCAACAATGCCAGCGCAAAGCCAATTCCACCTGCGACCAACAATGCGCCGAGCGGATTGTCCTGCACGGTTTTCGCCACCGCCTGCTGGCCGCTGCGAACGCTGTCGCCACTGTTATCATAGGCGTCCTTGGCATAATTGACGGCGGCGTCCGTAGCGTCGCGGGCGGCATCCTTGGCCTGTCCGTACAGATTTTGCACCGTGCCGGCGGCTTCGCGCGCGCGACCGTCGGCTTGCGTCTTTGCGTCGCCGGCCAAGTCGCCGACAGTACTTTCGACTTTACCTGCAAAATCCTTGGCCGAGCCGGCAATCCGATCCTTGTCCATCGGGTCTCTCCTGTTTTTCCCTGTATTTCGTGAGGGCTAACCGGCGAGACCCGTTCGGGTTCCTGAGGCGCGCGAAATGCCTCGGTTCAGAATGCTGGGCTCAAAGTATGAGCCCGCCATCGACCACGATGGTCTGACCGATGATGTAGGACGAAAGCGGCGAGGCCAGGAACAGCGCTGCGCCGGCCATGTCGGCGGGGGTGCCGAGCCGTTTCAAGGGAATCCGCTCCAGCGCCCCTTCGAGGCGCTTCGGATTTGATGTCGTCGCCTTGGTCATCTTGGTGTCGACCAGGCCGGGCGCAATGCCGTTGACGCGGATGCCATTCTCGGCCCACGCCTCGCCGAGCGTGCGCGTCAAGCCGACCGCGCCGGTCTTTGAGGCATTGTAGGCCGGATTGCCCATGGTGGAGTGATAGGCGGCGGTCGAACTTACGATGATCAGCGAGCCCTTGCTGGCGCTCAGCATCGGCTGAAATTTGGTGGCACACGCCATCAGGCTCATCAGGTTGACTTCCAGCACCTTGCGAAAACCATCCATCTCGAATTCGCCGCGGCGGTAGATTACCGCGCCTTGCGCCAGCACCAGCACGTCGAGTTTTTCGAAGGGCGGCTTCAAGGCCTCGATCGCCTGCGCGTGGCTGACGTCGAGCTGGAAATAGTCGAGCCCTTCGAGATGCGACCCTTCTTCGGGTGAATAGTCGGCAGCGCCGGCGCGGGTGCCGCAGATGGCGACATTCGCGCCCTTGGCGCGAAAGGCCTGCGCGATGCCGTTACCGATGCCGCTGGAGCCGCCAACCACCAGCACTTGCCTGCCGCTGAAATCCAGTTCGTTCATCCCTGCGATCCTTCTTTGTTGGGCTTAAGCTTATGCCTTCGTCGAGGAATTTGACCATTAAAACCTCGTCGTAATATCGCCCGCCATGCTTGTGGGCTCGCTTTTCAAAGCCATACTCGACAAAGCCCATGTCTTCGTAAAGCCGGCGTGCGGCCTCGTTCTCGCTCACCACGGTCAACTGGACCATCTCGACGCGCCCGCGCGCATGATCGAGCACGGCTGCGACAAGTATTTTCCCAAATCCGGATTTTCGCGCAGCGCTTCGGACATACATGCTCCACAGCAACCCCTTATGCGCGTGCTTCGTCCCTTCCTTCACGGTAAAGCCAGCTATTCCCATCAGCTGCCCGTCGATAAATCCGCCAAAAATATCCGCGCGGCGAATGGCCGCCTCGAACCACGACAACGGTTGCGCGCTTTCCTTCTCGAACGTGCTGCCGAACGCCTCGGGATTTTTCTGGAGCGCTTCAAGCCGTATCTCCCGGTACAGGACAGCGTCTGCAGGCTCCAGGCGACGCATCTGCGGGCTGCCAATATTGGTCACGATTGCACCTCGCTCGGCTTGGTTTGACCTGTCTGCGGATCGGTGCCAGCCTTGTCAATCTTTGCAGCGCGCCACGCATTCATCGTCCGGATCCCATCATGTCAGATTTCAAACAGCTCAGCCGCTCGGTCAAAGGCCTGACCGTTCTCGTCACCGGCGCCGCCAGCGGCATGGGCCGCGCCACGGCGCACGTGTTCGCCGCCGAGGGCGCCAACGTCGCCGTCACCGATCTCAGCGCCGAAGCCACCCAGGCCGTGGCCGACGAGATTACCGCCAAGGGCGGGTCGGCAAAGGCATGGGTTCTCGATGTCGCCAACCCGCAGGAGATCATCAAGGTCGTAGGCGACGTGGCCAAGCATTTCGGCGCGCTCGATATCGTCATCAACAACGCCGGCATCTCCGTACGCATGCCGATCGACGACGAAGGGTATGACGCCGCCTGGGACAAGGCGCTGGCCGTGATGCTGACCGCGCATCCGCGGATCATCCGCGCTGCACTGCCGCATCTGCGTCGGTCAAAGTGCCCGCGCATCGTCAATATCGCATCGACCGAAGCGCTCGGCGCCACTGCAACGGTCAGCGCCTACTCCGCCGCGAAAGGTGGCGTCACCAGCCTGACCCGTTCGCTTGCCGTCGAGCTTGGCCGCGACGGCATCACTGTGAACTGCATCTGCCCGGGCCCGATACGCACTGGTATCACCGACCGGATTTCCGAAGAGCACAAGACGATCTATGCCAAGCGCCGCACCGCACTCGGCCGCTACGGCGAGCCTGAGGAAGTGGCGCATATGACGCTGAGCCTGTGCCTGCCGGCCGCCTCGTTCCTGACCGGCGCCGTGATTCCCGTCGACGGCGGCCTGATGGCGCGGAATGCGTAGCGGGCATGCGCCCGCAGCGTTGACTTGGACACGTTGGAGAGTAATTTTTCTCACAAGAGAGCGGGACGCACCGCCCGCCGCATCCTGGAGAAACGCCATGACGGTTACGATCCGCCAGCTTCATCCGCATTTTTTCGGCGAAGTTTCGGGCGTTGATTTGCGCGAGCCCCTGACGCCGCAGGAGGCAGCCGACATCGAGGCCGGCATGGACAAATATGCCGTTCTGCTGTTTCGCAACCAGGACATCACGGACGAACAGCAACTGGCCTTTGCGCTGAATTTCGGCGAGCGGGAAAAAGCCCGCGGCGGCAACATCACCAAGAAAGAAGATTACCGGCTGACCACGGGGCTGAACGATGTCTCCAACCTCGGCAAGGACGGCAAGCCCCTGCCGCGCGACAGCCGCGCCCATCTGTTCAATCTCGGCAATTGCCTGTGGCATTCCGACAGCTCGTTCCGCCCGATCCCGGCAAAATTTTCGCTGCTGTCGGCGCGGGTGGTGAACCCCAAGGGCGGCAACACCGAATTTGCCGACATGCGCGCGGCCTATGACGCACTCGACGACGACACCAAGGCCGAGATCGAGGACATGATCTGCGAGCATTCGCTGATGTATTCGCGCGGCTCGCTCGGCTTCCTGGATTATACCGACGAAGAGAAAGCGATGTTCAAGCCGGTGCAGCAGCGGCTGGTGCGGACGCATCCGGTGCACCGCCGCAAGTCGCTGTATCTGTCATCGCATGCCGGCGCTATGCAGGGCATGAGCGTGCCGGAGGCGCGGCTGTTGCTGCGCGACCTGACCGAGCACGCCACGCAGCCGGAATTCGTCCACGTCCATAAATGGAACTTGCATGACCTCGTGATGTGGGACAACCGCCAGACCATGCACCGCGTGCGGCGCTACGACCAGTCGCAGCCACGTGACATGCGTCGCGCGACGGTGGCCGGTACCGAGCCGACGGTGCAGCAGCAGGCGGCGGAGTAAAGAAGGCCGTAGGGTGGGCAAAGGCGCACTTGCGCCGTGCCCACCATCCATCCAAACCGTTGTCGTGAATGGTGGGCACGCTTCGCTTTGCCCACCCTACGAAACTGACCTAAGCGTGCCCGGCTTCGTTGGACAGCATGCCGGGATCGATGCCGATCTTGCGCAGCGCGCGCAGGTATTTGTCGTCGACGTCGTCGCCGAAGATCAAATCCGCGTCGGCGTCGCAATGCAGCCAGCCATTGTGCTGGATCTCGTTCTCGAGCTGGCCCGGCGCCCAGCCGGCATAGCCCAGCGCCAGGATCGCGTGCTTGGGTCCGGTGCCCTTGGCGATCGCCTTGAGGATGTCCACTGTCGCGGTCAGGCAGATGCCGTCGTCGATATTGAGCGTTGCATCCTGGATGAAGAAATCGCTGGAATGCAGCACGAAGCCGCGGCCGGTATCGACCGGGCCGCCCTTCAGCACCTGCATGCTCTCGGCGTTTTCCGGCAGCTTGATCTGATCGGCCTTCTGGATGATGTCGAGCTGCACCAGCAGGCCGGGAAAATCGATGCTGCCGGCCGGACGGTTGACGATGATGCCCATCGCCCCTTCCGATGAATGAGCGCACATGTAGATGACGGAGCGCTCGAAGCGCGGGTCGCCCATGACCGGCATGGCGATCAGCAGCCGGCCGTCCAGATAGCCTTCATTGGACGAATTATCGCCAATGCCGGCGGCTTTGCGGCGGACGGGTTTCGGTTTTTTGCCTTCAGGGCTCATCCGCAAAGGCCTCTCTTGCTGATTGCATATCCTGATATCGGGTTGGGTTTCTGTCAATCAAGCTTCCGGTATCATTCGGCGGCCGATCACATGCAATTCAATGGTTTGCCTCGAAACTTGCCTGTAAAGACGTCCTTATGATCGTGATGGTTCCCTTGCGCGCCGCACTCGGCGTCGCCGCTTTGTATCTCGCGTGTGCGACGTCGCAGGTTCGCGCCGAGGATGCCTCGCCGTGGCAACGCGACGCGCATTCCGCGGTCCGGCTGCTGGCGGGATCGCGCAGTGGTACGGTGCTGCTCGGCGGCGTTGCCATCCAGCTTCAGCCGGGATGGAAGACCTATTGGCGGACACCCGGCGATTTCGGCGTCCCGCCCCGCTTCGACTTCTCCAAATCGGACAATGTCGAAGCGGTGACCGTGCTGTGGCCGGCGCCGAAGAAATTCGACGACGGCGCCGGCGGCACCGCGCTGGGATATAAGCAGCAGGTCGTGCTGCCGCTGCGGATCGTGGCCAAAAATGCCGACAAGCCGGTGACGCTGCGAGCCCAAGTCAGTTATGCCGTCTGCGACAAGCTCTGCATTCCGGTCGAAGCCAATGCCGAGCTCGCTTTTGCCAGCGTCGCCAGCACCGAGGACGGCAATCTGTCCGATGCGCTCAATACGGTGCCCAAGCCCGCCAATATCGGCGACCCCAATCCGCTGACCATCCGCGACGTCAAGCGCGACGGCAAGAACAACGTGCTGGTCGACGTCGTCGCGCCTGAGGCCAAGGAGGTCAGCCTGTTCGTCGAGGGGCCGACGCCCGACTGGGCGCTGCCGGTTCCGAAACTGGTCGAGCAGAGCCCGCCCGGGGTCAAACGCTTTACTTTCGAACTCGATGGCCTGCCGCCCGGCGCCAGCGCCGAAGGCGCCGCGCTCAAACTGACCCTGGTCGGCGGCGACCGGGCGTATGAGTTCAATGTCAGTTTGAATTGAGTTGAACGTCCTTCCTGCGAACGCAGGAACCCATACCGCGTGATCCATCGATCGTGGCACGATGGCAAAGACCGTTCGTCCAATATCCGCCGGTGGCTATGGGTACCTGCGTTTCGCAGGGACGACGCCGAGGGAACCCCTCTCCCACCCAACCGAATCTTAACGAATGGTTGATACATCCGATCATCGCCGCCGCCTCGCGGCGCGTTTCGGGGATGCAGCCTTGTGGCCGTGATGGATACGCAATCCGCAACCGCTCCGCCCGCCGGCGTGATCGCGCGCCTGCGTGGGCTGCTTGGCGGCTCCAGCGAAGCCTCCGTCACCAGGCGGCTGGCCGGCACCATCTTGATCATCCGCGTCTTCAGCGCAGCGCTCGCCTATTTCTCGCAGATCCTGCTGGCGCGCTGGATGGGCGGCTCTGATTACGGCGTCTACGTCTATGTCTGGACCTGGGTGCTGCTGCTCGGCAGCATGATGGATTTCGGCATCTCGGCCTCCGCGCAGAAGATCATTCCGGAGTATCGCACAAGCGGCGAACATGCGCTGCTGCGCGGCTTCCTTTCCGGCAGCCGCTGGATGACGTTTACCGTCTCCTCGGTCGTATCCCTGCTGCTGGCGGGCGTGGTGAAGGGATTGTCGCCGTGGATCGACGCCAATGCGATCGTGCCGCTCTATATCGGCTGCCTGACGCTGCCGGCGTTTGTCGTCGCCAACACCCAGGACGGCATCGCCCGTTCGCATGACTGGATGCGGCTTGGACTGATGCCGCAATTCATCGTGCGGCAGTCGCTGATCATTGGTCTCATCGCCGGCGCCTTCGTGCTCGGCTTCAATCTCGGCGCCATCGCCGCGATGTGGGCCAGCGCCGCCGCGGTATGGATCGCGATGATCGGCCAGATGATCGTGTTGAACCGCAGGCTCGGCAGCCACATCGAGGCCGGCCCCAAAGCCTATGATTTCCGCGGCTGGCTTGCCGTCTCGCTGCCGATCCTGCTGGTGGAAAGCTTTT
Source organism: uncultured Alphaproteobacteria bacterium (assembly GCA_963770135.1). Classification (GTDB taxonomy): domain Bacteria; phylum Pseudomonadota; class Alphaproteobacteria; order Rhizobiales; family Xanthobacteraceae; genus Bradyrhizobium. The sequence continues at coordinate 67,032 of CAVYOM010000022.1, read as the reverse complement.
ATCTGCTGCTGTCCTACACCGACGTGCTGGTGCTGCAGCAATTCCGCTCCTCCGAAGAGGTCGGTGTCTATTTCGCCGTGGTGAAGACGCTGGCGCTGGTCTCCTTCATTCACTACGCGATGGCGGCGACGACGGCGCATCGCTTTGCCGAGTATCATGCGCTAGGAGACAAGCCGCGGCTGTCGGCCTATGTGGCGCACGCGATCCAGTGGACGTTCTGGCCGTCGCTGGCCGCGACCATTTTGCTGCTTGCGATGGGCAAGCCGCTGCTGTGGCTGTTCGGGCCGCAATTCGTGGTCGGCTACGACATCATGTTCATTGCCGCGATCGGCCTAGTCGTGCGATCCGCCATCGGCCCGGTCGAGCGGCTGCTCAACATGCTCGGCCACCAGCACATCTGCGCGCTGGCCTATGCGCTCGCCTTTGTCATGAACCTCGTGCTGTGCGTGGTGCTGGTGCCGCGCTTCGGCGGCCATGGCGCAGCGGCCGCAACCTCGATCTCCCTGGCGTTCGAGACGGTGCTGCTGTTCTGGATCGTGCGCCGGCGGCTCGGCCTGCACGTGCTGGCGTTCGGCAAGCGCTGATCCTGGAGCCCACTACGGCGGTTGGAAGACAGCCGCCTGCATGATATATTCTTGCCATGACAGTCACCGACCTGAAGAATCTGATGGAACGCGTTCAGGCATGGCCCGAAGCGGCGCAGGATGAACTTGTTTCGATTGCAAACCAGATCGAGAGTGAGTTGCAGGGCAAGGATTATCAGGCAACTCAGGAAGAATTGAGAATCATCGACTCAGCGATAGCTTCCATCGACGCTGGTGAATCCGCGACCGATGCCGAGATCAAGGCAGTTTTTGCAAAATTTCGCTCCGCATGAAGCTCGTCTATTCGCGACGAGCTCTTACTGATCTCGACGATATCGCGGCCTACTACACCGCAAGCGCGAGCCCCTTTATTGCCAGCGCCGTCGGACGACGGTTGGAAGACGTCATCAACCGCATTTGCCGTATCCCCGAAGCCGCGCCGAGAGTCTCGCAGCGATCCCAGGTCCGCGTCGTAGCCGCGGTTCGCTATCCCTTTCGGATCTTTTACTGCGTGCGCGAAGGCAGGATTGATATCCTGCACATTCGACACACATCAAAGCGGCCCCTGGGCGGGGTTGATTAGGGAATCCGCCCTCACGCGGCACGCCAGCAGGAGAGACCTGGGCGGCCTATTCCGCGGTCCAGCCGCCGTCGATCGAGAGATTGGCGCCGGTGATCTGGGCGGCATCGTCGCCGCACAGGAACAACGCAAGCGCGGCGACCTGTTCCGAGGTCACGAACTCCTTGGTCGGCTGCGCGTCGAGCAGCACGTCCTTGATGACCTGCTCCTTGGTCATGTTGCGCGCCTTCATGGTCTCGGGAATCTGTTTCTCGACCAGCGGCGTCCAGACATAACCCGGGCTGATGCAGTTGCAGGTGATCTTGAAGGTCGCAAGCTCCAGCGCCACCGTCTTAGTGAGGCCGGCGATGCCGTGCTTGGCCGAGACATAGGCCGACTTGAACGGCGAAGCGACCAACGAATGGGCCGACGCCGTGTTGATGATACGGCCCCAGCCGCGCTTCTTCATGCCGGGCACCGCGGCGCGGATGCCGTAAAACGCCGACGACAGGTTGATGGCGATGATGGCTTCCCACTTCTCCGGCGGAAACTCCTCGATCGGTGACACGAACTGGATGCCGGCATTGTTGACGAGGACATCGACCGAGCCAAAGGTCTTTTCGCCAAGCGCGACCATTTCGGCGATCTCGGCGGGCTTGGTCATGTCGGCGGGCGAATGCACCGCGCGGACCTTGAAATCGGTCTCGATGCCGGAACGCTCGCGCTCGATATCGGCCGGCACGCCCATGCCGTTGAGGACGACATTGGCGCCGGCGGCGGCGAAAGCGCGCGCATACGCCAATCCGATGCCGCTGGTCGAGCCGGTCACGACGGCGGTCTTGCCTTTTAATGTACCCATTCCATTCACTCCTGCTTGGCTCCGGGGGACTTGGGACCATCCCTCGTCATATCGTAGGCCATCATGGTCTCGCCGGATTGCGGACGCTCCAGCACATCCTTGTGACGCATCGATTCATGAACGTCGCGGACGCCCGCGTTCCAGTGCTCGACCATGGCGACGTGCGAAAAGTCGTAGTCCTTGGAATTTGTCTCGTAATTCTTGCCCTTGTAGATCAGGTGCACGACCGTGACGGTGTTTTCCTTCGAAGCCTTGCGCAGGAATTCGACCGACGGATCGTTCTTCAAATCGTCAGGCAATTTGTCGAGCAGATCGCGCACTGCCTTACGCGCATTGTGGATCTGCTTGTTCTTGTCGGTACTGGTGCGGGTGCGGCTGGAATAACGAATATCCTTTTCCCGCTCGGCGGCTTCGAGCAGCGATGTCGGCAGGTCGCCGCGCGCGCTGAACAGGTCGACCTGGAAGATCAGGAGATCGCGGTTGAATTCCTCCTCCAGCACGTGATCGAGCGGTGTATTGGAGGCGATGCCGCCGTCCCAGTAATGCTCGCCTTCGATCTCGATGGAAGGAAAGCCCGGCGGCAACGCGCCGGAAGCCATGATGTGCTCCGGGCCGATCTTCTTGTTGAGTTTCCTGAATTCGAAATTGTCGAAATATTTGAGATTGCCCGAGGTCACGCCGACCGCACCGACGCTGAGCCGCGTCTTCAGATCGTTGATGCGATCGAAGTCGACCAGCCGTTCCAGCGTCTTCTTCAAGGGCGCGGTGTCGTAATAGCTCTGCGATTGCGGGCTGCCGGGCGGCCACAAGGGCGCGGGCGGAAGGCGGGGCGCGAAGAAGCCTGGCACGCCAAAAGTTGCGATCAGCGCGGCTGAGGTTTCGTTGAACAGCGAGCGCGCGCGGTCGCCCGGCGTCACCGGACTCCACGACACCGGCGACGACACCATCTCCCAGAATTCCTTGAGGCGATCGACACGCGTTTCAGGGCCATTGCCGGCGATGATCGCAGCATTGATGGCGCCGATCGAAATGCCCGCGACCCATTCCGGCTCGAAGCTTGCCCGGCACAGCGCCTGAAACGCGCCGGCCTGATAGGAGCCGAGCGCGCCGCCGCCCTGCAGCACCAGTACGCGCTGCGCCTTGGCAGGCGTGGTTGCGGGCGCGGGGTTTGAATGATCCATCGTGACCGTCAATCCGTGGGCAATTGCCCGGCACCGTGGCGGCAGTTCGCTACGGCGTCAATCGGCGAGATCGAAGCAAGGATCACGCCGAGTTTACCGTTTTGTGAAGTGTCGAAGCCCGTAACCGGATCTGCTTCAGGTTGATGCAAGGATGAGCGTCCAGAACACCTTGTATTTGGTATTTGGAGCATACGTCGCCGCGATGCCCAATTTTGTGACACCGTTTTTGAGCATATTGGCCTTGTGCGGCGGTGAATCGCGCCAGCCGGAGAAGGCTTCTGCCAGGGTGTGGTAGCCGGCCGAGATGTTTTCGACCGCGACCGTCGCCGGATAGCCGGAGGCGCCCAGCCGCTTATCGAGTGGGCCCTTCACATTGTGGTCCATCTTGTTGCGGGCCGCCATCGCCTGGGACTGCTGCTCGGCGAGCTTGGTCAGCTCGGCATCGACCACGACAGTGCCGAGGCCGTTGTTCTGGCGGTATTGCGAGATCATGATCGCCGCGGCGCCCATATCGAGCGTAGCGCCGGGCTGTGCCATGTCGAGATACATGGAGGGCTGATCCGGAATCTTGACGTCTGCCGAGCAGCCGGCAAGCAGCAAAAGCCCGATAATGGCGGTGGTCGCCCGTTTCAATGAAAGAATCCCCCGAAGAATCCGAGAACGCTGGATGCGGCCGTTGTTGCATACCAAGAGTGGCTGAATGGTGAACGGGGGAACGATTTGAGGGCACGGTAACAGCCCGGACGAAGCGTCCTGTAGCCCGGATGGAGCGCAGCGCAATCCGGGAACTGTTCGTCAACGTGGCAAGCAGCCCCGGATTACGCTGCGCTCCATCCGGGCTACAGGCCTACGGAATCAATCCTGGGCGGCAAAGATCCGGTAGCGGCGGGGCTGCAGGCTGATGATCTCGCCGGCCTGGAGTTCCCGGTCCCGGGGGGCGTCGATCTCGATCACGGTCTTGCCCCCGCCGCCTGAGAGCGCGATTTCCGCCCGCTGGATCGGGCCGAACGAGCGAACATGGCGCACCGCGCCCTCCAGCGATCCGGTTCCCGCCGGCCCGATCTGCATATCGTGACGGCGGATGAAGAGCTTCGAGGCGCCGGAGGCCGCGCCATCGGCGGCGATGTTGAGCGGCTGGCCGCCGAGCCGCACCGAGCCGCCGGTGACCTCCACCGGCAGCACGATGGATTCGCCAATGAAACCATGGACGAAGGCGGTGGCGGGATTGTCATAGACATCGCCGGGCGTGCCGATCTGCTCGATACGGCCCTTGTCCATCACCACCACACGGTTGGCGACTTCGAGCGCCTCTTCCTGGTCATGGGTGACGAAGATCGAGGTGACGTGGATTTCGGAATGCAGCGAGCGCAGCCATTGCCGCAGTTCTTTCCGCACCTTCGCGTCGAGCGCGCCAAAGGGCTCGTCGAGCAGCAGGATGCGCGGCTCGATCGCGAGCGCGCGCGCCAGCGCAATACGCTGCCGCTGGCCGCCGGACAACTGGCTGGGATAGCGATTGGCCAGCCAGTCGAGTTGCACCAGATCGAGCAGCTCCTTGACGCGCGCGCGGATCGTCGCCTCGTCCTTGCGGATGGCGCGCGGCTGCACGCGCAGGCCGAAGGCGACGTTCTCGAACACCGTCATGTGGCGGAACAGCGCGTAGTGCTGGAACACGAAGCCGACATGACGCTCGCTGGCGCCGTGGCCCAATGCATCCTCGCCATCGATCCGCACCTCGCCGGCGTCGGGCCAGTCAAGGCCGGCGATGATCCGCAACAGCGTCGTCTTGCCCGAACCGGATGGACCAAGCAGCGCCAGCAACTCGCCCTTGCCGACCTTCAGGTCGACATTGTCGAGCGCGGCGAACGCGCCGAACTTCTTGACGATGTTTCTGACTTCAATGGTCACTTGGATCGTCCTTCAGGGGTTGCGCATCGTCCAGACGCCGTTCGAGAACGGTCTTCACGACCAGCGTGATCAGGGCCAGCATCGCCAGCAGCGAGGCAATGGCGAACGACGCCACGAACTGATACTCATTATAGAGGATTTCGACGAGCAGCGGCATGGTGTTGGTCTCGCCGCGGATATGGCCCGACACCACCGACACCGCGCCGAACTCGCCCATGGCGCGCGCGTTGCACAGCAGTACGCCATAGAGCAGGCCCCATTTGATATTGGGCAGCGTGACGCGGAAGAAGGTCTGCAAGCCCGACGCGCCCAGCGAGATCGCCGCTTCTTCCTCCTGCGTGCCCTGCTCCTGCATCAGCGGAATGAGCGAGCGGGCGACAAAGGGGAACGTCACGAAGATGGTCGCGAGCGTAATGCCCGGTACGGCGAACAGGATGTGGATGTCGTGCGCCTGCAGCCACGTGCCCCAATAGCCTTGCGCACCGAATAGCAGCACGAAGACGAGGCCGGAGATGACCGGGCTAACGGAGAACGGCAGGTCGATCAGCGTGATCAGGAAGGTCTTGCCGCGGAAGTCGAATTTCGCGATCGCCCAGGCCGCGATCACGCCGAACACCAGATTGAGGCCGACGGAAATCGCCGCCACCAGCAAGGTCAACTTGATTGCGGACAGCGCCTCCGGTTCGGCGAGCGCAGCGAAATATGCGCTGATGCCTTTCGAAAATGCCGATGCGAACACCACGACCAGCGGAAGCACCACAAAGATGGTCAGGAAGCTGATGGCAAGCGCGATGATGACGAAGCGGACGGGTCCGGGCTCGGTCCGCAGGTCCTTTGGCGAAGCAACGGCGCGTGTCAGGTCGTTCGTCTCGTGGTGCGACGGCGGGGAGATCGCAAGATCCGCCGTCGACGCGTAGGCCCTCAGCGGCGGCGCCGGCGTCACGAAGCTTGATGGCGTCGACATCGTCCGGGTCCTCAATGCGCGGGAATGCGGGTTTGCGCCCAGCGTTGCAGGCGATTGACGACAAGGATGATCAGGAACGACGCCAGCAGCATGATGACGGCGATCGCCGTTGCGTCGGCATAGCGGAATTCGGACAACCGGATCACGATCAATAGCGGCGCGATTTCCGACACGTTCGGCAGATTGCCGGCAATGAAAATCACCGAGCCGTATTCGCCGACGGCGCGCGCGAACGCCAGCGCGAAGCCGGTCAGCAGCGCCGGTATCAGGCTCGGCAGGATTACCCGAAATACCGTGTGCCAGCGGTTGGCGCCGAGGCTGGCCGCCGCCTCCTCGATTTCGGGATCGAGATCGATCAGCACCGGCTGCACCGTCCGCACCACGAACGGAATACCGATGAAGACCATGGCGATGAAAATGCCGATCGGCGTGAACGCGACCTTGATGCCGAGTTCAGCCAGCGGCCCGCCGAGCCAGCCCTTCACCGCGAACAATTGCGTCAAGGCCACGCCCGCGACCGCGGTCGGCAGTGCGAAGGGAATGTCGACAATGGCGTCGAACAGCCGCCGGCCCGGAAAACGATACCGCACCAGCGCCCATACGATGATCGTCCCCATCACCAGGTTGACGCAGGCCGCCGCAAAGGAGAGGCCGAACGAGAGCTTCAGCGCATTCAGGGTGCGGCGGCTGGTGAGGATGTCCCAGAACTGTCCGGGCGAAAGCTCGAGCGTTTTGAGAAACAGGCCGGCGAGCGGAATCAGAATGATAACGGAGAGCCATGTCAGGGTCAGGCCCATGGTAAGCCCGAACCCCGGCAAGCTACTTCGCCGCGCGACCGCTGTGCTCACAAATCCCCCTGCTTCCGCTTCCGGCGGCCGTCAACCAGATCAATTCTTGTAAATCTGGTCGAAAATGCCGCCTTCGCCGAAGTGATCTTTCTGCGCCTTGGTCCAACCACCAAAAACGTCGTCGATCGTGAAAAGTTCGACCTTGGCGAAGGATTTTTCGTACTCCTTCGCAATCTCCGAATCACGCGGACGATAGGAGTTGCGTGCGGCGATTTCCTGACCTTCCTTGGTATACCAATACTTCAGGTAGGCCTCGGCGACGGCCTGGGTGCCCTTTTTGTCGGCAACCTTGTCGACGATGGAGACCGGCGGCTCGGCCAGGATCGACAGCGGCGGCGCCACGATCTCGAACTTGTCCTTGCCGAACTCGCGCTGGGCCAGGAACGCCTCGTTCTCCCAGGCCAGCAAGACGTCGCCGACGCCGCGCTCGACGAATGTCACGGTCGAGCCGCGCGCTCCGGTGTCGAGCACCGGCACGTTCTTGAAGAGGTCACCAACGAATTTCTTCGCCTTGTCGGCGGAGCCGAACTTCTTCTCGGCGTAACCCCACGCCGCCAGATAATTCCAGCGCGCGCCGCCCGAAGTCTTCGGGTTCGGCGTAATCACCTGCACGCCGGGCTTGATCAGATCGTCCCAATCCTTGATGCCCTTGGGATTGCCCTTGCGCACCAGGAACACGATCGTCGAGGTGTAGGGCGACGCATTGAGCGGCAGGCGTTTCTGCCAGTCCGGCGAAATCAGGCCCTTGGTGGCAATGGCGTCGATGTCATAGGCCAGCGCCAGGGTGACGACATCGGCCTGCAGCCCGTCGATCACCGAGCGCGCCTGCGAGCCCGAACCGCCATGCGACTGCTTGATCTCGACGCTCTTGCCGGTCTCCTTCTGGTAGGCCGCCGCGAACGCCTTGTTGAAATCGACATAGAGCTCACGCGTCGGATCGTAGGACACGTTGAGCAGGGTATAGTCGGCGGCGAAGGCTGAACTCGCCCAGAGCAGTCCAGCGACGAGCGGCAGAATGCGACGGATCATCATAGATCTCCATTCGGCTAGATGAAGCATACCATCAAACAGGGACGTATAAGTCGCGGCGAATGGCCGCTTAGTCAACGAAACCGCATTTCATTGTTTGCAGTTCCGCAGCCTCAATGTCCTCTGAAATACGGCTGCTTAAGAAGTTTTCGTCGTATGGATACCGCATTCCGTCTTGGCTCTGCCGCGCCAGCGGCCGTCACGCGCGTTCTCGTCCGGCGCGGTCCGGCTCGAACACGGCATGCATCCGACCGAAAGGTATCCCGAGGCGACCAAGGGATGCGGCGGCAATTTGCCGAGCTTGTAGATCGCCTCGATCTCGTCGCGCGACACGTTGGCGAACGGATTGAATTTCAGCTTCGCGCCGTCGTCCTCGACGACGGGAATCTCGGCGCGCGCGCCGCCCTGAAAGCGCTTGCGCCCGTTGATCCAGGCCGAGAACGGCTTGAGCGCCCGCGCCAGCGGCTCCACCTTGCGGATACGGCAGCAGGCATCGGGATCGGAAAACCACAATTCGCGATCCGGGTCCTCGCGCACCAGCGTTTCGTCCAGCGGCTGGATCGAGCGAACGTCGGTAAGGCCGAGCGTGGCAATCAGCGTGTCGCGATAGGCGAGCGTTTCCTCGAACAGCCAGCCGGTATCGAGGAACACCACCGGAATTGCAGGATCGACATCCGCCATCACCTTGAGCAGCGCCGCCGATTCCGTGCCGAATGACGACACCAGCGCGAGGTTCTCGCGGCCGACGGTCTTCAGTGCGGTTTCAATGACTTCCGTCGGGCGACGCATCGCGCAACGCGCGGTCGAGCGCCTGCGCCGGCGAAACATTCGCCGCCTCCGCGATCACCGCCTGCTGTGCAATCATGCTCACTGGCCGGCACTCTCCGAATGACGCAACTGCATCCGCCGATTGAGCGCGGTGACGCGGCCATCGCCGGTCGGCTGGTAGAACACCGAATAGCGCTTCATGGTCTCGGCGAACGCATCCGCGTCGGCGTCCTTCTTCACCTCGAAGGTGTCGAAGCCGGCCCGCGACATGAACACGAACTGGTCGCGCAGCACCTGGCCGGTGGCGCGCAACTCGCCCTCATAGCCATGCCGCTCGCGCAACAGCCGCGCCTGGCTGTAGGCGCGGCCGTCACGGAACGACGGAAACACCAGCGCAACGGCGGCAACGCGATCGAGATAGGGCACGAGATCGTCGACGGAACGGTTGTTCGGCCAGACCACGCCGGTCTTGCCCGGCCGGCGCAGCAATGCCTCGGTCTCGGCGAGAAAGCGCTGCGACGAAATCAGGATGTCGCCGTCACCCGGCAGTTCCGCGCCGTCGGCGACATGGACGAACGGATCGGTCGTGATTCTTGCGTTCTTAACGAGTGGCATAGACCCGCTCCTTGAATGGCTCGACGCCCAGACGCTTCACCGTGTCGACGAACAGTTCCTCGGGACGGTCGCGCAGGGCGAGATAGGCTTCGACAATGTCTTCGATCACGTCGGCAACCTCCGCATAGGGAACGGCCGGACCGATCAACGCGCCCATCTGCGCGTTCTCGTCGGCGCGGCCACCGATGGTGATCTGGTAAAATTCTTCGCCGTTCTTCTCGACGCCGAGAATGCCGATATGGCCGACATGGTGATGGCCGCAGGCATTGATGCAGCCGGAGATGTTGATGTGCAGCCGGCCGATCAATTCGGCGGTGTCGTGGTTGGCGAAACGCCGGGTCAATTCCTGCGCGATCGGAATCGAGCGCGCATTGGCCAGCGAGCAATAGTCCAGCCCCGGGCAGGCGATGATGTCGGTAACCAGGTTGACGTTCGGCGTCGCGAGACCAAGGCGGTCGAGCGCCTTCCAGAGCTTCGGCAGGTCGCGCTTGGCAACATGCGGCAGCGCCAGGTTCTGCTCGTGGCCGACGCGGATTTCTCCGAATGAATACTTCTCGGCGAGATCGGCAACCGCGTCCATCTGATCGGCGGTGGCGTCGCCGGGCGGGCCGCCTACCGGCTTCAACGACAGCGTCACGATCGAATAGCCCTGCACCTTGTGCGGAGCCACCGAGTTCTTGCGCCAGCGCTCGAACAGCGGATCGGCCGCAGCCTGCTTCAGCTCGTCCGGCATGTGCGGCAGCTTTTCGTAAGCCGGATAGGAGAAGCGCGAGCGCACCTCCTCGATGACGGAATGATCGAGCGTCAATCCGCCACCGTCCATCTGCTTCCACTCCTCGTCGACCTCGCGCGAAAATTTTTCGATGCCGAGTTCGTGGACCAGGATCTTGATGCGGGCCTTGTAGATGTTGTCGCGGCGGCCGTACTGGTTGTAGACGCGCAGGATCGCCTCGACATAGCTCAGGATGTCGCGGCCGTGCACGAACGGCTTGATGGTCTTGGCGATGAACGGCGTGCGGCCGAGGCCGCCGCCGACCAGCACCTCGAAACCGGTTTCGCCGTCGGCATTCCGGTGCAGGCGCAGGCCGATGTCGTGGACCTTGATCGCGGCGCGGTCGTGCTCGGAGGCGGTGATCGCGATCTTGAACTTGCGCGGCAGGAACGAGAATTCCGGATGCAGCGTGGTGTGCTGGCGCAGGATTTCCGACCAGATGCGGGGATCCTCGATCTCACCCGGCGCGACGCCGGCCCACTGGTCCGAGGTGACGTTGCGCATGTTGTTGCCGGAGGTCTGCATCGCGTGGATGCCGACCTCGGCAAGATCGGCCAGCGCATCCGGCAGATCGGAGAGCTTGATCCAGTTGTACTGGATGTTCTGCCGCGTGGTGAAATGGCCGTAACCGCGGTCGTAGCGGCGCGCGACATGCGCCAGCCGCCGCAACTGCTTCGACGACAGCGTGCCGTAGGGAATGGCGACGCGGAACATGTAGGCGTGCAATTGCAGATAGACGCCGTTCTGCAGCCGCAGCATCTTGAATTCGTCCTCGGTGAGTTCGCCGGAGAGGCGGCGCTTCACCTGATCGCGGAATTCGGACACGCGTTCATTGATCAGCGTGCGATCGAGTTCGTCATATGCATACATGATGGATCAGCCTCAAGCCGGAAGCAGGTCGATGGTGAGACCCTTCGAGCGGATGCGTTCGCGCAGATTGCCGGGCTTGATCTCACCGCTGTCCTTGAGCTCGACTGGTGCGATATAGGCGCCGATCGCGCCGACGTCATCGGCGTTGGCCTCATTGAGCAGCGCCCGCGCCTCATCGGAGGTGCGGACGATTGCGGCATCCGACAAGCTCGCCGACCAGCCTTGCTGCGCGGTACGATAGATCACGATCCCATCGGAGGTGCGATTGGCGGTCACCATCGAGGGTCCCGTGATTTTTATTTTTTGTTGAAGCGGAGAGGTCATTCGGCAGCATCCAGCAGTTTGGAGAGCAATTGATTGGGGTTCGACTGAAGCCACGGCGCGGAATGCGCCACGACGTCGCCGATGATGAGGATGGCGGGACCGCCATCGATTTTTTCGACCAGCGCCGGAAGATGTTCGAGCGTTCCGACCACGGCCTGGGCATCCGGCCGCGTCACACGTGCGAAGATGCCGACCGGAGTCTGCGGCGATCGCCCGGCAGCCAGCAGGCCTGCGCGGACCGACGGTGCCGCCGTCATGCCCATATAGACCACGATGGTCATTTTCTTGTCTGTCAGCACCGACCAGTCGACCGCTTCGGCGTCCCTGGCCTTGTGCGCGGTCAGGAAAGTGATGCGTAGCGCCTCGTGCCGGTAGGTCAACGGCGCCTCGAACTGCGCGGCGGCGCCGAGCCCTGCGGTAATGCCGGGCACCACCGAATAGGCAACGCCAGCGTCGCGCAACGCCTCGATCTCCTCGCCGCCGCGGCCGAAGATGAAGGGATCGCCGCCCTTCAGCCGCACCGCGCGCTGACCGGATTTCGCAGCTTCGACGAGCAGCTTGTGGATCGCGTCCTGACCGATGCCGGGCTTGCCGACGCGCCGGCCGACCGGAATGCGCGAGGCGTCGCGGCGGATGCGATCGAGAATTTCCGGTGACACCAGTTCGTCATAGAAAACGACGTCGGCATCCTGCAGCGCGCGCAGCGCCTTGATGGTGAGCAGATCCGGATCGCCCGGCCCGGCGCCGACCAGCGTCACCCGGCCCTCGGCCTTGCCGTCCGCACTGGCACCGGCGAAGGCTGCGGGATTGGCGATTTCATTCAGCGCCTTTTCAGCCTCGTCCTTGCGGCCGGCGAGCACCAGCGCGCCGATCGGGCCGTCGATCACGCGCTCCCAAAAGCGGCGGCGCAGCGGGAATTCCGGAATGCGCGCATGCATCGATTTGCGGAAACTTCCAATAAAGCCGGCGAGATCGCCGATGCGCGCCGGAAGCACCGCTTCGATCTGCTCGCGGACGCGGCGCGCGACTACCGGCGACGTGCCGCCGGTGCCGACAGCAACGACCACATCGCCGCGATCGACGATCGCGGGAAAGATGAAAGTGGAATGGACAAGATCGTCCATCACATTGACGGGCAGCCCCACTGCCTTCGCGCGCACCGACATGGCGACGCCGATGTCGCCGGCGCCGGCGCAGAGCACCGCAATGACATCAGAGAGATCGTCTGCGAGCGGATCGCCCGAAGCCTGTTCAATCCGCGCTGCGTCCGTGGTGTCGAGACCGGCCAGATCATGATTGCCATCGATGGCATACCAGCGGACCCGCGCGCCCGCTGAAACCAGCAGCCGCAATTTCGCGCGCACGAGTTCGCCCGCTCCAACGAGCAGCACCTTGCCGCTTTGCAGATCCAGGAACACAGGCAGGTAGCGCATCCGATACTCGCTTTCCCCAACTTGGGGCTTGACTGAAATTATTTTCTATTTATGTCTCGATCAAGGGCTTCAAAGAGAAAATTATTTCTTCTCCATTGCAGCGCAACTTTAGAATTTTTCCACTCCCAAGTCCAAGGCCAAGAGATGCATCTTCTCAACAATGAATCCGAGCGGTCACGGGTTGCGGCCCGCAGCCTTGCGCGAAGCATCATCCGTGCCGAAAAACCTGGCAAACGGACAGCTGCCGCCCCCCTCGATGGACCATCTCGACGAGCTCGAGGCGCAGAGCATCTACATTCTGCGCGAGGCCTTTGCGCGGTTGAAGAAGCTCGCGCTGCTGTGGTCGCTGGGGAAAGATTCCAACGTGATGATCTGGCTGGCGCGCAAGGCGTTCTTCGGCCGCGTGCCGTTCCCGGCGCTGCACGTCGACACCGGCAAGAAATTTCCCGAGATGTATGCGTTCCGCGATCGCTTCGGCAAGGAATGGGACCTCGATCTCAAGGTCGAGCCCTGCCCGCCGATCGACGCCGTCGATCCGACCCTGCCGCCGGCTGCGCGCTCCGCCGCGCGCAAGACGGAGGGACTCAAATGGGCACTCAACAAGTATGGTTTTGACGGCTTGATCGCGGGCATTCGCCGCGATGAAGAGGCGACTCGCGCCAAGGAGCGCGTGTTCTCGCCCCGCGGCCTCGAAGGTGGTTGGGACGTGCGCGATCAGCCTCCGGAGTTCTGGGACCAGTTCAACGCCTCGGTACCGCCGGGCGCGCATCTGCGCGTCCATCCGATCCTGCATTGGACCGAGGCCGACATCTGGGCCTACACCAAGCGCGAAAACATTCCGATCATTCCGCTGTATCTCTCGAAGGACGGCATGCGCTATCGCTCGCTGGGCGACCAGGACATTACCAACCCGGTGGCTTCGACCGCCTCAAGCATCGACGAGATCCTGACCGAGCTCGACGGCACCAAGGTGCCGGAGCGCGCCGGCCGCGCGCTGGATCACGAGACCGAAGACGCGTTCGAGCGGCTGCGTGTCGCCGGCTATCTCTGACGGATATTGGATGTGAGCGTCGCTATGAACATGATCCTTCCCGCCAGCGTTTCGGCCATGCAGAACGGCACCACGTCGATGCCAAACGGCACGACGCGACCGCAAATCCGCATCGTCATCGTCGGCCATGTCGATCACGGCAAGTCCACCCTCGTCGGCCGCCTGCTGCACGAGACCGGTAGCCTGCCCGAGGGCAAGCTGGAAATGCTGAAGGAAGTCAGCGCACGGCGCGGCATGCCGTTCGAATGGTCGTTCCTCCTGGATGCGCTGCAGACCGAGCGCGACCAGGGCATAACCATCGACACCACGCAGATCCGTTTCCGCACCCGCTCGCGCGACGTCGTACTGATCGACGCGCCCGGCCACGCCGAATTCCTCCGCAACATGATCACCGGCGCCTCGCAGGCCGACGGTGCGGTGCTGATCATCGATGCGCTCGAAGGCGTGCGCGACCAGACCCGCCGTCACGGCTATCTGCTGCATCTCTTGGGCATCAAACAGGTCGCGATCGTCGTCAACAAGATGGACCGCGTCGATTTCAGTGCTGACCGATTCAACGAGATCAGCGACGAGATTTCGGCGCATCTGATCGGCCTTGGCGTGACGCCATCGGCCGTGATTCCGATTTCCGCGCGCGATGGCGACGGTGTCGCCGAACACACGGCGCGGATCAGCTGGTACCGGGGGCCGACCGTGGTCGAGGCGCTCGATGCGCTCGAACCGGCGCGACCGCTGGAGCTACTCGCGCTGCGGCTGCCGGTGCAGGCGATCTACAAATTCGACGACCGCCGCATCGTTGCGGGCCGCATCGAGTCCGGGCATCTGAGCGCCGGCGACGAAATCGTCATCATGCCGTCCGGCAAAATCGCAAAGATCAAAACCGTCGAGAGCTGGCCGGTGACGCCGCTCACGGGCAGCCACGGCGCCGGTCGTTCGGTCGGCATCACGCTCGACCGTGAATTGTTCATCGAGCGCGGCGATGTCATCGCGCATGCCGGCGCCACCCCGCGCGACACGCGGCGGATTCGCGCACGGATTTTCTGGCTGCATGACAAACCGCTGTCGAAGGGCGACCAGATCCTGATCCGCCTCGGCACAAGGGAAAGCCGCGCCAGCGTCGTGGCCATCGAGAAGGCTGTCGATCCCGGCGAACTCTCCAACGAGGAGACCAAGGCGATCGCACGCAATCACGTCGGCGAGATCGACATCTCGCTGGCGCAGCCGATCGCGGCCGATCCCTACCAGGAAAATCCGCGCACCGGACGGCTGGTAATCGAGGTCAATGGCCGCATCGCCGGCGGTGGCCTGGTGCTGTCGGTCGACGCCGGACAGCGCGCCGTCCCGATCGACATCGTGCCGGTCGAATCCGCACTTCGCCCCGAGGAGCGCTCGGCGCGCTACCATCACAACGGCGCCGTGATCTGGCTGACCGGCCTGCCCGGCTCCGGAAAGTCGACCCTGGCGCGGGCGCTGGAACGACGACTGTTCTCGCGCGGCGGTTCGCCGATCCTGCTGGATGGCGACACCTTGCGCGCGGGCCTCAACAACGATCTCGGCTTTTCTCCGCAGGATCGTAGCGAAAACATCCGTCGCCTGGCTGAAGTCGCTACCCATCTCGCGCGCAACGGTCACGTCGCCATCGTGGCCGCTGTTTCGCCTTCGATTGCGGACCGTGCCGTCGCGCGCCGCACCGCGGATACCATGTTCCGCGAAATTCATATCGCTGCACCTGCGGAAGTCTGCGAGAGCCGCGATCCGAAGGGTCACTATGCCAAGGCGCGCTCCGGCGCACTTCCGTCGTTTACCGGCATCACCAATGATTACCAGCCGCCGACCGAATGCGAGCTACGGATCGACACCTCGATCCGCTCGATTTCGGACGCCACCGACGAGATCGAGCGAATGCTGTCGGAAACCGGCATTCTGTTCGACGAATTGGCGGATCTGGCGGCCAATATCTAAGCCTTTTAGGCACTTCTCATCGACCCGGCTTTAGGGCAAAAAGGGCTGATAACGCGGCCCTTTTTGGCGCGTTTTTTGCTGCTTTCTTCGGAAAACAGCCTTTCAACGCCCATTTCTATCGAGAAAGCCCATCATGAATCGTGTCGATGCCCACGGATTGAAGATCGCGCCTGTCCTGTTCGATTTCATCGCCAAGGAGGCGGCCCCCAAAACCGGGATCTCGCCCGATGCATTCTGGGCCGGCGTCGCCGCCATCATCAAGAAGCTGGGGCCGAAAAACCGTGAGCTGCTCGCGTTCCGGGACGCGCTGCAGACCAAGATCGACGGCTGGCATCGCGCCAACAAGGGCAAGCCGTTCGACATGACCGCCTACACGGCCTTTCTCAAGGAGATCGGCTATCTCCTGCCCGAGCCGGCCACGCAGAAGGTCGAGACATCAAATGTCGATGAGGAAATCGGCGAGATCTGCGGGCCGCAGCTCGTCGTGCCCCTGACCAACGCCCGCTACGCGTTGAATGCGGCGAACGCGCGCTGGGGCTCACTCTACGATGCCTTCTACGGCACCGACGCGATCCCGCACGATCCAAGCGAAAGCGGCAAGGGCTACAACAAGGCGCGCGGCGACAAGGTGATCGCCAAGGCAAAGGCTTTCCTCGATGCCGCCGTGCCGCTCGCGACCGGCAGCCACACCGACGTGACGTCGTACAGCGTGATCGCCGGCCAGCTCGCGGTGAAACTGAAGAGCGGCAACGCGACGGCGCTAAAGACGGCTGCCCAGTTCGCAGGTTTCCAGGGCGACGCCGCTGCACCGACCGTGATCCTGCTGGTCAACAACGGCATGCATGTCGAAGTGAAGATCGACCGCAGCCACGTCATCGGCAAGGACGATCCGGCCGGCGTTGCCGACATGATCCTGGAATTGGCGGTCTCCACCATTCTCGACATGGAAGATTCGGTCGCCGCCGTCGACGCCGAAGACAAGGTGCTGGTCTATCGCAACACGCTCGGGCTGATGGACGGTTCCCTCTCGGCCGACTTCGAGAAGGGCGGCAAGACGCTGAAGCGTTCGCTCAACCCCGACCGGGTCTACAAGACGCCCGACGGCAAGGGGCTGACGCTGCATGGCCGCAGCCTGTTGCTGATGCGCAATGTCGGTCATCACATGTTCACCGACGCGGTGCTCGACGAGAAGGGCGAGGAGATTCCGGAAGGCCTGCTCGATGCCGCCGTGGCCGGCTTGCTTGCGATCCACGACCTCAAGGGTTCTTCGAAAACCAAAAACAGCCGCACCGGCTCGGTCTACATCGTCAAGCCCAAGATGCACGGCCCCGACGAAGTCGCGCTGACCTGCGAATTGTTTGGCGATGTCGAAAAACTGCTCGGACTTCCGGAGAACACGATGAAGGTCGGCATCATGGATGAGGAGCGCCGCACCACGGTAAACCTCAAGGCCTGCATCCAGAATGCGTCGAAGCGCATCTGCTTCATCAACACCGGCTTCCTCGACCGCACCGGCGACGAGATCCATACCTCGATGGAAGCGGGCCCGATGATCCGCAAGAACGACATGAAGGCGCAGCCCTGGATCAAGGCCTACGAGGACTGGAACGTCGACATGGGCCTGATCGACGGCCTGCCCGGCCATGCCCAGATCGGCAAGGGCATGTGGGCGGCGCCCGACAAGATGGCCGACATGCTGACCCAGAAGATCGGCCACCCGCAGGCCGGCGCGACCACCGCGTGGGTGCCCTCGCCGACCGCCGCCACGCTGCACGCGCTGCACTACCACCAGGTCAATGTGCAGGCCCGCCAGCAGGAACTCGCCAAGGGCGGCCAGCGCGCAAAACTCTCCGATATCCTCACCATTCCGATGTCGCAGTCGAACTGGGCGCCTGACGACGTCAAGCAGGAGATCGACAACAACTGCCAGGGTATTTTGGGTTATGTCGTGCGCTGGATCGACCAGGGCGTCGGCTGCTCCAAGGTGCCTGACATCCACGACGTCGGCCTGATGGAAGACCGTGCGACCTTGCGCATTTCCAGCCAGCATCTGGCGAACTGGCTGGCGCATGGCGTCGTCAGCAAGGATCAGGTGATGGAGTCGCTGAAGCGCATGGCAGTCGTGGTCGACAAGCAGAATGCCGGCGACCCGCTCTACAAGCCGATGGCGCCCGCCTTCGACGGCGTCGCTTTCCAGGCCGCATGCGACCTCGTCTTCAAGGGTCGTGAACAGCCGAACGGCTACACCGAGTACATCCTCACCGCGCGCCGCCGCGAAGCGAAGGCGGCGGGCTGATCCAAGTACGGGATATGTCATGGCGCCGCGGTTCAAGATGCCGCGGTTCCTGCAGGAACGCTCGACGCCGTTTCCCGTTGATGGTCCATCTCAAACGGATAGGGAGATGGACATGGATTGGAACCGGGTTGAAGGCAACTGGAAGCAGTTCAAGGGCGCCGCCAAGGAGAAGTGGGGCAAGCTCACCGATGACGACCTCAACGTCATCGAGGGCCGCCGCGAGCAACTCGAAGGCAAGCTGCAGCAGCGCTACGGCTTTGCCAAGGACCAGATCCGCAAGGACGTGGACGACTGGTTCGGGACCCTGAAGTGAGGTCACGTTTCCAGAACTATCAAAAGCCCCGGCGTTGGCCGGGGCTTTTTTGTGCGGATCTGGAACGCTAGAACACCGCCAGATATTTCAGCAGCGAAATGATGCCGATGATGATGACGACCACGCGGGCAATCTGCTTGGCGCGACCGTCCAGTGGCAGCATGTTGATCAAATAGAGCACCAGAATGATGACGAGGAAGGTGATCAGGATACCGATGAGTACCGACACGGAGGTCCCCTTTTGCTTGCGACGCTTGATTAAGTCAGCGCATGGGGTTTAGAACCGCGCGGGCCCCTCAAAGTTCCCGAAACCGGAACCAAATGGACAAATTTTAAAATTTCTCAAGTAATATCAGACTAGTTACGCCTCCGTATTACTACTGTCAGTCATCCTTTCCAAGTCTTTACCGTTTTCCTTCCAAATGCGCGCAGATTTGGGGGAAGCATCATGTTGAATCGTCTGACCGTATCCGCGCTGCTGAAGACCGTCATCCTCGTCACCTCCTTCAGTGTGGTGGTTGGATTTTCGCTCAACGCCTGGGACGCCTGGGGCCGCCTGCAGGCGGCGAGCCGCATGGCGCAAATCGCCGATGCTTCCGCCAACATGTTCAAGGCGATGCACAACCTGCGCACCGACCGCTCGACGACCAACCGGCTGCTCAATGGCGATGCGCCGATGGACGCCGACATCGAGAAATATCTGCGCAACATCCGCGACACCGAAATGCCGGCGATGAACAACGCGCTCGGCCTCCTCGGCAGCATCGAATTCGCCCAGCAAGCGACGCTGGTGCCGGAGTTCGACCGGCTGTTCAAGACGCTGACCGCGCTGCAGAAGGAATTCTGGGAAGCGATGGCCAAGCCGAAGGCGGATCGCCGGCCCGCGCTCGCCAAGGAATACATGGATACGACCGCCGCGATGCTGGCGACGCTCGACAAGCTGTCGGGCGCGCTCGCCGCCGCCGTCAACCACCAGGACCCGACGATCGACCAGTTGCTGGCGATCAAGCAGATCGCCTGGCTGTTGCGCAACACCGGCGGCGAAGCCTCGCTGATCGTTTCGACCGCGCTTGGCGTGAACAAGGTCGCGCCGGAAACCATGGTCGCCTTCACCAAATTCAACGGCGGCGCCGAGGCCGCGTGGAATGCCCTGGAGCTGACCGCGTCCGGAATGCAATTGCCGCCGGCGATCTCCAGCGCCATGGCCGCGACCAAGACGGCCTACTTCGAGCCGCAATATCTCGCCCTGCGCGAGCGGCTGCTGAAGCAGGTGGCAGCCGGCGAGAAGCCGGAAATGACGGCCAACCAGTGGACCCCGGTTACGGTCGGACGCCTCGGTGCTGCCGTCGCCGTGGCCGAAGGCGCGCTCGACGCCGCCAAGGATCACGCCGCCCATCTGCGCGCCACAGCCCAGCGCTCGCTGGTGACGCAACTCGCGCTGCTCGTCGGCGCGCTGGCGCTCGCCTTCGGCGCCCAGATGATCGTCGCCCGCCGCGTCATCAAGCCGCTGCACACCATGCGCGACGCCATGCTGAAGGTCGCGGCCGGCGACCTCCACGTCGATACCGGCTACGCCGCGCGCCACGACGAAATCGGCGCGCTGGCAGGCGCGCTGGAGACCTTCAAGCAGCAGGCCGCCGACAAGGTCCGGATCGAGGCGCAGGAGCGCGAACGCAACGCCGGCGCCACGGCGCGGCAGCAGGCGATCGAGAGCTATGTCGGCGAGTTCGAGAGCACGGTGCGCCAGACGCTCGGCCAGCTCGGCGACGCTTCCGGCCAGATGCGGACCACCTCGTCCGGTCTGTCGACGATCTCGCGCCAGACCAACGAGCGCGTCCAGGTCGCCGAAAAGGCTTCCGGCGAGGCCTCGATGAGCGTCGATACGGTCGCCGCGGCTTCCGAGCAGCTCAGCGCCTCGATCAACGACATCAGCCAGCAGGCGGCGCATGCCGCCGGGATCGCCAGCCGTGCGGTCGGCCAGGCGCGTGACACCGACGGCACCGTTCAGGGGCTCGCCCAGTCGGCGGGCCGGATCGGCGAAGTCGTCGGCCTGATCAACACCATTGCCGCGCAGACCAACCTGCTCGCGCTCAACGCCACCATCGAGGCCGCCCGCGCCGGCGAGGCCGGCCGCGGCTTTGCGGTGGTCGCCTCCGAAGTCAAATCGCTGGCGAGCCAGACCGCGAAGGCGACCGAGGAAATCTCCGAGCAGATCGCCGACATCCAGAAGGTTGCCGGTGAAGCCATCGACGCCATCAAGAACATCGGCGGCATCATCGGCGAGGTCAACGAGGTCGCAACCGCGATTGCCGCCGCCGTGCAGCAGCAGGGCGCCGCCACCCAGGAGATCACGCGCTCGACGCAGTTTGCCGCGCAGGGCACCAAGAACGTGTCCGAAAATATCAACGGCGTGAAGGCCGACGCGGACGCGGCGGCCGCCGCCGCGGAGGATGTGAAGCAGGCGTCACATACGCTGGAAACGCAGAGCCAGCAGCTGGGCAATCAGGTCACGCAATTCCTCGGCAAGATCCGCGCGGCGTAAACCGCTCGTCATGCCCGGGCAAAAGCGCGAAGCGCGTCTTCGCGCCGGTGTCCCGGCATCAATCATCACTCTCTCGCCACGACGGGCACGCGGTCATATTTGGCGCGGACCTTGTCGGAGGCGGGCGAGAAATTCAGCTCGGCGCCGCGCCGGTCGGCGCTGCGGCCGGCGACCAGAAGGCCGTTCTCGCCGGCGACGATGTCGCCCTTGCGCAGCGTCGGATCCTTTTCGATCTTCACCGGCGCGAGACCGACTTGGTCCTTGCCGTTGCAGGTGCAGCCGCTGACGAGCTCATTGCGAAAGCGGAACGCGTTCGGCAGGTCCGAATAGGACTTGCCGTTGTCGGCGGTGGCGTTGTCGATATTGCTGCCGGAAAACACCTTGGTTTCGCTCGCCGGGCAAAAACTGTTGCAGCTGGCCGCGCGGCTCGCATTGTCCGATCCGGTGACCGGGAAATAGCGGCCGTCACAGGTCCGCACGCAAAACGCCTGGCCACCACCGCTGCCACTGTAGCGAACGCGCCCCTCGCCCCGCGGCGCGTAAACCTGGCCGTCGTCACTGCTGAACGGCATCGAGATGTAAGGCTGCTGGCGCGGGCGGGCGGCGCCGCCGAACAGTTGCGAGAAAAAGTCCTGGGCCTGCGCGGCCGGCGCCAGCGCGCACGCGCCGAGCAGCGCGGCCGCCGCCCATGCCGCCGGTTTTCCTGATCGCATCAACCCTCTCCTCTGCAACACCACGCGTCGTTCAATTGAGCCTCAGTTGAGCTGCGGCGCCGTCAGGTTCATCGCCTGGCGGCCCGTGGCCGCGACCGGGCGCTGTGCGGCGGCCGGACGAGCCATGCCGGTCCTGCTGTCGCCACCGCGCGCCATCACCGGCGCATGCTTCGGCAGCACCACGACCTTGGCGCCGACATCGACCCTGCTGAACAGATCGGCGACGTCCTCATTGGTCAGGCGGATGCAGCCCGACGAGACGAACTTGCCGATCGTCGACGGATCGTTGGTGCCGTGAATGCGGTACACGCTGTTGCCGAGATACATCGCCCGCGCGCCGAGCGGATTGCCCGGGCCGCCGGCCATGAAGCGCGGCAAATAGGGCTGGCGCGCGATCATCTCAGCCGGCGGATGCCAGTCCGGCCATTCCGCCTTGCGGCTGACGGTCTGCACCCCGGACCAGGTAAAGCCTTCGCGGCCGACACCCACGCCGTAGCGGATGGCACGTCCCTGGCCGAGCACGTAATAGAGCGTGGTGTTGCCGGTATCGATCACGATGGTGCCCGGGCGCCTCGGTCGTGCCGAAGGCGACGACGGCGCGGCGAAGCCGCTCGGGCGTCGCGCTCTCGTCCGATGCAATCACCTCATCGGCGGGATACCCGTTCGGCTGGACCGAAGCGTAACCGAGCGTCTGCGCATTCGCCGCACTCGACATCCCCAACGGCGCCAGCAGGACGGCGCTGACGAAGACGAACGCGTTTGCCACGCGCGACGAAGGCCGGCGAACTGAAAACTGTGTCATGGGACTGCCCCGCTCGAGATGCGCATCGCTGGATGCTCTGCTGCAACAAACGCGGCCACAGGCCGGCGGTTCCGGGGCAGCGCTGCGGCGTTTCAATGCGGGCCGGGCGTTCAGGTCCCCAGCCGATGGAACCCTCGTCCCCCCGCGACGTTATGGTGCGAGTCCGGTCCGCGACGTCGCTGTTGCTGTTTCATCGCCGCTTCGGGCAGGGGAAAACCATTGTGAGCGTTATTCCGACCAAGCCTTCGCCAGCCAAGCCGTCGGCTGCCAAGCCCTCGACTGACAAGCCGCTGGCTGCCAAATCTCCGCCGACAAAACCCTTAGCCAGCGAACGCCAGTTTCCCAGCGCGCACGAAGGTACCCCGGTCCCCGACAGCAAAGGCGAATTGCCGCCGGTCATCCGCCGAACCGAGGTGGTGGCGATCGCCCTCGTCGGCCTGCTCGTCATCTGCATCATCGCCGGCCTCTATCTGGCCAAGGCGTTTTTCCTGCCGATCACGATGGCATTCATCGTCGGCACCATGCTGTCGCCGGCCGCCAGCTTCCTCGAACGCCACCGGATTCCTCGCTCGCTTGCCGCCGTGCTGCTCGTGGCGACGGCCGGCGCCGGCGTCACCTTCATGATCGGCCTGATCGCCTCGCCCGCGATGGAATGGAGCAGCAAGCTTCCGGAGCTGGGTGCGCTGCTCAAGGAAAAGCTGCATGTATTCGACCGGCCGCTCGCGCTCTGGCAGGAGCTGCAAAGCATGATCGGCGGCCCCGACACGCTCTCGACATTGCATATGCCGAAGTTTGACTGGGTAGCGCCGACACTGGAATTCCTGTCGCCGACCTTTGCCGAATTCCTGCTGTTCGTGGCAACGCTCATCCTTTTCATCGCGAGTTGGCGAGATCTGCGCCGCGCCCTGATCATGAACTTCGCCGAGCGGACGGCACGGCTGCGGACGCTGCGGGTGCTCAACGAGATCGAGGAGCATCTCGGCAACTACCTCTTGATGGTGACCATGATCAATGTCGCTGTCGGCGTCATCACCGGCCTGATCTGCGCGGTCTCCGGCATGCCCAATCCGGCCGGCCTCGGCGCGCTGGCGGCGGTGCTGAATTTCATCCCGATCATCGGCCCGGTCGCGATGTTCGCCGTTCTGGTCGTGGTCGGTCAGGTCGCTTTCCCCAGCATTGGCGCCGGACTGCTCGCGCCGGCGCTGTTCGCGGCCATGACGTTCCTGGAAGGCCATTTCCTCACCCCGATGATCGTCGGCCGCCGGCTGGCGCTGAACGCGCTCGCGGTTTTCATCGCGCTCGCGTTCTGGACCTGGCTGTGGGGCCCGATGGGCGCGTTCCTGTCGTCGCCGCTCCTGATCGTCGCGCTGGTGCTGAAGGAGCATCTGATGCCATCCGATGCGCCGCAACTTCCGGAGGATTAGCCGACTCCGCACTGGGAACTTCCCCCTCCACGGGGCGTTTGTTCCGCAGATGAATTCGATACCCGGGAGCTTTCGATGTCGATGACCAACGGCGAAGCCGCAACCAAAAATCTGACGGACAAAGTCACCCAAGAACGCCTGGAAAAGGAAGTAAACGCCGTGAAAAACGATATTGCAGCCCTGACCGACCAGATCACCGACGCCATCAACAGTTTCGCCGGCACCGCCTCCAAGCAGGCGCGGCGCGGATACAAGCAGGTTCGCGCCAATGCGGAGCAGGCGGTCGACGACATGTCCGATCGCGGCGGCGCGATGATGGATGCTGCCCACGACGCCGCGTCATCCATCGGGGAGACGCTGGAAGACGCCATCACGGAGCGTCCGCTGGCAACGGTGGGCGTCGCGCTTGGCCTCGGCTTCCTGATCGGCCTGACCTGGCGCAGGTAGGTTTGGCGCAGGTAATTTCGACGCAGGCCGTTCACGCGCAGATGTTGCGGCGCCGATAGCGTTCGATGGCGCGTCGGCGCCGTCGCGCATGGCGGACTGTTGGTTGACGTCGTTTTCAGATCGAGACTTTTGGATCGAGGCTTGGACATGTTTCAGCGATTTATCGATGATTTCAAGGACTCGACCGGCACTGCGCTGCGGCTGACGTCGCTGGCGGCGGCAGCGGCCCTGGCCTTGCTGGTAACGACCGCGTTTCTGTGCGCGGCGGCCTTCGTGTTCGTGCTACAAAAATACGGTCCCGTGCAGGCCTGCCTCACCGGCGCCGCGATCTTCTTCGTTGTTACCTTGCTTGCGGCCGGCTGCTACATGGTGCGCAAGCGACAGATCGAGGCGCGTGTCGAACAGGTGGCGCGGACGGCAAAATCCACCGCGCAGACCGTGCTGGCCGATCCGATGCTGGTCGCGGCCGGCATCCAGGTAATCCGCGCCATCGGTGTCAAAAAATTGATCCCGATCCTCGCGGTCGGCGGACTGGCGCTGGGATTTCTCGCGAGCCGCGCCAACGCAAGTGACGCCAGCGAAGCGCCGGCGGAGTAGACTTGGCGCGTCGGGCCATCCGTCGTCACGCCTTGTGTAACCCTCTTTGTAGCTTGGCGAGCAACGTCCCGACCGTGATTGCGTCGCCGCGCTCGCAATGACGTGGAAATAGCGACACATACGCATACCCGCGCAGGCGGGGATCGCCGCGGCTTCTCCATTTAATCACTGCCGTCTCTGGAATACTCGATCACCCGCTTTCGCGTGCGATGACGACTGGTGATTTCACGATTTCGCGGCGCATTGCGTCCGAGGTTCGTTCCGCTCGCGTAGGGTGGGCAAAGCGACAGCGTGCCCACCATCAAGAAGCGCGTTCGACGATAGATGGTGGGCACGTCGCTGGCGCGCCTTTGCCCACCCTTGTATTAGCGCGCTGGTTTATCCTGACATCGTTCCATGAGGAATGGCCCAGCCCGGGTGGCCGCCCGGGCTGGGCCGCCGATTGATCGGATCGATGCCCGCCGAAGCCGCAAGGGCTGTCTTCCGTAGCAAGATCGCGATCGGCACTTCACCGGGACCCGCATGGTTGAAGGAACTAAGGGTTCGCATCACAAGGGAGGGTCGATGAAGATGGCCAAACGTACCACGATCTGTGCCGGGATCGATACCGGCAAACGGAAGCTCGATGTGGCGCTCGACGGCAGCTCGGAGCAGTTGCAGATCGACAATACGCCTGAGGGTTACAAGGTGTTGTTGGATTGGCTGCGACGCCATCGGGTCAAGCGCATCGGGATTGAGGCGAGCGGCGGCTATGAGCAGGCCGTTGTCGCCGAACTGCGGCGCAAGGGGATTGTCGTGGTGGTGTTCCAGCCGGCGCAAGTGCGTGCCTATGCTCACGCCGCGATCAGGTCACGCAGCGGCCGGGCTGAAGCAGTTTTGCGACTTCGGTCACGCAGCGGCCGGGCTGGAGAAGTTTGGCGACCTCGGTCAAAACGCTGACCGGGGGTTCGCAGGCGATCGTCCGCTTCGGCTTGGCCGACGGTTCCGGGCGGTTGCGTATCTCTTCGCGCATGAACGGCGATTGGGCGGCCGGCGCCGGGGCGACGGGAACACGCACCACCACCGACGTGTCGGCGAGGTTCACGCTACGGATCGTAACTGTCTCCGTTGGGTTTTGCGCGGCTTTGAACGCCGCGCGGTCCGCCTTGGCGCCGCGGTTGATCTCTCCCGCCGGCTCGGTCGAGGCGAGTTGCCGGCTGCCAGTGAGGTCATGGCCTGACGCGAGTTGCACGGCGCCAAAGGTTCCGGAGACGGCGAGAGTGGCTAAAATGGCCTTGAAAATCTGTGGCATGCTGGTGTGTCCCTCGCCCCATGGCGATCACGGACACAACCCGGGCCGACCCAAAGGGGGTCCGGCACCTTTCGATCACTTAACCGTGTACGAAAATATTTGCAGGCGGTGGGAACGACTCCGGGGGCTGTGAGTCATCCCGGCAGCCGGTTATTCCCCCTGCCCCATTGACCGGCGACGTAGGGCGCGACCGTGGTGATGCCGGTCGCGCCCTGCTTTTTTTATTCAGCTGCTCATTTCCGCAATGGCCGTCAGGCGTGTCCGTTCGACCGGTTACTCAGTCGTTCGACTTCGGTCCGCCCGTGTAACGGTGCACCATGCCCTCGATTGGCTGGGGTGCAGTTTCCCCGCCCGGCAAGAATTCCTGATTCTGGATCCTGCTTGAGTAAGTCATTGAATTGGTCGAATGTTGCCTGCCCGAATGCTCCGGGCGCGCAGACGCCTGCCCTGCAATAGCGGTGAACGGGATCATCGACGCGGCTAACGCGAGATGCTTGCTAGTCATGGTCGTCACTCCTTCGTTGTATCAGCCCGACCCGTGGTCCGGCAGATGTGCAGCGGAGTGTAGGAAATCGATATCGATTGCTGCGGCGTCGCATAGGCATTGAATAAAGAAACCGCGCGACCTGCCAGCTCAGCTCGCTCAAGGCGCCAGCTTTTTCAAAGCGCGTTCCAGCAGGTCGAGGCGGTCCTGGCCCCAAAAGATCTCGCCCGAAGGCAGCACGTAGCTCGGCGCACCGAAGACACCTGCGGCCAGCGCCTCCTGCGTATACTTCTCATACAGCCCGTCGAGTTCGGCATCCGAACGCCCATCGGCGCGCAGCGCCGCGGCATCGAGGCCGGCACGCTCGGCGGCCGACGCCATCGTTGCCGGATCGGCGAGCGTCTCCTCGCGTTCCCACAGCGCGCGCCCGAGCTCGATCGACAACCGGTGGGCATTCTTGCCCTGCAGCTTGGCCGCGATGACCAGGCGGACCGCCGCAGCGTCGTCACAGGGGAAATACTTCGGCTCGAGATTGATCGGAGCGCTCCGTACCTCGCGCCAGCGCTTCAACTCCATCAGCCGGTAGGCGCGCCGCTGCGGCGAGCGCTTCGGCAGCGGCAGTCCGCCGGTCTGCTCGAAGATCGGCCCGAACTTGCAGGGCTTGATGTTGACGGTCGCGCCATAGCGCCCGGCGATCTCAGCAAAAGGCGCGCTGCCGAGGTAAGTCCAGGGCGAGTTGAGCGACATGTAGTAGTCGATGGTGACCGGCATAATCCCGAGATTCCCCCAAGCAGGCTGATGTCAATCAAGCTAGCGCTGCCCGGGTATGCCGGCAACCTCCCTTCAGCTACGACTGATAACGGCCGCCTTCAGTGCAAGGCGTTCGTGATCTTGTGATCGAGATGACCGGTCTTGTAGTCGCGGCGAAGCTGGCTCAGCGACGTCTCGTTCAAATTAAGCATGACATCGCTGAGCTTGTCGGTTGGAGGATAGCCGGCGGCAAAACCCTGCCCGTAAATCTTGCGCAACGTGCCGATGGGGGTGGCGCCGTGCTTGTGGCCGATTTCACCATCCTGCTTGCGGTTGTCAGGACCTGCCTTACTCATGCCGCTCTCCCTTGTGCCTCCGTCGAAACATCCTCCCGCCGGCGCGAAATGGCAATCGTGCACTGCAACCGAGATTAAAGCGGGGCCTACTATGACCACCTCCAAGCCGAGAATTAGCCGGCCATTCTCCAGCCCGGCCGGAGAATATCATCTGCGGCTTCTGGTATCCGTAATGAACCAATGCACCTTCCGGGAGTTGGTCCGGGCAAGTTCTATTGTAAACGGCACCCTTCATGACCAACCAAAAGCCACACGGCGTTCAAATCAATCGCGCCCATAGCGGTGCTATCTGCGCAGAGATTGGCGACAGGTTACGTGACGCAATGCCAGCGGCGCCGACCCGATTGCCGCGACATCTTCTTGACCTGACTGCGCGACTGGACCGGATCGGGCGCGGCGGCGTCCTTGCAGAATTTCCTTACGATTGACGAGATGAGGGGCTTGTTCTGAAAGATGAAAGACTTTTCGAACGCATCCTTTCCGCCTGAAACCATAAGCATCATGAAAATTGCGTTGGACGCGGCGGTAGCGTCGTTGCCAGACCCGGTGAGTTCAGCACATGTGCAATCGATAGCTGAATCCATCCTTCGCTCTGCAAAGGAGGGCGAGAGGGATCCGGCAACGTTGCAAAGAATGGCGCTTATCGAGCTGCAAATTTCCCACCGCTAGCGCGTTCTTGAGCGCAAGGCTGTTATTGGCAGATTTTGTTGCAAAAGTCGGCTGCTACCGATGGATCGTTTTGGCCATTTCGCTAAGGACGACCGGCTTTGATCAGCCGGCCCTGACGCTCTCTACGCAACTCCTACGCTACGCAATACGCAAGGCCGCAGCGGGTGGCGGCCGGGCGACCAGCGAGGCGAGCCGTCGCAGGTTCTGAGCAATGGCGGCCAGAACGAACTCATCCTGGGCGCCTCGTGGGCCACGAAGTCGAAGCCGACCCAGCCGCAGGATGCGCTTCAGATGTGCGAACCGCATCTCGATCTTCTTCCGCTCGCGTCGCGACCGCTCAAAGTCCTCGGTGCCAACGAACGATCGCGCGACGTCGCGGGCGTGCTCATGGATATCGCGCGGGATCTTGCGTGATGGCTCTTTTGGGCAGCACTGGGGTTTGAGCGGGCATACATCGCAGTCGAGCTTGCTGGCACGATACAGAAGCGTCTTGCCCTCATGCACGGTGCCACTTGTCCCAAGCTGCTTTCCGCCCGGGCAGTGGTAGACGTCGCCGGTCGGATCATATCGAAAGTCGCCGCGCGAGAAGGTGCCGTCGTTCCGCTTCGATTTGTCGAACACGGGAATATGAGGTGCGATGCCCTTCTCCTCGACCAGCCAGTTCAGCATCGGAGCCGCCCCGTAAGCGGTGTCCCCGACAAGCCGCTCCGGCTTGAGACCAAAGCGCTCCTCCGTTCGCTCAATCATGGTCCTCGCCGCACCGACCTCGGCCTGGCGAATGGAGCGGGAGGCCTCGACATCAACGATGACGCCGAACTTCAGGTCGATGAGATAATTGTCGGAGTAAGCGAAGAAGGCCGGTCCCTTATGCGCGCCAGTCCACTGGGCCGCGGGATCGGATGGTGAGACGAACTTCGGAACAACCTCGCTGGCAGCACCCCAGGACGTATCATCGAGCGTCGCCAGATACTCCTTCACCGCGCGGCTTGACCTCGCCGGATCACGATCCCTGCGCCAATCCTGACCCGCGATCGAGCGCTGCTTGTTGGCGTCAGCTTGGATTAGGCTCGCATCGACGGCAAAGCCTTCGCCACCAACCAGACCAGCCGCAATGCACGCCTCGACTACCCGTTCGAACATCCGGCGGAAAACATCACCTTCACGAAAACGCTCGTTCCGAGCACGCGAGAACGCCGAATGATCCGGAACGGCGTCCTCGATACCGAGCTTGCAGAACCAGCGATAGGCGAGGTTCACCTGCACTTCACGACAGATCAATCGCTCCGAGCGGATCGCAAAGACATAACCTACAACCAGCATCCGGATCATCAGTTCCGGATCGATCGACGGGCGACCCATGGACGAATAATGGGGTGCAAGTTCGCTGCGGAGCCAGGACAGATCGAGAGCAGTGTCGATCTCCCGCACCATGTGATCTTCGGGAACGGCATCGCCAAGACGAAACTCGTAGAACAGTTGACCTTGGTCACTCTTCAGACGGCCCATCATGGATCGACCTCGCCGAGATTCGCGTCACCACAACGGAATCACGCTTCGCGGCGTGTCTCAACCGACTTTTGCAACAAAATCGGCACTTAGCCTGAGGTGCGCAGACTGTCCTCTTCGTGCCGTTATTGGTCAGCCTCAGTGCATTGTAGCGTAACATTCAACGCGCGATGAGGAACAAGTGATCCGGATAACAGTTGCCCGTGACGAAGCCCGAGTTGACCTTTGATTTAGACGCTGCCGGAATCATCGAGAGACTCGGAGATCAAGGAAGATAGGCCATTGCGCGTCTTCATCCTCACATTTTCAGTCCTGGGAATTCTCGTCAGTGCAAATCTTGCCAAAGCCAGTCCGAGCACGACCGATCGCTACCAGTTGGCATCCGTCGATCCGACGACTTCTGCTCACGAAGCAACTCGGGAAACCGAAGATCAGATAGGACTTGACAAGAACAAGCGTCGCGACGTGCAGCGCCGGCTGACCGGATTAGGCTTCGATACCAAAGTCCACGGACGGTTCGACAGGCCGACCCGCGCCGTGATCACGCGCTGGCAGGCAGCACGCGGCTATCCCAAGACCGGCTTCCTCGACCCGCTGCAGCATCAGGCGCTCCTGACCGAGTCCGCCTCAGAGGCGCGCTCCAGCTTGGATAGCAGCGACAAATCCGTTGACGACCGCCCGGCCCGTCGCCGCGGCGGGGGCCATCACCGCAGTGGTGGCGGTCCAGGTGGACTGATTGGCGGCGTGGTGGGCGGACTGTTCGGACGCAGGTGATCCGACACAACGGATCGCCTTCCCGCCCGGGGCACCCTACTAAGATGGCCCCAGTGTCCCCCACACAGGGGCCATTCTTGCTGAACGAAATTACCAATAGTGGTCAATATTGATCAGCCTCGTACTGA
Source organism: uncultured Alphaproteobacteria bacterium (assembly GCA_963770135.1). GTDB lineage: Bacteria > Pseudomonadota > Alphaproteobacteria > Rhizobiales > Xanthobacteraceae > Bradyrhizobium. Next base: position 36,216 of record CAVYOM010000022.1, on the reverse strand, counting down.
TGTATTGGGCAAGATTGGCTCCATCGCCGTCCGAATAGGCATTTATCGGCGACGGGGAGATCGATAATGCTCCCGCCCAATACAGGGGAGGCCGTGCCCTCATCCCCACAATCCTTGACCGCTACTGAGCGCCTCTGCTGTTCGCATTGCCAAAGTCCAATGCTGCTGGAGCGCATTTCGCCGGGGCCCATTGGTTTCGAACAGCGGTTATTCGAATGCCCAAAGTGCAACCACGTTGAGATCAGCGTTATTGCATCGGACCCCTTCAACTCCAATGCGGCTGGTTGGCTCGCCGGCGAACCCGGGACGCCCGGTTGAGCGCTGATTTCGGAGGACTGACCCATGCTCGACGCACAAAACCAAGGTCCGCAATGCACCGCTTGTGGTTCTCCCATGAGGCTGGCGGCGATTGAGCCGAGCATGCCGGGCCAGGATCTGCGAACGTTTTCTTGCCCACGATGCAAAAGAGTTCAGCGGCACATCATCGACAGCGCTGTGACTGAAGCGTGGGCAGCGCCAAGACAGTAAGGCTGTCATGATCTTCGGACCCGGGACCAGCAGGTCCATGGCCGTGTTACCGGTCATGCTGCCGGTAATCGAACGCGGTCAATCCATGGATGGCATGCTCGCATAGTTTGTTGGCGTCGCGCTCGCCGGTTTTTACGGCTAGCAAGACTCCGTTCGGACGCAGTAATCCGATTCAATAATTCTTCGACAGTGAGCATATTTGAACAGCGGGCCACCCCCGCGCTGCGGCATGATAGCTCCATCGTCGTCATTAATCCCAGCAGTTTAGCGCGACTGAGAGTGCTCCCGCCTGATCCAGGGCGCGTCATGGCCAACTCACCGGCCCGCTGAGTGGGATTAGAGGTTCGACATGGAACACTTCGAACACTTCATACAGCGGGAAAATATAGCCATCTTCAAAAGGCGGCTCGCAGAAACCAAGGACGCCAGCATACGCGGCGTTCTTCTGAAGTTGCTGGCAGAGGAGCAAGCCAAGGATGTGACGGCCAATTCAGAGAAGTAAGGCCGCCTCGGTTGGCGGCCTCGTTCATCTCTGGCTGACGCAAGGTCGGGAATCGGTCAATCCGCCGGGAAGGAACGCGTCCGGGGTCAGTTGGTAAGGACGACCGGACGCCATGCCCCATGGCCATCCGATGAAATGACGGCCTCAGCCCGCCCCAGCGCTGGGGCCGTTTCTTTTCTTGGAAGTCCCGCCTCAAAACCCGTGGACTCTCTTGCCCCTCAATGGCATGGCTGCAAATGCCTCCATTGCGGGCACTTTATTTCAGGCGTCCTCGGCCTTAATGGCCTAAGATTGGCGTCTCAGCGTGGAAACCAAACCCGACATGGCAGGCAAGACCAATCAAACTTTCGATCCGAAGGCGTTTCTCGCCAAGGTGGGCGAAGGGAAGACCATCCGTGAATTTCGCAAGGATGAGGTTGTCTTCGCGCAGGGCGACGTGGCGAGCACGGTCTTCTATATTCAGAAAGGCCGGGTCAAGGTCGTTGTCATATCCGAGCAGGGCAAGGAAGCCGTGGTTGGCATTTTGGGACCGGCCCAGTTCTTTGGCGAAGGATGCATGAACGGCCATTCGCTGCGTATCGCAACGACGACAGCGATGGAGGAATGCCTGATCACCGTGATCACGAAGACGGCCATGCTCGCCGCACTTCACGATCAACCGAAGTTTTCCGAGCTGTTCATGGCCTATCTGCTGACCCGGAACAGCCGGATTGAAGAGGATCTGATCGACCAGCTCTTCAACTCCAGTGAGAAACGGCTGGCGCGCCTGCTGCTCCTGCTGGCGAATTTCGGCAAGGAGGGCAGCCCTCAACCGATCAGTCCGAATATCAGCCAGGAAACCTTGGCCGAAATGATCGGTACGACGCGATCCCGCGTCAGCTTCTTCATGAACAAATTCCGCAAGCTCGGCTTCATCAGCTACAACGGCAAAATTGAGGTCAACAGTTCATTGCTGAACGCGGTCTTGTACGACAAGCCCGAGATCAAGCGCGAGCCGTGAGCTGATATCTCGTCGCATCATTGATCGCGACGTTGTTGCCGAACCAAACCCTCCCCCGGCACGGGCGGCGTAGCTATCTATCGACGCCACCAGCTCCTTTGCCATCCCCATCCACCGCCTCGAACGAGGCGCACGACGAGCAGCAGCAGTACGGCACCGATGGTCGCGTTGACGATGGCACTGATCAATCCGGTCCCAAGATGGATGCCGAGTTGGGGCAGCAACCAGCTTCCGATAAAGGCACCCAGGATTCCGATGATAAGGTCGCCGATGAGTCCGAAGCCGGTCCCTTGCACGATCTGGCCAGCAAGCCAGCCGGCTACGAGGCCAACGAACAAGATGACCAACAGGCTTTCGCTCGACATGTGCATTTGATGACCTCTGGGATTGACCGAGAATAGCATCACAAACTGGCTTGCTGGTGTCTGTATCAAATTGACCAGCTTGCCGCCCAAGGCGCCTTAAATTTCCGGGAATGAGCAAAATTGAACAGTGGAGACAGTTCGGCTTGCCGCATGCTGGTTCAATCACCGCATATCATCGGCATCCACCGGTAACAGGAGGGGAATGCATCATGCCAGAGCCATATACGCGTCCCGAACCTTGCCTGCTTCCGATCCGACGGCCAGGATGTCCGAAATGCGCAGGCCGCATGATGCTGGTGGGGATTGCGCCCGGCCCGGCGGGCCTTGAGCTCCGCACATTTGAGTGCAGAAACTGCAACCACGGCTTCACAAACGCGGTCGTCAAGGACCCGATGAATACGGTCACGGCCGGCTGGATTACCGGCGAGCTGAAGGCCCCGACTTAAGCGCAGGGATTTGATACGGCATTTCACGAACCATCGCTTAAGGGACGCGCTGACGCCTTGCCGATTGCGTCAGAGTCGCGACTTTTCGGTGTATCGTACGCTTCGCCCTACAAGTGTCGCTACCGCCCCGCCGCCCGCATTTCCTCACTCGGCCTGACATCCTCCGAGCGGCTGTAGATCGCGACCGCGACGATCAGCACCAGCGTCAGCGTGCCGAACAGCGCGCGGTAGGCGTCCTCGGTGCGGGCGCCGCTGGCCAGCGGCTCAAACGCGCCGATGATGATTCCGGACAGCGTCTGCATGCAGGCGACGCCGAGCATGACTGCCGTGTTCATGGTCGAGATGCCGCGTCCGATCAGCCTGTCCGGGAAGATGCCGCGGCCGTGCGTCATCACCATGGTGCTGGAGGCCGAGAAGAAGCCCATGACGATGATGACGGTGACGGGTAGCCATACCGGCGGATGCGAGAACAGGGCCAGAGTCGCGAGCAGGCAAACGATCACCAGCGTGCCACCGGTCGCAATTCCCTTGCGGGTGTCGAGCCGGCGGTCGAGCGGGCCGAAAGCGAGCATGCCGGCCTGGTAGGCGATCACGGCGCAGAGTAGGACGTTGCCCGCCGCAATCGGGCTCAGGCCATGCACCTCGCGCAGAAACGCGCCGCCCCACAGGCCCTGCACGGTGAAGGTGCAAGCGTAGTTGCAGAAATTCAGCGCCAGGATCGGCTTCAGGCGCGGGTTGCGCAGCACCTCGAGCATGCCCCTGAGCATCTCGCCTGATGGTTCCACCTTGCGGGAGAGAAAGGGATGACCGGGTGGCGCGTCGCGCACCACCAGCCAGATCGCGATCGTCGCCAGCGCGATGAAGACGACGACGGCGCCGAACGCCGGCCGCCAGCCGATGTCCTGCGCGGCCCAGGCGAGCGGCGTGGTGGCGGCGAGGTTGCCGAGCAGGCCGATCGACAGCACCACGGCCGTGAGCGTGGAGAAGCGGTCCGGCGGAAACCAGCGCGAGATAATCACCATGCTGCCGATCAGCATCACGCCGCAGCCGGCGCCCATCAGCACCCGGCCGGTCAGGAGAACCGGCCAGTTCGGCGCCAGCGTGAACAACGCGCCGCCGATGGCTGCGATCATCAGCATGCCGACGACCGTGTAGCGCGGCCCGAAACGATCGAAGAAGAAACCGCAGGGGATCTGCATCGCGGCAAAACCGAAGAAGAACGCGCCGGTCAGCGCGCCCAGCGCCTGCGGCCCGATGGCGAGGTCGCGCATCAGGTCGAGGCCGATGGTGACGTTGGAGGCGCGGAAAAAATGGCTGGCGACATAGGCGGTAGCCATGGTCGCGACGATGATCAGGCCCCGGCGGTAGGGCAAAGGCCGCTCGGCGGACTGCATCGGTGAAATGAGCGTTTCCGGTATCTTTTATTTTTGCAGCCGCAAGCCTATGCGGGCGGGGAGCGCAGCACAACAAGCAATCAGGCCTTCTGCAATGCCAGCGTCACGCCGCCGAGCACCAGCACTATCGCGACAACTTCACGGATGCCCAGCGGTTCTCCCAGAATCAGGGCCGCGGAGATCACCCCGATCAGCGGGACCAGCAGCATGCCGGTCGAGGCCGATGACGGCGGCAGGCGGCGCAGCGTCTCGAACCAGGTGAGATAGCAGACGCCCATCGGCACCAGCGTCATGTAGACCAAGCAGGCAAGCCCCTGCGCGGTGAGCGCGCCATAGTTGGGCTGCTCGAACACGACGCCGAGGATCAGCATCACGAGGCAGCCGAGCCCGACCTGCCAGGCGACCACGACCAGCGGCGGCATCGGCAATGGCGCGCGGTTCAGGATGTTGCCGATCGCAAACAGGATCGCGGCCGAAAACAGCAGCACGATCCCGACGATCCGTCCGCCATCGAAGGAAAAGCCGTTGCCGCCGAGCAGCACGGCGATACCGCCGATGCCAAGCACGAGCGCTGCGATATCCACGAGCTTTGGCCGGATGCCGGCCAGCGGCCAGGCCAGCAGCGTGGCCCAGATCGGCATGGTGTAGACGATCAGCGCGCCTTCGCCGACGGGCACGAATTTCATCGCGACCGTGCCAAATCCCATCCAGGCGAAGACGTTGGTGAAGGACGCGAACAACAGGCGCGGCGCGGCCTCGCGCGGGACTTCAAGGGCTTGCCCTCGCGCCTTCGCGATCGAAAACAGGATCAGCGCGCTCACCACGCCCGCAAGTCCACGGGAAAACAACGGCGGCCATTCCTGAAGCAGGAGCTTCATCAACGGCCAGTTCAGCGCCCATCCGAACGCAGTCACGCCGAGACAGAGAGAGCCGATCCATTTGTCGCGAAGCGCCGCATTCATGCCGGCTTCTTAGCAGGCTGGAATTGGCCGCTCCATCCCGCCCGCGCGCATGGCGCTCACGTCAAAAAAAATCCGGCGCGCTTTAAGCACGCCGGAAGTCCGACCAGCTATCAAATCGAGGCTGGTGGTCCGAGCCAGGGGGAGGTCCTGGCCGCGAAGTCGAGGCCCGTCCGCGTTCGCCGCGCCGATCGAGGGCCAGCGATGAATCAGGAGAACATGATACCCCCGGACAGGAAATCGAAACGTGATCTGGTTCACAGCACTTGCACGAGATGGCCGGGACGCGGTGTAGAACACGGGAGTGTGACTGCACCCGAATCGTGGCGGCAGCAGTTGCCGCCTCACCCCTTCCGGAAACCCTTCGCTCTCGCCCATGCCGGCGCCAACACAGAGCCGACAACCGGAATTGTCGCGGCGCCTACCACGAGCCCGACAACGCCCGAGATCGCCGCCTCGGCGATCCATGCGAGGAGTCCGGCGACCGGGGGAAAGGCACGGGCCGCGGCCTCTTCTGCCGCGTGAACGGCGTGTTGTATCGCCGGCGGGCCGTACAGCTCGAGGCCGTGCAGGACGATGCCGCCACCGACCCAGATCATCGCTGCTGTGCCGACCACGCTCAGGCATTTCAAAAGCCCCGGCATGCCACGAACAATGCCGCGCCCGACCGCCCGGCCGATCGCCGAGGCGCCGTCGCGCTTTGCCAGCGCCACGCCGACATCGTCAGCTTTCACGATCAGCGCCACCACGCCGTACACGGCGACGGTGATTCCGATGGCCACGACCGCCAGCACGAGCGCCTGCTTCCAGATGCTTCCTGCCGGGAGCGCCGCCAGCGTGATCGCCATGATCTCCGCCGAGAGAATGAAGTCGGTCTTGATCGCGCTTGCGACCTTCTCGTCTTCGACCGACCGCGCGTTCAACGCCACGGTGCCGAGCTGGGCCTCGTGCTGATGCGCATGATGGGGCATGACGGCCTCGAGCACCTTTTCCACCCCTTCGTAGCAAAGATAGGCGCCGCCCAGCATCAAGAGCGGCGTGATCGTCCAGGGAAGGAAATAGCTCAGCACCAGCGCCGCGGGCAGCAGGATCAATAGCTTGTTGCGCAGCGATCCGGCCGCGATCTTGCCCACGATGGGAAGCTCGCGCTTCGGCTCGAATCCGATCACGTAGCCGGGCGTGACCGCGGTATCGTCGATGACGACGCCGGCGGCCTTGACGCCCGCCTTGGCGGCCTGGCTCGCCACATCATCGAGCGACGCTGCAGCCACCTTGGCGATCGCAACGATATCGTCGAGAAGGCCGATCAGCCCGACACTCATCGGCTTCTGCTCCACATCATCAAGACGTTCGTTGCCGGCAAGACCCTGCCGCGCTGACCCAACAAAAATCCGGCGCGCAGTGCGGCGCGCCGGATCAATTTCTGCTTCTCAGCTACAACGGGCGGGCGCTAGCCCGCAGCCGCCCGCGGTGCGCGGTTGCGCGAATTGCGCTGGAAGAACAGCGCCTGGCTGGCGACCGCCGAGACCATCGCCGGCTGGAACGGCTTTGAGATCAGGAACGCCGGCTCGGGGCGTTCGCCGGTCAGGAAGCGCTCGGGGTAAGCGGTGATGAACACCACCGGCACCTCGAACACCTTCAACAACTCGTTGACCGCATCGAGGCCCGACGAGCCGTCGGCAAGCTGGATGTCGGCGAGGATCAGGCCGGGCTTCTTGTTCTTGGCCAGCGCCACCGCATCGGCATGGGTGCGGGCGACGCCGATCACGTTGTGGCCGAGGTTTTTCACGAGGCTCTCGAGGTCCATCGCGATGAAGGTCTCGTCCTCGATGATAAGGACGTCGGTGGCAATTTCCGCCGCCATCTCGCGGCCGGCGGTGTCCGTCAACGTGCGGGTCTCGGCGATGTCGACGTTGAGGATGAACGACACTTCCTCCTCGGAGAAGCCTTCGAGCGAGAGCAGCAGGAACGCCTGCCGCGGCAGCGGCGTGATGTTGGAGAGCCTGCGCTCCGGCGGCAGCGCCAGTGGCGTGACGTCGGGGTTGTCGTTCAGCGAAACCGAATTCCAGATCTGGGTGAAAAGCTTGAACAGGCCGGCGCGCGGGCCATGCCGTTCGTCGAGCAGCGAGCCGTCCTGCAGCAGGGCTTCCAGCATGGCGCCCACATAGGCATCGCCCGAGGCCTGGTTTCCGGTCAGCGCACGGGCATAGCGCCGCAACAGCGGCAGATGTTCAGCAACAAGCTGTGATCGCGACATCCCCAATCCATCCTTATCTCGGGCTTAATCGTGCCCATACCTACTTAGGGTCTCAGCCGCGCGGACGTAACCATAAAGCGCCGCGTCGGGCGTCAATTTTAGTTTCGGCGGGGGGACCCCGGTTCCCCTGTCACTTGCGACTACTCACAGGGGTGCAAAAAGTTCCAGAAAAAGTTCCCGAATTTCGGAACCTTCGGCAGATATTCGCATTAGCCTTTGACGTATAACGCGATGGCCTAGGCCCAATTTCGAGGTAACCTCTTGAAATCACAGAGAATTAACTCTCGGGGAAGCGTGGATGAGACCATGAAAGAAGTAAAGAAGCAGGGCGGGCTCAACGCCGAGATTCAATCCAGGATCGGGCATCAGCTCCGCGCCATGTACGACGACGTGGTCCGACAAGGCGTGCCGGACCGCTTTGCGGAGCTTATCCGTAAGCTCGACGGGCCGGAAGCGGCGGCGGCCCAGATCGACGATCCCGAAAAAAACGGCGGGAGGGACTAATGCCTCTCACAGACACTCTTCGCGACGACATTTTGGCGTCGGTACCCAGCCTGCGCGCGTTCGCGATCTCGCTCTCGGGCAATGGGGACCGTGCGGACGACCTGGTTCAGGAAACGCTGCTGCGCGCCATTGCCAATATCGACTCGTTCCAGCCCGGCTCGAACCTGCCGGCCTGGCTGTTCACCATCCTGCGCAACCTGTTTCGCTCGGACTACCGGAAGCGGCGGCGCGAGGTGGAGGACGCCGAGGGCAATTACGCGAAAACCCTCAAGACCCAGCCGGCGCAAAATGCGCATCTGGAATTCGAGGAGTTTCGTCATGCCCTCGAGAAGCTGCCGCAGGACCAGCGCGAAGCGTTGATCCTGGTCGGCGCCTCCGGCTTCTCCTATGAGGACGCCGCCGCCATCTGCGGCTGCGCGGTCGGCACCATCAAGAGCCGCGTCAACCGCGCGCGCTCGAAATTGTCGGCGCTGCTCTATGTCGACGGCGCCGAGGATTTTGGTCCCGACGAGACGGTGCGCGCCGTGATCGGTGGCAATGGCGGATGACGCTATCGAAATGACACGGAAAAGGCGGCCTCGAAAGGGCCGCCTTTTTTATTGGTCGTCTCAAAGTTTCGTAACCGGATGAGCGCAGCGATATCCGGGGCGGCGCTAGCGTCAGTCCCCGGATATCGCGGAGCCTGTCATCGGGCGCGCATCCGCGCGACCCGTTGGTTCATCCGGGCTACAAAGCAGCCGCGTTCAATGCAGCCCGCCGAACATGTAGATCAGCACGAGAATCGGCAGGGGAATGCCGAGCATCCACAGCAGCAGATAACGTCCCATGGTCGAACTCCGTCGATCGTTTTTTCGATGCGGAATAATGCCTGGGGGCGCAGTGGAGTTCCCTACTTCGCCGGGCGCACCGGCGCGGTAATCTGCTCGGTGCGGTCGCGCTCGGTCATGTCGACGACGGTGACCATCGGCGCGGTAAGTTCGTAGACGTAGCTGACGTCGGTGAAGTAGCGCTTGGCGGTGCCGCCGAGCGCTTCGGGTGCGACGCGGTCGAGCAGGATGAGGCCGAAATCGCTGTCTTCCCGCCGCGTTGCTGCGCTGGTGTTGAACTCTTCCCAGCGGAAGTGAAACACCATGTCCGGCTCCTCGCCCGAGACTTCCCACTTGGCGACGATGTGCGGGTGCTTGCCGACCAGCGACAGGCCCTCGTCGGAATGCGAGGCCAGTTCGAAGAACAACAGCGACAGCGACTGCGCGGCGCGCGCGCTGACGGCGATATCAGGACCGTTGACCGCGATGCGGTCGGCGTGCGGGATCGCGCGCGACTCGAACAGCCCCCTGAGCTTGACGCCCTGCCACTGGCTTTCGCTGAGCAGCGTCACCACGTTTGACATCGCATGGATGCGACCGATCAACAAATCGCGCGAGGTGTCCATGTCGGAACCGTGCCGCAGCGTGCGCGTCACGATCGACTGGATCACGGCGAGGATGTTCTTGACCCGATGGTTGAGCTCGTCGATGACGGCGGTCAATCGCCGCTCGAAACCGATCCGGACCTGGATCTCGCGGCTGAGCCGCAGATTGTTGTAGGCGACATAGCCGAACAGGCCGCAGACGATGCCGGTGAGCGCCAGCCCGATGGCCGCCACGATGATCGCCGTCTGCTGCGCGCGCTGCGCGGCATTGTTCTTGGCATAATAGCCGAGTGACCAGTCGCGGCCGCCGAACGTCACCGTTCGCACCACCGATGGCGCCGGATCACCCTGCTTGACCGCCCGCAACGAGATCGCGCCCTGGTCGTTGGCGACATATTCGTCGCTGGCGTCATCGGGGTCCTTCAGCACCACCGAAAACAGCGAGCGGTCGTCGTTGGTCAACATCAGCGGCGACAGTTCGTAGGAAAACGTGATGAAGCCGGCGGGCTCGGAGGTGCCTTCCTTCAGAATGCGCGACGCGAGCACGATGCCGATCGGCCCATTCTGCCGCAACAGCGGAATCGGGTTCGACGCGACAGGCTTGCCGCTGGCCGCCGCCTGCATCAGCATCGGCCCGATCACCGAGTGACGGTCGTAGGCGCGGCCCGGAAAGCTCAGCGTATCCGCACTGCGCGGTTCGAGGTCCATCAGGACGTCGAGCGGCGTGTCGATCGCCTTGATGTCGAGCGGCCGGTCGTCGAAATCCCGGATCGTCGGGTTGGTGAAGCCGGCGCCTTCAAGCTCCGCCTGCGCAGCCGCCAGATCGGCCGGCTTGAGCCGCGCAATCCAGAACGCCGTCACGAAATCGGTCTTGAAGGCATAGATCGCCGAGCGCAGCGGCTGCAGCATGTTGGCTTTCACGACCGAGGATGCGCGAAACAATCCGGATGCAACGCGTGCGAGCAATTCGCGCTCGGTCAGGCGGTCCTGCACCAGGCTGGCGTGAACATCGATGGCACGGGACAGCGCGATACCGTCGATCGCCAGTTCCTGTTCGTGAACGCGATAGGCCGCGAGACCGGAGAGCAGAACTCCGATCAGCGCAATGAAGCCGATAATGAAGCCCAGCCGAACCACTCGCTTACTCGGAAATGACGTGTTGGCGAAGACGTATCGGAAGCATCTCGTGGCCTGCCGGGGCAGAGGCACATGGCAATAGCGCGAAGGCCAACCGCGACGAATATGACGGAGCGTTCATCAGCACGCAACTGACAGGTGGCAGCGAGGTAAACAAGACGGCCACCGTTAACGCTGGTTTGGCGGGGGCCAGAGGTTGATAATCTGACAGTGCCGATTTGGTTCCAGCGCAAATGGACAAATTCGCGAGCGCGCGGCGGCGGACGGATATTAATGTTAACGCGCCGCGCATTCCGGCTGCCGGCCCTTGCGCTTGTCCGCCCCGTCTCGCTCCGCCGGTTTATCCCGGCCGTTGTCTTTGACCTATCCGGCCTTGGCCTTCGCCGCCGGGCGCAGGCCGCCCTTGGTCTCGATGAAGCCGATGATGCGATCGAGCCCCTCGCTCTTTTTCAGGTTGGTCATCACGAACGGCCGCTCGCCGCGCATCCTTTTCGCGTCGGTCTCCATCTTTTCCAGCGAAGCCCCGACATGCGGCGCGAGGTCGATCTTGTTGATCACCAGAAGGTCAGAACGCGTGATCCCCGGCCCGCCCTTGGACGGGATCTTGTCGCCGGCGGCGACGTCGATCACGTAGATCGTGAGATCGGCGAGTTCGGGAGAAAACGTCGCGGCGAGATTGTCGCCGCCGGATTCGATCAGCACCAGATCGAGATCGGGAAACTTTGCGCGCATGTCGGCGACCGCGGCGAGATTCATCGAGGCGTCCTCGCGAATTGCGGTGTGCGGGCACCCACCGGTCTCGACGCCGGCGATGCGGTCCGGCGTCAGCGAGCCCGAGCGCACCAGAAACTCCGCATCCCATTTGGTGTAGATGTCGTTGGTGATCGCCGCGATGTCATAGCGCTCGCGCATCGACTTGCAGAGCAGATCCATCAGCGCGGTCTTGCCGGAGCCGACGGGGCCGCCGACGCCGATGCGGAGGGGGCCGTGAGATTTAGACATGTGCGCAGCTCTCTATGTTGCGGTCGTCCCTGCCTGGTGCGCATTTGCGCACGGGGCGCAGGGACCCATACCGCGTGATCTATCTATAAGGCAGAACGGCCGACGCCGTTTGTAACAACCGGGGCCGGTGGCTATGGGTCCCTGCGTTCGCAGGGACGACGAAAGAGTGTGCTGCTTCATGACCGGAACAGCCGCGTATACTGCGTCTCGTGGCGCAGGCTGGCGAGATCGGCGCGGAAGGTGGCGCTGCCGAGATCGTCGAGCGAGGCTTCCAGCGCGCGCTTTGCGGTGACGGCTACATCGACCTCTAGGGCTGCCAGAATGCGCTGGCTATCGGTTTGGCCGAGTGGCACCAATCGCGCACCGGCGGAAATCCAGTTTGACACCACGGCATGCAGGAAGGCGTGCATCGCCGGCGCCAGGGGAACGGCGTGCGCCGCGCTGACGATTCCGACGGCTGTGGGATAAACGATCGCGCCATCGCAAGCAGCCACCATGCCGTCGAGCCCGTCGCAGGACCAGGCCGAGCGTGCGATCTCGATGAAGGCGCGGCCCTGCGTCGTGGTCTCGAGCTGGCGCTCGCGCGAGGGCACAAAGGCGGCCGCCAATTCGGCAATCTCGCGCAAGGCGGCCTCGTCCTGCGCGGATGCGGCGCGATGCGCCTGCGCCAGAAACACCGCGTCGCAAAAGCCGGAGCCGTCGCCAAGCATCGCGGCCAGCCAGTCGCGCAGCGATGCGGCATCCCTGATATCGCCTGCCTCTACCGCCCATTCGATTCCGCTGGAATAGGAGAACGCACCGACCGGAAACGACGGCGACAGCCATGTCATCAGCCGGTACAGCGCCGCCGCCTCATCCGCATTCATCCCGCTGCCCGCGCCGGGCGGCGCGCGCTCACTTGTGGTCATGAGCATGGGAGTGATCGTGGTGCTGATGATCGTGGTCGCAATGTTCGTCGTGGTGATGGTGGTCACTATGGTCGTGATGACCATGATCGTGCGAGGAATGGGCATGGGCATGGGCATGCGAGGAATGTGCTTGTGCATGCGCGTGGGCTTCCGACGCATGGGCGTGACTGCTCGCGTACGCGCCGCCCTCGGGATCGAACGGCGCCTCGATCTCGATGATGCGCGCGCCAAGCCCCTTCACCATCGCCTCGATGACGTGATCCCGGCGGATGCGCAGGCCTTTCGGCATGATCTGGGTCGGCAGATGGCGATTGCCGAGATGCCAGGCGACGCGGACCAGATGCAGCGGATCGGCGCCGCGGATTTCGAGCAGCGGTTCCGCGGCGGCCACCACCTCGATCAGCCGGCCGTCTTCGAGGAGCAGCGCATCGCCGCCGCGCAGCGCGACCGCGTTCTCCAGATCAAGCAGGAACTCCAGCCCGCGCGTCCCCGTCATCGCCATCCGCCGCCGGTGCCGGTCGTCGAAATCGAGCACAACGGTATCGGCCGCAGATTGCGTCCAGCGATGCTGGCCCAGGACTTGAGTCGCGCGGATCATGTGGGAACGTTCCATTTGAAACCGGTGGCTTCATCCTTCGAGACGGCGCTTCGCGCCTCCTCAGGATGAGGTCTGAAACCTTCACAAGGTCGGAGGCCCCCACGAGTTCTCAGACCCTCATGGTGAGGAGCACGGCAATGCCGTGCGTCTCGAACCATGTAGCCACCGAACGCGCAACAACGCATGCTAGAGCTTCTCCACCTTGCCGTCGCTGATGATCTCGATCACCGTCGGCGCCGTCTTCATCTGCGAGGAATATTCCCGCCACACCTTCATGTGCGGCGCGCGGCCATGCGCATTGAGGTCGTCACGGGTTTCCCAGCGCTCCACCACCACATACAGGTTGGGATTGTTCACGCTGACATGGCCGTCATAGGAGAGGCAGCCCTTCTCCTTGAGCGTTTCGGCGGTACAGGCCTTGTGCCCCTTGATGAAGTCGTCCTTGCTTTCCGGCTTCATCGGCGTGGTGGCGATAACGTAGATCATGAGTTCTTCTCCCTCGGCTTTTTTTGATTAGCGGACGTCGACCTTTTCAGGGGTAATGACTTCGATCTTCGGCGGCGCGCTCATGCATTTCACGGCAACGCGACCGAAGGTCTTCATGTGCTCCGCGCCGCGGTGCGGCACCAGCGCGTCGGCATTTTCCCACTGTTCGACGAACACCATCTTGGAGGGATCGGTGACGCTTTCGTGCAGGTCATAGGCGATATTGCCCGGCTCCTTGCGGGTTTCCTTGATGCAGGCGGTGGCGGCGGCGATGAAATCGGCGCGCGTTTCGGGCTTGATGGTCAGCGTGGCAACGACGTAAATCACTTCAATCCTCCCGGACTTTTGTTCTGGCTTTGATCGCCTGGGAGTGACCTTAGTACAGAAGCGCGATCGGACGCAAAACCGGAATCCATATTTGCTGATCGCGCTTTAGTACATGAAATAGCGCTGCGCCATGGGCAGCACCTCGGCCGGCGCGCATGTCAAAAGCTCACCGTCTGCGCGCACCTCATAGGTCTCGGCGTCGACCTCGATTTTCGGGGTGGCGCCATTATGGATCATGCTCTTCTTGGAGATGCCGCCGCGGGTGTTTTTCACGGGATAGAGCTTCTTTTCGATGCCGAGCTTGCGCGCCAACCCGCCCGTGATGGCCGCCTTCGAGGTGAACACCACCGACGACGCCGTCAGCGATTTGCCGTAGGCGGCGAACATCGGCTGGTAATGCACGGGCTGCGGCGTCGGGATCGAGGCGTTGGGATCTCCCATGGGAGCAGCCACGATCGAGCCGCCCTTGATGATGCAATCGGGTTTCACGCCGAAGAAGGCCGGCGACCACAGCACGAGATCGGCCAGCTTGCCCTTCTCCACCGAGCCGATCAATTTAGAGACGCCATGCGCAATCGAAGGGTTGATGGTGTATTTGGAAATATAGCGCTTGACGCGGAAATTGTCGTTATCGTTGCCCTTATCCTCGGGCAGCGCGCCGCGCTGCTTCTTCATCTTGTCGGCGGTCTGCCAAGTGCGGATGATGACTTCGCCGAGCCGGCCCATGGCCTGCGAGTCCGACGACATCATCGAGAGCGCGCCGAGATCATGCAAGATGTCTTCTGCCGCGATGGTTTCTTTCCGGATGCGGCTCTCGGCAAACGCCAGATCCTCCGCAATCGACGGATCGAGATGGTGGCACACCATCAGCATGTCGAGATGCTCGTCGATGGTGTTGCGGGTGAACGGCCGCGTCGGGTTGGTCGAGGACGGCAGCACGTTCTTCAGGCCTGCAATCTTGATGATGTCAGGTGCGTGGCCGCCGCCGGCGCCCTCGGTGTGGAAGGCATGGATGGTGCGGCCCTTGAACGCCTTCACCGTATCCTCGACGAAGCCGGATTCATTGAGCGTATCCGAATGCAGCATCACCTGGACGTCGTAATCGTCGGCAACGCTAAGGCAGTTGTCGATCGCCGCCGGCGTGGTGCCCCAGTCCTCGTGCAGCTTCAGCGCACAGGCGCCGGCCTTGATCATCTCGACCAGCGCGGCGGGGCGCGCGGCGTTGCCCTTGCCGGAAATACCGAGATTGACCGGAAACGCGTCGAACGACTGGATCATCCGCCCCATGTGCCAAGGCCCGGGCGTGCAGGTGGTCGCAAACGTGCCGTGCGACGGGCCGGTGCCGCCCCCCAGCATCGAGGTGACGCCAGACATCAGCGCGTGTTCGATCTGCTGCGGGCAGATGAAATGGATGTGGCTGTCGAAACCGCCGGCGGTGAGGATTTTTCCTTCGCCTGCGATGATATCGGTGCCAGGGCCGATCACAATGGTGACGCCGGGCTGGATGTCGGGATTACCAGCCTTGCCGATGGCGGAGATCATGCCTTCCTTGATCGCGACGTCGGCTTTCACGATGCCCCAGTGGTCGACGATCAGCGCGTTGGTGATGACGGTATCGGCCGCGCCCTGCTTGTTAGTGACTTGGGACTGCCCCATGCCGTCGCGGATCACCTTGCCGCCGCCGAACTTCACCTCCTCGCCGTAAATGGTGAAATCCTTTTCCACCTCGATGATGAGATCGGTATCGGCGAGCCGCACCTTGTCGCCGGTGGTCGGACCGAACATGTCGGCATAGACGGAACGCTTGATTTTTACGCTCATAGTTTCCCCTGCACGTCGCCGCGAAAGCCGTAAATGACGCGCTTGCCGGCGAGCGCGACCAGTTGCACGTCGCGGGTCTGGCCGGGCTCGAAGCGGACGGCGGTGCCGGCGGCGATGTCGAGACGCATGCCGCGGGCTTTCTTCCGATCGAATTTCAGCGCGGGATTGGTTTCGAAGAAATGGTAGTGCGAGCCGACCTGGATCGGGCGGTCGCCGCTGTTGGCGACCGTGAGCGTCACGGTCTTGCGGCCGGCATTGAGTTCGAGCTCGCCGTCCTTGATGAAGAGTTCGCCGGGGATCATCTGGTGCTCCTACCTGATCGGCTCATGCACGGTGACGAGTTTTGTCCCGTCCGGAAACGTCGCCTCGACCTGGATGTCGTGGATCATCTCCGCGATCCCGTCCATGCACTGCGCGCGGGTGATGACCTGCGCGCCGGATTGCATCAGCTCGGCGACGGTGCGGCCGTCGCGCGCGCCCTCGACGATGAAGTCGGAGATGATGGCGATCGCCTCGGGATGGTTGAGCTTGACGCCGCGCTCCAGCCTGCGGCGCGCCACCATGGCGGCCATCGAGATCAAGAGCTTGTCCTTTTCGCGGGGGGAGAGATTCATGCGAGTACTCTGGTGATTTGACCTAGTTGAGCCACAGCCGGGGTAATGCCACGCCGCTGGCGCGGCCGAGCACGGCCATCATATCGGCGCGGAGCCGCGCTGCATCTTGGGCACAGAAACGGGCCATTGCAAATCCATTCCACGAGGAGATGGCGACCTCGCCGCCGAACGTTCCCGACGCCTCGCGAATCCGCTCCACCAGCGCTTCGTCACCGGGGACGATCAGCGCGGTGCCGATCGCTACGCCACCGTTGGCGATGGCCGGCCGCGCCAGTTTCTCGCCGATATCGCCGTCGAGCCGGATGGTTTCCGCAAACACCAGGCGACCGCCGCGGCGCAGGCGCCAGCGGTCGACGAACTCGCCATGCAGCATCTTTTCGCCCATCGCGGCGCGGCCGAACACCACGATTTCGCAGAGCAGAAGCGAGGCGTCATCGGCCAGGTCGATATCGATGCGCCTGACGATCCGCGCGCGGTCGAACAGGATGGTCTCCTGCGGCAGCCATGCGAGGTGCGCGCCGCTCTCCGCCTTCAGCGCGATGCTGAGTTGCGCCGCGGCGCCCGGCGCGCGGTAGACTTTTTCGGCCGCCGCCGTCGTCAGCGTCAGCCGCGCCCCCTCGCCTGCTGCGATGTCGATGTCGAAACGGTCGCCGCCGGCAATCCCACCGGCCGTGTTGACGAACACGCCCGACAGCCCCTCCGCTTCGGGCGACGGAAAGCGCACGCGCAATGAGCCGGATTCATGCAGATCGCCGCGGCGGGTAAGGCCATCCCTGAGATGCACGCCGAACCGCACCGCGCCCTGGGCGCGGTTGGCCGCGAATGTCGCAGAACTCGCACGCGAGCTATCGGTCCGCATCCGTCCCCCAAATGCAACGCCCGATACGGCCCTACAGCGCCATCTGGCGGCTGATTTCGGCGGGATCGAGGCTGGCGCGGTCGCAGGCATATTTCACCGCGCCACGGTCCATCACCGCAAAATTGTCGCCGAGCTCGCAGGCAAAGTCGAGATATTGTTCGACCAGCACAATCGCCATGTTGCCGAGACTACGCAGATAAGTGATGGCGCGGCCGATGTCCTTGATGATCGAGGGCTGGATGCCTTCGGTCGGCTCGTCGAGCAACAACAATTTCGGCCGCATCACCAGCGCGCGGCCGATCGCCAGTTGCTGCTGCTGCCCGCCGGAGAGGTCGCCGCCGCGCCGGCCCAGCATCGTGTTCAGCACCGGAAACAACGAGAACACGTCGTCGGGGATATGACGGTCGTCGCGCTTGAGCGGCCCAAGTCCGGTCTTCAAATTCTCCTCGACCGTCAGCAGCGGGAAAATCTCGCGGCCCTGCGGCACGAAGCCGATGCCGGCCCGTGCGCGCTCGTAGGGTTTGAGGCCAGTGATGTCGTTACCCTCAAGGGCGATCGAACCGCCCGATATCGGGTATTGGCCGACCATCGCGCGCAGCAGCGAGGTCTTGCCGACGCCGTTGCGGCCGAGCACGCAGGTCACCTTGCCCGGCTCCGCCGACAGCGAGACGCCGCGCAACGCCTGCGCCGCGCCGTAGTAAAGGCTGATATTGTCGACCTTCAGCATTGGCGACCTCCGGTCGCGATGGCGCGAATGGCGAGTAGCGAGTGGCGAGTGGTAAGAACTGCCGCGCACATGATTTTCTTCACTTCCCTATTCGCCACTCGCTACTCACCATTCGCCTATCTTCCCAGATACACTTCGATCACCCGCTCATTCGACGAGACCTGATCGATGGTCCCCTCCGCCAGCACCGTGCCTTCATGCAGGCAGGTCACCTTGACGCCGAGTTCGCGCACGAAGGTCATGTCGTGCTCGACGACCATGACCGTCTTTTCCTTGTTGATTTCCTTCAAGAGCTCCGCCGTCTGATGCGTCTCGACGTCGGTCATCCCGGCGACCGGCTCGTCGACCAGCAGCAGCTTTGGATCCTGCGCCAGCAGCATGCCGATTTCGAGCCACTGCTTCTGGCCGTGCGACAGGCTTCCGGCCAATCGGTTGCGCGCATCGGTCAGGCGGATGGTTTCCAGCACGCGGTCGATCCGCTCGGCTTCGTCCCGGCTGCCGCGCCAGAACAGCGTGCCCTTGACGCTGTGATCGACATTGAGCGCCAGCAGCAGATTGTCCTCGATGGTCTGGCTCTCGAACACCGTCGGCTTCTGAAACTTGCGGCCGATGCCGAGTTCGGCGATGCGGGTCTCGTCCAGCCGCGTCAGGTCGGTCATGCCGTCGAACAGCACCGTGCCCTCGTCTGGCTTGGTCTTGCCGGTGATGATGTCCATCATGGTGGTCTTGCCGGCGCCGTTCGGGCCGATGATGGCGCGCATCTCGCCGGGCTCGAGCGTCAGCGACAGATTGTTGATGGCGTGAAAGCCGTCGAACGAGACGTGTACGCCGTCGAGATAGAGCAGCGCGGAAGTAGTCCTTCCCTCCATGACACTCATGCGCTCACTCCGCCGCTCTCGGTTCGCCGACGCCGTCTTCGCGCTCGGCGCTTTCGGCAATGGCCGATAGTTGTTTTGCCTTCCGTCCCTCCCACCATGCGTTGAAGGTGCCGATGATCCCCTTCGGCAGCAGCAACGTCACCAGGATGAACAGCGCGCCCAGCATGAACAGCCAGTACGGCGCCAGCGGACCCGATGTGAAGACGGTCTTCGCGTAGTTGACGACGACGGCGCCGAGCGCCGCACCGACCAGCGTACCGCGACCACCGACCGCGACCCAGATCACGGCCTCGATCGAATTGCCCGGGGCGAATTCGCCGGGGTTGATGATGCCGACCTGCGGCACATAGAGCGCGCCGGCAACGCCGGCCATGCAGGCCGACAGCGTGAACACGAACAGCTTGTAGGACTCGACGCGGTAGCCGAGGAACCGGGTGCGGGATTCAGCGTCGCGCACCGCGATCAAAACCTTGCCGAGTTTCGAGGTCACCACCGCACGGCAGATCAGGAAGCTGACGATCAGCGCCAGGCAGCTCAGCAAAAACAGCGCGGCGCGGGTGCCGTCGGCCTGCACGTTGAAGCCGAGGATGTCCTTGAAGTCGGTCAGGCCGTTGTTGCCACCAAAACCGAAATCGTTGCGGAAGAACGCCAGCAGCAGCGCGTAGGTCATCGCCTGCGTGATGATCGAGAGATAGACGCCGGTGACGCGCGAACGAAACGCCAGCCAGCCGAAACAGAAAGCCAGCAATCCCGGTACCACGAGAACCATCAGCGCCGCGAACCAGAACATGTCGAAGCCGTACCAGTACCAGGGCAGGCTCGGATAGTTCAGGAACACCATGAAGTCGGGCAATATCGGATTGCCATAGACGCCGCGGCTGCCGATCTGGCGCATCAGGTACATGCCCATCGCGTAGCCGCCGAGCGCGAAGAAGGCGCCATGGCCGAGCGAGAGAATGCCGCAATAGCCCCAGATCAAATCGATCGAGAGCGCGAGAATGGCGTAGCAGGCGTATTTGCCGAACAGCGCGACCAGATAGGTCGGCACCTGAAACATCGAGCCTGCCGGCAGCAGCAGGTTCGACAGCGGGATCAGCACGCCGAGCCCAGCGACCACCAGAATGAAGACGGAAGCGCTGCGATCCAGTGAACGCGTCAGAAAATGCGGCGTCATGCTTCCACCGCCCGGCCCTTGAGCGCGAACAGTCCGCGCGGCCGTTTCTGGATGAACAGGATGATCAGCACCAGAATCGCGATCTTGCCGAGCACGGCGCCGGCCACCGGCTCCAGGAACTTGTTGGCGATGCCGAGCGTGAACGCGCCGACCAGCGTGCCCCAGAGATTGCCGACGCCGCCGAACACGACGACCATGAAGCTGTCGATGATGTAGCTCTGGCCAAGGTTGGGACTGACGTTGTCGATCTGCGACAGCGCCACGCCGGCGATCCCCGCAATGCCCGAGCCGAGGCCGAAGGTCAGCGCATCAACGCGCGAAGTGGCGATGCCCATCGAAGCCGCCATGCGGCGATTTTGAGTGACCGCGCGCATCTCCAGCCCGAGCGCGGTGTAGCGCAGCATCGCGAGCAGGATGGCGAATACCGCCAGCGTGAAGCAGAGGATCCAGAGCCGGTTATAGGTGATGGTGATCTGTCCAAGCTCGAACGCGCCGCTCATCCAAGAGGGATTGCCGACCTCACGGTTGGTGGGACCGAACATGGTGCGCACCGCCTGCTGCAGCACCAGCGAGAGGCCCCAGGTCGCCAGCAGCGTTTCCAGCGGGCGGCCGTAGAGAAAGCGGATGATGCCGCGTTCGATCAGGACGCCGAGGGCGCCGGCGACGATGAAAGCGAGCGGCACCGCGATCAGTAGCGAATAGTCGAACAGGCCGGGATAGCGGGTGCGGATGACCTCCTGCACGACGAAGGTGACGTAAGCGCCGATCATCACCATCTCGCCATGGGCCATGTTGATGACGCCCATGACGCCGAAGGTGATGGCGAGCCCGATCGCGGCAAGCAGGAGCACGGAGCCGAGCGACAGGCCGTACCAGGCGTTCTGCACCATCGACCACATGGCGAGGTTGCTCTGGATCGCGGCGATCGCGCTGGTCGCGGCGCGCGCGACGTTGGGCGGCACGTCGCTGGGCAGGCCGGTCAGCAGCGCCATCGCTTCCTGGTCGCCCTTTGCCTTGATGACGGCGACGGCCTCCAGCTTTTCCACTTCGGTCGCGTCAGGCTTGTAGAGCAGGATTGCCGCTCGGGCCTCGGTGAAGGCCGTCTTGGCAGCCTTGTTGGTTTCCTTGGCGAGCGCACCGTCGATGACGGGAAGCGCGCTCTCCTCGTGGCTCTTGAACACCGATTGCGCGGCGGCGATCCGCTTGGCGGGATCGGGCGACGCCAGGGTCAGGCCACCGAGCGCGGCCTCCACAGTGCGTCGCAGGCGGTTGTTGAGGCGGACGACAACCGCGCCGTCCGGCAGCTTGTCCACAGCAGCGCCGGTGGCGGCATCGATGATCTTGCCGTCAGTGCCGGTAACGAAAACTTTCTTGGATTCCGGATCGGCCGACAGCCGGCCTTCCTGCAGCGCGCTGATGATCGGGAAGGCGAGCGGATTGCCCGATGTGGCGACCGTGCCGACCGCTTCGTCCGTGTCGGAAAAATCGTCGTTGGCGAATTTGGCGACCGCATCCTCGAACGGACCCGCCAGCGCCGGCACGGCGAAAGCAGCGGTCAGGAGGATGGCGAGCAAGGCGGCGCGAAAACGGTGCAGAAAATTGGCAGACACAATACGACCCCGGCGGGAGTGTGGGGAGAAGGCGGCGGCAGCGCCGCCTTCTCCGTTCTTGCTTGGAGGTACTCTTGGTAGTTCTCTTGGAAGTTTCTTGTTACGTCAGGTGATCATGATCCTTTCAGATCAGATCGAGATCAGGAGCCCTGGCCACCGCACTTGTTGGTCTTGGTGTTGTAGTTGCCGCACTTCTTGCCGACCCAGTCGCCGATCAGGTCCTTGGAGCCATCGAGCTCCTTCGACCATGCATCGCCGGCCACCAGACCCGGGGTCTTCCACACCACGTCGAACTGGCCGTTGGCTTTGATTTCGCCAATGAACACCGGCTTGGTGATGTGATGGTTCGGCAGCATCTTGGAGGTGCCGCCAGTCAGGTTCTTGGCTTCGATGCCGGGCAGTGCGTCGATCACCTTGTCCGGATCGACCGACTTCACCTTCTCGACCGCCTTGACCCACATTTCGAAGCCGATGACGTGTGCTTCCATCGGGTCGTTGGTTACGCGCTTCGGATTCTTGGTGTAGGCCTGCCAGGCCTTGATGAACTTCTCGTTGGCCGGATCCTTGATCGACTGGAAGTAGTTCCAGGCGGCGAGATGGCCGAGCAGCGGCTTGGTGTCGATGCCGGCGAGCTCTTCTTCGCCGACCGAGAATGCGACAACCGGAATGTCGGTCGCCTTGATGCCCTGGTTGCCGAGTTCCTTGTAGAAGGGAACGTTGGCGTCGCCGTTGATGGTGGAGACAACAGCCGTCTTCTTGCCGGCCGAGCCGAACTTCTTGATGTCGGCCACGATCGTCTGCCAGTCGCTATGACCGAACGGCGTGTAGTTGATCATGATGTCTTCCTGCTTGACGCCCTTCGACTTCAAGTAGGCTTCGAGGATCTTGTTGGTGGTGCGCGGATAGACGTAGTCGGTGCCGGCCAGCACCCAGCGCTTCACCTTCTCGTCCTTTGCGAGATAGTCGACCGCGGGGATCGCCTGCTGGTTCGGCGCGGCACCGGTGTAGAACACGTTGCGCTCGCTCTCCTCGCCCTCGTACTGCACGGGGTAGAACAGGATCGAATTCAGCTCCTTGAACACCGGGAGCACGGACTTGCGCGACACCGAGGTCCAGCAGCCGAACACGACCGAGACCTTGTCCTTGGTGATCAGCTCGCGCGCCTTTTCCGCAAACAGCGGCCAGTTCGAGGCGGGGTCGACCACGACGGCCTCGAGCTTCTTGCCGAGCACGCCGCCCTTCTTGTTCTGCTCGTCGATCAGGAAGAGAACGGTATCCTTCAGCGTCGTTTCGCTGATGGCCATGGTGCCGGAAAGCGAATGCAGGACGCCGACCTTGATGGTGTCGTCCGCGGCCTTGGCGTTTGAAAATGTGGCCAGGCCCAAAACCAGGCCGGCGGTCGCCGCCAGCCAGCGGCGGCGGCTCATCGCCGTTATATCGTGAGTCAATTGAGTAAGCATGAGGTGTCATCTCCCTGACGCAGGCGTTAAACGCTGCGAACGGCCCCAACGGCCGCCTGCGTTAACGGAATCGCAAGAACCATGCCATTGGCAGAAAACGTGATAAGCCCATCTAATCGCTTTGGAATCTCAGGTAAGCGGAAACCAGGCGTGGAAAGATTGCTCATTTTTTAGACTGAAAAAATGTATGCTTTGGCGGCAAACTACCCAATTTTTGTGCAATCATCGCAATTTGGCTAAATTTCTTGCACGAATTTTGATCGTTTGGGTTGCTGGCGAGCGGCCTGCGGCGTGGCTGGGTGAGCAGTTCCTTAACTGAGCGGACGAAACGCGCGGAATTCGCCTTGAAAGCGCCGCGTGGGTGTTCCATATGATCTGTGTGACCTAGAGAATCATCAGGTCCTTGCGAGCCGCGTGTTCTGATCCCGTTTTGCGGTTTCTGGCTTGCCCCTTCAGCTAGCAAAACCGACGCCCCAAGCACGCGGGTGTCTCTGACACCCCCTCGCGCGTTCCTGGCCGATACCGGTCGGGCGCCTGCCTTTTAATGGAAAGAACCCTCTTTTGACCTCCTTTCAGGATTTCGGCCTTGCCGAACCCATTTCGCGTGCTCTCAAGGAAGAAAATTACCACACGCCCACGCCCATCCAGGCCCAGACCATCCCGCTCGCCATCACCGGCCGCGACGTCGTCGGCATCGCCCAGACCGGCACCGGCAAGACCGCGGCCTTTGCGCTGCCGATCCTGCACCGCATTCTGGAAAACCGGATCCGGCCGCAGCCCAAGACCTGCCGCGTGCTGGTGCTCTCGCCGACCCGCGAACTGTCCGGCCAGATCCTCGAGAGCTTCAACGCCTATGGCCGCCATATCCGCCTGAGTTCGGCGCTGGCGATCGGCGGCGTACCGATGGGCCGTCAGGTCCGCTCGGTGATGCAGGGCGTCGAAGTCATGGTAGCAACCCCCGGTCGCCTGCTCGATCTCGTCCAGAGCAACGGGCTGAAGCTCAACCAGGTCGAGTTCCTGGTGCTCGACGAAGCCGACCGCATGCTCGACATGGGCTTCATCAACGACATCCGCAAAATCGTCGGCAAGCTGCCGATCAAGCGGCAGACGCTGTTCTTCTCGGCCACCATGCCGAAGGACATCGCGGAACTCGCCGAAGCCATGCTGCGCGATCCCGCCCGGGTGGCGGTGACGCCCGGTGGCCGCGACCGCCGATCGCATCACCCAGCGCATCATCCAGGTCGACTTCTCGGCCAAATCGGGCGTGCTGGCGCAGCTTCTGAAGCAGGAACCGGTTGATCGCGCGCTGATCTTTACCCGCACCAAGCACGGCGCCGACAAGGTGGTGAAGACGCTGGAGAAGGCCGGCATCTCAGCCAACGCCATTCACGGCAACAAGTCGCAGAACCACCGGGAGCGCGTGCTCGCCGCGTTCCGCACCGGCGAGATCCGCACCCTGGTCGCGACCGACATCGCCGCCCGCGGCATCGACGTCGACGGCATCAGCCATGTGGTGAATTTCGACCTGCCCAACATCCCGGAAACCTATGTCCACCGCATCGGCCGCACCGCGCGCGCCGGCGCCGAAGGCATTGCGATCTCGCTGATCGCGGGCGCCGAGGAGATGGGCTATCTGCGCGACATCGAGCGGCTGATCCGTATCACGCTGCCGCGGGAAGACCGTCGCACGCCCGGCAGCCGCGACGCCGCGCCGGCCACCTCGCAGCGCCCCGCGCAGCACCGCGGCGGACGTTCCGCCCCGCGCGCCCACACTGCGAGATCGCAAGACTCCAGAGGACACGAGTCCAGAGGAAACGACTCCCGGGGACATGAATCCCGAGGTCACGAATCCCGTGGACATGAATCGGCACCGGGCTCAAAAGGCCCTCGCCGTCCCCGCCGAGGTGGTGGTAATAATGCCGCGCCGCAGCCGAACCGGCACGAACAGCCGCGGCCGGCGCAGCAGGCCGGCAAGAGCCAAGGGGGGAAAAGTGAGGGCATTCAGGGCGTCGCCTTCTTGCATCGCGAGAGCCGTCCGAATACTCAACCCAACCGTACCCACCGACCGCAGCGCTAGCCTCGATCGACCTGGAGACCACCATGGCTAAAGAAGAGCTGATCCAGTTCGAAGGACTGGTGACCGAAATCCTCCCCGACGCGCGCTACCGCGTGCAGCTCGACGCCGGACACGAAATCGTTGCCTACACCGCCGGCAAGATGAAGAAGAACCGGATCAAGACGCTGGCAGGCGATCGGGTCACGATCGAGATGTCACCCTACGATCTGGAGAAGGGCCGCCTGATCTTCCGTCACAAGGACGAGCGCCCAAGCACCGGTGCCCCGCGAGGGGCGCCGCCGCGCGGCGGTCAGTTCCGCCGCCGGTAAGCGTACCCTAACCCTGAGCGCAAGACGCGCCCGATAGACCCATATCGAGCGCGAATGCGGGCGGTTGGCCGCCGAATCAAAAAATCGTGCACGTCAGGATTGTTTTGAGGGATGCAATCGAATAATATTGTCCATCGATTTTCGGCCGGACGACATTAGCTATCCACCGGTACAGCCGGTTTAGACGCTGACGACCCTTCCAAAAATTCGATCTCACCAGCCCATCGAAGGGTGGGCTACGACTTGTATATCTGAGAAGGGACTACCCCCGTGAGCATGGGAACCGTGAAGTGGTTTAACGCAACCAAGGGCTATGGCTTCATCCAGCCGGATGACGGCGGCAATGACGTGTTCGTGCACATCAGCGCTGTCGAGCGTGCCGGTCTTGGAACGCTTCGTGAAGGCCAGAAGATCTCCTACGAAATCGTGGCAGATCGCCGCTCTGGCAAATCTTCGGCCGACAATCTACGCGCCGCCGGATAAGGAATTTCCCCGGACGCGGCCGCGTCCCAGGAAATCCCATTGAAAGAGCCGAAAGGCCGCGCTGATGGCGCGGCCTTTTTCATTTGGTCGATACGCGCGATACCAGCGATCGACCAAGAGCGCGCCGGCGCTGCGCCATCACCGGACCACATGGTAAAGAAATCGTAACCTGTGGCGGCTGAAACCGGTCGCACGGAGATCGGCCGTTTTTCGACAATCAAATTAAGCGGCATTTAGGGAGGCTGCGGCTACGATCACGCGCTTTTGGATCATCAGGGGGCGCGCTCGTGCCAATTCGTCTTCAGCAGTATCTTTCCCGTTTCCGCCGCGACAAGCGCGGCAACGTCGCCATCATTTTCGCGATCGCGGCGATCCCCCTGATCTCGGCGATCGGTTGCGCGGTGGACTACTCGAAGGCGACCCGAATGAAGGCAAAGCTGCAATCCGCGGCAGACGCCGCGAGCATTGCCGCGCTTTCGCAGAAATCGCCCGGCTTCCTTGCGGCTTCGGTCATGACCGGCAACGGCACGGTCGCCGACGGCGTTACCGACGCGACGAACGTCTTCAACGCCAACATGAACGGGATCACCGGCTACCAGAACCCGAATGTCAAAAGACCATCGCCGTTACGAAGACCGGGATCAAGCTCGCCGCCAGCGTCACGTTCACGGCCGATGTGCCGACAACCTTCCTGAAGGTGATCAATTACAGCAAGCTGACGGTAACGGGCCTTTCAAGCTCGGCCGCCACGTTGCCGCCGTACCTCGATTTCTACCTGACGCTGGACGTCTCGGGGTCGATGGGCCTGCCGTCGACGGCCGCCGAACAGACGCGGTTGGGCAGGTCAACCCGGACAACTGGGTCCAATATCGCAACTCCACCGGCGTCAGCTGCACCCTGGCCTGCCATTTTGCGCCGCTAAACAGCGCGTGCATCGATCCCCTGTCGCCCCGGTCACTCCGTCAGGCAATACCGCGATCACCAGCGTATACCCAGCAGTACAACACGAACAATTATTGCATGGGCTATATCTATTCGCGCGTCAACCAGACCGCGCTCAACAACCTCATCGACCGGTGTCGACCTGCGTGCCAACAGAAGAAACCCGGCTTGCCTGACGATGCTTCCCGACCTGAATAACTCGGTTACTCCGGTCTCGCCGAATTCGCTGATCACCGGAACTCCAAGAGCCGGTCGGACAGCCTGGCGGCGGTTTCATCCTGCCCGACCGCGGCCCCGACGACTGCATTCAGTTGCGTGCCGACGCGGTCGGCTACGCCGTGACCGAAGTTGTTCAAAACCGCGAACACCTCCACAAAGGTCGACCAACCAGTTCCGGATCGGCCTCTATCCGTTCATTCAAAAACTCTACTCCTATTTTCCGCTGACCACCGCCATCAACGGATCTCCCTCCACGTCCGGCACCATCAACTACGCGGCCGCCAACCTTGCCTCGCTGCTCGATACGAACATGGATTCAAACCTCGGCTCCGGCGGCACGCATATCGATACCGCGCTGACTTCGGTCAACGACCTCATCTGCAGCGGCAGCGGCACCGTCGGCGACGGCAGCACGGCGACCACCCCGCAGCCTTACGTCTTCCTCGTCACCGACGGCGCGCAGGACCCCCAGATCAAAGGCGTTCCCAATGGCGGCTGGTCGGGCAGCAACCACGCCACCACGATTGATAAACAGAACACCCTGGCGACCGTTCCCCAATGCGAAGCCCTCAAGAACCGCGGCATCGTCGTTTCCGTGCTCTATATTCCCTATCAGCCGGTCTCGCCCGTGGTGAACGAGCTTTGCCGGCGACGAAGACACCGACTGCCAACAACAACATTCCATATATTCCGGCCAGCCTGCAGAAATGCGCGTCGCCCGACTTCTTCTACACGGCGAACTCACCGACCGACATCACCACCGCGCTGGACGCGATGTTCAACCACGCGCTGCAGACCGCGCATATTACGAACTGATCCCGGCAAGGAGGGCCCGGTCACCGGGCCCTCCAACGGCCGCCTGCGCTTTGCCTTCAAGGCCGAACAGCGCCCTTCCCCTTCGCGGCTCCCTCCAAAACAAAGCCTCGCCGGCTTGTGCCCTGCACGGCGCTGAACGCCGGGGTTGTGGCAGCCATGGAAGGCCGTAGCCCGACCGTTCATCCGCCTGGCAAACCAGCCACAGCCTTCTTCAGAAAGCGCGTAGCTCCGCCGAAGTGGCGCGGCAGCCGGGGTGGCATCGCTTGGAATCAACAATCGATCGCCGTGCATGCGAGGCGCCTGTCGATCCCGTGCAGCGCAGATACGCTTTGGGCGACGCGCAGACGCCCGGACACAAAATATCGAAAACAACCCCATGCAAAGTAGAACCGGACCCTGGCTCGCAGCCCTCGGCCCCCCGCGTCCGGAGCGCCATACGGTCCGTCTATCACAGCGAGCCTGACCGACCTCCGCCAGCTCCAAAGCCGCAAATGGATGTCGGCTGGAGCGCCTGTCGTGTCTCGCAAATGAGAATGTCGGCCGCGTCCCGTAACGAACGCAATGCTGCGTTCGTTGCCGCTGCCAACGCAGCGTCGAGGCTCGGGCTGCGCCCGGCCGCTGCGCCCCCGGCAATGCCGCGCGCCCCTCATCCATGGAAGAGAGGCGCGGTGAACGGTGAAACTGTCAGGAAGTTGGTTCGAAACCGCCTGCCGTCACAGCGGCGTCGCGCAGTTCGAGAAGCCGGCCGTCGGATAGGTAACGCAGAGAACCAGACGCGGACGCGTATAGGAGACATCCTTGAACGTCAGGCCGGTCTTCGACAGAACATAACCGACCGCGGGCGTAATCTTGTAGCTGACCTCGCTCCAGATCACGAATGTCCCCTTGGCTACGGAAATCGTGGACGGCAACGTCACAACCGTACCCGGAGTATGAGGCGGCGTCCCGGAGATCGCGACATTGCCCGCACCGTCGATCGCCAACTCCTTGCTCCACTGAACGCGAGCGGCCCCCGACGAGGCGTCGATGTACACCTGGGTGACGTAGGATACCAGCGGCAGGCCCGGATACGGCGACATGATGGCCTTTGCCGCCTGACCGAAACTCTTGAGATCGTCATCGACCATGCTCATGTTCTGCGACGTCAGATCGGAAAGCGTTCGCGCCACCTGGGTGGCTTTGCGATCCACCGATATCGCCGTCGAACATTCGATCACGCCGAAGAACATCGCCACCATCATCGGAAAGACCATGGCGAATTCGACGGCGGCGAGGCCGCTGCGGTCGGTCCACAGACCGCGCAGGCGAAGCGACATATTCTGCATCTGGGATACCATCATCGCATCACGGCTCTACATGAAAGGCGGCTGTCGCGGAGAGCAGCCGCTTGCCACCGTTGAGGTTTCCGATGTCGTAGCCGAGCCGGGTGACGAACAGCGGCCATTGGTAGAAGGCGCGAACCACGATGGTGTTGGGAGAGCCCGATGGTGGCAGGGTATAGGAGAAGGTTCCGGTAAAGCTGCCGGCGACGATCGGGTCGGCGATCGTGATCGATGCGCCCGGCGAAAAGGACGTGATGTCAACGGTAAGATTGCCGAGATTGCCCTGACAATTGAACATCACCTTGATGCGGTCGCACAGATTTTGCTTGAAGTCCGCTTCGGTCATGGCGCTGGCCTGGGCCTGACGGGTGAGGATCAGGCGCGCGCTTTCCAGCGTCGCATTCTCCAGGAGCTGACCGGCAAAAAACACGATCGCCGTTTCGAGAATCGCAAACAGCATGCAGAAGAACAACGGCCCGACGAGCGCGAACTCGACGGCGGCCGAGCCCCGCCGGTTGCGGCGGAAGCGGCCCAAAATGCTTCTGGCATGGGCTGTTGCAACAACAGGTGACGACATCAAAAATTCCCCGGACAGCAGCGATATCTGCTGGCCAGAACTACCTGAAAGTGATTGTGGAATGGTTTCGTCGCATCGAAGCAGAGCGGACCGGGCCGCTAAGGAAGCGTTAACCATCGATTGCTTCAGCCGCGATCGGTCCACCGACAAGGTCACCGCTGGAGGGCCGGCGATTGTCGCCGTGCGTACGGGGCCGGATGTTTCCGAGCAGGAGTACGGGAATTTCGGCGCCGACCTGATCGGAGCCGGCGGGATCAGTGTCTACTTGCCGCCGGCGCCGCTGGCCTGGCCGCTCAGCGTTCCGGCCTGGTCGATCGCCGATCTGAAATAGGTCTCGCCGTCGCCAGAGCGTAATCCTGCGCTGGCAGATCGGCATGCAGCTGTACAATTCGCGTTCGACGCCGCGATAGACGGTGACGAGCTGATCGGTCGGACCTTCGACCTGAATCTGGCGGTCCACCAGCACCTCGCCGGCGCGGTCCATGGCGATGAAATTGGTCGCGCCGTAGCCCTTGCCGGTGACGACGATGATGCCGCCGCTCTGCAGGGTCACGTCCGCAATCAGCGGGTTGCCGACCACGATGGTGGAGACCTTGGCGGGAAGCTTCACGAGCTTCGCCTGATCGACATAAACGGCGATACGGTCGGGATCGGGCGCGGCCAGCGAGACGGCCGGCCATGGCGAGCCTGCAGCGAGGGAAAGAAATCCGAAACGCGCGCGTGCGCGGGTACGCTGGGACTTGAACGACATCTTTTACCCCGGGGCATCAACAAGCCGGCATTGGCGATACGCAGCGGCACCGGCGCCCGACACGGTCAATTCGACGACTATTCATGAACAAAGGGAAAATACCCCCCGAAATGAGGCAAGAAATCCGCACCCAACAGTCGCGCGTTATGATGCGAGAGAATCGCAGCCTGCTTTTCATGTGCTATTTGCGGAACGGATAGGCGATTTGTCCGATGATTTCGCGGGGAAACGACGACTGATCGTCCACGCCATAGCGGTCGGGCAGCGCGTCTTCCGGCATCCGGAACGTCCCGAACAGAATATCCCAGAGCGGAAAGGTGCCGGCGAAATTGGTGTCGCCGCCCTCCTCGCGGGAGGTGTGGTGCCAGCGGTGAAACACCGGTGTCGCCAGCACGTATCTTGAACGGGCCGAGCGTCCAGTTCAGGTTGGCGTGAACGAACGCGGAATGGAAGATCTTGAACGGCCCGAGCCAGAGCATCACGCCCGGCGAAATGCCAGCCACCAGCAGCACGACATCGACCCCGATGGTGCCGAGCAGCAGGTTGACGGGGTGAAAGCGCGCCGCCGAGATCCAGTCCACGTCTTCCGACGAATGATGGATGGCGTGGTATCTCCAGAACCCGCCGCCATGAAACATGCGGTGCAGCCAGTACATCATGAAATCGGCCGCGACCAGGAACAGGATCGCCTGCAGCCACAATGGCAGTCGCGACAGCGGGCCATGGCCGTTGTCGTAGAAGGCGATCAGTTCGTCGGCGTCGCGAATTCCAAACAGCAAGGCGGCACCCAGCACCAGCAGGGCGATGCGGAACACGCGCGCGAACAGCGGCACCAGGAACCAGTAGCAGACGTCGGTGACGAGCTCGCGCTTGCGCCACCACGGCCTGCCCGGATTGCAGGCCCAGAAATGCGCCAGCACCGAGAACACCAGCGCCAGCGCGATCGTGACCGGCACCACCTTCGCCAGGGTCTGGCCGAGCATTTCGAGGATTTCGGTCGGCAGGTTCATCCGGCCCGGGTATAGAAATCCGGGCGCGCCCTCAATCGGAACGGGACCTCGGCAACCGGCCGGATCGGTCGGCGGCATCAGTCGGGGGTACGAACGTGCAGCACGGCGTTCTGGTCGGCGTAAACGCGCCGCCAGCCGCTGGTGCGATCGAGCAGGCCCACCGCCGGCGTTTGCGGCGTCAGCAGCACCGCGTCGATGTCCCATTTGCTGAGCATGTCGAGCAGTTCGTTGACGTCCTTGAGCTGCATGGCGCGGTAAAAGGCGATGTCGAGCGCTTCGCCGTAAAGTTCGGCGCGTCCATCGACGAATACCGGGATCTGCCGCCAGATCAGATAGCCGCCGAACGGGAGATCGTTGAGAACCCGCTTCGGGTGATACCGCCCGCATCGCTTCGACCGCCGCCGCCGGCGCCTGGCTTTCGGGCACGGCCATGGCGGCGTTGGCGGAGAGCAGCCACGTCCAGCCGCCGAGCACGAGCATGATCGCGGCCATCACCGGTGCCGGGACGCCGGTGCGGGCGGTCCAGGCCGGCCGCAGCGCGAACTGCCGGCCACCCGGGCCCGCACGACGATCGGCAGCAACAGGGCAAATATCTCGAAGTTCCTGATGTGTGCCAGCGCCATGTGCAGCAGGCCGAGAACCAGCGCGATCCGGGGCGGCGTCAGCTTGACCCCGCTGTACAGCGCGCCGCCGATACGGGCGAGGATCGCCAGTTCGAACGGGCCGAATTTGCTGAAGTCGGCCGGCATCCATTCATAGATCAGATGCAGGAGTTCGCCGAGGTCGAGGATTTTGCCTGCGGCCAGGATCGATCCCCACCCGTAGGGCGTGGCGCAGCAGGCCGCCAGCGCGGCGACGCCGAACGCCGCCCAGCGCAGCGCCACCGGCTTTCGCAAGGCGCGCTCCACGTTCCACAGCGCATCGAGCGCGAACGCGCCTGTCAACACCAGGCCGAACACGAATCCGCCGTGCAGATTGGCCCACAGCGCGATCAACGGCAGCAGCCATGGCGACGGCGCCCGGCCGCGTTCGCTCGCCGACGCCAGCCCGTACGTCCATGCCAGCATGACCGGCAGCGCCAGCACATGCGGGCGCGCCAGAAAATGCCCGTACGAAAGCATCAACGCCGCGCTCGCGACGCCGACCGCCCAGACGGCCGGAATGCGGCGCCCGAATGTGCGTGAGCAATGCGAAGGTGGCGGCAATGCCGCTCGCTGCGAGAACCACCGGCCCGGTCCCAGCCCGCCAGATTGTAGCTCGTCGCATACAGCACCTGCGCCAGCCAGGACGACGACATCCACGGCTCACCCGCCTTGGTGAAGGAGTAGATGTCGACGCGCGGCACGGCCTGATGATCGAGGATCCACTGGCCCGCGACGATCTGCCAGTAGGTGTCCGAAATCCCTCAGCAGAACCGGTGCGCCGAGCACGCACCAGCACCAGCGTGTAGACGCCAATTCCGACCCAGAGCCATGCCGGCACCTGGCCTGCGATGGAGGACTTTCCACTGGATGCCGCGACAACGCCGGTATTCATGCCGGCCACCGCGCAGGATTGGAAAAGCACGGCATATCCCCGCGCCGGAACGAGCGGACCACCCCGACAGCATCCCCCTCATCGGTCAGCCTCCGCCGCGCACGTAAAGGACGGCCACATCGTCGGTATAGACCCGCCGCCAGCCGCCCAGATGGTCGAGCAGGCCCACCGTGGGCGAGCCCGGCCGCAGCAGCATCCGTCGATGTCGTATTGCTCGAGCAGACCGAGGAATTGGCTGACGTCATTGCGCTCCAGCGCGTTGTAATAGGCCATCGTGAATTTTTCGCCGTACAATTCGGCCCGCCCGTCGATGAAGACGGGCATCTGCCGCCAGATCAGGTAGCCGCCGAAGGCGCGGTCGTTTGAGCACGCGCCGGAGATGATGCGCCTTTGACGGCTTCGACCGCGGCGGCGGGCGACTGGTTGCGCGGCGGCGAATACGTCCGCTGCGCCACGACGGCCCAGGGTCGAGATGGCGAGCGCCGCGGCCAGCACCGCCGCCGAAACAAACGTCGCCCTGCCCGATCGGGCCGGTTGCGGCCCCAAACTTGCTTGCGACACCAACCGGCATCAGCAGCGACAGATCGGCAGCAGCAGCGCGAATATCTCCAGATTGCGGCTATGCGAGAGCGCCATATGCAGCAGGCCGAGCACCAGCGCGATCCGCGGCGGCGACAGCTTGATGCCGCGATCGACGCCCCCGCGATCAAAGCGAGAATCGTCAGCTCGAACGAACCGGGCTTGCTGAAATCCGCCGGCGCCCATTCGCTGAGCAGCCGCAGCGGCGAAGCTCGCCAGATCGAAAAATCCTGCGTGAAGCGAGGATCGATCCCCAGCCGTAGGGCGTGACGCAGCAGGCCGCCAGCGCAGCCAGCCCGAACGCCCCCCAGCGCAGCACCAGCGCCCTGCGCTGCCGACGGCTCCGCGTTCCACAGCGCGTCGATTGCGAAGGCGCCCACCAGCACCAGACCGAACACAGAATCCGCCATGCAGATTGGCCCAGAGCGCAATCAGCGGCAGCAGCCAGTACGAGGGCGGCTGACGCCACTCGCTCGCAATCATAAATACCGTTGCGCCCGACGCCACCATCAGCGGCATCGCCAGCACATGCGGACGCGCCAGAAAATGCGGCATCGACAGCACCACGGCCGCCAGCGCGACCAGGATCGCATAGGTCGGGGCAACGCGCCGTTCCAGGATATGGGCGAGTAGCGCAAAGGTCGCAGCGATGCCGCCTGCCGCAACCACGACCGGCCCGGCCCAGCCGGCCAGATTGTAGCTTGCGGCATAAAGCACTTGCGCAAGCCAGGATGACGAAACCCAGCTTTCGCCGGGCATGCTGAAAGAATACACGTCGACGCGCGGCATCGCCCCGCGATCGAGAATCCACTGGCCCACCGCGATCTGCCGGTCAGGTGTCGGAATCGTTGAGAAGTCCGCTGCTGGCGACCAGCAGATACGCGTACAGGCCGACGCCAAGCCATAACCAGGCCGGGACCTGGCCGAGGCTGAGACTTTCACCTGGCGAATTGTCGTGGCGTCGATGCTCATGACACGTTCCAGCCCGGCGCCATGGCGCATGATCGGTTCAAACCGGCCCCCGTTTCCTGCCCCGTCGCGTACCGGCACGCGCCGTTATTGGACGATGCGCTACTGGCGGAACGGATAGGCCAACTGCCCGCCGATCGCGGTGGGGATCTTCGGATCGTCCGCGCCGTACTGCTCAGGCAGCACGTCTTCCGGCATGCGGAACGTACCGAACAGGATGTCCCACAGCGGGAAGGTGCCCGCAAAATTGGTATTGCCGCCTTCTTCGAGCGACGTGTGATGCCAGCGATGGAAGACCGGCGTGGCCAGCACGTATTTGAACGGGCCGAGCGTCCAGTTCAGGTTGGCGTGGACGAAGGCAGAGTGGAAGGTCGTGAGCGGCCCGACCCACAGCATGATGTTGGGAGAGATGCCCGCCATCAGCAGGATAACGTCGACCAGGATCGTTCCGACAAACAGGTTGACGGGATGAAACCGCGCCGCCGAGATCCACTCCAGATCTTCCGAGGAATGATGGATGGCATGGTATTTCCAGAACCCGCCGCCGTGAAACATGCGGTGCAGCCAATACAGCATGAAGTCGGACGCAACGAGGAACAGTATCGCCTGGACCCAGAGCGGCAGCGTGGACAACGGCCCATGGCCATTCTCGTAGAATGCGATCAGGTCCTCGACGTCGTGAATGTTGAAGACGACCGCAGCACCCACCACCAGCAAGCCGATGCGCAGTATCCGCCCGAATACGGGGACCAGAAACCGATCGCAGATGTCGGTGACCAGCTCGCGCTTGCGCCACCAGGGTTTGCCCGGATTGCAGGCCCAGAAGTGCGAGAGCACCGTGAACACCAGAGCCACCGCGATCGTGATCGGCACGACTTTCGCAATCGTCTGCCCTACGACGTTGATCACTTGCATTGACAATTCGGACATGACGACCTCGTTCAATCGGAACGTCAGGGGTATCCGGTTGCGCTTAAAGAGCCGTGAATGAAAGCGGCCGACGGACGCGCTGCGCAGGCGACAAACGGCCGCCGCGAATTTACGTACATTTGATTGAACGACTTAATGTCATGTTTACTGTGCCGAATATCTGCAAGTTCCATGCGTTTTTGCGTGGTCGAATTAACTGGGTTGAAATTGTCGCACCCTACGGTCACGGCATGGTCACGGCGCTGAGAACGCCGGGAGTCCACAGTTCAAGTTCGACCAGCCATGTGTACACAGGAGCTATCATCAATGAAGAAGTTGGTTTCGCGTTTCGTGAAGGATAAGTCCGGCGCCACCGCCATCGAGTACGGCCTGATTGCCGCCGGCATCGCCGTCGCGATCATCAGCGCGGTCAACGGCCTCGGCACCAAGCTGTCGAGCAACTTCGTCGCGATCTCGAACTCGCTCAAGTAAGCGACGTCGCGAGAACGAACCAAAGGCCCCGGCTTGCCGGGGCCTTTACTTTTTGGCCGGGTGCTGCCGGCATCGACATGCCGCAACCGCAGGCCGCTCGACCGCTCCGCTTTCCGGCGTTTCCCGATTGTTCACTTCTGGTGGCTAGGCTCCGCCAAGACTTGCGCCAAGACTTTGGACGACAATCCCTGGACGCCGGGTCAACCCACAGCCAAGCGTGAACCCATGATCCTCGACACCGCCCGCCTCTTACTGTTCC
>CAVYOM010000021.1:0-41943 GCA_963770135.1 uncultured Alphaproteobacteria bacterium | reverse complement strand
ATGCGAATTGGGTAGCTGCCGTAGGATGGGTAGAGCGCAGCGAAACCCATCACCTGGTCCCGTGAGCAAGCCATGACCGCATACCGTCGCAACTTCATCCCTGGCGGTTGTTTCTTCTTTACGGTCAACCTCGCTGATCGTCGGTTGCGGCTGCTGACGGAAAATGTCGAAGCTCTGCGCTCTGCCTTCCGTGAGACTCGCCAACGTCATCCGTTCACGATCGACGCAATGGTGGTGCTGCCAGATCATCTCCATACGGTCTGGACGATGCCAGAAGGCGATCGGGATTTTGCAAGGCGCTGGCGGCTGATCAAATCGACATTCTCTCGCAACTTTGCTGCCGGCGAGCCTGTTTCAGCCAGCCGCGCCGCCAAAAGTGAGCGCGGCATCTGGCAGCGGCGCTATTGGGAGCACACGATCCGCGATGAGGACGATTTGGGTCGTCACATCGACTACATTCATATCAACCCGGTCAAGCACGGCTTTGTAACAAGGGTCAGCGATTGGCCCCATTCATCGTTCCACCGCTTGGTGAAACTCGGAATCTACCCCGAAGATTGGGCAGGGGATCTTGCGGAACTGGAAACGAATTTCGGCGAGCGATCTTAGCCCGGTGAGATGATGGGTTTCGCTTCGCTCTACCCATCCTACGGAACCAAAATAAAAACGCCGCCCGGAATTGGGCGGCGTTTTGATTCGGTCGTGTAGAGGTCGTTGGCGACGATCTTACACGGCAATTGCCAATTTTCAATTCCGGTAACTGGAATCCATGCGATCGAGTTTGCGCAGCAGCGGCGGCCACACCAGATTGGTGGAGCGCAGTTCCGCGCGATCAGGATTGGCGAACAGCTGCTCGTTCTTGTCGATCACGGCCTGTTCCACCGGATAGGCGGTCGGTCCCAGCATGCGGGTGCGCACCTGCATCGTGCAGGCGCGCTCGAGGTGATACATGCGCTCGAAGGCGGAGGCGACGGAGCGGCCGACCGTCAGCGTGCCGTGATTGCGCAGCAGCATGTGGTTCTTGTTGCCGAGGTCCTTCTGCAAGCGTGGGCGCTCGTCATGGTCCAGCGCCACGCCTTCGTAATCGTGATAGGCGAGGTCGTGGGTGACGAACTGCGCGGTCTGGTTCATCGGCAACAGGCCCTCCTTGCAACTCGCGACCGCGGTTCCGTCGGGGGTATGCAAATGCAGCACGCAGCCGGCATCCTCGCGCACCTCGTGGATCGCCGAATGGATGGTGAAGCCGGCCGGGTTGATGCTGTATTCGCTCTCGGTGAGCTGGTTGCCGTGCAGATCGACCTTCACCAGGCTCGACGCAGTGATTTCCTCGAACATCAGGCCGTAAGGGTTGATCAGGAAGTGATGGTCGGGACCCGGCACGCGCGCCGAAATGTGGGTGTCGACCAGGTCGTCCCAGCCATAAAGTGCGACGAGGCGATAGCAGGCGGCGAGATTGACGCGCTGGTTCCACTCGGCATCCGTCATGCCGGATGGGACTTGCTTCAGGCGAGCTTCGGCTGGCGACATGGCGCGTTTCTCCGGAAAATTGTTGATTTTCGACAGCTAGCCTAGCCCTGCGCCGGACGGGCAGCAAGGCGCACGTCCTGCGTGGCAGTCATGCTGCCGGCGATATGCCGCTACGGCGCCGGGATCGCCAGCAGCGTCGGGATCGGACGGCCGCGGATATCGTAGACGCGCGCGAACACGACGTCGTCCCGCTTGATTTCCACCATGACGGGCGCGGTGAGGCCCTTGCAGTAGAACTCGCCCAGCGTCATCGCGAAGTCGGCGGACTGGCTGTCCCAGCCGATCGTGAAATCGGGACCGAGCGCCACCTGCGCCGGGCGCTGCGGGCCGCATACCGCGACCTTCCATTTCCGTCCCAGCGGCGGCAATTCCTGCCGCTCGACCAGCTCTTCGCGCAAACCATCGGATGCCTGCTTCAGCGCCAGGCCCCAATAATCCAGCATGAAGTAATTGTCGGCAGTGCGAACCGTGCCGGCGATGTGGTTGAAATGGGTGTATTCGTAAGGGTGCAGGCGGATCATCTCGCTGAGCGGCAAAAGCAGGCCGAACGTGAACACCGCCAGCGCGGCGGGCTGCCAGCGGCGGTGATGGTCCTTGAGCCAGTTCATGCCCCAGGCGAACGATACGCCGGCCAGCACCGCCATCGGCGGGATCACGAAAACGAAATGCCGGATGCCGTTGTAGAGCGCCGGCCGCTTCACCATCGCGATCACCAGCGGCAGGCTGGCTGCCAGCGTCAGCATCAGGAAGATGGTCTTGCGGCGGCCCGGGACGTCCGCGCGCGACAGCGACATGAGGGTTCCGACGACGCCGGCGATCAGCAGCGCGAGCATTATTTCGGGAAGTTGCAGCGCGAACAGCGTCGGCAAATAGGACCACGGCATATCAGGCACCGAGACCAGCGCGCCGTCGAACATTTCCTTCCAGGGTTTTTCGAAGAAGTGCGAGAAATAGGTCAGCGCCTTGAAGGGATGGTCCGCCTCCATGATCGACCACGGCCACACCAGACCCATGATCAGGTATCCGAACACGAGGCCGGGCAGCAGCACGTATAAGACATGGGCGAAGCGGCGGACCGCCTCGCGCGAGCCTTGCGTGCGAACTTCTTCGATCAATAGCGGGATGAAGCCAACCAGCGCATAGACCAAAGCCAGCCCGCCGAGAATCCGGCAGCCGATCGAGAGACCGGCGCCGAGGCCGACGATCAGGATGGTTCGCGGCGAGGGCGCGGGATATTCCTCGGCGAGGCGCACCAGACCCAGGATCAGGATCACCATCGAGACGGCAAACGGCGCGTCCTTCGGGTTCATGAACATGTGCCCGTAGAAGGTCGGGCACAGCGCCAGCAACAGCAGCGTCGCGAGCCCGGCAAGCGGGCCGCCGACACGTCGCGCCAGCCGCCAGGTCACGGCCAGGCCGATCAGGCCGACGACGGCGCCGAGCAGGCGGCGCGTTTCAAACAGTTCGAGAGGGATGACCTTGTGCAGCAGCGACGCCGCCATGTCGAAGCCGCCGCCATACATGTAGAGATTGGCGAACGACAGCGCGCCGGTGTCCTTGAAGCCGGAACCGTACATCCGCAGCAGCAGGTCGGCATATTCGGCGTGCGTATAGTCGTCCCAGCCCAATCCGTAGTCACGGAACGTCAGGCTCGCGACGATCGTAACGACAGCAAGCGCCAGCATGGCGAGGTCGTCGCAGGTCCGCTCCACCGAGCGCCGCGCAGGCGTATCGAAGGCAGAAGTCGTGATGGATGACATGGTGATTGGTAACCCAGCCCCTATGGCCCAGCCTGGATATTCTTGAGCCTCATTCCCCGGGTACCCATATAGCGCAGTTCCATTACCAAGTAATTGGGAATTGTGGCCTAAATCCCTGATGCAATGCAACAATAGCAGCAGCAATTGGTAGGTGGTAGAAATACGGCAGGAGGGCTGAACGGTACCTGAACGGCAAAGTTGCGCCGCGGGTTAATATCCTGCAATGCGACCGCGTTATTGCGGAACCCCATACGATTGGCGGTTGGCGGTGCGCGCAATATGACGGTATCGTGGCGTGGGCGGCTTGCGAGCGTTTCGGGCGCGGCTGAGGGGTTAGTTCAATGGTGTTTGTTATGTTGGTCGCCGGGATCGGCCTTGTTTTGGCGGGCCTGCTGGCGATCGCATACGGAATTGGGGTCCAGCTCAGTACCGGCAATACGATGATTATCGCCGGCGTGATCGGTGTCTGCACCGGCATGATCATGCTTGGGTTCTGGACGACGGTCCGGGAGTTGAAGAACATCGCGAAGCGGCTCGGTAATGGCCCGCCTGAAGCGCGCGGCGAGGCTGCGGCGCGGCCGGCGCCTCCGGTTGCTGCGACGCGGGATGCCGCTCACGCCGGTGGCGGCTTCCCGGCCGCCGAGCCGTTCGGGGATCCCTTCTCTCCAGAGGCGCCGCCGGCTTTCTCTCCTGCGGCACCGCCGCCATGGCAGAACGAAGCTGTACTGCGTGATCATCCGATTCCGGAGCCGATGCACCCCGAACCGCCACCGTCGAAATCGAAGCGCAATTTGATGTTTTCATCGACATCGCGAAAAGAACGCGAGCGCGCCCAGACGCGGTCCAGCGAGGCGCTGCCGCCGGATCTGTTGTCGCCGGACCTTCGTTCCAGGCCGCCCACCGTGCCGCCGGTCGAGACCGCCGAACCGCCAGAGTTCGACGATGCCTGGCCGAGAGCGGATCGTGCAAGGCCCGGCGAGATTTCGCCGCAGCGGCGCAACAGCCGCATGCCCCCCACGCGTGCTGAAGCCAATGGCGGTCCGGCGCTGCCTGAGGATCAGCCGGACGTGATGGTGCTGAAATCGGGCATTGTGGATGGCATGGCCTATTCGCTGTATTCCGACGGTTCGATCGAGGCCCAGATGCCGGAAGGAATGATGCGCTTCGCCTCGATCGATGAACTGCGCGTGCATCTCGACCAGCGGCCTTAAACCGGCAATACTTGCCACGGGACCAGCTATCGAAAATAAAGCGCCAGCGTTCTTGTCGGTTTCGCGGCACTTCGTTCATGTTCATCAGTCGTACCGAGATTCCGCTGATGTATAGGCGCGGTTGGATACTGTCCGGACCGTGTGACCGACAGATGCACTCGCGATCCCAAAAGGTTGAGCCATGACCGATTCCGCCAGCAAGACGCCCGTTGAACTGACCGCCAGTATCGTATCGGCCTATCTCAGCAACAATCCGACCCAGGCCTCGGAAATCCCGAACCTGATCAGCCAGGTCCATGCTGCGCTGATGCGCGTGTCGAGCGGCCGCCCCGAGACGCCGCTCGAGCCGGCCAAACCGGCCGTGTCGGTGAAGAAGTCGATGACCCCGGAATATCTGGTCTGCCTCGAGGACGGCAAGCGTTTCAAGTCGCTGAAGCGCCATCTGCGCACGCAGTACAACATGACGCCGGAACAATACCGCGACAAATGGGGCCTGCCGCCGGATTACCCGATGGTGGCGCCGAACTACGCGGTGGCGCGTTCGCAGCTCGCCAAGAAAATGGGCCTCGGTCAGCAGGCGCGGAAGCGGAAGTAGCGATGGCTCGCAGCGACGTTGCCTACGAAGCTGCAGCCAAGGTCTCACGCGCGTCGGAGCGGATGCGCTCGACCATGGAGCGCAGGCCGTTGGAGCGCTGTGGCGTCAGATGATCGCGAAATCCGAATTCGTCGAATACGGCAAGGGCATCGGTTGAAAGGATCTGCTGCGGCGTGTGGCCGGAATAAAGCGTGAGCAGGATCGCGATCAGGCCGCGCACGATGTGGGCGTCGCTGTCGCCCAGATATTTCAGGCGCGGCTCGCCGTTGCCGCTGCGGTCGATCTGCCTGGAGAGCCACACCTGACTGACGCAGCCATTGACCTTGTTGTCGGCGGAATGCTCGGCCTCCGGCATCGGGTCGAGCGTGCGGCCGAGTTCGATGACGTACCGGTAGCGGTCGTCCCACTCCTCCAGCAGCTCGAAATTGTCCCTGATTTCGTCGATCGTCATCGTGGCCCGCGTCCGTTTCGTTAAAGCCTTATATAGGATGCGGACTGAACGAAAGCGACGGAAATGGAACCGGTTCGTGGCCTTATTTTGAGGCCAACGGTGTCCGCGGCAGCCGCCATTCGATCGCCATATCCTCTTCCGTCAGCGCGTCGGTGGGCGACGCGGCCGTGACCACGGCCTCGGCGTCGTCGGTGGAGTCGATCGAACTGGTATGGTCGGGCTTCTTGTCGGTGATGATCTTGTAGATTTTGCGGGCGCCGTCCTGGGCGCGCTGGCCGATCACCGTGGCCGCCTGACCGCCGACCTCGCAGGCCGCCGGCTGGCGCTTGCAGAACTGCCCCATGTCTGAGACGGCGGCGGTCGCGGCCGATACGGCTTCGGATGCGCCGATCTGCGGCACATTGTCCGATTCAGGCGTCTTTTCCCTGGGCAACAGCACGAGCACGAGCCCGAGCCAGAAAGCCATGCGAAGCAGAAAGAACATCTCGCGATCCCGGTCGTATCTTTTGGTTGTGCTGCAGTTAAATCGCAGCTTTGTTCCTGACTAACAGCCGCCGATAAATCGTAAGTGTTTCCATTGAGGCAAAGTCGCGGAAAATTTTGTGAAAACCGGAATGATTCGATTCGGCGTAAATTTTCGATTGATGACCACTATCGCGCGAAAATATGGCGCCGCTCGCGCATCCACCATTTCGAAACCATAGATCGACGCGGCTCTAAACCTATCGTTCACCATCCGCGTCGAATGAACGTCATGCCGGGGGCGAAACCCCCGCGAATGCGCAGTGTTTGCCAGCCGTCCACCGCGCCTTAGCGTTCGCTTAAGTTCGCTCTGACACGGTGGCGCACAAGGATAATGGGGGCGTTCCGGTGCGTCTGTTTGACGAACCAGCCGAAGCGCGAGAGCCGTGACTGTTTTGAGTATCATCCGCGATTGTCTCGATGCATTGCTGCATCCCTCGGCACGATATGATGCGCTGACGCGCGCGCG
This sequence comes from uncultured Alphaproteobacteria bacterium, assembly GCA_963770135.1. Classification (GTDB taxonomy): domain Bacteria; phylum Pseudomonadota; class Alphaproteobacteria; order Rhizobiales; family Xanthobacteraceae; genus Bradyrhizobium. The sequence goes on along the minus strand of CAVYOM010000021.1, from coordinate 35,408 downwards.
TCACCGCGCATTCATGGCGCCGCGGCTGCTCGGCAGTCTGGTCGCGCTTGCGGCTTTTCCGATCTATCTGGCGATGCGCGGGGCGCCCACGGCGCTCGAGGTCGCGGCCTTCGCGTGGTTGATCGCACCCATTCTGTTGTCCTGGTTCCTGTCGCGCACCGGCCGCTACGAGGGCGCGCATATTCTCTCCGCGCTGGCGCTGGCGGGCCTCGTCATGATGGTCGCCATCACCACCGGCGGCATCGAATCATTCGCCGCGGTCTGGCTCATCGTCGTTCCCCTGGAAGCCGCGCTGTCGGCCTCGCGCCGCGTGGTCGCGTTCGCTTCCGCGCTGGCGCTGTCATGCGCCGCCTTGCTGATCGCGCTCGGACATTTTCACTTGCTGCCGGTGTCGGAGTCGAACGCGGCCCTGCGCGGCGTGCTGATGGGAGCCGGCGTTGCTTCCGCGACACTCTATGCAGCGGGACTGGCCGTCAGCGCGGAATCGCTGGCGCGCACTTCCGTGGCGCTGCTTTATCTCGAGGAAGATCGTTATCGTTTGCTCGCGCGAAACATGAGCGACGTGATTTCGCGTCACAACCGCAACGGCGCCGTGGAATTCATTTCGCCGGCGGCTGAGGCCATGCTCGGCACGCCGGGTGCACGGCTTACCGGCCATGGCCTGTTCGACCGCGTCCATGTCGTCGATCGGCCGGCCTATCTCACGGCGCTGTCGGATGCCGCGCGCGGCAGCGAGCAACGCGTCGAATTCCGTCTCCGCCGCGACGCGGTTCGCGGCCAGAACATTTCCGCCGATTTCATCTGGGTCGAGATGCGTTGCCGGCCGCTGGAACAGGATTCGCCCGAGACCGATGTCGTCGCCGTGATGCGCGACGTCACCGACCGCAAGGTCCAGGAGCAGGCCCTCGAACTGGCGCGCACCGCTGCCGAGCAGGCGGATGCCTCCAAGACCCGGTTCCTTGCCACCATGAGCCACGAATTGCGCACGCCGCTGAACGCCATCATCGGTTTCTCCGAGATGATCGTGCACGAAGAGGCAATGATGATCGACGCCGCGCGCCGCAAGGAATACGCGCAGTTGATCAACGATTCCGGCCAGCATCTGTTGTCGGTCGTCAACGGCATCCTCGACATCTCCAAGATGGAGACCGGCAATTTCGAAATCGCGCCGGAGCCGTTCGCGCCGCGCGCGGCGCTGTTGCATTGCTGCAATCTGCTGGCGCTGAAAGCGCGCGACAACGGCGTCGATCTGATCACCCGCGCGGCGGAGGACTTGCCCGTGATGAACGGCGACCCCCGCGCGTTCAAGCAGATCGCGCTGAATCTCGTCGCCAACGCCATCAAGTTCACCGAGCGTGGCGGCAGCGTGACGGTTTCCGCCACCGTCGAGGGATCGCGGCTGATGCTGTCCGTCACCGATACCGGGGTCGGGATCGCCGCCGAGGATATGGCGCGGATCGGCGATCCGTTCTTCCAGGCCGGCAAGACCTATCAGCGCAAGCACGAAGGCACCGGCCTCGGCCTGTCGATCGTGAAGGGCCTGGTCGGATTGCACGATGGCGAGATGAACGTGCAGAGCACGGTCGGCGAGGGCACCACGGTGACGGTCACCTTGCCGCTTGACTTTGCGCCGTTGCTGACGCCTTCAAGCAACGTCGCGACGCTGGTACCGGCGCTGCGACCTGGATCAGAGGATCAAGTTCATCAGGTGAAGAAGCGTGCCTAGGCGTATTGACGACGATGAGGAAATGCCGCGCCGCCGCCGTCGCAGCGCGAAGGCGGCTGCGATCGAGGCTGAAGAACAGCGCGGCCTCGTGATGCGCGTGTTCCTGCACAGCCCGAAAGACGTGCTCGCGGGCCTGCTTGCTGCTGCCGCGATCTGCGCCATCCTCGCCAATGCGCTGTTCCTGCAGGCCGGCCGCCATCCTTCGCCTATGTTCGGCTCGGTGGTGACACTGCCGGCGCCGCAAACTGCCGTCGCAAGCCCGCTGCCGCGCCCGCGCCCGGTCGAACTGGTCTCGGAGCCGCCGGAAATCAGGCCGGTCGAGGTGAGGGGCGCTGACCCCAAAAACCCCGACCCCAAAAACCCTGACCCCATGGCCAATCTGGTCGTCAGGTCGACGGGGGCGCCCACCGCGGCACCTGCGAATGTCGCGCGTCCGCCCGCGCCGATTCCAGCCACTACACAAAGCGTCGGCGCGCGCCGCGTCGCGGCGGTGCAGCGCGCCCTCACGCAATATGGCTACGGCCAGTTGAAGCCGACCGGCGCAGTCGGTTCGGACACGCAGGCTGCGATCACAAAATTCGAGCGTGACCGCAAGCTCCCGGTGACCGGCCAGATGTCCGATCGCCTGGTGAAGGAGCTTGCGACGATGATCGGCCACCCGATCGACTAGCTTCCGCCTGGTCGCTGGCCTATCGTCGAACCCATGCGATTGAAATCAAGCATCTGGGTAGCCGCGTATCTGCGCCGCTGCCAGACCGAGGGCGTCTTCGGCGCTGTGCGCAAGCGCGGGGCGGAGGAGGCGGGGGCGGTGTTCGTCAAGGTGGCGCTGCTCGACGGCAACGCCATGCTGTATGCGCCCGCGCCGCAGACCGTCTATGACGAGAGCCGCCCGGCCGAGCGGCTGTTCGCGCCGGCTTCGCCGCAGCCGGTGCCCGAGCAATCCGTGGAAGAGCGTCTCGTCAAGGAACTCCGCTTCGATCCCGACGCCTGGATCGTTGAGACCGAGGACCGGGCGGGGCGTCACTTTCTGGATCTGGCGAAGGCCTGAGCCGAGCGTCGCGTCAGGAAAACGCGGCAAACAACAAGTGGAAGCGCTAGCGCTTCGAACCGTCGGTGCCGGTGCGAACGGCCGGTGCCGTTCCGGGTTGTACGGCGGGGCGGGTTTGCGACGTTGCAGCACGCACGCGATGACGCTCGTCGTCGTAGAGCCCGGCGCGGTATTTGGCGCGGGTGACCGCCATGGTCGAGCCGCGCCACGCGGCCAGCATCACCAGCGCGGATCGCTCGCTCAAGCGGTCGTACAGCCGCGACAAGCGATAAACGTTCTGCACGGATGAGCCGAACTCGGGATTGAGGAACAGCAGCACGCGCTGGAAGGTGGCGCTCGGCATGTCCAGCGCGCGCGCGGCGCAGGCCAAGGGCTCGCCACCGGGATCGTGCACCACCTGTTCGGCAATTCGCTGCGTCAGGATCAAGGCTTCGCCCAGTTCCAGCGCGAAATTCGCGGTGTCCTCGGCGAATGCGGCCATCTCCAGGATATGGAGCGCGCGGGCGGCGCGGGCGGCGGGAATTCGCGCCGAGGCTTTCAGCGGCGTGTCGGCGAGATTGTGCAGGATCAGCGCGCGCTCGCTGGCGCCCGCCGCGAAAAACATGTCGCTGATTTCGGCGGCGTCGTTGGGCCGCATCGCCAGGGTGGATGCCATCCGCAACTGCGCGTCGGTCGGCGCCTTCACCGTCGGCTCACCGGTCGGAGCAACGGCAATCGGGGCCGCGAGCGGCAAGTCCTGGCCGGGCGGCGAACGCCGCAGCCCGAGCTTGTCCATGATCTCGGGTGGGGTCGCCGGATAGATCGCGAGCCGTGCCCGCACTGCTGCGCGGGTAGCGTCGTCGACCTGGTCGATCAGGCGGGACGTCAGTTCGACGAAGTGCCGTTCCTCGTCGGCGGAATGCGCGCTGGTCTGGACATAAAGGTCGGTCAGCACGCGCAGCAAGGTCGGCCTGATATCGACGCCCTCGCGGCGCGAGAGCGTCATCAGCCCGTCGAATCCTGGAAACATTGGAGCTGCGGTCATGTCAGGTGTACGCGACTTGGTAATCCCTGAGGTCAGCCTACGCACGGCGCTTTAAGAGTTGGTTAAGGAAAACAGCCCGTGAAGAAATCCGATAAAATGCAAGCTTTTGGCGGGGCGCATACGGCTTCGGGCACCCCCGTAACTGTACCGCCTGCACAAATTAAGATGCCGTTAACCACGTTCTGTTCTGAATGATGGCATGTCGCCGGCCAGGTCGTGTCCGTGCGGCAACCAGAGAGAACGAATTATGGGCACCATCATTGAATTTCCGGCGGATGCGGCTTCGCGACGGCTGGGCTCGACCATGGATGGCGCTCCACGCGATGGCCTGGGAACCGTGCTGATCCTTCCCGTTGTCCGCATCGAACGTGAAGCCGGCGAAACCGGCGACGGGCGCGGGCCGGAAGAGGGGACGGCGCCCGGTCGCCGTCGTCGTCGGCGCCCCTGAACCACGGACCTTTGCAATGCCGGAGCCGTGCCTTCCGATCCGGACCACCGGGCTTCGGTCGCTCCCGGCGCTGATGCTGCTTGTGGCAAGTGCGGCGCTCGGCGGCTGTAGTGGCGGCGATTTCGGCCGTACCCGCGCGGACATGCGCAATGACGACATGCACCGCTGGCTGGGCGCCGAGGCCACGGCAAGCGTCGGCCTCAAGCCCTCGCACTTTCAGCTCACCGAAAACGAGCGCCAGCTTCGCGATCTCGCCTATCCCCTGATCGAACCGCCGCATTCGCGGCCGGCCTGGAAGAGCGTGTTCGGCGATTACCAGCCGCTGCCCTCGCCGTGGCGGCAGAAGGTGGTGTTCGACCGCACCACTTACGGACGCGCGCTGATCGACGAGCCGCACCGCTCGCACACCTCGCGCTATCAGCAGTTGATCGAGGACGTGCGCAACGACATCACGCGATTCGAGCCGTTCTTTGCCTCCGCCGCGCGCGTCATCGAACTCGACCGCAAGCGCAGCGCCAGTCTGAAGATGGTGTCGGAACTGTCGCCGCGCGAACAGGCCGATGCGATCGCCCGCATGGAAGAGAACACGCTGATCGTGCAGTGGGTCCAGCAATGCCTGGAGCAGCGCATTTCCTCGTATCGCTGGGCGCTGGAGCGGCTGGTGATCCAGGCCCCGGACAATATCGCCGCCGATGCCGACCGCCTGATCGGCGAACTCGCCGCGCAAACCGCCAATCCGCCGGTCGCCGCCCAGCCGGTGATCGGGCGGGCAGTGACGGTGAAGGGCTAAACTGCGGCGCTACCCGCCTGGTGATGGCTCTCAGCGAGTCTGTTTTGGGCAAGAGGCGACATCATCCACTTCCGACCGTGCGATCACGAGCCTTGGCTAGCCGGAGATCGGCGGGATGCGAGCTGCAGATTGGCTGTTCGCGGCATGAGCACGGTCCCCGAAACCCAAGCCGCTCTCTGGCCGGTGTCTGATCACGAAAGAATTCCTGAGCTTCAGCACTGGATACTCAAGCACGTGCCACGAAATCACGGCGGCCGTCAGCGAAAGTGCAAACCCGGCAAAAAATAACATCCACCATAGGTCGCCGGTCAGAGCCTCCGGAAAATAGTGGATCAGCAACTGGAGGAAGGGCGTATGGTAGAGATACAGCCCGTATGAATAATCACCGGTTCCGAATCCCGGAAGACGAGGCATCGGCGACAGCCCGATCATCACAGTCAAATATCCGAGAAGCGGAATTATGATGACGCTGACTGCGGGGTTCAACAGGAGGTTTGAATCGCCAGCCGCGCTCACAAGCATCGCCACACACACCAAGCCAATCGCAAATGATCTGGAGAAAGGGATGTGGTGCCGCAGCTGATAAAGGACAATTCCGATCAGAAAAGAGGGCAAAAGCAGTGACCCTTTGAAAAGGAAAAGGTTCATCGCCAGGTTTTCAAGCAACGATACATGATCGCTTACCAGATGCGACGTCGCGAAACTGAGAGGAATCGCGACCATCAAAGCGGCGTAGGTGAACGATAGTACCAATCTCGGGCGCTTGATCGCTCCGGAGGCCATCAGTCCGGCGAGCATGACGTAACAACCGATTTCGAAGGGGACCGTCCACAGCGCCCCGTTCACCTCTGGCAATGGATTGTTCTCAAACACGCCCGGAAGAAAATATTGCATCCAGCCCGTGATATTGAGGAAGTAAGTAAAGAAAGTTGCGTCAGCGAAATACTGCTTCGCAGACAGTGTCGTCACCAGCGGGCCAATGAGAAGCGCTGCGAAAACGATGTCGGCAAAGAGTGCCGGCAAGATGCGCGCGGCGCGGTTCAGGACAAAGTCTTTCGTAGAGAGGCGCATGCTGCTTCCTGCTACGAGAAATCCGCTCAAAGCAAAAAACATCGGTACCAGCAGGCATTCGGAGAACCAGAAGACGGAGGTCCTCGCCATTTCCACATGCCCGCTCAGCTTCGCGGCGTGCCAGCCGATAATGCTCGTTGCCAGAAATATGCGCAGGAAATCGAAGCCTTGAGCAAACCCCTTTTGCTCATCCAAGGCTGAACCCAAAGTTTGCATTCCAGTACATTTCCCGGCGTAAGGCACCTGTGTGGAAGGCCTGCGTTACAATCTCAACGGGAATGTGGACGGAGAGGTATTAAACCTCTATTAAATCTCCATACAGACATACACTTATAGGTTGTGTATCTGTCGAGCAACCAAACGCCGAGGTCTCTGGCGCAACCAAGGCGCTGGTCGCCATGTCCGACTTCGGCTTCGGATCAAAGGCGAAATTCCGGTGTGATCAGGGACGGCGGTAACGGTGAAGGGCTAGGCTAGGGCGTATTCCGCGTCATCGACGCTGGTGAGCCGCCGGCACACCGTTCACAACACTTTTATTGCGACGATCGCGCTCTGCGCCTCCCTCAACTGGGCGTCTCCCGCTTGTTGTTGTACCCTCCGCCGAACAACTGGACGCTCGCCAGGAGGAATTTGCATGACCACCATCGTACTCAACCGCCGCAACCTCCTTGCCGCCGGTGGCGCCGTCCTGGCAACCGGGGTTTCCGGGCTGCTGTTGCCCGCCCGCGCGCAAGGCCTCGCACCGACCGATTCGATGTCGGGCGGGGCCAACAACTACCGCAAGGGCGCCGCGATCGTGGATCGGATCGGCAAGGGTGGCTTCTGGATGAGCGGCACCGTGCGCCGGGCAGGCGACGGAACTCCGCTTGCCGGGCAGCGCATCCAGATTTGGGCGCACACCACCGAAGGGCAGGAGCACGAGCCGCAGAAGTCACGGCGCCACGCTCACCGACAAGGACGGGAAGTTCCGTCTCGAGATGCCGCAGATCATTCCGATCTTCGGCCAGCCGCATGGTCATCTCGCCTATGACAGCGGTGAATTCAAAACCGTCTTCCTGCGTCCCGTCATGCGCAGTGCCAAGGAAACCAGCCTGGAGGCGCACTTCGTCCTTCAGTCGGCCTGATCGCGTTGCAAACGAAGGGATGGAGATCGGCCCGGGTGGCCCTGATCTGGGCCGCCATCGCGGCAGCCATCTGCGTGCCGCTCGCCGCTGCAGCCATGAGCCCGCTGCTGACATGGCGCGGTCCAGTCTACATCCTGGCCGGATTCGCAGGGATTGTCGGACTGGGCTTCATGCTCGTTCAGCCGCTTTTGATTGGCGGATACCTGCCGGGATTTTCGGGCCGTGTCGGGCGGCGTGTGCATCACTGGATCGGCGGCGCGCTGGTCGTGGCTGTCGTGATCCATGTCGGCGGCCTTTGGATCACCAGTCCGCCGGACATGATCGACGCGCTTCTGTTCGCATCGCCGACGCCGTTCTCCCCCTTTGGCGTCATCGCCATGTGGGCGATCTTCGCCGTCGCGCTTTTGGCCGCATTCCGCCGGCGATTGCGACCGCGGACATGGCGCATCGCCCACACGCTGCTTGCGGTTGTCATCGTCGCCGGGAGTGCGATCCACGCCATCCTGATCGAGGGGACGATGGAGACGTTCTCGAAGGCGGCGCTCTGCGCGCTGGTTCTCGCGGCGGCGATAAAAGTCATGAGCGACTTGCGGGTGTGGAGAAAGCGAGCGACGCCGCGCGCAGAGAGCGTTGCGCGACGGTAATTAAGCTGGCCCCGCTAAAGCGCAGGTGTACGAATGAGGCGGTCGACGATGCCAGAGCGCTCATCGACGAGCTGTTGACCGCTCATCCAGATATCGCGGCCCTGGATTTTCTCGTGCATCCCGGCAACCCAGACCGCGCTGATGCCGCGCATGCCGATGTCGTTGCGGAAGAAATCGTCAGTGACTTGCGTCTCGATCACCTTTACGGCTTGCGAGAAGCGAGCTGTCTCGGACTCGCTGAATTGCTTTCGCTTAATATTTTCCCTGGCGCTACTGTTCAAGCTGGCCTGGTGAAACATGAAGTAGGCTTCGGGATCGGCCATCCGCTCGGCGCCGGCGAGAAAAATCGGAACGCACATCGAGGCGCAAACGCCGGTCTTTTGAACGAGCGTATCGATCCCGCGCACGCTTGCCAGTGGCTCGGTCGCCAAACCGCAAATCTAGCAATTAGAGAGAGACAAAAAAGCCCCGGACGATGCCGGGGCTTTTAGTAGCTGAATTAGCCGAACTTAGTACCTTGCGACGGCCGGGCCGCCCATGTTGAAGTGATAGTTGATACCGGCCTTGACGGTGTGGAACGTGTCGTTCCACTCGGAACGGTTTGCAACCGCGGGGGTGTACTGGATCGTGCTCTTGCCGAGATCGATGTAGTTGTACTCGAGCTTGCCGCTCCAGTTCGGCGCGAACATGTATTCGACGCCGGCGCCAACCGTATAACCCCACCTGGTTTCGTTCTGGACGAAGACATTGCCGGGGACGCCATCGTAGCGGTGCTGGAGATCGCCAACCGCAGCGCCGCCGCTGACGAAGAACAGCGCGGGACCAGCGGCATAGCCGAGCCGACCCTTGACGTCGCCAAAGCCGCGAAGCTTGGTGAAATAAGTGTCGCCGAGGTTCGGCGGACCGACGTTGATGACGCCCGAACGGCCGCTGATGTCGGACCAGTGATAGTCGCCTTCGATGCCGAGCACGAATGCGCCGGTTTGCCAGTTGTAGCCGACTACGCCGCCTGCGAAGCCGCCGTCCACGTCATACTTTTGGGTGCCGATGAAGGCGGCGGTGTTGGCTCCGTTGAAGAACACTTCATCGCTGGAGCCCCAGCCGTAACCGCCCTGGGCGCCGATGTAGAAGCCGGTCCAGCTCATCACCTGCGCCACGGCCACGGGAGCCTTGGTGTACGGACGGGCCGCCAGATCGGCCGCCGAGGCCGAAGTGGCCATTGCCAGTAGGGCGGCGGTGCCGAGCAAGAACTTTTTCATGGAAAGCTTCTCCAAAATCTCTGAGCTTTGATTCATCAGATTAGTTGCTTAGCCGAAAATCACACGTAAACCGTGACCCGAGAGCAACAGTGAGCTGGAAAAGCCTGGCAAGCCCTTATCAACAGTCTGGGACAAGACGATCTGGTCTTTTGGCTCGCCGCCAACGCTGTGTTCCCATTCGTGCATTAAATCCACAAGGCGACATCCCGCGGTGACAGGCGCATGTCTGCTTTGCCTCGCGCGCAATTATGCTTGCCTTGCCCGTAGACGCCCTGCTGCCAGGTCTTGCGCACCGATTTCGCGCAACCCGTTGCCGAGGCGCTACCTCTGCAGTTTCTGCGATAAATCCGGCGGCACTGCTCTCAGCCTACAATCAGCGCTTGCCCTTCGGCGCAGGGGCCGGCGCCGGCGCCGCCGGTTCGGATTGCTTGGCCGGTGGCGGCTCGGTCTGCACGGTGCATTGCGACGCCGCGAGCGAGGCCTGTGCTTGCGGCATCAACCCCGGCTCCGGCGCCAGCGCCTTCAGCACGATCAGGCCGGTCGCCGTGGGGGAGTCGATGATCAGCCGGTCGGCGGCGGTGACTTCCTCATCCTCCGGCAATTCGGAATGCTGCTCTTCCGTCATCAGGTCGAGTTCGATCACCTTGCGGCCGGCCGAGCGGTCGTTGATGGCGTAATAGGCGACTTCGTTGCGCGTGTAGAACGACACCGAGGTATAGGCCTGGCTGACTGGCACCGTCAGCTTGAGTGGGCCGCTCGAAAGGTCATAGCGGCAGATCGCGACTGCAAAGGCCGGGTCCATGAACGGCATCGGCGCGTTGTTGGGTTCGGCGAGCGGGAGCGCCGTGACGGCATTCTCCTTGGTCATCGGCGTCAGCCGCGAATAGGCGTCCTGGGTGGCGATGCGCGGCAGCGCCAGCACGCTGACGAGATGCACCACGCCGCCCAGCAGCACACCGGCGATGATGGTGAACAACAGCCGGATCATGGGCAGTTCACCGTGGAGATGGAGGGCATCGGCGCGTCGCGCTGGGTGCGCGTCGCCACGCCAACCGGCGTATCGTAGAGCCGAAGCATCAGCGCGTAGCGCTCGATGCCGCCGGTCGGCAGCCAGTTGCCGGCCCGCGATCGCGCGGCCACGCGGATCTCGAACGCGCCGTCGGAGCCGCGGACGATTTCCTGGCTGGTGAAGCCATAGCGTTGCAGCGAATTGGCGACCAGATGGCCCTTGCGGTCGAACAACGTCAGCGTCCAGAACCGGGCCGCGGGCGTCACCCCGCTGACGACCACGTCGCAGCGCCCGTCGAGCGGCTTCTTCTTGTCGTCTGACGTGGCCGAGAACGCGATGCCGTCGCCGGTACCGATCGGCAATTCGCCGCTGCGGGCGATCGAGGCGCGCGAATAGGGATCGATGTCGGAGCTGCCGCTCTTGGGACGCGCGGTCCAGGCGCCGATCGTGAGCGTGCCGAGATCGGTGCCGCGCGTCGACGTCATGTAGGTCGAGCCGAGGCCGACGGCCGTGGCAAGCGCCAACGCCAGCAAGGTGATGAAGATCAGCCGCACAGGGCAGGGCTCCGAAATCGGCTTCGAAATCTCACGGCATCAGATTCCGGCTGGACCGGCTTCATCCGAAAGCTGAAGCGCCTCTTTTTGGTTGGGCATGCCGGCGTCGACGCCTCGCAGCCGTTCCGAGGAAAGACGGTTAAGGTTCTGCCGGATCATGGCTTTCAATTCTTCCGCTGCGCCGGTGCAGGCTGGTCGCCAGCGGCTGCGATATAATTCTCGGGAAACGCCAGCGCGCCCGACGTGACCGGCTTGGCGGGCTGCTTGGGGTCGTTGGACGAGGTCTTGCCCGCAGCCTTGCCGGCCTCGTCGAGCAGACGCTCGACGCGCACCAGAATATCCGCGCCGCGCCTGGTCAGTACCGGCGGCGGCCCCGGCTTTGTCTCCAGCACCTTTGGCGCGCCGTTGGCCGCAGCGCTGGCGGGCACGACGGGCGGCGGCAGTTTCGTGCCCATGCCGATGCCGGGTATTTCCTTCACCTCGACGCCCTGATGCGCGACGACCATGATGTCGTGCCAGGTTTGCGCGGGTAGCGAACCGCCGGTCATGCGGTTGGTTGGCGAGTAGTCGTCATTGCCATACCACACCGCGCAGGTGAAGTTGCCGGTGTAGCCGACGAACCAGGCGTCGCGGTAGGCATTGGTGGTGCCGGTCTTGCCCGCGGTCGGAATGCCGTCCAGCGCGGCGCGGCGGGCGGTGCCTTCGCTGACGACGTGGCTCATCATCCAGGCCATGTCGGAGGCGACGGAGGCGGGAATGGCCTGCACCAGCTTCTTGCCGTCGCGGTCGAAACGCCAGACCAGGTCGCCGGCGCCGGTGCGCACTTCCAGCACCGCGTGAGGTTTCGCCGACTTGCCCTTGTTCGGGAAAGTCGCATAGGCGACCGCGTGTTCGAGCACGGTGACTTCGTCGGAGCCGATCGGCATCGACGGCGTATCCGGCAGGGGGGCCGTAAGGCCGAACTTCCGCGCCACCTCGGTGATCTTGACGCGGCCTGCCTTGGCGGGGTTCGGCGACTTGCCGCCCAGCGCGATCGACAGTTTTACGGGCACGACGTTGATCGAGCGGGTGATCGCCTGGGTCAGCGTCACCGAGCCGGAATAGGAGTGGCCGTAGTTCTGCGGACACCAGTTGCCAATGCAGACCGGACCGTCGACCACTTTCGAGTTCGGGGTGTAGCCGTTCAACAGCGCCGTGGTGTAAACATAGGGCTTGAACGACGACCCCGGCTGCCGGTAGGCGTCGGTGGCGCGATTGAACTGGCTCGATCCATAGTCGCGGCCGCCGACCATCGCGCGAACGCCGCCGTCAAGATCGGCGACCACGGTGGCGGCTTGTGTCGCATGATAGTCGCGGCCGAACTGGCGCAACTGGTTTTCGACGGCATCCTCGGCGGCGCGCTGTACGGTCATGTCGATCGCGGTGCGGACCACGAAGACGCGCTCGACATAGGATTTCGGAAACGTGTCGACCAGCTTGCGCATTTCTTCGAAGGCGTAGTCGAGGTAATAGTTCGGCGAATTTTCGTCGCGGCGGTCGACGGCGACCGCTGGATTGCGCCGCGCACCGAACACCTGTCCTTCGGTCATGAAGCCGGCATCGACGAGGTTGTCGAGCACGATGTTGGCGCGGGCGCGGGCGGCGGGCAGGTTGATGTGCGGGGCGTATTTGGTCGGCGCCTTGAACAGACCGGCCAGCATCGCCGATTCCGCCAGAGTGACGTCGCGCGCCGATTTGTTGAAGTAGAAATGCGCCGCGCCGTCGACGCCGAAAGTGCCGCCGCCCATATAGGCACGGTCGAGATAGAGTTTCAAAATCTCGTTCTTGGTGAGGCGCGTCTCCAGCCAGATGGCGAGGAACGCCTCCTTCACCTTGCGCTCGATGGTGCGCTCGTTGTTGAGGAACAGGTTCTTCGCCAGCTGCTGCGAGATCGACGAACCGCCCTGGCGCACGCCGCCGGCCTGCGCGTTGGTGACGAGCGCGCGCGCGGTGCCGGCGATGTCGATGCCGAAATGGTCGTAGAAGCGGCGGTCTTCGGTGGCGAGCGTCGCCTTGATCAGATTGTCCGGAAAGTCTTCCAGCGGGATCGAGTCGTTGTGCTTGATGCCGCGGCTGCCGATCGGATTGCCGTAGCGGTCGAGGAACGACACCGCGAGATCGGATTTCTTCAGCCAGTCGTCGTCGGCGGTTTCGCGAAACGCGGGGACCGCGAGCGCCAGCATCAGGATCAACCCGCCGAGGCCGATCGTGGCGGCTTCGGACAGCGGCTCGATGAAGACCCAGCGCTTCCAGCGGCCGACATAGAAGCGGTCCATGAAGGTGGAGTAGCGCTCGTACAGCTCGCGCAGGCCCTTGCCCGACGAGAACAGCGTCGAGTCGATGCGCGCATCCAGATCCAGGAAGAAGTTCCGGATCTTCTGATTCCAGTGAGGGGGTAGGATCTGGCGCACCGTGACCTTGGTCGTTCGAAACGCTCGCGCGCCCACCCTGGGCGCTGTCGATACGTCATGCTTCGATGTTGCGGCAAACCCAAGGCGCTTTTAGGACCCTTGGGGACTCGCAACTGTTCTATCCGAGCGAGGACTATAAACCAATGCTCTCGCTCACCATTTGGTGGTCAGCCCTAACGTGTTCCAGGTGTCTTTACGCCCGTAATCGGCCCGCTTGCACCCTGGTCGCCGGAACCCCTAAGAGCGTTTTCCAGCGAAGTGGAAACCGGTTCGCGTGAAGAAAACGCGTCAAAACAAGAATCTAGAGCCCCGTTCCGATTCAATCGGAACGGAAAAGGCTCTAGAAGGGCTGCAGCCAAATCCGGCCCGGAAAATATCAGGCTTCATGACCGCACCGCCCAAACGAGCTTCAGGCCAGGAGGGTTTCTTCTGGAAAACCAAGACGTTGGAGGAGATGTCCAACGCCGAATGGGAAAGCCTGTGCGACGGCTGCGCGCGCTGCTGCCTGGAAAAGCTCGAGGACGAGGATACCGGTAAAATCTACTTCACCCATGTTTCCTGCAAGCTGCTCGATTCCGGCCTATGCGCCTGCAAGGATTATCCGAACCGTTCCGACAAGGTTCCGGATTGCGTCCGCCTGACGCCCGAGAACGTCCGCACCCTGAACTGGCTGCCACCGAGCTGCGGCTACAAGCTGGTCGCGGAGGGGCGCGATCTCTACTGGTGGCACCCGCTGATTTCGGGTGATCCCAATACCGTGCATGAAGCCGGCGTTTCCGTGCGCGACAGAGTGTTCGGCACCGAGGACGAGATTCCCGACGAAGACCTCGAGGACCACATCGTGCAATGGCCGGCGCTGCTGCCGAAGCGGGCGCGGCTGAAAAAGCGGCCGAAAGCCTGAACCTACATCCTTGAACGGCCTGCGTTGACCGATTGCGGGAACGCGAAGGCACCCTCGCGGGATGCACCCATGCGCGCAGGCGTCTGCCGCGAAGGCGATTTGGGCTTTATTGTGCAGTGCATAAGGCGATTCCATCTCGGCGGCCCTGGCCGCGCAGAAGAATATTACGTCCGACATGAACAAGTACCAGCGGCAGGGCCATGAGCCCGCCGATCAGACGACATTGCCAGACGATATTGGCCGCGAGCTCTCGCACATCACGACCGAGGTCATCGATGTCAGCGACGCGCCGCCGATTGCGCCGCCGGCGCCGCTGAGCCCCGACGAGGTTCGCACCATCCTGATGAGCCTGTTGCTGACGATGTTCCTGGCCGCGCTCGACCAGACCATCGTGGCGACCGCGCTGCCGACCATCGGCCGCCAGTTCAACGACGTCAGCAACCTGTCCTGGGTCATCACGGCCTATCTGTTGGCCTCGACTGCGGTAGCACCCGTATTCGGCACGTTGAGCGACATCTACGGCCGCCGCGTCATGATTACCGTTTCGCTTGTGCTGTTTACGGTTGGCTCGATCCTCTGCGCGGTGGCGCCGAACATGACGGTCCTGATTATCGCGCGCGGCCTGCAGGGTTTGGGCGGCGGCGGCATCATGCCTGTCGTGCAGACCGTTATTTCGGACGTGGTCTCACCGCGCGAGCGCGGCAAGTATCAGGCCTATTTCAGCGGCGTCTGGATGGCCGCAGGCCTGCTGGGTCCTGTGCTCGGCGGCGTGTTTGCCGAGCATCTGCACTGGTCGATGATCTTCTGGATCAACGTGCCGCTCGCCGTCGGCGCGCTGTTTCTGCTGCTGCCCAAGATGGGCAAGATCCCCGTGTTCCATCGCCGCCGCAAGATCGACTGGCTCGGCGGCGTGCTGTTGATGGCGTCTGCGGTTGTCGTCATGCTGGTGCTGAGCTGGGGCGGCAACCGTTATGCCTGGCTGTCGCCGGCGATCATGGCGATGATCGGCGCGTCGGTCGCGCTGGCGTTCGCCTTCGTCTGGCACGCGCGCAATGCCGACGAACCGTTCCTGCCGCTGCCGCTGCTCGGCGGAACGGTGGTGCCTTATGCGATGGCGGCCGGCGGCTGCGCGCTGGGCGCCATCACTGCGCTCACCGTGCACCTGCCGCTGTATTACGAGGTCGTCTATCATTTGAGCGCGAGCGAGGCGGGCCTTGCTCTGATCCCGCTCGCGGCGGTGTCCACCTGTGGCGCGGCGATCGCCGGACGGACCATGGCGCGCGCCAAGCGCTACAAGCGCGTCGCCATCGCCGGTACGTCCGTGGCGACGATCTTCGGCGCGGTGCTGACGGTGACGACACTGCCGCTGTGGGGATTGCTGGTCGTGCTCTCGCTGTTCGCGCTCGGGCTCGGCACCACATTTCCGGTCAGCGTGGTCTCGCTGCAAAATTCCGTGGCGCGCCCGCAGATCGGCACCGTGACCGGCGCGATGAACTTCTTTCGCGCGCTGATGTCGTCGTTCATGGTCGCCGCCTTCAGCGCGATCCTGCTGATGGCGCTGGGTCCGGGCGTCTCGCTCGGCGAACACCGGGGACCGGCGAACGCGATCCCCGCCGCCGACATGATCACGGCGTTCCACTACGTGTTCGGCGCCGCCACCGCACTAATGGCCTGCGCCGCGGTGTGCATTCTTTTGATGGAGGAGCGGCCGCTCGCCGGTCCCTCGACGCCGGCGGAGATGGCGGAGTAACGGGATACCGTTTTCTGCGCCGCCTCCTACTGTGCATGGGGTTGTTTTGCGAGTTTTGTGTCTGGCCCCGTCGGTGCACCGCCGGAGGGCATCTGCGTGTCTAGGCTGATCGGGTCAGAAAGCGCGTGATCGCGCCGCCGAGCCGGGCGCTCTCCAGTGGCTCGGCAAGCGAGGCTTCCGCCGGTGTCACCACGCTATCGGGCGCATCGCCCTTGCTGCGCACCATCTCGCAGCAGGCCTGCGCGAAGCCGACGGAGAATTCCGGGTGTGCCTGCACCGACAACGTGGTGCCGCCGGCGTAGAGCAGCCCGGCATAGGGCGTGAAATCCGAGGACAGGATCGTCGTGGCACCGGCCGGCGGCGTGATGACCTGGTCCTGATGCGAGCAGGCAAGCGCAATACGCGTGCCCTCGATCACCCCGTTGCCGGGTGCCACGTCATAGACGTGCCTTCCCAGCCCCCAGCCTTTCTCCGACTTGCGCGCCGTCCCGCCCAACGCCTGCGCGATCAATTGATGGCCGAAGCAGACGCCGACCATCGGCACCTTGCGCTGGTTCGCCGCGCGCACGAACGCCTCGAGCGGTGTGATCCAATCGAAGTCATCGTACACACCGGCCGAGGAGCCGGTGATGAGGATCGCCTCCAGCCCTCCGATATCAGGCAGCGGCTCGCCGGCGGGAATGCTGACGGTGTCGAACGTGACGGTGGCGTCGGCTGCGCCGATCATCCGCTCGAACATCTGCGGATACGATCCGTGGCGTTCGCGGTTCCTGGGACTGACAATCCCGGTCTCGATGATGGTGACGTGCGGCATTGGCGACGAACGGTTGTTGGTGCTTCAGGTCCCCGGCCGTGACACCTCGGTCTCCTTGCTGGTGATGAATTCCAGCAGCACCGGGACGCCTTCCTTGGTCTTCTCAATGCCGCGCTTGATGGCGGGGATGATGTCTTCGGGCTTCGTCACCCGCTCGCCATAGCCGCCGAAGGCGCGCGCCATCGCGGCGTAGTCGCCGGAGATGTCGGTCGAGCGGTATTTCTCGGTCGAGATCGGCATCACCTTCAGTTCGATCGCCATGGAGAAATTGTTCAGAAGGATCGACATGATCGGGATGCGCTCGCGCACCGCGGTCTCGAAATCCATGCCGGTGAAGCCGATCGCGGCATCGCCCCAGACGTTGATGCAGAGCTTGTCCGGCTTGGCCAGCTTGGCACCCATCGCAAGCCCAAGGCCGTAGCCGAGCTGCGTGGTCTTGCCCCAGCCGATATAGGAGAGCGGTTCGACAGCCTTCCAGAACGGAGACAACTGGTCGCGCGGGCTGCCGGCGTCATGGGTGATGATGGTGTTGTTGATGTCGACGGTGTGCTGCAGGTCCCACAGCACGCGGTAGGGATTCAGCGGCGCGTCGTTATGCGTCAGCTTCGGCATCCATTTCGCCAGCCACTCCTTGTGCGAGGCCGCGATCTCGGCTGCGACCGCCGTCGCGTCGCGATCCGATTTGACGACCTTGCCGATCTCTTCCAGTAGCGCGTCGAGTACGAGCCCGGCATCGCCGACCAGGCCGATTTTGGCCTCGACATCCTTGTTGAGATGGTTGGGGTCAAGTGTCGAATGGATGATGGTCTTGCCCTTCGGCATGGCGATGCCGAACGACGTCTCGGTGAAGGAGCAGCCGATGCCGAAGATCACGTCGGCTTCGCCGAGGAATTTCGGCACCGCGCGCGGCACCGCGAGGCCGCCCGATCCCAGCGACAGCGGATGCGTCTCCGGAAAGGACGACTTGCCGCCAAGGCTGGTGGTGACCGGGATGGCGAGGCGCTCGGCCAGCCGCCGGAGCTGCGGCCAGGCTTTGGCGTAATGCACGCCTTGGCCGGCATAGATCACGGTGCGCTTCGCCGCCACGAGCAGGGCGGCCGCTTCCTTCACGTGAACAGGATCCGCACCGTAGCGGGTGCGCAGCACCGGTGTGTAGTTCAGCGGTTCCGGTACTTCCTCGTTCCACATGTCGGCCGGGATTTCGACGATCACCGGCCCGCCGCGGCCGTTCTTCAGCTTGGTGAACGCACGGCGGAAGATGTTGCAGACTTCGGCGGCGATGTTGATCGGCTCGGACGATTTCGAGAACGCCTTCATCGCCTGGCTGGAGTTGAAGTTCGGGTCGATATTGGCGAGCCTGCGCGCATAGCCCATCGGCAGCACCAGCACGGGCACGGATTCGCCGTAACATTGCGCCACGCCGCCCATCGCGTTCTCGGCGCCGGGTCCATGCTGCATGCAGAACGCGCCGATCGATTGCCCTGAGGTAACGCGCGAGATCGCGTCCGCCATGTGCACGCCGATGCGTTCCTGGCGCACCATCACCGGGCGGATGTCGGCAGCGGCGGCATATTCGATGAGATGATTGACCGGATAGCCGCAGAGGATCTCGATTCCCTCCCGCTTCATGATTTCCGCGATGGCGGCGCCGAGCTTCATGACGGTCTCCCCCTGGATTGCAAGGCCGGTTCCATCCGGCCGCTTTGAGACAGTTGGATCAGGATTTGGCTGCGGGGTAAAGCGCGTGCGGCGCAAGGGGACGGAAGTGCTGATATGCGTTTTGCCGCCCGACGGCGCGTTCCGTAAAATTACCGAGCCGCTGGCCGGCGAAGAATTTTCTTGCTCGCAACACCTCGGCGGGAGATGAAAATTGGTTTTCCTGCATCGGCTCGCCCCGGTTGCGTTGCGAAAACATCACAGCGGAGATCCAAGTGAGGCGGCATCACGTTGTTGTCATGCCAGATGAGGAATTTTGGATTACCTGTTTCACAAGCAACTGCATGAATCGCAGGACAGGAGACTTGCTAGATGATTACGGCGCGAACACTCATTCTCAGCTCGGCGGCAGGCTTGATGGCCATGAGCGGAGCACAGGCGGCCGACCTTCCGGTCAAGGCCAAAGCGGTCGAATATGTCAGGATCTGCTCGCTTTACGGCGCCGGCTTCTTCTACATCCCGGGCACCGACACCTGCATCAAGATCGGCGGCTATCTGCGTGCGGACGTCACGTTCAACGGCGGCGCCCACGGCGCCCCGGCATGGAACGGCGATCTCGGCCAGCAGAACCGCTATTACGATTACTTCCTCGCCCGTTCGCGTTTGGCTTTGACGATCGATACCCGTACCGCGACCGAATACGGCGTGGTCCGCACCTTCGGCCAGGGTGACTTCCAGTTCCAGAATTTCGGATCGAGCAACCCCGGCAACCCGGCGTCTCCTCAGCAAACCGGTGCGACCCTCAACAGTGCCTTGCTGTCCACCGCTGGTGGCGGCTATGTGGCGGTCGAATACCTCTTCATCCAGTTCGCCGGCTTCACCTTCGGTAAGTCCTCGTCGGCCTACTCGACACCGTGGAACGGTTTCCCGGGCAATATCACTTCGAGCCTGCTCGGCGGCAACAATACCGACACCGGCGTCAACAACATCCAGTACACCGCCGAGTTCGGCAACGGCGTGTCGGCCTCGATTGGTCTCGACGACCCGACCGTGTGGGATCGCACCGCCGTCTACAATCTGGGCGTCCCGGGCGTCGGCGCCAACGGCACCGGATCGAACGCCTATGCCGGCACCCATTCTCCCGACATCGTCGGCAGGATCCGGGTCGATCAGGCCTGGGGTCTGTTCCAGGTGTCGGCCGCGGCCCACGAGGTCAGCGGGTCTTACAACACGCTGGGAGCGGGCGGCGCGCCGACCAATCTTTCCGAAATCAGCGGCCACCCCGAGACCAAGTGGGGCGGTTCGGTGATGGCTGCGTTGCAGATCAAGAATATCCCGACCGGCCCCGGTGACGACATCAAGTTCGATGTCTCCTATTCCAAGGGAATGACCAAGAACGTGATCGCCACCAGCGGCACCTCGCCGAACTTTGCGATGTTCGGTGGCAGCAGCTCCGCCTACCAGAGCGTCGGCTTCGGCGCGACCACGGACGGCGTTTATCTACCCGGCGCGGCCGGTACCGGCGGTATCGAGCTGACGACGGCCTGGGGCATCCGCGGCGCGTTCAACCACAACTGGGATCCGTACTGGTCGTCGAGCCTGTTCGGCAGCTACTCTCAGGTCAAGTACGACGGCGGCGCCAACGACAACCTGCTAGGTGCGGGAACGACCTCGGCCAAGGGCGCCTACTGCGCCGCCTTCGCCGCCAGCCACTCGGGCCAGGCGCTGGCCGGCAACGCTACCGGTAACTACACCTGTAATCCCGACTTCAACGTCTCGCAGCTCGGCGCCAACCTCCGCTGGACACCCGTCAAGAACCTGACGTTTACGGGCGAAGTGCAGTGGTTCCACCTCGACCAGAAGATGTCGGGCTCTTCGGTGTTCACGGCGACCGCTCCGAAGCCGAACGCGCTCTACCAGTTCAAGGATCAGGACACTGTCCTGCTTCAGGTGCGCGCCCAGCGCAACTTCTGAGAACGACTTCCGGACCGGGCCGTTGGGCCCGGTCCTTCATTCAACGCCGCTGCGGAGCGGGTAGCTAACTCGCTTCGCTGCGGCGGCTGAACATCCCGGTCATCAGGCCGATAATGTGATCCATGATACGGGGCTTCGCGGCTGCCGATGTGTCGGCGAGATCCTGCTCCTCAGGTCTCCTCGTGCAGGAGGCCGATGTAATTCCTTCCCGTTTGGTGCTTCTGCGCCTTCATGCGCCTCACTCCGCAAGACGCCGGTCGGGCGACGATGGGCGGGCGGTGCGCAATCGATGGTAAATTTTCCGTAGCTTGTGATTCCGTGACGCGGATTTCTTCGTTCGCCTTAATCGATCGTTCATTCTGTTCGTCAAGGTCTCTTCAACCGTCGCTCCTTAGAGTTTAGCGATCATGGCGCGGGAGAAATCCCGGGGAACGTCGACAGGAGTTTTTTATGCGTCGATTACTGGCACGATTTGTCGTCGATGAACGCGGTGCTACCGCCATCGAATATGCCATCATTGCAGCCGGCATCAGCATTTGTATTGTCACCATCGTCAACGGCATGGGCTCCGCGCTCAGCACGAAATTCGTCGAAGTTGGCGCCTCGATCAAGTAGCCGAAGTTCGGCGGGCCGCACCATTTAGCCGCCGCTGCCCGGGCCCCATGCCAAGCGGGGCAGGGGACGGCGTTTGACGCCGGCTAGCCTTCTTTGCCGTCCGCATTGAGCGCCCGCATCACAGCGATCCGCGCGAACATCAGCCAGCCGCCGCCGGTCTCCGCCGCGTTGATCAGGTTTTCGACCGCGGTCTGCCAGTGCGCCTCGTGCTGCACGTGTGGCGGCAATGCCATGACATAGTCGGCGGCCTGCTGCAGCGTCACCAGCTGGCCTCCGCCGCGAAGCGTTATCGGGTCATCGAACGGGGCCGACCAGGGCATCGCGCGCTAGATGATGATGCTATCGCGCTCGCTACCCAATCATCCGGCCTTCTTGGTGCGGGCGGCAGTACGCACCGGCTTCTCCGCCTTCTTCGGCGCGACAGCTTCCTTGGCCGTCTCCTTGGCGGCGCGTTTGCCGCCGCCGCTGATCGGCAGCAGCATCTCGCGCTGGCCGGCGGCGGCTTTCTTTGGCTTCTTGCCCTTGGCCTTCTCCGCGGCAGGGGCGGCCTGCTTTTCGCTGGCGAGGCTGCGCTTGAGCGCATCCATCAGATTGATGACGTTGCCGGAACTCTTCGGCGTCGCCTTGGCTTTGGTGTTTAGCCCGTTGCGCTTCTGATTGATCAGGTCGATCAGCGCCTGTTCGTAACGGTCCTCGAATTGCTCGGGCTCGAAGGAAGCGGATTTCTGCTCGACGATGTGCTTTGCCAGATCAAGCATATCCTTGGTGATCTTCACATCCTGGATATCCTCGAAATATTCCGTCTCGCTGCGCACCTCGTAGGGGTAACGCAGCAGCGTGCCCATCAGTCCCTTGTCGAGCGGCTCGAGCGCAATGATGTGCTCACGGTTGGTCAGCACCACGCGTCCGATCGCCACCTTGTCCATGTTGCGGATGGTTTCGCGGATCACCGCGAATGCGTCGTGGCCGACTTTGCCGTCCGGCACGAGATAATAGGGGCGGATCACGTAACGGCTGTCGATATCGGTCCTCGGCACGAACTCGTCGATCTCGATGGTGCGGGTCGATTCCAGCGCGATGTCTTCCAACTCGTCCTTCGACACCTCGATGTAGGTGTCGGTATCAACTTTGTAGCCCTTCATGATGTCTTCGTTGGCGACTTCCTCGCCGGTGTCGGCATCGACCTTGGCGTATTTGATGCGGTGACCGGTCTTGCGGTTGATCTGGTTGAACGAGACCTTCTCGGTATCCGACGTCGCCGGATAGAGGGCGACCGGACAGGTCACGAGGGAAAGACGCAGAAAACCCTTCCAATTGGCGCGGGGGGCCATGGGCTACTCCAAAAAACGCGACAGACGACCGGCAAGGATACCATCGGATGCCCCTGTCTCAAACACGGCGGGCGGGAAATTGCGGAAACGGCGTTAACCGCCGAACGGGCTCCGTTCCGCGGCCGGCCTGCGACCTTTTGGACGCCGCAACGGCGCGGCATCGCCCGAAGTAGCGGAACATCACTTCCGATCACGCGTTGCTCCAACTGGCGGTGTCGACGCATTCGCTGGCATCACAGGCACTTAACTGAAGAGGTCCCCATGGCAACGCAACGACATGGCCAAATCATCGAAACCCCGACCGAGGCACGCCAGGCCGAACCCGGCCCGTCCGTGCTCGCGCTGCTAACGGTTTCGACCGGGCTCGCGGTCCTGATCCTGGGCATCGTCTGGTTCGTATTCTTCCGCACGTAACGGAGGCTGCGATATCAGCCTTGCTCTCTCTCTGCGGGCGGGAGGCACGCCGTTTACCGGGCGGCCATTGGCGCAAGCAACGAGGCCGGGCCACTTGCGGCATTCAATTGGTCATGTCAGGCATCTGGCTTACGGCGGGGTCTGTCCTGCCCCGAAAACCTCATGACGAAAAAGTAACATTGCACCGTGCGCCCCGTTCATGGCCCGTTCACGCCGGTTAGCCTCATCTTGAGATCTGATATTGTAGAGCTCACTTTTGGAGGCCAACTTGCGCCTGCTCGTTGTTGAGGATGATCCGGATCTCAACCGTCAGCTTACGACGGCTTTGACCGATGCCGGTTATGTGGTCGATCGCGCGTTCGATGGCGAGGAGGGGCATTTCCTTGGCGACAGCGAGCCCTATGACGCCGTCGTGCTCGATATCGGACTGCCCAAGATGGACGGCATCTCGGTGCTGGAGGCGTGGCGCCGCGGCGGCCGCGCGATGCCGGTCCTGATCCTCACCGCGCGGGACCGCTGGAGCGACAAGGTGCAGGGGTTTGACGCCGGCGCCGACGACTATGTCGCCAAGCCGTTTCACCTCGAAGAAGTGCTGGCGCGAATTCGCGCGCTGCTGCGCCGGTCCGCCGGTCATGCGCAATCCGAACTGACCTGCGGCCCGGTCTCGCTGGATACCCGCACCGGCCGGGTCAGCGTATCCGGCAATCCGATCAAGATGACCTCGCACGAATATCGCCTGCTGGCTTATCTGATGCATCACACCGGGCGCGTGGTGTCGCGTACCGAACTGGTCGAGCATCTCTATGACCAGGACTTCGACCGCGACTCCAACACCATCGAAGTGTTCGTCGGGCGCATCCGCAAGAAGCTCGACGTCGACATTATCCAGACCGTGCGCGGGCTCGGCTATCTGCTGACGCCGCCGTCGCCGGGTACCTGATGAGCCTTGCTCTTTTATTCGAGCATGATCTTATCCGAAGGCCAGTCTCCATCCGCAGGATCGGAGCCTGGGGATACGCTTTTCGGGATCTTGCTCTGATGCGCGGAAGTTCGCTCGCCACGCGGTTGTTCCTGTCGGCGACCGCGTGGGTGGTCGTGATCCTGGTCATCACCGGCGTCATTCTATCGTCGGTCTATCGTAACGCCACCGAGCGCGCCTTCGACCGCCGCCTCAACCTCTATCTCCGCACCCTGATCGCCGAGGTCGCAACTCCGGACGAGCCGCCCGACCATCAGTTCCAGTCGCTCGGCGAGCCGCTGTTCGAATTGCCGCTGTCCGGCTGGTACTGGCAGATCGTCCGCACCGACGAGAAGGCTGAGACGCGGGCGTCGCGTTCGCTGTGGGACAAGAAGCTGCCGAAGCTCGAGGAGATCGGCGCGGAACTGACCCCCGCCGGCATTCGCCTCGGTTACGTCGACGGGCCCGAAGGCCAGAGTCTGCGGGTGGTCGAACGGCCGGTCGACCTCGGCGCTGACGGCAAATTCCTGGTCAGCGTGGCCGGCGACGCCTCCGAGATTTTCGACGAGATCCGCGCCTTCGATTATTACCTCGGCGGCACCTTCGCAGCCCTTGGTATCGTGCTGTTGCTGACCACGATCTTCCAGGTCCGTTTCGGCCTGGCGCCGCTCAAGCGGATTTCGGAATCGATCGCCGACATCCGCTCCGGCCGCGCCGAACGGCTGGAAGGCGAGTTTCCCGTCGAGATCGCGCCGCTGGCGCGCGAGACCAATGCGCTGATCGATGCCAACCGCGAGATCGTCGAGCGCGCCCGTACCCATGTCGGCAATCTCGCCCACGCCATCAAGACGCCGCTCTCCGTCATCTTCAACGAGGCTGCCGCCCACGCGGTAGATCCCTTTGCCAGCAAGGTCTTGGAGCAGGCCGATGTGATGCGGGATCAACTGGCTCATCATCTGGAGCGCGCCCGGATCGCCGCGCGCGTCACCATCATCGGCACCGTCACCGAGGTCGCGCCCGCCATCGAGGCGCTGCGGCGGACCATGGAAAAGATCCATCGGGATCGCGGCATCACGATCGCTGCGAAGGCAGATCCCCTGGCCAAGTTCCGCGGCGAGCGCCAGGACCTTGAGGAGATGGCCGGCAATCTGGTCGACAATGCCTGCAAATGGGCGGCCACCCAGGTCTTGATCGAGGTGAGGGTGGAGCCGCCGTCAGAGCCCCGCACTGGGCCGTGGCTGCGGATCATTGTCGATGACGATGGCCGCGGATTATCCGCCGCCGAGCGCGCGCAGGTGTCCCGGCGCGGCCAGCGGCTGGACGAGTCCAAGCCGGGGTCCGGGCTCGGGCTTTCGATCGTCGTCGATCTCGCCGCCCTCTATGGCGGGAGCCTTGTCCTGGGCGACGCCCCGATCGGCGGGTTGCGGGCTGAACTGGTGCTGCCGGGGGTCTGAACGTCCCGTCCGGCGATTACCTGGGGTTGCTTGGGCGGGAACCGGCAATGCCAAGGGTTGATTTCGTTATTCCTAAACGGCTTCTTAACGCGCACGCTTCTAATATTGGGGGCGCTTTGCCCGTCCACATGACACGTATATCCACACCAGGCGAATGAGCCAGACATCGACCGAGCGGCTGAGGGACTATCTTGCGCAGCTCCCGCCCCAATCGCAGGCGCTGCTGATGCGTGAGTTCGAGCGCGCCATTGAGCGCGGCGAGGACATGGCCGTCGCCAATTTCGTGCTGGAGCAGCTTCGCAAGGTCGTACGCGGAACCGAGGAAGACGACGAGACGCGCCCGCGGACCGACGATCCGGCGCGACTATTGTATGGTCCGCTCGAACCCTTTCTCGTCGAGAGCAATTTTCCCGTCAGGATCGGGCAGATCCGGCGTGCATCGTTGCTGCCGATCTGGCAATGGCTGGGCCGCGACGGGGCGCCCGAGGCCACGCGCGCATTCGAAGCCGCGCTCGCCGAGGTCAGGCAGAGCGGCAGCACCGCCGGCCTCGAAGCTGCAACCCGCAAGTTCCAGCTCGCCGCAGCCGACGCGATCATCAATGTCGCGACACCCGTCGCCGGTGACGACAGGCAGAGGTCGCTTACCCGTATCGGCCCGCCCAATGTCGTCGAGGACCTGCTGTCGGTCGGAGGCGTGCTGCGGGCGCGCGAGACGCTGGATACGCTCGGTAGCCGGATGCCGGGCCAGATGCGGGTGTTTTCCGAAGCCCAGATTGCCTCGGTGGGGTCGGCGCTGAACGTTCCCTCGTTGCAGACGCCGCAATTGCTGCCGTTCGCGCTGTCGCTGATCATGCAGCGGCTGGCGCAGCCGTGGCAGATCATCCGTCTTGCGATCAAGATGGCGGCATCCGACGATGAGCTTCGCGTGGCCGCCACGCCCTACGGCATCGCGGTGACGATCGCGCTGCACGATCTATCGTTCCTCACGGCCTGCCTGCGCACGGACATCAGGCGTGGCCATTTCGACAATGTCGGCGAACCACTGAAAATTTTGCACGATGGGGTGCGCGGGCTGCGCACCGAGCTCGACCTGCGCAACAATTCCGCGTGGGGCCGCCAGCTCACGGCAATCCGCGCCGAAATTTCCAATGCGCTGAGGTCCGAGATCGAGAGCGTGCCCGGCCGGGTCCGCCGCATCCTGCGCCAGCGCGCTGACAAGGACATCGCCGCCGCGCCGAAGATCGACGCCGCGGAGGTCGAAGAGATCGCCGCCCTGATCGACTTCGTGGCGGTGTGCCGGACCTATGCCAGCGAGCTCGCCATCAACGAGGTGACGTTGCGGACCTATTCCGACCTCCAGCACTATGTCGAACGATCCACCGAGAGCCTGGTGCAGGCGCTGCGCGGGGGCGACCCCCAGGCGCGCGCCTTCCGCCAGACGCAGGCCAAGGCGGCGATCCGTTTCTGCGAAATCCTGTTCGGCCACGACTATGCATCGCTGATGAGCCGGGCGGCTGAAAATGCCGTGACCGGCGAGCGTAAAGCGACCAAAGCGACCAAGGCGAGCTAGGCTCAAATCCCCCGCCGGCCTGGCCTTCTGGGAGACTCCCGTCCGGATGTTTTCTGCCGCATTTGTCAATTGCCGGGCTTGCCGCCAGTGGTGTAAAGCGGCGCATCGGCGCTCGCCTGGACGCGCCGTTTCGCCCCCGGGAACCGCTTGATGACACTGTGGTTTTTGTTCGCGCTGATGACGGTCGCGGCGATCTTCGCGGTGCTCTGGCCGTTGAGCCGCGGCGATTCCGGGCAGGCCGGCGGCAGCGAGGCCGTGGTCTACAGGGATCAGCTTGCCGAGATCGAGCGCGATGTCGCCGCGGGGCTTATCGGCGTATCCGAGGCCGAGGCGGCGCGCGTCGAAATCAGTCGCCGCCTGCTGGCCGCCGCGGACGGCGAGCGCGACCTGCCGGCGCGGTCTAATCTTGGCCTGCGCCGGGTTTCCGCGATCGTGGCGCTGGTGGGTTTGCCGGTCGCGGCTGTCATGTTCTACCTCGCGCTCGGATCGCCGCGGCTTGGCGATTTTCCGCTGGCCTCGCGCACCCGCGTCGCGGATCCCAACCAGCCGCTCGAAAACATGGTGGCGCAGGTCGTGGCCCATCTGGAGAAGAACCCGGCCGACGCCCGCGGCTGGACCGTGCTGGCGCCGGTGCTGGCGCGGCTTGGCCGCTACGATGACGCGGTCGGGGCCTATCGCAATGTCATCACTTACGCCGGCGACAACGCCGAGCGCCGCTCCGATCTCGGTGAAGCCCTTGCACTTGTGGCGGGCGGCGTCGTCACGGCGGAGGCCAAGGCCGAGTTCGAACGCGCGGTCGCGCAAGACGCCAACGAGCCCAGGGCAAACTATTTCCTCGGCCTCGCCGCCGAACAGGATGGTCGCAAGGCGGACGCCGCCGCGATCTGGCGCGCGATACTTGCCAAGGCGCCGGCCGACGCGCCGTGGCGGCCGCTGGTCCAGGCCGCGCTGACGAGGGTCGGCGGGCCCTCCGTGCCGGCGCTTTCCAATGAGGCAATGGCCGCCGCCAAGGACATGAGCGATCCCGATCGTGGCGCGATGATCCGCGGCATGGTCGACCGGCTCGCGACGCGGCTGAAGCAAAATGGCGACGATGTCGAGGGATGGCTGCGGCTGATGCGCGCCTATATGGTGATGGGCGAGCGCGACAAGGCGGCGAGTGCGCTGACCGACGCGCGGCAGGCCGTCGCCGCCGACGCCGAACGCTTGCGCCAGCTCAATGAGGGCGCGAAGAATCTCGGGCTTGATGGATGACGCATGATGCCGAAAAGCGTGGAGCGCTTTTCGGACAACATCATGCGCGAGGATAGTCGAATGATGCCGGAACCCGAAGACGGGAACAGAGGATAGCCATGACGCGCAAGCAACGGCGTTTGACCATGATCGGCGGTTCGCTCGCGGTGCTCGCCATTGCCGCGGCGCTGGTCCTGAACGCCATGCGCAATTCCATCGTGTTCTTTTCGACGCCGACGATGGCGGCCGAGAAGCAGATCCCGGCCGGCAAGCGGTTCCGTCTCGGCGGGCTGGTGCAGCCGGGCTCGCTGGTGCGCGGCGACAATCTCGCGGTCAATTTCAGCGTCGCCGACGGCAGCGCCACGCTGCCGGTCGCCTACAAGGGAATTTTGCCGGACCTGTTCCGCGAAGGGCAGGGCGTCGTCGCCGAAGGCGCGCTGGATGCTTCCGGTGTCTTCAGGGCCGATACGGTGCTGGCCAAGCATGACGAGACCTACATGCCCAAGGATGTCGCCGATGCCCTGAAGAAGCAGGGGCACTGGAAGGACGATTACGGCGCCAAGCCCGGCGCCGCGGCCTCGGCCGCGCCGGTGCAGGGAGCGTCGAAATGATCGCGGAAGCGGGGCATTACGCGCTGGTGCTGGCGCTCGGGCTGGCGCTGATCCAGTCCACCGTGCCGTTGCTCGGCGCGCGCTGGGGCGATCATGCCTTGATGAATGTCGCGCGCTCCAGTGCGCTCGCGCAATTGCTGTTCGTGGCGGCGTCGTTCGCGTTGCTGACGATGCTGCACGTGATGTCGGATTTCTCCGTCGTCAACGTATTCGAGAACTCGCACTCGATGAAGCCGCTGATCTACAAGATCACCGGCGTGTGGGGCAATCACGAAGGATCGATGCTGCTGTGGGTGTTCATCCTGGCGCTGTTCGGCGGCCTGGTCGCCGCCTTCGGCAACAATTTGCCGCTGTCGCTGCGCGCCCATGTGCTGGCGGTGCAGGGCTGGATCGCGGCCGCGTTCTATCTCTTCATCCTGCTCACCTCGAATCCCTTCCTGCGCATCGCAAGCCCGCCGATCGAGGGTCGCGACCTCAACCCGGTACTGCAGGACATCGGGCTCGCCGTGCATCCGCCGATGCTCTATCTCGGCTATGTCGGGTTCTCGATCTCGTTCTCGTTCGCAGTGGCCGCCCTGATCGAAGGCCGCATCGACGCCGCCTGGGCGCGCTGGGTGCGGCCATGGACGCTGGTGGCGTGGATATTCCTCACGCTCGGCATCGCGATGGGATCGTACTGGGCCTATTACGAACTCGGCTGGGGCGGCTGGTGGTTCTGGGACCCGGTCGAGAATGCCTCGCTGATGCCCTGGCTTGCCGGCACCGCGCTGCTGCACTCGGCGGTCGTGATGGAAAAGCGCGACGCGCTGAAGGTCTGGACCATTCTGCTTTCGATCCTGACCTTTTCGCTGTCGCTGCTCGGCACCTTCCTGGTGCGCTCGGGCGTGCTGACCTCGGTGCATGCGTTCGCGACCGATCCGGCGCGCGGCGTGTTCATCCTGCTGATCCTCTGCCTGTTCATCGGCGGCAGTCTTTTGCTGTACGCCTGGCGCGCATCGGCGCTGAAGCAGGGCGGATTGTTCGCGCCGATCTCGCGCGAGGGCGCGCTGGTGCTCAACAACCTCTTTCTCACCACGGCCTGCGCCACCGTCTTCATCGGAACGCTGTATCCGCTGGCGCTGGAGGTTGTGACCGGCGACAAGATTTCGGTCGGCGCGCCGTTCTTCAACCTGACCTTCGGACCCCTGTTCGTACCGCTGATGGTGGCGATGCCGTTCGCGCCGCTGCTGGCGTGGAAGCGCGGCGATCTGGCCGGCGCGGCACAGCGGCTGACCGCAGCCGGCGTTGCGGCGCTGATCGCCATCGCCGTGCTGTGGGCGTGGACCCGGGGCGGTGCCACGTTCGCACCGCTCGCGATCGGGCTCGCGGTCTTCGTCATCGCCGGCGCCTTGAGCGACCTTGTCGAGCGGACCGCGCTGTTTCGTGCGCCGCTGGCGACCGCGATGGCCCGTGCGCGCGGGTTGCCGCGCGCGACCTGGGGCACCGCGTTCGCGCATGCCGGCGTCGGACTGACCCTGATCGGGATCGTCTGCGAGACCACCTGGAACAGCGAATATATCGGCTCGATGAAGCCGAACGATGTTGCAAGCGTCGCCGGCTATCAGTTGAAGCTCGATGGCGTCACGCAACGGCAGGGCCCGAATTTCCGCGAGGGGATCGCCCAGTTCACCGTCAGCCTCGACGGCGAAACGCTTCGCGTGATGACGCCCTCGAAGCGCAACTTCACCACGCGGGGATCGTCGACCACCGAGGCCGCATTGCTGACCCGCGGCGCCAGCCAGATCTACGTTTCGCTCGGCGACACCAACGCCGACGGCGCCATCGCCGTTCGCATCTTTCACAAGCCGCTGGTGCTGTTGATCTGGTGGGGGCCGGTGCTGATGGCGTTCGGCGGCCTGCTGTCGCTGTCGGACCGGCGGCTGCGCGTCGGCGCGCCGAAGCCTGCCAAGAAGCCTGACAAGGCTGCCCGCGCGTTGCAGCCGGCGGAATAGTTTTTCCTCATCCTGAGGAGCCGCGATAGCGGCGTCTCGAAGGATGAGGCCCGGATTGACGCCATCCTTCGAGACGCATCCTTCGGATGCTCCTCAGGATGAGGGGAGAATGATGCGAAAGCTGATCGCAATTTCGGCCGTGCTGCTGCTGGCGGCTTTTGCCGCGCCGGCCGCCTACGCGGTGCAGCCCGACGAGATCATGTCGGACCCCGCGAAGGAAGCGCGCGCGCGCGATCTGTCGCGCGAGCTGCGCTGCATGGTGTGCCAGAACCAGTCGATCGACGATTCCGACGCGCCGCTGGCGCGCGACCTGCGCCTCTTGGTGCGCGAGCGGATCGCGACCGGCGACAGCGACAGCCAGGTGATCGATTTCCTGGTGGCGCGCTATGGCGAGTTCGTGCTGCTGAAGCCGCGCTTCACGCCGCACACGGTATTGCTGTGGCTGCTGCCGCCGCTCGCGTTGATCGGAGGCGGACTGGCGCTATGGTTCTACAGCCGCCGCCGATCGAACGCCGGCACCGCCGCCGACCCCTCGCTCCTGCACCTGACGGATGAGGAAGAGGCGAGGCTGGAGCGCCTGCTCGCAGTCGATGCGCCGGACAAACAGGCCTGAGCCCGCCGTTGCAAGCGGACGGGTTTCCGCTAAGACTTCCCCTGTTCAAAAACAAACAGAGCCCAGGGGGAAACCGGATATGGCCTTTTCACTCTACGACGCCAGCGTGGCGAATTACCTGCAAATCCTCGGCGCGGTCAGCGGCTTCCTCGAGCGCGGCCTGGTTCATTTCCGCGAAAACAACATCGATCCGGAAACCATGGTAGAAGCGCGGCTGGCGGCCGACATGCAGCCGCTGCGTTTCCAGATCATCTCCGTCGCCCAGCATTCCCGCGGCGCCATCGAGGCCGCGCAGAGCGGAGAATTTCGTCCGCCCTCGTTCAAGACGCCGTACGATTACGCCGGATTGCAGGCGCTGGTCGCGCAAACCCGCGAAGCCCTGGAGGGCTGGACGCCGGACGCCGTCAATGCGCTCGGCGGCCGCGACGTCGTCTTTCTCCTCGGCGATCACAAGCTGCCCTTCACGACCGAGGGCTTCCTGATGTCGTTCTCGCTGCCCAACTTCTATTTCCACGCCACCACCGCCTACGACATCCTGCGCACCAACGGCGTGCCGCTCGGCAAGCGCGATTTCATGGGCAGGCTGAAGATGAAGAAGGGCTGAGCAGGCTTCACCGGCGGCGCACCACAATCGCTGCGCCGCAGAGCACCGATCGTTGAGCAGCGAAGTTTCGCAACGCTGCTATGCGAAGTTCGGCAAACCAATCGTGTCCGTTTAAATCGATGGTTTCCGGCCAGCGTTGGTCTAGCATTAAATGCAGACGCCGACCTCCGATTGCACTTCGGCTGATTGTGTTGGTCAATCTGCTGTTTTTCGACTGCTGCGCGCGCCGCGGTCGCAAATGAAATTTAAATGAAATTGCCATTGTGGAACTTGGCGCACACTGGCATCGACATCATGTACGGTGACGCCGGAAACGATGTCCTCTTCGGTGGTGATGGAAATGACACGATCGACGGCGGCGCCGACTATGACCAGATCGACGGTGGAATTGGCAACGACACCATTACCGACTTGCTCGGCACTCAAAGTATTGTGGTCGGCGGCTCCGGCGCTGACAACATAACCGTGGCAACTGCATTCAACCAGGTCGACGCGGGCGCAGACGGTGATACCATCAGATTGAATGGCGGTGACAGCCTCGTCGATGCAGGTGACGGTAATGATACCATCATCGACAACACTGGCGGCACCGTTGAAATCGCGGGTGGCATCGGAAATGATACCTTCGTCCATAACAACGATGGCGTGACGTTCATTACTGATGTCGGCGGCAACTCTGATTCGTTGATCTTCAATGTCGCCGACGTCGGTACGCTTCAGTTCTTCCAGGTGGGGAACGATTTGATCATCGCCGATGCGCTCGATACCAACTTCGAGAATTTTGTTGACGTGGTCGGATTCTTCGATCCGGCCGATACGGACACGCTCGAATATGTGTTCGACATCAACGGCAACGGCATCCAGATCAGCTAAAGCTTATAGCATGCAAAGAAAATGGCGCAGGAGGAAACCTCCTGCGCCATTCCCTTTGAACGTTGATTGCTATTATCAACCCGTCAGTGCGTCGAGCTGGGTGAGGTTTTCACGTGCGGGCACTGGTGTCTTGAATTCTGGTAGACAGATACGCCATCGATTTGCTCATTTCTTGAAAGACGTACTGCTTCTGCTCTTCGGATGTCGGAATGCCGGCCTCATTCATCCAGGCCGTGCCGTCTTTCTTAAAGGTGTATTGCATACGGTCGATGCCGAAAATGTAGTTGTCGGCGCTGCCGATCTTGGACGGATCAATACCAAGCGGCGCCGCCTTCTTGAGGACGTCCGCGATCTGCGCTTTGGTGAGCTGAACGGCAGGCACGGGCGTTGCATTCTGCCATTTGGTGCGGCTCTCATTCAACCATTGGAGCATGCTTTCGTGCGACTCGTTTGCTTTGGCCTGCGCGTCGAGCGATTTGAGCGTCATGCTCACTTTATTGAAGCTTGCATGGCCCAACTGATCCAGGCCTTGCTGCGCAGCGTCGGGGCCTTGTCTGAATGCGGCCATCAGGCGATCCAGCGCGTCCTGCGACACTGACACCTGCGTGGCAGGGCCACGGTCGCTGTCGGTCGGTGTCGCGTTTGATGCGGGCTGTTTGGCGTTGTCGTCCCCGTCGAGAGCCATATAGGCGAGGGGATTCAATGTAGCGGCTTGGCTGGAAACGGCGCTGACCATGGCTTCTTCCTGATCCGTGGCGTTGACGGCGGAGGTTGCCAGTTCGCCTTCGGCGATGCGCAGCCTCGCTCTCTCTGTTCGTGCAGAGGTTGTGACACGGATTTGTTTAACGTAAGATTTACCGGACCCTCTACGGCCAGCCTTTGCCGGCTATGGACACGAAGCCGGTTTGCCCTCTGAAAGCCGTTTTTCGGCCAGCGCTAAGCCATTGATTGCCTGCGATATCCTGCCGCATCCCTGGCCGCCTGCATTACAAAAGTTTAATTCCCCAGCCAGCGCGCGGTAAGGCGGCAAGCCCCATCTTCAGTCCTGTCAGGTGCGCCGCCCCCCGCACCGTCGAAATCAGGTTCTTCTGGAGATTTTAGCAACATGACCGAACGTCCCGTCGATCTTTCCAAGTTTCCGTCCTACGGCGCAGCGCGCCGCTCGCTGTTCTCCGCGCGCAAGTTCGCGCTGATGGCGTCCGTCGTCGCCGGCCTCGGCGCCGCCGTGTACGGCTTCTCGCCGCAGCAGGGCCCCGTCGATGTCTTCACCAGCGCGGCGCACGCGCAGGTCAACACCGAGGTCCGCAAGGTCGAGCGTCCGATCGGATTTGCCGACATCGTCGAGCGCGTGAAGCCGTCGGTGATCTCGGTCAAGATCAACATCGCCGAGAAGGCCGCGAAGGGTGACGACAGCGCCAACAAGGACGAGGACTCGCCGTTCCAGCCGGGTTCGCCGATGGAGCGCTTCTTCCGCCGCTTCGGCGGTCCGGATGGCTTGCCGCCCGGCCTGCGCGGTGGACCGCGTGGCGGCCGTGGCCCGGTGACGGGCCAGGGTTCCGGCTTCTTCATCTCGCCTGACGGCTTTGCGGTAACCAACAACCACGTGGTCGACGGCGCCGACAAGGTCGAAGTCACCATGGACGACGGCAAGACCTTTACCGCGAAGGTGATCGGTACCGATCCGCGCACGGATCTGGCGCTGATCAAGGTCGAGGGCAGCAAGGATTTCCCGTTCGCAAAACTGTCCGACAGCAAGCCGCGGATCGGCGACTGGGTGCTGGCGGTCGGTAACCCGTTCGGGCTCGGCGGCACCGTGACCGCGGGCATCGTCTCGGCCTCCGGCCGTGACATCGGCAACGGCCCGTATGACGACTTCATCCAGATCGACGCGCCCGTGAACAAGGGCAATTCCGGCGGTCCGGCGTTCGACACCAACGGAGAAGTGATGGGCGTCAACACCGCGATCTATTCGCCATCCGGCGGCAGCGTCGGTATTGCGTTCTCGATCCCGGCTTCGACGGTCAAGAACGTGATCGCCCAGCTCAGGGATAAGGGCACGGTCAGCCGCGGCTGGATCGGTGTCCAGATCCAGCCGGTAACGTCCGACATCGCCGACAGCCTCGGCATGAAGAAGGCGGAAGGCGCGCTGGTGGCGGAACCGCAGTCGAACGGTCCAGCGGCCAAGGCCGGCATCCAGTCGGGTGACGTCATCACCGGCGTCAACGGCGAGCCGGTCAAGGATGCCAAGGAACTCGCCCGCACCATCGGCGGTCTCGCGCCCGGCGCGGCAGTGAAGCTCAACGTGCTGCAAAAGGGCCAGGACAAGGTCGTCAACCTCACGCTCGGCCAGTTGCCGAACACGATCGAGGCCAAGGCCGACACCGACAAGGAAGACAAGGGTAGCCTGAGCAAGGGAACCGGCGTGCCGAAGCTTGGCCTGACGGTTGCCCCCGCCAACAGCGTGGCCGGCGCCGGCAAGGAAGGCGTCGTGGTCACCGAGGTCGACCCGAAGAGCGCGGCGGCGGAACGCGGCTTCAAGGAAGGCGACATCATTCTTGAGGTTGCCGGCAAGAACGTGACCAGCGCCGGCGAGGTGCGTGAGGCGATCGACGCCGCCCGCACCGACAACAAGAACAGCGTTCTCATGCGCGTGAAGAGCGGCGGTTCGTCGCGCTTCGTCGCGGTGCCGCTGGCGAAGGGCTAAACGAGGACTAGATATCAGATGGAGGGTTTCGCCGGCATTCGTCGCCCCCGCCGACGGCTCCTTCCGGGGAGCGGGTCCAAAACTCGCTCCCTCTGGGTACCTTCTTTCGGAACACGCCCCCCTCCGTCGGAAGGTCCTAAGGGCGGTGAGGTCCCCCAGCTTCACCGCCCGCTTTTTTCACTTCATCGCGAAGCT
>CAVYOM010000020.1:0-172472 GCA_963770135.1 uncultured Alphaproteobacteria bacterium | reverse complement strand
CCGACATAAAACCCGGTCCAATTGTAGATAGCGACGGGAGCAACGGGAGCTTTGGCATAGGGCCGGGCGGCCATATCAGCAGCGGATGCACCGGCGGTACCCAGGATGAGCGCGGCGGCAGCGAAAGCAAATTTCTTCATGAGAAAACGACCCTTTGTTGAGCGAATCTTGCAAAAGCACCAAGTTCGAGTCGCAACCTAGACAGATGACAGCCGCGCGTCCGTCACCCAACTGCCACAGATAAGTACAATCGAGGCGGGCAATTGGGTTCCGTTCTCGGAACCAGATGGAACCGGATTTTCGGGGCCAAGCATAAGGAATGATTAACCAAACTGAATTGCAACGCCCCAATCAGGACGCGTAAAGGCCAAATTGCCGTCATTGTTGCGGCCGGGTGACAGCTTTTTCTGGGAACTCTGGCTATTTCAACGGCAAGATTTCAGTTGTGGCATTAGGAAATGTTATGAAAAAGATCGCTATCGCAGCTTCTGCCCTTTTGATGGGTTCCATGTCCGCCTCGGCCGCCGATCTGGCGGCGCGGCCTTATACCAAGGCGCCGGCACCGCTCGTGTCCGTCTACAATTGGGGCGGTTTTTATATCGGCGGCCACGTCGGTGGCGCCTGGACCAACCAAGAGTGGGTCAACGTCGCTAACACCACCGCCTTCGGCGATCTCAACGCCGGCGAAGGTTTCCGTCAGCGCGGAACGGGCATTTTCGGTGGTGGCCATGCCGGCTACAACTGGCAGGCCAGCAACTTCGTGTTCGGTCTCGAGGGCACCATTTCGGGCCTCGATAACCGCGGCAGCGTGCTCAACAACGTCTTCGGCGTCGGATTTGATGACCGGTTCAGCTGGCGTGCCGACTGGATGGCGACGATTACCGGTCGTGCCGGTATCGCGGTCAACAACAACCTGTTCTATGTCAAGGGCGGCTACGCTGGCGTGAACAACCGTCTGGCGGTTTCCGATACGGTACCGGCGAACGTCGGTTCGGGATCGTCGACGCAGTGGCACAACGGCTGGACCGTCGGCGCCGGCTGGGAATACGGCATCACCGCGAACTGGATCGTCGGACTTGAGTACGATTATTCGCAGTTCGAGACCAAGCGTTACCAGCTCGCCGGCGCGGCCGCTCCGGCCGTCTACTCCTTCGATGCCAAGCCCCGTGACATTCAGTCGGCTGTGATCCGTCTGAGCTACAAGTTCGGCGGCCCGGTCGTCGCGAGGTACTGATCGAAACACAATATCGAGGTGAGAAAGCCCCGGCATATCAGCCGGGGCTTTTTCGTTTGTGGAGACGTGGAACCTCGGTGTCGGTTCCCGCCTAGCCCATAATCGAGTACCCGCCGTCGACCGGAATCGCCGATCCCGTGACGAAGTCGGACGCGGGCGAGGCGAGGAAGACGGCGATTCCGGCAAAATCGTCGATGCCGCCCCAGCGCGCCGCGGGCGTGCGCGCCAGCACCCGGTCGTGCAGGCCGTCGATCTCCTTGCGGGCGCGCTTGGTGAGATCCGTATCGATCCAGCCCGGCAGCACGGCGTTGGCCTGGATGTTGTCGGCGGCCCAGGCGCAGGCGCACGAACGAGTGAACTGCACGATGCCGCCCTTGCTGGCGGCATAGGCCGGCGCGAAGCTGGCGCCGAAGATCGACATCATCGAGCCGATATTGATGATCTTGCCGCCGCCGGCCGCTTTCATCGCGGGATAGACCGCCTGCGAGCACAGGAAGGCGCTGGTGAGGTTGGTCTGGATCACGCTGTTCCACTCGGCGATATCGAGCGCGTGCGGCGGCTTGCGGATGTTGATGCCGGCATTGTTGACGAGGATATCGATTCGGCCGAGCTCGCCGGTGACACGGCCGACCATGGCGGCGACCGCTTCCTTGTCGGTGACGTCGGCCGCAACCGCAATCGCCGTGGCGCCGCTTTGCTTGAGCTCCGCGACCGCCTCCGCCGATTTGGCCTCGTTGCGGCCCACCACCGCGATCGCAGCGCCGGCTTGGGCAAGTCCC
This sequence comes from uncultured Alphaproteobacteria bacterium, assembly GCA_963770135.1. Taxonomy (GTDB): domain Bacteria; phylum Pseudomonadota; class Alphaproteobacteria; order Rhizobiales; family Xanthobacteraceae; genus Bradyrhizobium. The sequence goes on along the minus strand of CAVYOM010000020.1, from coordinate 170,459 downwards.
CTGGCCATGCCGAGCCCGATGCCGCCATTGCCGCCGGTGACGATGGCTACCTTGCCGGTGAGATCGAAGGGTCGTGCTGTCATGGCTGTTGTCCATTTTATGTAGGATGGGTGGAGCGCAGCGATACCCATCGTCTAACAACGCGTGAAGTTGATGGGTATCGCTGCGCTCCACCCATCCTACGAATTTACGAATCTAGCGGTTGCCCTGCCAGATCAGGATCAGGCCGACGGCGCCGAGCAGCGCGCCATATCCGGCCCATTGCAGTTGATTGACCATGAAGCTCGATGGCGGCCAGCGGATGGCGCCAGTGCCTTGCCCGATCCACAGCAGGCCGATGGCAAGCGCCAGAAAGCCGATGATCGAAAGCGATCTGGCCATGGATTTCCCCCTGTTGCCGTTTCGCGCCGCTTCAGCCGCGGCTAGTGCGGCAGCCGCAGGAAACCATTGCCCGCGGCGTCCGTAGCTCCCCGATCGAATACAAAGCCGGCCTGCTCCGCAAGGCCCGGAACTCACTGCACCGCCATTTCAAGGGACACCATGAGCCGCAAAGCGGTCATCCTCACGCTTGCGTTTGTCGTCGTTGCCGGCGGTGCCTATGCGGCATGGCCGCGCCATGCTGATTTGCGCGGCTTCGAGCCGGCTGAAATCGCGCGGCTGGAGACGGCGATGTGGCGCGACTATTACGACAAGCGCTATGTCGCGCTGTTCGGCCATCTCTACGAACTGTCGCGGACGCAATTCGGCTTTGCGCCCCTCGACAGCGTCCGGATCGCGCTGTCGGCGGCGCAGGCCGCCAAGGCGTTCCAGCCGACAGGTTCCCGCGATGCGGCGGACGCCGCGCTGCCGCAGCTCGTGACCTACTACCGCCTGCTCGCATCGGCCGTGCCCATCTGCTTCGATGTCACGGAGGCGGCGCGGCTTGAACTCGACTGGTGGCAGGCGCGGCGCGAAGCCGTGGACCCCGAGCAGTACGGCGTGATCGTCGCCCGCGTCGCCGCGGTCACCTATGGCAAGCCGGTGGACGACCCGTCTCTCCTGATGTCAGGCATCGGCTGCGCCGATGCGATGGCCTATCGCGACGCACTCGGGCAGGCGATGACGGAGATCGAGTGCCGGCTGCGGCGCGCGTACTCATCGCTGAAGGCGGCGGTGGCTGGTGGCTGATGGGGTCTGAAAGCCGTCGTAATCCAGACAACAAAAAAGCCCCGGACGATGCCGGGGCTTTTGGGCTGCTGAGTTAGCAGAGATCAGTACTTGGCCTGGATCGGAGCGCCGCCCCAGTTGAAACGGTAGACCAGCGAAGTGCTGATGGTCTGCACGAGCGGTTTGAAGGTGAGGTCGAAGCCAGTCGGCAGGTTAGTGCCATCGACCCTTTCCTGAAGATTCTTGCGGTCAAGCCAAGCCACACGATATTCCGTCTTCATGAACCAGCCGGGAGCGCTGACTCCGAAGAAGTTCAGACTGTTCTCGACGCCGCCGCCGACGAACCAGCCGCTGGTATTGAAGCTGTCGGTGTGGAAGCCCGACGGGGTGCCGGTGAAGGAGTCCAGCAAGGTGCTGCCCGTCCAGTAGGTCCCGGTGTAACCGCCGTTGACGTACGACAGAACGTTCGGAGCAACGAGGTAGCCTACACGGGCACCTGCCGCCCAAGCTGTCTCCATCTTTGTGGTACCGACAGCGGGTATGCTCACATCCCCAATGTTGCCCTTGAGGCTGCCGAACGTACCGTCGCCGAAGATACCGACCACCCACGACGAGCCGCCCTGCCAATCATAGCCAGCACCCACGGTGCCGAACCAGCCATCTCCGCCCGTCCGGGTGTTGGTGCAAACGAGGCAAGGGCCCCCGGTGACATCCACGCCGCCGTTCGCAGACCAGACACCACCGCCCGCGCCGCCGAAGATGTAAAAGCCGGTCCAGTTGTAGACGGGCGCCATGGGGGCCGGGGCCTTCGTGTAGGGGCGAGCTCCCAGATCAGCTGCAACAGCCGATCCCGTGAATGCCGCCAGCGCGGTCAGAGCGATCACTAACTTCTTCATATCCAATCCCCAATTCCTAGTTTCGCTTGACCGAGCTACGCGAGCGCCAATTCCCAAAATCCAATAGCGTGACTATACGCAGTCTCGCCCAAAAAGCTGTTGCGGGGGGAGCACACCCTCCTGAAAACGGACGACCGGGAAAAGCCCGGAAGCCGTTCAAATTCGAGCGCTAACCGGCCCAAAAGTGCCGGAAATCGCCCGAATGCCGTCCCAGAGGTAAAATCACACGTCCAGCAGGTCGTCGCTGGCGAATTCGGCCTTGTCGGAGATGAAGGCGAACCGGGCCTCGGCCTTGGTTCCCATCAGCCGCTCGACCGAATCGGCGGTGCCTTCGCGGTCGTCGGCCAGCAGCACGACGCGGAGCAGGGTGCGCCTGGCCGGGTCCATGGTGGTTTCCTTGAGCTGCGCCGGCATCATCTCGCCAAGGCCTTTGAAGCGGCCGACATCGACTTTGGCGTTGGCGTTGAATTCGCTCTTGAGCAGCGCTTCCTTGTGGGCTTCGTCGCGAGCGTAAACCGTCTTGCTGCCATGGGTGAGGCGATACAGCGGCGGCACCGCGAGATAGAGATGCCCTTCGTCGATCAGCCGCGGCGTCTGGCGGTAGAAGAACGTGATCAGCAGCGAGGCGATATGCGCGCCGTCGACGTCGGCGTCGGTCATGATGATGATGCGGGAATAGCGCAGATCTTCTTCGCGGTAATGCGCCAGCGTGCCGCAGCCGATCGCCTGCATCAGATCTGAGAGCTGCGCGTTGGCGGTCAGCTTGTCCTTGCCGGCGGAAGCGACGTTGAGGATTTTTCCGCGCAAGGGCAGAATCGCCTGGGTCTTGCGGTCGCGCGCCTGCTTGGCGCTGCCGCCGGCCGAGTCGCCCTCGACGATGAACAGTTCGGAGCCTTCGGTCGCGGTGTTGGTGCAATCCGCAAGCTTGCCGGGCAGCCGCAGCTTCTTCACCGCGGTCTTGCGTGACGTTTCCTTTTCGGCGCGGCGGCGCAGCCGTTCGTCGGCGCGCTCGATGACGAAATCCAGCAGCTTGTTGGCCTGCAGCGGATTGCCCGACAGCCAGTGATCGAACGGATCCTTGATCGCCTGTTCGACGATCTTCTGCGCTTCCGCCGTGGCGAGGCGGTCCTTGGTCTGACCCTGGAATTCCGGCTCGCGCACGAACACCGAGAGCATCACGGCAGCGCCCACCATGACGTCTTCCGACGTGATGGGTGCGGCGCGCTTGCCCTGGCCGATGCGCTCGGCGTGGTCTTTAAGGCCGCGCAGCATTGCGCTGCGCATGCCGGATTCATGCGTGCCGCCGTCGGGCGTCGGCACCGTGTTGCAGTAGGAGGAGAGGAAGCCGTCGGCATCCGCGGTCCACGCGACCGCCCATTCGCAGGCGCCGTGCGCGCCGTTGCGGCCAGACTTGCCGGAGAAGATGTCCGGATGCACCAGCGTGTCGGCGTGAATGGCGGCGCCGAGATAATCCTTCAATCCGCCGGGGAAGTGGAATTCGTCCTCGGCAGGTACCTCTTCGATGCCCTTCAGCAGCGCGGGATCGCAGCGCCAGCGGATTTTCACGCCGCCAAACAGATAGGCCTTCGAGCGCGCCATCTTGAACAGCCGCTGCGGCTTGAACGCGGCTTTGGCGCCGAAAATATCGGTGTCGGGCTTGAAGCGAATCCGGGTGCCCCGGCGGTTGTTGATCTTGCCGAGATCCTGGAGCTTGCCTTTGGGATGACCGCGCTCAAACGACATCTTGTAGAGCTTCTGCTCGCGCGCGACCTCGACCTCGAGCAGCGAGGAGAGGGCGTTGACCACGGAGACGCCGACGCCGTGCAGGCCGCCCGAGGTCTCATAGACCTTGGAGTCGAACTTGCCGCCGGAATGCAGCGTGCACATGATGACTTCAAGCGCGGACTTCTTCGGAAATTTCGGATGCGGATCGACCGGAATGCCACGGCCGTTATCGGTGACGGTGAGAAATCCGTCGGCGCTCAATTCCACCTCGATGAACGAGGCATGTCCCGCCAGCGCTTCGTCCATCGCGTTGTCGATGACTTCGGCGAACAGATGATGCAGCGCCTTTTCGTCGGTGCCGCCGATATACATGCCGGGACGCCGGCGTACCGGCTCCAATCCTTCCAGCACCTCGATGTCGGCCGCGGTATAGCCGGCCTCGGCGCTGGCCGCCCGCGACGCGGCCTTGGGCGCAGCGCGGCCCTTGGGGTCCGCGCCAAAGAGATCGGTGGGTTTGGTTTTTGCAGCTGATTTCAATGATTTGGACATGGCTCTTCGTGTGTTTGCACGCGGCGGGGCGTGCCGAATTGGTTACGCTGACTATGCCATGGATGGGCTCAAAAAGTGACGGCTGGGCCGCAAAGCCTGGCGACCCTGAGCGTTACTATCAGGCCACGCGGTTGACATTATCGCAATGTCAGCGGGGGTGCCCCCTTGCATTCACTCTAGGGTTGCTCGAAGGTTCCCGTCGGGTGGGGGAGCGTAAATGATCATCAGAATAGTGCTGGCGGCCGCGCTTGCGGCGCCGTGTGTCGGTTGTGCCTCCGTGACGCGGGGAACGACCGAGAATATTTCCATTTCGAGCACGCCGGCAGGCGCGACGGCCGAGATTACCGGGCTGGAAATCCCAACGAGCTGCGTGACGCCGTGCGTGGTTCAGGCCAAGCGCAACGCCGACATCACCGTCACGGTGAACAAGGAAGGCTATGAGCCCCAGATCATTCCGTTGACCAAGGAGATTCCCGGAAGCGGCGCGGCGGGTTTCGCAGGCAATGTTCTGCTCGGCGGCCTGGTCGGGATGGGCGTCGACGCCGCCACCGGCGCCGCGCAGGATCACAAACCCAATCCGGTCATCGTCACCCTGCAACCGGTCGCGCCGCAGGCCCGCCGGCCGCGGCCGCCAAGACGGGCGCCAGCGCCGCAGAGCTGACCGGACGCGCCGGGCGTTCACGTACGGGCTTTTGGTAACCGGATCTTGGTGTCGTTCTTGGCAGGACAGGCCGCGCGGAGCCGTCCGGGCCCGTGCTGGCCGCCTGAAATCACAACCGGTGCCAGCCTTTGTGACTTGAAGTCACGCAAGCGGACGGCTTACCTGTCCCACGCCTTGAATCAGCGAAAAAATTCAACGGCGCAAACGGGCGGGGAAGGCACTCAACATATGCAAGACTTTGCGCGCGCTTTGGCTGATTTCGTGCGCGACAATCAGGTCTGGGCTGCGCCGATCGTCATGGTGCTGGCATTCGGCGAATTGTTGGCCTTCATTTCGCTGCTGGTGCCGGCCTGGGGCGCGCTGGTCGCGATCGGCGCGCTGATCGGCGTCAGCGGCATCAGCTTCTGGCCGGTCTGGCTGGCCGGCGGGATCGGTGCTGCGCTCGGCGACTGGGTCTCCTACTGGTTCGGCTACCGCTACAAGGAGCACGTCGCCGAGATGTGGCCACTGTCGCGCTATCCCGAGATCCTGCCGCGCGGCGAGGCGTTCGTGCAAAAATGGGGCGTGCCCTCGATCTTCATCGGCCGTTTCTTCGGGCCGTTGCGGGCCTCGGTGCCGCTCGCCGCCGGTATTTTCGAGATGTCCTACTGGCCGTTCCAGATCGCCAATTTCGTTTCCGCGCTGGTCTGGTCGGCGGTCCTGCTGCTTGTCGGCGACGTGATGGCCAAGCTCGTCGAATGGCTGTGGCGGGCAGTGTAGGACAAGGCCGGAATAAGCTGACGACGCGGGGGTTAGCCCCAACATGCGCAACCTGCGGAGCTTCTTCGCATTGCCGTCGCTCGGCCGTCGTCGCGTTATCGCAGAATCGTTGGTAGATCTTCGCGGCAACCGAACCAAGGGCGCGCACCAAAGCGGTTAACCACCGCGAACCGCATCCATCGTCTTACTGGGAGGACATCATCATGGAACTGACACGTCGTCACGCACTCGCCGGCGCCGCCGCGCTCGCCGCCACGCCGCTCTTGCCCGCCATTACTGCCAATGCCGCCGCGCCGATGGCCGACAAGCAGGCGCCGAGCTTTTATCGCTACAAGGTCGGCGACATCCAGGTGACCGTCATCTCCGACGGCGTGAATACGTTCGCGCTCGGGGATAGCTTCGTGCTCAACGCGAAGAAGGACGAAGTCGCCGCGGCGCTCGAAAAGGCCTACATGCCGAAGGACAAGGTCAGCATCCAGTTCGGGCCGCTGGTGATCAACTCCGGCGGCAAGCTGATCGTCCTCGACACCGGCAACGGTCCGGGCGCGTTTGCGTCGAGCAAGGGCGCTGTCGGGCAATTTGCCACCAACATGGCCGCGGCCGGCTTCGATCCGAACGCCGTCGACATGGTGGTGATCTCGCATTTCCATGGCGACCACATCAACGGACTGCTCAATGCCGAGGGAAAGCTCGCATTCGCCAACGCCGAAGTGCTGGTGCCGTCCGTCGAGTGGAAATACTTCATGGACGATGGCGAAATGGCCAAGCAGACCGGCGAGCGCATGCCGGGCGTGTTCAAGAACGCCCGCCGCGTGTTCGAGGCCGGGCTGAACAAGAAGGTGACACCCTACGAGTGGGGCAAGGAAGTCGCTCCCGGACTGCTCGCGGTCGAGACCGCCGGCCACACGCCGGGCCACACCTCCTACGTGTTGTCGTCAGGCTCGGGCAAGGTGTTCGTCCAGTCCGACGTCACCAACGTTCCCTACCTGTTTGCGGCCAATCCCGGCTGGCATGCCTTCTTCGACCAGGACCCCGCCATGGCCGAGAAGGCCCGCCGCAAGACCTACGACATGGTGGTTGCGGAGAAGCTCCAGGTGCAGGGCTTCCATTTCCCGTTCCCCGGCCTCGGCAATGTCGAAAAGGACGGCAACGGCTACCGGGTGATCCCGGCACCGTGGAATCCGGTGATCTGACGGGAGTGTCATTCCGGACTGGTGCGTCAGCACCAGATCCGGAATCTCGAGATTCCGGGTTCGATGCTGCGCATCGCCCCGGAATGACGACGCTATCTATCTTGACGTCAGCCGGGCGTGGCCTTATAGCCGCGCCCATGACTATCGCCGCGACCATGACCATCGCTCGCCGCCGCCGCATCATCGCGGTATGGGCGGACGTCTGCGTTTAGGATTGTCGCCCCTGCCGCCGGATCGGATCCCGCGGCTTCTTTCTTTCTCTAGAAAACGCGGTCTGAACTGGCGGCTCCTACGTCAAGCAGGAGTTTGAGATGTATACGCCTTCACCGTTCAAGTCCGATCGCGCCGCGAGCCTCGCGTTCGCGGAAGCGCGCGGCTTTGCGCTGGCGTGCGCGTGGGACGGCAAAAAGCCGGTCGCCTCGCCGTTGCCGTTCTATCTGACCTCGGCCAATGACGGCACGCTGCGGGCGGCGTTTCATGTCGCGCGTCACAATCCGCTGGTAAAGCTTGCGAACGGGACCACGTCCTGGCTGCTGGCCGTCAACGGCGCGGACGCCTATGTGTCGCCGGACTGGTACGTCTCGCCCGACCAGGTGCCGACCTGGCTGTATCAGGTGGTGCACCTGACCGGCCCGGTGCGGGCGATGTCCGGGGACGAACTCGCCGAGCAGATCGAGACGCTCAGCGCCAAGTTCGAGGAGCGGCTGCTGCCGAAGAAGCCCTGGCTGTCGTCGAAGATGACGGCCGGGCGGCTGGAAGCGTTGCGGAAAGCGATCGTGGGTCTTGAGATGACGGTTGAAGAGGTGGAGGGCAGCTTCAAGCTGAGCCAGCACAAGTCCGAGACCGACTTTGCCGCGGTCGCGGGATCGCTTGCGGCGCAGGCCGATGCCGGCGCGCGGCATATTGCGCATTTGATGAGAGAGGCGCGGCCCAACGCGTTTGCAGAGGCCCTTGCCAACGAAACGAACCAGCCCGAAAGGACCGTGCCATGACCCTCACCGACAGCCATCAGCCCAAGACCGTCAGCGGCTCGACCAAGCCGGCCGTGTTCGTCGACGGCGGATCCGGCACCACGGGCCTCGGCATTCAGGAGCGGCTTCGGCTGCAGAACGACGTCGTGGTGAAGAACATCGCCGAGGAGAAGCGCAAGGATCCTGCCGCCAAGCGTGCGCTCCTGAGCGAGGTGGACCTCGTCATCCTCTGCCTGCCGGATGATGCCGCGAAGGAAACCGTTGCGCTGATCGACAGCATGGGCGCTGAGGCGCCCAAGGTGCTCGATGCATCGACGGCGTTTCGGGTAGCTCCCGACTGGGCCTACGGCTTTCCGGAACTCACGCCCGATCAGGCCGACAAGATCCGGACTGCGCGAAAAGTCTCCAATCCCGGCTGCTATCCGACCGGCGGCATTGCGCTGCTGCGGCCGCTGGTCGATGCCGGCCTGCTGCCTCCGGACTATCCCGTCACCATCAACGCGGTGAGCGGCTATTCGGGCGGCGGCAAGTCGATGATCGCGAGCTTCGAGGACGGCAGTGCGCCGTCCTTCGAATTGTACGGCCTCGGCTTCGAGCACAAGCACCTGCCGGAGACGCAGCTTTATTCAAAGCTGACGCGGCGGCCGATCTTCGTGCCGTCGGTCGGCAATTTTCGGCAGGGCATGCTGGTCTCGGTGCCATTGCATCTCGACACGCTGACGGGGAAACCCGGCGGAGCCGACCTGCACGCGGCGCTGGCCAAGCGATACGCGGGGAGCAAGCACGTCTCGGTGATGCCGCTCGAAAACGCGGCGACCAAGGCCGGCAAGCTCGAGCCCGAGGCGCTCAACGAGACCAACATGCTCGAGCTTTACGTCTTTGCCAGTGAGAAACATCGCCAGGCGGTGCTGGTCGCGCGGCTCGACAATCTCGGTAAGGGTGCGTCGGGTGCGGCCGTGCAGAACATGCGGCTGATGCTGGGGCTTGCCGACAAGTAGCTGATCCAGCGTTTTCGCGAAGAGAGCAGGGTGGACAGGGACGCGCGTGCGTTTCGCAGACGTGATGCGCGCGGCACGGCCGCTGGCTTTCGCTGCCGTTGCGGCACAAGACAAGCAAACGATTTCGCCTGAAAGGAGCGTGCGATGGGCATGAAGAAGATCGGCATTCTCGGCGCGTCCGGCTACACCGGAGCCGACGCGGTGCGCCTGTTGGCGCGGCATCCGAATGCCGAGATCACCGCGCTTACCGCCAACACCCATGCTGGCAAGGCTATGAGCGATGTGTTTCCGCATTTCTTCATGCTCGACCTGCCGAAGCTCGTCGAATGGGAAAAAGTCGACTGGAGCAAGCTCGACGCGGTGTTCTGCGGGCTGCCGCACGGCACCACGCAGGAAATCATCGCGGCGGTTCTCAAAGCCAACCCCAGGATCAAGATCCTCGACATGTCCGCCGATTTCCGGCTGCGCGACAAGGATGTTTACGCGCAGTGGTACGGCCATGAGCACCGGGCGCTGGAATTGCAGGGCGAGGCGGTTTACGGCCTGACCGAGCTTTACCGTGAAAAGATCGCGGCCGCGCGGCTGGTCGCCTGTCCCGGCTGCTATCCGACCGCGGTGCTGCTCGCGCTGGTGCCGCTTGCCAGGGCCAGGCTCATCGATGTCGACGACATCGTCATCGACGCGAAGTCGGGCGTCACCGGCGCCGGTCGCGGGCTGAAGCAGAACACGCTGTTCAGCGAGGCGGGCGAGGGGCTGTCGCCCTATTCGGTCGGCACCCACCGGCACGCACCTGAAATCGAGCAGGAGATCGGCATCGCCGCCGGCTCCGCGGTAACGATCAACTTCACGCCGCATCTGATCCCGATGGCGCGCGGCGAACTCTGCACGTCCTACGTCAAGCTCAACGGTGCGACGCCCGACGATTTGCGGGCCGCGCTGGAGAAGGCCTACGCCAACGAACCCTTCGTGCATGTCGCGAAGAAGGGCGTGCTGCCGCAAACCCAGAATGTGCGCGGCTCGAACTATGTTCAGATCGGCGTTGTCGCCGATCGCATCAAGAACCGGGCGATCGTGATTTCCACGCTCGACAATCTGGTAAAGGGCTCTGCCGGACAGGCAATCCAGAACATGAACCTGATGTTCGGTTTGCCCGAAACGGCGGGTCTGGAACAGATCGCGCTGTTTCCGTAACGCGAGGTGCAGGGTGGACGAGGAAACACTGCAATTCTACCGCGGCCATGCCGAAGCCTATGCCGGGCGCGAGATCACCTCGCGCCAGGCGCGGCTGACGGCGTTCCTGGCGCTGCTGCCCCCGGGAGCCCGCATTCTCGAACTCGGATGCGGCGCCGGCGGCGACACCGCGGAAATGCTGGCACGAGGGTTCGACGTTCGCGCCACCGACGGATCGCCGGAAATGGCAGCGGTCGCATCGAAGCGATTAGGCCATACCGTCGAGACACTGCTGTTTCACGAACTCGACGAGATCGAGGCCTATGACGCCGTCTGGGCCAATGCCTGCCTGCTGCACGTTCCGCGGGACGAGCTTGCCGATGTTTTGCGATTGATCTGGCGCGCGCTCAAAAGCAGCGGCCACTTCTTCGCGACCTACAAGACCGGCGACGCCGAGGGGCGTGACACGCTCAACCGATATTATAATTATCCATCGCCGGACTGGCTGCGAACCAATTATGCAAGCGCCGGAAACTGGAGTTCGCTGGAGATCGAGACCGGCGAGGTGATAGGTTTCGACAATCAATGGGCCAGGATGCTGTTCGTCGTGGCCAGCAAGGGCCGCTGACGCCCGGTTGGGCATCGCGGTGGGCGAAGAAAGATGCGGTCCTTGGAGTCCGGCAAGAAAATAATCGGCGTACTTGTTGTCGTGGCGATCGGGCAGGTCATTGGATGGGGCACGGTCGGCCTTCTGGCCGTCGTGGGCCGGCAAGTCGGCGCTGATCTCGGCATGGACATCTCGGCTGTGTTCGCCGGCAATTCGATCTTCTATGTGGCTACGGGTTTGTCCGCGCCGCTTCTCGCCAAGGCATTCATCCGGTTTGGGGCACGCCGTGTGATGATAGCGGGCACCATTGTCTCCACGCCGGGCTTCGTTCTGCTGTCCCATTCGACAGGCCCCGCGTCGTTCTTCGCCGCATGGATCATCCTCGGCATGGCCGGCAGCGCGACGTTGGCCACCGCCACCTACATCCTGCTCAATGAGATTGCGGGCCGCGGTGCAAGGCGTGCGATCGGCGCTCTGATGCTGGTGACGGGGCTGGCCAGCAGCGTTTTCTGGCCGACCACCTCGTTTCTCTCGGATGCGCTGGGCTGGCGCGGCACCTGTCTTGTCTATGCCGGACTGATGGTTCTGGTCTGTCTGCCGCTCTACACGTTCGGATTGCCACGTTACGCGAAGCGGAAAGAGGATGTCAGTTCGTTGCTTTCAACTGGCGAGCCCCGCATCGTCCGGAAAAGCACCTTCTACCTGATCGTAGCGGCGACCGTATTGTGCGCCTTCGTCACCTTCGGATTCGGCGCCACGATGATCGAACTCCTGAAAGCGGAGGGCCTGTCGCCGACGCAGGCCGTCACCTTCGGTTCGATGCTGGGCGTAATTCAGGTGAGCGCCCGGGGGCTCGATTTTCTCGGTGGTGGGCGGTGGGATGGGATCACGACGGCGCTGATCGCTACCGCAACCCTTGTCGTGGCGATACTTGTTCTGATGATCGGCGGCGGATCGCACTGGATGATCGCAACCTTCATTCTGCTGTATGGGCTCGGCAGCGGCGCGCTTGCGGTCGCGCGCGCGACCATTCCACTGGTGTTCTACGACAACGTCGAATTCGCCAGGGCAACTTCGCGCATCGCGTTGCCGCTTAATCTCATCTCCGCAGCTTCGCCGCCAATTCTCGTTGGCTTGCTGTCGAATTTCGGCAGCAATGCCCTGCTTGGTTTCGGCATGCTATGTGCGAGCGCGGCTCTGCTGATGCTGTATTGGCTCAGCCGCCACCGTCCGACCATCCGGCCGATCGCCGCGAGCTGAGCCGAGGGTTCGGCGAAACGGCTGCTGCCCGCATGCGGGCAGCGCCAGATATCAGCTCAATCAAGTATGAAGCCGGTTCGTGTGCCATGCTTTGAGAGCGGCCTTCTCTTCATCGGCTGTGAGACCGGTGACCGGTCCGCCTGCGGTGCGCGCCCAAAGCAACGTGTCGCGGGCGGTCTCCGAAATTGTTCGAAGCGTCAAGCCGGACAGGCGCGCGGGTGATGTGTCGCGAGTGTTGAAGCCCGCAAACTCCGGGAGCGGAAGCCACATCGGCAGCGAGCGCGGGCCAGACCAACGTTTGATGTCGTGGCTTTCCAGAAATGCGCGGTCCACCCAGGTGAATGTGCAGGGCGACCCCACGGCCTCCGCGCAATCTGCCAAGAACTGGCCCCTGGTGTAGGATGGCCCGATACCATCAAAATAACCGGTAAGTCGGGTTTGCGCGGCATGCACGATCCACTGGGCGAGATCGCGCACGTCGATGAGTTGGACCGCATCATCTGGCGTTCCCGGGACGAGCACCTCGCCACCGCGATCAAGCCGCATCGGCCAATAGGTGAATCGCCCCGTTGGATCCTCTGGACCTACGATCAGCCCGGGCCTGCAAATAAACGCACTCTCACCGATCGCCTGCTCACACGCGACCTTGGCAGACCCATAGGTCTCGTCGGTACTGTGCTCGATCTCTGGTGCCGTAGGCGCCCGGAGTGGCGCGTTAACCGCTCTTTGCCCGGTCGTGCGGTTGTCAGCATATACTGTCACCGTCGATACAAAGGTCCAATGCTCGACGCGATGCTTAAGTGCCGCAACCGCGCGACGTACCTGGCCGGGATGACGCGACACATCAACGACGGCATCGAACGTCTCTCCCGCAAGCGGCGCGAGGCCGTCCGGTGTGTCGCGGTCCACGGGTATGAAGCGTGCGCGGTCCGGAGCTTTTCCGGCGACGCCCCGTGCGGCGCACGTTACGTCATGGCCCATCGCGCAGGCATGGTCGGCAATTGCGCGCCCGAGAAACTGCGTGCCGCCGAGGATCAACAGACGCATCGGTACACCCAAAGAAAATCACTGATCGAGCAAACATCAGGAGTAACACCGCAGGCGGATGGGCGCGCCCTTCGGCGCCCCGGATGACGATGCAAGGAGATCGATGCCCGAAGTCGCCTCACACCACCTTGAAGATCGCCAGCGCCAGCACGGCCTGCGCCACGAAGCCGACGGTGAAGGCGAGCGTGCGGAACACCGGCAGGCCGAGCGTGTAGACGATCAGATGCGCGACGCGGGACCAGAAATATACGGCGCAGGCCATCACGGTCCATTTGTCGGAATAGTCGATGGCGTTGAGGATCAGGACCAGCGGCGCAAAGATGATGAGGTTTTCGACCGCATTATCGTGCGCGAACATCAGCCGGTTGGCCCAGTCCGCTTGCGGCTTGTCGTTGCGCGAGGGGTTGGCCATGGCGCCGGAAAGGCCGCGCACCTGACAGCGGTTGATGATGTAGGGAACCCACAACAGCCCGGTCAAAATCACGGTCAGAGTCAGCCAGAACAATTCACGCGTCATTGGTTCCCCCTCAAACGATTATCGAATCCCGGCGTGGGACGGCTGACTATAGCGAACCGCGCCTGATGGCGCTATGCGCGCACCTTGACGTAGCTGCCGGGCGCGTCCTCGATCGGCGGCAGCTCCTCGGAACCGACGGAGCGCGCGGGCACGCGCTCGGCATCGAGGCTCTCCAGCCATTGCACCCAGTCGGGCCACCACGAACCCTTGTGCTCGGTCGCGGTCTTCATCCAGTCGGCGAGCGTGATGTCCTTGATTTTGTCGTTGGTCCAGTACTGGTATTTGCCGCCGGCGGGCGGGTTGACCACGCCGGCGATGTGGCCGGAGCCGGACAGCACATACTTCACCGGTCCGCCGAAGAACTGCGAGCCGAAGAGCACCGAATCCGCCGGCGCGATGTGATCCTCTTTGGTCGCCAGATTGTAGACGGGCACCTTGACCTTCGAGAGGTCGAGCAGCGTGTTGTCGAGCACCATGCTGCCGGTGGTGAGGCGGTTTTCCAGATAGCAGTTGCGCAGGTAGAAGGAATGGTTGGCCGCCGGCATCCGCGTGGCGTCGGAGTTCCAGTGCAGCAGGTCGAAGGCCGAGGGCGGCTGTCCCTTCAGATAGTTGCTGACGACATAGGACCAGATCAAATCGTTGGAGCGCAGCATGTTGAAGGCCATCGCCATCTTGCTGCCTTCGAGAACGCCGGTGGCTTCCATCTCCCGCTCCAGCGTCGAGATCTGGTCTTCATCGACGAACACCAGCAGATCGCCGGCATGGGTAAAGTCGACCTGCGCCGCAAAGAACGTCGCCGAGGTGACGCGCTGGCGCCGCTTCTCGGCGAGCCAGGCCAGCGTCGAGGCGAGCAGGGTGCCGCCGACGCAGTAGCCGGCGGTGTGAACTTTCATTTCGCCCGTCACCTTTTCGATGATGTCCATCGCGGTGAGCGGGCCTTGCTTCATGTAGTCGTCGAAGGTCTTCTTGCCGAGTTCCTTGTCGGGATTGACCCAGGAGATCACGAACACGGTGATGCCCTGGTCGACGCACCATTTGATGTAGGATTTTTCCGGCTTCAGATCGAGAATGTAGAACTTGTTGATCCAGGGCGGCACGATCAGAAGCGGCGTGCGCAGCACCGTCTCGGTGGTCGGCGTGTACTGGATCAGCTGCATCAGCTCGTTCTGGAAGATCACCTTGCCCGGCGTCGTCGCCATGTTGACGCCGACGACGAGGTTCGCCGGATCGGACTGGCGGATGCGCAGGGTGCCGCGGCCGGCTTCGATATCTTCAGTCAGCATCTTCATGCCACGCACGAGGTTGTCGCCGTTCGAGGCCAGCGTCTCGCGCAGCACTTCCGGATTGGTGAGCACGAAATTCGACGGCGCCATCGCATTGGCGATCTGCTGGACGTAGAACTCGGCCTTCTTGCGGGTGTGCGGATCGATGCCTTCGGCGTTCTTCACCAGCTCTTGGGCGCACTGCGTAGTGAGCAGATAGAGCTGCAGCACGAAATCGAAGAACTGGTTCGATTTCCACTCCGGATCCTTGAAGCGCTTGTCGCGCGGCGACGGCTCTATCGCGGGCCTGGCCGCTTCGCCGGCCATGCGGCGCGCGGCTTGGCCCCAGAGATCGAGATACGCTTTGCCGAGCTTCGTCTGCAGGTCGGTGGCGCGTGCGTTGTCCGAAAGCCAGTATTCTGCGACCTTGGAAAAGGTCTTGATGACTTCACCGACTTCGCTGGGCGGCTTGTCCTTCGGTTCGCCACCCTCGCGCGGCTTGAGATAGGCCGCGAGCGCCTGGCCGCTGGTTTCCATCGCCTTGGCGATGTTCATGGCGAAGGCTTCAGCGTTGAAGGTCTTCGAAGCCTGGGTGTCGGTGTTGACGTCGCTCATATCAACTACACTATAGCTTCATTTCGGGTTCGTCACCGCGTGGATTGACGCCGTGAAGATTGGCGTTAACCCTGTTGCACTGCGATAAAGTTTGCGTGTCCACACGAGTTGCACACATTGCAGCCGCACCGATCACATTTGCTCTTTGGGCTTTAATCGTTTCGGGCGACAATGGTTTGAACGGTTCTAGCTGAATCAACGCCGCGGGACGGCTTGGCGTTGCAAAGCTCATACCACCGCATAGATGCGGGCGCGGTGCAGAGGCAGTTGGGGACTTTCGGACGGATGCCGGTTACTCGGACGATAAGGCTGTGGTCGATTGTCGCGCTGGCCGTGACGGCATTTGCGCTCGGCGGTTGCTCGACCCAGATCGCGGATATGCCGGGCGTTGGCCTGCCGGCCGGCGCCCCCGAGCGTCCGAAGGAGGCCGGTGGCTATTTACCGGTGCACGACCTGCCGCCGGAGCGTGATGAGCAGGCGATCAAGCCGGCCGAACTGGCTAAAATCCAGTCAGAATTGACCGCCGCCCGTGACCGTCAGGCGACGGCTTCCACCCCGGCAAAGCCGGCCAAGAAGTGAGCGGCCGGCTGTCCTGACGCGACTTGGCTACCGCCGGATCGGGTCCGGCGAGTTAAGCGAAAACGCCATAAAAACTGGCGCCGCCGGGCTCCCGTGGTAAAAGAACCCTATTCAACCGCATTGCGGGTCCAGAGCTCCAGGGATCTCGCGCCTGAATTCGCGTTAAGTCCTTGATTGGACGCGACTTCTGACCGAAGCCTAACCCGGTTTCGATAGCCGCGAAGGATCTCCGATTCTGTCCTGCCGGTTGTCGGAGCAAGGGTCCCATGGAAGATTTTTACCGCATCCGCCGTCTGCCGCCTTACGTGTTCGAGAAGGTCAACCAGGCCAAGGCGGCCGCGCGCAATGCCGGGGCCGACATCATCGACATGGGCATGGGCAATCCGGACCTGCCGACGCCGCCCCATGTGCTGGAGAAGCTGAAGGAGACGCTCGGCAAGCCGCGGACCGATCGCTACTCGGCCTCACGCGGCATCAACGGACTGCGCAAGGCGCAAGCCGCCTATTACGGGCGCCGGTTCGGCGTAAAACTCAATCCGGACACCCAGATCGTGGCGACGCTGGGCTCGAAGGAAGGCTTTGCCAATGTGGCGCAGGCGATCACCGCGCCGGGCGACGTCGTGCTGTGTCCCAATCCGAGCTATCCGATTCATGCCTTCGGCTTCCTGATGGCGGGCGGCGTGATCCGCTCGGTGCCCTCGGAACCGACGCCGCAGTTTTTCGAGGCGGTGGAGCGCGCGATCATCCATTCGATCCCGAAGCCTTTGGCGCTCGTGGTCTGCTACCCCTCCAATCCGACCGCCTATGTCGCCGAGCTCGATTTCTACAAGGATCTGGTGGCGTTCGCGAAGAAGCACGAGATCCTGATCCTGTCGGATCTGGCCTACGCGGAAGTCTATTTCGACGACAACAACCCGCCGCCCTCGGTGCTGCAGGTTCCCGGCGCGATGGACGTCACCGTCGAGTTCACCTCGATGTCGAAGACGTTTTCGATGGCGGGCTGGCGCATGGGCTTTGCCGTCGGCAACGAGCGGATCATCGCCGCCCTGGCGCGGGTCAAATCCTACCTCGACTACGGCGCGTTCACGCCGATCCAGGTGGCCGCTACCGCCGCGCTGAACGGGCCGGACGATTGCATCAAGGAAATGCGCGACACCTACCGCAAGCGCCGCGACGCGCTGGTCGAATTGTTTGGCCGGGCCGGTTGGGAGATTCCGCCGCCGCAGGCCTCGATGTTCGCCTGGGCACCGCTGCCCAAGGCCTTCGAGGGCGTCGGCAGCATGCAGTTCGCGACCCTGATGGTGGAGAAGTCAGGCGTGGTGGTTTCGCCCGGCGTCGCCTTCGGCGAGCATGGCGAGGGCTATGTCCGCATCGCCATGGTGGAAAACGAGCAACGTATCCGCCAGGCTGCCCGCGGAGTGCGTCGCTTCCTTGAAAGCGGCATTGAAACGTTGCACAACGTGGTTCCTCTCGCCAACCGGCGCTAATTCCTTTTATTGCAGGTTCTCCCGTACATGGTCGCACCCCTGAGAGTGGGTATCGCAGGGCTCGGCACTGTTGGCGCCGAAGTCGTCCGCCTCATCGAAGCGCAGTCGCGGACGCTGTCCGAGCGCAGCGGGCGCGGCGTGCGCGTCGTTGCCGTCACCGCGCGCTCGAAGGCAAAGAAGCGCTCGCTGGACCTGCGCGGCATCGAATGGGCCAAAAGCCCGCTGGCGCTGGCCAACGACCCCAAGGTCGATTGTTTCGTCGAACTGATGGGCGGTTCCGGCGAGCCGGCGCTGTCGGCGATCGAGGCCGCGTTGAAATCCGGCAAGTCTGTCGTGACCGCCAACAAGGCGCTGATCGCCAAGCACGGCATCCGGTTGGCAAAGGCCGCCGAGAAGCATGGCGGCGCGCTGAATTACGAGGCGGCGGTCGGCGCGGCCATTCCGGTCATCAAGACGCTCCGCGAGGGGCTGTCCGGAACCGGCATCAACCGCGTCTACGGCATCCTCAACGGCACCTGCAATTACATCCTCACCCGGATGGAGCAGGAGGGCCTGTCGTTTGCCGAATGCCTGAAGGACGCGCAGCGGCTCGGCTATGCCGAGGCCAATCCGTCGTTCGACGTCGACGGCCATGATACCGCGCAGAAGCTCGCGATCCTGGCCAGCCTCGCCTTCGGCACCAAGGTGGCGCAGAGCGCGGTCTATGTCGAAGGCATCTCCTCGATCGCGCCGGAAGACCTTCGCGCCGCGGAGGAGCTCGGCTACCGCGTCAAGCTGCTTGGCGTGGCGGTGCGGACCGCCAAGGGCATCGAACAGCGCGTGCATCCGACCATGGTGCCGAAATCGTCCTCGATCGCGCAGGTGATGGGCGTCACCAACGCCGTCACCATCGACGGCGAGGGCATTCCTCCGATCACGCTGGTGGGACCCGGCGCCGGCGGCGCCGCGACCGCCTCCGCCGTCGTGGCCGATATCGCCGACGTGGCGCGCGGCATTCGCGCAAAACCGTTCGGCCGTCCGGTGGAGCGGCTGCGCGACACCAGCAAGGCGCCGATGGAGCGCCATGAGGGCGGCTACTACATCAGGCTGATGGCGCGCGACCTGGCCGGCACCGCCGCCACCATCGCCACCCGCCTTGCCGAACAGAAGATTTCGCTGGAATCGATCGTGCAGCGCCATCCCGATGGCGTCGACGAGAACGGTACCGCAAAGAAGCCGTCACCGGTTCCGGTCATCCTGATCACCTACGCAACTTCCGAGGACGCGGTCTACCGCGCGCTGGAAGCCGTTCAGCGCGACAAGGTGATCAGCGGCCGGCCGCAGGTGATACGGATCGAAAAGAACTAGCGCGCGTTCTATCCGGAACGCGGCAGAGGATTGATTGCGGCCGTGGGGCCGCTGCAGGTTTTAAGGGAGTAAGCCGATGTCGACCCATATTTCCGTTCCACCGCAATTGCTGCTCGAGCGCATTCTGACGCTGGAAATCGTGCGGGTGACGGAACGTGCCGCCGTTTCGGCCGCGCGGCTGCGCGGCCACGGCCAGGAGAAGGCGGCGGACCAGGCCGCCGTCGACGCGATGCGTCGCGAACTCAACAAGCTGCCGATCGAAGGCACCATCGTGATCGGCGAGGGCGAGCGCGACGAGGCGCCGATGCTGTTCATCGGCGAGAAGGTCGGGCTCAACGCCGGTCCCCAGGTCGATATCGCCGTCGACCCGCTGGAAGGCACCACGCTGTGCGCCAAGAACATGCCGGGCGCGATCGCGACCATGGCGATGGCCGATGGCGGCACGCTGCTGCATGCGCCCGACGTCTACATGCAGAAACTCGCAGTCGGTCCGGGCTACAAGAAGGGCGTGGTCGAGCTCGACGCATCGCCCGCCGACAATGTGAAGCGGCTTGCGAAGGCCAAGGGCGTCGATGCTTCGGCGATCACGGTGCTGGTGCTCGATCGCCCGCGCCACGCCGACATCATCGCCGGCATCCGCTCGACCGGCGCCGCGGTGCGGCTGATCACCGACGGCGACGTGGCCGGCGTGATCCATTGCGCCGACCCTGATAACACCGGCGTCGACATGTATATCGGCACCGGCGGCGCGCCCGAGGGCGTGCTGGCGGCTGCGGCGCTGCGCTGCATCGGCGGCCAGATGCAGTGCCGGCTGATCCTCGACAGCGAGGAGAAGCGCGAACGCGCGCACAAGATGGGCGTGACCGACCCGAAGATGATCTACGGCATCGAGGACATGGCGCGCGGCGACTGCTTGTTCGCGGCAACCGGCGTCACGACAGGCTCGCTGCTGTCGGGCGTCAAGTTCCGCAAGGACGTGATTGAGACCGAAACGGTGGTGATGCGCTCGGTCACCGGTACGGTGCGATACATCAAGGCCGAGCACCGGCAGCTCGAAAAGTTTCATTTGGATTGAGGCCAACCGTCATTCCGGGATGGTCCGAAGGACCAGACCCGGAATCTCGAGATTCCGGGTCTGGTGCTGCGCACCATCCCGGAACGACAGCGACAGAAAAACAAAAACAAGGGAGAGGCTCGCATGTCCGACGTGTCCGCAGTGAACGCGCTGGTGTTCGACGTATTCGGCACCGTCGTCGATTGGCGCACCAGCCTCATCAACGATTTCACCAAATGGTCGGAGACCTCAGGCATCCAGGCCGACTGGACCGCCTTGGTCGACGGCTGGCGCGCGGTCTACTCCGCCTCGATGGACGAGGTGCGCAAGCATCCCGAGCGCGGCTATCAGATCCTCGACACGCTGCATCGGCAATCGCTGGAAAAACTGGTGGCGCAGTTCTCGATCAAGGGATTGAGCGAGGCTGATCTGCACTACCTCACGATGGGCTGGCACCGCCTGCACGCCTGGCCGGACAGCGTCCCCGGCCTGACGCGGCTGAAGACAAAATACATCATCTCGCCGCTCTCCAACGGCAACGTTGCGCTGCTGACCAACATGGCGAAGTTCGCAGGTCTGCCGTGGGATCTCGTGATGTCGGCGGAATTGTTCGAGCACTACAAGCCCGATCCGGAAACCTATCTTGGCGCCGCCAAACTGCTCTGCCTGCCGCCGGAACAGGTGATGATGGTCGCCGCCCACAACAACGATCTGCAGGCCGCGCAGAAGCTCGGTCTCAAGACCGCCTTCGTCGCGCGACCGACCGAATACGGCCCGCATCAGAAATACGATTTCGAGGCGAGGGGCGACTGGGACATCGTCGCCAAGGATTTTGGCGGGATCGCCGACAAGTTGGGCTGCTGATTCTTACTCGTGTCCCGGATGCAGGATGGGTGGAGCGCAACGATACCCATCAACTCTGCAGCCGCGAAGAAGATGGGTATCACTGCGCTCCACCCATCCTACGGGGCTGTTAGCTAGTCGGGCACGTCACGGCGTACCTGGTGCGGAGCGAGGCTGGCGCGCAGTGTGGCGCATACGCTGAACGATAACTTCGCTGTCGGTGACGCGGTAAAAAATCAGATAGGGATAAGGGCTGAGAGTGAGGCGCCGCACGCCTGGAAGGTCGGTCGCTTGCCCCGCGTAAGGGTGCTGTTCCAGCAAGCGAAAAAGAGTTTGAATGCGCTCGCGAACATGGTTTGCCCCTTGGGGCGAATCCGCTTCGATGTATTCGAGCGCCTTCGCGATCTGAGTCGCCGCCCGCCGTGTGACGCGCAGCCTCACACAGGGCGCTTTGCCAGGATCGAGCGCATCTGTTCGTCGGTGGCGAACTCACCCCGCGCGATCTCGGCATCAGCTTCTGCGAGGTCGGCGCGTTCCTCCGGCGTCAAGCGAATAACCGGTTGCTCTTCGCCGGCCACCTGCAAAAGCAGGCGCGCAAGTTCGTCCTGCACCTCGGGGGGGAGGGCGCGTACGCTGTCGACAGCATGTTCAAGCAGTTTGGTCATGGTTGAAAGATAAGCGTTTCCTCGGCGGGAGGGAAGGATTTCAGGGTAACGTATGGGCCTTATTTTACCCGGATGCTACGGGGCTTGCCTGTACGTGGCAAAGACCTTGACTGCATCTCCACGGCCCGAGCCAGCCGCTCAACCGCAGGAGCGATCGTCTGGCGTGAGTGGCCACTGAAGCCAAGCACAAGTGCGGACCGCGGCGCCGCTGCAAGATATAGCTGGCTCATCGGCCGGACGACGACGCCGTGCTGGCGGCCGGCATGCTCGATGGCGACATCCGAAAGGCCGCGCCGCGTGAAGGCGACGAGATGCATGCCCTGGTCCGGCGCATTGACCGTGAGATCGGCGCCGAGCTGGCGCTTGAGGGTGGCGACCAGCTCGTCGCGCTGCGCTTTGTACAGCACGCGCATGCGGCGAATATGCGCGGCGAAATGGCCTTCTTCCATGAAGGCGGCGACCACGGCCTGGCTTAACGTCGATGGCTGCCGGTCCATCAAATAGCGGGCGGCAACGAACGGCTGCAGCAGCGCATGCGGGATCACGGCGTAACCGAGCCGCAGGCCCGGGAAGAGCGCTTTGTTGAGCGTGCCGATATAGATGACGCGCTCACCCTCATCGAGCCCCTGAAGCGAGGCCAGCGGCCGGCCGCCATACCGGAATTCGCTGGCATAGTCGTCCTCCACGATCCATGCGTTCTTCTTCCGCGCCCAGGCGAGCAGTTCGAGACGGCGGGCCATCGAGAGTACGACGCCCGTCGGGAACTGGTGGGAGGGCGTCACGAACACGGCGCTGGCATTCGGTGCAGACGCGATGCCTCTGCCGACGTCGATGCCTTGCCCATCGACGGGAATCGGATGGACCGTCGCGCCGGCGGCCAGCAGGGCCTGCCGGGTCAGTGGATAAACCGGATCTTCGACCCAGACCTCCCGGTTCCGGTTCGGCAGGATCCGGATGACGATGTCGATCGCCTGCTGCGTTCCAGCCGTCACCACGATCTGCTCGGGATCGCATTTCACCGCGCGGGCGGCTTGCAGGTAATCGCAGATGGCTTTTCGAAGTTCGATCGTTCCGCGTGGGTCGGAATAGCCAAAGTGGCTCGCATCCAGCGAACGAAAGGTACGGGCACTGAGCTTGCGCCATAGCTCCAGCGTCCTGTCGTCGATCAGCGTGCGTCCGAGATTGAACGGTCGCTGATCGCTCTGCACCGTGACATCGACGAAATCGCCGAGCGGCTGCATTTGCGTGGCGCTGGACGTGACGGGCGCCGCAGGCCTCCTGCGTCGCTGCGGGCCTCGCTCGATCGGCTCGGGAAGATCAGGCGATATGTAGGTGCCGGACCCGTGCCGGCCGGACGTATACCCTTCGGCGAGAAGCTGCTCGTAGGCGGCGACCACAGCGGAGCGCGACACGCCAAGCTGCGCGGCGAGTTCCCGCGTGGATGGCAGCTTCGTTCCAGGCCGCAAGCGTCGTGACAGGATCGCGGCGCGAAGCTGCAGATAGAGCTGGCGGAAAAGCGGCGTGTCGCTCTCGCGGATGAGCTCGAACGCATAAAGGTCCGCCCAGCTTTGTCGGCTTTTCATGTTGGCATCCGGATCGTTATCCACGTGAAAGTGGTATTGCGATTTGGCAAAAAGTGGACCTTTTCGACAGACCACTACGCAGGCTATTCGGACGTGGAGGGCGATTCAAGCCGCTGCAATCGGCGAGGGTGCGCTTTCAATGGATTCACGGAGGTCCGCATGAGTTCGCCTCAACTACGTCGCGCCGATCGCGCGGTGTCCGAGCCACGGGCGCATGCTATGCTGGAACGCGCCTTTAGCGGGCGGATCGCGACCGTGGGCGAGGACGGCTATCCCTATTGCATGCCGCTGCTCTACATCTGGATGGACGGGGAAATATACCTGCACACCGGGAGCGCCAGGGGGCATTTGCGGGCGAACGTCGAACGCGAGCCGCGCATCTGCTTTGAGATCGACGAGCCGGATCAGGTGTTCGACTACGGCCGGTTCGAATGCGATTCCGGTCTGGCGTACCAAAGCGTGATCGTGTTCGGCAAGATTCGCATCGTCGAGGAGCGGGCTATCAAGCAGCGTTTCTGCGAGGTGCTGATGGAAAAATACGGCAAGCCGGATACCAGCAGGCCCAAGGGCTTTTTCCCGCGCATCGACGCGATCACGGTCTACGCCATTGCGGTCGAGCGAATGACTGGCAAGGAGATGGCGTTACCGCCACTGTCCGAGCAGTGGCCAGCGAAAGACAGAACCAAAACGCCGAACGCGCGTCCGTGATGAATTGAGTGGGGAGTTCGTAGGATGGGTAGAGCGCAGCGAAACCCATCATGCTTCCGCGCAAGGATTTGATGGGTATCGCTTCGCTCCACCCATCCTACGGTCCGTCATTCCTATCCCGCGCCGCCCTGGATCACACCGAACCAGCCAAGGCCCTTATACGTTTCATAACCGGGCGTGGCGTGGAAGGCGATCAGCGCGCCGGCGCGGTCTTGCGAGAAGCCGGAGCGCCGTCCCTCCAAGGGAAGCGAGACGCGTTCGGTGAGCAGGCCCTGGCCGTCGGACGCGGCGATCACCCGGAAATTTGAATCGACCAGCAGCACGCGCGCCTTGTCGGCGGCGCCGACACGCACGCCCTGGACGATGGCGCGGGCTTGCGGTTCCCAGTCGAAATGGATCGCCAGCACGCCGATCGGTTTGGCGTTGGCCTTGCCGCCGGCGCGAACGCTGGCGCAATAAGTCACAACCTGGGCGTTGCCGAGCGATGGCTGGGATTCGACGTCGCCGACGGCGTAATCGTCGCCGGAGCGGAGGTCGCGCGCCGCCCGAAACCATTTTGTGTGTGCCACGTTCTGGCCCACGACGTTGAAGCGATCGGCGCGGCCGTTGGCGCGCACATTGCCGTCGAGATCGCACAGCCAGAGATCGAGATAGACGGTATAGGCGCCGAGGATCACGGCCAGCCGTTCCGAGACATGGGCTACGGCGGCAGGTTCCGGCGCGGCGGCGCAATCGACGACCGCGGAGTTGGTCGCCCACCAGCGCACGTCGCAGGTGCGCTCATAGAGGTTGCGGTCCATCAGTTCGATGGCGTTCAGCGACAGATCGACCATGCGCTCGCCGCGCGAGCGGTCGGCCATCTGCGCGATCGAGGTCATCAGATTGCCGGTGCGGTTGGTGAGTTGGCTTTCGAGTTCGCGGGCGATGGTCTCGACCTGCTGGCCGACGTTGCGGACTTCCTGCGCCACCACGGCAAAGCCGGCACCTTGCGCGCCAGCGCGCGAACTCTCGATCAGCGCGTTCAGCGCCAGCATCTTCATCTGGTTGGTGATTTTCTGGATCGACTTGGTCTTCTCGCAGGCGACCTGGTTGACCTCGGCGGTTAATCTGGCGATCAGCGCGGAGACATCGGATTCATCCTCGGCGCTCGCTGAATTTTTGGGCTGTTTTGCAATCGTTGCGGTACGAGAACGGTCGAGCGCGACGGACATTGGTGAAAATTCCTCAGTCTTTGTGCGGTTGCCGACCTTCTTTGGATCGACGAGACTCAACGAAAGCGTGCTGGATCCTTTGTCGCGGATCATGGCTAACGATTGGTTTAATTTCCCCGTCCTGCGGGTAGTATTGCGGGGACAAGTTGCATCTTCTTTGTGCAAGTCGCTTTTGTCGGCATAGGCTCGAAACTGGTGTGGCCGGGGTGTGCCGGCCTTGCCGTAGCGATTCGCGCGCCGCCGCTCCACGCCATCCCTGGTTTGCCGACCGGCGGCTTTATCCCTATGTCTCGAAGGCATCATGACGCTTCCCGCATCCGCCATCCCCGTTGACCTGCCGCTGGCGTTTCTTGGCGTGTCGCGTTCGGCGACCGGTAAATTGTGGCGCGACCGGCTCGACGCCAGGGGGGCGGCGCGGGCGCTGGCGATCACGCAGCGCTACCAGTTGCCGGAGATGCTGGCGCGCGTGCTGGCGGGACGTGATGTCGGGATCGACGAGGTCGAGGATTTTCTCGATCCGACCATCCGCAAGCTGATGCCCGATCCCCACACCGTGACGGCGATGGAGACGGCGGCAAGGCGCATTGCCGACGCCGCGGCGCGCGGGGAGAAGGTCGCGATCTTCGGCGATTACGACGTCGATGGCGCGACGTCGTCAGCGCTGTTGGCCTGGCACCTGCGCCATTGCGGGCTCGATCCGCTGATACACATCCCTGACCGCATCTTCGAGGGCTATGGCCCCAACGTCGAGGCGGTGCGCGGGCTCGCGAACAAGGGCGCTACACTGCTGGTCACCGTCGATTGCGGCACCACCAGCCTTGAGCCGCTGGCGGAAGCGCGGAAGCTCGGCATGTCGGTGGTCGTCATCGACCATCACCAGACCGGCGACGAATTGCCCGAGGTCGATGCGCTGGTAAACCCGAACCGGCCTGACGACCTCTCCGGCCTCGGCCATCTCGCGGCCGTCGGCCTGGTGCTGATCACACTGGTGGCGGTGAACCGCGAATTGCGCGGCCGCGGCTTCTGGAATGCCGAGCGGCCGGAGCCGGATCTGCTCGGCATGCTGCACCACGTGGCGCTCGGCACTGTGGCCGATGTCGCGCCGTTGACCGGGCTCAATCGCGCCTTCGTCGCCAAGGGCTTGATCGCAATGCGCCGCCGCGACCATGTCGGCCATACCGCGCTGATGGATGTGGCGCGGCTGAATGGTCCGCCCGAAGCCTGGCATCTCGGTTTCATGCTGGGGCCGCGCATCAATGCAGGCGGCCGGATCGGGCGCGCCGATCTCGGGGTGCGGCTGTTGCTGGAAGGCGACGTCTCGGAGGCCGCGCGGATCGCCGCTGAGCTCGACCGGCTCAACAGCGAGCGCCGAATCATCGAGCAGGCGGCGGAGGCGCAGGCCGAGGCCGAGGCAATGGCGTCGCTCGGGCTCGAGGACAAGGGCGCGGTGATCGTGACCGCCGCCGAGGGCTGGCACCCCGGCATCGTCGGCCTGGTCGCCTCGCGGCTGAAGGAGAAGTTTGCGCGTCCCGCCTTTGCCATCGCGCTGGAGCCGGGCGGCATCGGCACCGGCTCGGGCCGCTCGATCTCGGGCGTCGATCTCGGCAAGGCGGTGCGGCAGGCGGTGAAGGAAAAATTGCTGATGAAGGGCGGCGGCCACGCCATGGCCGCGGGCGTGACGCTGCGGAAAGAGAAGCTCGCGGAGTTTCGTGCCTTCATGGAAAGCGCGCTGGCCGAGGATGTCGCCAATTCCCGTCACGAACACGAGCTGTTCATCGACGGCGCGGTGAGCGCGCGCAGCGTGACCGTGGAGTTCGCGACAATGCTGAACCGCGCCGGGCCGTTCGGGGCAGGCAATCCGGAGCCGGTGATCGCGCTGCCGGCGCATCAGCTGGTCTATGCCGACGAAGTGGGGCAGGCGCATCTGCGCCTGCGCTTCAAGTCCGGCGACGGCGCCATCGTCAACGGCATCGCGTTCCGTTCGGTCGGCCAGAAGCTCGGCCACGCGCTGACGCAAAACCGCGGGCAGCCGCTGCATGTGGCGGGATCGCTCGCGGTCGATCGTTTTCAGGGCTCGGAACGCGTGCAGTTGCGCGTGGTCGATGTCGCGGTGCCGGATCCGGGACCGGCCTTGATCCGGTAGGATTTCCAGATGGGCGGCTCCGTCGAGGATGAGACAACACCACCGTTTGTGGGCCCACATGAGGGTCGCGAACTAGAACTGATGCTGGAGGGAAAGAAGCCCCTTAGCATGTTCTCGGTGGAGGATGCCGTCGAGTACGAGAACCATCCCGACAAGCGCTTTGATGCGCTCACTTCCGAAGGACGGTTCGTAAAGGAAGTTTGTATCCGGAAATTAGTGTTGGTCAATGGCGAGGAAATGCGCGCACGACGAATCTTGTACGCAACCGCCAGCGAGGCTTGGCGGATTCCCGCGATGCTGATGATTCAGGATATCTACGCAACATTGACGCCGGGCCGGCGACCGGACCTGGAACGGGCAATCGGCTGGCTGCTGGGGTATGACAGGAGCGACGTAGAACTATACGTTGAATGGCTAGCCAAGCGACATGGCTAGCAACGCATCGGCGGTGATGATCAGATGATAGAATTCAAAAATCGGGGATGGAAATGACAGGGCAAGTTCAGGGCAAGGTCGCGCTGGTGACGGGCGGCGCGTCGGGTATTGGCGAAGCGGTTTGCGAGTTACTGGCGCGTGAGGGCGCTTCCGTTGCGGTCACCGATGTCGACGATTTGAAAGGCCCCGAGGTCGTGGCGCGGATCAGGAAGGCTGGTGGCGAGGCGAGCTTTTGGCATCACGACGTCACCAGCGAGGAGCGCTGGCTTGAAGTCGTGGCCGAGGTCATGAAGCGCTACGGCCGGCTCGACGTGCTGGTCTCGAACGCTGGCATCGGCATTTCAGTGCCGACAATCACCGAGATGTCGCTTTCAGACTGGCGGCGGCAGACCGCGATCAACCTCGACGGCGTGTTTTTGTCCGTGAAGCACTGCCTGCCACCGATGCGCAAGACCGGCGGCGGCTCCGTGATCATGATGTCGTCGCTGGCGGGCCTGCGCGGTTCGGCGAACCTGTCCGGCTATTGCGCGACCAAGGGCGGCGTCCGGCTGTTCGCCAAGGCGATCGCGATGGAATGCGCCACGTTCGGCGACGGCATCCGCGTCAACTCGGTGCATCCCGGAATTATCGATACGCCGATCTGGGGCAAGATACCGACCGAGGCGGTAGGCGCCGGGCAGAACGCGCCGATCGATCCGGAGGAGCGGGCGAAAATGGCGACGCCGCTCGGCCGTGCGGGGCATGCGGAAGAGATTGCACATGGCGTTTTGTATCTTGCGTCTGACGCGTCCCGCTACGTGACGGGGACGGAACTCATCATCGATGGCGGCATGAATGCGGGTGGGGTGGTGCGGAGGTAGTGAATCGCTCGTTATTGCCTGCGACAAACGCGAAGCGTTTCTGCAAGGGAGCGTAGGCGACGAAGCAATCCATCCGTCATGCCGCGAGATGGATTGCTTCGCTTCGGTCGCAATGACCATGGGACTGGTGGCTACGGCGAACTAGGGGCGGGGACTTACTGGCACGCAATTCGTCAAGCAGCGTTACTGCGTTCGACGTGCTGCGCCAGTTTCTCGAGGGTCTGATAACCGAATTCGACCGCGCCGAAACCGATCCCCGCGTCGCGCTGAGCCTTCGTCGGATGCAACTGCCGCAAAGTGATGACGGTCTTGCCGTCGCTCTGCTCATCGAACGTGATGGTGGTGCGGAATATGCCAGGATCGTTGTCTTTGTCGGCGCCATGATCGATCTCGATCAAGTGCGGCCTCTCGATGCGCCGGAATTGCATCCGATTCGTATATCGCTTGCCGTCGGGAGCGATCATATCGAACCGCCATTCGCCGTCGACGCGAATATCCATTGACTTTGTCTCGACCCTAAAACCGGCCGGACCAAACCATTGCGGGAGATGGCGCGGATCAGCCCAGGCGGAGAAAACCAGCTCTCGTGGCGCGTTGATCACGCGCGAGAGGACGATCTCTCGATCCAGCGCCCAAGTGGAGAGGGGCGTTTCATTTTGACTTGCGTTTGCGGGCATTGGACTTCTCCTCCTTCTTCAGTTTCTCAACGTACATTTCCAGTCGATCCAGTCGTTGCTCCCAGACCTCTCTTTGGGCCGCCAACCAAACCTCGACGGTGGCGAGAGCTTCCGTCTGCAATGAGCACATCCTGACGCGACCGGTCTTCTCGGACGCAACGAGACCGCTGCTCTCCAGAATGCGGATGTGTTTCATCAGGCTCGGCAACGCCATTTCGAACGGCTTCGCCAGCTCTCCGACGGATGCCTCGCCATCACATAGTCGCATGACGATCGCACGACGGGTCGCGTCGGACAGGGCCCCGAAAACGTGGTCGAGTTTCATTGAATGGTTAGCCATAAAGCTAACTATAGTGAAGACGCAAACGTGTGTCAATAACAGTTAGCCGTACGGCTAACTAATAGGTAGAGGGCGCAGCGTCGTCGATCGAGTTCGCCAATTTATGAGGAGAGAGGGCGTCGCTGCGGAAGTGTCAGTCGCGAGAGTTCACGGCCTAGTTTCCTTGCCTCAACCGCGCCAGCACCTTGAGCCCGCCATAACCGTCGGCCGGCAGCAACCCCATCTTGTTCTGGTAGTCCTTCACGGCCTTCATGGTGTCGTTGCCGACGCGACCGTCGGTGCCGCCGGTGTCGAAGCCCGCTTTGGTGAGCCGCGTCTGCACCTCCTGCACCTCGGCGAGCGTCAGCGTGCGCTCGGAGCCGGGGAAGGGGTGAATGAAAGGCGGCGCGCCGAGAATGCGGTCGCCGAGATGGCAGATCGCCAGTGCGTAGTTCATCGACGGGTTGTAGCTTTTCACCGAATAGAAGTTCGGACCAAGCAGGAACGCCGGGCCACCCGCGACCGGCACCCACATCTGCGCTGACGCACTCGGCTGCGGGAACGGCTTGCCGTCGGCGCGCGTCACGCCGGCGCTGGTCCATGCCGCATAGGTCCGGTTGCCGCTCGAGGCCGCGCCTGACGCGTTGACCTCATAGCCCCAATGTTCGCCGCGGTGATACTTGCCACGGTTGAGCAGATAGCGCGCGCTGGAGCCGAGTGCGTCGTCCGGCTTCCCGAACGGCGAGACGCGGCCGTCCTTGTCGTAATCCATGCCGACATTTAGCCAGACTTCCGGCATCCACTGCGTATGCCCCATCGCGCCGGCCCAGGATCCCCGCATTTCTTCCGGCGTGCCCCAGCCGCGGTCGACGATTTTTAGCGCATTGATCAGTTCGGTTTCCCAATAGGCGCGGCGGCGCGGCTCGTTCCAGGCCAGCGCTGCGAGCGACGGAAAGATCGGCCGCATATGGTTCTGCTGCACCAGGGGATCGCCATAGGCGGATTCAACGCCCCACAGCGCCAGCAGTGTGCCGCGCTCGACGCCAAAATCCTGCTCGATGCGCGTGAACAGCGCGTCGTGCTTCTTCAGGGCTTCGCGGCCGTTGATGATGCGCCAGTCCGAAGCGCGGCGGTTGACGTACTGCCAGATCTGCTCGTTGAATTCCGGCTGCTTCTGCATCTGCCGGAACACGCTCATGTCGGGCTCGATGCGGCCCATCACCCGCGTCCAGGTCGCGTCCGAAATGCCTTTTGCGAGCGCGCGCGCGCGAAAATTGTCGCGCCACGCGTCGAAGCCGGGCGGTGCGGCGGCAAACGCTGTAAGCGGCGTGGCAAAGAGGGCGCCTGCGCCGAGGCTGGCCTGCAGCAAGGCGCGGCGGGTCGGGGCTTTTAGGGAATCATGCTGTTTCATGCGCCATATTCTAGCGGGGCGGCGGGCTTGCGCCAAAAGCCATGACGCCGCGGGAACCGCAATTTTGCTGCCAATCAGCGGCGATTTTGCTGGACAGCCCGGCCATGGACGAGGTGCGCGCGCCGCATATAATGACTGATAGTACCGACAATAGAAGGCCCGAAAAAAATGACGCATGCCCGCAGCGAGTACAGGGATTTCATGTCGCTGACACCGGACGCCTACGCGGCCGTGCTGGCGCTCGGCCAGGTGGCGGGCAAGGCCGGCATGGACAAGCAGCTGCTCGAACTGATCAAGCTGCGCGCCTCGCAGATCAATGGCTGCGCCTTCTGCGTGCAGTATCACATCCTGGAAGGCGAGAAGCTCGGCGTTCCCACCGATAAGCTCAATCTGGTGGTGGTGTGGCGCGAGGCACCGCAGTTCTCGCCACGTGAGCGCGCCGCGCTGGCCTGGACGGAAGCGCTGACCTTGCTCAGCGAGGGCGTCAGTGACGAGGTTTATGCGGAGGCGAGCGCGGAGTTTTCGGAAAAGGAACTCGCCTATCTCACCTCGGCGGTGGCCTCGATCAATGTCTGGAACAGGTTCGGCGCGGCGTTTCGCTGGACGCCGCCGATGCGAAAGGCGGCCGTGGAAGCGGCGGCTTCGTAACAACGGGAACTAATTCTCGCGGCCTTCCCGCGTATTGTTGCGGAAGACGTCCTCCGGCAAAGCATGCGCCACCGCGGCCGCGATCGGTGGATCGGTGCCGATCTCGCGGCCGCGGCTGCGGATCAGCCGTTCATAGGACGCGATCAAGGTGGTGTAGGGGTTGACCCAGATCCAGCCGTCGCGCGTGAACACCTGGATGTCGAAGTGAAGGTGGTACGAAGTTCCGTTGGGGAAATCGAGATAGTTGGAGACCACGCCGATCTTTTCGCCCTCGGCGACGCGGCGTCCGTTGAGAATGCCGTCCGCGTCCATGGCTGACGGGTTCATGTGCATGTAGCGAAAGCGGATGTGCTCGTTGCGGGTGTTGATCTGCAGCGTTGCCGCCTGCTGCTTCAGTGAACGGATCAGGATGCCGTCGCGGACGGCCACGACGGCCTGCTTCCTCGGATGGCAACTGCTTTCGCTGTTACTGTTCGGCGGGCAGGGCGCGGGGCGGACGTCTTGGCCCTGATGTCCGAAGCCGGCGGCGCATTGCCCGACCTGGAAGCTGCGGGCTTCGCAGAAATTGTCCCGCCACGGATAGACGCCGCGACCGGCCAGCGAATTTTTCCCGCCGAAGGATTGCGAGCGGATGGCGGCCGGGGCTTTCTCGAGCGGAAAACGGATTTGCGAATAGGCGGCGAAATCGGCGCGTCCGCCGCGCCGGCGCACGCTGCTGCGGGCAATGATGTCGCCGCCCGGATAATAGGTGAAGTCGGGCGAAGCCGACGCCGGACGTTCAGCGATCCCGGAGGAAATGTCGTGCCGCGGCTGCGCCGGTTGCCCGCCCGCGACGCGCAGGGCTTTCAGGAAGCGCTCGGCAATGGGATAGGCCTCGCGGCAGGCCAGCCGCCGCGCCCGTGGCGCCGAATCCAGACACTGGATCGAGACCACATAGGGCACGCCGAAGCGCGTGAAGGCGTAGCGCACATAGCCTTCGCGGATGAAGCGTCGCATGTCGGGGAATTGCGCCGCCAGCGCCTTGACCGGCTCGCCCCTGCCGCCGAGCGGATCGGCGAGGTCGTAGACAAGCATCGAGCCGGTGATCTGCACTTCGACCGGCTTGGCGAATATCCGCGAGCCGCCTGCACCTGATAGCAGCGAAAACACCGCGTCGTAGCCGGCCGGGCCGGCGTGAAACAGGTCGGCGGGGCGGAAATCGGCCTGGTAACGCGATAGCGGCAGCGGTGCGCCGTCGGCCTGGTCTTCGAGGTAGTCTGCGGTATCGAAAGGCAACAGCACCGGCACCGGACTGCGTCCGATCCCGGCAAAGATGTTTGCGTTGATCGCGTTCAGTTGCACCAGCGCGGGCGTCGCGCGCGGATCCGATGCCGGGACGCGCCGCTGGCCGGCGAACGTAAATCGGGAAGCGATCGCCGGGCGGTTGCCGATCTCGGTGCGGAGCTGATCGACAACGGCTCGCCATTCGACGCGGACGGCTGATATCGACGGTGTCCTGAATTCTTCGGCGGCGGCGCCGGTGACCCCGGCTGCGAGCAAACAAGGGACTGCCAGCCAACGCCTGAGCAAGCGGACAGCCATCCTGTTCAATGCAATCGCCCCCCGGCGTGCCTGTATTTCAAAATATTAGCGGTTCTGAATTAGCAGAACCGGCGCTTAAATTACTGTTTTGACGCGCGTTCCTCACGCGCGCCGCTGCGCACTTCGCTTCAAAACATTATCGCGCGCGATCGTTAATCCTTTGCGCGTTCGACGTAAGAGCCATCCTCGGTCATGACCACGATCCGCGTTCCGGTTCCGATATGCGGCGGCACCGCGGTGCGAACCCCGTTGGAGAGGATAGCAGGTTTGTAGGAGGAAGACGCGGTCTGACCCTTGGTGACCGGCTCGGTATCCACCACTTCCAGCGTCGCGCGCTGGGGCAGCTGGATCGCCACCGGATTAAGGTCGTGAAGCGAAAGCTTCACGGTCATGTTCTCCTGCAGATAGGGTGCGGACGATCCAACGATTTCCTTGGAGACCTGGACCTGGTCGTAGGTCTCGGTGTTCATGAAGTGGAAGCCGTCGGCGTCCTCATAGAGGTAGTTGAAGTTGGTATCCTCCACGGTCGCCTTCTCGACCTGGTCGGTGGTCTTGTAGCGTTCCGAAACCTTCACGCCATCGCCGATCCGGCGCATTTCGATCTGGCTGACCGGAGTTCCCTTGCCGGGATGAATGTTTTCGGCGGTGAGGACGACGTAAAGCCGGCCGTCCTGCTCGATAATGTTGCCCTTGCGAATAGAACTGGCGATGACTTTCAAAGCGGTTTTCCTGAATTTCTGGCCTTCGGCCAATCCGGACATCGTGTCCAAGGGGCCAAATCGGGCGGTTTCGGGCTGCAACATACTGATTTTGCCCGTCGATGCCAGCGTTTTGCCGACGTATCAGGAGGAATGCCCCAGGGCCGTAACGGCCCTATTTTGCGGGACTTATCAGCGGCTTCGGCCGGGGAACTCGACCGTTGCCGTTCTTCCCAGCCAGCCGCCAGACATGCCCGTATCCTGTTGCAAATTCTGGCCCATTGGACGGCTGGGCCGGCCACAAGGTTCAGCACCCGGGCCTCGGCTGTCCGGTGGAATGGACAAGGTGAGCGGCTTTCGCCATGACAAGGATGGATAGAGCGCGGGACGGTGCCGTCGTATGGCGGCATCACAGAGAAAGTCGAACAATTTCAATGGTATTTTCCGCTTCCTTCAATGACTGTTTGGCCTCTGCGGAGCGCGCTCCGTGGCTGAGCCAGGACCGTTGCTGATGGCCGGGGTGGACCAGCCGTCGCCCTGGTGGTCGCCCGCGCGGCACGCCGATCGAAAGCCGCTCCTGATAGCGCGGACCGCGATCACGCGAGCGGTGCGGGCGTGGTTCGACGAGCAGGGGTTTGCCGAGGTTGAGACCGCCATCCTGCAGATCTCGCCGGGCAACGAGACGCATCTGCATGCGCCGCGCACCGAGTTGACCAGTGGAGATGGCACGCGGGCGGCGCGCTATTTGCGGACGTCGCCGGAATTTGCCGCCAAGAAACTGCTCGCCGCCGGCGAAGCCAAGATATTCGAGTTCGCGCGCGTGTTCCGCGACCGCGAGCGCGGCGATCTGCATCTGCCGGAATTCACGATGCTGGAATGGTACCGCGCGGAAGCGAGCTACGATGCCGTGATGGCGGACACCATCGTCGTGATCGCGCATGCGGCGCAGGCCACGGGTATCGGCCGGTTTTCCTTCCGGGGCCGAACGGCCGATCCCTTCGCCGAGCCGGAGTTGCTAACGGTGGCGGCGGCATTCGAACGCTTTGCCGGGATCGATCTTTTGGCCACCGTGACGAACGGCAAGGGGGATCGCGCGGCGCTTGCGGCCGCGGCGCGCGCGCGGGTACGGATCACCGATGATGACACCTGGTCGGACATTTTCAGCAAGGTGCTGGTCGAGCATGTCGAACCAAATCTGGGGCAGGGGCGTTTGACCGTCCTGTTCGAATATCCGGCGCCGGAAGCCGCGCTGGCGCGGGCGAAGGCGGCCGATCCGCGGGTCGCCGAACGGTTTGAGGTCTATGCCTGCGGCGTCGAGCTTGCCAACGGGTTTGGCGAACTAACTGACGCCGCCGAGCAGCGCCGCCGTTTCGCCGCCGATATGGACGAGAAGGAACGGCGTTACGGCGAGCGCTATCCGCTCGACGAGGATTTTCTCGCAGCGGTCGCCGCGATGCCGCCGTCGAGCGGCGTGGCCCTCGGTTTCGACCGGCTGGTGATGCTGGCGGCCGGCGCGCTGCGGGTCGATCAGGTGGTGTGGACGCCACCGGCAGGAGAACCATGAACAGGATAGATCCGAAACTGGCGGCAACGCTGCGGCAGCCCGCCGAGCTGGTCGAGCGCGGCCTGGCCGAGGGCGCCGATCTGGCTGACCTCGAACGGGTCGCCGCGCGTTATGCCATCGCCGTGACGCCCGATATCGCCGGCCTGATCGACACGGAAAACCCGGACGATCCGATCGCGCGGCAATTCATTCCGAGCGCGCTCGAATTGGTGAGCACGTCAGGCGAAAACGCCGATCCGATCGGCGACGACGCCCATTCGCCGGTCCCCGGCATCGTTCACCGCTATCCCGACCGCGTGCTATTCAAACTGGTGCATGTCTGCGCGGTGTATTGCCGGTTCTGTTTCCGCCGCGAGATGGTCGGGCCGGGCAAGGCGAGCGCGCTGTCGGAGGCTGCCTATCGCGAGGCGCTGGACTATATTCGTGGGCACGGGGAAATCTGGGAGGTCATCCTGACCGGCGGCGACCCGCTGATGCTGTCGCCGCGGCGGCTTTCCGAGATCATGGCGGACCTCGCCGCCATCGATCACGTCAAGATTGTCCGCATCCATACCCGCGTGCCCGTGGCGGCGCCGGCGCGCATCGATAGAGACATGGTCGAGGCGCTGCGCGTCGATGGCGCAACGACCTGGATCGCCGTTCATGCCAACCATCCGCGCGAATTGTCGGGCGCGGCGCGCGCGGCCTGTACGCGGCTCGCGGATGCCGGCATTCCGCTGGTCAGCCAGACCGTGCTGCTCCGCGGCGTCAATGACGATGCCGCTGTTCTGGAAGCCTTGATGCGGGCCTTCGTCGAAAACCGCATCAAGCCTTATTACCTGCATCATGGCGATCTGGCGCCGGGGACGGCGCATCTCCGCACCACGATCGCGGAAGGCCAGGAGCTGATGCGCCGCCTGCGGGGCCGCGTCTCCGGCCTGTGCCAGCCGGAATATGTGCTCGATATTCCCGGCGGCCACGGAAAGGCGCCGATTGGCCCGCATTATTTGTCGCAGGCAAGTTCGCAGGGATGTGAACAATCCCCGGGTGAAACGGGGTATCGTGTCGTCGACTATTGCGGCGACGTTCACCTCTATCCGCCAAAGCCGTGACCTGCGATGGCGGAGGACGGCGAGGGCAAGCGGGAGCCGCCGGAAGATGAGGGCCATCGCGGGATCGAAAACGCTGTGATGCTCGGCTTCTTCGTAGTGGTGGTGGCCGCGGGAATCTGGTTGCTTGCCACCATGGCCGATGTACGAAAGGCGCAGGACTGCGCCGGCCAGGGACGCCGCAACTGCGCAACGATCGATGTGCCGGCACGATAACAAGAGACTGGAAACGGGAGAACCAAGATGCGAACAACAATCCTCTCGATAGCACTGGTGGTCCTGGTCGGCGGGGCGGACGCGTTCGCGCAGGGATCTTCGTCCGTGCCGAAAAATTCGGGCGGAGGTGGAGGCGCAGGCGGAGGCGGGGGGGCGATACAGGCGCCGGTCGGTCATCGCCAGCCGCGCGTCAGCGATGTGCCCAGCGAGAAGAACCTGAGCGATCCGAACGACCCCTTGAGCAAGGAAAACGCCGCCCTCGACCGCAAGATCAAGAGCATCTGCCGCGGCTGCTAGGGCGCGTCCTCGAATCTGAATGGGGAGCTCGCAATGCCCGCCAAAATGTTGCGAATGATTGTGATTGCCGCTGTTTGCTGCGGCAGCGCGGTTGCCGTCGCAGCCGGCGAGCCGCGCCACACGCCGGCGTCCGTTCAGGGGACGGCCGGCTATTCCCGATCCGACACGCTGAAGGCAACCCGGCGCGCGAAACAAAACGCCGTCCGGATGCCGTCCGCCGACCGCGACGCCTATGTCGACCCGGCCGCGCCATATAAAGCCAATCGGCTTTCATCGCCGCGGGCGACTGAGCCGATCCTCAACACTCCCGGGCAAACCACCGTTCTGACGCGGGAAGTGCTGGACGACATGAAGGCCACGAGCGTCAGGGACGCCTTGCGTTCAACCGCGGGCGTGACGGTCGGAAGATAAGGGAGCGGTCTTTCGGGCTGCTTTCGACGTCCCGCTTGAGGGTACTCGGACGTCATGGCCTAGCTTAGGCATGTGGTTTCTGCCCCAAGTGCGGACATCGAGCGTCCACCGCAGCATGTCCGCTTCATGCCTCAAAATCAGAACATTGAGTTGATCGCATGAATTGGCAATGCGTTTGAGCCCAAGCACGTCGTGGGCGCTGTGTGCTTAGTGTCCACGGGAAAATGAGTTGAGGTAGCCGGCGATTGGGCCTGCCCAGAGATCAGGATAGTGAATAACGTCGTGGCCCACGTCGCTGGGCACATCGAACTCGATGAATTTCCCTTTGCCGCCGGCTTTTTCAAAGGCCGCAAAGTTTTTTCGGCTGTGGTCAATCGAGTAAAAAATGTCACCCTGGCCGTAGAGCCAGATCGTCGGTTGGTCGTAGCGCGCGCCACGCTGGAACAGTGTTTGATTGACTAAATCAGCGCCGGGCGACTTTTCGCCCAACCATCCGCCCACAAAATTGATGACACCCAGAGTTTGCTCGGGATGCATTCCAGCATAGACAATGGACAGTACGCCGCCGCGTGAGTGTCCGCCGACCAGAACAGGACCGGGACCAACGTCCTGCCGGCGGCGAAGGACGGCAATGGCCGCATTCACATCGGTCAAGGCGCGATCCGCACCGCTCACCGCCCTATCGGTATCGCCGAAGCTGTTGCGCTCTTCTTCATACAGCCCATCGGATTTTCCGCGACCCTGACGCTGCGGAAAAGCAACGAGCCATCCTTGCTTATTGAGAAAATCGGCAACTTCGAGCGAGACCCAGGTTTGCTTGGCAAGTCCGGGTGTCGCATTTCTACCGATCGAGCCGTGATTGAACACTGCGAGAGGAAACGGCCCCGACCCGGAAGGCTTGAAAATGACTGTCTCCAGCCTGACTGGATTGCCATGTTCGAGCAAATCCGTTTGGAGCAATTCGGATGTACCGCGGGACCAGGCAACAATTGCATCGGGCCGGGCCATGGCAGCCAGATCGGTTCCGCTCATCGTCGTACGTGCGATCCTGCCGCCCTTGAAAAACGCGTTCAACTGCCCATCGTCATCCAGATCGTACGTCGCAGTGAACATCGGCGCTCTAACGGTAAGAGTTCGCCCAGACATAGCCGCGTCCAATCGCCACCACCTCGCGCGCAGCCCCGTGTATAGGTTGTCAGCCTCCGCATAAACGACGCCGGCCGCGCCATCCTCGGCGATGCGTTCGACCAGCAGGATATGCTTGAGGCCGCCATTCCAGGCGCCGACCCACACGCCGGCCCACCGCCGCTGCAATGCCGTTGCCGACGTCGGCACAGAAGCTACGGTGACGTCGGAGGGAAGCGGCACTCCGTCTATGTTGAGATCAGGGCCCGGCGTGGCCCGCGCCGCCAACGGCCAAGCGACCGCGGCACCGCCTGCAAACCTGAGAAACTCGCGCCTTCTCATACAGCCTCCCACGTCGCACTTGAGCACGAACGAAATCTACCTTTGCGATATGCTTGTGGCAATACACTCGCATTAGTCGTGACGCTCGATGTCCGCGTTACATCGTAACTTATCTGACGTACCGGCGACGTAGGCTTTGCAATTTACCTTTGGGATTGCATCACCGGGGAGCCGCGTTTTCCGACGATCGAGGTGTTCTGCCCCACATCCCGGTCAGCAAATACACGCGCCTTGTCTTGAACAGCTCGCTGCCGACCCATAAGATGGGAGACAATTGGCAGGCCAGGTTTCGGAGCGCGCCAATATGGTGTTGGATCTACTTCGTTCTGGATACGCAACTCTCGAATGGGAGATCGCCCAGGAGCGGGCGTCAGCGCTCGGACGGCTTGGACGGCGGCTTGAGGCCGCGCTGGCGGCACTTGCCGCATGCCCGCGGGTGGCTAATTCCGATCGGAAAATCCGCGACAGTCTCGTCGAACAGGCGGGATATGCGCTCTGGCTCTTCGTCGTGCAACGCGAGGCCTGCGGTCTCAACAAAATCGACCACGTGATGCGGGAGTACGGGGTGCCGAACGAGGTGTATGCCCGCATGGGGCCATTGGCGATGCCGAGCATTCGTCCGACGAAGACCATAGAGGGTTGAGGAAGCCGGCGCCAATCCATCGGCCGGCGCGTCTGGAGTGACGAGTATGGTGTCGACGAAATTGCCGCTTTGGCTTCGTTTTTTCCTGCTTATCGGTGTCGCCGTTTTTGCCGCGGGCGCAAGTCTCCTTGCCTATCGGTATTACAGCCGCCCGGTAACGCTGACCGTGGCGGTCGGCTCGGTCGACGGCGAGGCAGCCAAGGCAATGTCAGCGTTGGCGAGCGAGTTCGTTTCGACGAATGCGCCGGTGCGGCTCAAGGTTATCGACAGCGGCACCGCGCTTGAGGCCGCTGCCGCCTTCTCCGCGGGCAAGGTCGATCTCGCTGTGGTTCGCGGCGATGTCGGCGATTTGTCGCAGGCGCAAGC
Source organism: uncultured Alphaproteobacteria bacterium (assembly GCA_963770135.1). GTDB lineage: Bacteria > Pseudomonadota > Alphaproteobacteria > Rhizobiales > Xanthobacteraceae > Bradyrhizobium. The sequence continues at coordinate 130,782 of CAVYOM010000020.1, read as the reverse complement.
CGTCGTCGTCGTCAGCCATATGGTCGTACTGATCATCGCGCCGCCGGGATCGTCCATCGACAGCATTCAAAACCTGAAGGGACGCGCGGTCGGCGTGGTCGGCGGAGCAGCGAACGACAAGATTGTCGATCTGTTGACCAAGGAATACGATCTGGCGAGCGCAAAAGTTGTATTCAAGAACCTTGCTTTGACGGATATCCGGCAAGCCATTCAATCAAAACAGGTCAGTGCCCTGCTTGTCGTGATCCCGCTCGCCGAAAAGTATCTCTCGCTCGTTCGCGGATTTTTTCAGCTCGACCATAAAAAGGTCCCGGCGCTGATCCCAATCGAGTCCGCGGGCGCAATTGCAGAGGTCCAACGTGCCTTTGAAAGTTTCGACGTCCCGAAGGGCACGCTGCGGGGATCGCCGCCGGTCCCGGAAGATGACCTGACGACCCTGAGGACCTCGCTATACCTGGTTGCGCAAAAGAAGCTCGGCACGGATCTGGTAACCAGCCTCACGCAGGCGATCATGAGCGCGCGCAGGAATCTTCTGCGTGAGCAGCCTATTTTCGCGCAGATCACCGCGCCCAGCACCGACCAGGATGCCTACCTTCCGCTGCACCCTGGCGCAGCAGCCGTTTACAACAGCACCACTCAGAGCTTCATGGATGAATACGGCAACTGGATCTATTTGACCCCGATGATACTGGGTGGCGCCGCCACCATGCTTGCGGCGGCGTGGAAATTCCTGGGCATCGGCAACCACCCGGCCGAAGGCCCGCTCGATTCTCTCTATGCCCTGTCGCGCCGGGTCCGGAAAGCCGAAGCAGAGGCCGAGCTGTCGGATATCGAAGATGAAATCGACGGCATTCTAACGGCGGAACGTGCCAAATCCGCAGCTGGAGACGAGAGCGCGGTGGATGATGCCACGCTGAACGTGGCAGCCCACCGGCTGGAGAACTTGGTTCACGATCGACGCGCATCAATCGCTAGGCGACCCGCAGTGGCCTCCGCGGCCTAGCTAGCGAATCCACGCTCTAGTAGTCGAGATCCGACAGGAACGTGGTGTTCACGGTTTCGAACTCGGACTCGAGCCAATCTTTGAATAGTTTCGCGCGCGCCAGGCGATGCGATGTCGAATCCGAAGTGCTGCATCTCACGGCGTGGTGATCGATGCCTGAAATCTGGAGCAACTCATCGAAGCTCGCCTGCCGATCTTCGCGGTTCTCGATTTCGGCGTAGTAGATGGTATGGTCAAACTTTCCCATCGCCCAGCAAAACTGAACGCGGGCCTGCTCAGCGTCGGCAAACGCCGAGCCTGGAGCAAGCAGGGCTGCAATCATGAGCAATCGAATGAACGGTTTAGTCATTGCGCTATTTCCAAAAAATGAATGTTATTTGAGTGGTCGGTCCGCGGCGGCTTACGGCTTTGCGGCGGGCATGGCTGCCGCCGGAGTGTCGATAGATGCTGATGAGCCCTTCAAGCGCGCCATCTGGATTTCGTTCGACGCCCTGAGTTCACTTGCGGGCCGGTTCGTGAGAGTGAGGACGATCGCGACGAGGATGGCGGCCAGATAGGACAGGTATAAGCCGCCGGTCCACCGACGGTAGGTACGCAGGTCGTCTGCGCTCAGGTTGCTCGGAAGTCGTTTCATGAAACCTCGTTTGAGTCAGCAGCCAGCAGCCCCCGTTCAGGACAATATTCCGAGGGGCCATTTCCTCATGTGAGGTACGCCACAGGCTGGTCGATTTTTGCCACGTGTACGACGTGTGCTTGCCGGAGCAATCATCCAATTGCAGGAGAAGTAACCGGATTTATGCCGCGTACTCAGAGGAAACCACATCGTTTCGCACAAAAGCGACAACGGAGTATTGCAGTGGCGAAGCTGGCCAAAAATCAGCTTTGCGAGAATTTCGGCGTCGTTCTGACTTTTGGTCGCAAGTTTGCGCTTGACGGATTGCTGTTGCCGCGTTTGCCTGTTGGCCGTGGGGGTTGGAGAGCGCCATGGGCCGCGGAACTGCCTACCATGTTGCAGGCTGCCACCGGATGCACGCCGACACGCCGCGAACCGGCAGTCCTGTGGGGTCGGCCGAGTCTCGGGCACTGGCTCGTCGCGGACTCCCACGCACGGTCTTGGCTTGGCTTGCCAAGGTTCTCACCGATCGCACCACCGACCCCCGGCCTGAGTATCCGCGAACGCTATCGACGGCATTCGACGACCCCGCTTCAACCAGGCTAGGCCAATTCTTCGGCCCGGCGGCCGACAAGCATCCAGGCCTCTCCGGCTTCAGCCTCTTGAGCCAGGCGCGCGAGGCCTTCATCGCCCGTCTGGCGCTCGCCGACCTGGCCGAGCGTAGCCTCGATATGCAGTATTACATGTGGGACGGCGACACCACCGGCCGGATCATCGTCGAGCACGTGATGAAGGCGGCCGATCGCGGGGTGAGGGTGCGGCTCCTCGTCGACGATCCCTATTACAAGGACAGCGATTCCGTCAAAGCCGCACTCGATGCTCACCCAAATGTCGAGATCCGACTGTTCAACCCGCTTACTAACCGGCGCTGGTCTATCCTTGATTTCATTTTCGACTTCGGCCGGGTCAATCGCCGCATGCACAACAAGCTGATGGTCGCCGACAATGCGGCGGCGATCGTCGGCGGCCGCAATATCGGCGACATCTATTATGGCGTGGACACCGTCGCCAATTATCGCGATCTGGACGTGCTGGCGGTTGGGCCTGTGGTCCGCGATTTGTCGGGCGTATTCGACCGATACTGGAATAGCCCCTCAACCGTGCCGATCGCGGCCATCGTCGACCGCGCCCACGATGCTGCCGATCTCGACGCCATCCGGATTCGCTTGCGTGAGGCGATCGCGGCGGTCGACTACCCCTATCCGATTGACCAGGACCTCGGCCAACTCGCTGCCCAGGGCGCCGAGCTTCGCGACAATCTCGTGTGGGCAAATGGCTTTATTGTCGCCGACGATCCGGAAAGCATCGCCCCCGGCAAGGAGAGCGATGACGTCATGGCTTTCATTCGCGAGCGGGTCGCACATCTGAAAGCGGAACTGCTCGTCGAATCGCCATACTTCGTCCTGCCCGCGGGAGCGCAGGCAACCGTCAAGGCGCTGCAGGCGCGCAATGTTCGGGTGCGCGTACTGACCAACTCGCTCGCTTCGAACGACATGCTGCCGGCGCATTCAGGCTATGCCAAGACCCGAAGGCGTCTGCTCGAGAACGGCATGGAACTGTACGAACTGCGCCCGGATACCGACGCTTTCCGGCCGGGCTGGTCACTGCTTTCCCGGCGGTCGCGAGCGGCCTTGCATGCCAAGGCCATGGCCTTCGACGGCGAAGCCGTGTTCATCGGCAGCTTCAATCTCGACCCGCGCTCTGCCGTGATCAATACCGAAGCGGGCCTCTACATCGAGAGCACCGAGCTTGCCAAAAGGCTGACGGACTACATGGCAACTGGCGTGGCGCCCGAAAATTGCTACCGCGTCCGCCTCGATCCGAAAGGCGCGATAGTGTGGGAAACGGAGAGGGACGGCCAAAGGATATGCTATCGGGACGAGCCCGAAACCGGCTTTCGAAGGCGATTGGTCGCCAACCTGTGGAAGCTGCTACCGATCGACTCGCAACTCTGACACCGATCCTTGGCTGTCAGAACGGCAGGAAAGGAGACTGATCTGCATCAAGCGGACGCACCGGCCATGGCCCCAGCCGGCATAGGTAAGTGTCACGATGACTGGGCCGAGGATGATCAGAACCGCGTTTCCGACCGCATATTGGACCGGTGCAGCGTTGAGATAGATCAATAACACCCCGGCGGATTCGGTTCCGAGTGGCGGTGCGAATAGCTGCATTTTGGCCGGGGAGGGTTGGCGGGTGTCGAAAGCCAAGCAGAAGAAGCGCGAGGTCGTTGAGGCGCCGGACGCGTCCGGCAAGATCAAACGCAAGGAATTCGAGGGTGAGCTCGCCAAGCTTCAAGTGGAGCTAACCCGGCTGCAGACCTGGGTCAAAGACCAGGGGGCGCGCGTCATTGTGGTTTTCGAGGGCCGGGACACGGCGGGTAAGGGGGGTGTGATCAGCCGGATCACCGCACGCACGAGCCCGCGTGTCTTCCGGCACGTGGCCTTGCCTGCCCCCTCCGACCGCCAGAAGACCCAAGTCTACATCCAACGCTACATCGCGCAATTCCCGGCGGCGGGCGAGATCATCCTCTTCGACCGCTCGTGGTACAACCGGGCCGGGGTCGAGCGAGTCATGGGCTTCTGCACCGACGAGCAGTACGAACGGTTCATGAAGATGGTTCCCATGGTCGAGCAGGAGATGATCGTCAGCAACGGCATCATCCTGCGCAAGTATTTTCTCGACGTCAGCCAGGACGAGCAGCGACGCCGGTTCGAGGCCAGGATCAACGACCCGATGAAGCACTGGAAGCTGAGCCCGATGGACACTGAATTGGTGCGGCGCTGGTGGGACTACACGGCGGCCTACCAGCGCATGATCGAGGCCACCCACACACCATGGGCGCCGTGGCACATCGTCCCGGCCGACGACAAGCGGCGCGCGCGGCTGAACCTGATCCGGCATCTGCTCGACAGCATCCCCTACAAGAAGGTCGATGTAGACCTGCCGAAGATTCCCAAGGCGCAGCCGCGGCCCAAGGATGCTATCGAGGGCCTGCGCGCAGGCCAGCCGATTCCCAGCCGCTACTGATGTTGGAGCGTGGAGCAGGGCGCGCAGACCGCGTTCCCCGCTTCACGATTATTCGGTCCGGGCGGCTAGGCCGAACGCTCGCGGAATTCGCCGCTTAGCGCTTTCCGTCGCGTCGCCACCGCATCGGCGAGCACGTTCAGCGCGGACACCGTCGTCTCCCAGTCGATACAGCCGTCGGTGATGCTCTGGCCGTAGGTAAGCGGCTTGCCCGGCACGACGTCCTGGCGGCCGGCCACCAGATTGCTCTCGATCATGACGCCGGTGATGCGCTGCTCGCCGTTCGAGATCTGTTGGGCGATATCGGCCACGACCAGCGGCTGGTTCTCCGGCTTCTTGTTGCTATTGGCGTGGCTGGTGTCGATCATGAGCCGCGGCGCCACGCCGGCACGGACCAGTTCGAGGCACGCGGCATCGACGCTTTCCCGGTCATAGTTCGGCTGATGGCCGCCGCGCAGGATGATGTGGCAGTCCTCGTTGCCGGTGGTCGCCGCGATCGCCGAGCGGCCGCCCTTGGTCACCGCCATGAAATGGTGCGGATGCGAGGCCGACTTCACGGCATCGGCTGCGATGCGGACGTTGCCGTCGGTGCCGTTCTTGAAGCCGACCGGGCAGGAAAGCCCGGAAGCCAGCTCGCGATGGATCTGGCTCTCGGTGGTGCGTGCCCCGATTGCGGCCCACGCCATCAGGTCGGCGATGTACTGCGGCGTCGTCATGTCGAGGAATTCGGTCCCGGCCGGCAGGCCGAGATTATTCACGGCAGACAGCACGTTGCGAGCCAGCCTCAATCCCCTGTTGATGTCGAAAGAGCTATCGAGATTGGGATCGTTGATCAACCCCTTCCACCCGACCGTGGTGCGCGGTTTCTCAAAATAGACGCGCATCACGATCTCGAGGCGATCGGCGAGTTTTTCGCGCAAGGCGGCGAGGCGCTCGGCGTATTCCACGGCGGCAACGGGATCGTGCACCGAGCAGGGGCCGACGACGACCAGCAGGCGGTCGTCGGTCCCGTTCAGAATGGCGTGGATGGCGTTGCGTGCCGCCATCGCCACGCGCGTCGCAGTCAAGGTGCGCGGGATATCACCCATCACCTCTTGCGGCGTACTCAGCTCTTTCAGTTCGCTAATTCGAAGGTCGTCGGTGGTGCTCAACACGGCTGTGGCTCCTGTTCGTTGGGAACCTGCCGGCCAATAAAAAAGCCGCCAGGTTTGGCGGCTGTTCGGATTTCTTGGCTTCAATTCGTCAGATTGAGCGCGATCCTCCCACCGCCAGCGAGCTGTCGTAGCTAAAATACCAATAGCTGTTGGCGGCGATCATGATCATAGCGGGCTCTATAGCTCAGGTATTGGGCCCTGTCATCCCCCTAGAGGCGCGGGCTACTGTTGGGGCTATTCCGAAGCACGCGCAGTAATCCCTGTTCCGTGCAGATCTAAACCACGAGTTGATATATAATATCCGCCACGGTGCCTGTGGATGTCGGTTCATAGGAGGACGACAATGAGCTGCATGAGGGTGATTGGCACGGTTTTAGCCGTGTTGCTGGGAAACTCCTCCACATATGCGCAGACGTCGACGCTCTGGATTGCTACGGGTAACGACGTAGCCGGTGTCGCGCAGCGGTCGTTTACTGGCCGAGCCTCGCTTGCGGACGGGCGGCCAGTCTTCCGCACGTTTGAGTCGAACAACGGCATCTCAGTCGCCGAGATTGCCGAAAGTGCCTTGGACGAGTTCGTTGGCCTGATCCACAGCGGCTACCCGCGCTGCGGCGGTTTCACTGTTCACGCGTCACGCGAGGCCGCCCTGAACGAGGTGAACAACGCCGCTAATATTGCCGGTTTCCGCGCCCCGGGTCGCCTCCCGGATACGATCGATCAGCAGAGCGTTGTGAAACCTGCCCTTGATCAGGTTAGTGGTGCCAATATCGTACGCACGATCACAGCGCTCCAGGATATCGGGACGCGGTACTATCAAACGCAGAAAGGGCAGGAGGCGGCTGAGCTCATTCGTCGCGAGTGGGAAATGCTGGGATCAAAGCGTACAGACTTTTCGGTTGCCCTCTTTCCGCACGGCTGGATCCAGAATTCCGTCATTGGAACCATCAGGGGTGTGTCCGCGCCGGACGAAATAGTCGTAATCGGCGCGCATCTGGACTCGATCAATCAACAGAACCGCGAGAACGCCCCAGGTGCTGACGACGACGCATCCGGCGTTGCGGTCGTGACAGAGACACTTCGCGTGCTAACGGAGATTGGATTCAAGCCAAGGCGAACGATACAGTTTATAGCTTACGCTGCAGAGGAGGTGGGTCTCCGAGGGTCAGGCGAAATCGCGGACAAATACAAGAGTGAAGGCAGAAATGTCATTGCCGCCTTGCAGATGGACATGACCGGCTTTAAAGGTTCCGAGCGGGATGTTTACCTGATCAACGATTTTGTCAGTCCTGAACTCAACTCTTTTCTGACTACACTGCTACAAGAATACAACAGTTCAGGTGCTCACAAAATCACGCACGCTGAAACGTCATGCGGCTACGCGTGCTCTGATCATCACTCATGGACGAGGAACGGCGTGCACGCCGCCTTTCCGTTCGAGGCAGCGTTCGCAGACTATAACCGTGCAATCCACACTCCACAGGACACCGTCTCCACATTGGACGCGACGGGCGCCCATCAAGCGCGCTTCGCAAAGCTCGGGATCGAGTTCCTGATCGAAACCGCAAAGAGCGCCGGCGATGTGTCTGCACAGGCTCGTTAAACGATAGCGGATAAACTTAAGCCGGCGTTCTGACATTCGCGCGCAAGAGAGAAGAATGCTTGCCAGGCAACCGGTTTCTGGACCAGACGGTGCGGAGATTGCACTTGGGGGTTGTTGTATCTGGTTCGAGCAGGCCCGATCTCGGGGCAAGCGTCCCGTTTTCGCCATGACCAGGATGACTGCTTGCAACTCGCGCAGTTCGACAATCGCTCTTGGTAACCGGCAAAAGCGCCGGGGCTCGCGTCAGGATTGGCGCGCGGCGAGCGCCATGCCGACCAGCGACGCGCCGCCGAGCACGAGGTTGATCCCGACCAGGAGGCCGATCGCCCAATTCGCCGAATCCGGGAGGCCTGCGACGATGATGAACGCGATCAGGAGGTCCATCACGCCCGAGATCAGCAGCCAGGACCAGCGCCCCGATAATTCACGGCGGTGCTCCAGCGCATACATGATGGTGACGATGCCCTCGGCCAGGAAATAGGCGCCGACCACGATGGTGAGCGTGAGAATGCCCTGCTCGGGCTTTGCGAGCAGGATGCCGCCGGCCAGAACGGCCAGCGCCGCCGAAAACAACGACCACCAGAAGCCCGGCATCTGCCGCGCCCAGTAGGTGGCGAACAGCCCGGCAATGCCGCTGATCAGGAACATCCAGCCAAGGAAGATGGTGACGGCGAGGCTCGCCAGCGGCGGCACGATCATCGCCGCCAGGCCGAGCAGGGCGAGCACGATGCCTTCGAACAGGAAGGCTTTCCAATGCGCCTTCACCGTAGCGTTCATCTGCGACTGCAGTTTGGCGAGGTCGTCCGGTGGGATGTCCTGGGGAAGGGTCATTGAAAACTCCCGATGCCTGCCGCGCCGATGAGTATCCAATATAGCTTGGGCGCCGCCTGCAGGTAAAATTTGTTCGCAGGCCTTTTTGAGCGAGATCAACGACGGAAGGATGACGCTCAGCCCCGGCCGGATGCCGACGAAAACCCCTCCGAGGACGTCCTGATGCGGTTGCGGCTGAATACATAAACTGCCGACGTCGCCAGCAATAATCCCAGGCCGATCAGAATGGAGGTCAGGCCGAGCGGAATCAGGAGCAGCGACGCATTGCGCTCGGGATTGACGAACCAGTGATGGAGCGACGTCAGCACGAAAGCAGCGCCGGCGAAGCCGGCCCCACTGCCCACGAGCAGCAGGGCCCACATTCCCCGCAACTGGCTCAGCCGCTCGCGCGCGAGCTCGGTGCGCGGCGCGTGGTGGCGGCCGACGCGCCGCACCAGCCGAATGGCAAATCCGATCGAGCTGAATCCGATCAGCAGGCTCGCCGCCCCGAGCAGCATGCGCGTGGTGGGGCCGAGATCGGGATGTTTCTGCAGCGTCAGCAGCGGGAAATCGAATGCGGCGTGCAGCGCCACCGGCGCGAACAGCGCCAGACACCAGCTTGAAATCCGCGCCCAGTCACGATGATGGCGGTTGGCGCCCAGCGCCGTTCCCGCCCGCGCGATCGCAATATAGGCGCCCGCGATGATGCCGAGCGCGCCGTGAAACGGCACCGTCAGCACGCTGCGCAACGCCGCCAGCGACCGCCACATGTCGGAATGCTGCACGAGATAAGCGAGGTTTTCGTAAGCGGCGAAGCCGAGGCCGGCGGCCGCGCCATAGACCACGGTATCCATCGGGTCGGCAAACGTGCGGCGGCGCACCGACACGGCGACGATCACGAGGACCTTGACGATCTCTTCCGGCGCGGCGACCCCGAAGACCGAACGCAGGGCCTGCGTCATCCAGGGGTTTCCCGGCACGGCGAGGATCGCCGCAAACGGGGCGCGCGCAATGCCCAGCAGTGAAATGCTGGCGGCGCCGAGTATGAAAGCGAGCCATACCCGCGTGGGCGGGCCGGGACGCTCGTCGGCGGCAATCACGAGCCAGAGCACCAGCAGCGCCGGCGCAATGGCGGCTACGCCGATCGATGTGGGGAGGGCCTGCAGCAACAACATGTGAAAAATCTACCTCGTCAGGCGATCAAATGGCCGCAAATTCAGTTGTTTGCAAGAAAAGCCGAACGCAACTCGTTGTCGCCAAGCGCATTCTTATCCTGGCCTCCGGGGAGGCTATGCGGCCTTGCCGCCGATCTTGCCATGGACCAGCAACAAACCCACCAAGGCGACAAGGGCAAAGCCGGCCCCGGCCAGGAATGTTCCCTGCGGCCCGGTAACGTCCCAGAGCGCGCCCGCGATGATGCTGGCCGCGAGCATCGCCAGGCCGCCGAGCAGGTTGAAAAATCCGTAGGCCGTTCCGCGCAGCTCAGCCGGCGCGGTATCGGCGACGAGCGCGGCCAGCAGCCCTTGGGTCAGCCCCATATGCAGGCCCCAGAGGATGACCCCCAGCGCCACGCCGCCGATCGACGGCAGCAAGGCCAGCGCAAGGTCGGCGGCGATCAGCAGCAGCATGCCGCCCGCCAGCACGGCCGTGCGGCCGACGCGATCCGAGATCACCCCGGCAGGATAGGCCGCGAGCGCATAGACGACGTTCATCGCCACCAGCACGGCGGGCACGAGCATGATCGGCAGCCCGACATTCTGGGCGCGCAGAATGAGAAACGCCTCGCTGCAGCGCGCCAGCGTGAACACGCTCGCCACCGCCACCACCCACCAATAGGCCGGCCCGAGGTTTTTGATTTCGGCCGGGCTGACCGGATTGCGTACCGCGCGTAGCGCCTGCGGCCGGTCCGGCTCACGCACGGCGAAGACGATCAGGGCCAGCGCCAGAAAGGCGGGAATGACGGCAAACCAGAACACCGCCGTGAAGTTGTCGGACGTCCACCACATCAGGGCGATGGCAAGCAGCGGGCCCAGGAAGGCGCCGACCGTGTCGAGCGACTGGCGTAGCCCGAAACTCGCGCCGCGCAGATCGGCCGGCGAGAGGTCTGCCACCAGCGCGTCGCGGGGGGCGCCGCGAATGCCCTTGCCGATCCGGTCGACGAAACGCGCCGCCACCAGCCAGGCGATGGTCGGCGCCAGCGGAAACACCGGCTTGGTAAAAGCCGCCAGGCCGTAGCCGGCGGCCGCGAGCCATTTGCGCTGGCCGAGCCGATCCGAGAGCGCGCCGGAGAATATCTTTGTAATGGAGGCGGTCGCCTCGGCGATGCCTTCGATAACACCAACCGTTACCATCGATGCGCCAAGCACCGTAACCAGGTAGATCGGCAGCAGGGCGTGGATCATCTCCGAGGAGACGTCCATCAACATCGAGACCAAGCCGAGAACCCATACCCCCCGTGGAATATCCCTGATCGAATAGGCCGGCCTGGGGCCAGCAGCCATGTCGTCCCTCGGTCTCACCGCGCCAGCAGCCGCCGGCACGCGTCGACAAAGACCTCGGCCCCCGTGACGATGTCGGCGTCGGCGGTGTTCTCGGTCCAGTGGTGCGAGATGCCGCCGATCGACGGCACGAACAGCATGCCTGCCGGCATCACGGTCGCGAGAATCTGGGCGTCGTGACCGGCGCCGCTCGGCATGCGCAGCGACCTGCCGCCGGCACAGGCTGCGCCGGCTTGTTCGATGGCATGCTGGAAGGAGGCATCCATCAGCGCGGGTGCGCCGGTGCGAATGCGCTCCACGACGACGTGGCAGCGGCCCTGTTTGTCGACTTCCTCAGCCATGCTGTGCAGGAGATCCTCCAGCCGCGCAATCACGCCGGGATCGTCGTCGCGGATCTGGAACAGCATTTCCGCAGCGCCCGGAATGATGCTGGGTGCGCCGGGATCGAGGGTGATGCGGCCGGTGGTCCAAACCGTGCGTTGGCCGCAGGCCGCCGGAAAACGCTCGTCGATAGCGACGCAAAACCTGGCCAGCGCGAGGCCGGCGTCCCTGCGGATCGCCATCCGCGTGGTGCCGGCGTGGTTTTGCTCGCCCGTAAAAATGATGCGGTACTGCCAGATCCCGACAATGGACGTGACGACGCCAATCTTGAGACCGCCGCTTTCGAGCGTCTCGCCCTGTTCGATATGGGCTTCAAGATATCCGATATGCCGCCCGCTTTCGCACCGGGCGCGGGCTCGGCCGCCAAGACCGGCGTCGCGCAGCGCCTCACGCATGCTCCTGTCGTTGTTGCGGTCGCGCGCCTCGTCGATATCGGCCTCGGTGACGCCGCCGACATAGGAGCGGCTGCCGAGGAAGCTTCCGAAATGACCTTCCTCGTCGCACCAGGACGCCACTTCAACCGCGCCGTTTACATTCGGATCGCGGTTGATGATTCGGGCGGCCTCGAGCGCATAGACCACGCCGAGCGGTCCATCGAGCCAGCCCGCGTGGTTCTGGCTTTCCAGATGCGACCCCGCCAACAATTTCGGTCCGGACTTCGTGCTGGTGCCGAGGATGTTGCCGATGCCGTCGATCTCGCCCGTGAGGCCGGCCTCGGGAAGCCGCTGCACCAGCCACGCCAGCGACGCGAGATGCGGTTCCGAAAACGTCGGCTTGTGGACGCCGGTCTTGTAGGCGCCGATGGCGCGCAGCGCGTTGAGGTCGGCGAGGACGCGGGCGCCATCGGCGCGCGATGGTTTATTAGTCATGAACAGGTACTCTGCTGGCTGGTAGATCTCCGGAGTAGAACAAAGTTCCGCTGACGTTGCCAGACGCGATATCCGACCGCTGTGATAGCGATTATTCGGACCGTCGCCTTCCGCGTGCACTCGCGTATGCGATGGATTGCATATCCTGAACTTATTCTAATCGTAAAGCGTGCCTTGAAGACCTCTAGTGTTCGGCTTCCAGCGCACTTGATCTGTGGACGCCGCGCCATTGTTCCTCCAGACAAGGTCTCGGTTTGACGAGGCGAGGGAACAACAACACAAATGCCCGACGACAATTTGCGGCAGCGGCTTTCCGACCCGCCGGTTCGAATATTGAACAGGCTCCCTCTTGCCGGAAAGCTGATGATCGTGGCGCAGAACGATGGGGTAACCCATGAGCGCATCGGCAATATCGAACGACTGGAGAAACAGGCCGGCCGGGCCTTCTGCATCGGCCAGGCGCACAATTGCAGCATCGATCTGGCGTCCGTCGCATCGGTTATCATTGATCGCACCGCGCGAATGAAGGACAGGGTGCTTCCCAAGCTGGAATTTCAGAACGCCGTTGAGGAAACGCTCTTTACTGTCGTCAGCCTGGACAACGGAGACAAATTCGATATCAGCGTCGGTTCGTTCGCAGGCATTCCAGTCGCCGCGCCGGACAAGCCATCCTCCGAGGCATCGTCGCTTTCCGACGACGATCCGGCCTTCCAGCCCCTGCGCGCCGCGATTGAAGCCGGGATTGAAATCGAAATTCAGATGCGGCGGCCGGCATTGGACCAGCGCTGGCGCGGAATGGTCCCTGTCATCAACCCTGCCATGGGGTTCATCAATCTGATTGCCGCCGATTTCCATCTGCATTTGCGCGGCGGGACGGTTGCAAGCTGGCGAAGCCAAAGGGCCGACGCGGATGGCGATGTCGAGCTTGCCGCAATCGGTCAAGGCGGCGATCCGCTGGGGCTGGTTTTGGTCGGACCCGCCAGGGCCTTTGGGATGCCCTGATGATCCCAACCCCGGAGCCGTTGGTATTCGAGCATCCACTGGCAACGTGGATCGATCCGTCTAACGGACGCCAGATTGACGAGTTCGAGCTGATGTACGAAATGGCGACGCGCCAGGTCATGCTGCTTGGCGAAACCCATACCATCGCCGAGATTCACCGCTGGCAGCTCCACGTCGCGACCATCCTCCGGTTCATCAGGAGGAATGTCGCGGTCGGCTTCGAGATGTTTCCGCGGCGCGTCCAGCCCGTTCTCGACGAATGGGTGGCGGGCGAACTCACAAGCCTCCAGTTTCTTGAAAAGGTCGACTGGAAAACTGTCTGGGGCTACGACGCGCAGCTCTATTTGCCGCTTTTTCATTTTTGCCGGCAGCAGCGGGCGCCCATGCTGGCGCTCAATTGCAACCGGCCGCTGGTGACACGCGTTGGCAAGGATGGATGGGATGCCGTACCCGAGGAAGAGCGGGATGGACTGACGCCTGCCGCCGAGGCGACCGTCGCCTATCGCGAATACCTGTTCGGGCTCGGCCTCAATCGCTCGCCCACAGGGCCTGCATCGGCGATGGATCCATCGCTCGATCGATTTATCCGCGCCCAGCAGACGTGGGACCGCGCCTTTGCCTGCAACATTGCGCGGGCGATAGCGCAGCCCGATCCACCGCTGGTCATCGGCATCATCGGCCGGGGCCATCTCGAATACGGACACGGGACGCCGTTTCAACTGCGCGATCTAGGCATCCCGGCTCCAGCCGTGCTGCTTCCCGAGACGCGCCTGCAGCACGACGCGGCCCGCATCAACGGAATAGCGGATGCCATCTTCGCTCTCGCCGAAGTCGAACCTGCCGCACTCTCTAAATTTGAACGAAACAATTCTCGCGCTGAAAATAAGGATTAGAAGAAGACTAAGTATAAATATGTATTACATGTAATGTAGTTCCAATATCGGGAGAATTGACGAGCTATAATTGACTCTAATACTTCAGAATACGAGACCATCCCGCACAATTACTTTTCAGTTGTGTGGGGACTCGATGAAGAAGATGACCTTGGCCACCGCCGGGGCAGGGTGGCGCACTGCCATGCTCGCTGCCGTATCGTCGTTGGCGCTAACGGCGCTGGCGAATGCGCAGTCCGCCGGGGATGATGAAGCGGCGGCGCGCGTAGCGGCCCGGTACGGCGTCATGCTGGACACGATCAGCGTCTACGCCGATCGCAATGCGCGGCAAGCGCTCGATCTTCCGCAGAACGTCACGGTCATAGGGCGTCAGGAGCTCGACGAGCGCATGGTGCGCGACGTCCAGGATCTGGTGCGTTACGAACCGGGAATAACGGTCGCCAAGACGACATCCGGGACCGATCCGTTCGGCAACCTCGCCGGATTAACCATTCGCGGCGTCTCCAACAACCGCGTGCAGATGCTAATCGACGGCACCCGCGTGATCGAAAGCATCGTCGACGGCAACCGTGACTTCGTGAACATGGCGAACCTGAAGGCGGTCGAGATCATCCGCGGCCCGGCCGGCGTGATGTGGGGCGCCGACGCGCTGGGGGGCGTCGTTGCCTTCGTCACCAAGGATCCGGAGGACTATCTGAAGGGCCGCAAGTTCGGTGGCCAGCTCGACACGGGTTATGACTCATACGACAAGAGCTTCTTCAAGACGGGCACGAGCGCGGTGCGCTTCGGTGATTTTTCGGCGATGATCTCGGCATCGCAACGGTCCTACAATGAGGGAACGCTCAGCAAGGCCCGGGCCGATGGCGGCATCTATGGCTGTCCGCGCAATCCGGAGGCGATCCGCTGCAACAAGCTTAATCCGCTGGACGGCAGCGACTACGACATCCTCGCCAAGCTGGTATGGAATCCCGACAAAGAGCATGAGGTGAAGCTAACCGGCGAAATGCTCAAGAAGGACGCCACGATCGACCAGCGTTACGACCTCGGCCTGCAGGGCACCGGCATCCGGAATCTCAGCTACATCCGCGACCAGGTTCAGACCCGCGACCGCCTGACGCTCGCGCATCGTTACACGCCCAACCTCGGATGGCTGGATCAGGTGAAATGGCAGGTATCACACACGCCGCAGGAGCGGGATTTCACCGGAGTTCGAAACCGACGCCTTGCCAACGGCCAGAATGACCGGCTCGACTTTCTGCTGAACTACAAGGAAAAGTTTACGGAGGGCGATATCCAGATGAATTCGTCTTTCAAGACGTTCATCGCTACGCACAAGCTCACCTACGGCGCATACGCCAGCGTCGCGGACACGGACTACCAGCGCCGTGACGTCACGACCAATTTGACGACAGGAGCGGTTACGGTGGCCAACGCCGGCGGGTTCAATTTCGCGGACGCCACGACATATCGCGTCGACGGCTTCCTTCAGGATGAGATCCTGCTGTTCAACGATAAGCTAAGTCTTACGCCGGGCGTCCGGTATGCGACCTACGATCTCGATCCGCGGCCAAACCCGTTTTATGTCGTCAAGCCGGGGAACGAACCGAAGCAGATTCAGAGCGAAAAGCTCGTCAAGCAGTTCGGCGCCGTCTACAAGACCACTGACAACATTTCGCTGGTGGGCCGTTATGCGGAAGGCTTCAAGATGCCGACCGCACAGCAGCTTTATACATCGCTGCCGAATGTGGATCTCAATCAGGACCTCGTCCCGAACGCAAGGCTCCGGCCCGAGCAGGTCAAGAGCTATGAGGCCGGCATACGCGGCCAGTTCAGCAAGGGCTACTTCTCTGCGACTGTATTCAAGGCCGACTACACCGACTTCATTCAGAATTTCGTGCCCGTACCCAGCGTCAACTTTCCGGGCTTTAACGACCTGACCTACCAGAATCTTTCCAGCGTGAAGCTCTGGGGCATTGAACTAGCGGGGGAGTTTCGTTTTCACGAAAACTGGACCGCGAGCGCGTCGATTGCGTATACCGAAGGCAAGCAGCGGTTTGACGCAACGAGTCCCGTTGTTGCGTTCGACAGCACGACGCCGTTTTCAGGCGTGTTCGGACTGCGCTACAGCGATCGGCCGCACGGGTTTGATGCGCAGCTGATATCGACCTGGGCCAGCGACGTGCTGTCACGCAGCTCGCCGCTGCTCTATCGTCCCGACGGATATATCGTGTTCGACGCCATCGTCGGCTGGGCGCCGCAGTCGGTGCCGGGTCTGACGTTGCGCGGTTCGATCCTGAATCTCGCCGACACGCGATACTTCGCATCGCTCAATGGTACGACCACCTACAACACCGTGCCGACCACGGCGGTTGCCATAACAAATCCGCTCGAACTGAGGACAGCGCCGGGCCGAACCTTCAAGGTCGGCGCCAATTACGCCTTCTGATGCACCGTTTCGGGTGATAGGCGGAGCAGGATGACTTTCCGTCCTGTCCGCAGTTGAAAAGGTGCAACGGATCATATGCGTAACACCATAAGCGCCATCTGGCGGCTGCTCTGCATGGCCGCCGGCGGGCCTTTTCGCTGGGTCGGCTTTACCCTCCTTACCTTCATCATCGGGTGCCAAATTGCGGGCATCCAGATCACCCTGCGGCTGATCCAGTGGAGCGCGGATTTCTACAACGCGTTGCAGCGCCTCGATGCATCTGCGGCGGTGACGCAGGTCGGAATTTTCGCGGCCCTGATCGGAACTTCGGCCGGCCTGCATCTGGTCGGCTCGTTTGCCCGGCAGCATCTCCAGATCCGCTGGCGGCGAAGACTGACGAATGCGGTGCTGGACAAATGGCTGCCGGCCAAGGCGTACTGGTTTCTGCAGCCGTCGCTCGGCGGCGCCAGCATCGACAATCCGGACCAGCGCATTGCGGAAGACTGTCGCGAGTTCGTCGAGTCGCTGCTGACGAAGGTGCTGGATTTCCTGATCAGCCTGATCGGGCTTGCTTCCTTTGTCACGCTGCTCTGGCAGCTCTCCACTTTTCCGCTTTCGTTCGAGCTGTTCGGGATCGCGTTCGAGATCCCCCGCTACATGGTCTGGGCAGCGCCGATCTATGTGGCAATTGCCACCGGGCTGACACATGCACTCGGACGTCAGATGCCGGGCCTGCTGGCGGAGCAGCAAAAACGCGAGGCGGATTTCCGGTTCGCATTGATGCGCTTGCGCGAGAACGCGGCTGCCATCGCATTGTCGGGCGGCGAACAAAGCGAGCGGCGTGTCCTCGATCATCGCTTTCAGGCGCTCGTCGGCAACTGGCGAAAAGTGATCTCCCGCGAATTTATCTACGGGTTGTTCCAGAGGCCTTACTTTCAGACCGTCCTGAGAATTCCGATGTTTCTTGCGCTGCCGGCGTTTCTCGCCGGGAAGGTAACGCTCGGCGGTCTGATGCAGGTAGCGTCGGCCTTTCAGAACACGGTGACGACGCTGTCGTGGTTCGTTTTCAATTACAAATTCGTTTCCGATCTGGTGGCGACGACAAAACGAATTCAGCGATTCCTGGGTGAGATCGATGGCGTCGACCGTCTCGAACGCCCGCTGAACAGAACGCGGTCATCGGACGGCGTCTTGCGGATGCATGACGTATCGATCTTTACGCCGGACAAGCGGCCCTTGCTTCGCGTTTCCGAGCTTGCCATCGACAAAGACGATACGGTCTGGCTCAGCGGGGCGTCGGGACTTGGCAAGAGTACGCTGCTGAAGGCGCTTGCCGGATTGTGGACCTTTGGCGAAGGCCGCATCGAGCTTCCAGACGGGCATCTGTGCTTCATGCCGCAGCAGGTGTACATGCCGCTGGCGCCGCTCGTTGCCGCTGCCGCCTATCCCTTGGAACCGGACAGCGTGGCGCCCGGCACCATCGAAAGCCTGCTGCGCAAGACGGGGCTCGGGCACCGGCTTGACGCCGGAAACGAAACCGCCGCCGATCTCTCGGTCGGCGAGCAACAGCGCTTGGCGCTAGTACGGTTGATACTGGCCAAGCCGGATTGGGCATTTCTCGACGAAGCCACGAGCGCGCTCGATCTCGAAACGGAAAAGCTTGTCATGTCGCTGCTGCGGGCTGAATTGCCCGACACGACATTCGTGATCGTGGCGCATCGGGAACCGCAGGGGCTTGGGCGCATACGTAACGTTCCACTTGGCATCGGGTTGTGTTCGATCTTGTAGGACAACTCTGTATTGGTGGCCGCAGCTTGGGTGCGCCTGCGTCTACGTAGTTCTCCGGGGGAGAACAAAGTTCCTGCTGTCTCCGGAGCAGCACAAAGTTCCCGCGACGTCGCCAGCCGCTTTGATCTATCCCCCCGATAACAGCGCCAATGCGACGATGGAGAGCCACGCCACGATGACGAGCGCCGTCACCGCGCCAGCGGTTATCTTGGCCTTCTCCTTCAGCGTGTAGCCGCGCATTTTTCTCGCAAACGTGTGAGAGGTCTTCAAGCCTTGGCGGAAGAATATTCGATCGCTCGCATCAAGGAAACTGTCCGGGTAGAGCGAGCAGGTGCGTTGCGAGAAGGTAGCGATCTTAGCGGTCTCAACATGGCAACGCCACGGGTGCCGTCTCAGCCGCTCGGCGACTGCGTGGCTGCGAGCGAACAGAGCGCCTCCCGGCTCGCGTGGTGTGCGATCGAAGACGGAGACTGGCCGGCGGCGCAGATCGCGAATGCGCAGTCGAAGACCTCCGAGGCGGTTAGCGAAATGACGGAGGCGTTCCGGCGCCTGTTTGTCGTTATGCCTACGGGAGCCAAGGGCGCTCGTCGACCTGCAGTTCTACCTTGAAACGAACTTAGCGTTTGCCGACGGAGATCGCCTGCGGCGCCAATCAAAGCGCATCGGCAACGGCTTGCGGTGAAGCCAGACGACTGAGCCGCTAACGCCGAATTAATCTGATCAGCCTATGATCTCAGTCAGTTCTAGTTGGGTGCTGCGTAAAGGAGCCGTCGCGAGGGACGATCCAGCGGTGGCTCCTTTTTTGTTCACTCATTTGAGGTTGATGCACGTGACCCAGACATCGGAAAATCAGAGCCAAGCGGACCAGCCCGAATCCACGGCGCCGACCAAGAAATCGAGCCGGAAATCGATCTTGGCGCTTGCGGTGTTAGCGCTCGGAATAAACAGCACAGCGGCCTACTATACCCTGTCGCCTCCCGACGTTGCTCTGCATGATCTCAGCAAGTTGGCCGAACTGATTCCGCATGAGCTTCTTCCGCCGTGGAAAGCTTTCGATCCAATATCGGATCCGGCCGTCGCCGCATTGAAGAATATTCAGGCGGGCCAGCAGCAACACGTTGCCTCGCTGCAAGAGAATAGCTTCCTGCTGCAGCAAAACACCGATCTTCTTCAGCAGGGTTCAATGACGCTTGCTTCTCTGAGAAAGAGCGTCGTGGATGAGCACGCCGACGTGAAGAAAATATCTGCTCAGATAACGGATGAGCATGCAGACGTGAAGAAGGTGTCTGCTCAGATTTCCACGCTCATTGCGAAGGTCGACTCGCTGCAAAAAACGATTGCCCCGGACGTAACTGCCTCCATTCCAACAAGGCATGCTCGCAACCGGCTATCCCGAGCAGCGCAAAAGAGGATGGCTCGGCAGTCCAAGCCTGTGGGACCTATTTCGCTTGGAGGAGCCCCCCTGACTCTCCCGGCTAACACGGCAGGCCCACAAGGCTGAAGAACGAGAGAACGAGAGAACGAGGCGCGGGACTTCGGTCCCGCGCTCCGGACCTATTTGAAGAAGTGGTAGATCCCGTTCAGCCCGAGAAGCCCGGCGATAATCAGATAGACCGCCACTGCGACGCTAACGATGCGGGGCGCGATCAGCAAAAACACTCCCGCGGCCAGGGTGACCAATGGCAGTAGGGGATTTGCAGCATCGGGATGCATCCCGCTTTTATAGCAGATTCGAGCCCCTCACTCGATCGACAGTGACAGCCATACGCCGGCGCCGAATACCGACAGCGTGCAGGTGCACCCAGCCGTGTTCCCTGGTTCCCCAAGATCCATTCCGCCTACCATGTCTAAGTCGCCGCACCCGCCGGCGATCGAGGCCAGCCGTTCAACTATGAGGTCGGGAGGGGAAGCTAAGCCAATGAAATGGCTGGCGCTCCCTAGCGGAATCGAACCGCTCTCTCCACCGTGAAAGGGTGGCGTCCTAACCGATAGACGAAGGGAGCAAAACAACCGGAAAATCAATGCGTTATGCGATTGACAGGCCGTGTTGGCCGCCGGCTGTCCATGTTCCATGGAGGCGACGACGGGCGAACGTATAGTGGCGTTTGGCCGGGTGGGCAAGCCGCTCGAAAACCCGTTTTTCCACCGGTCCGGCCTGCATCGGGCTGATGGCCCTCGGAGGGGGATGACGGCATGCAACGGAATTTAAAGCCGCATGATTTAGGCTTTAACCGGGGGTATTTCCGACATGGCTTTAATATCGAAACTATCGGGCAAGAAGCGCGAGGCGCGCAAATCATTAAGTCAGCCCGGGTGGATCACGCTCGAGGGCGGCTTTGCCGCGCGCCAATGCGTGGTGAAGGATCTGTCCGCGACCGGGGCGAAGGTCACGATCGACGATCCCAATTCGCTGCCGGCGAAGTTGCGGCTGGCGTTTTCGCGCGACGCCAGGACCGGACGCCGCTGCGAAGTGGTCTGGCGTCGCGGCAAATCGGTCGGCGTCAAGTTCGTCCGCTAGTCTGGCACGGATCGGCGAGGAGCGGTAAAAGGCGGGATGCGAAAATCCCTCCTGATCGTGATGGCTGTGACGCTGCCTTCGGTTGCCGCGCTCGCCGAGCAGCCCCGTCCTCAGAAGCCCGACAAGGCCACGACATCCGGCAAGCTGCTGCCGCTGAAGCGCTCGAATTCGGCCAATGCCTGCTCGGAATACGGCGCGGGCTTCGTCAAGATCGAAGGCACCAACACCTGCATGAAAATCGGCGGCGCGGTGAGCGTTGGCGCAGGTGTGTCTGGCGGCTCACGCTAGAGTTCGGTTCTGATTGAATCAGAACCGAACTCTGGATTCTTGTTTTACGCGTTTTCTTGACGCGAACCGGTATCCACTTCGCTCGAAAACGCTTTGTCTCACGTCATCGGCGGCGCGATGAACTTCATAAAACCGGGGCGGGCCGCGAACTGCGCAAACCAGCGATCGAGGTTCGGCAGTTCCGGCTTGGTGACGCCCTCGACGCCCAACCATCGGCGTGCATAAGCGCCAAGCGCGATGTCGGCGATCGTGAACTGGTCGCCTTCGATGAAGCGCCGGCTCGCCAGCTGCGCCTCGACGATCCGCCACACCACCGCTTCCGCATCGACATCCTTCTGGATCGCCACCATGTCACGCTTTTCGACCGGCGTGCGCACCAGCGCCCAGAACACCGGCCGGTCGACCGGCTGCAGCGTCGACAGCGTCCAGTCCAGCCAGCGGTCGACGCTTGCGCGCGCTTTCGGTTGCGCGGGGTAGATCGGCGAATTGTCGCCATAGGCCATGCAGAGATAGCGCATCACCGAATTGGATTCCCACAGCACGTAATCGCCGTCCACCAGGGTCGGCACGCGGCCGTTCGGATTCATCGCCAGATACGGCGCCTCGGTATTCTTGCCGAACTGCATGCCGGCGTCGATGCGCTCATAGGCGAGGTCGAGCTCGGCGAGGCACCACAGCACTTTTTGAACATTGACCGAATTGTCCCGGCCCCAGATGGTGAGTTGTTGTTTGTTGTTGTCGGCCACGCGTTGTCGCTCCCGCTGATCTTTTGACTGCCGTTCATAGCTGAAGATCAGCGAAAAAGCGCGCTTCTTGCGCGGGCATCAAACCAACAAAAAATCGGGCTCCGCCGCAGTGCGACAGAGCCCCGATTCACGCGTAACGCGTCGGTTGGTTGGCTGGTGTCAGCCGCTTAGCGCCCGAAGAACAGCCACAGCAGAATGATCACCGGAATTGGCACGCCCAGCAACCACAACAGAAGTCCTCGTCCCATCGTATTCTCCTCAAAATGCAATCGAGGAGTGAACGCGCGATGTCGTGGCCGGTTCCTGTGCGGAAAAGAAGCTGGCGCGAAGGAACGTTTTACGATTCCGGAATGGCGGCTGCGCGTCGGCCGCCATTCGCTTTCTCGCGTGCCTGTTCGAAACGGCGCGTTCGCGCATATCACGAGCCGGTAGCTCGGATGGCGGACGTGCACGAAGCAATTGTACGGGGCTTACCAGTGGCCGGTGTTCGGCATCGAGGACCAGGGCTCCGCTGGCGGCTTCGGATCGCCCTTCTGCAACAGCTCGATCGAATGCAGATCGGGCGAGCGCACGAAGGCCATGTTGCCGTCGCGCGGCGGCCGGTTGATGGTGACACCGGCCTTCATCAGGCGGTCGCAGGTGGCGTAGATGTCGTCGACCTCGTAGGCGAGATGGCCGAAATGGCGGTCCTCGCCGTATTTCTCTTCATCCCAATTGTAGGTGAGCTCGACCAGTGGCGCGCCGCGGTTCTGCGGCGCGGCCTTGAACAGGCCTTCGTCTTCGGGTGCGCACAGGAACACCAGCGTGAACCGGCCCTTGTCATTGTCGACCCGGCGTACTTCCTTCAGCCCCAGCGCGTCCTGGTAAAACTTCATCGCGACGTCGAGATTGCGGACGCGCAGCATGGTGTGGAGGTAGCGCATGTTTCTTATCTCCCTGAGAACATTTGCAGATTTGAGTTCGTGGACGGCTGTTCAGGGCATTAAATAGCAGCAAATCGCCCCCATAGGCAGGCTTTGCGTGCACCGGTGTGGGAAGCCCGCCTGGGCGAAGCCTAAGGGCGATACGCTGAAGAGCTATCAGGTCACTTAGCGTAACCTTGGGAGCGGAGCCACGCGATCTTGCGCTCACCGTTGATCCACTCGTTCGCATCTTCCTTGCTGGTAAGGCCTGAGACGGTTCGCTGCTCGCTACCCGGATAGTCGGCCTGGATAGTCCAATTATCGTCTGCGATTCGGACGATCCTGAAGGTCACTTTTGCTTTTGCCATGAGGCATTATGCAGCCAATTGCCTGGAATTGATAGCGCCGGCGGTTCCCTCGTCAGTGGTCCTGTTCATCCTTTGGATAACGGTTTGCTAAACCAATGAAGCCAGCAAAGGCTGAGATGTTGATGATGGCTTCAATCCAGAGCATGACGAGTCCTCAAAGAAAAGCCCCGGTGTGCGGGGCTGGTGCCTGTTGGGGGATCCAATTCGTGCTGGTGGACTTCGTTCCCAAAAAAGGAAAACCCCGCTTGGGCGAGCGGGGTTTTCAAAGTCGACGTGGGAGCGTCGCAACAGCGCGGCCCAACGGAATATATTCGTCAGGTGGCGCTGAGTTTATTACTGGGCCTCAAATATCCCCCAGCATTCATGTGTCTCAGGCGTCCGGAAAAGGTTCAAAGAAAAACCCCCGCTCCGGGGGAGAGCGGGGTCTAAAGCCAATCGTGAAGGGGGAGGGGTCACGTCGGGGCCATGCCCCAATCAAGCGTGAGCCACGGCTGCGCGCCGTCGCGTGACAAACAATGCGATCGCAGCATCAATAGGCAGTGAAAGTAGAAAGCCTATCGTCAGGCTGCTCAAGGAGCGGTCGTAAAACGATACGAAGAAGCTGAGCGCGAAATCGGTCGTCACCGAATAGACGGCTCCCACGGCGCAGGTGAAGAGTACGGCCTTGATACGGCTGGTGCGCCGAGCCGCCCATTTTGCGGTCGTGACCACGAGCACGACGGAAACAACAAGATCGATTATTGCGACAGTGTTTTCAAACATTACAGTCCTCCGATGTCGCATGCGGTGTAGCCGCAACAGGGACTGCTGAAAGTGACGGTCATCACGACAACCCCGCCGAAGCGGGGATCCAAGTACGAAAGGAGGCGGCGGTGTCCTCGAAAGTTGCGCAAAGTATCAGGCGGCCTCGGTCCGCGGCTTATCCAATGTCTTTGCCTTTGCCCGGCACTCGGCTGCGAACGCCTGCAGTCTCTCTACTGTCACCGCGTCGAGTATGCTTCGCGCCAGCCTTTCGGCACGGGCAGCTTGCTCTTGCAGATACTGAAATTTGGTCATGACCCAGCCCTTATTTTCCAAGACAATTTGAGACGAATGCGTTCGTTCCGGCGATGCACCGGTCTAAGTGAATGCGAGGTTAAATCCGTGCGCCGGGTCACATTGCCTTGGGTTGCGGCGTCAGTGGCGTGGACAAATACGGAGCGCCAGCCATTCCGGTCCGCCCGCCAACTCACTCGCTGGGAGGTCACCGTCATTATCCGTAAAGCTACGTGCTACCTTTCGTTGTTCCTTGTGGGTAAACCAACCAAAGCTCAATGATTGGATCGTAGATTTGTCTTACCTTGGATTCGGGGACGGCACCCGGCGCCAGCAAGGTGCTCATTGATGGAGGTTTGGATGGCCAGACAATTCGGTTTGAGGGCAACATCGGCAGACGCGGGGGCGGCGGTGGCATCATCCTCGGCCGCGCAGGACCTGAGTGAATCGGTGTCTGCCTCGAACAATCTTGCTCCGGTCGGTTCGCCGGCATTGAAGCTCTCTTCCCAAGGCGCGGATCTGCCGTTCTCGCCGGCGAGCTGGCGGGGCGGCCATGGCAGGCGATCGATCTCACAAGACTAAAGCGACACGCAACCCGCAGGCCAACGCCAGGAAGCCGGAGACGCAGGCTTCCGCGAAGAGCGTAAGCTGACGCCGCGTGGACAGGAGTGCACGCGCTAGATGGCTGTCCTTTTGGCTAAGGTCTCTGTTGGACAGTCCGTGAAAACGTTACGGTCCACGCGCAGCGCGTGCGGAAACCAGATGTTCGATCGGCTTCTCAGCTTACTTCTCGAGCTTCTTTTCTGCGCTACCGGATCGTCGGGTCCTACAGTTGTTCGGCTGGAGGGACCCCAGTGAAATTGCCGTATGGCTTACCGGGCTTGCGCTTTGGATGCTGGCCGGCCTCGCAATCCTCATCCTTGCAGGGCTTTAGTCGTGCCTTAGCGCGTCAGCGCAGGGATGAGACTCTCGAACAGTTGGACGAGCCTTTGGCCGGTCATCCCGACAGCTGCGATAATGGCGAGCGCGATGAACCCGGCGATGAGGCTGTATTCGATGGCGGTGGAGGCGCTCTCATCGCGCAGAAATTTCCCAAACATTCGTTCCCTCTCGAATTTTGACGAAAATGGTGTGGCACGCCGAAGTTGCCAGCAATACAACCAAAAGCGTAAAATTGCATATTTATCGGGCACAGCCT
This sequence comes from uncultured Alphaproteobacteria bacterium, assembly GCA_963770135.1. GTDB lineage: Bacteria > Pseudomonadota > Alphaproteobacteria > Rhizobiales > Xanthobacteraceae > Bradyrhizobium. The sequence continues at coordinate 105,604 of CAVYOM010000020.1, read as the reverse complement.
GGAGCTGCCACGCTCTTCAATCGCATTCGGCCGCGGCCTTGTTTCAAAACCGATATCTTCTTGGCACCGGAGCGCGGCGTCACCGGCGTGATCCCCCACACATACACGAGTTGCCCTTCCGTTCATCGTGGCGCCAACGGAGGGATCGACCATGGTTTTGATTTACGGCTTGCTCATCGTCGCGATGATGTTCTTTCTTTTGCTCCCGATCACCGACGCCAGGACGGCTCGGATGAAGCTGTCCGTGGTGGGCAGCCTCGGCGTCCTGTTGGCGGTATGCGCCGTGGCGCCGCGCCTGATACACTGACCACTTAGCCCGCCTCGTCGCCAACCGGCGCCCGCGGAACGCGGGCGTCGGCGCAACGGGGGAACACATGATTCTGGTAACCGGCAGTATTTTGGCGCGCGAGGAGGCGTTCGACGACGTGCTCCGCTCTTGCCTGGAGCATGTCGAGCGCTCCCGCAAGGAGCCGGGCTGCGTCTCCCATGACGTGCATGTCGACTGCCAGAACCCGATGCGGCTGTTCTTCTTCGAGCAATGGACTGATGAGGCGGCGCTGCGCACGCATTTTGCGGTCGAAGGCTCGAAGGCGTTTGTAAGATCGCTCAAGGGCCGGATCGTCGAAACCTCGGGCACGAAGATCTATCGCGCCGAGTCAATACCGCGATAAGGGACCTGCCGCCCGCACGGAAAGCCGTCGCGACGGATGTTAGAGCAGGGGATTGAAAAGCCATTCTTCGGGCCAGAACCTGTTTCCGATCCAGCCGAGGCCCGCCGTCACGGCGAAAAACACGATCGCGGTCGGGATCAGTTCGTCGATCGCGAAGGCAGTGGCCAGCAGCGGGCCGGCCAGATGCGCCGTCAGCCCGGCAAAGCCGACCCCGATGCCGAACAGCACGGCTTGAATGATCCAGATCATGATTTCCCGAAGCGCCATCATGCCTCGACGATAGCGCCAGTGCAGGCGGACCGATGTGACCGGTCGCACAGTGTTGTACCGGAAGCACGCCAGCTTTCGCGCATCCGCTTCGCTTCGGGAGGTTGAAATGCTGGCGTGGGTTTTATTGGTCGCGAATATGCCGACCATCGTGTGCACGATTTGCTCGGCCTTCCTGGCTTACAAGGAAAGGCCGCAATGGGTCTGGTTCGCAGGCCTGGCGGTGCTCGCCGGCATTGGCGGCCTGTTGACGCTCGGCGTCGTGCGCGCGCAACAGCTCGCATGGCGCGCGTGAAAGAGAGCCGGAGGCCAGTTGGTCCGCGGCGCGAGATGAGTTCCCGTCAGGTCAGACCTTGACGTCCACCAAGGGCGGTTCTTCGGCGGGTAGATCGGCAAGGGCCGCTGTTATCGCGGCTGCCTTGGCATGATCGACGGCCTGAAGATCCTGATTGATCGTATGCGGTGGCGCCTTGGCGGCCTGATCGACGACGAGTTGTACTCTGGCCTGCGTCACTTCAACCGGTATGGGGTAAATGACCATGGGATGACCCTCCTGACCAGAATTTGTCAGGCCCACGTTTACGCCTTGTAAAGAGGTTCGGTTAACGGCGCGAAATTTCAGAGCGGTTCGGTAAATGGAAGCTTAAGTTTCCATGGCCGGCGTCGAATAATTTATAGCGTTTTCGAGCGAAAGCCTCGCCAGCTCGGGCTCGCGTCAAGTGCACGCGTCAAAATGAAAATCCGAGAGCCTGGTGTTGCTTCAATCGGAATCGAAAATCCTAATGCGCCTCTTCCAGCCGTTCGGCGTAGAGGCGGAACTCCTCGGCCATCTGGATCAGCTTCTTCGAGGCTTCTGGATCCTTGACGGCTTCGGCGAGCCGGCGGGCTCTCTCGGACTGATCTCGATAGTGGTCGGCTTGGGTCATCGCAGCACCTTTTTGATAGGTACGGGCTGCGCCAAAAAGGTTCGACATCTACACGCGGTCGGAAATCCGCGTGTCGATCGAATTGAGTGGATGAGAGCACGAAGCACCGTGTAACGGTATCTTAACACGGCAACAGTGCCGGAAAACGCGCCCCCTGTTCGTTCTGCGAGAACAAAAGGAGTCTCTTGCGCCGCGCCACCGACGCCCGATCGGTTTTCTCGCGGAAATGCAGAGAACCATATTCAGTTCAGTTAAAACCCAGGACAGGCTGGTCCACACCGCCGGTGAACCGCACAAGGCAAATTGGCGGCGCCGATGGTTTGGCACTCAACGGACCGGAAATTTTTCACTCCGGGAAATTTTCATTTGGCGGTCGGTGATAGGTCGCGACGGCGATGAAGCCGCCATAGCCGATCACATTGATCAGAATTTCCATCCACACGGGCATGACGCACCTTTCCCCGCAGACAAACTCCGCGAGGGCCGTGCTAGTTCCTGCATAATCCGGTGATCAGACCCGCGCTATCGCATGGCTTGGAATTGCGCGGAGCCGCAGGCTCTTCCCTTCATGCAGGCTCTTCCCTCCATAATGAAAACCCCGCCGACATCCGAAGATGCAGACGGGGTCTTTCATGCTTTCACCTCTCGCAAGGTTGCTGCACTTGAGAGGAAAACGTCGAGGGGCCGGCTTCGTTCCTGCAATTATAAACTTTCCTGTCGAAGTCTCTTGGCGAATTAGCGCATTCGCTTGCGGTTCGACGCAACATAGTCGGCGACAACGGCGACGGCCGGGTAAGCTTCTTCCGGTTGTGCCTTAGCGCCAGAACGACCGCCCCGATCCGCTCAGCGCATTGGCCAGGGTCGTTACGTAATACTCTTCACGCTCGCGTTCGAACTTCTGCTGGGTTTCCCTGAAGCTCGCGACGCGGGCTGCGATTTCGGCCCGATCGCGCGCGAGTTTTTGTTCCTTCTCTGTCATCGCCCATCCGTGTCTTGTTTGATTCGTGCTCCGCCATCATTGGCGCGCGCGAATGGGGCATGAATGCGGAAGCGAGGTTGCAGCTTTTGTAATCGGCGGCTTCCAGCGAAGCGACGGCGTGGACAAGATGCGGGATCAAGGCAGCATGATCAGGCGGCATCGCTATAAGGCGGCTTGATAGCGGCCGCCCTGACGAAGCGCATGCTGCGGCGCGGTGCGCATCGATCTGGCAATCCAGATGGCCGTGCTATAGTCCGCGCGGCCCAACAACCTCGGAAATGTCAGCGGTGATTGCCAAGGATTTGCGCAGCGGCGTCGAGCAGCTAGGTAACATGATAGCCGAAGCCGCCTGTATCGTTCCCTTTACCGGAGCCGGTATATCCACCGAATGCGGCATTCCGGATTTCCGTTCGCCCGGCGGCCTGTGGACCCGTAACCGCCCGATTGCGTTCGACGAATTCGTTTCGAGCGCCGAGGCTCGGGCCGAGGCCTGGCGGCGGCGCTTTGCGATGGAAGAGACTTTTGCAGCGGCCAAGCCCGGCCGCGGGCATCGCGCGCTGGCCTCGCTCTACAAGGCTGGCAAGACGCCCGCGATCATCACCCAGAATATCGACAATTTGCATCAGGCGTCAGGCTTCAAGGCCGACGACGTCGTCGAACTGCATGGCAATACCACCTATGCCTGCTGCATCGGCTGCGGACATGCCTATGATCTTCCTTGGGTAAAGGCGCGTTTCGAAGAAAGCGGCGATGCACCGGACTGCACTATCTGCGACGAGCCGGTGAAGACCGCTACGATTTCGTTCGGACAGGCGATGCCGGAAGATGCGATGCGCCGCGCTACCGAACTGGCCCAGCAGTGCGATCTGTTCCTGGCGATCGGATCTTCGCTAGTCGTTTGGCCGGCGGCGGGTTTTCCGCTGATGGCCAGAAACAGCGGCGCGAAGCTGGTCATTATCAACAATGAGTTCGACGGAACAGGACGATATCGCCGATCTGGTGATCCGTTTCGACATCGGCGAGACGCTCGGACCGTTCGTAGGCAATTGAGCGCCAACTGATTCGCGGCTGTGCAACTTGTTCATAGCCCCCGCAATTTTGTTTTTTTTAGCTATGCTCGGCAGTCGAGAGTGTTATCTTTTGATTCGAGAGATTCGCGCAGCGTTGTCATGAGTGTCATCGATGAGCGCGTGTTCCGGTCCCGCCAGGGCGATGGCGGGCCGCTTTTTTGAAGTGTGGGGTCCGGGGTCATGGGGTCGGACGAATTTGTGTCCAAGAAGCTCGGGGGGCCGCCGTCAGGCGGATCAGGGCAAAACAGACTTGGACCAGGCGAATACGCAACCGGCGCGCAGCGCGATCCGGTAGTGGATGCTTTGTCAGGGCTTGGCGATTCCGCCGCTAACCTTGTCGAAATATCCGGCGTCATCAAATGGTTCGACGCTTCTAAGGGTTATGGCTTCATCGTTCCGGACAATGGCTCGCCCGACGTGCTGCTGCACGTCACCGTGCTCAGGCGCGATGGCTATCAAACCGCGTATGAAGGCGCGCGGCTGGTGGTCGAGTGCGTGCAGCGCGCAAAGGGCTATCAGGCGTTCCGGATCGTCTCGATGGACGAGTCCACCGCGATCCATCCGGCGCAAATGCTTCCGCCGCGGACCCATGTCAGCGTCACGCCGACCAGCGGGCTGGAGCGGGCGCAGGTCAAGTGGTTCAACCGGCTGCGCGGTTTCGGCTTCCTGACCTGCGGCGAAGGCACGCCGGACATTTTTGTCCACATGGAAACGCTGCGCCGCTTCGGCATGACCGAGCTTCGTCCGGGCCAGTACGTGCTGGTGCGGTTCGGGCCGGGGTCCAAGGGCATGATGGCGGCCGAGATCCATCCCGAGACCGGCCCGTCGGCGCTGTCCTCGCACTGATCCGCTGACGGAAATTTGAGCCGGACGCCGCGCACCCGCGCGGCGGCCTCTGGCATTTGCCGTAATCGTCGGGTTAGGGTCGCCCGGCAATTGGCAAGATATCCGGCATGAGTGCATTGATGAATTTCGCTTTGATGGTTGCGCGGCTTCGCATTGGCGGCCGCCTGATGACGTCGCTGGCCGCGGCATCTGCCGTGCTCGCCATCCTTTGCGCCAGTCCCGCCGCGAGGGCGGCGACCATTCAGCCGCTCGAGATCGTCACCAGATCGGGCGTGCAGGTGTTCTCGGTCGAGATGGCGACGACGGAGGACGAAAAGCAGACCGGACTGATGTACCGGAAGGAGTTGCCTGACGGTAAAGGCATGCTGTTCGATTTCTCACCGGAGCAGCAGATCTCGATGTGGATGAAAAACACCTACATCTCGCTCGACATGATCTTCATCCGCGCCGACGGCCGCATCCTGCGGATCGCCGAGAACACCGAGCCGCTCTCCACTAAAATCATCTCGTCCGGCGGGCTTGCCAAGGGCGTACTGGAGGTGATTGCGGGCACGGCGCAAAAATACGGCATTCAGCCCGGCGACCGGGTGGCGCACCCGCTGTTCAACAAGCGCTAAGCCGCTTCGGAGCGCCTTGATGGCCGGGGTTTAAGCGTGTATCGACGCATTTCCCAGCACATGATCGGGGTATAGCGCAGCCTGGTAGCGCGGCAGTTTTGGGTACTGCAGGTCGTTGGTTCGAATCCAGCTGCCCCGACCAATAAAATCAATGACTTGCCACGGCTTTTTGGATTGAATCCTCCCAGCGATCCCGGTTGGGAAGGGGCAGGGGAAAAATTGTGACCGGTACCAAGATAGTCATTCTGGCGAGGCAGGCCCTGCTGCTGGGGCTGGTGCTTTGTTTTGCCACCACGGCCCTCGGCCGGACGGCCGCGGCCGATCCCGCGCAGATGATTTCCGACTTTCGGCTGAAGCACGGGGAGAAGCGCGTCACCCTCGATGGGACTCTCACGCGGATTGCGCACGATCAAGCCCAGGCGATGGCGGCAAAGGACCAGCTGGATCACAATGTCCTCGGCCATTTCAATACGCGCGTCGGTCCGGCGGGCGCCGGCCGGGCCGCAGAGAACATTGCGTACGGTTACGACGGCTTTCCCAAAACCCTCGACCAGTGGATCAATTCGTCAGGGCACCGGAAAAACCTCCTGCTGCCCGGCGCCACCCGCGTGGGCGTGGCCAGCGTGAAAAGCGCGAAGACCGGGCGCATGTATTGGGCCATGGTGATCGCAGGCGACTATGAGAGTAAGAAGCCAAAGAATTCACCAAAGAGTTCGCCGAAGGAATCAAAGCAATCTAGCGCAGCGAAACCAAAATCGCGCGGAGCCGAATCCTGCCGACTGAAGATTCTCAGCCTCTGTTTCTAGTGAATTCACAACTTTCGGGCTTGCGCTATCGTTCTTGTTATGTTCTTTTTGGTCATTCTTCGGAGGTGACCAATGGACGTCGACAAGCAACGGGAAATCATCCGGCTCTGGAATCGCATGCGCCAGGTCGAAGGTCCGGTCGCGGAGGAAATCCGTATCCAGATACTAGAATGCTTTGCGCAACCGGATTTGCCGAGCGCGCGGATGAACGAGCGGCGTGAAGTGTTGAATCGCGCGCCGGTTCGGACCGCGCAAATACGTCGGATCGGCGAGCGCGGCAGCAACGCAACGCTTTGACGGCTTCGCAGCTTTGACGGTTTCGCATCTGGGCGACGTTGATTCGGCGGCCGTCAAGATTGACGGAATCGACGCATGGTGCATGTTGCATCCATGTTGTCGCGTGTGCGCAATCATTTTCAAGGTGCGAAGTTCGCCCGCATGAGCAGCGGGACGTATTGCATCATCCGCGACCTCGGGTTGGTCAAGGGCGGCAAGGGGATGCGGCATCATGAGGTGCTCATCACCTTCAGTCCCCGCGCGTTGCGCCGCTGGATCGTGACCGCCGGGCGTGATCTGGCAAGCGCAGTGAAGCGGCGGTGGCTCTCGCTTCAACGCGAGCCGCAGCGCTTCGGAACGGATGTTCCAACGGCCGTCATGCCGGAAAGCACTTCTCAGCCATTGCAGTTCGCAAGATCGCCGGTGGCGTTGAGCGCGCGAAGAGCCAGCACGACTAGCGCTGCGCCGCCTGCCACGCCAATAGCCGATGTTCGGCCATCGACATCGCTACGGACGTCACATAGCCGGTAACGGCGAGCAGGATGACACCGGCGAACAAATCCGCCGAGCGGAAGGCGCGGGCCGACAGCAGCACCCAGTGGCCGAGCCCGTCGAGGCCGGCCAGGATTTCGCAGACCACCGACAGGATCAGCGCCACCGTCAGGCTGAGGCGCATGCCGGCGAGAATGTCGGGACTGGCGGAGGGCAGCGCAATCTTGAAGATGACCGCAAGCCGCGACATCTGCAGCGACCGCGCCACCTCGTAGAGCCGCGGTTCGACCGCCGCGAACCCGTGAATGGTCGCCAGCATGATCGGCCAGATCGCGCCGAAGGCGATCACGAACAGCGCCATCGCCTGGGTCAACCCGAGCATGGCGATCGCAACCGGAATGATCGCCGAGACCGGCAGCGGCCGCAGAAACTCCAGCGAAGGCGCGACATAGGTCCGCATCGTGCGCGACGATCCGATGATCGCGCCGATGGCGATGCCGGCAATCGACGCGGCAAGCCAGCCATAGGCCATGTGTTCGAGCGTGCCGGCGAGCTTGCTCCAGAGGTCGCCTGCGGAAAATCCCCGCACCAGCGCCGCCCAGGCCCGGTCCGGTCCCGGCAGGTAAACCGGCGAGACCAGTTTCAAATTGGCGATCAATTGCCAGAGCGCGATGAAGCCGGCTGCGACCGCAAAACTCGCCACGCGCCAGATGAGCCCTGTGCGGTTCATGGGCTGTCTCCGCTCAACGCGGCGCGGCCGAACAGGCGCTGTTGGGCCACGGTCAGAAGGATGTTCAGCGCGTAGCCGATGACACCGATCCAGACCAGATAGGCCAGCATCAGATCCGGACGCAGCGCCTGCTGCGCCAGCATGATGCCGGCGCCGAGGCCGAGCGGATTGATCGCGATTTCGACGGTCACGGCGACAATCAGCGCGATGCCGGCCGACAGCCGAAACGCCACGAAGATCCGCGGCAGCGCCGCCGGAATGATGATCTTCCAGACCCGTTGCGCCGGCGGCAAGCGTAACGCCCGCGCCACCTCCATCAGCCGCGGCTCGATGCTGCGCACGGCCGCGCGGGAGAGGATCAGGATCGGCCAGACACAGGCGAAAGCCACGATCACGATTTCCATTCGGTAGCCGAAACCGAGCGCGATCAGTGCGATCGGCAACAGCGCGATCGAGGGGATCGGCCGGATCGCCTCGACGGTGACTTCCATCAGGCGGTTGAGGGTGTCGGAGATGCCGAAGGCAATGCCGAACGCCAGGCCGATGATGGTGCCGATCGCAAGTCCGGCAAAAGCCGAAAACAGCGTGTCGCGGGTCGCCGCCAGGATCGAGAGATCGGCGAAGGCGCCAAACAGCGCCATGACGATCTCGCTCGGCGGCGCCAGGCTGTCGCTTTGCAGGTGGGTGACGCGCGCCCACACTTCGAACACCACCAGCACCGCAAGCGGCAGCGCCAGCGCCTTGGCCGAATTGGCCGTCACTGCTCGGTCGCCTTGATGAAATCGAACAATTGCCGTCGCAGCCGCAGGAATTCCGGATGCTCGCGGGTCGACAATTGATCGCGCGGGCGCGGCAGGTTGACCGGCAGTTCGATGCCGATCCGCCCGGGATGCGGCAGCAAGCCGATGACGCGGTCGCCGAGGTAGATCGCTTCATCGAGGTCGTGGGTTACGAAGATCACGGTGGCGCCGCTGGCCGCCACCAGCGACAAAACCTCGTCCTGCAAACCCTGCCGCGTCATCGCATCCAGCGCGCCGAACGGCTCGTCCATCAGCAGCGTCTTCGGCTCCTGCGCCAGGCAGCGGGCGATCTGCAGGCGCTGTTGCATGCCGCCGGACATTTCGGACGGATATTTATCGGCGTGGCCGGGCAGGCCGACGGTGCGCAGCAGTTCCTCGATGCGGGCAGGGCGCTCGGCCGACGGCATGCCGCCGGCTTCCAGCGCCAGCGAAACGTTGCCCGCCGCGGTGCGCCACGGCAGCAGCGCTTTGCCGTAGTCCTGGAACACGATCGCGATCTCGCGGCGCGGCTGGCGCATCGGCTGGCCGTCGAAATTCACGTTTCCGCTGGTCGGCTGGTAGAGACCGGCCGCCAGACGGAGCGCCGTGGTCTTGCCGCAACCGGAGGCGCCGACGATGCAGAGGAATTCGCCCGATCGAACGCCGAGACTCAAGTTCTCGATGATGGTCTTGCCGCCGAGCTGAAGCGTGACCGCGTCGAACGCAACCTGCGGCTTTGCCCCGCCGGATACGGATTCAAGGCGCTTTGCTGCGCTTGCCATGGTGTCAGCTCTCGCGGCCTGGAGGATAGACGAAGTTAAGCGTCGAGCGCAGATGCGCTTCCAGCATTGCCTGGGAGCCGGGAATATCGCGTGCGACGACGCGCTCGGCCAGCAGCTGGTGCGAACGCACGAACTTCTTGCCGCTGTCCATCGAGCTCATCATCACCCGGCGATAGCGATAAGCCTGGTCGTAGAGGTCGGAATGGGCCGCCAGCAGGCGTTTTGAGCCGCAGCCGGCAAGCAACGCGGTATGAAAGCCCTTGTGCAGCCGGTCAAAATCCTCGGCGCCCTCGCGGAATTCATCGCCGGTGCGCTCGATGTGGCGGCGCATCTGGTGCAGGGAGCTGACAATGCCGGCCTCCCAGGCGTCATCACCATTGACGATGGCGAGCCTGATGGCCTCGACCTCGATGGCGGTGCGCATGGTGGTGATATCGAGCAGATCCTCGCGGCTGATGTCGGCGACGCGAAAGCCGCGCTGCCCGATACCCACGATCAGCCCGCGCGACATCAGCCTTGACAGGCCCTCGCGCAGCGGCGTTGCGCCGATCTCATAGCGTTGCACCAGATCGACGATTCCGAGCCTCGATCCCGGTGCGAGGTGGCCGGCGAGAATGTCCTGCTCCACCAGCGTGGCCGCGCGTTCGCTCAGCGTGGCGGCCTCTATCGCCGGTCGGCTCGCTTGGCGGTCGGAATCCGGCATCAGGCAATCCCTTATTTCAGCACCAGTTTCGAGGTGTCGAGCTTGGATTGCAGCATTTTCTGCGTCGACATCACTTCGATCCACCAGGCGAGCTGCTCGGGCTTCAGCACCGGTTCGGAGCGGTTCGGCGGCGTCGCCTTGACCAGCTCGATCGGCTGCTTGGTGAATTTTGAAATCGAGGTCGAGGCCTTTTCGCGGTCGTTGTTGACGATCTCTGCGGATTCGGCGAGCGCGTCGCGGAATTTCTTGATCGCCGCGGCGTTCTTGTCCGCCCATTCGCGCGCCGCCGCGTAGAAGATGATGGGATCGGTGCGTGCCAGCTCAACCGCATAGCGCGCGCCGACCGAGCCTAGTCCGGCATTGGTCATGCGGGTCACGAACGGTTCGGCGGTCAGCACGGCGTCGACGCCGCCGGACTTGATGATATCGGACATGGTCGGGAAGGTGACCTCGACGAAATTGACGCCCTTGGGATCGACGCCTTTCTCCACCAGCCATTTCACGAACAGCACGTGCAGGAAGGCGTTCAGCCCGGGCGCGCCGACCTTCTTGCCGACAAAGTCCTTTGGCTCCTTGATGGTGATGCCGTTGCGGACGAAGGCGGTGATGTTGCCGTTCGACACCGGGTTCATCACGGAAGCGCCGGCGATCGCGACGAGATCGAGGCCGCCGTCGACCGCCTGCAGGAACACGGTCGAGGTCGGACCGCCGATCTGGATCGAGTTCGACAGGATCGCGGCCGGGATATTCGAGTTGATGCCGATCGGCGTCATCTCGACCTCGAGCCCGTGCTTTTTGAAAATGCCTTCGTCGATCGCCACCATTGCGGAGGCGCAGTCGGAGGTCGCCGTGCAGCCGACCTGGATCTTGGCTTGCGCAAAGGCGGTGCCGGTCAGCGCCAGACTGACCGCAAGGGCGGCTAGGACCTCTTTCACGACATTCTCCCCGTGTCACATTTTTCTGTCTTGTTTATCGATATTTTTTTTGATCATATATTTCATCGAAAAACAAGGGGTGATCCAGTGAAACTCGCAACGTTCAAATCCGGCGGACAGGAAAAGATCGGAATCGTGCATAAGGGCGATACGCTCCTGTTCGATCTCGCAGCCGCCGCTCACGGGGGCGGAAGCGCCAACCCGGCCTTCGCATCGATGCTGTCATTGATCGACGCCGGCGATGCCGCGCTCGAACAGGCGGCAAAAGTGTTCGACAAACACGGCAAGGACGAGAGCCTGTCGGTACCGGTGAGCACGGCGGAGATTCTCGCGCCGGTCCCGGAGCCGCGGCAGATGCGGGACGGCATGTCGTTTCCGCTGCACATCCTGCAGGCCCCGCGCGGGCAGCTCAAGCTCGCCGCGCGCGCCAAGGGCGACGCGGCGGAGCTGGCGCGGATCGAAGCCGAACCGCTCGGCGAACTGCCGGAGGTCTATCGCAAGCAGCCGATCTACTACATCACCAACCGTTTCAGCGTCCGCGGCACCAACACCACGGTGAAGTGGCCGCGTTACAGCCAAGTGATGGATTACGAACTGGAGTTCGGCATCATCACCAAAAGCAAGGGCGCCAACATCTCGGCCGCCAAGGCCAAAGACCACATCTTCGGCTATACGATCTTCAACGACTTTTCCGCCCGCGACGCCCAGCGCATTGAAATGGAAGGGCGGCTCGGTCCGGCGAAAGGCAAGAGCTTTGACGGCGGCAATGTAATGGGGCCGTGGATCGTGACGCCGGACGAGATCGGCGATCCCTACAAATTGAAGATGGAAGCCCGCGTCAACGGCGAGCGGCGGTGCCAAGGGGTAAGCGAGGGCATGCTATTCTCGTTCGAGGAGATCATCGCCCATGTCACCAAGGACGAGACCCTGATGCCCGGCGAATTTATCGGCTCCGGCACCGTCGGCAATGGCTGCGGCCTTGAGCTCGGATGGTATCTCGAGCATGGCGATAGCATTGAACTCGAAGTCGAAAAGATCGGTATCCTGAAGAACCGGGTCGAGCGGCAATAAGATCGCGAAGCATTCGCAGATCAGTCTCTTCGAAGGGCGTCCGGGAAGCTTTCAGCCATCCGAACGCCCTTGCATTCCGGTCAAGCTAGATTGTGGAGAGGATGTTCGACCAAAACGCGAGCGCCGTAACGAAGAGAAAGATAGCGGCAAAGGAAGCCACCTCTTCTAGGAGGCTGATCAACATGACAAAGTTTCCAAATACGCGGTTGCGAATGCGTGACCGCTTGGTCACGGCGAATGATGTGCACCCGGCGTGCCATTTTTTTTCGAGTGGTGAATCAAGATGTTGATGAAAGAAAAAAGTCTATTTACCACGATGGAGTCGGATTTTTCCGAGCCACCGGGAAATCCTTTCTCAGTAATTCCACCACTTTTGCAACGGCAGGCGGACAGAGCGTGCCGTCTTGCGCAGAGCGACGTACCGGCCCGCGGGGCCAGCAACCAGAACAATAACGAGTGAGGAAACGCCATGGCGCGCAAGTTGATCGATATCTCCGTTCCCCTGCAAAATGACGTGCCGGCCGATCCGCCGGGCGGGCATCCGACGATCCAGTATATCGACCACCAGCAGGGCCTGCCGCGGATGCTGCAGTTCTTCGACGGCCTGAAGGCGGAAGACTTGCCGGACGGGCAGGGCTGGGCGGTGGAGCAGGTGCAGCTCTCCACCCATAACGGCACGCATCTCGACGCGCCCTGGCACTTCCACCCCACCATGAACCGCGGCGAGCGCTCATGGACCATCGACGAGGTTCCGCTGGAATGGTGTTTTCAGCCGGGCGTGAAGCTAGACTTTCGGCATTTTGCGGACGGCTATGTCGCGACCGCCAAGGATGTCGAGGCTGAACTGAAGCGCATCGGCCACACGCTGTCGCCGCTGGAGATTGTCGTGGTCAACACCAGCGCCGGCGTCAAATACGGCCGGCAGGATTACGTCACCTCGGGATGCGGCATGGGCTACGAGGCGACAATGTATCTGCTGGAGCGCGGCGTGCGGCTGACCGGCATCGACGGCTGGAGCTGGGACGCGCCGTTCGTCTACACCGCCAGGAAATATGCCGAGACCAAGGACGCCAGCCTGATCTGGGAAGGCCACAAGGCTGGCCGCCACATCGGCTATTGCCACATCGAAAAACTGCACAATCTCGAGCAACTGCCGTCGACCGGATTCATGGTGTCCTGCTTCCCGGTGAAGATCGAGCGTGCGTCGGCGGGCTGGACGCGGGCGGTGGCCATCCTCGACGGCTGAACGCTGCGGGCGACAACAAACAAAACAAACAAAATCAGGGAGAGAACCAATGACGGATTTGCGTACGCCCTCGCTGCGGGGCTGCTTCTGCTGTGGCCCATCAGGTCCGTCGCGCTCCAGCCCAAGCCGGCGCGGCTTCATGCTCGGCGCCGGTGCGCTGGCGCTGACGACGGCGGCGGGTGGCGGCCTTGCATCGGCACAAAGCGCCGACGCAAAACCGTTCCGGATCGACGTTCATCATCATTTGTCGCCGCCGACCTATGTGACGGCATCGAACGAGGGAGGGTTTGGCGATGCGCTGATGAAAAACTGGACCATCGAGAAGTCGCTGGCCGACATGGACAAGGCCGGCATTGCGACATCGATGCTTTCGGTCACGACGCCCGGCGTCAATTTCACCAAGGGCGATGCCGCCCGGCGGCTGTGTCGCGAGTTCGAACGAATATGGCGCCAAGCTCGTCGCGGATCATCCCGGCCGGTTCGGCAATTTCGCGATGCTGCCGCTTACCGATATCGAAGGCAGCTTGCTCGAACTGACTTATGCGCTCGATACGCTGAAGGCAGATGGCATCGCGTTGATGACGAACTATGGCGACAAGTGGCCAGGCGATCCGCTGTTCCTCCCGGTCATGGAGGAACTGAACCGGCGCAAGGCGCTGGTCTACACCCATCCGACGGCGGCCAATTGTTGCGCAAACCTCGTACCGACACAGCCGGCCGTGATGATCGAGTTCGGCACCGACACGACGCGCACTATCGCCGACATCATCTTCTCCGGCAATGCACGACGGTTTCCCGACATCCGCTGGATATTTTCACACGCCGGCGGGACGATGCCGTTCCTGATCGAGCGCTTCGTCCGTCATCCGCTGCTGGTGCCGAAGGCCAAGGAGACCGTGCCTGACGGGACGCTCGTTGAACTCAAGCGCTTTTTCTACGACACCGCGCAGACGTCCAACCGCGGCTCGATGTCGGCGCTGGCGGCAATCATCCCGCCGTCGCAGATCGTATTCGGAACCGATTTCCCGTACCGCACCGGAATCGATCATGTGAAAGGACTGCGCGAGGCGGGCGTGTTCAAGGACGAACAGGTGGCGGCAATAGAACGGAGCAATGCGTTGAAGCTGATCCCGCGGCTGGCAACTTAGCGTGGACGAAACCGCGGCTCATTGCGTAGTGGTTGAGAGAAGCGGACAAAAGAAAAAGCGCACCGGTTGCCCGGTGCGCTTGAACTCTGGCTTCGATCCCGTCTCAGGCGACGGCGATCGAACCTATATCACCACCTGCAGACGCGCTGTCCGTAGGCATTCCACCAGCAGCGCGGACCAACAACCGCGGGCGCGCCATAGAAGCCATAACCTCGACCGTAACCTCGGCCGCCATAGAAGCCACGACCGCCGCCGCGATAGAAGCCACGCCCACCGCCGCCGCGAAAGCCGCCACGGCCGCCGCCGCCTCGGCCACCACGGGCCAGCGCAGATGTAGTTGTTCCGCCCACCAGAATGGCAGAGGTACTGGCGACATAGACGAACAACAAAGCCAACGCTGCGAGGCAGCGGGTCAGGATATTGTAGCGTTTAGCCATTCGGGAATTCTCCGGGTCACTTCCAAGGTATCTGGACTTCGGCACTATCTCACTTAGACGCGTGAGGCAGCTTTCGGTTCAGATGCGCTAAGACAATATTTCCACTAAGGTTCTTTCGGGTTCGGGACATTATTAAGAAGGGCAGATAAGGTCAAGTTAAGGCCGGTTTTCCGAGGCTTTTTGCGTTGTGCTGTTCATCTTCCTGAATGTTTCCTGAACGCCGATGGTTGTGCGCAGCAGAATTCCGAGAGAAGCTACGGCAAGGCCACGCCCGCATCTTGATGTCGACACGATCTCCCCTTTTTCAGCGCACAACGATCCCCGCCTCAACGAGTACCCATGTCCAAAAAACACACTTACGTCCTTGGCCTGAACACCTATGACCATGATGTCAGCGCGTGCCTGTTGCGCGATGGCGCGATTGCGTTTGCGATCGCCAAGGAGCGGATCACGCGGGCCAAGCACGCCTCCGGATTCTACAAGGAAGTGATCGATTACTGCCTCGAAGCCGAAGGCATCACACTCGACGACGTCGATCTGGTCGTGCGCAATTGCTACATCCTGCCGGTGCAGGAGATGGAGGAGCGGCTGGTCTATTTCGACGCGCCGGGCTTTCTTCCGGAGTTCGAGCGCGGCGACGCGGCCAAGCATCCGCTCTATCTGTCCCATCGGGACAAGGTGGTCACGATCTCTCATCACCTGGCGCACGCCTACAGCGCGTTCGCGGTGTCGCCGTTCGAGGATGGTGTCGTGATGATCGTCGATGGCGTCGGCAGCTACCGTTCCGACGTGATGGAAGCTTTTCCCGCCAGCGACACGGCGACGCCGTTGGCACGCGAGTCCGAGAGCTACTACAAGTTCAGCGGCACGACGCTGGAATGCCTCAAGAAGGTCTGGATGGAGCCGGACCGTGGCTTTCTCAGCGACGAGTTCTACACCATGCCTGGTCTCGGCGCGCTCTACAGCCGCGCTTCCACCTACATTTTCGGCGACTGGAACAAGTGCGGCGAACTGATGGGACTGGCGCCCTATGGCCGCCGCGACCAGGTCAAGCATCTGCTCGAACTGAACGACGGCAAGCTGCACGTGCCGCACTGGACTGCGGACTTCAAGCAGCCCTTTGTGTTCGATGGCAGCAATTGGGAAAAGAGCCCCTCGATGCGGCACTGGGAAGATCTGGCCTGGCGCACGCAGGACGACACCGAAAACGTGCTGCTCGCGCGGGCCCGCTGGTTGCGCGAAACGACCGGTGCCAAAGACCTCTGCATGGCCGGCGGCGTCGCGCTGAACTGCGTGGCGAACGGGCGGGTCGCGCGCGAAGCCGGTTTTGAGAACGTCTGGATTCAGCCGGCGGCCGGCGACGACGGTATTGCGATCGGCTGCGCCTATTACGGCTGGCTCGAGATCCTGAAGCAGCGCCGCGACTTCGTGATGGATCATTCCTATGTCGGCAGGCGCTACAGCGATCAGGAGGCCGCCAAAGAGTTGCAGAAATTCCTGGTGCGCATCCAGGTCGACGCCGTCAGGAGCGAGAACGTCTGTCGCGACACCGCAAAACTGCTCGCCGACCAGAAGGTGATCGGCTGGTTTCAGGACCGGTCGGAATTCGGACCGCGCGCGCTCGGCAACCGCAGCCTGATCGCAGATCCGCGCAAGCCCGAGATGAAGGACATCCTCAACAGCCGCGTCAAGCACCGGCAGGCATTCCGGCCGTTTGCGCCGATCGTGCTGGCTGAGCGCATGAAGGAAGTCTTTGAAGGCGACGAAGACTCGCCTTTCATGCTGATTGCGAAACCGGTTCGTCCGGAATGGCGGGACAAAATTCCGGCGATCGTGCATGTCGATGGCACCGCGCGGGTGCAGACCGTGCGCGAAGCGACCAATCCGATGCTCTATCGCCTGCTGAAGGAGTTCGAGGCGCTGACCGGCGTTCCCGTGTTGATCAACACCTCATTCAACATCAAGGGCGAGCCGATCGTGGAAACGCCGCAGGATGCCGTGAACTGCTTTTTGACCACGGGCGTCGATCATCTCGTCATCCACGATACGATCGTGTCGAAGACCACGATGCACAAGGTGGTCGCGCCGCTGGTCACGATCGCCGCCGACGTCCGGACGCTGGTGGCATCGACTGCCCAGCCGGTCTGACGCCGGCTGTCGCGCCTCAGCTGGACGCCGCCGGGGTGGCTTTCGGCGCCGGCGGCTTGAGCGGCTTGTCCTGCCGCTTCGACCAGGAAATGTAGTAGGCGACGATGGTCATGATCGCGATACCGGTCACGCTGACGAAGATCTGCGCCAACAACGAGCCAGAACTCAGCGACAGTTCGAAATGCCCGACGAACGACAGGAACACGCCGACGCAGAACACGGCGAGCGATTGCTGGCCGCAAACGATCAGCGGATCGAAGATCTTCCACTCCAGTCCCGGCCATTCCTTCGGCACGAAGCGGATGACCAGGATCACGATCACCACGAAGTGCAGGAAGCGATAGGGCGCGAGGTTGGTCTTGTCGTTCGGGTTGAACATCGAATACAGCCAGTGCGGGAACATCTCGCCGAACGCCGGAAACTTGCCGGCCATGGTCATGACGAGTCCCAGGATCATGTAGGCGATACAGAAATACAGCGTGATCGGCGAGTTGATGATCGCCAGGTTCTTGCGGGCGCCGCCCAGTGCGCACCACGCGCCGAACACGAACAGCACCTGCCAGGCGAACGGGTTGAAATACCAGGTCCCCTGCGGGTAGGCGGGCAGGTTCCAGCCGGTCTGCCGCGACACCAGCCACAGCGCGAGCGCCGCGATCATGGTCCAGTTGGGCTGGCGCAGCATGATCCACAATACCGGCGGGAACAGTCCCATCAGCACGATGTAGAGCGGCAGCACGTCGAGGTTGACCGGCTTGAACTTCAGAAACAGGCCTTGCCGCAGCGTTTCGGTCGCGTTGTCGATCAAGCCGACGACGTTGAAGTCGTTGACCAGTTGGGAATCGCCGAAGCGCAGCGCCAGATAGCTGATGGAGGCGATATAGATTACGAACAGGATGATGTGGGCGACATAGAGCTGCCAGACCCGCTTGGTCAGCCGCGTGGCGCCGACGATGAAGCCGCGCTCCAGCATCATCCGGGCATAGACAAAGGAGGCGGTATATCCGGAGATGAAAACGAACAGGTCAGCGGCGTCGCTGAACCCGTAATTGCGGGTGGTGATCCAGTTCACGACGTTGTCGGGGATATGATCCAGGTAGATCGCCCAGTTCGCAACCCCGCGAAACAGGTCGAGCCGGAGGTCGCGTCCTTTGTCGGGCAGGGTGGCGTTGATTTTCATGGCTGCCGTTTCGCAGTGATGGCTTCGGGAGGATGGCGCAGGTCCCGTACGCCGGATAGCCCCAGATTGTCACAGTACGGCATAATGACTATACCGGTACGGAAATGGTACAACCGGGTTGCGGGAATCACCGATCAAATTTCCTGAAAAGTGTCTCTATACTATCCCCGCTGTTTCCGCCAAACGGCACCGTGTCGCATTCGCTTGAGGACTCAACCATCCATGACCGCACGCATTTTTAAGCCCGCCAAAAACGCGATGCAATCGGGCAGGGCCAAGACCCGGGAATGGCAGCTCGACTACGAGCCCGAGCAGCCCCGGGCGGTCGAGCCGCTGATGGGCTGGACCTCGTCCGGCGACATGAAACAGCAGCTCACCCTGCACTTCGACACCAAGGAAGACGCGATCGCCTATTGCGAGCGCAAGGGCATCGCCTACCAGGTGATCGAGCCCAAGGATTCGAAGCAGCGGCAGGTGGCGTACGCCGACAATTTCGCCTTCAAGCGCGTTGAGCCCTGGACCCACTAAGGCTGAACCCACCCACGAAGGCTGAACCGCGCCGGGCTCCGCTTTGGCGCGGCGCGTCAGGCGTGCGGGGACGACTAGTCTACCCGGCTCGATGCGGACGGATCGCCTGATATCGGCAGCGGTGCATCCTTGGCGACGCCAAGCACCGGGAAGGTCCTGATGTTGCGCACTTCAGGCATCGTGGAAAACTGCAGAAGCTGCTGGTGCATGCCCTCGACGTTTCGCGCCACGCATTTGAGCAGATAGTCGGCATCGCCCGAAATCCGCCAGCTCTGCAACACCAGCGGCACTGCCGCGATCGATTTTTCGAACGCCTGCAGCGGGGCCTGGGCCTGGCTCTGCAGCTGGATCAGGACAAAGGAAATGACTTCGTAGCCGAGCAGCGTTTCGTCGAGAGTGGCTTTGATCGCACTGACATAGCCGCGCTCGCGCAGGGCTCGCACCCGCCGCCGGCATGGCGGCTCCGAGATACCGACCCGCTCCGCCAGTTCGTTGTTGCGGATACGGCCATCCCTTTGCAGCTCGGACAGTATCTTGAGGTCGATATCGTCGAGGGGCTGGCGTTCCGTCATCGGCTATTCCCGGGCTTCCGATTGGGCTCCTGTCGGGCACGTCATCGGCGCTCCAGCCTGCCACGCGTCGCCGTCCTCGGGGAGGGGGCAGGTCTGGTTTGAGCCCGCTTGGCTGTGGCGCCGGGCGCGACGCTCGACAGCACCAGCTTTTCATGGGCAGCGACGATGGCTTCCCTGGTCAGTCGCCCGCCGGGCCGGTACCAGGTGGTGAGGCCGGTCAACAGGGCCAGGATCGCAAATGTCGCCACCTGGATGTCCACGACCTCGAACTCACCCTCGGTGACCCCCTCGGAGAGAATTTCCGCCAGCCGCTGCTCATAGGCGCCGCGCAGCGCCACGATCGCTGCGTAGTTCTTCGGCTCCAGGCTCCGCAGTTCGGAATTGGCGATGAAGACCTCGCGCTTCCTGGTCATGTGATAGGTGACGTGGAAGGCTGTGAAGGCGCGGAGCTTGTCGACCGGCCGTTGCTTGCCCTGCAGGGCGCGATCGAGCTGGCGCAGCAGTTCGTTGATGTGGTCGCGTATCAGCTCGAACAGCAATTCCTGCTTGGTCGAGATGTGGTTGTAGAGCGACCCCGACTGGATCCCGACCTCGGCGGCGAGCTGGCGCAGGCTCATGGCAGCAAAGCCGTGCTCGAAAATCAGGCGCAGCCCGGCCTTGCGGATCGCCTCCATCGTCTTCGGGCCGTGCGAGCCGATCGTCCGCGCCATGAGGCCTCCGAAAGATGACACTGTCCGCTATAGAAACGAGCGGTCGATTGTATAATTATGACACGAAAGAATAGTTATTTCAATCGCCTGTGGCGGTTATTTGACGTTTGTAAGGTTCCACTTGCAGGTAAGTTAAAAAAACGTATGATCGTTTAATTCGAAGAACCAAGGGTGGAATGATGGCCTCGAACAGGGCGCTGCTTCTCAACTTCGATCTCGGTGACACCGCGGATGCGATCCGAGAGACGGTGCATGCGTTCTCGCAGAACGAAATCGCGCCGCGCGCCGCCGAAATCGATCGCAGCAATCAATTCCCCAGGGATCTCTGGCCGAAAATCGGCGCGCTCGGCCTGCACGGCATCACGGTGGAAGAGGAATATGGCGGCACCGGCCTCGGCTATCTCGAGCACTGCATCGCGGTGGAAGAGATGTCGCGGGCCTCGGCCGCGGTCGGCCTGTCCTACGGCGCGCATTCCAATCTCTGCGTCAACCAGATCCGCCGCAACGGCAGCGAAACACAGAAACGGAAGTACCTGCCAAAACTGATTTCCGGCGAGCATGTCGGTGCCCTGGCGATGTCGGAGCCGGGCGCCGGTTCGGACGTGGTGTCGATGAAGACCCGCGCCGACAAGAAGGGCGACCGTTTTGTCCTCAACGGCAACAAGATGTGGATCACCAACGGGCCCGTCGCCGACACGCTGGTGGTCTATGCCAAGACCGACCTCAACGCCGGCCCGCGCGGCATGACCGCCTTCATCATCGAAAAGGGCATGAAGGGATTTTCCACCGCGCAGAAACTCGACAAGCTCGGCATGCGCGGCTCCGACACCTGCGAACTGGTGTTTGAAGACTGCGAAGTGCCGGAGGAGAACGTGCTGAGCGAGGTCGGCCGCGGCGTCAACGTGTTGATGTCGGGCCTCGACTATGAGCGCGCGGTGCTGGCGGCGGGGCCGATCGGCATCATGCAGGCCTGCATGGACGTGGTGCTGCCCTATGTCCACGAGCGCAAGCAGTTCGGCGAGCCGATCGGCACCTTTCAATTGGTGCAGGGCAAGATCGCCGACATGTACACCACCATGAACGCCTCCCGCGCCTATGTGTATGCGGTGGCCAAGGCTTGCGACCGCGGCGAGACCACGCGCGAGGACGCGGCCGGCGCGATCCTGTACGCGGCGGAAAAAGCCACCCAATGCGCGCTCGACGCCATCCAGCTCCTGGGCGGCAACGGCTACATCAACGACTACCCGACCGGGCGGCTGCTGCGCGACGCCAAACTCTACGAGATCGGCGCCGGCACCAGCGAAATCCGCCGCATGCTGATCGGCCGGGAACTGTTCGAAAAGACTGCCTGAACTTCACATCGGGGCCAAGATGGTACAGGCTGTCGCATTCTCTTCGAATGGGCGGTCCCGACCGTCCTGAAGCCATCTTTAGGGCACTCCAGCATCCAAAGAAATGCCGACCATGCCGCTTCATTCCACCATCGATCCCGCGTCTTCCGAGTTTGCCCGCAACGCCGACGTGATGCGCGGCCTGGTGGCCGAGCTTCGCGACAAGCTCAAGGTCGTGTCCGGCGGGGGCGGCGAGACGTCGCGCAAGCGGCATACCTCGCGCGGCAAGATGCTGGCGCGCGAGCGCGTCGACCTGCTGGTCGATCCCGGCACCGCCTTTCTCGAATTGTCGCCGCTGGCGGCCCACGGCCTCTATGGCGGCGATGTTCATTCCGCCAGCGTCATTACCGGCGTCGGGCGCATTTCGGGCCGCGAATGCGTCATCGTGGCCAATGACGCCACCATCAAGGGCGGCACCTACTACCCCATGACCGTGAAGAAGCATCTGCGCGCGCAGGACATCGCGCGGCAGAACAATCTGCCCTGCGTCTACATGGTCGATTCCGGCGGCGCCTTCCTGCCGATGCAGGACGAGATCTTTCCGGACGAGCGGCATTTCGGCCGCATCTTCTACAACCAGGCGCAGATGTCCGCGCAGGGCATTCCGCAGATCGCGATCGTGATGGGGTCCTGCACCGCCGGCGGCGCTTACGTGCCTGCGATGTCGGACGAGAGCATCATCGTGCGAAACCAAGGCACCATCTTCCTCGGCGGCCCGCCGCTGGTGAAGGCCGCGACCGGCGAGGTGGTGACCGCGGAAGAGCTCGGCGGCGCCGACGTGCATTCGCGGCAATCCGGCGTCACCGATCATTACGCGCAGAACGACGCGCATGCGATCGGGATCGCACGGCGCATTGTCGCGACGCTGAAGCCGCCGACACGCGCCGCGCTGAACATGCGCGAGCCCCGCGAGCCGCTGTTTCCGGCCGAGGAAATCTACGGCGTGGTCTCGGCCGACGGCAGAAAACCGTTCGATGTGCATGACATTATCGCGCGGGTGGTCGATGGCTCCGAGTTCGACGAATTCAAGAAGCTCTACGGCACGACGCTGATCTGCGGCTTCGCCCACATCTGGGGCTATCCGGTCGGCATCATCGCCAATAACGGCATCCTGTTCAGCGAGAGCTCGCTGAAGGGCGCGCACTTCATCGAGCTGTGCTGCCAGCGCAATATTCCGCTGGTGTTTTTGCAGAACATCACCGGCTTCATGGTCGGCAAGAAATACGAGGCCGGCGGCATCGCGCGCGACGGCGCCAAGCTGGTGACGGCGGTGGCGACCGCCGGCGTGCCAAAGTTCACCGTCGTGATCGGCGGCTCCTACGGCGCCGGCAATTACGGCATGTCCGGCCGCGCCTACTCTCCGCGTTTCCTGTGGATGTGGCCGAACGCGCGCATCTCGGTGATGGGCGGCGAACAGGCGTCCATGGTGCTCAGTCAGGTCCGCCGCGACAATATCGAGGCCAAGGGCGAGAGCTGGCCGGCCGAGGAAGAGGACAAGTTCCGCGCGCCCATTCGCGCGCAATATGAACACCAGGGTAGCCCCTATTACGCAACGGCGCGGCTGTGGGACGACGGCGTGATCGACCCTGCCGATACCAGGCTGGTGCTCGGTCTTGGATTGTCGGCGTCGGCGAACGCGCCGATCGAACCGACGAAATTCGGCCTGTTCAGGATGTGATGCAGGAAACGATGATGGACCGCGCAAAACTCTACCGGCGTTTTCGCACGCTGCTGATCGCCAACCGGGGCGAGATCGCCTGCCGCGTCATCCGCTCCGCCCGCGCCATGGGCCTGCGCACCGTCGCCGTCTATTCGGATGCCGACCGCGACGCCATGCATGTCGCCATGGCCGACGAGGCCGTGCTGCTCGGGCCGGCGCGGGCGCGCGACAGCTATCTCAACATCGAACGCGTGATCGCAGCCGCGCGCCAGACCGGCGCCGAGGCGATTCATCCCGGCTACGGTTTCCTGTCCGAAAATGCCGAGTTCGCGCAGGCCTGCCTCGACGCCGGTCTGGTATTCGTCGGTCCGACCGCCGAGATGATGACGGCGATGGGCTCGAAGTCGGGCTCGAAGGCGCTGATGGAAAAGGCCGGCGTGCCGCTGGTGCCCGGCTATCACGGCGAGGCGCAGGACGAGGCAACGCTGGCAAAGGCCGCCGACAAGATCGGTTTCCCCGTGCTGGTGAAGGCGTCCGCCGGCGGCGGCGGGCGCGGCATGCGCGCGGTCAATTCCGCCGGCGAGCTTTCGGCGGCGATCGTCAGCGCCAAGCGCGAGGCCAAGGCGGCGTTCGGCGACGACCGCATGCTGATCGAAAAGTTCGTGCAGAACCCGCGCCACATCGAGGTGCAGATCATCGGCGACAGCCATGGCAATCTGCTCTCGCTCTGGGAACGCGAATGCACGCTTCAGCGGCGGCACCAGAAGGTGATCGAGGAAGCGCCATCGCCGACGCTGGACGCCACGCAGCGCGAGGCCGTCTGTGCCGCTGCGCGCAAGGCCGCCGCCGCCGTGAGCTATGTCGGCGCGGGCACCATCGAGTTCGTCTCCGACGGCAAGGACGTGTTCTTCATCGAAATGAACACCCGCCTGCAGGTCGAGCATCCCGTGACCGAGCTGATCACCGGCGTCGATCTGGTCGAATGGCAGTTGCGGGTCGCGTTCGGCGAAAAACTGCCGCTGGCGCAAGACGAGATCAAGCTGAACGGCCATGCCATCGAGGCGCGGGTCTACGCCGAAAATCCGCAGAAGAATTTCATGCCGTCAGTGGGCCGGATCAAGACCTGGCGCACGCCGGATGCCGTCGACGGCCTGCGGATCGACGCCGGCTATCGCGGCGGCGATGCGGTGTCGCCGTACTACGACGCCATGCTGGCAAAAGTGATCGCCTGGGCGCCAACCCGTCAGGCCGCGATCGAGCGGCTCAACCGCGGGCTGGAAGAGACCGACGTTCGCGGCATCGTCACCAACATCCCGTTCCTGTCGGCGCTCATCACGCACCCGAAGGTGCGCGCCAACACCATCGACACCGGCTTCATCGAGCGCGAGTTGAAGAAGCTGACGGAATCGTCGGGCGCGGCCGGCGATCTCGAGCTTTGCGCCGCCGTCGCCGCCATCGTCAACGGGGAGCAGAAATCCGCGCGCAAGGATTCGCCGTGGCAGACGTTTGGCTGGATGCCGGTCGGAAGACGGCAACGGGTATTCTCGTTCCGCCAGGGGCAGGGCGCCGAGCACAAGGTGACGCTGCACTATGGCTCCGGGCCGATGACCCTCTCGATCGGCAAGCACGACTTTGTCTTCGCGACCGCGCCCGTGGATGACGGCAGCTTCGATCTGACGATCGACGGCATGAAATCGCGCGTCACCGCCGTGATCGAGGGCCATGAGCTCTATTTGCGCACCCGCAACGGCCGCTTCGACCTGCATTGGGTCGATCCGTTCGGCGGCGAGACCGAGGAGCAGGTCGGCGAGGACAAGATCGTGGCGCCGCTGCCGGGCACCGTGGTCGCGCTGCTGGCCGAGGAGGGCGCTACCCTGGAAAAGGGCGCGGCGATCCTGACCCTCGAAGTCATGAAGATGGAGCAGACCCTGCGCGCGCCGTTTGCGGGCGTGCTGAAGAAGATCAAGTGCAAGGTCGGCGATATCGTCGGCGAAGGCGTCGAACTCGCCGAAATCGAACCGGCGGCGTCATGAGCGATCGCGTCCACATCGTCGAAGTCGGCCCGCGCGACGGCCTGCAGAACGAGAAGACGCCGGTCAGCGTCGCCGACCGGATCGCCTTCGTCGAGGCGCTGATCGGCGCCGGGCTCACATCGGTCGAGGTCGGCGCGTTCGTCTCGCCGAAGGCGATCCCGCAGATGGTCGGATCGGCCGAGGTGCTGCGTGGTGTCAGCCATCACACGGATTGCGAACTGCCGGTGCTGGTGCCGAACGAGAAGGGCTATGAGGCCTCGCAGGCGGCAGGCGCCAAACTGATCGCGGTATTTGCGGCGGCGTCGGAAAGCTTTTCGCGCGCCAATATCAATTGCTCGATTGCGGAATTGATCGACCGGTTCAAGCCGGTGCTGGCGCGCGCCAAGGCCGATGGCGTCAGGGTGCGCGGCTATATCTCCACGGTGCTCGGCTGCCCCTATGAGGGCGAGATCAAGCCGCAGGCGGTGGTCGATGTCGCCAAAGTGCTGTGGGATCTCGGCTGCTACGAAGTCTCGCTCGGCGACACCATCGGCGTCGGCACGCCGCTGAAGGCCCGGCAATTACTGCGCGCGGTAGCGGGCGATGTGCCGATGGCCAATCTCGCGATGCATTTCCACGACACCTATGGGCAGGCGCTCGCCAATCTCTATGCCGGGATGGAGGAGGGCTGCCGCGTGATCGATTCCGCCGCCGGCGGTCTCGGCGGCTGCCCCTACGCCCCCGGTGCGACCGGCAATGTCGCGACCGAGGACGTGGTCTACATGCTCGAAGGCATGGGCGTCGCGACCGGCGTCGATATGCCAAAGCTAGTCGCGGCGACCAATGTCGTGAGCGGGCTGATCGGCCGTCCACCGGTCAGCCGCGTCGCGGCTGCGTTGAACGCGAAGGCGCGGGCGGCGAAGTAGGCCGGTTACACAGAATTCGTAGGGTGGGCAAAGGAGCGCTAGCGACGTGCCCACCATCGATCGCCGTGCGCCGCGAGATGTTGGGCACGCTTCGCTTTGCCCACCCTACGAATTACGCCAGTGTCACCGCCCCCCGTCCGGCCCCATCACCAGGTCCGGCAGCCCGGTCGAAATCCCCGGGAAGAAGCACAGCAGCAGCACCGCCAGCATCATCAGCAGCACGAACGGCAGCGTGCCCCAGATCACCTCGCTCAACGGGATATCCGGCGCGACGTTGCGGATGACGAAGATGTTGAGGCCGACCGGCGGATGGATCAGCCCCATCTCCATCACGATGGTCATGACGACGCCGAACCAGATGATGTCGAAATTGGCGGCGCGCAGCGGCGGCAGGATGATCGGCGCGGTCATCAGGATGATCGACACCGGCGGCAGGAAGAAGCCGAGCACGACCACCATCAGCAGGATCGCGGCCAGCAGTTCCCAGCGCGGCAGATGCATGGCGACGACGGCTTCGGCCGCCGATTGCGAGATGTGCAGATAGCTCATCACGTAGGAATAGAGCAGCGACATGCCGATGATCATCATCAGCATGGTGGATTCGCGGATGGTCGATTTCAGGATCGGCGACAGGTCGCTCGGCCGCCACACGCTGTAGATCAGCGCGATCAGCACCAGTGCGAGCAGACCGCCGAGGCCTGCGGTTTCCGACGGCGTAGCGTAGCCGCCATACAGCGCGATCATCACGCCGGTGAGCAGCAGCACGAACGGGAGCACCCGCGGCAGCATGGTGAAGCGCTCGGCCATCGTGAACTCGTCGCGCTGCAGGATCGCGGATTCCGTTCCGGTCTTCTCGTAGAGCGCCTTCGCCGTCGCATATTCCTTGCGGAAGCGAATGACGGCGTAGATGCCGAACAGCGTCACCAGCAACAGTCCCGGGCCGATGCCGGCGAGGAACAGCCGGCCCAGCGATTTCTCCGCGGCGACCGCGAACAGGATCATGGTGATCGACGGCGGCAGCAGGATGCCGAGCGTGCCGCCGGCGGCGATGATCCCGGCGGCAAAGCCGCCGGAATAGCCGCGCTTGCGCATCTCGGGAATGCCGGCCGAACCGATCGCCGAGCAGGTCGCGGGCGAGGAGCCCGCCATCGCCGCAAACAGCGCGCAGGCGAACACGTTGGCGACGCCAAGCCCGCCGGGCACGCGGTGCAGCCAGGCATGCAGCGCCGAATAGAGATCCTGACCGGCGCGCGATTTGCCGATCGCAGCGCCCTTGAGGATGAACAGCGGGATCGACAGCAGCGTGATCGAGGCCATTTCCTCGTAGACGTTCTGCGTCACCGTATCGAGCGACGCCGTGGGCATGAAGATCGCCATGAAGACGACGGCGACGGCGCCCAGAGCAAAGGCAATGGGCATGCCGGAAAACATCGCAAACAGGGTCGCTACGCCGTAACTGATACCGATTCCAAGAACGCTCATCGACGTGAAGCACCAGCAAAGGGAATAATGATCTGCAACAGGATCTGCAGGCACAACAGCGTCATGCCCAAAGCCATCAGCACATACGGGATCGCAAGCGGTGGCGACCACATCGAGTTCGACACCTGGCCGTCGACGTAAGCCTCATGCGCCAGCGTCCAGGATTTCCAGGCGAAGAAGGCGCAGAACAACAGGCTCGCGACATCGACCAGCCACAGCCGGATGCGGTTGGCGAGCGGCGACAACAGACCGACAAAGGCCTCGATGCCGATATGGCCGCGCTGGCCCTGCACATAGGCCGCGGTCATGAAGGTGGCGCCGACGAGCAGAAACACCGCCGCCTCGTCCTGCCAGTAATTGGCGCTGTGGAACAGGGCGCGGCCGAGCACGCTGTAACTGAGGATCACGCAGGCCGCGATCAGCGCGAGCGCGGCGAAGACCACGATGACGTTGTTGCACAGCGCCAGCGCCTGGCCGAGCGCCGCCACGAGCGGATTGCCCGTGACGGCTTCGGAATGGTCTTGCTGATCCGGAAGCGGACCATGCATCATGCGGCAACGTCGCTTGCGAGCTTCAGCAGATTGGCTGACGTCGCAGTCTTGGCGCTGTAGTCCTTCCACGCGGTATCGCGCGCAATATCCCGCCACTTGTTGACGATCGCCACGTCGAGCTTGCTGACCTTGGCGCCGGCCTTTTCATAGACCTTGGCGACCTCGACATCGTCGTCCTGCGCGCCCTTGCGGCCGAACGCTTCCAGTTCGCTGCCGACCGACAGGATGATGTCCTGCTGGTTCTTGGGCAGCTTGTCGAAGATCGCCTTCGACATCATCAGCGGCTCCAGCATGAACCAGTAGGAGGCGCCGGCGCCTGAGGTCAGCGATTTGGCCACCTCTTCGAGACGGAACGAGATCAGGCTGGTGGAGGAGGTAATGCCGGCATCGCAGGCGCCGGTCTGCATCGCGGCGTAGATTTCGTTCGACGGCACCGACAGCACGGCAGCGCCCGCGGTCTGCAGCACCATGTCCATTTCGCGCGAGCCGCCGCGTACCTTCAGGCCCTTGGCGTCTTCAGGCGCCACGATCGGCTTGGAGCGGCTGGCGACGCCGCCGGCCTGCCAGACCCAGGTCAGCAGGATGATGCCCTTGTCGGCGAGGAAGTCGGTCAGCGCCTTGCCGACCGGCTCTTTCTTCCAGCGCAGGCCCTGGTCGTAGGTCGCGACCAGGCCCGGCATCAGGCCGATATTGGTTTCCGGCAATTCACCGCCGGCATAGGGCATCGGATAGAGGCTGATATCGAGCGCGCCTTTGCGCATCGCCGAGAATTGCGCGTTGGTCTTGATCAGCGAGGAGTTCGGATAGATCTCGGCGGCGATCTCGCCGCCCGAGCGCTTGGTGACTTCGGCGGCGAACATGCGGCAGAGCCGGTCGCGGAAGTCTCCCTTGTCGATGGTGCCGCCCGGAAACTGGTGCGAGATCTTCAGTGTCGTGGCGGCATGGGCGGTACCGGTGCCGAAGCGAAGCACGGCGGGCGCGGCGATTGCGGATGCGATGACATGGCGGCGTGTGAGCATGGTTTATCCCCTGCTGATAGTTGTTGGATCGGCAATCCGGACCGGCTTCAGCCCATGTTGGCCGGTCTTCGTCCGAAGTTGCTCTCGTCTGACAGTTCAAGGCGGTGTGATAGGTCGGGGCGGCACGCGACCGCAAGCCCAGATTCCGGCCTTGAGACCAAAGCCTGATATCGCTGCAGCGCACACCACCCAGGAACAGCGGTTTGCAGAAGACTCCGACAATAATGCGTCGAACATGGCACTCGCGGAGCGTTAGTTACCATCAATTTGCCCGTTTCAACTATCCGTGAGCGGGTAAGAACTTGGGGTCCGGCCGGTAACAAAGCTGGTCTCGGCCTCGTCGTTAGGGGAAGCGGCAGATGTCGCTTTCGAAAACCAACCCCAAAGGACCCCCCATGACCACCACGACCCGTATCGGCCTCGGCCTGTCTGCCGCGCTCGTTTCGCTCGGCCTTGCGTTCGCACCGGCCGTCTTCGCTCAGGACAAGATGGGCAAGGACGACGGTATGAAGAAGGAATCGATGTCCAAGGATGCGATGAAGAAAGACGACGGCATGATGAAGAAGGACGGCATGAAGCACGATGGCATGATGAAAGACGGCATGAAAAAAGACGACGGCATGAAAAAGAACTGAGCCGCGCCGTCATTGCCTGCGACGAACGCAAAGCGTTTGCGCAAGGCAGCGGTGCTTAAGCATCGGCCCTCGAGGCTCGAGATTCCCGGATGCGCCATGACGCATCAGAGCGCATCCGGGGTCTGGCGCTCAGGCGCCAGCCCGGAGTGACGGGGGTTCTGAAGACGGGAGGGCTCTGTCAGTTACCGGTAAGCGACAACAGCGGAGCGCGTTTCGTCCGCTTCGTCTTGCCTACTTCTTCTTGCCCTTGCCTTTGCGCGCGGCGTAACGGGCGTCGCGCTTGGCCTTCTGATCGGCCTCCAGCGCCACCAGCCTGGCGGCTTCTTCTTCCTTTTCGCGCGCGATCCGGGCGGCCTCCGCCGCGGCGGCCTCGGCCTCAAGACGCTTCTGCTCGGCCTTTTCCGCTTCCTTGGCCTCTCGCGCCTTGGCGCGGGCGGCGGCCTGGGCTTCGCGCTCGGCCTGACGGCGCTGCACCTCGGGATCGTCGAGGCCCGGCTTGGCGCGAAACTTGTTCAAAATGTCCTGCCGCGCCTGCATCGCGGCCTTCTGGCGGTCCGCGAAGTTCGGTTCCTTGAATCCACTCATAAAAGAGGCCTTGTCGCTTTCACTTTCGGGGTTGGACGCGCCAAACGCGCGGAATGCGCCTAGGTAAGTGAAGCCGGGGCAAAATGCCAGCGTCGAAATGGGGCCGGTGGAGCAGGGGAGGCTTGCGCGAACCGCAAATGGCCCAAACGGATGCCGATGAGCGGGATTACGTCAGCCTGGCTGCTCTACGAGCTGGCAGCGGCGGCCGAAGCCCCAAGCCGGGCATTGCGATTCTGCAATATGGCCTTCTCCCCGGTGCGCTGATCGGCCTGCCCGGCGCGCTGGTGATGCTCGCTTCGGAGAAGTGACGCATCGTCATGGACGTTGTCGCGATGGCTGCCGGGGCCGAGAACGCGCGCGACCGTCATCACCGTCATCGCGATCCGATCCGCGGCCCGCTGGGCTTCCAGCCTGTCGCGGGCATTTTCCCTGATCATGATCTCGATCAGCTCAAGCCGTCGGGTCTCATCGACCGCTTCCGCCAGCAATTGCTTGTACCTGACGTAGTCGTAGCCCGTTTCCTGCTCGTCCATCGCACGCCCCGCCAACGCGCTCACCCCCAAAAGCGCAATGTCGATCAAGGGTTGCGCGCACGCAACGGATTTGCGCGAGTTATACCCACCTGTGCGTCCTGCGGGCTCGCGCACAAATCCGTGTAGTGTGAACCTGTTCACAAGGGCCGAAGCGGGTCGTTCCTATTCTCCCAGCGTCTCTCATTAGGAGCGACCGCCATGCCCCGTAATTGGTGGACCCGCAAAAACCTCGTTCTCGCCGCCGCGGCCGCCGCGCTGGCCTTCATAGGTTTCGTCGTGATCGGCGTGTCTTATCCCGAGCCAGCCGCCAGTGCTGCCCTCGGTCCGGACTGGCAGTGCAGCCGGCTGGCCTTCGTCTTCACGACCTGCAGCCGGGTCAGACACAGCCAGTCTGCGTCCGTCCGCCTCGCCAAAATCCCCGTGTGCGGACGGCTGCGGACGTTATAGGATCGGGCCGGTAACCGAGTTGGACCGGAGCTTCCTATGCAAAAACTGCCTCGTCTTGTGGTCGCCGCGTCGGCGGCGGCTCTGCTAGCCCTGCCGGCCGGCGTCGCGCTGGCGCAGGGGCCGCCGAGCAGCGGAACCGCGCCTGCGGCAACTTCCACGGCCGCGCCGGAACCCAAGGCTTCTGAAAACAAGGCTCCTGAAGACACGGCTGCCGAAAAGAAGGCGGCCACGAAGAAAAAGAAACCAACCAGAATGACCCGGCAGCAGGAGATCGACCGTTCCGTCGATCGTGGCACGGTGCCCGCACGTTACCGGAACTCGGTGCCGAAAGAGTATCATCAGTATATTCCGTTCGATAAGCAGTAGGACGCGGCGAGCAACTACTCGCGTTGTGCCTCCGCGAAGCCGCGAGTAGCCAGTAGCTGCGGCCTGACGCAATGACGGCCATGCCGAATCTTGCGGCCTCGCGTGCGGGACACAGGCAAGGAATATGTGCAGGCGTATCGCACCGTACTGATACGGATTGGCTGCGCGTGCACGGCGCACCTATAACGACGACGCTTGCAGCGGGGGGGCAGGGCGGTCGTTCATCACGACGAGCGCGCTACCACTGGAGGCGACGAGGCCCGGACTCCTAGGCACTCCGGGCCTCGTTTACTCCATCGTGTCGGCCGAGCCGCTTGCGCCGCTCGGTCTGCTTTATCGGCATTATCGCGGCCATGGGATTGAGCGCGCTGCGCGCCTTTCGGTTCCCTGGAGGCCCGGAGATCAGCCGGCCATCAGCTGCGGTCATAAAAATCGCTATGACTCAACGATCCTTTAAATTCTCTTTAAGTTAGTAATGAGTTACTGATCGGGCCGCACCGCCGCGCGGCCCGAATAGCCGGGCGCCGCCCCTTCACCTACCCCAGGGAGACCAGCGCTCGGCTATTGTGGGCGCCCCAATGAGACCTGCCTACGAAGCCATCGATCGCCCTACTCATAGCCGGCGCGGCGCACGGTGACGCGGCACAAGCCATCGCAGCCGATCTGGCGCGCGGCGCCCAGCGAGAAATCGAGAACCCGGCCGCGTGCGTACGGGCCGCGGTCCTGCACCGGGCAGCGGATCTTCTTGCCGTTCTCGAGATTGGTGACGACGAAGATGGTGCCAAACGCCTCGGTGCGATGTGCGCAGGAGACCTCGTTGGCCTTGAAGCGCTTGCCGCGTGCGTCCCACTTGTCCTCCCAGTAGACGGAGGCTTCCTGATCGTCTGCCGGCGGCCGGGCGATCCGCCCCATCCACTTTTCCTGAAAGGTGTCGGCGCACGCGTGCGATGAGGTGAGCGCCAGCGCAAGCGCTGCGAACTGTAGCCTGGAAGCACCGCGGCCATTGCGGTGGCGATACGCTGCCATGACGCCAACATTCTGTTGCGGGACGGCTTGCCGTCCAAAATTCCAATGGCAGGTTCCGGACCGACTTTGGCTCAGGCGTGGCGAAGTTGCGGCGGTATTGCGCCAAGTTCGAATCCCGCAAGGTGTTGCGCGGGAACAACGCTCGAATGCGGTTGCGGGATTAGGAATCCGTCAACGAGAGACTCGTAGAATTCAGGCCGTCAGGCGCCTTGTGCTTCGCGCCTGGCCAATCCATTACAGGTTGTGAAAGAAAACTTGGGGTCTCATTAAAGTAAAATCATTCAAGGTTGCATTATCAAAAGAGGTCAACCTGCCGGAATTTTTCAATCCAAAGATCAACCGCCTAAAACTTTTCCATTCTGGCCAAGAGACTTAAATCGGCCTTATTCTGCTCATGTTTTCTACCAACTATTACATACAGCTTAAATCGAATCATGATTGGGGACGGTCGTGAACCGGATTGACTTAAAATCGATGTCCACGGATGAACTGTGGGCACTGCACGAGGAAATAGCCTCCAGGCTTGCAGCATCGCTGCTTGCGGAGAAGCGCGTCCTTGAAAATCGCCTGAAACAACTCAAGGGTGGTGTCGAAGCTGAGCGCGAGAATTCGCCGACAGGACGGCGCCCATATCCAACCGTCGTTCCGAAGTTTCGGAATCCGGATCGGCCGTCCGAGACGTGGGCGGGACGAGGAAAGACGCCGCGCTGGCTGACGGCGAAATTGAAATCCGGCAAGCGGATCGACGACTTCCGTATCAGGCAGGTGGCGTAGCCGATCTGCTGCTGGTCGCCAATGCGCGCCAGCTCACGGCTGCCTGGGTGGGAAAGCCGTCAGATGTTTCGTCAATATCGCCCAGTGACGCCGATCCCGATTTAGATGCTGACGTCACCCTCGCACTGCAGACTCTCCTGGCCTGATGCCTGGCGGTCCGGATTGAGTGCCCTTTCGGCATGCGCCTCCAGGGCTCTGACAATTCCCATGCGCGCAAACAGCATGGGTCCGCGGTCTTCTGCGGCATCGATCAGCATCTGCACCGCTAGCCGCCATTCCTGACAGTCACGTTCTGGCAGCGGTAGCTTCCTGATGTAGCCGGCGGCGTCTCGCAGGGTTTGCGCAGGCGGTCCGTCCGGGAGAGGGACAGGCTGAGGGAACGGACGATCCCAGGACATACTGAACTCCCATCACAGACCCCCAGACGGCCTCCAGGCGGAAGGACGCGCCAGAACGACCGACCCGCCTGGGTCGTGTTCCGGAGGCACCGGAAGCACAGGGATTCGACGCGGAGTGTCGATGTTGGTTCCATTGCCTCAGGCATTTTGTCCACCGGCCCCGAGTGGACGCCCGATTGAAGATTGATCAGTTTTGAAACGCAACGCCGACGAAATCGCCTTGCCGCCAGATCACGCGGCACTCGCGAATGGTGTGAAATTTGTCAAAACTCAATTCGAAATCCAGCGGCAGCAAATTGAGGGTGTGGAGTTCGATTCCGGCCCCAGAATTCGTGACGTCCTGAACGCGGCAGGTCAGGACGCCGCGCTGTGCGTCAAAGAACAGCAGCGCGTCTTTCGAGATCGTCGTTCTCGCCATGGATCGGCGTTCGAATTCCATCGGAGTTTTCCCAGTTCGAGCCAGGCCCCCGGTAAGCAGAGGTTAGCGAATGCCGCTCAGCCGGCAATCAGCTTCGGTCTTCTTCGTAAACAATCAATTTTAATGATCGCGGAAAGTCACATTTCACGAGGGAGGGCGCCCATCGTCAGGACGATGCCGTTGCGGCTTGAGCACAGATCCGCCTGTTCCGCAAGCGGAACTCGCAATCGGGCTTGATGCGCCAGGGAAAGCCGGGCCCTCTTAATGTGCAGAGGGGAATCAGATGGGTCTACGGTGGGTGTGTGCGCTGGCGCTGTGTCTGGGAATGCCAAGCGCCGGATTTGCGGGTGAACAGTCCGGTGTCTTGCGTCGAATTTCATGTCCTGTCGTGCGCTATTATGTGGCGCAATACAGTGCGTCCGCCGCCGAGCAGTGGGCCCGCAGCAAGGGCGCGAGTGACGCCGAGATCGAAGCCGCCCGCCGCTGCCTGAAACCCGACACGGTGCGGACGGCCAAGGCGCCACCGAGGCCGCTCGCGCTCGGCAGCTACGGCTGGTGAATAGCAGCGCTCGGCCGGCGGAACGCCGCCAAGCCTTTAAATCAAACGGTCCTCAATACGGCTGAGACCGCTTTTGGCGCTTGCTGCGCCCGGCACTCGGCCCCCCGTAATATGGATTGACCACGCATTGCGCGGAGCGGCCCGAGGCCGACGCGGCACACTGCGCCATCGTTCGGTAGCTGCACTCGAAGTAGAAATCCGCGATGCCCTGATAGATCTGCAGGCAAACGGGATAGTTCGGATCGTAGGTCTGGGCTCGTGCAGGTGCGGGCAGGGCGATCGTCGCGGCCAAGATCGTCAAAGCCGTTGCGGTGGCAGATGCGCGCGGTAACTTCATCCTGATGTCCTCCGAGACTTCCTGTGGCGTCAAGTAGCTCGCAAGAGCCACCGGGTCGCGCGAATGCGCGCCCGACGACGAGCGCAATTGCGCTCGCGCAGTGATGACAGGCCCCGCGACATGCGAGCTAGAGAAGATGAAAACCGGGATGTCGGTGCGCTCATCCGGGTTACGCTTGCTCTCCGGCCACGCTTGCCATGCGCCTGACTTCAGACTTCCCGATCCTCAAATCCATACTCCCGATAGATGGCGGCGCGATCGCCGTGGGGATTTAGCCGGCACTTTGCCTGGGCTAGGTGGAGGTTGAGGGTTCCCGGCTGACAATTCGCCGCCAGCAGTTTCCGGATATCGTCCATCTGCTGGCGCGATTGCTGGGTCGGTTCGAGTTGCTCGAGCGCGATCAGTGCCGTTGCCAGCGCTTCCGTCACCACCCATTCGTCGTGGCCGGTAATTCCCTTTCTTGGCATGACGATCCGCATCCTTTGTCAGGGCACCGGAAGCAATTGCCTGGCCGGCACTATAAGTCCAAACCGCGAATCGTCACCCGTGTTGCTTCAGTTTTCTTTGGCGTTTGATCTACGAGTAGACCCCGAACGGAGCAAAACGCGGAGAAGTTTCTCAGGTGATTGCACTACCGGCTCCCTCGCAGCGGCCATCCGAGGGTATCGAGTTCGGATTGTGCTATCGGAATTTGGAAATTTGTTCGCTTAATGGCGTCAAGCTTGCGCCGCACAACGCATATTGCTTCCGTGCAGCCGCGACTCCATCTAACCTGATGCGGCAGAGCGTTTTGAATCGGCCTTGTGCTCAAACTATCTGCCGACGATGAAGGCTCGAATATCGAATTATGATTGAGGACGATCGTGAACCGGAATGACTTCAAGTCGATGTCCACCGACGAATTGTGGGCGCTCCACGAAGAAATTGCCACCAGGCTTGCCGCAGCACTTAAGGCGGAAAAGACCGTGGTTGAGAACCGCTTGAGGCAGCTGCAGCGCGGAGTTGAAACTCAGCCTGCAGCTCAAGCTGCAAAGTCGTCGGATCGCCGGCCCTATCCTGCGGTCGTTCCGAAATATCGGAATCCGGACCGCCCGTCGGAGACTTGGGCAGGACGCGGCAAGACGCCCCGCTGGCTGACTGCACAATTAGAGTCAGGCAGGCGGATCGACGATTTTCGGATCAGACACGCAGCATAGGGGATCAGTTGAGCCGACCAGCTTCGGCTTTCTGAACCAATTTACGCAGCGCCTGCACCTCGGCCAGTTGTCTCGCGAGCTTCGCGGCCCCGATTGGCTTTCTCGAGGCTGAGGGAAGTCGCTTCCTTTTATTTTGCGTCACTCTGGCCGCCATGGGTAGTTGTCTCCGCCTGAAGTCTTACCCCCAAGGGCAACATGCTTTCTTGTCGGGTTACAGGCTAGTGCCGCCGCGACACAGCCGGCGAAGATCGACCGCGGCTCCGCCCAGGAAACGCACGGGCCTGGATCCCGTACCATTCGCGCAACACAAGGCGCTTCGCCGGCTTCGATTAGCGGGATCGCTTTGCTCGTCGGCCGACGCCTGCTTGAACGGCAGCAGGCTGTCGGCACACCGTGGCGGCATGCCCCTCAGTCCAGATTTTTTCGCTTCAACCGCATCTG
Organism: uncultured Alphaproteobacteria bacterium; assembly: GCA_963770135.1. Classification (GTDB taxonomy): domain Bacteria; phylum Pseudomonadota; class Alphaproteobacteria; order Rhizobiales; family Xanthobacteraceae; genus Bradyrhizobium. The sequence continues at coordinate 68,932 of CAVYOM010000020.1, read as the reverse complement.
CATATCGAACTTGAGGTCATACTTCTTTCCATCCGCGCATACGGCATCATCGACTTCAAACTGCTGATCGTCTTCGTCCATTTCGAATTTGCCGCCGGAGCATCCTTCCGCCTGGACCGCAGCGGAGAGCTTTGCGCGTTCGTCCTCGGTCACCTGGCGATCGGCGAGCGCAGGCAGCGCCGACAGGGCGAGTATCGCCATCGATGCAATCAACCGCATGAGCAAGTTCCTCCGGGCGTGTTTCGCGAGCACTCCCGCTGACCAGCTTGCGTCAGGCCGTTGGGCGAACCAGCACGTAGAACCCGAATGTCGGCGGCCGGCAAACGTTCCGTAGATCCCGGCAATTCGGTTGCAGAAATCCAGTCGGCTTAAAAACGCATGTGTTTCAATCCTGGTGGCCAAAATAGATTTTGGCAGAGGCCTGATTTGAGTTGCCACTTATTCCCGTCATGACTTAAGAACGGTTCTAAATCGCCGTGACGGTGGGGACCGATGGCAATTGAGTACAAAGCCTACGCGATAGCCCCGGATGGGAGCATCACCTTGCGCATTGATCTGGTGTGTGAGGACGACGATTCTGCCAGAGAACGCGCACGTCAATTGGTTGACGCCTGTCCCATCGAGTTATGGCAGGGCGAAAGGTTCCTGGGCCGGTTCGATCCTTCGCATTAAAGGCTGCCCGCTTTGGCGGCCTCTTCTTCGTTCCCATACGAGAAGCGCGGATCAGTGAGTGGCGATCCCAGCAGGATTCGAACCTGCAACCCACGGAGTAGAAATCCGTTACTCTATCCAGTTGAGCTATGGGACCGTCCGGGCGGTACCCAGGCCCGGGTAGCCGCCTTATAGGCTTTCCTTATCTAGCACTGCCAATATGAAAAATCCGCTTTCCCGCCAAGACGGTCGAACCGATTTCTTTGCCTTCGCGACCAAGGCAGACGGTGGGCCGTCTCGCTTGGTCCGCCCCTGACATAAAGCCAGTCGCCGGCACCCCGCCGGGCGGTGCGGCCGGGACCGTTTGGACTGCCAACGCCATGCATGCGGCCTTTTCGCAAGCCAGAATCCCTGTCATCAGTCCGTCACCTTTTCGCGCACTTTTCGACGTTACGCGGCTGATGTCCGCGGCAAGGAGCCCATCATGATCGGTCTGGTTCGCGCCACAGTGATTTGCGCCACGCTGGCGCTTGGCCTGACGGCGGCTGGCGCCGCCGACAAGGCGTTCAAGCGCGACGAACTGGCCGATTCGGCCGTCAAACTAGAGGCCCAGATCAAAAGCGAGGCGGGGCCGGTCGCCAAATCCTCCACGACGCTACGCACCGACGCCGACGCCGCCTTCAGGCGGTCCGACTTCCGGGTCGGCCTGCAGATCCTCGGCCAGATTGCCGCCACCACGCCCGAGGACAGCGCGAACTGGCTAAAACTCGCCAAAACCATCTTCCAGATCCGCTCCGCCAGTTCCAGCGAACAGACCTTCCTGTACGAGCGCGCCTCGACCGCGGCCTACATCGCCTACCAGCGCGCCGGCAACCAGGCCGAGGAAGCCGATGCGCTGGCCGTCCTGGGCCGGGCGATGTCCGAGCGCAAGCTGTGGCGTCCGGCGCTGGATGCGTTACGGCTGTCACTCGACATGCGCGAGGTCGCGGAAGTCCGCGGCCAGTACGAGAAGATGCGCGACCAGCACGGCTTCCGGCTGCTGGATTACACCGTGGATTCCGATGGCGCCTCGCCGCGGGCCTGCTTCCAGTTCTCCGAAGATCTCGCCAAGCGGGTCGACTTCGCGCCCTTCGTGGCGCTGGCCGGCACCGACAAGCCGGCCCTGACCAGCGAGGGCAAGCAGCTTTGCGTCGACGGGCTCAAGCATGGCGATCGTTACAACATCAATCTGCGGGCGGGGCTGCCGTCCACCGTCAAGGAGTCCTTGCCGAAATCGGCGGAGTTCAACATCTATGTGCGCGACCGCAAGCCGTTCGTGCGCTTCACGGGCCGCGCCTATGTGCTGCCGCGCACCGGCCAGCGCGGCATTCCGCTGGTCAGCGTCAATACGCCGTCGGTGAACGTCAACGTGTTCCGGATCGGCGACCGCAATTTGATCAACACGGTGGTCGACAGCGATTTCCAGAAGACGCTCTCCAGCTACCAGCTTTCGGATCTCGGCAATGAGCGCGGCGTAAAGGTCTGGACGGGCGAACTTGCGACCGCGAGCACGCTGAACCAGGACGTGGTGACGGCTTTCCCGGTCGACCAGGCGCTCGGCGATCTGCAGCCCGGCGTTTACGTGATGACGGCGTCGGCCAAGGGGCCCGGCAGCGGCGACGATGACGGCTCGCTGGCGACGCAATGGTTCATCGTCTCCGACATGGGCCTGACGGCGTTTTCCGGCAATGACGGCATCCACGTCTTCGTCAATTCGCTGGCCTCGACGGGGGCAGTCGCGAAGGCTGAAGTGCGGCTGGTCGCGCGCAACAACGAGATTTTGGCGACCCGCAAGACCGACGACACCGGCCATGTGCTGTTCGAGGCCGGGCTGGCGCGCGGCGAGGGCGGCCTTTCGCCTGCATTGCTGACGGTCATGAGTGACAAGGCGGACTACGCCTTCCTCAGCCTGAAGACCAATGCCTTCGACCTTACCGACCGCGGCGTCTCCGGCCGCGTCGTGCCGGCCGGTGCCGACGCCTTTGTCTATGCCGAGCGCGGGGTCTACCGCTCGAATGAAACCGTCTACCTGACGGCACTGCTGCGTGACGGGCAGGGCAACGCGATGGCCGGCGGACCGCTGACGCTGGTGATCGAGCGGCCGGATGGCGTCGAATTCCGTCGTGCCCAGCTCTCCGACCAGGGTGCGGGCGGCCGTTCCATGGCGGTTCCGCTCAATTCCGCGGTCCCGACCGGGACCTGGCGGGTGCGCGCTTTTACCGACCCCAAGGCCTCGTCCGTCGGCGAGACCACCTTCATGGTCGAGGATTACATCCCCGAACGGATCGAATTCGACATCTCGGCCAAGGAGAAGATGATCAAGGTTGAGAACCCGGTGGAGCTCAAGGTCGCCGGCAAGTTCCTTTACGGCGCCCCAGCCTCGGGCCTGCAGCTCGAAGGCGACATGCTGGTGGCGCCGGCGGCCTCCGGGCGGCCGGGCTATCCCGGCTACCAGTTCGGCGTGGCGGATGAGGAAACCGCTTCCAACGAGCGCACCCCGATCGAGAACCTGCCGGAGGCCGACGCCAATGGCGTCGCGACCTTCCCGGTGTCGCTGGCCAAGGCGCCGACGTCCACCCGTCCGCAGGAGGCGCAGATCTTCATCCGTATGGTGGAGACCGGCGGTCGCGCCGTCGAACGCAAGCTGGTGCTCCCGGTGGCGCCGCAGGCGGCGCTGATCGGCATCAAGCCGCTATTCGGCGACAAGAGCGTGGCCGAGGGCGACAAGGCCGAATTCGACGTCGTGTTCGTCGGTCCCGACGGCAAGCAGCTTTCGCGGGACGGCCTGCGCTACGAACTCCTGAAGATGGAGTCGCGCTATCAATGGTATCGGCAGAACTCTTCATGGGAATATGAGCCGGTCAAGTCGACCAAGCGCGTCGCCGACGGCGACCTGACGCTGGCATCGGACAAGGTGGCGCGGGTGTCGGTTTCGCCGGAGCCCGGCCGCTATCGCCTCGACGTCAAATCGGTCGAGGCGGACGGCCCCGTCACGTCGGTGCAGTTTGACGTCGGCTGGTACTCCGAGGGCAGCGCCGACACGCCGGACTTGCTGGAGACCTCGGTCGACAAGGCTGAATACGCCTCGGGCGACACCATGGTGGTGTCGGTCAATGCCCGCACCGCCGGCAAGCTCACCATCAATGTGCTCGGCGACCGCCTGCTGACGACGCAGACGGTTGACGTCAAGGAAGGCACCCAGCAGGTCAAACTTGCGGTCGGCAAGGACTGGGGCACCGGCGCCTATGTGCTGGCAACGCTGCGCCGGCCGCTGGATGCGGCAGCGCTGCGGATGCCGGGGCGGGCGATCGGACTAAAATGGTTCGGCATCGACAAGAAGACGCGCACGCTGCAGGTCGCGTTGTCGCTGCCGCCTTTGGTTCGGCCCGGCACGGCACTGAAGATCCCAGTCAAGCTCGGCGGGCTCAATCCCGGTGAGGACGCCAAGATTGTGGTTGCCGCGGTCGACGTCGGCATTCTCAATTTGACCAACTACAAGCCGCCGGCGCCAGATGACTACTATCTCGGCCAGCGTCGCCTGACGTCCGAGATCCGCGATCTCTACGGGCAATTGATCGACGGCATGCAGGGCACGCGCGGCCAGATCCGGACCGGCGGCGATTCCGCCGGCGCCGAACTGCAGGGCTCGCCGCCCACGCAGAAGCCCTTGGCGCTCTATTCGGGGATCGTCGCGGTCGGCGCCGACGGCACCGCCGACATCAGTTTCGACATTCCGGAATTCGCCGGTACCGCGCGGGTGATGGCGGTGGCGTGGACGGCGACCAAGCTCGGTCGCGCCACTATCGACGTTACCGTGCGCGATCCCGTGGTGCTGACGGCAACGCTGCCGCGCTTCCTGCTCAGTGGCGACAAGGGCACCATGAGTTTCGACCTCGACAACGTCGAGGGCGCGCCCGGCGATTACAGCATCAGCGTCAAGACCTCGGGTCCGGTGAAGGTGACCGGCAATCCGACCACCACCGTAAAGCTGGCGGCGAAGCAGCGGACCTCGATGGCGCTGGCGCTCGATGCCGGCGGCGCGGGCACCGCCAATCTCGACGTCGACATCAAGGGCCCGAACGGGCTGACGCTGGCGCGGCACTATGCGCTCGACGTCAAGGCGGCAACGCAGGTGCTGGCGCGGCGCTCGATCCGCACATTGGCCAAAGGCGAGAGCCTGACGCTGACCTCGGACATGTTCTCCGACCTGGTACCCGGCACCGGCGGCGTGTCGCTGTCGGTCGGCCTGTCCACCGCGCTCGATGCGGCGACGATCCTCAAGGCGCTTGATCGCTATCCGCACGGCTGTTCCGAGCAGATCACCAGCCGCGCGATGCCGCTGCTCTATGTCAACGATCTGGCGGCGGGCGCGCATCTGGCGATGGACACGGCGGTCGACCAGCGTATCAAGGACGCGATCGAACGACTGCTGGCGCGGCAGGGTTCGAACGGCTCGTTCGGCCTGTGGTCGGCCGGCGGCGACGACGCCTGGCTCGATGCCTACGTGACCGACTTCCTGACGCGGGCCCGTGAAAAGGGTTTTGCGGTGCCGGACGTGCTGTTCAAGAACGCGCTCGACCGCATCAGAAACTCGGTGGTCAACGCCAACGAGCCGGAAAAGGACGGCGGCCGCGATCTCGCCTACGGCCTCTACGTCCTCGCCCGCAATGGCACGGCCCCGATCGGCGATCTTCGTTACCTCGCCGATACCAAGCTCTCCAATCTCGCCACACCGATTGCGAAGTCGCAGCTTGCGGCCGCGCTGGCCTTGGTCGGCGACAAGACGCGGGCGGAGCGGGTCTATGGCGCGGCGCTGGATGCGCTGGCGCCAAAGCCCGTGCTCGAATTCGGCCGCACCGACTACGGCTCGGCCCTGCGCGACGCGGCGGCGCTGGTCTCGCTCGCCAGCGAAGGCAACGCCCCACGGGCAACGCTGACGCAGGCGGTTCAGCGGGTCGAAGTGGCGCGGGGGCTTTCACCCTACACTTCGACGCAGGAGAACGCCTGGCTGGTGCTGGCTGCACGCGCGCTGTCGAAGGAAACCTTGGCGCTCGACATCGATGGATCGCCGGTGAAGGCCGCGGTCTATCGCAGCTACAAGGCCGAGGCGATGGTAGGCAAGCCTGTCAAGCTCACCAACACCGGCGATGCGCCGGTGCAGGCGGTGGTCTCGGTCTCCGGTTCGCCGGTGACGCCGGAACCCGCGGCCTCGAACGGCTTCAAGATCGAGCGCAATTACTTCACGCTCGACGGCAAGCCCGCCGACGTCACCAAGGCCAAGCAGAACGATCGCTTCGCGGTGGTGTTGAAGATCACCGAGGCCAAGCCGGAATACGGACACATCATGGTGGCCGATTATCTGCCGGCCGGGCTCGAGATCGACAACCCGCATCTGGTATCGTCGGGTGACTCGGGCACGCTGGACTGGATCGAGGACGGCGAGGAGCCGGAGCATACCGAGTTCCGCGACGACCGCTTCACGGCGGCGATCGACCGCGCCAGCGACGACAAGTCGGTATTCACGGTGGCCTACATCGTGCGCGCGGTGTCACCGGGCAAATACGTGCTGCCGCAGGCCTATGTCGAGGACATGTACAACCCCTCGCGTTATGGCCGCACCGGCACCGGTTCGGTCGAGGTGCGTCCGGCGAAATGAGTGAGAAGCTGTACCAGCAACAATCGCCGTCATGCCCGGGCAAAAGCGCGAAGCGCGTCTTCGCGCAGATGACCCGGGCATCCACGACTTTTGCGGTGGCAGACAAAGACGTGGATGGCCGGGACAAGCCCGGCCATGACGGCGGTGGGCGTGGGCGCCGACGTTTTCTGGGGATCGCGGTGTCGCTCGTCTTCGTTCTCATCGTCATGACCACCGCTTTCGCCGGCTGGGTCGCTTCGCTCAGGCCGTTGCCGCTGGATGAGGCGCGAAAAGCTTCCGCCACGGTCGTCGACCGCAACGGCAAATTGCTGCGCGCCTATGCGATGGCCGATGGTCGCTGGCGGCTGCCGGTCGACGCGAGAACCGCGGTCGACCCTGGATATCTCAAGCTGCTGCTGGCCTATGAAGACCGCCGGTTCTGGTCGCATAGCGGCGTCGATCCGCTGGCGCTCGGGCGCGCGGCGCTGCAGTTCGGCAGCAGCGGCCACATCGTCTCCGGCGGATCGACGATTACGATGCAACTGGCGCGGCTGATGGAGCCGCGGCGCGAGCGCTCGGTGTACGCAAAGCTGCGCCAGATGGTGCGCGCGATCCAGATTGAGCGGCAACTGAGCAAGGACGAGATCCTCGATCTGTATCTGGCGCTGGCGCCGTTCGGCGGCAATCTCGAAGGCATCCGCGCTGCCTCCATCGGCTATTTCGGCAAGGAGCCGAAACGGCTTTCGCTTGCGGAAGCAGCACTGCTGGTGGCGCTGCCGCAATCGCCGGAGCGCCGCCGGCTCGACCGTTATCCGGAAGCTGCGCACGCCGCGCGCGATCGGGTACTGGGGCGGATGGTCGATGATGGCGTGGCGTCGAAAGACGACGCGGCGCAGGCCAAGGCGGCGGCGGTGCCGCGGCTGCGCAAGCCGATGCCAATTCTGGCGCCGCATTCCGCCGATGCCGCGATGGCGACGGTGAAGGACGCGCCGATGATCAAGCTGACGCTGGATTCGGCCTTGCAGAAGACGCTGGAAGCGCTGGCGCGCGACCGCGCCGTGGCGCAGGGGCCGAACATTTCGGTCGCGATCATCGCGGTCGACAACGAAAGCGGCGACGTGCTGGCGCGCGTCGGCTCGTCCGATTATTTCGACGAACGCCGCGCCGGGCAGGTCGACATGACGCGCGCGGTGCGCTCGCCGGGCTCGACGCTGAAACCGTTCATCTATGGTCTCGCGTTCGAGGACGGCTTTGTGCATCCGGAAAGCCTGATCGACGACCGGCCCATTCGTTTCGGCTCCTACGCGCCGGAAAATTTCGACATGATGTTCCAGGGCACGGTGCCGGTGCGCAAGGCGCTGCAGCTCTCGCTGAACGTGCCGGCGATCGCGCTGCTCGATCGCGTCGGCTCCAGCCGGCTATCGTCGCGGCTGAAGCAGGCCGGCGGCAATCTGGTGCTGCCGAAGGACGAAGCCCCGGGCCTTGCGATGGGCCTTGGCGGTGTCGGCATCAGCTTGCAGGATCTGGCGCAACTCTATGCCGGGCTGGCGCGGCTCGGCTCGGCGCGGCCGTTGCGCGAAATCATGTTGGCCACAGACGATCGCGAGCCGCTGCGGCTGATGGACCAGGCCGCGGCATGGCAGGTCGGCAACGTGCTGCTCGGCACGCCGCCGCCGGAAAACGGCGTGCACAACAAAATCGCGTTCAAGACCGGCACCAGCTACGGCTATCGCGATGCGTGGTCGGTCGGTTTCGATGGCCGCATCACGATCGGCGTGTGGGTCGGGCGTCCCGACGGCGCGCCGGTGCCGGGTCTGGTCGGCCGCACCGCCGCGGCCCCGATCCTGTTCGACGCGTTTGCGCGCACCGGAAAAATCCCGGCGGCGCTGCCAAAGGCGCCGAAGGGCGTGCTGATCGCCGGCAATGCCAAACTGCCGTTGCCGCTGCGGCGCTTCCGCCCCGTCGGCGAACTGATCCGCACCGGAAGCGATCAGATGCCGCGCATCCAGTTTCCGCTGAATGGCTCGCGGATCGATGTCGACCGTTCAGGCGGCGGGCAGGCCGCGTTGATGCCGGTCAAGGTCGCGGGCGGCGTGCTGCCGCTGACGATCATGCTGAACGGTACCTCGGTCGGCGAAATCGACGGCCGGCGCCAGCGCCTGGTCGACCCGCCCGGGCCGGGTTTTGCCCGCCTGACGGTGATCGATGCGACGGGGGCGGCCGATACCGTTGTGATCCGGGTACAGTAAGGAAAAAGCGACCGGGGACAGTTGGATAGGGCGAATTTGTGGTGTTGTTTGCAGTGCGGTTTCATCGTATGCGAGCAAGATGGTTGAAACCTTCCAACCCCCACGCTTTGGAGCGGGCCAACAGCCTGTAAAACCAGCGCATTCCGGCCGCAGGCTGGCTGCCGCGTTCGACTACGCGACCGCGAACCATTTTCGTGCCGTCGTGTTCCTGGTGCTCTGCGGCATCGTGCTGTTCCTGCCCGGCTTCTTCAATATTCCGGCGATCGACCGCGATGAAGCGCGGTTCGCGCAGGCGACGAAGCAGATGGTCGAAAGCGGCGATTTCGTCGACATCCGCTTTCAGGACGACGTCCGCTACAAGAAGCCGGTCGGCATCTACTGGCTGCAGGCCGCCGTGGTGGAAACCGCCTCGTCGCTCGGCCTGCCGCGGGCGCAGTTGCGGATCTGGCTCTATCGAATTCCTTCCCTGATCGGCGCCATCGGCGCGGTGCTGCTGACCTACTGGACGGCGCTCGCCTTCGTCACGCGGCGCGGGGCAGCACTTGCGGCGCTGATGATGTGCAGTTCCGTCCTGCTCGGCGCCGAAGCCCGGCTCGCCAAGACGGACGCGATGCTGCTGTTGACCGTTGTCGCCGCGATGGGGGCGATGGCGCGGGTCTATCTGTCCTGGCAGCGCGGCGAGGATCCGGTGCGTCCGTCGTGGACAGCGCCTGCAGTGTTCTGGACCGCGCTCGCCGGCGGTATTCTGCTCAAGGGACCGCTGATCCTGATGTTCGTCGGCCTGACCATCGTGGCGCTCGCGATCCTCGACCGCTCGGCGGCGTGGCTGTGGCGGCTGCGCCCGATCTGGGGCCTGATGTGGACGCTGGTGCTGGTGCTGCCGTGGTTCGTCGCGATTTTCTGGCGCGCGGGCGAGGCGTTCTTCTCGAATTCGCTCGGCGGCGACATGCTGAGCAAGCTAGGCGCGCAGGAATCCCATGGCGCGCCGCCCGGCCTCTATCTGCTGCTGTTCTGGATCACGTTCTGGCCGGGCGCGGCGCTGGCCGGGATGGCGGCGCCCGCGGTATGGCGCGCGCGGCGGGAGCCCGGCGCGCAATACCTTTTGGCGTGGCTGATCCCGTCCTGGATCGTGTTCGAACTGGTGCTGACCAAGCTGCCGCATTATGTGCTGCCGCTGTATCCGGCGATTGCGATCCTCACCGCCGGCGCGCTGGAGCGCCGCGTGCTGTCGCGATCCTGGCTGATGCGCGGAGCGGCCTGGTGGTTTGTCATTCCGGCGGGGGCGTCCGTGATCGCCGTCATCGGCGCCATCAAGCTGACGCATTACCCGGCGTTTCCGGCCTGGCCGTTCCTGGCGGCGGCGATGATCTTCGGCCTGATCGCGTGGTGGATGTTCGAGGACAGCCGCGCCGAGCGCTCGCTGCTGAATGCGGTGGTCGCGGCGATGTTTCTGGCGGTCGGGGTCTACGGCATCGTCCTGCCGTCGCTGACGACGGTGTTTCCGAGCGCCGAGGTCGCGCGCGCGCTTCGCAACGTGGTCTGCGTCGGGCCCAGGGCCGCCGCGGCAGGTTTTCACGAGCCCAGCCTGGTCTTCATGACCGGCACCAGCACGCTGCTCACCGACGGATCGGGCGCGGCGGATTTCCTCGGCCAGGGAAGTTGCCGTTTTGCGCTGGTGGAATCGCGCACCGAACGCGCCTTCGTTCAGCGCGCCGAAGCGATCGGGCTGCGCTACAATGTGGCCAAGCGGGTCGAGGGCTATAATATCTCGCAAGGGAAGGCGGTCTCGATCGCCATCTTCCGCTCGGAAGGCACGGAATAAGATGGCCGCGAGCCCTTCTGTCGCCGAATCCAAAAACTATCTTTCGCGTTTCGCGGCGCTGGCGTGGTTGTCGCTGGCGCAGCTCGTGCGCTCGCCGTCGCATTCGCGACGCGCCGAGGCGGCACGGCGGGCGGCGCGGCATGTGTTGTGGCTGTCGGCCGGTCTTGGTGCGGCGATCATCGTGCTGATGTATGCGATCGACGCCTGGGAAATCGCCCAGATGCCGAAACGCGGCACCCCCTCGCTGTGGTGGCTCCGGATTCTCACCGATTTCGGCAAGGACGAATACGTACTGGCGGTGCTGGCCGTGTTGCTGATTGCGGTTGCGGTTGTCTCGCCGGCCTTGCGCAGCATTCAGCGCTCGCTGCTGCTTGGTCTTGGAACGCGGCTGCAGTTCATTTTCTGCGCGGTCGCCTTTTCCAATCTGATCACCGAAGTGCTGAAATATTGCATCGGCCGCGGCAGGCCCTTTGTCGGCGGCGAGGCCAACGTCTTTCACTTCTCGCACTTCGCGGGCAATCCGGCCTATTACAGCTTTCCGTCCGGCCACGCCACGACCGCCTTTGCGCTCGCCTTGGCCGTGTCTGCCGTATGGCCGCAGGCGCGTATTGCGATGGCCGTCTATGCCCTGATCATTGCGGCGAGCCGTCTGGTGCTGCTGGCCCATCATCCAAGCGATGTCGTCGCGGGGGCGATGGTCGGGATCGTCGGCGCGATGTTCGTGCGCTACTGGTTTGCGGCCCGCAGGCTGGGGTTTGCGATCCAGCGCGACGGTAGCATCGCGTCCCTTGTCGGGCCTTCGTCCGGGCGCCTCAAAAAGGTTGCCCGCGGCGCTTTCGCCCCATAAAAGCGGACGCCGCCCGACGGCCCGATACGCCCGGTTCCGGGTCCTCCCAAACCAACCAGACGAGTACCGATTTGACACCTTCCGACGCAGATGCGGTCGCCGTTTCCATCGTTGTGCCGGTGCGCAACGAAGCGGAGAACGTCGCGCCGCTGGTTACGGAAATCGTCAGTGCGCTTGACGGCCGATGGCTCTACGAAATCATCTATGTCAACGACGGCTCGACGGATGCGACCGCCGGACGGCTGGCGGATCTGATGAAGCAGCACCGTCAGCTCCGGCAACTCAAGCACGCCGTTTCGTCCGGTCAATCCGCCGCCGTGCGCAGCGGGGTGCGTGCCGCGCGCGGCGCTATCGTGGCGACGCTGGACGGCGACGGCCAGAATAATCCGGTGTTCCTGCCGGACTTGATCGCGGCGGTCGAAAACGGCAGAGGGCGCGTCGGCCTTGCGGCCGGTCAGCGCGTCGGCCGCAAGGATACCGGCTTCAAGAAATTGCAATCGCGGATTGCCAACGGCGTACGCAAGGCGATCCTGAGCGACGGAACCCGCGACACCGGCTGCGGGCTGAAGGCGTTCCCGCGCGACGTGTTCCTTTCGATGCCCTATTTCGACGGGCTGCATCGCTTCCTTCCGGCGCTGGTACGCCGCGAAGGCTTTGATATCGCCTATGTCGACGTGATCGACCGTCCGCGCCATTCCGGCGTGTCCAATTACGGCTTCTTTGACCGGCTATGGATCGGGATCATGGATCTTGCCGGCGTGTGGTGGCTGATCCGCCGCAAGAAGCCGACGCCCGCTGTGACCGAGGTTCTCTGATGCTGATTCAATACGGCCAGGCGCTGGGCGATTATCTCTACGACGTCTTCGTCGCCAAGTTCGATTTCTGGCTGGCCTTCGGGCTGGTCGCGCAATTGCTGTTCACCGCCCGCTTCCTGGTGCAGTGGATATCGAGCGAGCGTGCCGGGCAGAGCGTGGTGCCGATGGCGTTCTGGTTCTTCTCGATGGGCGGCGGGTTGATGACGCTGGTCTACGGCGTCGCCAAGCGCGAACCCGTGATCATCATCGGGCAGTCGCTGGCTACCATCATCTACATCAGAAACATCATGCTGATCGTGAAAAACCGCGGCTCCGCGTCGAAGACGCTGGATCGCTGATCAGGGGCGGCTGGCTATCGGCGCCGGCAGCGCCGTCAGATCGCTCTCCGTCGAACGATAGGCGGCCAGTTCGCCTGCGGCATCCAGCACCGGATAGGCGACCGAGCAGATGTGCGAGTGGATGCGCCGGAGGTCGCGCAGCACGTCGAGATGCAGCGAGGTGGTCTCGATGGTCTCGGGCCGGCCTTCGCGCAGGCGGTCGAGATGCCGTTCGGTCGCGGCCAGTTCGGCATTGCGCAGCGCGGACTTCTCGGCCAGCAGCTTTCGCGCCTCGTTGACGTCGCCGGACATGAAGACGCCGAACGCGATCCGAAGCGAATCCATGGTGCGCTTGTGGAAGGCGGAGAGCTCCTCGGCGCCCTCGACCGAGAACTGGAAGCGGCGCTTTATCTTTTTGGTGGCGAGCTCGCTCAGATTCTTGTCGATGATGTCGCCGATATGCTCGAGGTTGATGGCGAAGGAGACGATCTCCATCGCCCGCTGTCCCTCGCGCTCGTCGAGGCTGCCGCGGGTCAGTTTCGTGACGTAGAGCTTGATCGCCTCGTCGAGGCTGTCGACGCTGTTGTCCATCTGCGAGACCTGGTCGACCAGCGCCCTGTCGTTGGTCATCATCGCCGCCATCACCTTGCGCAGCATGATTTCGACGTGATCGCCCATATGAAGCGTCTCGCGGGCGGCATCGGCCAGTGCGAGCGAGGGCGTTTCCAGCGCGCTCTCGTCGAGATAGCGCGGCCCTGACGCGTCGGCCTCCTTGATCCGCTCGGGCAGCAACCGCTTCAACAGCCGCGCCATGCCGTCGAGCAGGCCGATGAAGACAGCTGCGGTCACCACGTTGAAGGCGATGTGGAACAGGGCGGTCGCCTTGGCGAGATCCGGCTGCCACGAGATAAGAAGGTCCGCGATTGGCTGCAGGAACGGCGCCACCAGCAGGATGCCGGCCAGCCGGTTGATGAGATTGCCGAGCGGCAGCCGGTAGCTGGCGGGATTGTCGCGGCGCGCGCCCTCGACGAGTGGATTGATGGCACTGCCGAGATTGGCGCCGAGTACGAGCGCCAGCGCCGCGTAGGGCGTGATGAAATGCGCATAGGCCAGCGACATGATCAGCAGCACGCTGGCGACGCTGGAATGCACCAGCCAGGTCACGATCGCGGCGAACAGGATGCAGAGCACGGGATCGCCGGTGATGGCGTTCATGAACACGCGGACACCAGGTGCGTTCTCCGCCGGCGCCAGCGTATTGAGCAGGATATGCAGCGCCAGCAGCATCAGGCCGAGCCCGATAAAGACGCGGCCGATGTCCTTGACGCGCGAGCGCAGCCCGCTGCGGAAGGCGACCAGGCCGATGATGAACAGCACCGGCGCGACGGCGGCGATGTTGAACGACAGGATCTGCACGATCAGCGTGGTGCCGACATTGGCGCCGAGCATGATGGCAAGCGCGGGGACGAGGCTGACGAGCCCCTCCGAGGTGAACGAACTGGTGATCAGCGCCGTCGCGGTGCTGCTCTGGAGCAGGGCGGTGAGACCAAGGCCGGCGCCGAAGGCGGTGAAGCGGTTGCTCAGGGCCTTGGCAAGCAACAGGCGCAGATCGGATCCGAACGCGCGCAGGATCCCGCTGTGGACCATATGCAGGCCCCACAGCAGCAGCGCGACGCCGCCCATCAGGTCGAGGAGAACCAGACTTCCCATGCGCTTTTCATTTCCGCCAAATCGAGTTGAGGGGTCAGGCTATCGCCTCACGAGGGGGGATCAACCCTTTAATTTGCCGAAAATTGCGCCGCGAGGTGCCGCTGCCGACGCGGTTGCCGGCCGTTAAGGACCGCGGTCCTCAGCCAGGGTGGCGGGTTCGGTAAACGGAGTTCGAACACAACCGGTACATTGCAAGCCGTCGCGCTAGGCGAATTCCAATAATTCCCCGTTAGGTTGATCCACCACAGGGTGACTAACAACGAGCAGGGTCAGGGATCGACATGTATGCGAATCGCCGTAGCAGCGAACGTCGGGCGTGCAGAAGCTTTGCGAAAATACAGTTCGCGACCGGCGGATTGCCGCGCGATTGCATGATTTCCGACATGTCGGCTGGCGGTGTGAAGATCATCGCCGAATATCCCGAAATTCCTTCCGAATTTACGGTGATTTTCTCGGAGGGCAGGCCGCGTCAGTGCCGGCTGGCCTGGCGGATCGGCTGCGAGCTCGGCGCGCAGTTCCTCGACTAAACCGTCGGTTGCTCCGGTACGTAACTGCTCGGGTACGCCGTCGTTGCCCTGACGGCGCAAGAGGGCTGTGAAGGTCTCCGATTACCGCAACCGCGGGCGAACTTAACCCGAACTTAGGGTTAAGCTGTGAGTGTTCCTGGACAGTTCCCGCCGTGAGTCCAGCTACATGCGACAGAAGTTGCTCCATCCGCCCCGCGTTACGCGACTTCTTGCGTGCACGTCGACCCTGATCCTGGCATTGGGGCTTGGCAGCTGCCAGACCTCGGGACTTTCGGACATCACCGGTTCGATCGACGAAAAGGCCGACACCGGCCGCGCCGGCGATCCGCGCCGCGACGCCGAACTCTATCAGGAACGCTATCGCGCCAATCCGAAGGATGCCGACGCCGCGCTGAAATACGGCAAGGCGCTGCGCGCGTCAGGACAGCGGGCGCAGGCGGTTGCGGTGCTCGAACAGGCCACCATCGCCCATCCCGGCAACAAGCTGCTGCTCGCCGCCTACGGCCGCGCGCTGGCTGACAACGGCAATTTCCAGCAGGCCTTCGAAGTGCTCGGCCGCGCCCATAGCCCCGACGATCCGGATTGGCGGCTGCTCTCGGCACAGGGAGCGACACTGGATCAACTCGGTCGATACGAAGAGGCGCGGCAATATTATTCGAGCGCGCTGAAGATCGTGCCCGGCCAGCCCTTGGTGCTGTCGAATCTCGGACTGTCCTACGTGCTTTCGAAGGAGCTGCCAAAGGCCGAGGAGACGCTGCGCCGCGCCCAAGGCCTCGCGCCGACCGATTTGCGTGTGCGCGCCAATCTGGCGCTGGTGGTTGGCCTGCAGGGCCGTTACGCCGAAGCCGAGAAGATCGTGAAGGCCGATCTGCCGCCTGCCGAGGCTGCCGCCAATGTCGCGCAGCTGAAGCAGCTGCTGTCGCGCAAGGACAGGGAAAACGCGCGGGCTGACGTCGAGAAGATGCCGATCGCGTCGGCCGGACGCTCCGACTAGCGTTTTTTTGCAGCGAAGCATGCGATCCGGTGGGCATCGGATCGCGCCAGGCAAGCACGCGTCAAGTCGGAAAATCGAAGACGCCGTTTCGAAGCAATCGGAACGAAAAAGGCTTTGGGCCGGGTCACGGCCTGAGCAGCCGCCGTTGCGTTTGCTCAGGCCCTGCGAGCCTTCGTGCCCTGCAGCTTCTTGATGATCGGCTCCAGGAACGCGACGCGGGACCGCTTGGTCACCGCGTGGCCGGTCAGACGTTGCGCCATCTGCAGGAACATCTGGGTGGTACGATGCTTGGCGGAGATCTGCGCGATCATCTGGCCGTTGTTGGCGGCGGTCCCGAACATCTTTGAATCGAACGGAATGGCCGAGATCGGCTGGCCTTCGATCGCCTTGGCGAATTCGCGCGTGGAGATCTCCGGACGCTTGTGCATGCCGACCTGGTTGAGGCAATAGAGCGGCGGACGGTCGTTGGGCCGCGCCGCCTTCAGCACGTTCAGCATGTTCTTGGCGTTGCGCATGTTGGCCAGATCGGGCTCGGCGACGATCAGGATGTCGTCCGCGCCGACCAGCGTGCGCTTGGTCCACGCCGACCATTGGTGGGGGACGTCGAGCACGATGCAAGGGGTCGTCATGCGCAGCGTATCGAAGATCGCATCGAACGCGTCGGCGCCAAAGTCATAGACCTGGTCCAGGCTTGCGGGTGCCGCCAGCAAATCGAGGCGATCGGTGCATTTCGACAGCAGGCGCTCCATGAAGGCGGTGTCCGGCCGTTCCGGCTGGAACACCGCATTGGCGATGCCCTGAACCGGGTCCTGGTTGTAATCGAGGCTGGCGGTGCCGAAGGCAAGGTCGAGATCGATCACGACGGAATCGAGCGCGAGATCGCGCGCGATCGCCCAGGCCACGTTGTGTGCCACCGTGGAGGCGCCGACGCCGCCCTTGGCGCCGACGACGGCGATGATACGCCCGACAGCCACGGCCTCGGAGGCCGCGTAGAGGCCGCATATCGCGCGCACGATATCGATCGGTTCGACCGGTCCGGTCACGTAGTCGCTGATGCCGCGACGCACCAGTTCACGATAGGGCGCGACGTCGTTTGCGTTGCCGATCACGACGACGCGGGTTCCGGCGTCGCAGACGCTCGCGAGTTCATCAAGTCCCTCGAGGATATCGCGGCCGGGCTCGGTCTCCAGCAGGATCACATTCGGCGTCGGCGCCGTGTGATAGGTGTCGATGGCCGCGGCGATGCCACCCATGTGAACCGTGAGATGGGCCTTGCCGAGACGGCGGTCTTCGCTCGCTGCGCGCGCCGCGGTTGCGACCGCGACGCTGGCGCAAAAAGCCTGCACCGATACGCGTGGCGCCGGCGAGATGTATTCCTCCGGCTGCGCCGGAGTGTCGTCGATTTGATCGTCTGAGTTTTGAAAGACGCGGCTGATCATTTGCCTGTATCGCTGAGTTTGGCCTTGTCGGCTTCGGGATAGGTGGTCGCTGTCGAAGTGCCCTTGCGGTATTTCTCAAAGGCGATGTCGCGCCGTGGCGTATAGGCGGGGCTTTCAGGGCGCGGCTGTTCGAGATCGGCGGGATTGTCGATCATCGCAGCAAGGTTGCGCTGGGTAGAACAGCCGAAATCGTGGTACGGGCGATTTTCACTGTAGGCGACATTGTCGATATTTGGTCCGAGGTCTTGCGGCCACAGGCCGCAAGGTCCGGCCACCGCCGTAATCTTCGGATAGCTGAGCCGGATCGTCGGCAGCGTGCGGGGATCGTCGGGCCGGTAATGCCGCAGCGTGATGGCGCGCGAGGGCACGCCGCCCGCCATCAGCACCGACTGGATTTCCCGGAACGACGCCGCCGCGGCGCGCGCGTTCGCCGTATCGGTCGGGACATCGGCGATGATCGCACCGGTGCCTTCACGCATCCAGGTCTGCGCCAGTCCCATGACGTCGGTGCGTTGCGGCCCGGAAAGGCCGCCGCGGGCATGACCGACGAACACCACGATCGAGCGGTCGGCTTCGGTCACCGCAATCGGATGACGATGGCGGTAATCGATGCTGGAGGTCGTGACTTCGGTGGTGTGCGGGATGCAGGCGCCGAGCGCGGTCGAAAGACCGAGCAGGGCGCCAAGCGTGCGCAAGGCCTTGGCGCGATGGAGCGGAATTCTTGTTGTCATCGTTCTGTCCTCGTCCCCACTCGGTGAACAGCTCTGCGTCTCAATCAATGATGAAGCCGAAATTGCCCTGGCTTCCGCTGACGGGATCGACGTGGGCTGCGACCCCGTAGATCCGGTTGATGCGCCCGAGCAAAGCGGACTGCGAATCGGATGCCGGCGCAAAGCCGTCATCGGGCCGCGACAGTTCCTTCTGAGCAACTGCCCGAACGACGTAGGGCGTCACGATGACCATCAGCTCGGTCTGGTGGTTGATGAAGTCCTGGCTCCTGAACAGCGCGCCAAAAATCGGTATCTGGTCCGCGCCGGGCAATCCATTGATGGCCTGCTTGGTTTGCTCCTGGATCAGTCCCGCCATCGCGATCGAGCCGCCGGAAGGGATTTCCAGCGTGGTTTCCGCGCGGCGCGTCTTGATCGACGGAATCGTTGTTCCGCCGGCACCGCCCTGCAAAGAGTTCTCGGTCGAAACTTCCGAAACTTCGGTCATCACCCTCAGGCTGATCCGCCCCTCGGTCAGCACGACTGGCGTAAAGTTGAGCGAGATACCGAATTTCTTGAAACTGACTGTCTGGACGCATTGTCCGATCGCGCCGCCCGTCGTCGTTTGGCAGGTTACGCCGGTCGGAATGGGAAATTCGCCGCCCGAAATGAATGTCGCGGACTCGCCGGAGATCGCCGTCAGATTTGGCTCCGCCAGTGTTTTCACCACGCCGGCGCTCTCCATCGCGCGCAGGGTAGCGGTGACCGATGGCAGACCAGCCTTGTTCAAGGCTGCCCCGACCAATCCGTTCTCGGGGACAAGTGGAGCACTGTTGGCAGTGAAGGGATTGGTGTTTTTGAATACGACTGCCGCGGTGCCGTAGTTCATGCTGGCGCTGAGATCGACGCCCAATTGCTTGATGATGTCCCGCCGCACTTCCGCGACGGTGACTTTGAGCATCACCTGGTCGCGGCCGCGGACGACGACGGAGTTGACAACCTTGTCGGCGCCGCCGACCAGTCGTGCCGCGATCTCGCCGGCTTGCTGGGCTTCGACCGGTGATGACACGGAGCCGGTCAGGACGACGCTGTCGCCGACGCCCTCGATCTGGATGCCGGGCAGGGTCTGCTTCAGCGCGGCGCGCACGCCGTTGAGGTCACGCTTGACCGCGATGTCGTAGGAGGCGACCTGCTGGCCGTCGGCATCGAAAAACACGACGTTGGTCTGACCGATCGCGCCGCCGATGATATAGGCGCGTTGCGCGGAACGAACGACGGCATTGGCGATCTTCGGGTCGGCGACCAGCACGTCCTTGACGTCGCGTGGCAAGTCGACGACCACGGACTTGCCGATGCCGAGCGACAGGAAGCGCATCTTGACCGGACCGATGGCCGATGTCGTAACCGGATCCTTCTCGGTTTCGGCTGCGACCACCGGCAGTAGCGGAGCGAGCGTCAGCGCGGCAGCAGCCGACAATAACAGGGTGCGGGCCGCTACGGTTCGCATCACTGACTGATTTTCCCCAAACTTCATCTCGGACGTCCTTTCGGTCACTTCTGTGCCGTCGTTTGATTGGCGACCCCGTAGCGAACCACGTTGACGCTTTCGCTTCGTCTTTTGACTTGCTCCTCGGACTGGCCTTCGGCCGTCGCGTTGCTATCGGTGATGCTGCGCAACGCGAGCGTGAGCGTGCCGCTCTGGCGTGCACGCACCAGCGTCTCGGCCTGCTCGGGCTTCAGCTCGAGCGTGGCGGTACGGCCCACGAGGGTGTTGCTGCCCTCCTTTTCTTTCGGCGCCTGATCGATCGCCAGCACGCGCACATTGGAGAGAATGACTTCGGTCTGGATGGCGTCGCCGCCGCTGCGCTCCGGATTCTTGTCACGCTTGGAGAGGATGACGTCGACACGGTCATTGGGCAGGATGAAGCCACCAGCGCCGTTTTCGGGCGATAGCTCGGTCGAGATCGCCCGCATGCCGGTCGGCAGGATGGCGGCCATGAAACCGGAGCCGTTGGCCTTGACCAGCTTCTGCTCACGGATCGGCTCGCCCGCGTAGACCGGCGTGCGCGCAATCGAACCGGCGATTTCCTTGATGGCGTCCGCGCGGCTGGTGCGGTTGATCAGATTATTGCCGCCGGAAGCCGGCCAGGCCTGCCATTGCAGGTCCTCCGGCTTGACCGGCTGGCCGAGCCCGATGTCGGACTTCGCGACCAGAATTTCCACCGTCGGCAACTGCGGCACCGGTTCGGCTGCCGCTCGCGGTTTTTCTTCGGTACCACGGGCGAGATAGGCGGCGACACCGCCGGCACTCAAGGCGATGATCAGAACGACGACACGTGCGATATTCATACGCTTTCACTACTCTTACGCAGGGACGTCCCAACTTCACGGCAACGCCAGCCATCCCCGCAGGTATGACTAGGCATGAATGGTATAAGGGAACTTGAGAGGTGTATTTTTTGGTTGATCGGACGGCGGGATTCAACGTCATGGTGAACGGGCGGTTAGCGTCCAAAACAACCTTGTCAGCAAAAGCCGGTGGCAGCCGCGAACGGCGCTGAAATACCCCGCAGGGCCGGTCGGCAGGGGTTTGCCGGTATGGCAGCGGCGGGATCGGGCCGGCGGCGGTCGAAGCTCTGGGCGGCCTTCAACGCCGCAAACCCGCAATCAAGATCAGCCTTGAGGTCTTCGACATTCTCCAGGCCAATGTGAGCCGCAGCGTCGGCTCGCCCGGGGACCATTTTGTCGCGGTGCGATGTCGATCGCAGTCGAACGGGATCCGGCGGATGAGGCTTTCGAAGCCGCCCCTCGTGCCGCGGCCCGCGGTGACCAGTCTGGTTTCGAGCTTTTGCTGGTTGGACGGAGCGTTGTTCGGAAAACTCATGCGTTTGCATTATCCAAGACGTTTTGCCGCAGCCACAACTTGATCGCGAAAATCTGCCGGGCGGCGGGGCAGCAAGCGGGGCGAGTTTACAACAGGACACAGAAGACGGCAGTCAACCCCTTGACCCGGCACGCCAGTCGTTCTGAGATGCGCGTCAACTAACAGTCGCTGCAAGTTGAGGGGCCTGCTGCGACATCGGATCCATTGCCCGACCGGACTGCACGTCAAACTGCACGGCCGGCGAGACGCTTTTCAGCGAGGGATCAGCGGTTTGGCCCCACAACGTCAGGCGTTGCCTAAAAAACGATCTTCGGACGCCCCCCTTGAAAGGCCTTGCCAATGAAACGCGTATCTCTGGTTGTTACCCTTGCCCTTGCCGCCGGCCTCTCTGCCCAGGCTGCCTCGGCGCAAACCCTCAAGACGGTCAAGGACCGGGGCATGCTGTCCTGCGGCGTCGGCCAAGGTCTTCCGGGTTTCTCGGCGCCCGACGACAAGGGTAATTGGACCGGGCTCGATGTCGACGTGTGCCGGGCGGTTGCGGCCGCGGTCTTCAATGACGCAACCAAGGTCAAGTTCGTGCCGCTGTCGGCCAAGGACCGTTTCACCGCGCTGCAGTCGGGCGAAATCGACGTGCTGTCGCGCAACACCACCTGGACGCTGTCGCGCGATACCTCGCTCGGTGCCAATTTTACTGGCATCACCTATTATGACGGCCAGGGCTTCATGGTGAAGAAGTCGCTCAAGGTGAATTCCGCGCTGGAGTTGAACAGCGCATCGGTCTGTGTGCAGCAGGGCACCACCACCGAGCAGAATCTGGCCGACTACTTCAAGGGCAACAACATGAAGTACGAGGTGATCGCTTTCGCCACCAACGATGAAGCCATCAAGGCGTATGAGTCCGGGCGTTGTGACGTCTTCACCACCGACGTGTCCGGGCTTTATGCCGATCGTTTGAAGCTTGCGAACGCTGCCGATCACGTCGTGCTTCCGGAAGTGATCTCGAAAGAGCCGCTCGGTCCGATGGTGCGCCATGGCGACGACCAGTGGTTCGATATCGTGAAATGGACGCTTTTCGCGATGGTCACCGCGGAAGAACTCGGCATCACCCAGAAGAACGTCGACGAGATGGCGAAATCGGACAAGCCGGAGATGAAGCGGGTGTTCGGCACCGACGGCAACCTCGGCGAACAGCTCGGCCTGACCAAGGACTGGGTCTCGCGGATCGTGAAGGCCGTCGGCAATTACGGCGAGACGTTCGATCGCAATGTTGGCGCCGGCTCCAAGCTCGGAATTGCCCGCGGCCTCAACGCGCTCTGGAACAAGGGCGGTCTCCAGTACGCACCGCCGATCCGCTGATCGCAGCGGAGAGGGGCTGCGGCGATGGCCATCGACCCCCGAAAACCACCGTCGCAGCTGCTGCCAAAGCTGCAGCGAGCGCTTGGCGGCCGGGCGGGCTGGAGCGGCTTCGTGCTCCAGCTCCTGTTCGTCGCAGCCCTCGCCTGGATCTCCTACGAGATCGTCGCCAATGCCCGCGCCAATTTGCAGGCGCAGCGGATCACCGCGGGCTTTGGCTTCATGGCGAATACGGCAGGTTTTGACGTCAACCAGTATCTCGTTCCGTATTCAAACTCCGACAGCTATACCCGCGTATTTCTGGTCGGCCTGCTCAATACGCTGCTGGTCTCGGTGATCGGCATTTTCTTCGCCACCCTGATCGGTTTCATCGTCGCCCTCGGCCGGCTGTCGCCGAACTGGCTGCTGTCGCGGGTTTCGGGCGGCTATGTTGAACTGATCCGCAACCTGCCAGTCTTGTTCCAGATCCTGTTCTGGTATCTCGCGGCGCTCGCCGCTTTGCCCAACCCGCGTCAGAGCATCTCCATTTTCGACAGTTTCTTTCTCAATAACCGCGGCCTGGTGATTCCGAAGCCCATTGGCCAGGCCGGCTTCGAGCCGTTCGTCGTTGCGCTGTTGGTGGCGATCGTGGTTGCGATTGCACTGTCGCGCTACGCACGCCGGCAGCTGTTCGAGAGCGGCAAGGTGATCAAGGTGTGGCCCTATGCGCTGGGCCTGGTAATCGTCCTGCCGTTGCTGAGCGTGCAGATCTTCGGCGCACCGGTCACGTTTGAAGTGCCCGCGCTCAAGGGCTTTAACTTCGCCGGCGGCTCCCGCGTCATTCCCGAATTCGTCGCGCTGACGCTGGCGCTTTCGACCTACACCGCCGCCTTCATCGCCGAGATCGTGCGGGCCGGCATTCTGTCGGTTCACAAGGGGCAGATGGAAGCCGGCTCCTCGCTTGGGCTGCAGCGCGGTTCGGTGCTGCGGCTGATCGTGATCCCGCAGGCGATGCGCGTGATCCTGCCGCCGCTCACCAACCAGTACCTCAACCTGACCAAGAACTCCTCGCTGGCGGTCGCCATCGGCTATCCCGACCTGGTCTCGGTATTCGCAGGCACGACGCTCAGTCAGACCGGGCAGGCGATCGAGATCATCGGCATCACCATGGGCGTCTATCTTCTGATCTCATTGGTCACGAGCGCGATCATGAGTTTCTATGGATGGCGGATCAGCCGGAGCATGGGCGGATGAGCGATACAACTTCACCCATGTTCGTTCGCCAGGACCTCGTGCCCGAGCGGCCCGCGCCGGTGAAGACCACCGGTTTCATAGGCTTTCTGCGCACGCGGCTGTTCAATTCGCCGACCAACATCCTGATCACCATCGTCAGCGCGCTGCTGCTGTGGTTCATCATCGTGCCGTCGGTGAGATTTCTGCTGCTCGATGCCGTCTGGACCGGCGCGGACCGCACCGCCTGCCTCCCCAAGAATCCCGGAGATGCAATCGGCGCCTGCTGGCCCTTCATTCAGGCCAAGTTCTCGCAGTTCATTTACGGATTTTATCCGGAGCCGGAACGCTGGCGGGTCAACCTCGTCTTCATTCTTGCCGCGATCCTGCTGATACCTCTGCTGATTCCGCGGTTGCCGGGCAAGGGCCCGAACGCCATTTTGTTCTTCCTGGCATTCCCCGTGATCGCCTTCTTTCTGCTGCGTGGCGGCGGGCTGGGGGGCTTCGGCGTGACCTGGACGGCCGGACTGTTGTCGGGCTTCAACGACAGCATCGCGGATGGCGGGCGAAAACTCGTGGCTTCGGGCGAAACGACCGCCGTGACCGCGCCGCTGCTGTGGGCGCTCGGCAAGCTGATCGTAGGCCTCAGTATGCTGATTGGTTGGATACTGCTGCCGCTGACCTGGTTGCGGGAACAGATCCAGGCTTACGGCCGGCCGTTTTGGGCCGACTTCATCGCAACCACCTTGGTTGTGTCTGCCGTGCTGTTCTGGCTCGGCGGAGGCATCCGCACCGGGTGGCGGCCGCTGGTCACGAGTCTGGCGATCTTTGCCGGCATCGGCATCGTGATCGCGGTGATGGGGCTCGACCGCGGCGGGCTCCCGGAGGTGGACACGCGGCTATGGGGAGGCCTGCTGGTGACGCTGGTGGTGGCAGTCACCGGCATCGTTGCGTCGATGCCGGTCGGCATTGCGCTTGCGCTCGGCCGGCAATCGTCGATTCCGCTGATCCGGTTTTTCTCGATTGCCTTCATCGAGTTCTGGCGCGGGGTTCCGCTGATTACGGTGCTGTTCTTCGCAACCTATATGTTGCCGTTGTTCGTTCCGACCGGCTTCACGATCGACGGATTGATGCGCGCCCTGATCGGGATCGCGCTGTTTACCGGCGCCTACCAGGCCGAAAACATCCGCGGCGGCCTGCAGGCGATCCCGCGCGGGCAGGGCGAGGCGGCGAGCGCGCTCGGCCTGTCGTGGGGCAAGACCACGGCGCTGGTCGTGATGCCGCAGGCGTTGCGCCACGTCATCCCCAACCTCGTCAACAGCTTCATCAGCCTGTTCAAGGACACCTCGCTGGTTTCGATCGTGGCGCTGTTCGATCTGCTCGGACAGTTGCGCGCAGCGTTCGCCGACCCGGTCTGGGCAACGCCCACGACGCTGTTCACCGGCTTTGCCTTTACCGGGATCATCTATTTCGTCTTCTGCTTTGGAATGTCGCGCTATTCCCTGTTCGTCGAGAACAGGCTGAACGCCCATCGCCGCAACTGAGTATACGACCATGACAGCCAACTCGATCGTCGGCATCAACGCGCTCAACAAGTGGTACGGCGACTTTCACGTGCTGCGCGACATCAACCTCGATGTCGCCAAGGGCGAGCGCATCGTGATCTGCGGCCCCTCGGGTTCCGGCAAGTCGACGCTGATCCGCTGCATCAACGCGCTGGAGGAGTTCCAGGAAGGCAACATCGTCGTCGATGGCATCGAACTGGGCCCGAACCTGCGGCGCGTGGACGAAGTCCGGCGCGAGGTCGGCATGGTGTTCCAGAGTTTCAACCTGTTTCCGCATCTGACCGTGCTGGAGAACTGCACGCTGGCGCCGATCTGGGTGCGCAACATCCCGAAAAAGGATGCCGAGGCGGCCGCGATGAAATTCCTGGAGCGGGTCAAGATCCCGCATCAGGCCAACAAATATCCGGGCCAGATGTCGGGCGGCCAGCAGCAGCGTGTCGCCATCGCCCGCGCGTTGACCATGAACCCGAAGGTGATGCTGTTCGACGAACCGACCTCGGCGCTCGACCCTGAGATGGTCAAGGAAGTGCTCGACACCATGGTCGATCTCGCCAAAGAAGGCATGACCATGCTGGTGGTTACCCACGAAATGGGATTTGCCCGCGAGGTCGCCAACCGCGTCGTGTTCATGGATGCGGGGCAGGTGATCGAGTCCAATACGCCGCAGGAATTCTTCGCCAATCCGCAGCACGCGCGGACGAAGCTGTTCCTGAGCCAGATATTACGGCACTGACAGTGCCGTAGGGTGGGCAAAGCGCAGCGTGCCCACCATCGACCAGCACAATCGGTGAGAGATGGTGGGCACGTCGCTACGCGCCTTTGCCCACCCTACGAAAGCAGCTGCATTGATCGAGCCACGGAATCCGCTCACACCTTCTCGAACGGCACGTCGATCTCAGTGCGCTTCTCCAGCCATTCCGGCACCGGCAGGTTCTTCGAGCGCATGAACGCCGGATTGAACAGCTTTGACTGATAGCGGTTGCCGGAATCGCACAGGATGGTGACGATGGTCTTGCCGGGTCCGAGCTGTTTCGCGAGCCGGATCGCACCCGCCACGTTGATGCCGGTTGAACCGCCGAGGCACAGGCCCTCGTGCTGGAGCAGATCGTAGATCACCGTTACGGCTTCCTCGTCCGAAATCAGGAAGGCGTCGTCCACCTTCGCGGTCTCGATGACCGGCGTGACGCGGCCGAGCCCGATGCCTTCGGTGATCGAGTTCGCCCGGCGTCGATTTAGCGGTGCCGTGCTTGAACAGCTCATACATCGCAAAGCCATGCGGATCGGCGCAGGCGTTGACGATGCCCGGGTGCTTTTCCTTCAAATAGCGGCTGGTGCCGGCCAGTGTGCCGCCGGTGCCGACCGAGCAAATAAAGCCGTCGATCTTGCCGCCGGTCTGCTCCCAGATTTCCGGTCCGGTGGATTCGTAGTGCGCCTTGGCGTTGTCGAGATTGTTCCACTGATCGGCGAACAACACGCCTTTCGGCTCGGTCTTGCGAAGCTGCGCGGCCAGCCGCCGCCCGACATGTTGATAGTTGTTCGGATTGGCGAAGGGCAGCATCGGCACTTCGATCAGCTCGGCACCGCACAGCCGCAGCATATCCTTCTTTTCCTGGCTCTGCGTATTCGGAATGAGGATCAGCGTGCGATATCCGCGCGCGCTCGCAACGACCGCAAGCCCAATGCCGGTATTGCCCGCGGTCGATTCCACCACCAGACCACCCGGCTTGAGCTCGCCGCGCTTCTCGGCCTCGAGGATCATCCACTTGCCCGCGCGGTCCTTGACCGACTGGCCGGGATTCATGAATTCGGCCTTGCCGAGAATGGTGCAGCCGGTCAGCTCGGATGCGCGCTTGAGCTTGATGAGGGGCGTGTTGCCGATCGCTTCGACGACGTCTTTGTTAAAGGCCATGTTTTGAAATGCCGGTTTGTTTGCCCAATCGTTGGGCGACCCTAAAGGACCGCTGCAGGGCATACAAGCCAGCGGTGAGGCAGGGGCGCTCAGCCCGATTTCGCGAATACCACCTGACGTACGTCGATATTTCCGGACAGGAACCCAGCCTCGCAATAGGCGAGGTAATACTCCCACAGCCGCCGGAAGCGGTCGTCGAAGCCTGACGGCGTCAGGTTGGGCCAGGCCGCGCGGAAATTGCTTCGCCAGATCGCAAGCGTCCTGGCATAATCTTGCCCGAAAATGCGCTCGCGGATGACGGGAACGCCGAAGCGCTCGCCGAGCGTTTTCAGGATCTGCGGCGAGGGCAGCATGCCGCCGGGAAAGACGTAGCGCTGGATGAAATCGACTTCGCGGCGATAGGTCTGGAACAGGCTGTCCTGGATGGTGATGGCCTGGATTCCGGCCAGCCCCCCGGGCAGCAGGCGGTCGCGCAACTGTGAAAAATAGTTCGGCCAGAACTGCTCGCCGACCGCCTCGATCATTTCGATCGAGGCGATCCGGTCGTAGCGGTCGCGCTCGTCACGATAGTCCTGCAGCCTGATCTCGACCTTGTCGCTAAGCCCGGCCTTGTGAATGCGCGCCTGGGCAAAATCGCGCTGTTCCTTGCTGATGGTGAGACCGACGACTTTGGCGCCGAACGTCTTGGCGGCGTATTCGGCAAAGCCGCCCCATCCGCAGCCGATCTCCAGAAGCTTCTGGCCAGGCCGCAGATCGATCGCTTCGGCAAGCCGGCGGTACTTGTTGTGCTGGGCGGCCGTCAGATCTGCCGTGTCGTCCTCGAACAGCGCGGACGAATAGGTCATGCTGGGATCGAGCCAGGCCGAATAGAACGCGTTGCCGATGTCGTAATGCGCATAAATGTTGCGACGGGCCTGCCGCCGCGTATTGCGGTTGAGCCAGTGCCGGACGGCCTGGAAGGTGCGTGTCAGCGGGTTGCCGACCAGCATGGTCTGCATCCAGTCCTGATTGACGCAGAACAGATAGAGGAATTGCGTCAGGTCGGGCGTGTCCCATTCGCCGCGCAGATAGGCTTCGGCGATACCGATGTCGCCGCTGCGCAGCAGCCGCGAAGCGAAGCCGTAATCATAGATTGTCATGGCGGCGGCGGGGCCCGGCCCGTTGCCGCCGAGGCGGACCGTGCGGCCGTCGGCCAGGGTCACGTCGAGCGTGCCGTGCTGCAGCTGTGAACCGAAACCCAGCGCCAGCCGGACCAGGCGGGGCAATTCCGGAAACGTCGCGTCAACGGTTTCCGATGTGACCGAAATCAACTCGGGCATGTGCGATCCATCGAACGTCGGTTTGCCCGGACTTTCGCATGGCCGATCGGCCCTGCTTCAATCTTTGGCATGGGCGGACAACGCTGGCGAAGTATAATCGTTGCCGTCCCCGCTCGCCAAGCCGGTATTGCGGGCCGCGGCGTTCCGCGGCACCAGCCGCGCGCCCTTCAGCCAGAGCCGCAGCGCCTCCCAATGGATCGCCGCCATGATCTTGATGGTGACCAGCGGGAGCGCGAAGAACGCGCGCAACAACCCCTTGGTGTTGAGCGTGCGACGGCTGCCATTGAAAGTTGCGGCGAGCAGGGGGCCTTCGCGGTCGGCTTCCAGAATTCGCAGTTGCACGCGCACGCCCGGCTGCCGCACGCGAAAATGGTAGCGCATCGCCATCTCGATGAAGGGCGAGACGTAGAACAGCTTGTCCTGCTGCTGCCGCACGCCGGCGTCGCTGACTTCGCCGGGTTTCACCGGCAGGACGTAAGGATGGATGTCGCCAAAGGTGTTGCGCACTTCGTAGATCAACAGCGCCAGCTCACCATCGGCGCGGTAACAGAAATAGACGGACAGCGGATTGAACGTGTAGCCGAGCAGCCGGGGATAGCAGAGCAGCAGCACCCGCCCGCCCGTGAGGTCGATGCCGCGCTCGGCCGCGCAATGGTGCACGTAGGTGCGCAAGGACGAGCCGTCCCGCCTGCCGTGGTCGGCCTCGTGGAAACTGTAAAGCGCCGCGCGGTTGACGCCGAACAGCGCCGATTGCCGGTCCGCGTCCGCCAGCCGGTCGAGATCGATCAACAGGCTCATCACGCGGTAGCTGAAGCGATGGCCCATCGGCTTCAGCCGCGCATGCATGACGTCGCCGACGTAAAGCGCGGCGGCGTCGGCAGGGGCAGGCTGTGCCGGTGTTGCGCGCATGGCTACTCCGCGGCTTCCGCCAGTTCGGGCGGCGCTTGACGCCATGGCGCGACTGCGCCAAGCGCCTCGGCGACCGCAAGGCCCGAGCGCAATCCGTCCTCGTGAAATCCGTAGCCGGTCCACGCGCCGCAGAACCAGGTATGCCGCCGGCCCTGAATTTCGGGCAGGCGCTTCTGGGCGGCAAAGGCGGCGGCATTGTACTGCGGATGTTCGCACAGGTACTTGCCGAAGGTCAGCGCGGGATCAGGCGCGACCGGCGGGTTGAGGCTGACGAACAGCGGCTTGTCGTGATCGATGCCCTGCAGTTCGTTCATCCAGTAGGTCACCGAGACGTCGTTATCGACGCTTCCCTGACGTGGCCAGCGCAGGAAATTCCACGACGCCCAGGCGCGCCGTCGCTTCGGCATCAGCGCGGGATCGCGGTGCAGGTAGATCGTGTTGGGGGAATAGCCGATGGCGCCCAGGATGGCGCGCTCGCGGTCGTCGGGATCCGACAGCATCGCCAGCGCCTGGTCGCTGTGGGAAGCGATCACGACGTGATCGTAGCTGTTGGCCTTGCCGTGGCTGTCGTGGACGACGACGCCATGCGCCGTGCGCTCGATGGCCGTGACGGCGCAGCCAAGCTTGATCCGGTCGCGGAATGAAGCGGTGAGTTTTTCGACATAGTGCTGGCTGCCGCCCTTCACGGTGCGCCAGACCGGGCGGTCATATTGCAGCAGGCGATGGTTGGCGAAGAAGGCGACGAAATTTTCGGCCGGGAAATCCAGTATCTCGCTCGACGGCGCGGACCAGATTGCCGCGCCCATCGGCGCCAGATAGTCGGTCAACAGCCGCGGCGCAAAGTGGCGCGTACGGAAATATTCGCCGAGCGTCAGCCCGGCGAGTTTTCCGGCCGCGTAATCCTCGATGCTCTGCTGGTTGAAGGTGATGATGTCGCGCAGCATCCAGAGATAGGAGGGCGACAACAGGTTGCTGGCTTGCGCGAACAGGCCGCGTGCGGTCTCGAACCAGTTGTTGCCGCCGCCCTTCCACTCGAAGCGGCCGGTATCCGCCGTCACCGCAAAACTCATGCAGCTTTCGACGGTCTCGACGCCGAGATGGGAGAACAGCGCCGTCAGGTCCGGATAGTTCAGTTCATTATAGACGATGAAGCCGATATCGACCGCAAGCCGCGCGCCGTCATAGTCGATGCTGACGGTGTGGCTGTGGCCGCCGGGCCTGAGTTCGCGGTCGTAGACGGTGACCGGATAATGATTCGACAAAGTCCAGGCCGCGGCGTTGCCGCTGATTCCCGTCCCGACCACCGCGACCCGCATTTTTGGCCCTCCACAGCACATTGCAAGATACGGGGGGCTATTCCCGGGGTTTCAAACCGGCCACAGGCGCGGCATAGCTGTTCGACAGGGTGATTCGGGGCGTCAGAACAGGGGAAAAGCCTCATGAAATCTTCGTAAGATTTCGGCCGTCCAGCCGCGTCCCTGCAGCGTTCCAAAGCCTATAAAACAAGGGGAACCGAGCACTTTGCCGCCTGTTTTGCCGACCCGAACGGACGTATGGCCGAGGGCTGCGCGGGGCTGTCCGCCTCCCGGCCGCAAGGCTACTATCCGGCCTGGTTCCAACGGAAGCATCACCCCCGTGAACGTGTCGCAGGCCATCAGGAAAAGCGCTCGTCGTGTGCCGGGCCGGGATTTGCCCGGCGGAGAACGGGTGTGACCCATCGGACTGCAATTGCGGCGTTCGGAAGTTGGCCTGCACTCGTTCCCGGCGGCAGGCGGCTGGCGCGGTCGCTCGCCGTGCTTGGCCTCGTCGCCAGCTCCGTGGGCTGCATCCTGACCAAGGATCTTCCTGATCCTGCGCTCGACATTCCCGAAGGCTACAAGCAGGCGCGGTCTTCGAAGGCCGCCGACGCGCCGCCGACGCTCGACTGGTGGCGCGGCTTCCGTTCGCGGGAGCTGACGGGCCTGATGGAGGAGGCGCAGACCGTCAATCTGGACATTGCAGCGGCCACCGCGCGGTTCAGGCAGGCCGACGCACAGGCGCGGATCACCGGCGCGGCGCTGTTGCCCAGTCTCAACGGCACCGGCCAGGAGACCTATTCCCGCACCTCGGGCTCCAGCGCCAGCGGCCTGACCAATGGCGGCCGCGAAGTGGTCAACTATTCGGCCTCGCTGAGCGCCAGCTATGAGCTGGATTTCTGGGGCAAGAACCGCGATGCCGCCCAGGCCGCGGAAGAGACCGCGTCTGCAAGCCGCTTCGATCGCGATGTCGTCGCACTGACGACGCTCACCACCGTCGCCAACGCCTATTTCCAGGTGCTGGCCTCGCAGGATCGGCTTCGCACCGCGCAGCGTAACATTGCCAGTGCCGAGCGCATCCTCAATGCCATCAAGGATCGCCTCCGGGCCGGCACCGGCAACGACCTCGATGTCGCGCAGCAGGAGAGCGTGGTCGCCAACCAGCGCGCGCAGGTGCCGCCGCTGCGGCAGACGCTCGACCAGAACATCAATGCGCTGGCGACGCTGGTCTCGCGGCCGCCGGAAGCGGTGCGCGTCATTGGAGGGTCCCTCAACAACATCGCCTCGCCTCGCGTCACGCCCGGCCTGCCGTCGGAATTGCTGACGCAGCGTCCTGACATCCGCCGCCAGGAATCTCAACTCGCCTCGGCGACCGCCAATGTCGGCAACGCCCGCGCGCAGTTTTTCCCGAGCATTCAACTGACGGGACAGGGCGGCTATCAGAGCTCGGCGCTGACGTCGCTGTTTCAGCCTCATGCAGCCTTCTTCAGCATGGTCGGCAGCCTGACCCAGCCGATCTTCGACGGCGGCAGGATCCTCGGCAACTTCGAACTCACCAAGGCGAGGCAGGACGAATTGCTGCAGACCTACCGCAAGACCGTGGTGCAGGCGTTTGCCGATGTCGACAATGCGTTGATGTCGATCCGCCAGACCACGGAGAGGCTGCGGCTGCAGCGCCAGGTGGTGGCGGCATCGCGGCGGGCCTTCGAGCTGTCCGAGCAGCAGCTCCGCGCCGGAACCGCCGATATCGTAACTGTGCTAAATACCCAGACGACGTTGTTCCAGGCTGAGGATTTGCTGTGGCAGGCCCAACTGGCGCGGCTGCTGGCGATCGTCAGTCTCTATCAGGCGCTGGGGGGCGGCTGGGAGCCCAGGATGGAAAGGCCGGTCGATGCTCTTTAAGCCGGAATTGAAGGACGACGCCAAGACGGCGGGCAGGCGCGTGGCGCGCGGCATCGGCCGTCGGATGGTGTCGCTGACGATTACGCTGCTGATCCTGGGCGGCCTCGGCTATCTCGGCTGGAATGCGTTTCAGCAAAAACAGGCCGGCCGTGGCGGGCCCGGTGCACGCCCCGACCTTCCGGTGCCGGTGCTGGCGGCGACACCGCGGACGCAGGATGTCCCGGTCTATCTCGACGCGGTGGGCTCGGTCCGCGCGTTGAACACGGTGACGGTGCGCGCCCAGGTCGACGGCAAATTGATCAAGGTGAATTTCATCGAGGGCCAGGACGTCAAGCAGAACGATGTGCTCGGCGAGATCGATCCGGTGATCTATCAGGCGCAGTACGACCAGGCGGTGGCCAAGAAGGCGCAGGATGAGGCGCTGCTCGCCAACCAGAAGCTCGATCTGGCGCGCTATCAGCAGCTTGCCACGTCGAACGCCGGTTCCAAGCAGCAGGCCGATACGCAGCGCGCGGTCGTGGCGCAGCAGGAGGCACTGATCAATGCCGACCAGGCTGCGATCGACAACGCAAAAGCGACGCTCGGCTATACCAAGATCATCGCGCCGCTGTCGGGGCGCGCCGGCCTGCGCCAGGTCGACCAGGGCAACATCATCCGGGCGGCCGACTGTAACGGGACTCGTCATCATCACCCAGCTGCAGCCGATCGCCGTGCAGTTCAGCCTACCGCAGCAGCAGATCGTGCGGGTCAACGCCGCCGCCGGCAAGGGCGTGCTGGCGGTGGACGTGTTCGGCAATGACGGCGTCACCGTCGTCGATACCGGTACGCTCAAGGGCATCGACAACCAGGTCGATCCGACCACCGGCACGCTGAAGCTGAAGGCCGAATTTCCCAATGCCAAATTCCAGCTCTGGCCCGGACAATTCGTCAATGTGCGGCTGAAGGTCGAAACGATCGACAAGGCGATCGTGGTGCCGACCTCGGCGGTGCAGCGCGGGCCGGCCGGCACGTTCAGCTACGTGATCGGACCAGACAATGTCGCGACCGCCAAGCCGGTCGTGGTGACGCAGCAGAACGAAAACGACGCCGTGATCGCAAGCGGTCTCTCGACCTCCGACCGCGTCGTGACCACGGGCTTTGCCAATCTGTCCGACGGCGCCAAGGTGTTGATCGGCACCGACGACCGGGCGCCAAGCGCCGATCTGGCGCCGCGCAAGCGCAGCCGCAGCCCCGATGCCAAGGGGGACGCGAAGGGAGATACCAAGAGCGGTCAGGGCAAGGATGGCGAGCACCGCGGCAGGCGCGAGCGCGGTGAGGGCGATCAGAAGGGACAAACCGGCCCGGCACCGGCCGAGCCGTCGGGCGGCGCTGCGAAGTCGCAGCCGTGATCAACTACGCCGCACGCCTGAAATGAATTCGCAAGTGAGCACGCAACCATGAGCGTCTCCGAACCGTTCATCCGCCGGCCGATCGCGACCTCGCTGTTGGGGATCGCGCTGATGATCGGCGGCGCGCTCGGCTATTGGGCGTTACCGGTGTCGGCGCTGCCGCAGGTCGACTTCCCGACCGTGCAGGTGACGACGCAACTGCCGGGCGCGAGCCCCGACGTGATCGCGTCGCTGATCACGGCGCCGCTGGAGCGCCAGCTCGGGCAGATTCCGTCGATGTCGTCGATGCAATCGACCTCTTCATTCGGCGTCAGCCAGATCTCGCTGCAGTTCGACCTCAACCGCGACATCGATGGCGCCACCCAGGACGTGCAGGCCGCGATCAACGCCGCCGCCGGGATCCTGCCGAAAAACCTGCCGTATCCGCCGACCTACGCCAAGGTCAACCCGGCCGATGCGCCGGTGCTGACGCTGGCCTTGACGTCGGAGACGATTTCGCTGCGCGCCATGAGCGACATCGCCGACACCATCCTCGGCCAGCGGCTCAGCCAGATCTCCGGCGTCGGGCGCGTGGCCATCCTCGGCGGGCTCAAGCCCGCGGTGCGGGTGCAGGCCGATCTGGCGCGGCTCGCCGCCTACGGCATCTCGATGGAGGACCTGCGCAACGCCATCGCCGGCGCCAACGTGTCGGGACCGAAGGGGTCGCTCGACGGCGCGCAGCAGGCCTACACCATTGCCGCCAATGACCAGATCGCGGTGGCGGACGCCTACAAGCCGATCATCATCGCCTACCGTAACGGTTCGCCGGTCACGATCGGCGACGTCGCCATCATCATCGACGGGCTGGAGAACGATCGCACCGGCGGCTGGTACCAGGGCACGCCGGCCGTGATCATCGACATCCAGCGGCAACCCGGCGCCAATGTGATCGAGGTCGTCAGGCAGATCCGCGAGGAAATCCCCAAGGTACAGCGCGCGATCCCGGCCGGCGTCAATCTCACGATCGTCTCCGACCGCACCGTCACCATTCGCGCCTCCGTCCGCGACGTGCAGTTCACGCTGATCCTTTCCGTGGTGCTGGTGACGCTGGTGGTGCTGCTGTTCCTGCGGTCGCTGCGCGCGACGCTGATCGCGGGCGTGGCGCTGCCGCTGTCGCTGATCACGAGCTTCGGGATCATGTATTTC
This sequence comes from uncultured Alphaproteobacteria bacterium, assembly GCA_963770135.1. Lineage (GTDB taxonomy): Bacteria > Pseudomonadota > Alphaproteobacteria > Rhizobiales > Xanthobacteraceae > Bradyrhizobium. The sequence goes on along the minus strand of CAVYOM010000020.1, from coordinate 34,262 downwards.
GCAGGCTTCAGCCTCGACAATCTGTCGCTGATGGCGCTGACGATCGGAACCGGCTTCGTGGTCGACGACGCCATCGTGATGATCGAGAACATCGTCCGCCACATGGAGAACGGCGAGTCCGTGATGGAGGCGTCGCTGAAAGGCGCCAGCGAAATCGGCTTCACCGTGATTTCGCTGACGGTGTCGCTGATCGCGGTCTTCATCCCGTTGCTGTTCATGTCCGGGCTGGTCGGACGCATGTTCCGCGAATTCGCGCTGACGCTGACGATCGCGGTCGTGACCTCGGCGATCGTATCGCTGACGCTGACGCCGATGATGTGCTCGCGGCTGTTGAAGCATGTCGGCGAGGAGATGACGGTGCCGGGGCTTGCCGCCGTCAGCCGCTTCATCGACCGCACGGTCGAGTTCTACCATCGCACGCTGCTGTGGGTACTGCAGCGCCAGCGCGCGACCCTGGTTGTGACGTTCGCCACCATCGCCGCGACGCTCGTCATGTACGTGATCGCGCCGAAGGGCTTTTTGCCGCTGCAGGACACTGCGTCGATCACGGCGGTGACCGAGGCCGGCCCCGACGTTTCCTTTGCCGAGATGCAAAGCCGGCAGGCGGCGGCGGCGGCCGCGATCCAGGCCGATCCCGACGTCGTCGGCGTGGTCTCCGTGATCGGGGCGGGCTCGGTCAACCCGACCACCAATGTCGGGCGCCTGGTGATGACGCTGCGGCCGCGCGGCGAGCGGCACGACGATATTTCCATCGTGATCGACCGGCTGAAGCAACGCACCGCGTCGATCCCCGGCATGACCATCTATTTCCAGCCGGTGCAGGACGTGCAGATCTCGACCCAGTCGAGCCGCTCGCAGTACCAGTATACGCTGACCGGCACCGATGCCGCGCAGGTGACGCTGTGGTCGCAGAAGCTCATCGCAGAGATGCGCCGGGATCCGCTGTTCCGCGACGTCTCGTCGGAAGCGCAGGAAGGCGGCTTGCGCGCCGCGCTCGACATCAATCGCCAGCGCGCCGGCCAGCTCGGCGTCAGCCTCCAGGCGGTCAACGACACCCTCAACGACGCCTTTGCGCAGCGGCAGATTTCGACCATCTACGGCCAGGCCAACCAGTACCGCGTGGTGCTCGAGGCGATGCCGATCTATCAGCGCGATCCGTCGATCCTGTCAAAACTCTATCTCCCGGGGGCCGCGAGCACGACCGCCGGTACGCCCAACGCCCAGGTGCCGCTGTCGGCGGTGGCGACGCTGACCCGCACCACCGCGCCGCTGGCGATCTCGCATCTGGCGCAGTTCCCTGCGGTGTCGCTCAGTTTCAACCTCGCGCCCGGCGAGGCGCTGGGCGATGCGGTCGACGCGGTCAAGACGATCGAGACGCGGATCGGCATGCCCGGCAGCATCGTCGGCGTCTATTCGGGCGATGCGGCCGAGTTTTCAAAGTCGCTGGCCGGCCAGCCCTGGCTCATTCTGGCGGCGATCGTCACCATCTACATCGTGCTCGGCGTGCTCTACGAGAGCTACATCCACCCGATCACCATTCTCTCGACGCTGCCGTCCGCCGGCGTCGGCGCCATTCTGGCGCTGATGCTGTTCGGGCAGGACCTCTCGGTGATCGGCCTGATCGGCATCATTCTGTTGATGGGCATCGTCAAGAAGAACGCGATCATGATGATCGATTTCGCGCTCGAAGCCGAGCGGCATCAGGGCATGTCGCCGGAAGAAGCCATCGTGCAGGCCTGCCTGTTGCGCTTCCGCCCCATCATGATGACGACGCTGGCCGCGCTGTTCGGCGCGCTGCCGCTGGCGATCGAAAGCGGCACCGGCGCCGAGTTACGGTTTCCGCTCGGCATCTCCATCATCGGCGGCTTGCTGGTGAGCCAGTTGCTGACGCTCTACACGACGCCGGTGATCTATCTGGCGCTCGACCGGCTCAACCGCAAAATCGAAAAGGCGGTGCCGGACCCCGGACCCCCGGGGCCGACGGTCGCCGGCGCGACCGAGGGGATGCAGTAAATGGCATCGATCTCGGAGCCCTTCATCCGCCGGCCGGTAGGCACCACGCTGCTGGCGATCGGGCTCTTTCTGGTCGGCATCGTCGCCTATGTCTTCCTGCCGGTCTCGTCGGTGCCCAACGTCGATTTCCCGATGATCCGGGTTTCGGCGACGCGTCCGGGCGCGGACCCGTCCGTAATGGCGGCCACCGTTGCGGCGCCCCTGGAGCGGCGGCTCGGCCAGATCGCCGGCATCGACCAGATCACCTCGACCAGTTCGCTGGGCTCGACCAGCATCCAGCTTCAATTCGCGATCGGCCGCGATATCGACCGCGCCGCGCGCGACGTGCAGGCCGCGATCAACGCCTCGCTGGCGGACCTGCCGAGCGACCTGCCGTCACTGCCGCGTTTCCGCAAGGCCAATCCCTCGGCAGCTCCCGTGTTCGTGCTGGCGCTGACCTCGAAGACGCTGACGACGAGTGCGATGTACGACGTCGCCGATACCGTGATCGCGCAACGTATCTCGCAGGTTCCGGGCGTCGGCGAAGTCACCGTCACCGGCGCGGACCAGCCGGCGGTGCGGATCGCGCTCAACCCGGTGGCGCTGTCGAATGCCGGGATCGCGACCGACGACGTGCGGCTGGCAATCATCAACGCCAATCCGCTGGGGCCGGTTGGGATCTTCAACGGCGACCGCCAGAGCGAGACGATCTCGACCAACAAGCAGATGCGCACCGCGGCCGAATTTCGCGACATCATCGTCAAGAGTTCGGGCGGCAATTTCGTCCGCCTCGCCGACGTCGCCGATGTCGAGGATTCCGTCCGCAACAGCCGCTCGATCGCCTGGTTCAACAAGCAGCCGGCGGTCCTGATCCAGATCACCAAGCAGGGCGACGCCAATGTGATCGACACTGTCGACCGGGTGAGGGCGCTGATCCCGGAACTCAAGCAATGGCTGCCGGGCGGCGTCGAGATTTCGACGCTGGTCGACCGCACCGGCACCATCCGCGCCAGCGTGCTCGACATGCAGTACACGCTGCTGGCGACCGCCTTCCTTGTCATGATGGTGGTGTTCGTGTTCCTGCGGCGGCTGACGCCGACCATTGCGGCCGGCGTCTCGGTGCCGCTGGCGCTGGCCGGCACCTGCGCCGGGATGTGGCTTGCCGGCTTCTCGATCGACAATCTGTCGCTGATGGCGCTGGCGATCTCGGTCGGCTTCGTGGTCGACGACGCCATCGTCATGATCGAGAACATGTACCGCAACCTCGAGCAGGGCATGGCGCCGTACCCGGCCGCGCTCGAGGGCGCCAAACAGATCGGCTTTACCGTGCTGTCGATCAGCCTGTCCCTGATCGCGGCGTTCACGCCGCTGATCTTCATGGACGGCATCGTCGGGCGGCTGTTGCGCGAGTTCTCGCTGACGCTGACCTTCGCCATCGTGGTGTCGACCGTGGTCTCGCTCACGATCACGCCGATGATCTGCGCGCACTACATCAAGGAAGCGACCTCGGACCGTGCGACCTGGTTTGATCGGCTGGTCGAGGGCACGCTGTCGCGCATCGTCGCCTTTTACACCTGGACGCTGCGGGCGGTGCTGGGCTTCCCGTTCCTGACCCTGCTGGTATTTTTTGCCACCATCGCATTGACTGTGGTGCTCTACATCAAGACCCCGAAGGGCTATTTCCCGACCGACGACAGCGGGTTCGTGATCGGCGCGACGCGCGCGTCCCCCGACACCTCGTTCCAGGCGATGCTGGGACTGCAGCAACAACTCGCCGACATCGTCATGGCCGATCCGGCCGTGGCCAGCATCGGTTCCTCGCTCGGCGGCACCGCAGGCCCCGGCGGCGGCGGCTCCAACCGCGGCACCATGTTCATCAGTCTGAAGCCGCCGGAGGAGCGGGCGGGTATGTCGACTGCGCAGGTGATCGATCGGCTGCGGCGGAATCTCTACCGGGTCGCCGGCGTCCGTCTGTTCATGTTCGCGGCACAGGACATCCGGGCTGGCGGCCGCCAGAGCGATTCCGACTATCAGTATACGCTGTCGAGCACCGACCTCGATCTGTTGCAGAAATGGGCGCCGCTGGTCGCCAAGCGCATGGAGACGGTGGAGGGGATTACCGACATTTCCAGCGACCGTGATCCCGGCGGGTTGCAATTGTCGCTGGCGATCGACCGCAAGACCGCGTCGAGCCTCGGCGTGCGCGTCCAGGATATCGACAACGCCCTGAACAACGCATTCGCGCAGCGGCAGATCTCGATCGTCTACACCCAGCGCAACCAGTACATGGTGGTGCTGGAGATAGATCCGAAATTCCAGGCCGATCCGTCCAACCTGGAACGCATCTTCGTCGCCGGCGCCAACGACGCCCAGGTGCCGCTATCGGCCGTGGTGCGCTACCAGCGCGGCCTGTCGCCGCTGGCGGTCTATCACTCGCAATCGTTTCCCTCGACGACGGTCTCGTTCAATCTGCTGCCCGACGTGCCGTTGGAGGTCGCAACCTCGAACATCCAGCGCGCGGTCGAGGAACTGCACATGCCGGAAGGCATCCGCGGCAGTTTTGACGGCAATGCCGGCGATTTCAACAAGACCAGCGGACGGCAGCCGCTGCTGATCCTCGGCGCGCTGGTGGCGATGTATATCGTGCTCGGCGTGCTCTATGAGAGCCTGGCGCATCCGCTCACGATCATCTCGACGCTGCCGTCGGCAGGACTCGGCGCGCTGCTGGCGCTGCAGGTCACCAACACGCCGCTGACGGTGATCGCCTTCGTCGGCATCATCCTGTTGATAGGCATCGTCAAGAAGAACGGCATCATGATGGTGGATTTCGCGCTGGATGCCGAACGCAACCGCGGCCTGTCGTCGGCGGACGCGATCTTCGAGGCCTGCCGCGCCCGCTTCCGGCCGATCCTGATGACGACGATGGCGGCCTTGTTCGCCGGCATCCCGCTGGTGATTGCCACCGGCCCCGGCACCGAGCTGCGCCGGCCGCTCGGCATCACCATCATCGGCGGCTTGTTCGTTTCGCAGATCCTGACGCTGTACACGACACCGGTGATCTATCTCCTGATCGACCGGCTGCGGCGGCGCTGGCGGCCAGCCCCGATCGCTGCGCCCGCCGAATAGTTGAATTACTGGCCACGAAGCGTATAGCGGGCAGATGTCACAACAAGCCAATCCCAAATCCGGCGCCACCGAGGAGGTGGTCCCGGACTGTCCGCATTGCGGCAAGCCGCTGCCGCTGTGCATCTGCGACAGCGTCACGCCGATTAAAAGCAAGGTATCGCTGCTGCTCCTGCAGCACCCGCAGGAGCAGGACAGGGCGCTCGGCACGGCGCGGCTGACGGCCATGCATTTCAAGGATGCGGTCCTCAAGATCGGCCTGTCCTGGCCGAGCCTGTCCAAGGCGCTGGGACGGAAAGTCGATGATCCCTCGCGCTGGGCGGTGCTGTATCTCGGCTCGGCCAAGGTCGCCGATCTCGATACCGATGCCGAGATCGTCGCGATCAACCGCAAGGGCGAGGTCGAGCCGCACCAGCGCGCGATCCTCTCCGACATCGAAGGCATCGTGCTGCTCGACGGAACCTGGAGCCAGGCCAAGGCGCTGTGGTGGCGCAATGCCTGGATGCTGAAGTGCCAGCGGGTCATTTTGGGTCCGAAGCGGCCTTCGCGCTACGGCAAGCTGCGCAAGGAGCCGCGCGGCGACGGCCTCTCCACCATCGAAGCCGCAGGCCTGCTGCTGGCTGGCCTCGAAAAGCGGCCGGACATCGCCGAAACGCTTAATGCAAGCTTTGACAACATGCTGGCACGCTATCGGGATGTGCAGGCGGAAATGCCGGAACTCGCGCCAAAGCCGAAGAAACGGGATTATCGGCGGCGCAAAGGGGGCTGACTCCGGCTTTCGATTGAATACGCGTCGACGGTGGCCACCCCGCTTCGTCGAATAACCCGTGTTGCTCTGTTACCCCCAGATACCGCTGCCAATCAGTCGGTTCCAATATCGGAATTCAGTGAGTTCCAATGTCGGAATTGCGACACAGCGAGCTGTGGATAATGATGACTTCCCCCTTGACGGTGCTAAGTTCCTAGTTCTCCGCGTAACAATTTGGAGCAAAGTCGATGACTTTAAGCACTGAAATTCTCACGCGCTCTCCATTGCTCGACGCTGATGAGATCGAAGGCGAAATCGGCAACATCATTCTCAGCACCCGGCGCGGGTCCGTCATCCGCGCCGTGCCACCCGGCAACGATCATCCGTTGCCGGAAGGCCCGATGCCCGATTACGTTGAGCACAAGGAAGGCGTCAATCAAGTCGGCAAACTCTCGGCTGAAGCCGTGATCCGCGAATACGACGCAGCCGTGAAAGAGATCGAGGCGCTCGGTGTAGAATTGTCCGAGGCCGCCAAGAAATGTGAGGCGATGGTTGCCGGCGTCCATTCCATGGTGAAAGAGATCAAGGAGTTGGCGGCGAACTATCGCGAGGAAGGCAAGCGCTACTTCTTGCAGATCGAGGATTGTTCCCTGATGACATCCGAAGTCCGCACGGTTTGCGAGACGCTCAAAAAGCGAATTGCAAGTAGTAGTCGGGTCGCCTGATGTTCCGGCTCTGGCCGGTCCTGCTGATGGCCGCACCGTTCGTCGTCGCGGCCATCAGCTGGGTCTTCTAAGCCGCACCAGGAAAAGGTCGCGGTCCGGATAGCGCAAGCCGCGCCGGTTGCTCCATTCTTTCGCCCGCACTATGACGGTGCGTCGAATGCAAGCGGAGCAGCGGGATGGAATTGGTCGCGCATTTGCGCCTGTCGAAACAGGCCTTGATCGACCTTGCTTTCTTCTGCGGCGTTCCGGTCGTGCTGGCGATGCTTTCGGCCGCCCTCGGACCATATACGGCCATCATGGGCACCGCCGGCGCGGCCGTTTATGTCCTCTCGCTCGCCATTGTCCCTTGGTGGCTGACCGGCCTCGTCACGCAATTGGTGAGCCGCGCAGGACGGAAACTGCCGCTTTGGCTGATTGCGGCCATCGGCGCCATCGCCTCCGGCCCGTTCGTGTCGCTGTATGCGTATGTCGTCAATTCGATCGCGGCAGACATCTGGCCCGCTCTGGTGGCCTTACTGCCGGCGAAGATCAGCGCCGAACATCTCAAAGCCGCCGCCTTGTCCGAGGGGCGGGCCATCGTTCTCTGGATTGCCTTCGTCGTCATTTTCCGTGAGACGCTGGGCTGGGCGAGGTTTGCGCCGCCAGCCAGGGAAGCGCCCCGCGAAGACCGCTTTCAACTGAGCGGCGCTGAATGGACGGCGGAAGACGACGCCCTGTTGCGATCGCTGATCGGCAGCGGCAACCCGCCGCGCGCCATCGCACTGGAAATGAAGCGGACGGTCGGCGGCATTCGCGCAAGGACGGCCAAGCTGGGCCTTCGGAACAACCGTCAGGGCGAAACGTCCGTCGATTAAGCGCCGCCCGGCGCGAAAATCCGGGCTACTTCGCTTTGCTAACCAGTGCGGCACAGGACCGGCGCTGCTTGGTTGCCTATCCCGGGCAGGGCGTATAAGAAGCGCCCCGGTGGGGCCACGTGGCGGAGTGGTTACGCAACGGTCTGCAAAACCGTGTACACCAGTTCAATTCTGGTCGTGGCCTCCAATCCAACCCACTGAAATTACTGTAAAATCAGTCGCACCGGTCCGGCCGACCAAGGTCGGCTGCCGGCTGTCGACGCGCCGGACGAGGCGTCCTGTGAACATGATTGAAATTACTCGTATTTTACTCGGCGCTGACCGCGCGGAGTTGTAACTGCGCGAGCGAGCCTTGAATCAACAACCTCTGATCGCGTTCTGATATAAGTAGCGGTTTTCCAAATATTGCTTTGGAGGGACGCATGGGCTTCGAAACAATTCCGGCAGTGACGTTCGATACGGTCTGATCAGCTTTGATGCCGATGGAAAAGAGAATCGGAACAGGGCGGATTGATGAGCCAGTGCCTGATCGACAAGGCGCGGGCGGACAAGTCGCCAACGTATTCTTCTTTTGTCACGGCTGGAAAGGCGATGTGAATCCAGCAAAGATTCCGCAGACGCAAGCTGAGCGATCCGTTTGCAATTTCGTTTGCCGTGCCTGACTTGGATAAGTTTCGGAGGCTGCTACCAGCCCATGCCTTCATCCGCGGGCATCGACCATGATCTGGTTCACCAGTTGCGCGTGACAGGCTCAAGCGAAGCCACGTCGTTAATCGGCGTCGCGCTCATCGAAGCGTTGATTTGATTGAGACGAACCCTGCATAGAATTTTCGATGGGCTCGTTCGCTCACACGGCCTTTCCAGCAAGCTTTCAGCGTCGCAAGGAAAGCGTGTTTGCTCGAGCCGATCTTCGCCGATGAGAAGCGGCACCTCGGTGTGCTCCACGAAACTGCCGCCGATGACTTCCGGCCATCGTGCATCGCGAACAGAGAGCCGAGAGACCGCGAAGGGGAGGCGCTGATCCTTACGCTCGCAAGGACCGCCAACCCGAGAACTGCAAGACCGCGAACAATTCTGGTCATGGCCGCATCCATACAATCAATGCCTTGCACTGATCATATGAGAGATCGCGGCAGGCTGGCCGCTATCAGCAGGCGGCGTACCAGCCCTCGGGGAACGGCACCAGCGGCCAAGGGGCCCCGTTGTCGTTGGCGGCGCGCGGCGACGGATAAAGGTGCTGGGTCTGGACCACGAAATCATCCTCCGGGACTGGCGCGATGGCCGTTTGGACAGCTTCCAGCAGCAAATCGTATTCAACTTCGCTCATCGCGCTCTCCGGGGTTCCAGAGGCGATGGTCGCAAAACGGTTTTGTTTCCAGATTGAACGGATTGTTCGAATTTTAACGATTCGGCCACCGCGGCAAAGCTGGTTACTAAAGTATTGAGTTCCCCGCGGGAACATAGCTCCGCGCCCGCGGAGCCAAGTGTGAGAAAAATCACATTTTGCAAAATTTAGTTCGCGTATTCGCCGGGATGACGCCTGCCTTTTCGAGGCGGGCATGATCCAGGGAGACGCGGTCATGACGGCAAGGTTTGCGCGAAGTGCGGCACGTCTGTTTCGTTACCGCCGGGCTTCAACGCTCGGCTTCCTGCTCACGCTGATCGCGAGCGGCTCGGCCGTCGCCCAGCAGGGCACCCCCGAACAGCGCCGGGCTTGCACGCCCGACGTCTACCGTCTCTGCGCCGGCGAGATCCCGAACGTCCGGGCGATCACCGCATGCCTGCGCCGGCAGAAGTCGAGCTTGAGCCCGGCTTGCGCGGCGGTGTTCCCGCAGCAGTAAGTCTCGAGCGCTTCGTTACATCGCCAGCGCCGCCAGTTTCTTCGGCAGCATCCGATTCAATAATGCGAGAATGCCAGCGTTCGCCGGTCTCCTAACGATTTATAATGAGGCCCTCTTAAATATAATATGGGCAGTGAAGTGCGGGAATTTGCAGAATTAAATATCGATCCCGATCGTAGGGGCGTGTTCGCCTGAAAGAAAATGCTGCGGGAAGGCGGTCGATCCGGATCTGCGCGCTGGCAAAATGCGAGGCTCTTCGGATCCAGCGGACGCATCAGGCCGCGCCGGTCGAGATTTAATCTGGCGTGTGGAAGGGCATAATAGCCGTAACTGGCTCCCCGGGCTGGATTCGAACCAGCGACCATTCGATTAACAGTCGAATGCTCTACCGCTGAGCTACCGAGGAACAGGCGAAACAAAGGTTCGCGAGCGGGCAGCGTATAACAAAGCCTTTCGGGCTTGCAAAGGACCAAATCACCGGCGGCGTGCTGGCGTGAAGCGGGGCCGGAAAGCCCCTGCGCTACAACGATTTGTCGTGGTTTTTCGTCCCCCGGGTCAGGGCGGCTGGAACCGAGGGCCGTGCCATTTCGTCATACGCAGGTGTGATGGACCGGGTCGTCAATTCGACTCAATCGGCCAAAAGGCTCGGTCTGCCGGGTTTTATGGGAGTTGATTCGATGCCAGCCAAAACGGCCGACCTGATCCGCGCGGTACCTTCGATCGTCCCAAGCGACATTCCCGCCATGAGCGACGACGAATGCCTGCATCGGCTCGCGCAAGCCATCAAAGCGCATGATACCGAGCACCTGGACGAGGTTGCGCGGCTGATCGCCCGGCTCGCCGTGCCGATCGAATAGGGCGGCTTTCCCGCGCCTGCGGCGGCGGCTCGGCCGCAGGCGCCCCGCATGTTGCGTTTTGCCGACGCCTGTACCAAAGATGACGCGGTTCAGCTTTCGGTTTTCTTGCGGCCCCGCCGCATGCTCTCAGGGTCTTAAGCAATGTCCGGTTTTGCGACCGCGCGCCAGAAAATGGTCGATGGTCAGGTGCGTCCGAGCGACGTGACCGATATCCGCATTCTCGATGCCATGCTGGCGGTGCCGCGCGAGGCCTTCGTTCCCCAAAACAAGCAGGCTCTGGCCTATCTGGATCTCGATCTCGATGTCAGCGAAGGCGGCGCGGGCAAGCGATTCCTGATCAAGCCGGTGGTGCTGGCGAAGATGCTGCAGGCGGCCGAGATCAAGGAGAGCGACCGCGTCCTGGTGGTCGGCTGCGCCACCGGATACGCCGCCGCCGTGATCGCCCAATTCGCCCCCCAGGTGACCGCGACCGAGAGCGATTCGGCGCTGGCGGCGAAGGCGCAGGCTAGCCTGGCCAGCAATGGCTGTGGAAACGTCACGGTCCGCCCCGCGGCGCCGGCCGATGGAGAGGCGGCAAGCGCGCCTTACGATGTCATCGTGCTGAACGGCGCGACCGAGATCGTGCCGGAGCGGCTCTACGGACAATTGCGCAGCGGGGGCCGATTGGTGGGGGTTTTTGCGACATCGCAGCCGGCGCGGGCCACCCTCGTGACCGCTTCGCATGGCGATTTCGGTCACCGGACGCTGTTCGATGCCGCTGCCCCGGTGCTGCCCGGCATGGAACGTGTTCCGGCCTTCGTTTTCTAGCGTTTCGGCCGTTTCCACGCCCAATATTCGCCCTTCGTCGTCAGCTAAATCCTCTTCGAAATCAGAAGTGTGGCCCGATTGCCCCACGTCCAGAGTTTCGACAGCGTTTGCTTGCGGGGTAGTTCCGTCCAGCCTACGTGCGGAATAAGGTGAGCTGGGACTCACTTCGAGTGAAGCGACGTTCGGTTAATAATCATGTGTCATCGTGGTTGTGGGCCGGGCGAACCAGAATGATCGGATTGCTTGGGATGCGTGGGGTGAAGGCATTTGCCGGGGCCGCGGCTTCGGCCCTTCTATTGATTTGCATGGGCCCGACGCCCGTCTTGGCCGACACGATTGAGGCGGCCTTGGTGCGCGCCTATCAGAACAATCCGCAGCTCAATGCGCAGCGCTCGCAGGTGCGCGTCACCGACGAGAACGTGCCGCAGGCACTGTCGGGCTACCGCCCGAAGGTCGCGGTCACCGCGAGCGCGGGCTACCAATACTCCGACAGCCTTACCCAGACCGGCGACCTCAATGTCGGCAGGCCTCCGCCCAATCAACGGCGCCAACCCGCCGCGCAGCGTCGGCGCGACCATCACGCAGACGCTGTTCAACGGCCAGCAGACCGCCAACAGAACCAGAGCAGCCGAGGGACAGGTTTCCGGCGCGCGCGAAGCCTTGCGTGCACTCGAACAGACCGTCTTGCTCAGTGCCGCCACGACCTACATGGACTATCTGCGCGATTCGGCGATCGTCGAGGTGCAGAAGAGCAACGTTCGCGTGCTCGAGCAGACGCTGAAGCAGACGCGCGACCGCTTCAACGTCGGCGAAGTCACCCGCACCGACGTTGCGCAGTCGGAGGCGCAGCTCGCCGCCGGCAGGACGCAGCTCCTGACCGCGGAAGCCAATCTGACGACGACGCGCTCGAACTTCCGCCGCATCATCGGCAACGAGCCGCAAGCGCTCGCGCCGGGCTCGCCGGTCGATCGCTATCTGCCGGGCACGCTACCGGCCGCTGTCGAACTCGGCCTGACGCAAAATCCGAACGTCACCGCGGCGATGTTCGGCATCGACGTCAGCTATCTCCAGGTCAAGGTGGCCGAAGGCGCGCTGTTGCCGACGGTCACGTTGCAGGCCTCGGTGCAGCAGACCTATGAGCAGAGCCTGATCCAGTACAGGTCGTTCGGCGCGTCCGCGATCACGCAGCTCAACGTTCCCATCTATCAGGGCGGCGCCGAGTATTCGCTGATCCGGCAATCCAAGGAAACGGCCGCGCAGCAGCGCCTCATTCTCGACCAGACCCGCGACCAGACCCGTGCCAACGTGGTCACGGCATGGGGCCAGCTTGTCGCCGGCAAGGCGCAGGTGCAGTCCGCCCAGGCGCAGGTGCAGGCGTCGGAAATCGCGCTGAACGGCGTGCGCGAGGAAGCCAAGGCCGGACAGCGCACCACGCTCGACGTGCTGAATGCCCAGCAGGCGCTGGTGAATGCCCGCGTCGCGCTCGTCACCGCACAGCATGATCGCGTGGTGGCGTCATACTCCGTGCTGAGCACGATCGGACGGTTGTCGCCGCAGGTGCTCAACCTGCCGACCACGGTCTACGATCCGAGCGTGCACTATCATCAGGTGCGCGACAGCTGGGCCGGCGTTCGCACACCCGACGGCCGCTGATAATCTGAGTCTATTTCCGCACAGACGGGATGAAATCATCGCCCGGCGCCCAAAGCGCCGGGCGCTTTGCTTGCAATCGATTGTGGCCATGACGTAGCGTTTCTTGGGCGAGCTGGCGATTCGTGGCCCGCGTCTTTGCATCTCACGGACGCGGGTTGGGGGTTGCCTTGAGGGGAGCAGGACCCGCGCGCGGTGCCGCGGGCGGGCTTGATCTGGGGACAAGTAGGGCTTGTGCGATGAAAATCCCGGCCTTCATATCCGGAACCGGCAATTCCTTCGTGGCTTTGGTGTAAAATGGTTTCGATGTGGAGTTGGAGATGACGCAACCTGCGAAGGTCCAAGAGCCCTCGATGGAGGAGATTCTGGCGTCGATCCGTCGCATCATCGCCGACGACGAGGCAAAGCCTGCCGCTGCCGAAAAACCGGCGAGCCCGGCGGTGGCCGCCAAGCCGGCCGTGATGAAGGATATCCCGCCGTCGGCGATTGCGCCGGCGCCCAAGCCGGCTCCCGCGCCGAAGCCGGCCCCGCCGCCGCCCGCACCCGAACCGGCCGTTGTCAGCAACAATCAGGACGACATCGACGCAATGCTGGCGGGCCTCGATGCAGCGACGCCCGAAGCCGACATCAGGCCGGCGCAGCGCGAGCCTGAGCCTGAACCCGACGTGTTCGAACTCACCGACGAGATGGCGTTGCCGGAACCGGCGCCAGCGCCGGCCACCGCAACGTTCAACAAGGTCGAACCGCAGGACGACATCGAATTCACCGAAGCCAAGGCATCACGCCGCCAGCCGGCCTATGAGCCGCCGTTCGAGAGCGCGCCAGCACGACCGATGTTATCGCATTCGACTGTCTCGGCCGTGGAATCCGCATTCAACTCGCTGGCCAATACCGTGCTGAGCAACAATGCGCGGACGCTGGAAGATCTGGTCAAGGAAATGCTGCGGCCGATGCTGAAATCCTGGCTCGACGACAATCTGCCGGGATTGGTGGAGCGGATCGTCAAGGCCGAAATCGAACGGGTTTCGCGCGGCGGGCGCTAGTCCCGAGGTTGGGTCATCAAGGCGGCCTCGGCGGGCGTCGATCGGGACCCATCCGTACCTTCAAACCGGCGTGACCGCAGCTTCCCCGCTACCCCGAAGTGAGTTGTCAGGTTGACTTGAGCCGCTGTGGCGGCTTTCTAGGGGCGCGCCCGGCGCAGATCACATCCAAACCGGCCGCTACCACGTTGATTTGATTTACATTCCCTAGGCGGACCGGCGACGGTTTGTTTAAGAGCACCCCCACCATTCCAGCTGCAGTGCCATGATCGAGAAAAACTACCAGCCCGCCGATATCGAAAGCCGCATGTCCGCCATCTGGGAGGAGAGCGGCGCGTTCATGGCCGGCCGCCCGGAACGAAAGGACGCCGCGCCGTTCACCATCGTGATCCCGCCGCCGAACGTGACGGGTTCGCTGCATATGGGCCACGCGCTCAACAACACGCTGCAGGACATTCTCTGCCGCTTCGAGCGCATGCGCGGCCGTGACGTGCTGTGGCAGCCCGGCACCGACCATGCCGGCATCGCCACCCAGATGGTGGTCGAACGGCAATTGATGGAGCGGCAGGAGCACCGCCGCGACCTCGGCCGCGCCAAATTCCTCGAACGTATCTGGCAATGGAAGGCCGAGAGCGGCGGCACCATCGTCAACCAGTTGAAGCGGCTGGGCGCCTCCTGCGACTGGTCGCGCGAGCGCTTTACGATGGACGAGGGGCTTTCGCGCGCGGTCGTGAAGGTGTTCGTCCAGTTGCATCGCGAAGGCCTGATCTACAAGGACAAGCGGCTGGTCAACTGGGACCCGAAGCTGATGACCGCGATCTCCGATCTCGAGGTGCTGCAGGTCGAGGTCAAGGGCAGTCTGTGGTATCTGCGCTATCCGATCGAAGGCAAGACCTTTAGCCCCGACGATCCCTCGACGTATGTCGTCGTGGCGACGACGCGGCCCGAGACCATGCTCGGCGACACCGCCGTTGCGATACATCCGGACAACGAGCGGATCGGGCACCTGATCGGCCAGCACGTCATCCTGCCGCTGGTCGGTCGCCGCATCCCGATCATCGGCGACGATTATGCCGATCCCGAGAAGGGGTCCGGCGCGGTCAAGATCACGCCGGCGCACGACTTCAACGACTTCGAAGTCGGCAAGCGGCACGGCCTGCCGCAGATCAACGTGTTCGATCGCGAGGGCTGCATGGCGCTCAACGAGAACGAGGACTACCTGCGCGGATTGCCCGAAGGCGCGCTGATGCTGGCGGAAGAGCTGCACGGCGTCGAGCGTTTTGCCGCGCGCAAGACGATCGTGGCGCGGCTGGAAGACTTCGGCTTCCTGGAAAAGATCGAACCGAACACGCATGTGGTGCCGCATGGCGACCGCTCCAACGTCGTCATCGAGCCCTATCTTACCGACCAGTGGTATGTCGACGCCAAGACCATGGCGCAGCCGGCGATCGCGGCGGTGCGCTCGGGCGCGACCAGCTTCGTGCCGAAGAACTGGGAAAAAACCTATTTCGAATGGATGGAAAACATCCAGCCCTGGTGCATCTCGCGCCAGCTCTGGTGGGGCCATCAGATTCCCGCGTGGTACGGCCCGGACGACAAGGTGTTCGTCGCCGAGACCGAAGAGGAAGCCGTCGGCAACGCGCTCGGCTATTACGTCGAGCAGGAAGTGATCACGGAAGCGCAGGCGCGCGAGATGGCGGAAGACCCAGCCAAGCGCGAGGGTTTCATCACGCGCGACGAGGACGTGCTCGACACCTGGTTTTCCTCCGGGCTGTGGCCGTTCTCGACGCTCGGCTGGCCGGATGAGACGCCGGAAGTGAAGCGCTATTACCCGACCAACGTCCTCGTCACCGGCTGGGACATCATCTTCTTCTGGGTCGCCCGGATGATGATGATGGGCATCCATTTCATGAAGGATGCGCCGTTCTCGACCGTCTACATCCACCGCCTGGTTCGCGACGAGAAGGGCGCCAAGATGTCGAAGTCGAAAGGCAACGTCATCGATCCCCTGGGCGTCATCGACGACTTTGGCGCGGACGCGCTGCGCTTCGCGCTGGCGCGCGGCGCGGCGCACAGCCACGACATCAAGCTGTCGCCGCAACTGGTCGAAACCAATCGCAATTTCGCGACCAAGCTGTGGAACGCCTGCCGCTTTGCCGAGATGAACGGCTGCGAGAAGCCTGATGGATTCGATCCGACGGCGGCAAAGGAAACCTTGAACCGCTGGATCGCGCATGAGACGTCGCGCGCCACGCGCGAGATCTCGGAGGCGATCGAGGGCTACCGCTTCAACGATGCGGCCAATGCGATCTACCGCTTCGTCTGGAACGTCTATTGCGACTGGTATGTCGAACTCGCAAAGCCCGTGCTGATGGGCGAGGAGGGCGCCGCCAAGGCCGAGACCCGCGCCATGACCGCCTGGGCGCGCGACGAGATCCTCAAACTGCTGCATCCGTTCATGCCCTTCATCACCGAAGAGCTGTGGGCGGTGACGGCGAAGCGCGACGGCCTGCTGGTGCTGGCCGAATGGCCGCGCAAGGCGAGCTCCGTCACTCCAGAGCAGATCGCCGCGATGGCGCTGGCAGGGCCGGGCGATCCGCTGATCGCACCGGTCATGGCCGCGCTCGACGCCGGCGATTTCAGCGATCCGGCCGCCGAGGCCGAAATCGGCTGGGTGGTCGATCTCGTCACCGCCATCCGTTCGGTGCGCTCGGAAATGAACATTCCGCCGGCCACGTTGATCCCGCTGGTGCTGTCGGGTGCGTCCTCGGAGACACAAGGGCGCGCGCAGCGCTGGAACGACACCGTGAAGCGTCTGGCGCGTCTGGCGGATATTTCCTTCGCCGATCGTCCGCCCGAAGGCGCGGTGCAGTTGCTCGTGCGCGGCGAGGTGGTGGCGCTGCCGCTCAAGGGCGTGATCGACCTCTCGGCCGAAAAGGCCCGGCTCGACAAGGAAATCGTCAAGGCCGACGCCGACATCAAGCGCGTCGACGCCAAGCTCGGCAATGAGAAATTCGTGGCCAACGCGCCCGAAGAGATCGTCGAGGAAGAAAAGGAAAAGCGCGAGGCGGCGGTGGAGCGAAAAGCGAAGCTGCAGGAAGCGCTGGAGCGACTGAAGCTGGCGTCCTGACGTAGGCCGCAGGACCTATCCGCGTCATTGCCTGCCACAAACGCGAAGCGTTTGCGCAAGGGAGCGAAGCGACGAAGCAATCCATCTCTCCACTTGTGGCGCTATGGATTGCTTCGCTTCGCTCGCAATGACGGCTGAGATAGTTTGTGTCATCATCGAGGGCCTGATCAGGCGCAGGAAGTTTACCCCGCGACATCCGGGGCTTTGGCGGCTCGATAGGTGACGCGCGAGTCCACAAGCTCGGGACGGTCGGCGGGCGTGCCACAGATTATCTCCCACGCCGCGGAACCTCGCGTGCTATCGTTCCGGGTATCGAAATATCGGCCTCAGCCCGGGACGAATAGGATATTCTGAACATGTCGACGCTGACCCCGCATGGCGCCTGCTTGCTGTGGAAGCCGGAATTGATCTGGCTGAATGCCGTTTCCGACGCCATCCTCGCCGGCGCCTTCTTTGCGACCGCCTTCGTCATCGGGCTCTTCGTGTGGCGGCGCCGCGATCTCATGTACCGCGGCGTGTTCGGGATATTCGCCATCTTCGTCGCGGTCTGCGGCGATGACCCGCCTGCTGGCGATCCTCACGCTGTGGGTGCCGGCCTACGACATCGAAGGCCTCACCAAAGGCTTCCTGGCGCTGATATCGGTCGGGATTGCGGCGGCACTGCTGCTGTCGCTGCCGCGGATCCTGGTGCAGCCGTCACGCACGCAACTTGCGCAGGCCAATGCGGCGCTTGAGGAGGAAATTCGACACCGGCGCAAGGCCGAGGCCATGGTTAAACGTTTTCAGGAGATCGAGGCCAACGAGGCCCAGGTCCGGCAAGCGCAGAAGATGGAAGCGATCGGCCAACTCACCGGTGGTGTTGCGCACGACTTCAACAACATTCTGACCGTGATCACCGGAACCATCGAAATCCTCGGCGACGCGGTCAAGGATCGTCCGAATCTCGTCCAGATCACCGATATGATCAGCGCCGCCGCAGCAAGGGGGGCCGATCTGACGCGGCATCTGCTGGCCTTCTCCCGTCGACAGCCGCTGCAGCCGCGCAACACTGACGTCAACGCCCTGGTCATCGATGCCGCGCGGTTGCTGCGACCGACACTCGGCGAGCAGATCGAAATCGAATTGATGCTGGCGCACGATTCCGCGCCAGCCCTGATTGATCCCAGTCAGCTCTCGACGGCGATCCTCAACCTCGCACTGAATGCGCGCGACGCGATGCCGAACGGCGGCAAGCTGACGCTCGAAACCAGGAATGTCGTGCTCGACGAGAACTACCCCAGCATGACCAGCGAGATTAAGCCGGGCAGCTATGTCATGATCGCGGTGAGCGACACAGGGGAGGGGATCCCCGGCAGCCTGCTCGACAAGGTGTTTGAACCGTTCTTCACCACCAAGGAGGTCGGGAAGGGATCGGGGCTGGGTCTCAGCATGGTCTACGGCTTCGTCAAACAGTCGAACGGACACATCAAGATCTACAGCGAAGAGAGCCACGGCACCACCGTGAAGCTTTATTTGCCGGCGGCGACCGGTGTCCCGGACGCGCTGGCCGCCGAGGCCGGCATCTCTGGGGGCGAACACGGCGACGAATTCATCCTGATTGTCGAGGACGACGCGCTGGTCCGCGAATACGTCGTGACGCAGATCAGCCGTTTCGGGTACCACACCATGGCCGCCGGCAATGCCGCCGAGGCGCTGGCACTCATCGACGGTCCCGAACGCTTTGATCTGCTGTTCACTGACGTGATAATGCCCGGCGGGCTAAACGGCCGGCAGCTCGCGACCGAGGCGCTGAAGCGGCGCCCGGAACTCAAGGTGCTCTATACGTCCGGTTATACCGAGAACGCCATTGTCCATCATGGCCGGCTCGACGCCGGCGTGCTGCTACTGCCGAAACCTTACCTCAGCTCCGATCTCGCGCGGATGATCCGGATCGCGCTGGCATCGTGAATTCTTCCGGCTGGGAAGCGGTCATGATGCTATCACCGTGATGTCGCGTAATGCCGCAGCCGTTCGCTTCTGCGCATGATCGTTCAGAAGTGAACCATCGACCCATCCGCGTCATTGCGAGCGCAGCGAAGCAATCCATCTCTCCGTTGCCGCGATGTGGATTACTTCCGCTTTTGGAAGAAATCGTAGCCCGGATGAGCGAAGCGACATCCGGGTTTTGGTCATCGCCGCATGTCGCTGCGCTCATCCGGGCTACTTGCTACGACATGCGCGGCATCAATTTGCTGTCTGTTGATCTCGCCACCGTGCGGGCGACAAACCGAGTTCTCGCTTGAACGCCCGGCTGAATGCCTCGTCAGAACCGTAACCCACATCCTGGGCCACCTGCGCAATTGTCTTGCGGGTTTCTCGCAGGCTGCGCTTGGCGACCTGGAGCCGCCAGATGGTCAGATAACGGATCGGCGGCATGCCGACGAGGGTTGTAAAGCGATCTACGAATGCGCTGCGCGACATCGATACTTCTCTTGCGAGGGAGTTGGCCGACCATGGCGAGCCGATGTTGTGATGAATGGTGGCGAGGGCACGGCCGATCTGCGGATCCGCGACGCCCTTTAACCATCCTGCGTCCTGATCGGTGAACGTCACCGAATATTGACGCATTGCCTCGACGAAGAGCAGTTCGGAAAGCCGCGCCATCAGGCTGGACGAGGCAAATCGGCCGGCCGTCAGTTCGCCGGCGGCATACCGCACGGAGGCCTCGACCCAATCGCGCGACACGCCCTCACGGACGTCAAGCTTCAGGACTCTTGGCAATGTCGCAATCAGCGGATTGTAGGATTCGTCGCTGCCAAGGAAGCCGCACACAATCTGCGCTACCTCGCCGCCGCCGCCATGCGAGATTTTTGCCAGTCCGCCATCTGCTGACGGCTGGATCAGGTGACGCGCGCTTGTCGGCACCAGACCGGCTGCGCTGGCCAGCGTGTGAACGTCATTTCGCGGCAAGAGCACGATCTCGCCGGCGCGCACTTCGATGGTGGGCTCACCGTTCACGCTGACAAGCAATTTTCCTGCGATGACGAAATGGTAGGCGATCAGGAGGGGCGGCTTGACCGGGAAGGCTCCACAGTCCTCGGCAAGGATATTCGTGTGCACGCACCACGGCGCTGTAAAGCGCGCGTCAAGGAAAATGCCGCCCTTCAGCCGAACCGAATGAAGCACGTCTGAAAGCGGATCAATCATTATGGCCAATCTCAGATTTGGACGAACGATCAGGTGATCCGGTTGGAGGATCATTCGCCCGGTCAGGCTCACGCTGTATACCGCGCCCATGGATGAACTGCTAATCGACCGCCGCTTGTCGTCACGTCACCCTGGCCCAGATTGTGTTGCGTCGCGGCTCATGCCTCAAGCAGGACGGCGGCGGACAACCCATCTCCGAAACAATCGCATCGCTAACGGCGGCCAAACAAGTAACCAAGGCCGCGATTGCGTTCATGAACGCACCTTCAGAAAACGGGCAACCTGATTATGAACACTGTGCGGGTTATCGAAACCAGCAATCAATATATCGAATTCTGGAACGCCGTGCTGGTTCCAAAGTTCAATTCCTGGCGGCACATCCTTGCCGGCGGCCTTCACCTGCATAGCGCAAAAGTGTTCCCGGCGCTGCCTCTCCATAGCGGCGATAGCGTGCTGGATGTCGGATGCGGTTGGGGTGATACAGCGATTGAACTTGCGCGGCGGGTCGGGCCGGCCGGTTCAGTCGTTGGTCTCGACTGCTGTGGCGGCTTTCTTGACGCCGGCCGCGCGGACGCGGTGCAAGCGGGATTGACAAATGTGACGTTCCTCGAAGCTGACGTTCAGACCCATCCGTTCAAGCCAGTGCACGATTTCTGCTTTTCTCGCTTTGGAACTCAGTTCTTCGAAAATCCGGTAGCCGGTCTGCACAACATGCGGTCGGCGCTCAGGCCTGGTGGCTTGATGACGATGATCGTGTGGCGCGCGCGGGCAGATAATCCGTGGCTCACACTCTCACAGGAGGTTTTGCTGCGTTACCTGCCTGCGGTGAAGGATGACGCCGCGACTTGTGGACCCGGGCCGTTCTCGATGACCGATATCGAGGCGGTGACCCGTCAGTTGCAGATCGCCGGCTACACCGATGCCCGGTTCGAGCGAATTGATGCCGAAGTCCTTGTCGGTCGCGACCTCGACGAAGCGGTCGCCTTTCAGCTCGCGATCGGACCCGCAGGCGAGGTCTATCGCGAGGCCGGCAAGCTGGCAGAGCGCCACCATGGCAAGTTAGTGGCTGCGCTGAAGGATGAGTTGAAAGAATTCGTCCGCCCCGAAGGCGTGATGATGAGTTCGAGCTCCTGGATGGTGACCGCGCAAAATCCCGGGTGACCGCTGGCGGTCCACCAACTCCGCACCGCAAATACAGAAATTGAATTAGCCAGGAGAACTTCATGGCAGGTCTTGTTGCCGTCCTATACGGCGTGGTCGCTTACGGGTTCACGCTCGTTGCGCTCCTCTATCTCATCGGCTTCGTCGGAAATCTCGTCGTTCCGAAGTCGATCGATTCCGGGGCGGCAGGACCGCTGCTCCAGAGCGTGATCGTCGATACGACGCTGATTGCGCTGTTCGCAATCCAGCACAGCGTGATGGCGCGCCAGGGCTTCAAGCGCTGGTGGACGCGGGTCGTGCCGCCCTCGGTCGAACGAAGCACCTATGTGCTATTCACCAGTCTCGCGCTGTTGCTGCTGTACTGGCAGTGGCAGCCTATCCCCGCATCGGTCTGGACCGTGCACAACCCGGTTGCCGCAGGCGTGCTTGACGGCATCTTCTGGCTGGGCTGGGTCGTGTTGGTGGCCAGCACGTTTCTGCTCAATCATTTCGAGCTGTTCGGGTTGAGCCAGGTGTTCGCGCGATTGTTCGGTAAACAACTGTCGGACCCGAAATTCCGCACTCCCTTACTTTACCGGTACGTCCGCCACCCGATCTATCTTGGGGTCTTGCTCGCTGTCTGGGCAACGCCTTCGATGACCGTTGGCCATCTGCTCTTTGCCGGGATGATAACCGGCTACATTCTGATCGGCATCCAGTTGGAAGAGCGCGATCTTGTCAAGCAGTTCGGCGACCAGTATCGCCGCTACCGCCAGCGCGCGGCCATGCTCATCCCGTTTCCGGGTCGGCGAGGTTGACGTGTCCTGGCAACACGCCGTGCACCGGGCTTAAGTCCCGCGCTCATCGGGAAAGGTCGCGCTGCGCGGTCGCATGAATTTCTGGTGCGATTTCAATGCGATTTGCCTCGTCCAGTCTCGCCCGCAAAAATATTCCGCTTCGCGCGAGCCCCAAATCACCCCTACAACTCCGGCCATCCCGTCCCGCCAAGAGGGGCGTTGGCCATCGTCACGAACGTTGGGGCGGGTTGCGGTGGACGCGGCAGCGTCAGGCGCGAGAGGTGTTCGCAGGGCGGTCTTCCGTGAGCGAGCATCGCGCGCAGACGAACGGCGCTTAAACGCTTTCGACATTGCTTCGGCCGGCATGCACTTGGCCGGTCGGAGTTGGTGGCGGAGGAAGCTGCGTACGGCAAAACCGTGTGGTCCTGGCGCCCGTGGCTGGCGTGAAGCCGGCGGAGGTTTGCAAAGCTCAACCGGGCGATGCGAGCCGTCAATTCGCTGGCGATGGAGGCAAGAGGAATTCGTCTCCAGGGAGAGCGCGGCATAAGCCGTAACACCACTGCGCAGGGAATGCCGGGCTGCTTCGGCTGTACCTGTATGCTCGTGTGCGCATTCCTGAGTGCATCTTGCACACGAGACCGCGGGTGCCAGCCGGCGCCCGGCATTCCCTGCGCCCTCTGAATTCTGGAGGGTAAACGAAAATGCAAACCTCGGGCGACCAGCGCCGCGAGAATGCGAAGGTGCATCTAGTAGGATGGGTGGAGCGAAGCGATACCCATCAATGCCGCAGCCTAGGGGCGATGGGTATCGCTTCGCTCCACCCATCCTACGGACTTCGCTCGTGATGACGTTCCAGTTGTCAAAACGGCTTGCTCAGAAACCTCGAACCCTTCAAACCATATCGCCACGGCAGATCGGCCGCCTTGGTAATTCCGATCCGCACGCCGGCGACGATCTCTGGGTTGGCGGGCCGCGCATGCAGTGCGAAGGGCGGCTGATCGAGCGGCAGTTCGCTGTGCTTGATGGTGATGCCGAGCGCCTCGCACAGCTTCCCCGGCCCGGAACACAGCGCGCGTTCCTCCGGCATGCCGCGGCGGCGGCGCATCGCGGGCAGGCCGTGGGTCGGCTGCAGCGCGCGGATCAGCACGGCGCTGGCCGAGCCTGCCTTTTCGCAGACGAAATTCACGCACCAGTGGATGCCGTAGGAGCGGTAGACATAGGCGAAGCCCGGCGGGCCGAACATCACCAGGTTGCGCGGCGTCGGCCCGTTGAAGGAATGTGCGGCCGGCTCGCTGTGGTGATAGGCCTCGACCTCGGTGATGATGCCGCCGACGCCGTCGACCAGCAGCGTCGCGCCGATCAGGTCGGGCGCGACCTCATGTACGCTGCGGTTAAAAAACGAGCGTTTCAGGGCCTTGCCGAGGCGAGGGGCGGCAGCATCGGCCGTATCAGGATTTTGAGCCATTATCAGGTGGGAATCACGGCGGAACAGGTGAAAACTGCCAATATGTTGCACGTTTCTGCTAGCCTCAGCGAGTTTGCCGCAATCGGGATTGCGGAAGACCGCAACTGGGGTTGCAGCCACCGGCAGCACCGATTAGCTAGTGTTTCTCGCCATATCCGGACTTAAAATGGTCGTCCTCGTCGATACCGTCTCCGCTACCCAGGTGCGCCCGCGTCACCCCGAAAAGGTGAACCGGCCGGATGCGCTGTCGCCGCCGAAGCCGAGCTGGATCAGGGTGCGCGCGCCGAACACCCGCGGCTATGCGGACACCCGAAAGATCGTGAAGGAGAACGGCCTCGTCACGGTGTGCGAGGAGGCTGGCTGCCCGAACATCGGTGAGTGCTGGGACAAGAAGCACGCCACCTTCATGATCATGGGGGACACCTGCACCCGGGCCTGCGCGTTCTGCAACGTCAAGACCGGCATGCCCGGCGCGCTCGACGCCGCCGAGCCGGAACATGTCGCGGAGGCGACCTTCAAGCTCGGGCTCGCCCATGTCGTGGTGACCTCGGTCGATCGCGACGATCTCGCCGACGGCGGCGCCGAGCATTTCGCGCAGACCATTCGCGCCATCCGCGCGCGCTGCCCGACCACGACCATCGAGATCCTCACCCCCGACTTCCTGCGCAAGGAAGGCGCGCTCGAAGTGGTCGCGGCGGCCAAGCCCGACGTGTTCAACCACAATCTGGAAACCGTGCCGTCGCGCTATCTCACGGTGCGTCCGGGCGCGCGCTACTTCCATTCGATCCGGCTGCTGCAGCGGGTCAAGGAGATCGATCCGACCATCTTCACCAAGTCGGGCATCATGGTCGGCCTCGGCGAGGAGCGGCACGAGGTGCTGCAGGTGATGGACGATCTGCGCTCGGCGGACGTCGATTTCCTGACCATCGGGCAATATTTGCAGCCGACCCGCAAGCATCACGCCGTCATGCGCTACGTGACCCCGGATGAATTCGCAGGCTATGAGAAGGTCGCCTACACCAAGGGCTTTCTGATGGTGTCGGCGAGCCCCTTGACGCGCTCGTCGCATCACGCCGGCGAGGATTTTGCCAGGCTGCAGGCGGCGCGCCTCGCCCGAGCCCGCTAGCCTCGGATCGAACCAATGCAACGCGTTCTGGTCATGGGATCGTCGGGGTCCGGCAAGTCGACATTTGCGCGACGGCTGTCGGAAATTGCGGGCATTCCCTTTGTTTCGCTGGATGCGCTGTACTGGAAACCCGGCTGGGTCGCGTCTGACAACGCCGAGTTCGGCCAGCGCGTGGCCGAAATCGCGCGCCAGCCGCAATGGGTCATGGACGGCAACTTCACCAACCACGGCGCCGGCGAGTTGCGCCGCCATTCCAGCGATACCGTGATCTGGTTCGACCTGCCGCGCCGCAGCTGCATGCTCGGCATCATGAGGCGGATCGCCGGCAGTTATGGCCGCGTTCGCCCTGAAATGGCCGAAGGCTGCCCGGAGAAATTCGATTTCGAATTTTTCCATTATGTCTGGACCTATCGCCGGCAACAGCGGCCGAAGCTGTTGAAGTATTTTGAAGGGCTGCGCGCCGATCAATCGTTTGTCCGCTTCACCGACCGAATGCAGGCGAACGAATATCTGAAGGAAATCGCGCTGACGCAGAACCGGGCGAGTATCCACTGATGCCGCGCTTTTCCAGCAAGCGCCGGGTTCATCACACCGCGTCGCAGATGTTCGATCTGGTCGCCGATGTCGAGCGCTATCCGGAATTCGTGCCGCTGTGCCAGTCGCTGAAGATACGCCAGCGCACGCCGAATGCAGACGGCACCGAAATCATCATCGCCGACATGACTGTGTCGTTCAAGCTGGTGCGGGAAACCTTCACCAGCCGGGTGACGCTGGACCGGCCGAACCTCAAGATCCTGGTCGAATATCTGAAGGGCCCGTTCAGTAATCTCGAAAACCGCTGGACCTTCGAGCCGAAATCCGAAACCGACTGCGACGTCGGCTTCTTCCTGTCCTACGAATTCAGGAGCCGGATGCTGGCGATGCTGATGGGAACGATGTTCGACACCGCGTTCCAGCGCTTTGCCGCCGCGTTCGAAAAGCGGGCGGATGCGGTCTACGGGAAGGGTGGGGCGGTACCGGGCAAGGTTGGTTAGACATCCACAAAGTCGGCGCGATCGGCCAGCCGCTGCGCGGCATTGTCATAGTGCTTGCGGGCTTTATCCCGCGTTGCGACCGGGTCGCCGCGCTTGATGGCCTCGACCAGTTCCACCTGCTCCTCGATCGCGACCGCGGCGAGTTCGGTTGCCTTGGTATTTTTGACGGCGACCGATCGAAGGTTTTCGGCAATCTGGCTGTCGATCATCACAATGAAATTGAGTGCGTGTTCGTTGTCGGCCACCTTGGCGATGGCGTGGATCAGCTGACGCTCGGCTTCGAAGTGGCGCTCGGCGCCGTGATTGCTGTCGCTGATCGCGTCCCGCATCTCCTTGAGAATGGCTTCCATGCGGACGATGTCGCGGCTGGATCGCGCCTGTGCCGCATCTGCCGCGGCTTCGATGACGACACCGTTACGCAAACGCAACAGCTTCAACAGCTCCTTGCGCTTCCTGAAGCACTCCGGGCTGATCCGGAACGCCGTCCGTTCCTGCGGCTGGTTGATGAAGGCGCCGACGCCGACGCGGCTCTGGACGATGCCGTCGTATTTGAGCTGCGAGATCGCCTCTCGCACGACAGTCCGCGCCACGCCGAACTCGGTCGCCAGCGCCTGCTCGGACGGCAGGCGATCACCGGGCCGAAGTTCGCCGGCGTGCAAGGCGCCAGTCAGGCTGGCGACAATCTCCTGTGGCAACGACGGGGTGCGCCCGAGGGATTTGAACTTCACCTGATTGGTCCTGTCCTGATGGTAGCGCCGCCCTCAACCCGTAATTGCGATCCATACCCGTGTACAGGCATATCTAAACAAGGCGCGCGGCGCAAATTGGATCAATGAGGTTGTCAGACAGCCTGCGTGCGTGGTAGCCGGGCGGAAAAAGAGCGCGGTGCAGCAGAACTGCCAGGCGAATGCCAGAAAGCCCACAAAAGACCGCCAGCCCAGATCGGAAGGCCGCAGATGACGACATTCGAACGCGTTGGCTTCATCGGCCTCGGCGGAATGGGACGCGGGTTGGTGAAGAACCTCGTCGCCAAGGGCGTGGCGGTCACCGCCTATGACCTCAACCCGGCCGCTGTGGCCGCCGCCAAATCGTTTGGCGCGACCGTCGCCAGCGGCGTTCAGGAGATCCGCGACAATTGCCGCATCATCATGATTTGCGTCAACGAGGCCGAGGATGTCGAAGCGCTGATGATCGCTCGCGACGGGCTGCTTGCCGGCCCGGCGCCGGGATTCATCGTCGTCGACCACACCACCGGCAGCCCGCAAATGGTCGCGAAGCTCGACCGGATGGTGCGTGAGGCCGGCGGGCGCTACGCCGAAGCGCCGATGACACGGACCCCGAAACATGCCGACATCGGCAAGGTCAACGTGCTGTTCGGCGGCGAAGGCGACCTGCTCGACGACCTCAGGCCTTATTTCGAGCTCTATGCCGAAAACATTTTTCATATCGGCCCGCTCGGGCACGCCATCCGCCTAAAACTCATTCACAACTACATCGCCTTCGCCAATGTGGCGGCGTGGTGCGAGGGGTTTGCGCTCGCCGCAAAGGACGGGCTCGATCTCTCGCAACTGATCAGCATCATCTCGGCCGCCGGCGGCAAGAGCGGCATGCTCGATCTCTACGGCCAGGCCACCCTCGATGGCGACTTCACCCCGCTGATGTCGCTGGCGAACGCCCGCAAGGACGTCCGCTATTACGCGCGCTGGCTGGAAGATGCGGGCCTGCCCGGGTTCATGGCGGAGGCGGTGCACCAGACCTACCGGCAGGCGGCGCTGTTGGGCCACGACGGCAAGTCCTGCACCGCCGTCATCAAGGCCTATGAAGCCATCACCGGCGTGGAAGCGCGGGTCGCGCCGAAACAAGAACGAAAATGACCGGCGGAATACCTGATCGCGCAGGAAAACCGGTTGCTGGTACCGGCGGCATTCTCTAATCCGGGTCTAAATCCGCGGAAGGACGAGGCAATGGACGCAAATCTTCGAACCGGTGGCCATATTCTGATCGAGCAGCTTGCGCTGCACAACGCCGACACCGTGTTCGGTGTGCCCGGCGAGAGCTTCCTGGCCGCGCTCGACGGCATGTACCAGAGCCAGCGCGTACGGTTCATCAACGCCCGGCACGAGGGCGGGGCGGCCATGATGGCGGACGCCTATGGCAAGCTGACGGGCCGCCCGGGCATCGCCTTCGCCACCCGCGGGCCCGGCGCCACCAATGCGTCGGCCGGCGTTCATGTCGCATTCCAGGATTCGACGCCGATGATCCTGCTGCTGGGGCAGGTCGGGCGCGACATGATGGAGCGCGAGGCGTTTCAGGAAATCGACTATCGCCAGATGTTCGGGCCGATGACGAAATGGGTCGCCCAGATCGACGACGCGCGGCGGATTCCGGAGTTCATCTCGCGCGCCTTTTTTACCGCGACCTCCGGCCGTCCCGGGCCCGTCGTGCTGGCGCTGCCCGAGGACATGCTCACGGACACCGCCGAGGTGCCGGATGCGCCGCCCTACACGCCGCTTCCGATCGCGCCTGACGACGGCACGCTGCAGCAGTTCCATGCGCTGCTTTCGGAGGCGAAGAAGCCGTTTTTGATCGTTGGCGGCGGCGGGTGGAGCGATCAGGCACGCCGCGATCTCGAGGCGTTCGCGTCGGCGCATGAAGTGCCCGTCGGTGTCTCATTCCGCTGCCAGGATTATTTCGACAATCTGCATCCCTGCTATGGCGGCCATATCGGCATCGGGCTCGACGCAAAGATCGCCGAGCGGATCCGCACCAGCGATATGGTGATCGCGCTCGGCGCGCGGCTGGGGGAGGCCACCACAGGCGGCTACACGCTGTTCGATATTCCAAAGCCAAGGCAGCCGCTGGTTCACATCTATCCCGATCCCGAGGAGATCGGCCGCGTCTATTCGCCGACGCTCGGCGTGGTCGCGAGCACCGCGGCGTTTGCGGCGGCGATCAAGCGGCTGGAGCCGAAGCATCGGTCGCGGGCCGACCATGTCAAGGCGGCCCATGCCGACTATCTCGGATTTGCCGAGCCGACACGCTCGCCGGGCGATGTCCAGCTCTCGCAGATCGTGCGCGATTTGAGCGATCGCTTGCCCCGCGACACCATCATCTGCAACGGCGCCGGCAATTACGCCGTCTGGGTGCACCGGTTTTGGCGCTATCGGCAATATCGCACCGAACTGGCGCCGACCTCGGGCTCGATGGGCTATGGCCTGCCTGCGGCCGTCGCCGCCAAGCTGCAGCATCCCGAGCGCACGGTCATCTGCTTTGCCGGCGACGGCTGTTTCCAGATGACCGGGCTGGAATTCATGACCGCGGTCGAAAACCGGCTGCCGCTGATTGTGATCGTCTGCAACAACGGCATGTATGGCACGATCCGGATGCATCAGGAACGGGAGTATCCCGGCCGCGTCTCCGGTACCGATCTCGCCAACCCCGACTTCGCGGCGCTCGCCCGCGCCTGCGGCGGCTTTGGCGCCCATGTCGAGCGGACGGAAGACTTTGCCCGCGCTTTCGACGAAGCCGTGGCGAGCGGCCTTCCGGCCATCATCGAGCTTTCGATCAGCCCGGAAGCCTTGACGCCGGCAGCTTCGCTCAGCGAAACGCGCAGCAAGGCGTTGGCCGCGCAGGGCCGGGGCTGATGCTTAACTCCGCGTCGGGCGGCGTCGCTTCACCGCGGCGCGGCGGGGCGTCCGCGCCACCCGTGGGCGCAGGCGGCTCATGGTCTGGCGGGGCGTTTTGATCGGCGGTTGCGGGCCGCGCGCCAGCTCCATCAGCATGCGCAGCGCCTCCACCACGGAGCGCTGGCGCACGGTGCTGCGGCCAATCGCGCCAAAGCGGAATTCGCGGTGCAGGATCTTGCCGTCGCGCGAGGCGACAGCGAAATGGACCAGACCGACCGGCTTGCCCGGTGTGGCGCCGCCAGGCCCGGCAATGCCGGTGATGGAGACCGCGAGATCGACACCAGCCTTTTCCAGGGCGCCGACCGCCATGGCGGTCGCGGTTTCCTTGCTGACCGCACCAAAAGTCGTCAGCGTTGAGGCTTTGACGCCGAGCATCGCGCGCTTGGCGTCGTTGGAATAGGTGACGAAACCGCGGTCGATCACGTCTGACGATCCGGGAATGTCGGTGAGCGCGCCGGCGACCAGGCCGCCCGTGCAGGACTTCTGCCGTTGCGATCGTCAGCTTGCGCATCCGGCATAGATCGAGCAGCGAGCGGGAGAGGGCGCGCGCATCGCTGCCGCTCATCTTACTCGCTCCAACCTTTATCGTCCCACGGCAGACGAATGGTGGCGCTCGCGGTTGCGGCGATGCCTTCCTCGCGGCCGGTAAAGCCGAGCCGTTCGCTGGTCGTTGCCTTGACGGCGACGCGTGAGATGTTGAGCCCGGTGATCTCGGCAATGCGGGCGCGCATGATATCGCGCAGCGGGCCGATCTTGGGGCGCTCGCAGATCATCGTGACTTCGAGATTGGCGATCCGGCCGCCGCGCGCGGTGACGCGGTCGACGGCATATTTGAGGAACTTGTCGGACGCAGCACCCTTCCACTGCGGGTCGGTCGGCGGAAAGTGCGACCCGATGTCGCCGTCCGCCAGCGCACCGAGGATGGCATCGACCAGCGCATGCAGGCCGACATCGCCGTCGGAATGGGCGAGAAAACCGCGGGTGTGCGGCACGCGTACGCCGCAGAGCATCAGATGATCGCCGTCGCCGAAGGCGTGCACGTCATAGCCGGTCCCGGTCCTGATGTCGCCGAGCTGGGCGGCGAGGCGGGCTTCCTCGCGGATGAAATCTTCAGGCGTTGTCAGTTTCATGTTTGCAAGATCGCCTTCAAATGTCGCTACCGTCAATCCCGCCCATTCCGCGAGCGCCGCATCATCCGTGAAATCGCTGCGGCCGTCGCGCGCGGCGCGGCGATGGGCATCGAGAATCACATCGAAGCGAAACGCTTGCGGCGTCTGCGCGATTCGCAAGCTTGCGCGCTCGGGTGTCGCCTCGACATCACCGGTTTCACCGATCTGTTTGATCGTGTCAGTGACGGGGATCGCAGGCACCGCCGCGCCGGTGCGGCCGGCGGCGTCGATCGCGCGAGAAATCACCGCAGCGGTCACGAAGGGCCGCGCGGCGTCGTGGATCAGAACAATGTCAGGCTTTTCCGCCGCCAGCGCCTCGAGCCCGGCATGCACAGAGGCCTGACGCGTTGCGCCCCCGCTGGTGGGCGGCTGGTATCGCAGTCCCGCGACAGCCTGGTTGAAGATCGCGGTGTCATCGGGGTTCACCACCGGCTGCACAGCGAAGACGTCCGGATGCCGGCAGAACGGCTGCATGGCACGGAAGATCACGGGCTGTCCGCCGATCTCGCGATATTGCTTGGGTCCTCCGGCACCGGCGCGAAGCCCGCGTCCGGCTGCGACGAGGATGGCTGCGGTACGCTCAGGTCTGGGCATAAAGGACTCAAATACGGAACGGATAGGCGTGGAAAGGGGGGCGGTCGCGCTGGCGCACAGCCCTACCATGACGAATACCGAAAACAGAGTGATTCCCATCACCTGTGGGAAAAGCGGTTTTTGTTGCAGTGCACTTGCACAAATGATAGATCTGTCTAAAGTGTAGGCAAGAAGCTTGACTGCCCAAGATTTGTGCTCACAATATGCGCTGACGGTTGCAATGAAGCCGCCGCCCTAACCATGAGAACGATGTGCCCGGCCCGGAAATTTCACGCTCTAAGCCGTTGAAAATAGGCGAGATTGCTGCCGCCAACCGGGTTCTCCTGGCGCCGATGTCCGGCGTCACCGATGCACCTTTTCGACGGCTTGCCGCCACGCTCGGCGCCGGCCTGGTCGTCTCAGAGATGACCGCCAGCGACGAACTCGTGCACGGCAGGCCGATGTCGCTTCTGCGCTGCGAGACAGCCGGTGTCGGCGCACATGTCGTTCAGCTCGCGGGTTGCGAGGCGCACTGGATGGCGGAAGGCGCACGGGTCGCCGAAGCGGCCGGCGCCGACATTATCGATATCAATATGGGCTGCCCGGCGCGCCATGTCACCGGCGGTCAGTCAGGCTCGGCGCTGATGCGCGACCTCGATCATGCGCTCACGCTGATCGAGGCCACGATCGCGGCGGTGAAGGTGCCGGTGACGCTGAAGATGCGGCTCGGCTGGGACGATCGCTCGCTCAACGCGCCCGAACTGGCGCGCCGCGCAGAGCAGGCCGGCGTGCAGATGATTACCGTGCACGGACGCACGCGTTGCCAGTTTTACAAGGGCTCAGCCGATTGGGCCGCCGTACGCGCGGTCAGGGACGCGGTCTCCGTGCCGCTCGTCGTCAACGGCGACATCACTTCATTCGAGAAGGCGGTCCAGGCGCTGGAAGTGTCCGGGGCGGACGCCGTGATGATCGGACGGGGCGCGCAGGGTCAGCCCTGGCTGCCGGGGCAGATCGGCCGGCGGCTCGAAACCGGACAGGCGGAGACGGCACCCTCGCTCGCCGAACAACTCGCGCATGTGCGCACTCTCTACGACGAAGTCTGCAGCCATTACGGCCTGCGCATCGGGCTTAAGCACGCCCGCAAGCATCTCGGCTGGGCGCTGGAGATCGCAGCCCAGTGCAGCCGCGCGCCGGCGGAGACGCTGAAGGCCTGGCGGCAAAAGATCCTGACGTCGGAGGATCCGCACCGGGTGCACCGATCGCTGCAGGACGCGTTCGACGATTTTTCATGGAGTGCTGCCGCATGACGTCAGCCTTAGAACATCGCCGCGCCGTACCCACCGATAGCGAGGCCATTCTCAACGCGTTGCCCAATCCGGTGCTGCTGGTGGCGCCCGACGGCCGCATCGTTGACGCCAACATCGCCGCCGAATCCTTCTTCGAGATTTCGACGCAATTTTTGCGGCGGCAGTCGCTGAAGGAGCTGGTGCCGTTCGGCAGTCCGCTGCTGGCGCTGATCGACCAGGTGCGCTCGAGCGGCTCGCCGGTCAACGAATACAAGGTCGATCTGGGCACGCCACGGATCGGCGGCGACCGCCAGGTCGACCTGCACGTCGCCCCGCTCACCGAGCGGCCCGGCCATATCGTCGTGATGCTGCAGGAGCGCACCATCGCCGACAAGATGGACCGGCAGTTGACGCATCGCAGCGCGGCGCGCTCGGTGATCGCGCTGGCGGCGATGCTGGCGCATGAAATCAAGAATCCGCTGTCCGGAATCCGTGGCGCGGCGCAATTGCTGGAGCAGGCGGCCTCATCCGAAGATCGCATGCTGACGCGGCTGATCTGCGACGAGGCCGACCGCATCGTGACCCTGGTCGACCGCATGGAAGTGTTCGGCGACGACCGTCCGGTGGCGCGCGGGCCGGTCAACATCCATTCCGTGCTCGACCACGTCAAACGGCTGGCGCAATCGGGCTTCGCCCGCAATATCCGCTTCATCGAAGACTACGATCCGTCGCTGCCGCCGGTGCTGGCCAATCAGGATCAGCTCATTCAGGTATTCCTCAATCTCGTGAAGAACGCCGCCGAAGCGGTCGCCGATCTCGGCTCGGACGCGGAAATCCAGCTCACCACCGCGTTTCGTCCCGGCGTTCGCCTGTCGGTGCCGGGAAAGAAATCGCGGGTGTCGCTGCCGCTCGAATTCTGCGTCAAGGACAACGGTTCCGGCGTGCCGGAAGACCTGCTGCCGAACCTGTTCGATCCCTTCGTGACGACGAAACAAACCGGCAGCGGGCTCGGCCTGGCGCTGGTTGCCAAGATCGTCGGCGATCACGGCGGCATTATCGAATGCGAATCCCAGCCGCGGAAAACCACCTTCCGCGTGCTGATGCCGATGTTCAATCCCACCAAACAGTTCGACCAAAGCAACCGCGACGGCGTTCCGGGTACGCTGCCGCCTGCCTCACAGAACGCAAGATGAGGAACACCAATGCCCGCAGGTAGCATACTCGTTGCCGATGACGACACCGCCATCCGCACGGTTCTGAACCAGGCGCTTTCGCGCGCTGGATATGAAGTTCGCCTCACTGGCAACGCCGCGACGCTGTGGCGCTGGGTGAGCCAGGGCGAGGGCGATCTCGTCATCACCGATGTGGTGATGCCCGACGAGAACGCTTTCGACCTGCTGCCGCGGATCAAGAAGATGCGGCCGAGCCTTCCGGTCATCGTCATGAGCGCGCAGAACACCTTCATGACGGCGATCCGGGCCTCGGAGCGCGGCGCCTACGAGTATCTGCCAAAGCCGTTTGACCTGAAGGAGCTCATCACCATCGTCGGACGTGCGCTGGCCGAGCCCAAGGAGCGGGTGGCGAGTTCGGCCGACGAGGGCGAATTCGATTCGATCCCGCTGGTCGGCCGCTCACCAGCGATGCAGGAAATCTACCGGGTGCTGGCGCGGCTGATGCAGACCGACCTCACGGTGATGATCTCCGGCGAATCCGGCACCGGCAAGGAGCTGGTCGCGCGCGCGCTGCACGACTACGGCAAGCGCCGCAATGGCCCGTTCGTCGCCGTCAACATGGCGGCGATCCCGCGCGACCTGATCGAATCCGAGCTGTTCGGCCATGAGCGCGGCGCGTTCACCGGCGCCAATACCCGCGCTTCCGGCCGGTTCGAACAGGCCGAAGGCGGCACGCTGTTTCTCGACGAAATCGGCGATATGCCGATGGAGGCGCAGACGCGGTTGCTGCGCGTGCTGCAGCAGGGCGAATACACCACCGTCG
Source organism: uncultured Alphaproteobacteria bacterium (assembly GCA_963770135.1). GTDB lineage: Bacteria > Pseudomonadota > Alphaproteobacteria > Rhizobiales > Xanthobacteraceae > Bradyrhizobium. The sequence goes on along the minus strand of CAVYOM010000020.1, from coordinate 38 downwards.
GCGGGCGTACCCCGATCAAGACCGACGTTCGCATCGTG
>CAVYOM010000019.1:0-53493 GCA_963770135.1 uncultured Alphaproteobacteria bacterium | reverse complement strand
AGCGGGGGGTCTCGCTGTCGTAGGAGATCACGCAGACCTCCTTGGGGCTCTTGGTGCCGCAATCCACCACCTGCTCACGCACGAACGTCGAACCATGGTCACGCTGGGCGCGGGGCTGGACGTTCTGGGCCGAGAGGGTGGCGAGGGTCGCGACGGCGCCGAGCGGGACGATGAAGAGGCGGAAGGACGGCTTCGGCATGTTCGCTCTCCTGTTCGGCGTTGGTGTTCAAGTTGTTGGAGATTGGTATAGGGGCTGAGTTTTTCCGGGTGATGTCGCCAATCGTTTCATTTGTTTCGCCGGAGGTAATCTTTATCCGCCGAAACCGCCCCGGTTTTCGTCCCTAATGCCATCTTAACTCATTGAAATAACTGAACTTATGCGGCGAGACTGTCGACGCCGGCGCCCTTAAGCAACTCGGCCAATTGTTTGCGGGCGTAGAACATCCGGGTCTTCACCGTGCTCTGGGGAATACCGATGATTGCGCCGGCCTCTTCCACCGACTTCTCGTGGTAGTAGACCAGGTTGATGATCTCGCGATGGGCGGGCGACAGCTTGGCAACGCAGGCGCGCAGGATCGCCTTGGTGTTGTTGCGGTCGAGCGAGGCTTCGGGCGTATCGGCCTCATCGGCGATCTCGAGCACGTCTTCCTGATCGATGTCCTCGTGCTTGCGCTGGCGCAGCGCGGTCAGCGCCTTGAAGCGGGCAATCGACAGCAGCCAGGTGGAGACCTGCGAGCGGCCCTCGAACTGGCTGGCGGTCCGCCACACGTCGAGGAACACCTGGCTGACGAGGTCTTCCGCCATCGTGGTATCGCGCACCATGCGCAGCACGAAGCGGTAAACCCGGACGTTATGGCGCGAATAAAGCACATGCATCGCCGTGCGGTCGCCCTTGGCAATACTCTGCAGCAGCATCTCGTCGGGTGTCGCGCGGGCGGCGGCAATCGACTTCTTGGCTGCGGCGTTGATGGCGACGACGTTCGACATGACAGGCTCCCAATTCCGACGCCAACAGGCGTTTCGTTGGGAAGATTGTTAATTAGGCTCGGTTTCGGGACGTCTGCACCAAAAGGGAAAAATGGTTTCGTGCAGGGGAGAATTGTTTCGTCGCGGCGCTTGCGACGAAACATTCGGGGGTAAAACGCCTGTAATTTCAATATGCGGAAAATTGGATGATTTCAGATGCGAATTCGTTCCGCCGGGGCGAACCTTTTTGTCGTTCCTGCGAACGTCGGGACCCCTAACCACAGCACGTTGTTGCCTGGAAAGGGCCTCTACCGTTGCGTGTCAACACGAGCGCCGCGGTGTGGGTCTGCGCAGGGATGACGGACAAGGGCCTAACCCTTCTCGCCGGTCGGCGAGAACAGATAACCACCACCCCGGATGGTGCGGATCACGGCGGGCTTGGTCGGATCAATCTCGATCTTGCGGCGGATGCGCATGATGCGCAGGTCGACCGCGCGGTCGAAGGCTTCGGCGTCGCGCGCATTGGCCAATTCCAGAAGCCGCTCGCGCGACAGCACCCGCTTCGGATTGGCCGCGAACACCTTCAACAGGCCAAATTCGGACGCCGTCAGCGGATGCTCGTTGCCTTCGTCGTCGCGCAGCGCCTGGGCTCCGAGGTCGAGCCATTTGGTGCCGAACCGCACCAGCTGCTCCTTTTCCGCCTTTGCCGACGCGGGCTCCGGCGCGGCCGCCGCCCTGGCCGGGGTGCTGCGGCGAAGCACCGAGCGAATGCGCGCCATCAGTTCGCGCAACTCGCAGGGTTTTGCGATGTAGTCGTCGGCGCCGAGTTCGAGGCCGACGACGCGGTCGATCGGGCTCGCGGTCGCCGTCAGCATGATGACGGGAACGTTGATGCGGCTCTTCAGATCGCGAATGATCGAAAGCCCGTCTTCCTCGGGCATGTTGAGGTCGAGCACGACGAGGTCGGGCACTGCGCTCTCGATCTCCTTGCGCAGGCTTTTGCCGCCGTCGCATAGCGTGACGCCGAAACCGTGCATCTTGAGATAATCGCCGACCATCTCGCGGGCCGGTGCCTCGTCGTCGACAATGAAGATGTGCGGGTTCTGGGTCATGTCGTCTCTGTCGCCGGCAATGTAACGGTAAACGTTGAGCCCTGTCCGGGGCCGGCGCTCTCCGCGGTCACATGGCCGCCATGCATGTCGATGATACGTTTGACGATCGACAGGCCGAGGCCGGTCGAACTTTCTCCGGCCGTCGGCTTGGCCGAGAGCCGCTGGAAGCGGCCGAACAGCCGGCCGAGGTCCTCCGGCGAGAGGCCGGCGCCCTGGTCGGTAATGCGGATCACCGTGTCGCCGCTCTCATGCGTGACGGCCACCGTGATCCTGCCGCCGATCGGCGAGTATTTGATGGCGTTGCTGAAGAGGTTGTCGATCGCCTCTCGGATCCGGTCGGTATCGCACATGGTGACGATATTCGGCGGCGCGGATACGTTGATGGTCTGCTGCTTGTTGACGGCGGAGGGCAGGTTGGAATCGGCGACCTCGGCAACGAGCGCCGCGACATCGACCGCTTCCCGGCGGATGGTGATGTCGAAGGCGTCCGCCATCGCATCCGAAATCAGGTGGTCGACCATCGAGGTTAGGCGCTTGGTGGCGTCGCGGATATGCTCGACCTGGGCGGTGACGTTTTCCTTGGGTGAGCCGGCGCCGATCAGTTCGGTCAGCATTTCGGTGCGGCCGAGGATCACGCCCAGCGGGTTCTTCAAATCGTGCGCGACGGTGCCGAGAATTTCGTTCTTGAAGCCGTTGGCGCGCTGCAGCCGCAGCCACTGCGCCGACAGCCTGCGGTTGGCCTGCATCAGCGCGCGGGTGCGCTGGGCGACGCGGTCCTCGAGCTGGGTATTGGCCTCGTGCAGTTGCCGGTAGAGGATGACGTTGTCGAACGCGATCGACAGCCGGCTGGAGAAAATCTCGACCAGCGCGCGGTCGGTGTCCGAAAGCTGGCGCTCGGCCTGCAGCAGCACCACCACTTCGCGGCCGCTTCCGGTGCGCAAGTAAAGCACGCTGCGGTGGTCGGCGAATTCGTTCTTGCGGCGCAGGAACGCGGCTTCCACCATTTGGCGTAAATCCGGATCCAGCGCCTTGGAACTTGTCGAGCCGATAAAGCGGCTGTAGCAGCCCGAGCCCGCCAGCACCGAGAATTCGCTCCCCGCGGCGCCGTCGTCGCGCAGCACCAGGATGCCGGCGCAGTCGACATTGAGCAATGATGCGAGCTGCGTCAGCACGCCTTCCGCCAGCCGCTGCATCGACTTGAAGTCGTACAGCGTCGAGGCGGCGTCGATGATGATTTCAAGCCCGCGCCGGGTCTGCACCATGCGCTCGAGTTGCTGGTAGCTGCGCAGCGCCGCCGTCAGCGAGGTGAACAGCTTGTCGGCCGTCAGCTCCGTCTTGGCCTTGTAGTCGTTGATGTCGTACTGGACGATGACGCGGCGCTCGGGCGCTTGTCCCGGCTGGCCGGTGCGCAGGATGATACGGACGGTCTCGTTCTTGAGCTCGTTGCGGATGTACTCGACGAGGTCGAGGCCCGCGACGTCGGTTTCCATGATGACGTCGAGCAGCACGGCCGCGACGTCCGGATTGTCGCGCATCAAGGTGCGGCCTTCGGCCGCGGAATAGGCGGAGAGGATTTCCAGCGTCGCGCCGTGGAGATTGTAGTCGCTCAACGCAAAGCGGGTGCCCTCGTGCACGGCGGCATCGTCGTCGATGACGGCGATCTTCCATTTGCGCGCAGACGAGTCCTCCGGAACGGTCCCGGTATCGTCGATCAGGTGGAGGACATCGTCCTGTTCGGCCATTGAGGAGTTCCGTCGGCTGCTGTCTGGTCTGGAATCTTGGGTTCGCCTGTTGATCCGCCCTTGGCGACCTTGGGCATGATAATGCGGAATGTGGTGCCTTGTCCCAGCCTTGACTCCAGCATCATCCGGCCGCCGAGCTGTTGAGTGACAAGATTATAGACGATATGCAAGCCCAGTCCGGTGCCGCCCTCGTTGCGGCGCGTCGTAAAGAACGGGTCGAACGCCTGCCGCTGCACATCCGGCGTCATTCCAGCCCCGTTATCGGCAAAAATGATCTCGACATCGTCGCTGCCGCGCGCCCGCGCCGAGATCGTGATCGCTCCGGACCGGCCGTCGGCAAAGGCATGGTTGGAGGCGTTGAGGAACAGATTGGTTAATATCTGGCCGTAGGAGCCGGGATAGCCGTCGATGAAAAGTCCTTCCGGCACGTCCACCGACAGCGTGATCGCCGCCTTCTTCAGCACCGGTTTCAGGCTCGCGACGATCTGGTCGGTGGCCTCGCTGAGGTTGAACTGCCGGCGCTCGGCGTGCGAGCGGTCCACCGCCACCTGCTTGAACGACTGAATCAACTCGCCGGCGCGGTGCAGGTTCGCCACCAGTTGCCCGGCGGCGTCGCGCGAGCTCTTGACGAATTCGTCGAGCTTGGAGCGGCGCAGCGGCTCGGTGCGCAATTCCTGCTCGAACGTTTCAGCCCGGCGCGCAAAGCTCGACGCCACTGTCAGGCTGATGCCGATCGGGTTGTTCACCTCATGGGCGACGCCGGCGACCAGCCCGCCGAGCGCCGCCAGCCGTTCGGCGTCGATCAGGTTCTGCTGCGCGGTGTTGAGTTCGAGCAGCGCGCTTTCGGCCTTTTCCTTCGAGGCGCGCAACTCGTCCTCGGTCTTGCGTTTGGCGATGGCGTTTTCGCGGAAGACGTCCACCGCGCGCGCCATCGCGCCGACCTCGTCCCTGGCGGAGGTGCCCTGCACGCGGCGATCGTAATTGCCCGACGTGATCGCATGCATGGCCGCCAGGATCTGCTGCAGCGGCAGGCGGATCGAGAGCGCGATCAGGACGCCGGCGGACAGGATGATGCCGAGAAACATCACGGCGATCGACAGCACCCGGCGCGAGATGCCCGCCAGCGTGCGGTCGAACGTCTCCTGCGCCTTGTGCTCGCGCTGGCGCATCTTGACCGACAATTCGTCGATGACGCCGATGGCTTCGGCCTGGCTGGCATCGATGGTGTTGCGCAGCAATTCGGTCCGGATTGCGAGCTGCTCCGTCAGCTTGGCCATGCCCTCGCGCAACGCCACCGTTCGCGCCTCCAGCCGCTTCAGCGCCATGCGTTGCAGATCGTTGTCGGCAAGGTCGGCCATCGCCGGGATGGTCTTCTCGATCGTCTCGGTGTTCCTGCGGGCATCCTCCGCGGTGGCCGAGGCGGGCGACAGGTAATAGGCGTTGGCGGCGACCAGCATCGCCGTAAACGCTTCGCGCGATCTTCCGAGCGCCGGCCAGATCTGCGCGTCGCGATGCCCGGTGGCGCCCTCGATGATCGAATACAGCCCGGCCATTTCCCGGGCCGGGCCCAGCACCTGCTGCTCATAAGTCTTGGTGATGGTGGTCTGCACGGCGCGCAATTCGCCGAAGCCGTTGAGGAAGCGGTCGGTGACGTGCTCGAGCCGTTCGACCGACCCCGAGAGCATCGGGTCGTTGGCGGCGCGCGTGGTGAGGGTGCCGAGCACCGCTTCGCGCAGCAGCAGGATCTCGGCGAACAGTTCGGGGCTCGGCTGGTTGATGTAGCGATGGATCAGGTTCTGCAGCCGGCTGGTTTCGCTTTCCAGCAACGCCAGGATCTTGTCGGACTCCCGCACCTGCCGGACGTCGTCCCAGGCCGAACCCAGCACCTTGGAGCCGTTCCAGATCAGCACGGCCAGCACCACGACGACCGCGGAGTTCAATGCCGCGATCGACAGGATGCGCCAGCGGATCGGGACCGCGCGCAGCCACTGCACGACGCGAACACGGCCGCGCGCGGCGAGGCTCGCCGGCCGTTCCGCTGCGCTGTGCTGTTGCGGTGCGCTAGTCAAATTCGTTCCACTCCGCGAAGGCGCCCGCCGGTCCTGATATGTTCGAGGGCACCCGTTTCCGCGCCGAGCTGGCCGGAATGGAGCGTATCGATCGGATGCCTCCCGAATTGCGGATCGGAGGCGCAAAACTCGCGCGCAAAAGCACCCGTTGAGACCGCCGTAAACAACAGCGCAACAACAAGCACTAAGGTCCGCCAAAGGTCGGCGCGGCGATACACAGGCGACAAATCCCCTTAGAGATTGAGTCTGCGGCGGGGAGAAAAGGTTCAAGCCGTTTTTAGCAGAACTTACCGATGCTTGGCTATTGGTGGCTGGACTGGCAGGCAGCATTTGGTAAGTAATCCTCATAATCCTGCAACAATCTAAAATTGTGTTGTGCGCTGCGGTGGAAGCCGGACGGATTGAAACCGCAGCCGCAGGGATTTATGAGGGCGCAGCAGGCAGATATTTCGCCGGCGCGGCAGAGCAGGGTAATCACCAATGAAATTGGTCTTGAGATTCTTGCAATTCGCAGCGCTCGCGGCCATGGCGCTTGCGTCTCCGGCGCAGGCCGCCACCGAAATCATGTGGTGGCACGCGATGTCGGGGGAGCTCGGCAAGCAGCTGGAAAAGCTGGCGGCCGATTTCAATGCGTCGCAGTCCGACTACCGGATCGTGCCGACCTACAAGGGCAACTACACCGAGACGGTGACGGCGGCGATCTTCGCATTCCGTTCGCGAAGCCAGCCCGCCATCGTCCAGGTCAACGAGATCGCGACCGCCACCATGATGGCGGCAAAGGGCGCGATCTATCCGGTGTTCGAATTGATGCGCGACCAGTCGGAGCCGTTCTCGCCGGAGGCGTATCTGCCGGCCGTGACCGGCTATTATTCCGATGTCGCCGGCAACATGCTGTCGTTCCCGTTCAACGTCTCGACGCCGATCCTTTACTACAACAAGGATCTGTTCCGCGCCGCGGGCCTCGATCCGGAGGTGGCGCCGAAGACCTGGGCCGACATCGGCACCGCGGCGAAGCGCCTGCGCTCGGCCGGTTCGTCCTGCGGGCTCACCACATCCTGGCCGTCCTGGGTTCATGTCGAGAATTTTTCCGCATTCCACAATCTGCCACTGGCGACCCAGGCCAATGGCTTCGGCGGGCTCGATGCGGAGCTGACCTTCAACAATCCGGACGTGGTGCGGCACATCGCGCAACTGGCGGAATGGCAGGCGACGAAAGTCTTCGACTATAGCGGCCGTGGGCAATCGGCCGAGCCGCGCTTTCAGAAGGGCGAATGCGCCATCTTCATCGGCTCGTCCGGGACGCGCGCGGACATCAAGGCCAATTCGAAATTCGAGGTCGGCTACGGCATGATCCCGTACCGGCCCGAAATTGCCGGCGCCCCGCAAAATTCCATCATCGGCGGCGCCACGCTGTGGGTGCTGCGCGACCGGCCGCGCACCGAATATGCCGGCGTCGCGCGGTTCTTCGCCTATCTGTCGAAGCCGGAAGTCCAGGCCGCCTGGCACCAGAACACCGGCTACCTGCCGATCACCCGCGCCGCCTTCGACCTCACCCGCGCGCAGGGTTTCTATGATCGCAATCCCGGTGCGGCGATCGGTATCGAGCAACTGACCCTGAAGCCGCCGACCGAGAACTCGAAGGGAATCCGGCTTGGCTCCTTTGTGCTGATCCGCGGCGTGATCGAGGAAGAACTCGAGCAGATTTTCCGCGGCAAGCTGTCCGCGCAGGCAGCGCTGGATATCGCCGTCGAGCGCGGCAACCACCTGCTGCGCCAGTTCGAGCGGGCCAATCCGGATAGATAGCATTCACCCCGTCATTGCGAGCCAGCGGGTCGCGCGAATGCGCGCCCGATGACAGGCTCCGCGAAGTCCGTAGGATGGGTAGAGCGAAGCGAAACCCATCATGTTTCCGCGCACGTGATTGATGGGTTTCGCTTCGCTCTCCCCATCCTACGGGACTATCATGACCGCAGCACTGCCGGCCTTCACCGACTACGAACCCTTTCGCGCCTGGCGCGCCGATCCGGCGCAATGGCTGCCGATTGCGGATGATATCGCCCGCGGCCATGGCCTCGCATGCGCCATGCCGCACGTCTTCGCCACCGGAACCAACCTCGTCCTCGCCCTCGACGAAAAACTCATCCTGAAAATTTTCCCGCCATTTCTTAGCGGCCAATTCGCCTCGGAACGAAGCACGCTTGCGCAGCTTCGTGGAAAGCTTCGGATCGCGATCCCCGAAGTCGTCGTTGAAGGCGAACGCGACGGATGGCCATATCTCGTCATCACGCGGCTGTCGGGTGTGTTGGGTGCGGAAGCCTGGCCGGCCTTGCCCGAACCGGACAAGGAGCGTCTCCTTGCCGACATTGGCGAGACCATTGCGCAGGTGCAGCGTGTCCCGGCCGGGACGCTCGCGCGGATCGAGCCAAGCTGGGACGTCTTCGTGCGCGGACAGATCGAGGGATGCCGCGCACGGCACGAGCGTTTCGGATTGCCGCAGAAATTTCTGGATGGGCTGGACGAGTTGCTGCGCGACACAGCGGCCACGCTGATTGCGCTGGACGGGCCGCCGGTGATCCTCACCGGCGAATATATTCCGGAGAATTTTCTGCTGAGCCGTGACAATGCGGGCTGGCGTCTGTCGGGATTGATCGATTTCGGCGACGTGATGACGGGCAGGGGCGAATATGACCTGCTTGGTCCGAGCGTCTTGATGGCCGGCGGCATGCCGCGCCGGGTGCAGAGCCTGTTTGCGGGCTTCGGATACGCCGCATCGGATATTACGCCCGATCTGAAGCGGCGGCTGATGGCGCTGATGCTGCTGCATCGCTTCGGCAACCCGACCAGACAAATCTGTATCGAGGGCTGGCAACAGAGGGCCGCCAATCTCCATGAGTTGCAGGATTTGCTCTGGCCGATCTGAGCGCCGCCCATCAATGGAGCGCTCAAAATATCTGCGTACTTAATGGGCAAATATGCGTCTTTGTATGCAATCCGTCAGGATGTCGCACCCCGCGCGGAGCGGCATACGTCGAGCAATTATAAGCTAAATCAATAAGGTAGCGCGACATCAAGCCTTTCTTAAAGATTGGCACAAACCTTGCGATCCCGTTCCAAAGCCATTTTCCCTCAAGGCATTTGGAGCATCACCCATGAAGCGTCGCGATTTTTTGAAGTCGGTCACCGGAGTTGCGGCGGGCGCGATGGTGCCCGCGCCGGCGATCTGGTCCGCCGCCAAGGCGCAGTCGCGATCGGAGACGCTCCTGATCGTCTCGGAAGGCGGTCCGAACAACCTCGACATCCATGGCGTTGGCACCAACGTGCCCGGCTATGAGGTGTCGTGGAATTGCTATGACCGCCTGATCACGCACGAGATGAAGAGCGGTCCCGGCGGCGTGCCGTATTACGACCGCGACAAGTTCAAGGGCGAACTCGCCGACGACATGAAGATCGACGACATGTCGGTCACCTTCAAGCTGAAGAAGAACGCCAAATTCCACGACGGCGCGCCGGTGACGGCCAAGGACGTCAAATGGTCGCTCGACCGCGCGGTCTCGGTCGGTGGCTTCCCGACCTTCCAGATGAGCGCGGGCTCGCTGACCAAGGCCGAGCAGTTCGTCGTCGTCGACGACAACACGGTGCGGGTGGATTTTGCCAAGAAAGATCGCCTGACGATTCCCGATCTCGCCGTCATCGTGCCCTGCATCGTCAACTCTGAACTGGTGAAGAAGAACGCCAGCGAGAAGGATCCCTGGGGGCTCGAGTACACCAAGCAGCAGACCGCGGGCTCCGGCGCCTACAAGCTGACGAAATGGACCGCCGGCACCGAAGTGATCATGGAGCGCAACGACGAGTGGGTCTGGCGGCCCGTTGCCGAAGATCAAGCGGGTGATCTGGCGCATGGTGCCGCAGGCCGGCAATCGCCGCGCGCTGCTGGAGCGTGGTGACGCCGATATCTCCTACGAACTGCCGTTCAAGGATTTCCAGGAGATGAAGGCCAACGGCAAGCTCAACGTTGTGTCGTTGCCGTTCTCCAACGGCATCCAGTATATCGGCATGAACGTCACCAGGCCGCCGTTCGATAATGCGAAAGTGCGTCAGGCAATAGCCTACGCGATACCGTACCAGAAGATCATGGACGCGGTGTTGTTCGGCCTCGCCAATCCGATGTTCGGCGCGACGGCGGACAAGCCGACCGAGGTCGCGTGGCCGCAACCGACCAAATATTCCACCGACATGGCCAAGGCCAAGGCGCTGCTTGCCGAAGCCGGTTACGCCAGCGGTTTCGAGACCACGATTTCGTTCGACCTGAATTTCGCCGGCGTCAACGAGCCGCTTTGCATCCTGGTTCAGGAGAGCCTCGCCCAAATCGGCATCAAGACCACGATCAACAAGGTGCCCGGCGCCAACTGGCGCACCGAGCTGAACAAGAAGGAAATGCCGCTCTACACCAACGTGTTCTCGGGCTGGCTCGATTACCCCGAATACTTCTTCTACTGGTGCTATCACGGCAACAATTCCGTCTTCAACACCATGAGCTACAGGTCGCCGGAGATGGACAAGCTGATCGACGGCGCGCGCATGGCCGCCTCGACCGGCGACACCGCGACCTACGACAAGGACGTGAAAGGCTTCGTCGACCTCGCCTTTACCGACATCCCGCGCATCCCGCTGTATCAGCCGTTCGTCAACGTCGCGATGCAGAAGAATATCTCGGGCTATCAGTACTGGTTCCATCGCCGGCTCGATTATCGCGCGCTGGTGAAGGCGTGAGAGAGGCGAATGGCGAATAGGGAGTAGCGAATAGTGAAACAGCGCGGGCAAGAATATCCATTCGCTATTCGCCACTCGCCATTCGCGCGGCCATCGCGCAGCGAGGGGCGCTCATCATGCTGACCATGATCGGCAAGCGGCTGCTGTTTGCGATCCCGTCGCTGATCGGGGTCGTGATCGTCACGTTCCTGCTGACGCGTGCGCTGCCGGGCGATCCGGCCGCGTATTTCGCAGGGCCCGCCGCGACCAAGGAGGCCGTCGAACAGATCCGCAAAAAACTCGGCCTCGACAAGCCGCTGATCGAGCAGTTCTTCCGCTACACCAACGATCTCGCGCATGGCGATTTCGGCAATTCGCTGACCACGGGCCAGCCGGTCGCTGCAGAAATCCGCAACCGCCTGCCGGCATCCGCCGAGCTGACGCTGCTCGGCCTCTTTGTGTCGGTCATCATCGCCATCCCGCTCGGCGTGCTTGCCGCCACCCGGCCGGGTTCGTGGATCGATCATCTCTGCCGCATCACGACGACGGCCGGTGTCTCTCTGCCGGTATTCTTTACCGGGCTGGTGCTGGTCTACGTCTTCTATTTCAGGCTCGGCTGGTCGCCGGCGCCGCTCGGCCGGCTCGATGTGTTCTACAGCGCGCCGACGACGATTACGGGCTTCTATCTGATCGATACCCTCATTGCGCGCGATTTCGAGGCGTTTCGTTCGGCGCTCAGCCAGCTCATTCTGCCGGCGACGACGCTGGCGATCTTCTCGCTGGCGCCGATCGCGCGCATGACGCGGGCCTCGATGCTGGCGGTGCTGGCGTCCGAGTTCGTACGCACCGCGCGCGCCTCAGGTCTTTCGCCTGCCACCGTGATCGTCACCTATGCATTCCGCAACGCGATGCTGCCGGTCATCACCACGCTCAGTATGGTGTTCTCGTTCCTGCTCGGCGCCAACGTGCTGGTCGAGAAAGTTTTTGCCTGGCCCGGCATCGGTTCCTACGCCGTCGAAGCGCTGATCTCGTCCGACTTCGCGCCGGTGCAGGGCTTTGTGCTGACCATGGCCGTCATGTACGTGCTGCTCAATCTGATCATCGACATTCTCTACGGCGTGATCGATCCACGCGTGCGGCTGGAAGGGTGAGGTTAAAAGATGAGTGCTGTTTTGCCCGCCGTTGAACCCGCCGGTCCCGCGCGTACCTCGGGACTTGCTGCGATCTTCGAACACACCCGCTATGTGCTCGGCGAGAACCGCGTCACCGCCTTTGCCTTCGGCCTTTTGGTCATCATCCTGTTCGCCGCGATCTTCGGCCCCTACGTCGTGCCTTACGATCCGCTCGCCAGCGACACTGCCGCAGCCTTGAAGCCGCCGTCCGCGGCGCACTGGTTCGGCACCGATCAATTGGGCCGCGACATCTTCAGCCGTGTCATCGTCGCCACCCGGCTCGACACCTTCATCGCGGTCGCTTCCGTGGCGCTGGTGTTCCTGATGGGCGGACTGGCCGGCATCGCCGCCGGCTATTTCGGCGGCTGGACCGACCGCATCGTCGGCCGCGTCGCCGACACCATCATGGCGTTTCCGCTGTTCGTGCTGGCGATGGGCATCGTCGCAGCGCTGGGCAACACCGTGCAGAACATCATCATCGCAACCGCGATCGTGAACTTCCCGCTCTATGCGCGCGTCGCTCGCGCCGAAGCCAACGTCCGCCGCAACGCCGGCTTCGTGCAGGCGGCGCGGCTCTCCGGCAATGGCGAGTTCCGGATTCTGCTGGTGCACATCCTGCCCAACATCATGCCGATCATGATCGTGCAGATGTCATTGACCATGGGCTACGCGATCCTGAACGCCGCCGGACTTTCGTTCATCGGGCTCGGTGTCCGGCCGCCGACGGCGGAGTGGGGCATCATGGTCGCGGAAGGCGCGGGCTTCATGGTGTCAGGCGAATGGTGGATCGCACTGTTTCCGGGGCTTGCGCTGATGATCGCGGTGTTCTGCTTCAACCTGCTCGGCGACGGCCTGCGCGACATCGTCGATCCGCAGCGGAGGACGTGATGGTTGATTTAAGCTTTGCTCGCCTTGGCTCCCGCATGGGGCTAGGAAATGCGACAGGAGTGCTGACCGTTCTACTTTGCATGGGGTTGTTTTCGATATTTTTGCGGAGACCATCATGACCGCGCAGCCCTTGCTCGACGTCAGTGATCTCACCGTCGAATTCTCCACCCGGCGCGGCATCGTCAAAGCCGTGCAGCACGTCAATATTTCCGTCGCCAAGGGCGAGACGCTCGGCATTGTCGGCGAATCCGGTTCCGGCAAGTCGGTGACGTCCTATGCCGTGATGCGGATTCTCGACCGCGCCGGCAGGATCGCCGAGGGCTCGGTGATGTTTTCCGGCATCGACGTCAAGGCGGCGAGCGAAAACGAGATGCGCGATCTGCGCGGCCGCGAAATCTCGATGATCTTCCAGAACCCGCGCGCCGCGCTCAATCCGATCCGGAAAGTCGGCGACCAGATCGAGGACGTGCTGCGCCAGCATGTGCAGCAGTCGCAGGTCAGCGACCGCGGCGAGAAGGCAATCGAGGCGCTGGAGCAGGTCAAGATCGCGCGTCCCCGCGAGCGCTATCACGCCTATCCGTTCGAACTTTCGGGCGGCATGTGCCAGCGCGTCGTGATCGCGCTGGCGCTGGCCTGCAATCCACAGCTCCTGATCGCCGACGAGCCGACCACCGGCCTCGACGTCACCACGCAGAAGGCGGTGATGGACCTGATCGTCGAACTCACCAAGCGCCGGAGCATGTCGACGATACTGATCACGCACGATCTCGGCCTTGCCGCCGCCTATTGCGATCGCGTGGTCGTGATGGAGAAGGGCCGCGTGGTCGAGACCGCGAAGTCCGCCGATATCTTTGCCAGGCCCGAGCACGCCTATACCAAAAAGCTGATGCGCGCGACGCCGCGGCTCGGCGTATCGTTGCGCGATCTGTTGCCTGAGGAAGAGGGCACCCCCGTCATGGCCGGGCTTGACCCGGCCATCCATCCTTCTTCGCAAGACTCTTCAAAAGCGATGGACCCCCGGGTCAAGCCCGGGGGTGACGAGAATGCTGCGCCGCTCCTCTCCGTCGAAAAGCTCGTCAAGGAATATCCGCGCCAGGGCGCCACCGCCGTGCTCGGCAAGCTGTTCTCCCGCAAGCCGCCGGTCGAAGCCGAAATCTTCAGGGCGGTCGACGGCATTAGCTTTACCGTCGGTCACGGCGAGAGCGTCGGCCTCGTCGGTGAATCCGGCTGCGGCAAGTCGACCACGTCGATGATGGTGATGCGGCTGTTGGACCAGACTTCGGGTCGCATCGTGTTCGACGGTGACGAGATCGGCGCCATGCTCCCCAACGCCTTTGCCCGGCTGCCGCTGCGCAAGAGCATCCAGATGGTGTTCCAGGACCCGACCGACAGCCTCAACCCGCGCTTCACCGCGGCGCGCGCCATCGTCGACCCGATCATGCAGCTTGGCGACATCAGGGGGCGCGACGCGCTACGCGCCCGCTGCGAGGAACTCGCCGGGCTGGTCGGCCTTCCCGTCAACCTGCTCGATCGTTTTCCGCATCAATTGTCCGGCGGCCAGAAGGCCCGCGTCGGCATCGCGCGTGCGATCGCGCTGCATCCAAAGCTCGTGATCCTCGACGAGCCGACCGCCGCGCTGGACGTCTCCGTTCAGGCGGTCGTGCTCAATCTGCTGCAGGACCTCAAGCAATCCATGGGCATGAGTTATTTGTTTGTGTCCCATGATTTGAACGTGGTGCGTTTGCTGTGCGATCGTGTCATCGTGATGCGTGCGGGGCGAATCGTGGAGCAAGGTTCATCCGAGCAGGTGCTCGGCGATCCGCAGGACGCCTACACAAAGGAACTGCTGACCGCGATCCCGCATCCGCCGTTGCCGGTTCATTGAGAAGCTGAGTGGGAGTGAAATGGCCACCGATCCGCTGGACGATTACATCAACGCCGTGTCCAAAGCGCTGGCGCTGCCGGTCGAGGACGCCTGGCGTCCCGCGGTGCGGGCGAATCTCGAAGTGTCGCTGAGGTTGGCGCGGCTGGTCGACGAGTTTCCGATGCCGGACGAAACCGAGCCGGCCAGTGTCTACACAGCCTGATAGCGCCATGACCGCAAACATCGACGGGCTGTCGGCCCAACAAATCGCGCAGGCCGTAACGGACCGCAGGCTTTCCGCACTCGACGCGACCGAAGCCGCGCTGGAGCAGATCGCCAAACACGATTCCGTGCTGAACTCGTTCACGGATGTCGCTGCCGATCGCGCGCGCACGAAAGCCCGGGCCGTCGACGCCACGATCGCTGCCGGCGAGAAGGTCGGTCCGCTCGCCGGCGTGCCGTTCGCGGTCAAGAATCTGTTCGATGTGAAAGGCCTCGCCACCCGCGCCGGATCGAAGATCAATCGCGACTTCGCGCCGTCGTCGCGCGATGCCACGCTGGTCGAGCGGATGGAGGCGGCCGGCGCCGTTTTGGTCGGCGCGCTCAACATGGGCGAATACGCCTACGATTTTACGGGCGAGAACGTGCATGACGGCCCGTCGCGCAATCCGCACGACCCGACGCGGATGACCGGCGGCTCCTCCGGCGGTTCGGGCGGCGCAGTCGGCGGCGCGCTGGTTCCGATCGCGCTGGGATCCGATACCAACGGATCGATCCGGGTGCCGTCGTCGTTCTGCGGCATCTTTGGCCTGAAGCCGACCTACGGCCGGCTGTCGCGCGCGCGCTCGTTTCCCTTTGTCGCGAGCTTCGATCATCTCGGCCCGTTCGCGCGCAATGTCGGCGATCTCGCACTGGCCTATGACGCCATGCAGGGGCCGGATGCCGATGATGCCGCCTGCACGACACGCCCGATAGAACCGGTCACGTCGCTGCTGGCGCAGGGTCTCACGGGCCTACGGGTCGCGGTGGCCGGCGGCTATTTCCAGAAGAACGTCTTTCCCGAAGCGGTCGAGGCCGTTTCGCGCGTCGCCAAGGCGCTCGATGCCACGCAAACGATCGAAATTCCCGAAGCCGCCCGCGCCCGCGCCGCGGCTTACGTGATCTCCACCACCGAAGGCGCCTCGCTGCATCTCGACCGCCTGCGCAAGCGCCCGAACGATTTCGATCCGGCGGTGCGCGATCGCCTGATCGCCGGCGCCATGGTGCCGGCCCCGCTGGTCGACCGCGCGCAAAAATTCCGCCGCTGGTATCGCGCCAAGGTGCTGGAGCTGTTCAAATCGGTCGACGTGATCATCGCGCCGGCCACGCCCTGCACCGCGCCGAAATTGGGGCAGGTAAACTTCGTGCTCGACGGCGTCGAACTGCCGGTGCGCGCCAATATCGGCATCCACACCCAGCCGATTTCGTTCATCGGCCTGCCGGTGGTCGCGGTGCCGGTACCGCTGGAGCCGATGCCGATCGGCGTGCAGATCATTGCAGCACCCTGGCGGGAGGATATCGCGTTGCGCGTTGCGCATGCGCTGGAGCGGATGGGCGTCGCCGCAGCGCCGGCTCCGAGAGGATTGTCATGATGGAAATCGACGTTCCAGACGTGCTGGCCGAAGTGACCGCACAGTTCACGCGCTACGAAAAGGCGCTGGTGTCGAACGACGTTGCGGTGCTCGACGAGCTGTTCCGCAACGATCCCCGCACGCTGCGCTATGGCATCGCCGAAAATCTCTACGGCTATGATGCCATCATGGCGTTTCGCGCCGGGCGCTCGCCGGTCGGGCTGATGCGGCGGACGGACAAGACCGTGATCACGACCTATGGCCGCGATACCGCGGTTGCCTCGACGCTGTTCTATCGCGATGGCGCACCGGGCAGGGTGGGGCGGCAGATGCAAACCTGGGTGCGGTTTCCCGAAGGCTGGAAGATCGTCGCGGCCCATGTCAGCATCATCGCTGATCCCGAGGCTCCCAAGGCGGATTCGAAGTCATGAGCCTTGACGATCTTCCCACGCGAACGCCGCCATCCGGCGCCGAGGCCGAGACGCCGGTTCGCCGCGTCGATCGGCCGTCGCCGCTGCGCGACAAGGTCACGCGCGCGGAAGAGCTGCGGCTGCAGTTGGCCGACGAGATCGTGCGCGGTGTGCTGCCGCCGGGATCGGCGCTCGACGAGACCGACGTCGCGCGGCGCTTCTCAGTGTCGCGCACGCCGGTTCGCGAGGCGCTGCGTCAACTGGTCGCGAGCGGCCTGGTCGAGGCCCGCGCCCATCGCGGCGCCGTCGTCGCGCAGCCGTCGCCGGATCGTTTAACTGAAATGTTCGAGGCGATGGGGGAACTCGAAGCACTGTGCGCCTGGTTTGCCGCGGAGCGGATGCCGCCGGGGGATCGCCAAAAGCTGGAAGCTATCCATGACGAATTGCGCGTGCTCAGTCACGCCGGCAATCCCGAACGCTTTCACGAGGTCAACGAGCGCTTTCACAACGCGATCTATGCCGGCTCGCAGAACAGCTACATCGCCGAGATGACGCTGGCGACGCGGGTGCGGGTGCAGCCGTTCCGCCGCGCCCAGTTCCGCAATCTCGGACGGCTGGCGAAATCGCATGCCGAACACGACCGTGTCGTGGTCGCGATCATGCGCGGCGACAAGGCGGGTGCTGCGGCGGCGATGCGTGCGCATATCGAACTGGTGCGCGGGGAGTATGAGCTTTACGCGGTGTCGGTGTAGTCCCGTCATTCCGGGGCGCCGCTACGCGGCGAACCCGGAATCCATTTCTCCGCGCTGACGGTGCGGCTTTTAAAATCAAGACCAACTTGATGGAGGCATGGATTCCGGGCTCGCGCTTCGCGCGCCCCGGAATGACAGCTTAAGCCTTCTCCGCCATGAACGCGCGCCAGCCGCCGAACGACGAGATATCGCGGGCGCCGTCGATCGCTACCGGCTCCACGACAAAGCCTTTTACGGCCCTTCCATCGGCCAGCCGTACCGTCCCGATCCCGAGCGGCGGCGGAATCGCGGCGACGAATTTGCCGAAGGCTGCCGCTGACAACGCCCAGAGCTCCAGCTTGATCGAATGGCCCGCACCCGCGTCCACGCGCAGCATGCCGGGCTTCGGCGGCACCGTGTCCAGCGCATAAAGCTTGTAGTCCGGCGTTGTCGTGGTTGCCTCGAGCAGGCGTCCGCCGAGCGACTGCAGTTCGCCATTGAGCGCCATGCCGGAGAGATGCGCGCCGACCACGGCAATGGTGATTTCGTCGCCGCTTGTCGCTGTCGGCAACGCAGCAGGTGCAGGCTGCGTCAGGCCCTTGGCTCCCATTTTCAGTTTGGTGTCGGCATGAAAGATGCGGCCAATGCTGGCGAGCGCTGCGTCGCGCCCCGCCGGCGCCAGCAGCGTGATGCCGAACGGAATGCCGTCGGGCCGCATCGCGGCCGGCAGCGCCAGGCCGCAGAGGTCGAGCAGGTTCACAAAATTGGTGTAGGTGCCGAGCCGGCTGTTGAGTTCGATCGGATTGGCCAGCACCTGCGCGGTCGAATAGGCGGTCGGTGCCGTCGGCAGCACCATCGCGTCGAGACCGGCAAAGATGCGCTCGGCCGTGCGCCGCAGCGCCTGCAAGCGATAGAGCGAGGCGAACGTGTCGGCCGCGGTCAGCCGCGCGCCGGGCGCGGTGATCTCGCGCGTGACCGGGTGAATCGAATCCGGCGAGGACGCCAGCAGGTCGCGGATGACGAGATATCGTTCGGCCACCCACGGCCCCTCGTAGAGCAGCCGCGCGGTTTCATAAAACGGCTCGAGATCGAATTCGACCAGCGTGGCGCCGAGCGATGTCCAGCGCTCAAGGGCCTCGCCATAGGCTTTCTCCGCGGCGAGGTCGCCGAAGAAAATCAATTGGCCGTTGCGCGGCACGCCGAGCCGGAGTTTTTCGGGGAATGCAGACAGCGCGCCTAGCGGCCGTTCGCGCGAGAACGGATCGGCGCCGTCAGGTCCGGCCATCGCCGCCAGCGCGGTCATGGCGTCGTCGACGGTGAGCGAGAACACCGAAATGCAGTCCAGCGTCCGGCAGGCCGGCACCAGACCGGCGTTGGAGATCAGCCCGAGGCTCGGCTTTAGTCCGACGATGTTGTTGAGCATCGCGGGCACGCGGCCGGAACCCGCGGTATCGGTGCCGAGTGCCAGCGGCACCAGGCCGGCGGAAACCGCGACTGCCGATCCCGAACTCGATCCGCCCGGAATCAAATCGGCGCGCACCGGATTGACGGGGATGCCGTAAGGCGAACGAACACCGACCAGGCCGGTCGCGAACTGGTCGAGGTTGGTCTTGCCGATGATGATGGCGCCGGCCGCCCGAAGCTTTGCGACCGCCGTCGAATCCTGCGCGGGCATGTAAGAGAAGGCCGGGCAGGCCGCCGTGGTCGCTAAGCCCAGCGCATCGATATTGTCTTTCACGGCAACCGGGACGCCAAGAAGCGGAAGCTGCGCGGCGTCTTTTATCGTCAGGCCTTCCGCATCCGCCAACGCATCTTTTTCATCGCGCAGGCTGATGAACACGGCGGGATCATTATAGTCGCGGATGCGCTGATAGCTGCGCGCGACGGTTTGCGCGGGCGTGGCGGTCCCGGCGCGGTGCGCCGCTACGATCGCGGCAACGGTTTCAGTCAATTTATGCCCCGTCCCTGGGTTGGCTGAGGTTCGCTGATCGGCGCGCTCAGCAAGGAATACCATCTGGATTGAAGCAAGCGATGTGCCATTGTGTACATAATATGCGCAAATGGAATTGCGTGAATTGACGCGTGACTCCAGACGGTTAGTCTAACTATTGGGAAACAGCGCAGGCAACTCGGCTCAGTCGGCCATCGTGCATTTGCTCAATGATTGGGCAGTCTGTTTACAGTACGCCAATGCCTCCCGGCGCTTTGCGGCACATTGCCGGGCCGAGCCGTTCTCGCGTAGAGCAAGCCGCCTGCCCCAAAGAGGGCGGCGGAGGAAACCGATGAATTCAGCAGCCGCTAGCCGCAACCCGTCCGAAACGCTGTTCGCGACGCCGGCGATTGTCGCCGGCCGCCGCGCCGACGGCAGCATCCTGGTGAAGTCGACCACGCCGCTGCAGCCGGCGGCGCGCTGCATCGGCGACTGGCTGGAGCATTGGGCGCGGCACGCGCCGGAGCGGATCTTTCTCGCTGATCGCGCAAGCGCCGATGCGCCGTGGACGACGGTCACCTACAAGGGCGCCTTGCAACAGGTCCGCTCGGCGGCCGCCTGGATCCTCGCGCAAGGGCTGAGCGCCGAGCGTCCGCTGGTGATTCTATCCGACAACAGCGTCGAGCACGCATTGTTCGCGCTCGCGGCCCAGCATGTCGGCGTGCCCTCAGCCGCGATCTCGCCGGCCTATTCGCTGATGTCCAAGGATTTCGACAAGCTCAAGAGCATGGTCACGCTGCTCGGGCCCGGCGCGATCTACGTTTCCGCCATCAAGCCGTTCGCGGCGGCGCTGGCGGCGATCAAGCCACTGCATTCAGCCACGATCGGCAGCGGCAGTGCCGGCGACACCGACGCCATCTCGTTTTGTACCATTGCAGCCACCACGGAAACGCCAGACGTCGAAAAGGCATTCGCCGCGATCACGCCGGACACGATCGCAAAATTCCTGTTCACCTCAGGCTCGACCGGTACGCCCAAGGCCGTGATCAACACCCAGCGCATGCTGACATCGAGCCAGCAGGCCAAGGCACAGACCTGGACGTTCCTCGAGGATATCGGCGAGAAGCTCGTCATCCTCGACTGGCTGCCGTGGAGCCACACCTTCGGCGCTAACCACAATTTCAACCTGGTGCTGCGCAATGGCGGCACGCTCTATGTCGACGGCGGCAAGCCGGCGCCCGGACTGTTCGCGGCGTCGCTGTCCAACCTGCGCAGCGTGATGCCGACTGTCTATTTCAACGTGCCGCGCGGCTTTGACATGCTGATATCGGCGCTGCGTAGCGATGAGGAGTTGCGCAAGAAATTCTTCGGTGAGGTGAAATTCGCCTTCTACGCAGGCGCGGCGCTCCCGCAGAATCTCTGGGACGCGCTGGAAGAACTCTCGATCAAGACCGTGGGCCGCGCTCTGCCGATGGTGTCGGCCTGGGGGTCGACCGAGACGTCGCCGCTGGCGACCGATTGCCATTTCCAGGCCAAGCGCTCCGGCAATATCGGCGTGCCGATACCGGGCACCGAACTCAAGCTGGTGCCGTCGGGCGACAAGCTGGAGGTCCGCGTGCGCGGTCCCAACGTCACGCCCGGCTACTGGAAGGCGCCAGATTTGACCGCGCACGCCTTCGATAGCGAGGGTTTCTATCTGATCGGCGACGCCGTGACCTTCGCCGATCCGGCGCGGCCCGAACTCGGATTGTTCTTCGACGGTCGCGTCGCAGAAGATTTCAAACTCAATTCGGGCACCTGGGTCAGCGTCGGCACCTTGCGCGTTGCAGGCATCGCGGCATTGGCGCCGCTGGCACAGGATATCGTGGTGACCGGCCATGGCGGCGACGAGGTTCGCTTCCTGGTGTTTCCGAACGTCGCAGCCTGCCAGACCCATGCCGGCCTGCCCGAGAGTGCTGACGTGAAAGACGTGATCGGCCACGACAATGTTCGCACGGCAATCGCACAGGGCCTTGCAAAACTGAAAGCGCAAGGCGGCAATTCGTCAGGGCATGCGACGCGGGCGTTGCTGCTGGCCGAGATCGCATCCGTCGACGGCGGCGAGATCACCGACAAGGGCTACATCAACCAGCGCGCGGTGCTGACACGGCGGGCGGGCGCGGTAGCCGCACTGGACGACGACGCTTCAACCGTATGGATCGGCTGCGCCTAATTAGCCGGCGGAACTCATCGATAGCTGATCGAGCGGGACAAAAACCTCCCATCGACAATTTTGTTGCCAAGGCAACTAAATTGTGAAAACTTCCGAGCTATCACGCGGTCGATCGACAGAGCAGTTCAACTGCCATGCCGCGCGGGGAGAAAGCGGATGCAAGAGAGGATGGGCCTGTCGAGGCCCAGTGCTGCCGTTCGTCCGGCCGCCCGGCGACACGCCGTGGCCGCTACGGCCGCGCGATCGGGCGCCATTCGATCAGGTGCTGCTCTGGCCGGTCACGGCGCCGAGATTCTCGTGCAGCCGCCGCAGCAGGTCGATCAAAACTTCCCGCTCGTCTTTCTTCAGGCAGGACAACAGCCGCCGTTCGCGTTCCATTGCCGCGACGATCACCTTGTCGTGGATCGCGCGTCCGCGCGCTGTCAGGGATATCGCGTGGGTGCGGCCGTCGTCGGGCGCGGTGCGGATTGCCACCAGGCCGCGTTTCTGCAGTACGGACAGGTTGCGGCTCACCGGCCCCTTGTCGAAACCGATCACGGAGCAGATGCGCGAGGCGGGGATGCCGGGTTCGATCGCAAGCAGCGACATGATCCGCCATTCCGTGACGCTGACGCCGAAATTACGCTGATAATGGGCGGTCGCGCTGTTCGACAGCTTGTTGGCGATGAAGGTGATGAACGCCGGAACGTACCGGTTCAAATCGAGCGTCGGGCCGTCATCGGCGTCTGGGATTTCCGCCGGCGCGGACGGACGCGGTTTCCTGGAAGGGGGACTATGGCTCATGTCTCAAATCATCGCTGCGAAACGGCAATGGAGCAATAGAGACGTGCGACAGGACTTTACAAGGACAAACTTCGGGAGGTGCCGATGACCGCAGTGAACGCTTCCTCGGCCGGCGGCGCGGCCGTGCCGCATCTTTCACTCGATCCGTTCTCGATCGAATATTTCGACGATCTGCATCCATCTCAGGAGCGGCTGCGCGAGGCCGGCCCGCTGGTCTATCTCGACAAGTGGAAGGTCTATGGCGTGGCGCGTTATGCCGAGGTGCATGCCGTTCTGAACGATCCCGCCACGTTCTGTTCGAGCCGCGGCGTCGGCTTGAGCGACTTCTCCAAGGAGAAGCCGTGGCGCCCGCCAAGCATCATCCTCGAGGCCGATCCGCCGGAGCACACCCGGACCCGTGCGGTGCTCAGCCAAGTGCTGTCGCCGACGGCCTTGAAGCAGGTCCGCGATCGCTTCGCCGCCGCGGCCGCCGCCAAGGTCGACGAATTGCTGGAGAGGCGGAGTTTCGACGCCATTGCCGATCTGGCGGAGGCCTATCCGCTGGCGATCTTCCCCGATGCGCTCGGGCTGAAGCAGGATGGGCGCGAGCATCTGCTGCCTTATGCCGGCGTCGTCTTCAACGCGTTCGGACCGCCCAACCAGCTGCGCCAGGACGCCATCGAGCGCTCGACGCCGCATCAGGCCTATGTCGCCGAACAGTGCCAGCGCGAAAACCTCACGCCGGGCGGTTTCGGCGCCTGTATCCATGCGCGCGTCGATGCCGGCGACATCACCGCGGCCGAGGCACCGCTGCTGGTGCGCTCGCTGCTGTCGGCGGGGCTGGATACGACCGTCAACGGCATCGGCGCCGCGGTCTATTGTCTGGCGCGCTATCCCGACCAGCTGGCGCGGCTGCGGCAAGATCCGTCATTGGCGCGAAATGCGTTCGAGGAGGCCGTGCGGTTCGAGAGCCCGGTGCAGACATTCTTCCGCACCACCACGCGGGATGTCGAGATCGGCGGGCATCGCATCAGCGAAGGCGAGAAAGTCCTGATGTTTTTGGGCGCAGCGAACCGCGATCCGCGCCGCTGGGAAAATCCCGACAGTTACGACATCACACGGCGGACCAGCGGCCATGTCGGCTATGGCTCCGGCATCCATATGTGTGTCGGCCAGCTCGTGGCCCGCCTGGAGGGCGAGACCATGCTGGCGGCGCTGGCGCGCAAGGTTGGGGCGATCGAGATCACCGGACCGGTGAAGCGCCGCTACAACAATACGCTGCGCGGGTTGGAGAGCCTTCCTGTGACGATTACGCCGGCCTGACGCGGTCGCCGCAAATTGCGCCTTTCAAATACAAAAAAATCCGAGGGGAGAATGGTATGAAGAGTTTTGCAAATCATCTGGCGTTGGCTTTATCCGGCGCTTTGTCGCTGGCCGGCGCGAACGCGGCCCGCGCGCAAATTTCCGACAACGTCGTCCGCGTCGGTGTGCTCAACGATATCTCCGGCATCTTCCAGGACACCAACGGCATGGGGTCAGTGGAAGCCGCGCGGATGGCGGCGGAGGATTTCAACGGCGGCGGCAAGGGCATCAAGGTTGAGATCGTCTACGCCGATCACCAGAACAAGGCCGACGTCGGCCAGGCGATCGCGCGCAAATGGCTCGATGTCGAAGCTGTTGACGCCATTGTCGACGTGCCGAATTCGGCCGTCGGTCTTTCCATCAATTCGCTGCTGCGGGATTCGCGGATGACGTTTTTGGCGTCGTCGACCGCGAGCTCCGATCTCACCGGCAAGGCCTGTTCGCCGAATACGATCCAGTGGGTCAACGACGCCTGGGCGACCGGCAACACGACGGCGGCGGCGATGATGGCGCGCGGTGGCAAGGACTGGTACTTCGTCACGGTCGATTACGCACTCGGCAAGGGCATCGAGGCGGAAGCCACCAACTACATCGAGAAACACGGCGGCAAGGTGCTGGGTTCGAGCAAGCATCCGCTCGGCACTTCGGACTTCGCTTCGTTCCTGCTGCAGGCGCAGAATTCCAAGTCCAAGGTGATCGGCCTCGCCAATGCCGGCGGCGACACCATCAACGCGGTCAAGCAGGCCAACGAGTTCGGCATCCAGCAGAGCGGCCAGACCATGGTGGCGTTCCTGCTGTTCGTCAATGACGTCCACGGCATGGGGCTGAAGGTCGCCCAGGGTCTGCAGCTTCTCGAAGCCTTCTATTGGGACATGGACGACGACACCCGCGCCTTCGCCAAACGCTTCGCGGCGCGGCCAGGCATGAACGGCAAGATGCCGAGCGGCAACCAGGCCGGCGTCTACGCATCCACGCTCGCCTATCTCAACGCGGTAGCGGCGACCGGCAGCGACCATGCCAAGGATGCCGTGCCGCAGATGAAGAAGTTCAAGGGCAAGGACAAGCTGTTCGGCGACGTCACGATCCGCCAGGACGGCCGCGTCATTCACCCGATGTATCTGTTCGAGGTGAAGAAGCCGGATGAGTCGAAATATCCTTAC
This sequence comes from uncultured Alphaproteobacteria bacterium, assembly GCA_963770135.1. Lineage (GTDB taxonomy): Bacteria > Pseudomonadota > Alphaproteobacteria > Rhizobiales > Xanthobacteraceae > Bradyrhizobium. The sequence continues at coordinate 28,754 of CAVYOM010000019.1, read as the reverse complement.
GACTATTACAAGCTTGTCTCGACCATTCCGGCCGACCAGGCGTTCCGCCCGATCGCGGACGGCGGCTGCTCGCTGGTGAAGTAAGGGTTCGCGGGGCGCGGCGTCGCAAGGATATCGAGCGCGTGCCCGCGGTTTCTCATTTCGGTTGACGTTCGCGCGGCGTGCACCATTGTAAGCCCTGACGGCCGGGACCTAACGTGGCCGCAACGCGATAATGTCGGGGGGAAACAATGCAGCGCCTCAGGCTCGGTATGCGCATGCGGGTTCAGCTCGCTTTGCTGGTTGCGGCCGGCTCGCTCGTTGCCACGAATGCAATCGCCGCGAAGATGGCCGGCGATCCGGCCACGACCTGTAGCGACCTGATCCGGCCGACCGATAATGCCGTCCGGATCGACTCCGCGTCCATGATCGCGCCGACGCCGCTCGCGGTCGCGGAAAGAGCGCCGACGCCTGCGGCGCGCGTCACGCCGGCCAATCCGGAATTCTGCAAAGTGATCGGCCAGATCGCGCCGCTGGACCCGAATGCGCCGCCGATCAAGTTCCAGGTGAACCTGCCGATCGAATGGAACGGCCGCTCGCTGCAATATGGCGGCGGCGGCTTCAACGGCGTGCTGATCACCGGGCTTGCGCTGCCGCCGGCCTATCCGTTCGGCGCGCCTTCGCCGCTGGCGCGTGGCTTTGTCACCTATGGCACGGATTCCGGCCATGAGACCAAGCCGGGCGAGCCGCCGCAGGTGTTCGCGCTCAACGACGAGGCATTCGAGAATTTTGCCCACCGATCCTACAAGCGCGTGCGGGACGCCGCTGTCGCCCTGATGGTGCGCGCCTACGGCAACCCGCCGACAAAGCTGTATTTCATGGGATCGTCGGAAGGTGGCCGCGAGGCGCTGACGATGGCGCAGCGCTACCCAGAGGATTTTGACGGCATCTTTGCCCGCGTGCCCGTCATCAACTGGGTTGGATTGCAGCATGCCGGAACGCGGTCGGGGCTCGCAACAATGGGCGAGAGCTGGATTCGCCCGGCGCAAGTCGATCTCGTCGCCAAGGCGGTATTGCAGGCCTGCGACAAGGCTGATGGCGCCGAGGATCTGCTGGTTCTGGATCCGGTCGGCTGCAAGGCGAAATTCCAGCCGGAGTCACTTCGTTGCGCGGCGGGCCAGAGCGGCGACCAGTGCCTGAGCGAGGCGCAGATCGCGGCGATCAAGACGCTGCATTCGACCTACAAGTTCTCCTTCCCACTGGAGAACGGCCTCGATGATTATCCGGGCTGGGGCGTCTCGGGCGAAAACACGCCTGCGTTCGGTCCGACCGGCGGCTGGATTTCCTGGTGGCTTGGCAAGGCGGCGCCGGCGCAGCCGCCGCAGCCTTCCAACGGGATCGCCTGGGTCTACGGCGCGGGCGGCATCCAGTATGTCTTTGCGCGCGACCCCAAGCTCGACGTCACGACGTACAAGCCTGAGGAGCACAAGGAGCGCCTGCTTCAGGTGTCGCGATTGATGGATTCGACCAATCCGGACCTGAGCCGCTTTGCCGCGCGCGGCGGCAAGCTCGTGATCCTCGAAAACATGGCCGACTACGCCCAGAGCCCTTACGCAGGAATACGCTACTTCGAAAACGTACAGCGTACGCTCGGCAAGGAGAAGACGGCGGCGTTCGCCCGGCTCTACACGGCGCCCGGCGTCGATCACGTCGGTTCCGGCGCGCCCGCCAATGTCGACATGCTGGGCGTGCTGGTCGATTGGGTCGAGAACGGCAAGGCGCCCGGCGACCTCGAAGTGACCGAGCAGAAGGTCGAAGCGCCGGCGTTCGAAACGACGCGCGCACTGCCGCTGTGCCAGTGGCCGGCATGGCCGCACTACAAATCGGGAGAAGTCAATCGTGCGGCCAGCTTTGCCTGCGCGCCGTGAAGGAGCTCAACCCTCATCCTGAGGAGCTTGCGCAGCAAGCGTCTCGAAGGATGCAGGCCCGTCTGTGGCCTCATGGTTCGAGACGCGCGGAGCCTGTCATCGGGCCGCGCTTCGCGCGGACCCGTTGGCGCTCCTCACCATGAGGATCTGGCAGCGCATCGACTATCCCGTGACCTTGCTCGAGCCCTGCGTGATCAGCCGCGCGGCGCGCTGGTCGCGGGCGTGAATCCACAGCCAGCTCAGCGCGACGCTGAGCCGGTTGCGCAGGCCGATCAGGAAGTAGATGTGGGCGAGGCCCCAGATCCACCAGGCGAGGTGGCCGCGCATCTTGATCCAGCCGAAATCGATCACGGCCTTTTTCTTGCCGATCTGCGCCAGGCTGCCGGCGTGCTTGTAGCGGAACGGCGGTAGCGTGCCGCCATCGAGGCGCGCCTTGATCAGCGCCGCGACATAGCGCCCCTGCTGCTTGGCGGCCGGCGCGATGCCCGGCACCGGATTGCCGTCGGGGCCGGCGATCGTCACGGTGTCGCCAACCGCAAAGATGTCGGGATGGCCGGGCACGGTAAGATCCGGCTCGACCTGCAAGCGATAGGCGCGGTCGGCGGGCGCGTTCAGCCATTCCGCCGCGCGCGAGGCGCGCACGCCGGCGGCCCAGACGATGGTTCTGGCCTCCAGCTTGTTGCCGCCATAGACGACGCCGTCGATGGCGCATTCGGTCACGGGTTGCCCCAGCACCACCTCGACGCCGATCTCCTCCAGCGAACGCTGCGCGTAGGCGGAGAGATCCTCGGGAAAGCCTGCCAGCACGCGCGGGCCGGCCTCGACCAGGACGACGCGGGTCTTGTGGGTATCGATGCTGCGAAAATCCGGCGGCAGCGTGTCCTTGGCGAGGTCGGCGATGGTGCCGGCCATTTCGACGCCGGTCGGGCCGGCGCCGATGATGACGAAGGTCAACAGCGCCGCGCGCCGCACCGGGTCGGTCTCGCGCTCGGCGCGCTCGAAGGCGACGAGGATGCGGCGTCTGAGCGTGGTGGCATCCTCCAGCGTTTTCAGGCCGGGCGCGAACGGCTCCCATTCGTCGTGGCCGAAATAGGCGTGACGCGCGCCGGTGGCGAGCACCAGCGTGTCGTAGGCGATCGCATCGCCGTCATCGAGCAGCACGCGCTTGCCCGCGGCATCGACGCCGCTGACATTGGCGAACAGCGTCGTCACCTCCTTGCGGCCGCGCAGGAGATAACGGATCGGCCAGGCGATTTCCGACGTCGCCAGCGACGCGGTCGCGACCTGGTAGAGCAGCGGCTGGAACAGATGGTGGTTGCGGCGGTCGATCAGTGTGATCCTGACCGGCACGCCGGCGAGGCCAAAGGCCGCTTCCAGCCCGCCGAAACCGGCGCCGACGATGACGACATGATGCGGCTGTTTCGGCGCTGTCGTCATGGCATGCAACCCCAGTTTCGGATCATTCAACACACTGGATTATGTAATCATTTTCTTCTCTGGTCCAAGGCGCGTTTGCTAATCGGTCGATAGCGAATGCGTATCGCGGAACGCTCGAAAAATGATTTTTCCGAGACCGCATCCTTTGGCCAGTCCCAAACGTCCTTGGGATCGAAGCGCTGCCTTCGCAGCCGCCAACGAGGAGAATTCAATGCGACGGACCGTGATAAGGTACAGGACCAAGCCGGAAATGGCCGACAGGAATGCCGAACTGGTCGCGGCGGTGTTTACAGAACTGAAAGCGGCACAGCCGGAAGGCCTGCGTTATCTGTCGCTGCGGCTGGAGGACGACACGTTCATCCATGTCGTCGAGACTGCGGCCGATGACGGCTCCAGCCCGTTGCCGAAGCTGCCGGCGTTCGCCGCGTTCCAGAGCGGCATTCGGGAGCGTTGCGCCGAACCGCCGGTGCCTAAGAGCGCTACCATCGTCGGCAACTATCGTATGCTCGGCGAGAACTGAGCTTGCTTGCCGGAGGCAGAATGAGTGCCTGAGCCGTCCACCGCCTTTGACATCGAACGCCTGCTGGTAGCGATGCGACCAAAACTGCATCGCTATTGCGCGCGCATGGTCGGCTCGGTCATCGACGGCGAGGATGTGCTGCAGGACGCGCTGACCAAGGCGGTGGAGGCGCATTCTACCGCCGGCAGCATCGGCAATCCCGAAGGCTGGCTGTTCCGCATCGCGCACAACACCGCGCTGGATTTCCTGCGCCGGCGCAAGCGCCAGGAGGTGCTGCGGGGACCAGCGGAGGTGGACATGATGGTTGACCCGCTCGATGCCGTGGAGAGCCGCCAGATCGCCGCCACTTCCTTGCGCACCTTCATGCGCCTGCCGGTGGCGCAGCGCTCCAGCGTGATCCTGATGGACGTGCTCGGCTGCTCGCTCAAGGAGATCTGCGAGGTGATGGATTGCAGCCTGCCGGCGGCCAAGGCCGCGCTGCATCGCGGCCGCACGCAGTTGCGCGAAATCGCCGATGAGCCGGAGGACACGCCGCAAGCAAAACTGTCGGATGCCGATCGCGCGCGGCTCGGGGCCTATGTGGCGCATTTCAACGCCCGCGACTTCGACGCGATCCGCGTCATGATCTCGGACGACGTGCGGCTCGATCTCGTCAGCAGGACCCAGATGCGCGGCAAGGCTGAGGTATCACGCTATTTCGGTAATTACGCCAAGGTGAGCGACTGGCATCTAGCGCCGGGCCTGGTCGAGGGACGTCCCGCCATCCTGGTGTTCGATCCGAACGGGCCTGATGCGGGCCCGAAATACTTCGTGCTGCTGGGGTGGGCCGCCGGCAAGGTCACGACCATCCGGGATTTCCGCCATGCGGCGTGCGCGATCGACGGCGCGGAATATTCGATATGAACCGGTCCCGGTGCGACAATTGTTGCCCAGGCAACCGGAACTATAGTTCTTGCCATCCCCGCTATCCACGAAATATGGTGCAGACCGCAGGGGGTATGAGCCGAAGGTCCAAAGCGGGGCCAGCGGTTCATGCTTGCCGCTGACCGGCCATTTCGCGCACAAAATACCTCACCTGATAATGAGGCGCGCGGGACACGCGTGGTCGCCCGGTTGACCGGGTCTGGTTCGATAACGAGGAGGGGAGTGATTATGAAAAAGGCATTCTGGCTGGCAGGCGCAGCAATTTTGGCGCTGGCGCAGCCCGCATCCGCTGGCGACACCATCAAGATCGGCTTTGTCTCGACCTTCAGCGGCCCGACCGCTGTGATCGGCAACGACATGCGCAACTCGTTCGAGCTGGCGCTGGACCATCTCGGCCGCAAGATGGGCGGCAAGCCGGTCGAGGTGATCTATGAGGACGACGGCCAGAAGCCCGATGTCGGCAAGCAGAAGACCGAAAAGCTGATCCAGTCCGACAAGGTCGATTTCATCGCCGGCTATATCTGGTCGAACGTGCTGCTGGCCTCGCTCAAGACCGCGGTCGATTCAAAAACCTTCCTGATCTCGGCCAATGCCGGTCCCTCACAACTCGCCGGTGAACTCTGCTCGCCTTACGTGTTCTCGACCTCCTGGCAGAACGACCAGACCCCGCAGGCGATGGGCCAGTACATGAACCAGAAGGGCGTCAAGTCGGTGTTCCTGATCGGCCCGAACTATGCGGCCGGCAAGGACATGCTGGCGGGCCTGAAGAGCACCTTCAAGGGCGAGGTGGTCGGCGAGGAATACACGGTGTGGCCGAGCCAGCTCGACTTCTCCGCCGAACTCACGAAGGCGAAGAACTCCAAGGCCGAGTCGATCTTCGTGTTCTATCCGGGCGCTGCCGGCGTGCAGTTCCTCAACCAATATGCCCAGGCCGGCCTGAAGTCGCAGATGCCGCTTTATACGGCGTTCACCATCGACGAATTGTCGCTGCCGCTGCAGAAGGAAAACGCGATCGGCATTCCCGGCGCGCAGGAATGGGTCAACGACCTGCCGAATGCGGAGAACAAGAAGTTCGTCGAGGACTATCGCAAGAAGTATACCGGCCTGCGTCCGACCTATTACGGCGCGCAGTCCTATGATGCCGCGCAGCTCATCAACAGCGCGGTCGTCGCCGTGAAGGGCGACACTGCGAAGAAGGACGAGATGAAGGCCGAGATGGAAAAGGCCAATTTCAAGTCGCTGCGCGGTCCGTTCAAATACGGCAAGAACCATATTCCGATCCAGAATTTCTACCTGCAGGACGTGGTCAAGGACGCCGACGGCCAGCTCTCGCTCAAGACGGTGGCCACCATCGTCAAGGACGACCAGGATCGCTTCGCCGACAAATGCCCGATGAAGTGATGGTTGGCACGGCCGGTGCATGACATCGCGAACGCGCCCTCGGGCTTGACCCGGGGACGGTTTGCGACAGATCATTCGCCCAACAACAAAAATGGCGGCGGTGCAGATGTACTGCCGCTATTTTGTTAGGCCTTCAGCTTAAGGGATTCATGCTCGTCCTCGTAGAACAATCGCTGAACGGCCTGCAGTTCGGCCTGCTGCTGTTCCTGCTGGCGGCCGGCCTGACGCTGGTGTTCGGCATCATGGATTTCGTCAATCTGGCGCACGGCTCGCTCTACATGATGGGCGCCTATTTCGCGGCCACCTTCGTGGCCTGGACCAACAGTTTCGTGCTCGGCATCCTGCTGGCGCTCGGCGCCACGTTGTTGTTGGGCATCGCTCTCGAATTCATCGCGCTTCGGCATCTCTACGGCCGCGACCATCTCGACCAAGTGCTGGCGACCTTCGGGCTGATCCTGTTTTTCAATGACGCGGTGCGGCTGATCTGGGGACCGGCCGGGCTGTCGCTGCCGCTGCCGGCCTGGCTGACCGTCCCGGTGCAGATCGTGCCGGGCGTGTCCTATCCGGCCTATCGGCTGTCGATCATCGTGGTCGCGCTCGCGGTCGCGGCGCTGCTTTATCTCGTCGTCATGCGCACCCGCATCGGCATGCTGATCCGCGCCGGCGCGTCCAACCGCGAAATGATCGGCGCGCTCGGCATCAACATCAAGCTGCTGTTCACACTGGTGTTCGGGTTAGGCGCCGCGCTCGCCGGTCTCGCCGGGCTGATGCAGGCGCCGATCCTGACCGTGCAGATCGGCATGGGCGAGAACATCCTGATTCTGGCCTTCGTTATCATCGTAATCGGCGGCATCGGTTCGATCCGCGGCGCGTTCCTGGCCGCGATCTTCGTCGGCATGATCGATACGCTTGGCCGCGCCTTCCTGCCGGATCTGCTGCGCATGGTGCTGAGTTCTTCCGCAGCCTCCACCGCGGCGCCGGCATTGTCCTCGATGCTGATCTATCTGCTGATGGCGATCGTGCTCGTCGTGCGGCCGGAGGGGCTGTTTCCGGCCGCACGACGATGAAATCCCGCATCAATGTCAGCAACGCCGTCGTGGCGCTCGTCGTGCTTGGCCTTACGCTGCTGCCGGTCTATTCCGCGCTATCAGGCAACATCTTCATCCTGACGCTGTTCACCCGCATCGTCATCTTTGCGCTCGCCGCCGCCAGCCTCAACCTCATCATGGGCTATGGCGGCATGATGAGTTTCGGCCACGCCGCCTATCTCGGCATCGGCGGCTATGCAGTCGGCATCCTCGCTTTTGAAGGCATCGGCTCCGGCTTCATCCAGTGGCCGGTGGCGCTTCTGGCATCGGCGCTGTATGCGCTCGTGATCGGCGCGCTCAGCTTGCGCACCCGCGGCGTCTATTTCATCATGATCACGCTCGCCTTTGCGCAGATGGCCTATTACGTCACGTCGGGGCTGTCGCGTTACGGCGGCGACGACGGCCTCACCATCTACAAGCGCTCTACGTTCGGCGGCCTGATCGACCTGTCGAACCGCGTGCAGTTCTACTATCTCTGCCTCGGCTGCCTGTTCGGCGGCATCTACCTGATCTGGCGCATCATCAATTCTCGGTTCGGCATGGTGGTGCAGGGCATTCGTTCCAACGAGCAGCGCATGCAGGCGATCGGCTATCATGCCAACCGGTATCGTCTGGTCTGTTTCGTCATCTCGGGCATCATTTGCGGCCTTGCCGGCGCGCTGCTGGCGAACAATACCGACTTCGTCAGCCCGGCCGGGATGTACTGGACCCGCTCCGGCGAATTGATGGTGATGGTGGTGTTCGGCGGGATGGGCTCGCTGTTCGGTCCGGTGATCGGAACTATCGTGTTTCTCTTGCTCGAAGAGCTACTGTCGCAGTTCACCGAATACTGGGCGCTGATCATGGGCCCGCTATTGCTGCTGATCGTGCTGTTCGCGCGCGGCGGCATCATGGGTTTGCTGGGGAGGTTTGGCCGTGCCTGATCCCATGCTCCGCGTTGAAAACCTGGTCCGCAGTTTTGGTGGCATCAAGGCCACCGACAATCTGTCGCTCGATGTCGCTCCCGGCGAGCTGCACGCCATCATCGGCCCGAACGGCGCCGGCAAGACCACGCTGATCAGCCAGTTGACCGGGCAACTGATGCCGAATTCCGGCGCCATTCACTTCGCCGGCCGCGACGTCACGTGGCTGCCGTCCTACCAGCGCAGCCGGCTCGGTCTGGCGCGCTCGTTCCAGATCACCTGCCTGCTGCCGGATTTTACCGCGGCCGACAATGTCGCGCTGGCGGCGCAAGCGCATGATGGCCACTCGTTCCGTTTCTGGGGCGCCGCCCGCAAGGAGAAGCATCTGCGCGACGCGGCGCAGGCCGCGCTAACGCGGGTAGGGCTCGCGAAACGCGCCGACATCCCGGTGTCCGAACTGAGCCACGGCGAACAGCGTGAGCTGGAGCTTGCGGTAGCGCTCGCCACAAAACCGCAATTGCTGCTGCTGGACGAGCCGATGGCGGGTCTCGGCGTCACGGAATCGGCGCGCATGGTGGCGCTCCTGAAGGAATTGCGGAAGGAAGTGACGATCGTGCTGGTCGAGCACGATATGGAAGCGGTGTTCGCGCTCGCCGACCGCATCACCGTGCTGGTCTATGGGCGTGTGATCGCGTCAGGCGATCCCGACGCGATCAGGAGCAACGAGGAAGTCAAGCGCGCCTATCTCGGCGAGCAGCATGCGGTGACCAGCCATGGTTGAATCCAAAACCGCTGAGACTCTGCTCGAAATCGACGGGATCGAAACCTGCTACGGCCTCAGCCAGGTGCTGTACGGCCTGTCGCTGAAGGTCCAGTCGGGCGAGATGGTCGCCCTGATGGGGCGCAACGGCATGGGCAAGACCACCACCATCCGCTCCATCATGGGCATGACGCCGGCTCGATCAGGCAAGCTCCGCTTCGCGGGCGAGGAAGTGCGCAGCCTGCCGTCGTATAAAATCGCGAAACTCGGCATCGGCCTCGTGCCGGAAGGCCGCCAGATCTTTCCGAACCTGACCGTGTACGAAAATCTGGTCGCGGCCTCCGGCAACCGTCTGGGCAATCCCGATCCCTGGACCATCGAAAAAATCCACGCGCTGTTTCCGCGGCTCGCCGAGCGCAGCAGCAACATGGGCGTGACGCTGTCCGGCGGTGAACAGCAGATGCTGGCGATCGGCCGCGCGCTGATGACCAATCCAAAGCTGTTGATCCTGGACGAAGCCACCGAAGGCCTCGCGCCGTTGATCCGCGGGGAAATCTGGAACTGCCTGTCGATGCTCAAGGGCCGCGGGCAATCGGTGCTGGTCATCGACAAGAACGTCGCCAACCTCTCGAAGATCGCCGACCGTCACTACATCATCGAACGCGGCCGCACGGTATGGACAGGGACGAGCGAGCAGTTGATCGCGGAGCCGGATCTGCAGCACCGGTATCTGGGAATTTGACTCGGAAGCCGTAGGGTGGGCAGAGGAGCGAAGCGACGTGCCCACCATCTATCACCGAGCACGCTGGGAAATGGTGGGCACGCTCCGCTTTGCCCACCCTACGATTCCGGAGTTTTGACTGCAGTCCGTCCGCCGTCATTGCGAGCGCAGCGAAGCAATCCATCCTTCGGCTTGCTGAGACATCGATTGCTTCGTCGCTGCACTCCTCGCAATGACGAGTAGAGAGGTTTGCTCTCTCTCAAAACATCTCGAAATATTCGCGGTGCTCCCAGTCCGACACCTCGGCTTGAAACCGCTCGATCTCCGCGTTCTTGATGTGAACGTAATAATCCACGAACTCCGCGCCCAGCGCCTGCCGGAAGAACGGATCGTCCTGCAGCGCAAACACCGCCTCGCGCAGGCTCTTCGGCAGCAGCGCGGCCTTGGTCTCATAGGGCGTATCCGCCGACGGCCCCGGATCGAGCTTGCGGTCGACGCCATCAAGCCCGGAGAGAATTTGCGAAGCCATGTAGAGATAGGGATTGGCGGCCGGCTCACCGATGCGGTTTTCCAGCCGCGTTGCGCTGTCGCCCGGGCCGCCGAGCACGCGGATCATGACGCCGCGGTTATCGCGTCCCCAGATCGCGCGGTCGGGCGCCAGCGAATAGGAGCGGTAGCGCTTGTAGCCGTTGATGGTCGGCGTCGTGAACACGGTGGACGCGCGCGCGTGCTCCAGCAACCCGGCGAGGTAGGCTCTCGCGAACGGGCTTAGCGGTTCGCCGCCATCCTTTGTCATGAAGGCGTTTTCGCCGCCGGCGCGCGAGACGATCGATTGATGCAGGTGCCAGCCGGAGGCGAACACGTTCGGCAGCTTCGGCCGGCACATGAAGGTGGCGTGAAACCCGTGGCGGCGCGCGATCTGCTTCACGGCGCTACGAAACAGCACCATGTTGTCGGCGGGCGTCAGCCCCTTGGTCGGCGCAAAGGTGAATTCGCACTGGCTCGGGCCGAACTCAACCTCGACCGATCGCAGCGGCAGCCCCAGTGCCAGCACGTCGCGGCGGATAATTTCGAGCGCCGGCTCCATCTGGTCGTAGCGCTGCTCGGTCAGATATTGATAGCCGTGCGACAGCAGGCTCACCGAGGGCGGCCGTCCCGGCTGGCCGGCGTCTTCCGGCGCCATGTGGGCGTCTTCGAGCTTGAAGAGGTGGAATTCGACTTCGAGCCCGGCGACGAAATCGTAGCCGCGGCTTCCCAGTTGATCGATCACCTTGCGATAGAGATGCCGGGTTGCGAACGGTACCGGGCGGCCGTCGTTGAAGTAGAGATCGCACAGCAGCCAGCCTGTGGTGGGCGCCCATGGCAGCACGCGGAACGTCGTTGGATCAGCCACCATCAGCACGTCGGCGGCGCCCTCCATCTCCTTCATGCCAAAACCGCCGCCCGACGTGAACACCGGAAACACCGTCTTGTGCGAGGTGTCCTTGGCCAGCATCGTGGTGGTGATGGAGCAGCCGCTCTCCAGCGAGGCAATCGCTTCGCTCGCGACCAGCGTCTTGCCGCGCAGGATGCCGTGCTGGTCGGGGAATGAAAGCCTGATGACTTCGAGGTTTTTTTCTTCGACGATCTTGCGCAGGCGGCTGGCGGCGTCCTGCTGCTCTTTCGACCACAGACCGTGACGTTCGACGAAACTCAACGCGTCATTCCCCCACTAGCCGTCGTTCCGGAGTGGTCCGAAGGACAGACCCGGAACCTCGAGATTCCGGGTTCTATGCTTCGCATAGCCCCGGAATGACAGTGCAACAAATATCATTCCGCCGCCGACAGATGCCGGATCTTGCCGGCGATCTCGTTCGGCACCGGCGCGGCCCACGGCGCGCCGCGGCGGCGTTTCACGTCGACTTCCATCCAGTAGATTTCCCACCCCTGCGTCGGGCCGATGCCGTCCATCGTGGCCGGGCCCTGGATGCTGCGCGCGTGGGCGGCATCCAAAAACAGCATCGGCTTCTCACCGCCGGAAACCTTTTCGATCTCCTGCCGCAGCAGGCGGCGATACTGCACGATCGCCTTGTCCGAGGTGCCGAGATGTTCGTTGGTGCGGTCCTGGATCGCGCCCATCAACTCAACCGCCCACTGGTCGTGGACGTTGATGTCGGTCCCCATGCCGGTATAGGTCTCGGTCGCTTGTTCGTGCGGATCAAAACCGTAATCGTTGCTCTTGTTCTTGCGCGATTTGTAATCCGGCAATTCGTACAGTTCGAGGCGTTGTTCGCGCATCTTCTTCTTGTCGACCGGCGCCGAATACGAGGTGAAGATCGCGTACCAATAGCAGTTCCCGTCATCGACCGGCACGTGCCACTGCGTGATCGTCATCTCCGTGCTCATCGGAATGACGAAGCCGTGCGGGAACAGCTGGTTGGTGACGCGCACATGCGTCCGCTCCGCATCCAGCTCGCGCAACGCGATCAGGCGCAGGCCGTATTCGGTGTGCTCGACATTGATGATCGGGTTGTCGTATTCGCGCAAAATCTTCGTCATCGGCATGTCGCTGCCGGCGGAAGCGCCGCGGAACTGCTTGCCGTAGGCCGTGGACGTATCCTCGTCCTCGAAGAAGCGATGCAGGAAGGAGGCGTGCGCCGGATCGATGCCGACTTCCAGCGCCTGCAGCCAGTTGCAATTGATGAGGCCCTTGAACGCAAAGGTATGACTGTCGGGGGCGACAAAGCAGTCGATCTCCGGAAACGCCGGTGGTTCGCCTTCGCCGAGATAAGCCCAGAGGATGCCGCGCTTCTCGACCACGGGATAGGAACGCTGCTTGATGCCCTGGCACAGCTTGGAGTCCTTCGGCTCCGCGGGCGTTTCCAGGCACTGACCTGAGACGTCGAACAGCCAGCCATGGAAGGCGCAGCGCAGCCCGCCATTTTCCAGACGGCCAAAGGCGAGATCGGCGCCGCGATGCGCGCAGTGGCGGTCGATCAGGCCGTAGCGGCCTTCCTCGTCACGAAACAACACCAGGTTTTCGCCGAGCAATTTGACCGGGCGAACCGGCCGCGGCCCCTGCAGCTCATCCACCAGCGCCGCCGGCTGCCAGTACATCCGCATCAGCTTGCCGCAAGGGTCCTTGCGCCCGGTGCGGGTGATCAGGTCGTTCGCTTCCTGGCTCATCATGGCGAGGGTCTCCGTGAGATTTGTTCGCCTATTGAACTTTTGTGCGATTTTAACGTAGACTGGATCTTAGGCAAGCGGATTTTGGAGGCAGCGATGCCGAAGCTTAAGCGCGTGGGCGACGCAGACAACCGCGGCGCGACCGATTTCATCGAAAGCCTCGACCGCGGCTTGCGCGTGCTGGAGGTGTTTGGCGGCAGCCAGCAACCCATGACGCTGAGCGACCTCGCCAAGGCGGCCAACCTGCCGCGCGCCACGGCGCGCCGGATTCTCATCACGCTCGAACGCGCGGGCTTCGTCGCCACCGACGGCAAGCTGTTCCGCCTGATGCCGCGCGTGCTGGTGCTGGCCTCCAGCTATCTCGCTTCCAACCATGTCGTCTCGGTGCTGCAGCCTGCGCTGGATAGACTGTCGGGCGAGGCGCAGGAAATTTCGTCGATGGCGATCCTGGATGGCAATGACGTCGTCTTCATCGCCCGCGCCAGCCCGACGCGGGTATTTTCCTCTGGCATCGACATCGGCTACCGGCTGCCGGCCTTCTGCACCTCGGTCGGCCGCGTGCTGCTTTCACGGCTGCCCGACGACGAACTGGCCGCAGCCCTCGACAAAATGGATCTCGCGCCGCTGACGCCGTTCACCGTCACCGACAAGAAGCTGTTGTTGAAGGCGATCGATGCCGATCGCGCCCAGGGCTATTCCCTGGTCGATCGCGAGGCCGAGCCGGGATTTCGTTCGATCTCGGTGCCGGTCCGCCGCTATGACGGCGTCATCGTCGCCGCCATCAACATGGGAGCGCATGTCGACCGCGTCTCGTCAGCCGAGATGATCGAACGCTTCCTGCCGCGCCTGCGTGAAGCGGCGGCCTCGGTCACGTCGATGCTGATGTGAGTCCGAAATGATCGACGATTTTCTGCGCGGTTACTTCCGCCGGGCCAGCGCCGGTATCCAGCTTCAGACAATCCGCCCGCGGTGCCGCGGTGAAATTGTTGCTGTCGAGATAGTTCGTCAACGCGTCGCCTGACGCCATCTTCCGCCGCTCGATCCGGTCGGGATTGCCGACCCGCCGCATCGCTTCGTCTCGTGAGCAATGCAGGAAGACAGGCAGCAGCTCCCCGCCGCGCCGCTGCATGATCGCCTCGAACTTGCCGAACTGATCGCGATCTTCGGGCTCGGCGTAGCAGAAGGTCGTGACCAGCAACGGAACGCCGTTCGTCGCGGCGGCGTCGAGGGCTGAATACCTGACATCATGGATCAGCGGCCAGAAGCCGGGCGTATCGAAGTCGAAAATGGTTCGCACAAAATCAATGACGGCGTGATTGTCCATCAGCCGTCCCGGCACGATCCGGAGCAGCGCTTTGGCCACCGTCAACTTGCCGACCGCGGGCGAACCATGGATGAAAAGCAGTTTCATGCGAGCAGTATCGCGAACAGCTTGATCCCGGGGAACCGGCAATCGTCGGCGACACGAGACAATTTTTTCTGGCGGGGCGATGAACGCGGTCAGCTGCCGTGCGCTCGCCGATATCTGATCAGGCGCGCTATGGCCCGGGCAAGCGCTTGAACGCGGCTTCGATCGCCTCGAACCTGGCGACGATCTGCGGGGTCACGACATAGCGAAGGATGCCGGCGACCGTCAGGCCGACGAGCGAGGGCGACGAGCGTGTACTGCGCCATCAGCACGGCCAGCAAGATCGCACGCAGCCGGCGCCGCCGCGGTTTCGGCGCGCCGGCAACGGCAAGGATGGCGGCGTCTTCGCCTTCAGTTGCGCTCATGCGATCTAGAGTTCGGTTAGAAACTGATCGAGGCGCGACTGAAGCTGCCGGTTTGCCCGTTCGGTCGCGCGCAACTTGCGCGCCAGGTCCAGCGGAATGACGGCGCTCGTCTCTCGGACGGTTTCCTGCACATTTGAAAACGCCAGGCCGGCCGCGTTGCGGTCGCGCCAGACGAGGTGGGCCCGGCACGAGAGGCCCCTGCGCTCGATCTCGAAATCAACCCGGTCGGGCAACATGGCCGAATTCTCGAATTCGATCTTGGCGCCGCGTTGGCTGAAATTGCGCACGACGCAGGCAAGCGTCGAATTGCGCGCGTTGAACGCAACCATTCCGCCGTAATAGACCCGGTTTCTGGAATGCTGACGCCGGTCCAGCATGATGTGTCCTCCATACGATTAACGAATTGGTAACACACTTTGAGGGTGTATTGCAGCGGGCGCTCGCATGTAACTTGCGCGGTGGTTAACGGTGGTTCTTGTCCCTGACCGCAACCGCTGGCGCAGGGCTCAGCCTGGCCCAAGCTCGTTGCAGGCGGTCGTTTCGCCGAAACGCTCAGGAGACCGCGCTGCGCAGCCCGAACGCGTGCTTGTCGTGCAGCACCGGCGCCACCGCATCGATCAGCCGCGCCGCCGCCGCATCGACCGAAAGCCCCGCGGTATCGACCACGGCGGAAGCGCGGGCGTAGAGCGGTTCGCGGCTGACCAGAATGTTGCGCAGCTCCGCCATCGCCGAGCGATCATCCGCCATCGGCCGCAGATCGCCCTGGCTGCGGACGCGCGCCATGTGCTCTTCCGGCTCGGCCTTGAGCCAGATGGTGTAGAACGACGACAGGATCAGGTCGAAGGTCAGCGGCTCGGAGACGATGCCGCCGCCGGTCGCCAGCACCATCAATTCTTTGCGCGCCAGCAATTGCGAGAGCGCCGCCTGCTCCATGCGGCGAAAGCCTTCCTGGCCGTAGAGCGCGATGATCTCGGCGACGGACAGTCCGTTCTGCGCCTCGATCTCCTTGTTGAGCTCGACGAACTTCCAGCCGATCTTCTTCGCCAGCATCCTGCCGAGCGTGGATTTGCCGGCGCCGCGCAGGCCGATCAGGGCGATGCCGGCGAACGAGATCCGCCGCTGCGCCGAAGGGCCGGTGCCGGAGAGCGCGTCCTTGGCCTGCGCGACCTGGGCCGGCGTCGCCTTGCGCAAGAGGTCGCGGATGACGGCCCAGTCGGGCGCCGGTTCGGTTGCGGGAATGAGGTCTTCGAGATGCGCGCCCATCGCGTTCGACACGCGCCGCAGCAGCACGATCGAGACGTTGCCCTTGCCGCTTTCGAGCTGCGCGATATAGCGCTCGGAAATCCCCGACACTTTTGCGAGCACCTTGCGCGACATGCCGCGCAGCGCCCGCATGGTGCGCACACGCTGGCCGAGCTGCTCGAGAAAGCCGGTTTCGGGGTCGCTGGCCTCGGTCATTTCCCTCGTTCGGCTTTGCATGCGGAGGTGAACGGATTTCGGAAACATAATGCCGATGAGGATTGACAGCAAGCGAGGCCGGTGTCTTTCTATGAATTATAATTCTTAAAACCTGGGGAGAAGCGTCGTGGGCGGCACGTCCGGTTCGTACAATGCGGTGACCTGGCTGCTCGATCGCAATGTCGAAGAGGGCCGAGGAGCAAAACTCGCCTTCACCGATACCGTCTCCGAACTCAGCTATGGCGATCTGCAGAAGCAGAGCTGCCGCGTCGCCAACATGCTGCGCCGGCTCGGCGTCCGCCGCGAAGAGCGCGTGGCGATGATCATGCTGGACACGATCGACTTTCCTGCCGTCTTTCTCGGCGCGATCCGCGCCGGCATCGTGCCGGTGCCGCTCAACACGCTGCTGACGTCGGATCAATATGCCTATGTGCTGGCCGACAGCCGCGCGCGCGTGCTGTTCGTGTCCGAGGCGCTGTATCCCGTCGTCAAGGACATCGTCGGGCGGATGCCGGACCTCGAACATGTCGTGGTGTCCGGCAACAACGCGTTCGGCCACAAGAAGCTCTCCGATGAGCTCGCAAGCGAGAGCGATACGTTCGCCACCGCGCCGACGCATGCGGAGGAGCCCGCCTTCTGGCTCTATTCGTCCGGATCGACCGGCATGCCCAAGGGCGTGCGGCATCTGCATTCCAGCCTGCAGGCGACCGCGGACACCTATGCCAGCCAGGTGCTCGGCATCCGCGAGAACGATGTCTGCCTGTCCGCGGCAAAACTGTTCTTTGCCTATGGCCTCGGCAACGCGCTGACGTTCCCGATGTCGGTCGGCGCCAGCACCGTGCTCAACGCCGACCGGCCGACGCCGGCGCGGATGTTCGAACTGCTGAACAAATATAATCCGACCATCTTCTATGGCGTCCCGACGCTGTTTTCGTCGATGCTCAACGACGAGACGCAAAAGAACGCGCGCGCCGGCACGCGGCTGCGCATCTGCACCTCGGCCGGCGAGGCGCTGCCGGAATCGGTCGGCAATGCCTGGAAGGCGCGCTTCGGCGCCGACATTCTCGACGGCGTCGGCTCGACCGAACTGCTGCACATCTTTCTGTCCAACGCGCCCGGCGACATCAAATACGGCTCGTCCGGCCGTCCGGTGCCCGGCTACAAGGTGCGGCTGGTCAACGAAGCCGGCAGCGAGGTGCCCGACGGCGAAGTCGGCGAATTGCTGGTCGAGGCGCCCTCGGCCGCCGAAGGCTACTGGAACCAGCGCAGCAAAAGCCGCCAGACCTTTCAGGGCCACTGGACCTACACCGGCGACAAATACACGCGCGACGCCGAGGGCCGCTACACCTTCTGCGGCCGCAGCGATGACATGTTCAAGGTCTCCGGCATCTGGGTCTCGCCGTTCGAGGTCGAGAGCGCGCTGATCACCCATCCGGCCGTGCTGGAGGCCGCCGTCGTGCCCGAGGCCGATCCGGAAGGACTGTTGAAGCCGAAGGCCTTCGTCGTGCTGCGCGCCGACAGCCAAGACCGACGGCCTGCACGAGTCGCTGAAGGAGCACGTCAAGCAGAAGATCGGCCCGTGGAAATATCCGCGCTGGATCGACGTGGTGGAGAGTCTGCCGAAGACCGCGACGGGGAAGATTCAACGGTTCAAGTTGCGCGATGGCGCACCGTAATCTCTCTCGTCGTCCCGGCCTTGAGCCGGGACCCATACGCCGCGGCCCCTATTGGTTAAGCAAGGTGTCGGCCGTCCTGCCCATACGAGAGGCCGCGGCGTATGGGTCCCGGCTCAAGGCCGGGACGACGAGAAGTGCGACGCCTGGATCACTTTCGGAAAGCTTGCGACATGACCACCCTTTCCCCCTCCGGCTTCCTCACCATCGGCGCCGCCCATCTCGAATACCGCATGATCGGGCCGCCGCCCGAGAAGCGCGCCGACCATCGTGATGCTGCATGAAGGCCTCGGATCGGCCGGACTGTGGGGCGACTTTCCCGAAAAACTTCAGGCCGCGACCGGCGCCGGCGTGTTCGCCTATTCGCGCGCCGGTTACGGCCATTCGACGCCGGCGAAGCTGCCGCGGCCGCTCGACTACATGCATGTCGAGGCGCTCGACGTGCTGCCGAAACTGCTCGACAAGATCGGCTTTCGCCGCGGCCTTTTGCTCGGACATTCCGACGGCGCCTCGATCGCGGCGATCTATGCCGGCTCGCATCAGGATCACCGCATGCAGGGCCTCGCGCTGATCGCGCCGCATTTCATCGTCGAGGATATTTCGGTGGCCTCGATTGCGCAGATCCGCGACGACCTACGCGACCACCAACCTGAAGGAGAAGCTGTGCGCGCTGGCACAAGGATGTCGACAACGCCTTCTACGGCTGGAACGGCGCCTGGCTCGATCCGAAATTCCGCAACTGGGATATTTCCGAATACCTCGCCTACATCCGCGTGCCGGTGGCGATCCTGCAGGGCGAGGACGACCAGTACGGGACCATGCGGCAGGTCGAGATCGCGCAGGAAGAGTGCTACTGTCCGGTCGATGTGACAATCATCCCGGCGCGGGACATTCAGCCGCATCGTGAAGCGCCGGGGCCGACGCTTGATGCGATTTCGGAATTCGCAAACGCGGTGTTGCACGCCGATGACGGCTCGCATGGACGGGCCTTGGCGGCTCGAACATGAAACAAAATGCATGTTTCGACGTTGTGGGCTAGACTTGTCGAAAAACATGCATTATTGTGCATCTAACCATAATCCAAGCAAATTCTGAGAAAACACAGAGGGTGGCTCATGGCCGGCGAAGATCGCGTCCTCGCAGGCGGCGCGAAGTACATCGATTTCCAAACCGATCCGTCGCGCTACCGGCACTGGAAGCTGGCCGTCGACGGCGACGTCGCGACGCTCACCATGGACGTCGACGAGAATGGCGGCCTGTTCGAGGGCTATCAGCTCAAGCTGAACTCCTACGATCTCGGCGTCGACATCGAACTCGCCGACGCCGTGCAGCGGCTGCGCTTCGAGCATCCCGAAGTGAAGGCGGTGGTGATGCGCTCGGGCAAGAACCGCGTGTTCTGCGCCGGCGCCAACATCCGCATGCTGGCGGGCGCCACCCACGCCCACAAGGTCAATTTCTGCAAATTCACCAACGAGACCCGCAACGGCCTGGAAGATTCATCGGAGAATTCCGGACAGCGCTTCATCACCGTCGTCAACGGCACCGCGGCCGGCGGCGGCTATGAACTGGCGCTGGCGACCGATCACATCATGCTGGCCGATGACGGCGCCGCCGCCGTGTCGCTGCCGGAAGTGCCGCTGCTCGCGGTGCTGCCGGGCACCGGCGGCCTGACGCGCGTCGTCGACAAGCGCAAGGTGCGCCGCGACCACGCCGATTTCTTCTGCACCATCGAGGAAGGCATCAAGGGCAAGCGCGCCGTCGCATGGCGGCTGGTCGACGAGATCGTGCCCAACAGCAAGCTCGAAGGCAAAGTCGCCGATCGCGCCAAGGAATTTGCCGCCGCCTCGAAGCGCAACGGCAGCGGCAACGGGCATCGCGCTTTCGCCGCTCAGCCGCACCATCGACGACAGCGGCATCCGCTACGGTTTTGTCAATGTCGACATCGACCGCGCGGCGCGGATCGCGACCATTTCGATCAAGGCGCCGGAAGCGGCCCCGCCCGCCGATATCGACGGCCTGATCGCGCAGGGCGCGTCGTTCTGGCCGCTGCAGGTGGCGCGCGAGCTCGACGACGCGATCCTTGCATCTGCGCATCAACGAACTCGAAATCGCGATGCTGCTGTTCAAGTCGCACGGCGATGCCGCCAATGTGGTGGCCTGCGACGCCTTCCTCGAAGCCAACAAGGCGCACTGGCTGGTCAACGAGATCAGGCATTACTGGAAGCGGGTGCTGAAGCGCATCGACGTCACCTCGCGCACGCTGGTGACGCTGGTCGAGCCCGGCTCCTGCTTTGCCGGCACGCTCGCCGAACTCGTGTTCGCCGCCGACCGCTCCTACATGCTGATCGGCTCGCGCCAGGGCGACAACCGCGCGCCGCCGGCGATCCAGCTTGACCGCGATGAATTTCGGTCCCTATCCGATGTGCCACGGCCTGACCCGGCTGCAGTCGCGCTTCCAGGCCGATCCGTCCGATCTCGAGCGCGCGGAAGCCACCATCGGCACGACCGCTCGATGCCGAAGAGGCCGAAGAACTCGGCCTCGTCACCTTCGCGCTCGACGACATCGACTGGGACGACGAGGTGCGGGTGTTCCTGGAGGAGCGCACGTCGCTTCTCGCCCGACGGCCTCACCGGCATGGAAGCGAATTTGCGCTTCGTCGGGCCAGAGACCATGGAATCGAAAATCTTCTCGCGCCTGACGGCGTGGCAGAACTGGATCTTCCAGCGCCCGAACGCGGTCGGCGAAGACGGCGCGCTGCGCCGCTACGGCACCGGCCAGAAGGCGCAGTTCGATATGACGAGAGTTTAGAGGGCGATGGCGAGTGCCGAATCGACGATTTTCTTCGCCATGGAGCTACCCGCCACCCGCATACGCAGGCCAGGAGCACGCCATGAACTTCATGAACGTCGACTACTCCACCAAGATTCCCAACAACGTCAATCTCAGCGAAGACCGCCAGGTGCTGAAGGCGCTGGAGGGCTGGCATCCCGGCTACATGGACTGGTGGAGCGACATGGGGCCGGAAGGCTTTCAGCAGTCGCTGGTCTATCTGCGCACCGCCTATTCGGTCGATCCGCGCGGCTGGGCCAAGTTCGACTACGTCAAGATGCCGGACTATCGCTGGGGCATTCTGCTGGCGCCGCAGGAAGAAAACCGCGTCATTCCGTTCGGCGAGAATTACGGCAAGCCGGCCTGGCAGGAAGTCCCGGGCGAACACCGCGCCACGCTGCGCCGCCTGATCGTGATCCAGGGCGACACCGAGCCTGCCTCGGTCGAGCAGCAGCGCCATCTCGGCAAGACCGCGCCCTCGCTCTACGACCTGCGCAACCTGTTCCAGGTCAATGTCGAGGAAGGCCGCCATCTCTGGGCGATGGTCTACCTGCTGCAGAAATATTTCGGCCGCGACGGCCGCGAGGAGGCGGACGATCTGCTGCGCCGCCGCTCCGGCGATGCGGATAGCACCGCGCATGCTCGGCGCCTTCAACGAGGCGACGCCGGACTGGCTGTCGTTCTTCATGTTCACCTACTTCACCGACCGCGACGGCAAGATGCAGCTGCACTCGCTGGCGCAATCCGGCTTCGATCCGCTGTCGCGCACCTGCCGCTTCATGCTGACCGAAGAGGCGCATCACATGTTCGTCGGCGAGACCGGCATCAGCCGCGTCGTGCAGCGCACCTGCGAGGCGATGAAGGAAGCCGGCATCACCGATCCCACCGATATCGCCAAGGTGCGCGCGCTCGGCGTGATCGACCTGCCGACCATCCAGAAGAAGCTGCATCTGCACTATTCGCTGTCGCTCGATCTGTTCGGCTCGGAAGTCTCGACCAACGCGGCGAATGCCTTCAACGCCGGCATCAAGGGCCGCTATCAAGGAAACCCAGATCGACGACGACCATCAGCTCAAGAACGCCACCTATCCGGTGCTCAAGCTGGTCGACGGCGTGATCAAGCGCGTCGACGAGCCGGCGCTGACCGCGCTCAACATGCGGCTGCGCGACGACTACACGCAGGATTGCGTCAAGGGCATGCTGCGCTGGAACAAGATCATTTCGACCGCCGGCTATCAGTACAAGCTGACGCTGCCGAACGTCGCGTTCCACCGCCAGATCGGCGAGTTCAGGGATATCCACGCCACGCCCGAGGGCGTCCTGATCGACGACGCCACCTGGAACGCCGCGCAAGAGCGAATGGCTGCCCTCGACCGCAGGACGGCGACTTCATCGCCTCGCTGATGAAGCCGGTCACCGAAGCCGGCGTCTACGCCAACTGGATCTCGCCGCCGAAGGTCGGCATCGACAACAAGCCCGGCGATTTCGAGTACGTGAAGATCGAGACGTGAGCCCTCGTCGCCCCGGCTTGAGCCGGAGCCCATACCACGGCTGCCAGTTGGCGAGTCGGCGTGCATTGATGCAACGATACGTCCTATTCGCCATTCGCTACTCGCCGATCTGACGCGCGCCCTTACCCCGCGATCTCCAGCCCCGCATTCGCATAGACCACGCCGCCATCGACCGCGATGGTGTTGCCGACCACGTAATCGCCCGCGCGCGAGGCGAGATAGATCGCGATTCCCGCCATATCCTCGTCGGTGCCGATCCGCTTCGCCGGAATCCGCTGCGCGACTTCGTCCGAGTGGTCGCGCGCGGCGCGGTTCATGTCCGACTTGAACGCGCCCGGCGCGATCGCCGTGACATTGATATTGTCCTTGATCAGTTTCGTCGCCATGCGCCGCGTCAGATGGATCACGGCGGCCTTGCTCGCGGCGTAGGAATAGGTCTCCCCGGGATTGACGAAGATGCCGTCGACGGAGGCGATGTTGATGACCTTGGCGGGCCGTTCGTGCGAGGCCGCCGCGCGCAGCGGTTTCGCCAGCGCCTTGGTCAGGAAGAACACCGACTTGACGTTGAGGTCCATCACCTTGTCCCAGCCGCTTTCGGGGAATTCGTCGAACTCCGCGCCCCAGGCCGCGCCTGCATTGTTGACGAGGATGTCGAGCTTCGGCTCCAGCCTGATGATTTCGGCGGCGAGCTTGTCGCAGCCTGCGACCGTCGAGATGTCGATCGGCAGCGCGATGCATTCGCCGTCATAGGCGGCGGAGAGTTCTTTCGCGGTCGCTTCGCAGGGCCCGGCCTTGCGCGCGGTGATGTAGACCTTGGCCGCGCCCTGCGCGAGAAAACCGGCCGCGATCATCTTGCCGATGCCGCGCGAGCCGCCCGTCACCAGCGCGACGCGGCCGTTAAGCGAAAACAGATCCTTGAACATGCGTTCCTCCATTGCTTTGCCGGTGGTTTTGGGCGGGGCAGGGTGCGAGTCAAGGAAGCGACTCGGTCTCCCTGTAGAACGGATGGACGCGAAGCGCAAGCGGCGGAAGGTCTGCTCCGCGGTGAGATCGCCCCGGCGTTGCGCTGCGCTCCACAGGGCGACGAAGTGAGAACTACGCCGCGTCGATGCGGCGAAAGCCGTTCCACATGGCGGTGGCGGCGCCGGAGGTCAGCACCGGGAGGATGCGCGCATCCTGGAAATTGCCGTTGAGCGAAACCCGCTGCAGCGCGGTCAGGTGATCGGCGCTTTCCGGGAAGATCATGCCCGGCCGCGTCGTGACGGCCGTCTTGTATCCGGCCGCCTTCGCCAGGCGGAATTCGCGCTGGCCCGCCGCGATCCGGTCGCCATAGGGATAGGCGAGATGAAGCACCGGCCGCTGCAATGCTGTTTCGATCCGCGCGCGGCTGGTGGCCAGTTCGAACGAAGCGGTCTCCTCGCTCTGCCGCGCCAGATTGCAATGCGTGATCGTGTGCGCGCCGATCGTCACCAGCGGATCGTCCGCAAACGCTTTCAATTCCTCCCAGGACATGCAGAGCTCGCGGGCGATCGAAGTTTCGTCCACCTCATATCGCGTGCAGAGCGCGGAGATTTCGCGCTGCATGTCGTGTTCGGTCGGCAGTGCGCGCAACCAGTCGTGCATGCGGTCGAAAGCCGCCTGCTTCGCCGCCGGCGTCGAGGCGTCGAGGCGGATCTTGACGCCGCCGATCGGGACTTCGATCGAGGACGCCTTTGCGATTGCCTTCTCGATCGCGACCCACCACAGCCGGCCGGTGCCTTCGGCGAAATCGCTCGTGACGTAAACGGTGAGGGGGGCGTCGTATTCACGCATCACCGGCAGCGCGAAATCGCGGTTGTCGCGATAGCCGTCGTCGAGGGTGAAGCAGGCGAAGCGCCGCGCGAATTTGCGCTCCTGCAGTCGTTGATGCACCTCGTCCATGGTGACGATGTCGATGTCGAGGCTGCGAAGATGCGCCAGCATCGCCTGCAAGAACTCCGGCTCGACCTCGAGATGATGATTGGGCTGAAACCCGCCATCGCGGCGGGGACGGACGTGGTGCAGCATGAAAATGACGCCGACACCTGCGAAGATTGGTCGCAGCAGGTAATGCGCTCCGGAGAAGTACAGCGCTTCCAGTCCGGCGCGGATGACGGCGTTGCGAAGCAGTTTCATCGAGATGCAGGGCTGCCCGGTTATTTACGGAGCGTAAACTAGCTAAAGACCGCTGAAGAAACAGTTAGCCGGACCTATTTCAGGGCCTTTTGGCCCCTGCGGCATTTCGGGTTTGACAGCCCCGCAAGGGTTTGTTTTCTCTCCGTTCCAGACCCTGCGGGAACTCGAATGCACGGACTTTTCAGGTGGAGTGGCAAATGGTGGTCGGGCATCATTCCTTTGGTCATCTTTTGGGCTATCGCGGCCTGGACAAGCACCGAACCGCTTGAAGCCGACCTGGCGCAGCGTTCGACCGCCGCCCTCAAGGACACCATCCTCGACAAACGGCGAATCTCGGTCGCCGGCCGCGACGTGACGCTTGCGGCGGATGCTTTCTCGGCAGACGGCCGGCAGAGTGCGGTGGCATCGGTTGAAGCGGTGCCGGGCGTGCGGCTGGTCAATGATGAAACAAAGCTTGTTCCCGAAGCCGCGCCCTTCGTCTGGTCGGCTGAACGCGACGTCCTTCGGGTGACGCTGTCGGGCAGTTCGCCGCTGCCGGCGATCAAGGGCCGCTTGATGGAGGCGGCCCGCGCCAATCTCGGCGGCGTCGAAGTGGTGGACCGGATGAATCTGTCGCGCGGGGCGCCGCCGCGTTTCGACAATGCCGCGCTGCTGCTGCTCGACCAGATCGGCAAGCTGAAGGACGGCAAGATCACGCTGTCGGATACCAAGGTCAGCCTGTCCGGCATGGCGCGCGAACTCGGCGGGCGGGAAGCCATCGCCGCCGCGCTGAAGAATCTGCCCGAGGGCTTTTCGGTGGCGGCCAACGAGGTTAAGGCGCCGCCTTACATCTTCCAGGCCTACAAAGACCCGGTCGCGGTGACGCTGACGCTGACCGGCAATGCACCCGACAGCAACGCCCACGCCGCGCTGGTGGCGGCGGCGGGACGCAAGTTCTTCAGCGAAAAAGTCGTCGACAACCTCAAGGAGAGCATCGGCGCCCCGTCAGGCTTTGCCGGCGCCGTGGTGCCTGCGCTTGGCGCACTGTCGCGGCTGTCGACCGGCACGCTCGTGGTCTCTGACCGGGAGGTCAAGCTGTCAGGCGATGCGCTTTATGAAGCCGCCGCCGGTGAGATCCGCGCCGGCCTTGGCAAGGACTTTCCGCAGGGCTGGCAGTTCAAGCCGGAAATCTCGGTCAAACCGGCCGCGGCGCCGGTGGATGCGACCGTCTGCCAGCAATTATTCTCCGAACTGCTCGGCAAGGCGCGGATTCGCTTCGAATCCGGCAAGGCCGATATTGTGGCGGATTCCGCAGGGTTGCTCGACCGCCTGATCGAAACCGCGCTGCGCTGCCCGACGGCCAATATCGAGATATCAGGACACACCGATACCGACGGCGACGAGGCGGCCAACCAGGGGCTGTCGGAGAGGCGTGCCCAGGCGGTTGCCGACTTCCTGGTCAAGGCGGGACTGCCGGCCAACCGGTTCAGCGCGGTCGGCTATGGCTCGACGCAGCCGATTGCTGGTAACGATACCGATCAGGGCAAGGCGCAGAACCGCCGCATCGATTTCGTGGTGAAGTGAGCATGGCCTATCTGACCACATTCTACTGGGGCTGGTTGCTCGCATCGGCGCTGCTCGGCTTCGCCATGGGCTGGATATCCGTGGTTCAGCACGGCGAAGGCGTCGTGGGGAAGCTGCGCTGGGTGCTTTCGGTTTTGGTCGTGGCGCTGATCGGCGCCGCGCTTGCGCGCATCGTGCCCGGCCGTTTCGGCTACTGGCTCGACCTCGGGCTGATCATGTTCGCACTTTATCTCTGTGGCTGTGTAGTCGGATCATGGTTGCGCGACTGGGTGGTCTCGCGCAGCGCGCCTTCGGCCTGACCGCGCCATGAGCCAGCCAGCGTCACCGCAGTCATTGTCACGGGTTGTTGACCGGCCCCGGTTATGGTCCGGAACCTCCATCGGACGGCGGGAATACGGAAAAACCGTGCTACCACCGTCATCGACTACGCCTAATATGTTGAAGAAGCGTGTTTTATTGTCGTCATGCGAATTCCACTCCGGCTCAAAACGCGCTACCAGAGAGGCAAGGGAGCAGCGTAGCGCCGGCGGGGTTCACGCCATTACCGTCGTCGCATAAGCGCAATTCGAGGTGTAGATGCTGGAAGCAATACGCAGGGCGATCTCGTTTCTGCGCCAGAAGCAGGTCCTGCACAAGCTCGGGGTCTTGATCAGCATCACGGTCATCGCCGTTGCGTGCTACGTCCTCTATCACATGCTTCGCGGCATCGAGACCGATGAGGTGATCGACGCCATCAAGAGCACCGAGCCGCGCCAGATCGTGCTGGCGGCCCTGTTCGTGACGGCGGGCTATTTCACGCTGACCTTCTACGACTGGTTCGCGGTCCGCGCGATCGGCCAGGGTCACATTCCCTACCGCGTTAACGCGCTTGCCGCCTTCACGTCCTATTCGATCGGACACAATGTCGGCGCCAGCGTCTTCACCGGCGGCGCGGTGCGCTACCGGATCTATTCGGCCTGGGGGCTGAACGCGATCGATGTCGCCAAAATCTGTTTCCTCGCCGGGCTGACCTTCTGGCTCGGCAATGCCGCCGTGCTGGGGCTGGGCATCGCCTATCACCCGGAAGCCGCCGCCTCGATCGATCAACTCCCGGTCTGGCTCAACCGTGTGGCGGCGTTCGGCATCCTTCTCGGACTGATCAGCTATGTGGCCTGGGTCTGGGCGCAGCCGCGAAGCGTCGGCCGCGGGCCGTGGACGGTCACGCTGCCGGGCGGCCCGCTGACGCTGCTCCAGATCGCCATCGGCATCGTCGATCTCGGCTTCTGTGCGCTGGCGATGTATGTGCTGGTTCCGGACGAGCCCAATCTGGGCTTTGTCGTCGTCGCTGTCATCTTCGTCTCGGCCACGCTGTTGGGGTTTGCCAGCCATTCGCCGGGCGGGCTCGGTGTGTTCGATGCCGCCATGCTGGTCGGGCTCTGGCAGATGGACCGCGAGGAACTGCTCGCCGGCATGCTGCTGTTCCGCGTGCTGTATTATATCGGGCCGTTTGTCATATCTGTAATCTTGCTGACGCTTCGGGAGATTATCATCGGCGCGCGATCGAAGCGCTTACGCCAATTGGCGCCCGGCGCCGACGCCGAGCCGACGAGGCATGAGGCCGCCGTCTATGTGCGCGAGCGTGGAGACACGGGCACCTGATGACGCGGCGGGGGCTTCGCGATTAGAGGAAAAGAGCCTGCGCCATGGCGATCGACGATTCCAGCTCTTCCTCCTTCTTTGCACCGTGGCCGGACCGGTTGCGGCATTCGGCCATTATCCTGCTCGCCGCCGGCCTTGCGCTTTGCGCGCTCGTGGTGCTGGCTGATCTCTCGCTGGCGCGCGCCGTGGCGGTTTTCATCTGTATCGCCGCCGCAGCGCTGGTGCCGTGGCGGCTGCATCATGTGGTGGCCGCCCGTGACGATGCGCGCGCCGTCAGTCCGGTCGAGTCCGCCGCCGTCAGCGCCGTCGTTGCCGGCATGCCCGATCCGGCCGTGCTGCTCGACCGCGCCGGGCGTGTCATCCATCTCAACGCGGCGGCCGCCCAGCTCGCG
The DNA here is from genome assembly GCA_963770135.1 of uncultured Alphaproteobacteria bacterium. Classification (GTDB taxonomy): domain Bacteria; phylum Pseudomonadota; class Alphaproteobacteria; order Rhizobiales; family Xanthobacteraceae; genus Bradyrhizobium. The sequence continues at coordinate 937 of CAVYOM010000019.1, read as the reverse complement.
CCCGCTTTGCGCAAGAACGAGCTCGCGCAGTTTGCGCTGCGCTCGCCCGAGATCATCACCGCGTTGCGCGAGGCGATCGCGACCTCCGAACTGCGCCGGACGGCCTATCTGGACCAGGTGCCGGTCGACCGCTGGATGGAGCTGATCATCACGCCGGTGCCGGTGCCGACGCTGTTCGGCGGCACCGAGAAATGCATGCTGATGACCTTCCACGACCAGACGCCGCTGCGGCGGGTCGAGGAGATGCGCGCCGATTTCGTCGCCAATGCCAGCCACGAGCTGCGGACACCGCTCGCGGCATTGTCCGGCTTCATCGATACGCTGCAGGGGCCGGCCAAGGAGGATGCCAAGGCGCGCGAACGCTTTCTCGGCATCATGCATACCCAGGCGACGCGGATGGCGCGGCTGATCGACGATCTGCTGTCGCTGTCGCGGGTCGAACTGTCGGCCCATGTCCGGCCCGACGCGTCAGTCGATATCGTGCCGATCATCCGCCAGGTCGCCGACGGGCTGGAGCCGCTGGCCCGGGAACGCCAGGTCGAAATCGAGATCGACCTGCCGACCGCGCCGGTGACGATCGCAGGCGACCGCGAGGAGCTGCTGCGGCTGTTCGAGAACCTGATCGAAAACGCGCTCAAATATGGTGCGTCGGGCGGGCGGGTGATCGTCTCCTTGATCCAGGCGACCTCGGGCGAGGGCGCGCCGGAAGTGCGCGTCATGGTCCGCGATTTCGGCCCCGGCATCGCCCCGGAACATTTGCCGCGACTGACCGAGCGCTTCTACCGGGTCGATGTCGGCGACAGCCGCGCACAGGGCGGAACCGGGCTCGGTTTATCCTTGGTGAAACATATTCTTAACCGCCATCGCGGCCGGCTTTTGATCGAAAGCGTGCCGAAAAACGGCGCGGTCTTTACCGCCTGTTTTCCCCAGGCGAAGG
>CAVYOM010000018.1:0-115891 GCA_963770135.1 uncultured Alphaproteobacteria bacterium | reverse complement strand
TCGGCGGCGTGATGGGCCAGGGCGTGGTCTGGTACACCGGCCAGTTCTATGCGCTGTTCTTCATGCAATCGATCCTCAAGGTCGACGGTTACACCGCCAACCTGCTGATTGCATGGTCGTTGCTGCTGGGCACCGGCTTCTTCGTCGTGTTCGGCGCGCTGTCCGACAGGATCGGCCGCAAGCCGATCATTCTGGCAGGCTGCCTGATCGCGGCGCTGACCTTCTTCCCGATCTTCAGGATGATCACCACCAACGCCAACCCGGCGCTGGAGAAGGCGATCGAATCCGTGAAGGTCGAGGTAGTCTCGGATCCCGCGCTGTGCGGCGATCTGTTTAACCCGGTCGGCACTCGCGTCTTCACGGCACCTTGTGACACCGCCCGCGCCTACCTCGCGCAGCAGTCGGTCAAGTATACGACCAGCTACGGCGCAGCAGGCTCCGGCGTAAAGCTCGTCGTCAACGGCAAGGACACCGCCTATACGGATGCCAAGACATCGAATCCGGCAGTGCTGGCGGCGGTGCAGGGCGCAGGCTACCCGAAGGCCGGCGACACCCAGATCGTGAAGATGGCGCATCCATTCGACATCTTCCGACCGCAGGTCGCCGCGGTAATCGGGCTGCTGTTCATCCTGGTGCTCTACGTCACCATGGTGTACGGGCCGATCGCGGCAATGCTGGTCGAACTGTTCCCGACCAAGATCCGCTACACTTCGATGTCGCTGCCCTACCACATCGGCAACGGCTGGTTCGGCGGATTGCTGCCCGCGACCGCGTTCGCGATTGTGGCCTCGACCGGCGATATCTACGCGGGTCTGTGGTACCCGATCATCTTCGCGTCGATCACCGCGGTCGTCGGCTTCTTCTTCCTGCCGGAAACCAAGGACGTCGACATCACGAAGTAATCAACCCGGCCGACGACAACCAACCGGCCGCGGAGCGATCCGCGGCCGGTTTGCTTTTGCGGGTGCCTCAAGCCGTCATGCCGATGAACTGCAGCACGACCTCGCGCCGGTGCGACCGCGCGCGGTGCTCGACCAGATAGATCGCCTGCCAGGTGCCCAGCGCGAGCGCGCCCTGCAGCACCGGGACGTGCAGCGAGGTCGCGGTCAGCATGGTCTTGATATGCGCCGGCATGTCGTCCGGCCCCTCGGTGTCGTGGCGCCATCCGGCATTCTCGGGCGCGAGCCGGTTCAGCGCGGTGGTCAAATCGACGAGCACGGTCGGGTCGGCATTTTCCTGGATCGTCAGCGACGCCGAGGTGTGACGGATGAACAGCGTCACCGCGCCTTCGCGCGCCCGCGCGTCGCGCACGAATTTCGCGACCTCGGCCGTGAGGTCGGTAAAGCCTGCGCCTGATGTCTGCACCGTCAGCAGCGAGGACACGATGGTGCTAGCGGTGACGGCGGAGGGCGTGGTGCGAGAGAGGGATTTGGGTAAGGTCATAAAGCCTCAATTCATTGCACGGTCCTCATCCTGAAGAGGCGCGAAGCGCCGTCTCGAAGGATGTGTTTGGGGCACCAAAGCCATGCAGACTCACGGTTCGAGACGCGCGAAGACGCGCTCCTCATCATGAGGCTTATTGTCAAATCTTGCCGTTGACGTCCCGCTGCACCCGGTTGGCCATTTCGATCAGGCGCCGCCACGCCCGCTCCAGGAACGACATCATGCGATCCATGTCGCGGTCGCTCGGCAGCGGGATTTCTATCTTGCGCTCGCCCTCGCTTACCTTCGGCTCACCCTTCTTCAACGAATCCGATTTCGGCAGCGGCTCTTCGATCTTGCCGGGCACCGTCGGCTCGCGCGAGGCGAGGTCTGCCTTGAGCCTTTCATTCTCGGCCTGGAGCCGGACAACGTCGGCTTGCAGACGGCCGATTTCCGTGTCCATCGCCGCGCGCTCGTCGGGTACCGCATAGCAGGCCCAGCCCGCGCCCGAATTGTTGCAGGTCGAGACTGCACCGGTGCGGGTGTCGAGACGGAGCACGCCGTCGCCTGCCGGCGACAGCGCGTAGCGGCCGTTCTCGGTCTCGGGCATCGGGCCCGCAAGCACCTGACCGGCGCCCGCGCAGCAAAAGGCCAGCACGATGATCGTGGAGAATTTCGAGGACGATTTTGCTGTGCGCATGGGCTTGCTCCCCGCCTCAGGAGTTACCGGTTTCCTCGACCGCCGGGGCGCTTTCAAGGCGCGTCCCTAAACCTTTGAGCTATAGGGCGCCCGGCCGGACTTCAACGCATCTTCTAGCAATTCGAGGCGGTCCTGTCCCCAGAACACCTCACTCTCCAGCACATAGACCGGCGAACCGAACACGTCGGATGCCAGCGCGTCCTGCCGGTTCTGCTCATACGTGTCGCTGACTTCTTCCGCGCCGGAGCGTTCCACCAGTTGCTTGCCGGGCAGCCCCGATTCGTCGGCGAGTTTCGCGATCGTTGCGGGGTCGGCGAGATTGAGCTGATCTTCCCAGACGGCGGCAAAGGCGCGCCGCAAATAGCGGTCCGGATCGTGGCCGGTCTCGAGCGCCGCGATCGCGACGCCATCGGCCAGCCGTGCATTGAAGGGCCAGCTTGCCGGCTGCAGATGAAATTTCAGTCCGCGCTTGTCGCGCCAGCGTTGCAGTTCGACCATCCGGTAGCGCTGCCGGACCGGATGGCGCTTCATCAAGGGCAGGCCGCCGGTCTCCGAGAACAGATCGACCAGCACCACCGGCTTATGATTTACCTTTAGATCATAAGCACTTACCAGACGCCGAAAGGACTGATGCCCGATATAGGCCCAGGGAGATTGGAGCGAGAAATAGTAATCGACCTGACGTGGCATGCGGGCTCCGGCACAGGATATTTTCGCTTCGCTTCGGACATCCCAACAGAGCGTTCAAACGGGCGCAAGATTGATCCGTGTGGCAATACTGCTGCACTGCGATCCCGGGTCTACAGTGTCGCAGGCAGCAACTGAATAAATCCAATTGAATCAATGAAATAACTGGTTACGGCCTAATCTTGACTTGATTAGACGCGCTAAGTATGGTCCGCGCGGCTTTCAAGGGTGACGGCGTAATTTCCATCAACCGTTGGCATCGTTTAATGTCTTGGGCATGGCCAAAGACAAAAACGACAACGCAGGTGAAAATCGCGATCAGCCGTCTTCCGACGAAGCTGCGCTTTCCGCAAGGCTCGGAAGTCTGGATCACCGGTTGTCCGAAATTCGTGACAGCCGCAAAATCAGGACTGATCAACCCGGAACTGAAAGCGGAGACAGAGCCGCCAGAGCTTCTGGCATGGCGCTTGGTTTCCGTCTTTCCTCGGAATTGGTCGCGGGCGTTGTCGTCGGAGCGGCGATTGGCTGGGGGTTCGACCGTTTATTGTCGACGTCGCCGTTCGGTTTCATCGTGTTTCTGCTGCTCGGCTTCGTCGCCGGCGTGGTCAACGTGGTGAGAACTGCAGGCGCAGGTCCAGGCAGGCGCTGAGCGTCGACGGGAAGTCACGACATTTGAAATTCGATTGCCGGCCAGGCCGGTGGATAAAGAGCCGCGCGGATGAAAATCGACCCAATCCACCAGTTCAATATCGAACCCCTCTTCACGATCGGCCACATCGGCAAGCACACGATCGCCTTCACCAACTCGTCGCTCTACATGTTCATCACGGTGGCGGTGATTTCGCTGCTGATGATCGGCGGCATGGCGAGAGGGCAACTGATTCCCGGGCGACTGCAGTCGATCGCCGAAATCAGCTACGAGTTCGTCGCCTCGACGATCCGCTCTACCGCCGGCTCGGAAGGCATGAAGTTCTTCCCGCTGATCTTCTCGCTGTTCATGTTCATCTGCGTCTCGAACCTGATCGGCATCATTCCCTATACGTTTACGGTTTCGAGCCACATCATCGTCACCGTGGCGCTGGCGCTGCTTGTCTTCTTCACGGTCCTGATCTACGGCATCTACAAGAACGGCCTCAAGTTCTTCAAGATTTTCGTGCCGACCGGCGTTCCGATGTACATCCTGCCGCTGGTCATGTTCATCGAAATCCTGTCGTTCTTCCTGCGGCCGGTCTCGCACAGCGTACGTCTGTTCGCCAACATGCTGGCCGGTCACATCGCACTGAAGGTGTTCGCGGGCTTCGTCGGCATGCTCGGCGTCGCGCTCGGCGCGCTCGGCTGGGCCGGCGGCATGCTGCCACTGGCGCTCACGGTGGCGCTGACCGCGCTCGAACTGCTGGTCGCATTCCTGCAGGCCTACGTGTTCGCGATCCTGACCTGCATCTACCTCAACGACGCCATTCATCCGGGACACTAAGCGTCCGGGGAATTTCCACCCTCACTCAGTCTTATCTCTCAAGGAGCTCTAGAAAATGGAACCGGCAGCAGCAAAACTTATCGGCGCGGGCATCGCATGCATCGGCATGGGCGGCGCGGGCGTCGGCGTGGGCATCATCTTCGGCAACTACCTCGCCGCAGCGGTGCGCAATCCGTCGGCAGCGCAGGGCCAGTTCGGCAACCTGATCTTCGGCTTCGCCGTGACCGAAGCGCTCGGCATCTTCTCGCTGCTGATCGCGCTGCTGCTGCTGTTCGTTCCGCTCTGAGCTGCACCTTCCCGCGCCGCCTCCGGGCGGCGCGCCTGACAGCAAGAGGAGAACCCCGTGGCTGAAAAAAGTCATGGTACCGGCGCCCACACCGGAGCAGACGGCGGACACGGCGGAGGATTTCCTCCGTTCGAGTCCAGCACGTTTGCTTCGCAGCTGGTGTCGCTGGTCATCGCATTCGTCGCGCTCTATGTGATCGTATCGCGCATCGCGCTGCCGCGCGTCGAAAGCGTGATCGACGCACGTCAGAACGCGATCGAGAGCGATCTGGCCGCGGCGCAGAAGCTGAAGGACGAGTCCGACGCTGCGCTGAAGGCGTATGAGACGGAACTCGCTTCGGCGCGTTCCCGCGCGCAGGCCATCGGCAACGAGACCCGCGAGAAGCTGAACGCGGCCTCGGAAGTCGAGCGCAAGAAGCTGGAAGACCAGTTGAACACCAGGCTTACCGCCGCCGAGAAGCAGATCGCGGCGACGCGGGAGACCGCGATGAGCAATGTCCGCGGCATCGCCGCGGATGCCGCCGGCGCGATCGTGCAACGCCTCACCGGCGTGCTGCCCGACGGCAAAACCGTCAGCAGCGCCGTCGATGCCACGTTGAAGGGATAGACGGATGTTTACCCAACCGGAAACCTGGGTCGCGATCGCCTTCGTCATCCTCATGGTGCTGTTTGCCTATCTCGGCATCCACAAGACGGTGCTGACGGCGCTCGATCATCGCGCCCAGCGCATCAAGGCCGAACTTGACGACGCCAAACGTCTCAGGGAAGAGGCCGCCAAGCTGCTCGGCGAGTACCAGACCCGCCGCGCCAGCGCCGAACGCGAGGCCGAGGAAATCATCGCCAACGCCAGGGCCGAAGCCGAACGCATCGCGGTCGAATCCAAGGCCAAGATGGAAGACTTCGTCGCCCGCCGCACCAAGACCGCCGAGAGCAAGATCGCGCTTGCCGAGGCCCAGGCGCTGGCCGACGTCCGCGCCGCCGCCGCCAACGCCGCGGTCGAAGCCGCCTCGACCATCCTGTCGAAATCGGTCAAGGGCTCGGTCGCCGACGACCTGCTCGCCAAGGGCATTGCCGAGGTTCGCGCCAAGCTGAACTGAGCGCTTTCGATCCACCTATCAAAAGCCGGCGCGAGACGATCGCGCCGGCTTTTTTTATTGCTTCTTCTTTTTCGGCGCCGGGCGTTCGGGCTTCAGGGACTGCGGGTCGAAGCCGATATAGAAGATATAGCTGTCGCCGACGGCGCCGGGAGGCGCCGGATAGGTGAGATCTTCGGCCACCAGCGTGAACGGCTCGCTGCCGCCTTCGGTCATGGTGACGGTGGTCTGATAGGCCTTGGTGGCGATGGTTTTTTCGGACACGCCGCCCTGCACCACCGCAACACGAATCGGAACCTGGACCGATGACGGGGCGCCGGCGGGGCCTGCAATGACGCGGCCCTGAATGCCGATCCGCGCCGTGATCACGCCGCCATTGACGGTGCATTCGCGGGCCATTTTGGAGATCGTCGCCTGAAAGCGCAGGTCGTTGCCGACCGGCTGCTTGCCGGGCGCCGCAACGGCATAGGTGGACGCGCCGGCCCTGACCGTGACCGGCGGACAGGTCAGATCGCCGGTGTCCTGGGGCACCGCCGCTCCCGGCGCATTTGTCGCCGGCTCCTCGTCCGACTTGCCGCCGAACAGGCTCTTGAAACGATCCGTGATCGATTGCGCCGATGCCGGCGCCGCCATCAGGCAGGCCAGCCCGCCCGCGACCGCCGCAGCCGCCACCACCCTGGCCAAACGATTGTCACCCATGCGACGTCCCTGATCCCATCATTCCACGTCATTGCTCCCGGGCGGCCTTATAGCAGCCCAATGGCGGCGAACCCAAGGCATCTGAAAGGCTTGGAAATCAACGGTTCAGCCGCGGAAATCCTCATGCAGCAGGCCGAACAGCAGATGGTCCTGCCAGACGCCGTTGATGCAGAGATAGCGCCGCGCCAGCCCCTCGCGGGTGAAGCCGCATTTCTCCAGCACCCGGATCGAGGGCGAATTGGTGGGAATGCAGGCGGCCTCGATGCGGTGCAGGTTGAGCTCGCCGAACAGCGTCGGCAGCAGCACCCGCAGCGCCGCGGTCATGTAGCCGCGGCCGGCATGGGGCTCGCCGACCCAATAGCCGATCGTGCCGGCCTGCACGATGCCGCGGCGGACGTTGGCGAGCGTGATGCCGCCGATCATGGCGCCGTCAGACGCGCGGAAGACGATGAACGGATAGGAGCGGTCGGCGGCGATATCTTCGGCATAGCGGCGCAACCGGCGGCGAAAACCGGCGCGGGTCAGATCGTCCGACGGCCAGATCGGCTCCCACGGCGTGAGGTAGCCGCGGCTTTGCTCGCGCAATTGCGCCCATTGCAGGAAGTCCGACATTTGCGGGGCGCGCAGCAGAAGCCCGTGACCGCGCGGCACAAGCGCGGCCGGTCCGCTGGTTGGCAAACGAAACAGGGCCATGCCCTCTACTCCCCGCTGTCTTGCTATTGGAGCATGATCCTTACGGAAAACCGGAGCCCAAATTTCCGGGATCATGCTCTAATGCAGGAGCGTCTTCGCCTTCGACCTCGTCAATCCTTCCGCAAAAGACACCGCCGTGTCCAGCCCCCTGCCGCTGCCGAGTGCTACGACCGCCGGCCGGCTGCGGGACAGCAGCGCATGCGCGGCGTTGCGGGTCGATTCGACGCTGACCGCATCTATCCTGGCGACCAGCTCTTCCACCGTCTGCGGCCGGCCATAGGCCAGCACGTGCCGCGCCAGCTGTTCGGCCCGGGAGGAGCAGCTTTCCAGCGCCATCAGAAGCCCCGCCTTCATCTGCGCCTTGGCGCGGGCGATCTCGGCTTCGGTCAGGGTTTCCACGGCATCGTTGATGACGTCGACGATCACTTCCATCATCTCCGGCGCGTCGTCGGGATCGGTGCCGGTATAGAGGCCGAAAAAGCCGGTGTCGGCATAGGGCGCGTGGAAGGTGTAGATCGAGTAGCACAGGCCGCGCTTCTCGCGCACTTCCTGGAACAGCCGCGACGACATTCCGCCGCCGAGCGTGTTGGTGAAGACCTGCAGCGAGAACAGCGATAGATCGGTCTGCGGCACGCCCTCGAGCGCCAGCGTCAGATGCGCCTGTTCGAGGTCACGATGCACCACGCGCGAGCCGCCCTTGCCGAACATCGCAGGCACCGGCGTCGGCGCCGGCGAGGCGTCGAAGCTGGCAAATCGTTGCGTCACTTCCTCCACCACGCGCTTGTGGTCGACCGCGCCCGCGGCCGCCACCACCATGTCGGGGCCGCGGTAATGCGTGGAGAGATAGCTGCGCAGCATGTCGCGGTCGAAATTCTTCAGCGTCTTCGCGGTGCCCAGCAGCGAACGGCCCATCGGCTGGTCCGGAAAGCAGAGTTCGTTGAGGTGCTCGAACACGACGTCATCGGGCGTATCCTGCGCCGCGCCGATTTCCTGCACGATGACGCTCTTCTCGCGCTCGAGCTCATCAGGCACGAAGGACGGATTGGCCAGGATGTCGGAGAGCACGTCGAGCGCGAGCGGCACGTCGGCCTTCATCACCCGGGCATAATAGGCGGTGGTTTCGGTCGAAGTGCCGGCGTTGAGATCGCCGCCGACCGCCTCGATTTCCTCGACGATTTCGCGCGAGGAGCGCCTGGTCGTGCCCTTGAAGGCCATGTGTTCGAGAAGATGCGAGATGCCGTGCTCGTTCGGCTTCTCGTCACGGCCGCCGACGCCGGCCCAGACGCCGAGCGCCGCGGTTTCCAGATGCGGCATGGTATCGGTAACGATGGTCAGGCCGGACGGCAGCTTGGTTACGTCAACGCTCATCCGGCAACTCCCTGCTTCGCGGCACGGCTCACCGAGCGCACGAATTGCTCCACTTCGGCTGAATCGTTTTTCATCACCGTGATGTGTTCGGATTTGGTCATCAGACCATCGAGCCAGGCCGGCAGTTGCGGCCGCACGCCGCAGGCGGCTTCCACCGCATCGGGAAACTTGGCCGGATGCGCGGTCGACAGCACGATGTTGGGTATCCCTGAATCCGAGGTGTCGCGGTCGGCCACCGCCAGCGCCACCGCGGTATGGGGGTCGACGAGGTCGCCGGCCTCGCGCCAGGCGGCGCGGATCGCAGCCGACGTCTCGGTCTCGTCGGCGCGGCCGGCGTCGAACTCCTCGCGGATCGCTGCCAGCATGGCATCCGGCAGCACGAAGCGGCCGGACTGTTTCAGCGAGCCCATCAGCCGGCGAACGCTGTCGGCGTCGCGGCGGCTCGCCTCGAACAGCAGCCGCTCGAAATTCGAGGAGATCTGGATGTCCATCGAGGGCGAAGCGGAGGCGTGAACTTCCTTCACCTCGTAGATGCCGGTCTTGAGCGTACGCGGCAGGATGTCGTTGACATTGGAGGCGATGCGCAGCCAGCGGACCGGCAGCCCCATTTTCTTGGCGACATAGCCCGCAAAGATATCGCCGAAATTGCCGGTCGGCACGGTGAAATCCACCTTGCGCGCGGGCGCGCCGAGCGCGACGGCCGAGGTGAAGTAGTAGACGACCTGGGCCACGATCCGCGCCCAGTTGATCGAGTTGACGCCCGACAGCGAGACCGCATCGCGAAAGCCGTGATGGTTGAACATCGCCTTCACGATCGCCTGGCAATCGTCGAAGGTGCCTTCGATCGCGAGCGCATGCACGTTGGCCGCTCCCGTCGTCGTCATCATCCGCCGCTGTACGTCGGAGATGCGCCCGTTCGGGAACAGCACGACCAGATCGACATTGTCGAGACCCGCGAACGCATCGACCGCCGCGCCGCCGGTATCGCCCGACGTCGCGACCACGATGGTGGTGCGCTGATTGCGCTTGGCCAGCACGTGATCCATCAGCCGCGAGATCAGCTGCATCGCGACGTCCTTGAACGCCAGCGTCGGGCCGTGAAACAGCTCCAGCACGAATTGATTGGGCCCGATCTGGTCGAGCGGCACCACCGCAGGATGGCGAAAGGTCGCGTAAGCCTCGTTAGCCATACGGCCGAGATCGGCGTCGGAAATCTCGCCTGCCGTGAACGGCCTGATCACGTCGACCGCGACTTCCCAATACGGCCGGCCGAAAAAGCCCGCGATGGTCTCGGCAGAGAGCTGCGGCCAGACCTCGGGCACGTAGAGGCCGCCGTCGCGGGCAAGCCCGGTCAGCATCACATCGCAAAAACCCAGGACGGGGGCCTCCCCCCGCGTCGAAATATAGCGCGTCAAACCACCCTCCAAAGGCGTTAGCCCTGTGGCAAGCCTTTGATATTGATCATGATTTCTATTTCGCCAAACGCGAAGCAAGGAGGCACCATAAAGCGTTTTGGGGCCAAGGGGAAATGGCAAGGGGTGAAAAAATGGGGGAGCGGGACGGCCATCCCGGCGGTTGGAGACCGGTCTTTACCCCGTCATTGCGAGCGCAGCGAAGCAATCCATAGCGCGGCAAGCGGAGGCGTGGATTGCTTCGCTGTGCTCGCAATGACGTGGATATGACTTCGCGATCTCGCGGCGCATTGCGCCCGAGGTTTGCATTCTCGTTTGCCCTCCATCGAATCAGAGAGGGCGCAGGGAAGACCGGGTGCACGCTGCACCCGCGGTCTCGTGTGCAATTTGCGCATAAGAACGCGCACACGAGCATACAGGTTCAGCGGAAACACTCCGGCCTTCCCTGCGCAATGGTTTTACGGCTTACTTCGTGCTCTCGCCGGTGGACGGACTCTTTTGTCAGTCGGCAGAAGCTTGGCTTCCCGCCGATTTGACGCCAGCTGTGCTGTTTTATTACGGACCCCATATCTCGGGGTCCTGTCGTCCATTGGGCCTTTTGGCTGATGACCTGCCGGCTCAACCAGCCGACGCATCCTAGCCCCTCTATCGCACCGGTTATGTGATGCGGTACCATGCCACGCATCTGGAGGTCGGGGTCGGGCATGACGCGACGTGACTTTCTTGATGTTCCGAATGGCGCTGCGGCAGAGAGCCGCGTTCTTGGCATGCTGGTACGACCGCAGTGCACAAGCCTCGCCATCCCCAGTGATCGACCATGACCGCCATCGTCGCGTGGCTGGATGCCGTCCTCAGCAACATCCCCCTCCCGGTTTTGGAGGTGTGGGCCCGGTTCAGCTATGCCGTCGGCCTCTTCGTGGCCATCTGCGCATTTGGCGGATTTACGTTCCGGATTGGGGATCATTGGGGATTTGGCCGCGCCCGGCAGAGGTGGGACACCAAGGCGTTCCTGAGCATTCCCCTGACATGCGTGTTGATCATCGCGAGCGGCTACATCGGATCGTTCATCGTCCTTGTCCCGGGCGCGCAGACGTTTGAATCCCTGAAGGATTTGGCCGTCCTGCTTTGCGTCGTGCTGTTCGGCTATCCCGCGCTCATCGCCGTCGTTCCGGCTTACATGCTGTCGGACCTGATCGAGGGCGTGCCGCCCGGCTTCGTTTGGAATTGGGCGGAGGGATATTTTTTCTGGGCCGCCTTTGTCTGGATGGCCTATCAGCTCATCGGCCGCAATCCGGATTTTCGCCTGATGCAGACCTGGCGCCGTTACGGCGTGTTCGTCGCGTTGATCATGTTGTTTGATCCGGTGATGTGGGGCTTCATCTGCTCGGAAAAATTCACCCCGACCATCTCCTACCGCAACATCTCGTCGTCGCTGGCTTTCACGTTGTCGGTTACCTGGCTGCTGGCGCCCGTGGCCTTCCTGGTCGCTCTCCCGCTTGCCAGACGGTTCGGATGGTTCTGGGCGGATATTCCCGGCCGTGTCAGTGAGCGCGCGCTCGGGAGCCGCGAATGGATCTGGGAGTCAGGCCGCGGCGAGGTTCCGGAAAAGGCTTTCCCCGGTGCAGGGACGCCTTCCAATCCGGATATTCATCTTCGCGCCGTTCATCGCCCTGGTGCTCGTGATGGTTGGCACCACGGCGATTGTCGCGCTTCAATCCGCAGACGACGATGCGCAGATGCTGGCGACGAGGCTTCATCAGGCGACGTCGGCGAACATCCGCTTGCAACTGGATGACTACCTCGCACGTGCGCCGCCGCCGGCGGGCGTTCAGCGCGAAGACGCTCTCGACTCCCTCCTGCGGAGTCAGGCCGTCGGCACCAATGGTCGAGCTGTCATCCTTGACATGGCCGGCAAGACGATCGCTTCGTCCGCTTCCGCCGACGATCCGGTGGTCGCGAACGCAATTGCCGCTCTCGCGCGGCGTACCGGCCTATCGGGGCTCTCTGCGGTGGCGACCGAGTTCCAGTTCGATCACGTCACGGCAAAGCCGCTTTCGCGGGAAACGTGGCTGACCTACGCGACCACGTATCGCAATCACAGCGCCGGCCATGATTGGATTTTGATGACGGCCATGCCTGAAGGGTTCTATCTGGCGGGTTTGCGCAAAGCCAACAGCCGTTCTGCGATAGTGCTCGCCCTGGCGCTGGTGCTCTCCCTCGTGCTGGGCGCGGCGTTGGCGTCATTGGTGACCGCGCCACTCCGGCACATGGCACGGGCGACGCAAACGATGGCCGGCGGGAATTTGAGCGTCCGCGTGCCAGGCACCAAACTGGAGGAGCTAGATACCCTTGGCGGGTCGTTCAACGCCATGGCGGCGAAGCTCAAGAGGTCGTTTGACGACCTGGTCGGAGAAGTCGCGGCCCGGAAGAGTCGCGAGCGCGAGCTGAAGGAAAGCGAATCCCGGCTGCGTTCGAGTGAAGAGCGATTGAAGCTCGCGATCGACGCGGCGTCGCTCGGCATCTGGGATTGGGACATCGAACAGGATCAGCTGGTTTGGGACAACTCGATGTACCGGCTGTACGGCGTTCGCAAGGAAGAATTCAGTGGCGCTTTCGACGCCTGGTCGAAGTGCATCGTTCCGGAAGACGTCGGGCGAGCCAAGGCGGATGTCGAGGCGGCGCTTCGCGGCGATCGCGAATTCTCGTCCGACTTCAAGGTGCGGCGAGCCGATGGCGAGATCCGCATCATTCGCGGCTTGGGGCAGATCATCCGGAACGCGGCCGGCAAACCCGTGCGCATGGTCGGCATCAACCGGGATGTCACGGACCTGATTAATGCGGAGCGCGAACGCATCAGCGCCAACGAGGCCGCGCAAGCGGCCCAGGCGGAGCTGGCGCAAGTGGCGCGGCTGACGACCATGGGCGAACTCGCGGCGTCGATCGCCCATGAAATCAGCCAACCGCTCGCGGCGGTCGTCTCTTACGGAAACGGGGCACTCCGATGGTTGGCCCAGGCCCCGCCCAACCTCGAGGAGACGAAAACGGCTCTCAAGGGCGTGGTCGAGGCGGGCAATCACGCAGGCGAGGTGTTTGTGCGCATTCGGGAGCTGCTCAAGCATCGCAAGCCGGAATACGCCACGCTCGATGTCAACGAGGCGATCCGGGATGTGCTCGCCCTGACAGGGAGCGCACTGCGGAGCCGTTCGGTGGTAATTCAGACGACACTGGCCGCAGACCTTCCGCTTGTGTCGGGCGATCGCGTCCAGCTGCAGCAGGTCATCATGAATCTGACCATGAACGCGGCGGACGCCATGAGCTCCGTGACCGACCGCCCTCGCCTGCTACGGGTCGGATCGAAGGTTAACGACGAAGGCAGCATTGAAGTCACGATCGCGGATTCGGGCACTGGGATCGAGGAAGCGATCCGTCATCGCATCTTTGACCCGTTGTTCACGACCAAGTCCGCCGGCATGGGCATGGGGCTGTCGATCTGTCGAAGAATTATCGAGGCCCACGGTGGCCGACTGTCGGCCGCGCCGAGTACGCCGCACGGCACTGAATTCCGGTTCACTATTCCCGGTTCGAAACAGCCGCCGATGCCTGCGTGAGCGTCGGGGAAACCCGGATTTCTCCTTTGTTTCCTTATGCATTGGCCATAGGACCAATATACCGCAGAGCCAGGCAAACGATACGATGCAGCACTTGGGGTCGCTCCACCGTCTTCGCGCGGGAGTCCTGTCGAATGAAGGACGATATTTCCGGGAAATCGATCATATTCGTCGTCGACGATGATCCGCTGGTGCGCGATTCTGTCTCAAGTCTCCTTCGATCGGTCGGCCTGCAGACACGGGTCTTCGCCTCCACGTCCGAATTTTTGCAGGAAAAGCGGCCGCCACTCCCGAGCTGTCTGGTGCTCGACGTCAGGCTGCCCGGCGTAAGCGGACTGGATTTTCAGGCCGAGCTGTCGGGCCACAATATTCATATCCCCATCATTTTCATGACAGGTCACGGCGATATCCCGATGTCGGTAAGGGCCATGAAGGCCGGCGCGGTGGAATTCCTGACCAAGCCGTTTCGCGAACAGGACATGCTGGATGCCGTGAAGCTTGCGCTGGAAAGGGATCAAGGCCGGATCAATTCCGAGAAGGCTTCTTCCGGATTGAAGTCGAGCTTCGAGACCCTGACCCCGCGCGAGCGGGAAATCATGGCCCTGGTGGCGGCGGGACTGATGAACAAGCAAGTTGCCGGCAAAGTCGGGCTCAGCGAGATCACGGTCAAGGTCCATCGCGGCCGCATCATGCAAAAGATGGGAGCCAGGACGCTGGCCGACCTCGTGCGGATGGCTGAGGCCCTGGGCGTCCGCCCTTCGGCGTCATAGCACCTCGATACTCAAGTATAATTACGCAGGCTTGATATATCGCCAAGATGGGTTGGCATGCGCTGCTTTATCAAGGCTGGGTCTTTTGCCGGAAATTCCTCTGATCTCTATCGTCGACGATGACGGGTTCGTTCGGGAGTCTACCAAGGGGCTCGTTCGATCGATGGGATATGCTGCGGAAACTTTCGCTTCCGCCGAGGAATATCTGCAGTCGAATCGCGCCGCGGACACGGCCTGTCTGATCTCCGACGTACAAATGCCCGGCATGAACGGTGCAGATTTGCAGGATCGGCTGATTGCCGACGGGCATCACACGCCGATTATTTTCGTGACCGCCTTCCCTGACGAAGATATTCGTGCGCGCGTGCTGAAGGCCGGCGCCTGTGGTTTCCTGACCAAGCCATTCAGCGACGAGAGCCTGATCGAGTGCCTGGACAAGGCACTGCTCGACGGCAGTACTGATCCGGACTCGTCATCATAGCTTTCAGATCCCGCCCCTATACCGAAGTATCGCGTTCGATCTCTTCAGACAATTGAGAAGACGAACGTGCGACGTACGATCCCTCGCACGAGTTCATCGTCGTAGCTCAGCTTGGGGAAGAGATCATGTCTTATGGTACCTCGATCCACAGCCACACCCGCAACCCACAAATCACAGTCGAAGGTTTCCGCGGGATTTCTCGCGAGAAACGACCGCTGCCCGGGCACAATCGAGAACTCCGCACCATCTCAACACAGATCGAGGCCCGACTGGTGATGGATCGGCTCCTGCGCGAATGCCTCAAACGCGAAATCACCGTGGGGACAAGCGCGGCGCATTAGCGCCGAGCCTCTTGCGCTATCGCCGGTGGCGCTTCCGAACGCCCCGCGTGGTCCGCAGGTACCATCCCCAGATGGGGGCAATGTGAAACGGTAAGGAGGGCGTGATGCCGGGCTTGGTGCATGTTATCGACGACGACGCGTCCTTCCGGCGAGCGATCGAACGTCTTTTAAAGCACGCCGGTTACGAAGTCGCGACCTATGCTTCGGCCCAGCACCTGCTGGATCGCCCGCCGAGCGAAAGCGTCCCGAGCTGCATTCTCCTCGACGTGCAGATCCCGGGAATGGGCGGCCCCGAACTCCAGGCGCGACTGAGCGCACTCGGTTCAACGCTGCCGATCATATTCCTCACCGGCCATCCCGATATTCCGACCACGGTGCGTGCCATTAAGGCCGGTGCGGCTGATTTTCTGACCAAGCCTGTCTCATCGAATAAACTTTTTCAGGCAATCGAGAGGGCGATCGCGCTTCACGAAGTGACGTTTGGCCCAAAAAGCAAGCTGTACATGGTTCGCGCCCGTGTCGGAACATTGACGCCGCGCGAGCGGGAAGTCTTCGAACTTGTCATTCGCGGCGACACCAACAAGCAAATCGCCCGCGCGCTAGGTTGTACCGAACGCACGATCAAGGCCCATCGCCAGAAGGTGATGGAGAAAATGCAGGTCCACACCCTGGCGGGGTTGGTCTCCGTTGCCGAACGGATCGGCGTTTTTGAGCCGACTGCCGGACAACGCATCTACGTGCCTGGCGCCGGCATCCAGGATCGCTCTTACAAATTTCCCGATGCGATACGGCAAGACGCTTGATTAACGGAAGCGACCCAAACCAAGAGCCGGAGAACACCGATGCACGACGACCGAGCAGATCAAGGACCGGATCGCGGCGGCAGCGCGAGGGGAAGGAGCTGTCTCACAACCAGATCGCGGCAGCGGCAGCACTACCCATATCGAAATGCCTCGACCGGATCGAGCCGCGCCGCGCGCCATGATGGATAGAGCGTCGCGAGGAATGACAGCGTCAGCGCCATGATCACAACGGCGGCGGTCTCGCCAAAATCGATCTCCGCCGGCAGCTTCGACAGGAAGTAGAGTTTTGGCGGAAACAATTCGGTATTGGTGAGCCACGAAAGAAATCGCCGGATCGATTCGATATTCACGCAAACCAGCATGCCGACGAGAAGCCCGGTCAGCGTGCCGACCACGCCGATCGCAGCACCCGCGATCAGGAACACCCGCATGATCGACCCTCGCGAGGCGCCCACGGTGCGCAGAATGGCGATATCGCTGCCTTTGTCCTTCACCAGCATGATCAGGCCTGAAACGATGTTCAGCGCCGCGACCAGCACGATCAGGGTCAGGATCAGAAACATGACGTTGCGCTCGACCTGAAGTGCCGCGAAAAAGGCCGAGGTACGCCGCCGCCAGTCGACAAGGAACACCGGCCGCCCGGCGGCGTCGGCCACTGGCCTTCGGAAGTCGTCGACCCTGTCCGGCCTGGCTTCGATGAAAATTTCGATCGCGCTCACGTCATCGGCGCGATTGAAATAGGCCTGCGCCTGGGCGAGCGGCAGGAAAACCATCACGGAGTCATATTCCGACATGTCGGTGCTGAACACCGCCGCAACCTTGAAAGGCTTGATGCGCGGCGTAATGGCCTTCGACGTCACGTTTTCGCCGGGTGCTACCAGCGTGATCTGGTCGCCGGCACGCAGCGACAATTGTTCGGCCAGGCGACGTCCGATGGCGACCCCCTGCCCCTGCTCGAATGCTTCCAGCGAGCCCTGCTGAATATTACTGGCGACCGAGGCAAGCTTGTTGAGATCGTCGGCGCGAATGCCGCGAATGAGCACCCCCGTGGCAGTCTGCGCCGACGACGCCAGCGCCGGACCGTCCACCACGGGAACGACAAGCCGTATGCCCGAAACCTGACGCACACGCTCAGTGACGTCCTGCCAATCCGTCAGCGGCGACTCGATCGGTTGCAGCACAAGATGGCCGTTCATGCCGACGATCTTGTCGACCAATTCCTTGCGAAAGCCGTTCATGACGGCCATCACGATGATCAGCGTCGCAACGCCGAGCATGATGCCGAGGAACGAGAAGCCGGCAATGACGGAAATGAAGCCTTCCTTGCGGCGCGCCCGCAAGTAGCGCCCGGACAGCAGCCATTCAAACGCCGAGAACGGCAGGGGGCGGCGGACATTCTCCATGGCGCCACTCTAGCGCGTTTTTGCACCGATTCGAGCGCTCGCCTCGCTGAACAATCTTCATCCACCGCCATATTCCCGCCATGCAGGATCGGGCCGCGAACACGCGGGGCGTGTAGTGAACCCCGCAACAATCATGAACGGAAGCACGCGGCGCCGGACTGTGATGACGAAGAACGGTGCTCGATTTAAGCCTCGCCGGCGGCCGCGCGCCATCAAGGGGTCGGCAGGCTGGTGCACGCGGTTTTCAGGCTGTCACTATCTATTACCCGAGCCGACGCCGGCCTTCGCAGTGCTGGTTGCGGCAATGCGTTGCCGGAGCCGATGCCATTGCTCTTTTTTCCCGAAAATAGCTCCGGCCATCGACGGAAGACGCCTAGCCGGTCGCGGACCCATCCAGCGACTTGAGATATTTGAGACCTTCGACCGCCAAAAGCTCGCTCTCCTGGGCGCCCGCCTCCCAGCGTTCGCAAATGAATTCCTTCATTTTATCGCGCCGTACGTCATTTTCAGCGATGCCGCGGTTAATCAGGATGTAAGCACCCCACGCCCGGGCGCAGGCGATCTCCACTATATCCAGGTCAGCCATTCACTACTCCTGCCATCGACCAGCGAGGCGCATATTGCCTATTTTTCCCGATTATGGCCAGAGCGACGCCGGCGATCGGCATTGGCCGCCCGAGCCGGGCGAAAATTCGCCGCGGCCCGCGGCGAATTCGCGCGGGAATGAACGGGAAAGGCGGCTCGAACACCCCCTTTGCCATTTACTTCATGCGCACCGGAACAAACGTCCCGCAGGGAGCTTGTGCATGACGTCGCAATAGCGCGAACGGGAGGACACACTGAATGAGACGAATCGCCCTGATTGGAGCTGCACTGATTGCTTCGCTGGCAATGACCGTATCCGCTTCCGCCAGACTGGGCATGGCCCCGATCGCCGCGCAGGACGACTCCGTGATCCAGGTCAAGCATGGGCGCGGCCACGGTCACGGCCACGGACACATGCACCGGGGACGCGGACACCATTACGGGTGGTACAGGGGCCGCGGCCACCACAAGCATCGCCATTACCGATAAGCCTTCGCTGGATTCGCGTTCGCCATTCCATTGCCCGGGCGAACGCGAATTGCAGCGGCAAGAACGGGTCGCGCCCACGCGGCGCGGCCGGTTCAGCCCCCCAAGCGCCGACGGCGCTCAGCCGAGCCCCATCTCCACCGCGATCCGGATCAGGTCCGAGTGATTCTTGGCGCCGAGCTTCTGCTTGAGCAGCGAGGTGGTATTGGCCACCGTCTTGTAGGAAATCTCCAGCGCATCGGCGACTTCGACGATCTTGTCGCCGCGGCCCAATAGCCGCAGGATTTCCAGCTCGCGCGCCGTCATTTGCGACGCCGGATTGGCCTTGATCGAGGCGCCGGAAAACGTCACCGCCTCCGCCAGGTGCGGTGAAATGAAATTGTCCCCCGCCGCCACCTTGCGCACGGCCTTGACCAGCATCCTCGGATCGTCGCCCTTCGAGACATAGCCCTGCGCGCCCATCTCGATGGCGCGAACCACAAACGCCGGATCGTCATTCATGCTGAACATGATGATTTTGGCGGCCGGATCGTCCTTGCGGATGCGCCGCATCAGTTCGAAACCGGAGACATCCGGAAGCTTGATATCGATCACCGTGACGTCGGGCCGCTTCGCCACGTAGGCGCGGTGCCCGGACTTGGCGTCGGTGGCCTCGTCGATCTTCACGGTATTGTCCGAAGCAAACAGCGACCGGCAACCCGACAGGACCACCGGGTGGTCGTCGACGATCAACACCTTCGTTGCCGATCTGCTAGTATTTTGCATCAACCCATCCCCTTCGGGATTAAATAGGCCGTTGGCGATTTTTTAAAAGAGAAATCTTGGGTTGCGAGGGCTATATTGACCCAAATATGGGAAAGACTTTCTTTGCGAGCGCGGTTGTTGCTGCCGCTCGGCCTGATGTTCGTGGCCGCTCTGCTGGCCGGAGGCGTGTCGCTTCAGATCTTTGCCACGACGCAACTTATGGAGGAAACCGAGCCGGCCGCTCGCTCCGCCAAGGCCGTCGCGGCTGCGCTCAACGGTGCGCTTCAGGCCTCCAACAATCCGCAAGCGACGCTGGATGCGTTCGTGCAATCGCTCGGCGCCTCCGAGGCAATTCGGTTTAGACGCCTGGGGACCGGCCTCGATGTTCACCCGCCCGAGGTGCAGACCCCTCTGGGGACGGTGCCTGATTGGTTCGTCCACCTCCTTGTCCTGCCCGAATTCAAAACCGCCTTCCCCGTCTTGATCGAAGGAAAGCAGGTCGGCGACATCGTCTTTGCGCCGGACATGTCGGCCGACGTCTATGAGAAGTGGATCGGATTTCTCGCGATCGCCGGCTCCGGAATTATCCTGATGCTGTTGACGGCGAGCCATTGCCCATTTCACCGCGCGCTCTGCATTGCGACCGCTGCAAAACCTGGGCAATGGCCTGACCCGAATGCGATCGGGCGATTACGAGCAGCCAATTGCTCCCTCAGGCCCGCCCGAGATTCGCAAGAGCGCCGAGGAGGCCAACGAACTAGCCCGCACCCTCAATCGCCTCAGTCAAGACAACCGCAGGTTGCTTCGACAGATCGTGTCGTTGCAGGACGACGAGCGGCAGGATATGGCGCGCGACCTTCACGACGAACTCGGACCGCTGCTCTTCGGGATCCGCGCCAACACGGTGGCGCTGCTGGAATCGATCCCGTCCGCCCAGGCGAAGTCGAGGGACGCCGCCGAGGGCATTTTGCAGTCGGTCGAAACGTTGCAGCAGACGAACCGCCGCATCCTCGACCGGCTGCGGCCGCTCTACATCCAGGAGCTCGGCCTGGATCGAAGCATCCAGACGCTGCTGCAGAACGTGAAGGCACAGGCGCGCGGCCTCACAGTGACGTCGCAGATCGACACGACGCTGAACGAGGTCGACGGCTTGCTGTCACAGACGATCTATCGCGTGATCCAGGAGGCGACGACAAACGTGCTTCGTCACGCCCGGGCGAACGCGATGCACGTCGCGGCCGGCATCAACGGCCGCGAAGTGATCGTGGAAATATCCGACGACGGCATAGGCTTTCCCGCGGACCGCATG
This sequence comes from uncultured Alphaproteobacteria bacterium, assembly GCA_963770135.1. GTDB lineage: Bacteria > Pseudomonadota > Alphaproteobacteria > Rhizobiales > Xanthobacteraceae > Bradyrhizobium. Next base: position 95,527 of record CAVYOM010000018.1, on the reverse strand, counting down.
TTCGGCCGGGGATTGACGGGAATGCTGGAGCGGGCGCGGGCGCTGAGCGGGACGCTTGAACTGCTGCGCGAAGAAGGCCGCACCTGCGTGCGTTGCCGGCTTCCGGCGGGAGATTCTGCCGGACATGCGCGAGGCGCAGAACAAAGCTAGCGGTCAGTCGGCCTGATCCACAACGCCGGCAGCCGCCTGATGCGACGGCTGCGCCGCGGGCGCGCAAGCGGTGCGCTGGATCTTGGCGTCGCGCGAAAAGGTGAACAGGATGCGGACCGGCTTGCCTTCGTGGCTCAGATAATCAAGCACGACACCCTCGGTGGTCGGCGTGATTTCCTCCAGCCCGAAGGCGGTGGGTACGAGGCCATTGAGGCGCGGCCGCCAGTAGGATTCGAGTTCGGCGCGGCCTTCGCTCACCCTGACCTCGCCGCACTGGCATTCAAGCTTCGCGTCGCCTGCATAGAGGTCAAGCAACGTCGCCAGATCGCGATTCCGGCACGCGTCCAGCCAGTCGACCACCAACGCAACCTGATCGAAATCATCAGCCAAATCCGCGATCCCATCCACGTCGATATACTTTGTCCCGAGCGCTGACGCGGCTGACGGAGTATGGCGATCGTCGTGAATGGACACTGAACGGCCTATTGTTCGGTACGCACCGTGGAAACCCAAACGATTGTGCGGAACAAAGGTTCCTGCAACCAGTCCGGTTGAATACGGGGACGGCCGGAATTCACCCACGGCGCTGCCCGCGCCACCACACCCCGAAGGCGATGACGACCGCAAATGCCAGCGTAAACCAGGTGATGGCGTATTGCAGGTGATCGTCCTTGAGATGCACGGAGAGCGGGCCGGGCTTTGGAATGCCGCTCTCGGGCGCGGGCGTTTCCAGATCGACATAGAACGGCGCCACGGCCTTACCGGCCTCGCCCCAGCCCAGCGCGCGCGCCATCGCAAGATGATCGCGGGTGAACCAGAGCCGTTTGGCCGTGTTCTCCGGCGGCGTGAGCGTGCCGGCGCTTTCGGGAAACCGGATATAGCCGGTGAGCTCCACAGGATCACCCGTGATCAGCCGCCCCACGGCGCGATCCTGCTGGTTGCGATCCTGCATCGTGTTCTGGACGAAGCCGGTATTGACCACGACGGTGTTGCCGTCGCCGAGTTGCGCCGGCAGGAACGCCCAGGTGCCCGGGCCGGAGACGTCCGCGCGGACCGCCGAGCCCGAGCTGTAGACCATCGCATCCGGCAACGGCGCAAAGGTCGCGGCGAAGCTGACGCGGCGGAATTCGTCTTTGGCCGGCGTCAGCGCATTCCACTGCGCTCGCGCCGGCAGCGCCGCAGGCTCGGCTGCGAGGCGTTCGTTCAACATCGCGACCAGCGCATGCTTTTCGACCCGGCGCTGCAATTGCCAGATGCCAAGGCCGGCGAAAGCCGCCACCATGACCAGCGTGAAGATGGCGAAACCGGTCACCGCCGGTCGCCGTGACGAGAGACCGGTCATTTCGGCTCGCGGTCGATCAGCCGGCCGGGCGCCGCCTTGTGATGGAACTGCAGCGCGATCAACAGCGACTTCATCGAGCGCAGCGGCAACAGCGTGGTCGCTGCGATCAGCGGCACCCAGAGCGCCGCATGCAGCCAGAACGGCGGCTGATACTTGATTTCGACGATCAGGGCGGCGGTGACGACGATGGCGCCCGCCAGCATGATGATGAAGATCGCAGGCCCGTCGCCGGCGTCGATAAAGGCGTAGTCGAGCCCGCACGCTTCGCAATTCGGGCGCAGGTCGAGGAAGCCCGCATAGAGCTTGCCCTTGCCGCAGCGCGGGCAGCGGCAGGCGATGCCGCGTATCGCGCTCTGGGTGACGGTGGGGGGCGCATCATCTGTCATGGCGTCGCTTTGCAAAGAAAAAGGGGGCGGTCCTTTCGACCGCCCCCCTTGTAGCACGTCAAGCCTGTATCAGTGTCCGCCGGCCACGGCCCCCGCGCCGCGGAACCAGACGTAGATGCAGATGAACAGGAACAGCCACACCACGTCGACGAAGTGCCAGTACCAGGCAGCGAATTCGAAGCCGAGATGTTGGGTGGGCGTGAAGTGACCGGCATAGGTGCGGATCAGGCAGACCAGCAGGAACACGGTGCCGACCAGCACATGGAAGCCGTGGAAGCCGGTCGCCATGAAGAAGGTCGCGCCGTAGACGTTGCCGGAGAAGTGGAAGGTGGCGTGGGCGTATTCATAAGCCTGCACGCAGGTGAAGGCGGCGCCCAACAACACGGTGAGGATCAGGCCGTACTTCAGGCCCTGGCGGTCGTTCTCGAGCAGGGCGTGATGCGCCCAGGTGACGGTTGTGCCCGAGGTCAGCAGCAAGAGCGTGTTGAGCAGCGGCAGATGCCAGGGATCGAAGGTCTCGATGCCCTTCGGCGGCCAGGTGCCCGGCACGCTGCAGGCCCCCATCGCGGTGCCCGGACCGCAGCCGAACACGGCGTCGCGGGTGGCGTGGACTGCGTCGGCGGGGAACAGCGCGGAATTGAAGAAGGCCCAGAACCAGGCGACGAAGAACATCACCTCGGAGGCGATGAACAGGATCATGCCGTAGCGGTGGCTGATCTGCACCACGCGGGTGTGGTCGCCCTTGTACTGGGCTTCGCGGATCACGTCGCTCCACCAGCTCGCCATGGTGTAGAGCACGCCGACGGTGCCAGCGCCGAAGATGAGCGGCGCGGCGGCGAACATGTGATGCATCCAGGATATGGCGCCGACCGCCATGATGAAGGCCGAGATCGAGCCGACCACCGGCCACGGGCTCGGATCGACGAGATGGTAGTCGTGGTGCTTCGCGTGCGCCGTAGCCATTGCGGTCTCTCCGTTAGGTGTGCCGTTCCCTTCGGCACGTATTCGTCTCAAATTCCAAAGCCGAAATCCCGTGAGATACGGAATTCCTGGTTCACAGGTTTCCCTTGCGCTTGTCGCCTTCGCCGGCCGCGAGCGGCTTCGGCGCGGTCTCGCGCACAGGATAGAAGGTATAGGATAGCGTAATCGTGTTCAGGCCGTCGTTCTCGGCGTCCTTGGCAAGCGCCGGATCGACGTAGAACACCACGGGCATCTCGCGCTTCTCGCCCGGGCCCATGGTCTGTTCGGTGAAGCAGAAGCAGTTGATCTTCTGGAAATAGGCGCCGACCGTCAGCGGCGCGACGTTGTACGCGGCAACGCCGGTGGTGGCGCGCGCGGCCTGGTTGGTCACGGTGTAGAACACGGTCACGACTTCGCCGATCCGGACCTCGATCTCGTTCTGCTCGGGCTCGAATTTCCAGGGCAGACCGGGGCCGACATTGGCGTCGAACCGCACGGAAATCTTGCGCGCCAGCGGCGCGTCCGACGGCGCCGAGGTCGCGACCTGGGTGGTGCCGTTGAAACCGGTGGCGCGGCAGAACCAGTCGTAGAAGGGCACGGCGGCATAGGACGCGCCGACCATGAGCACCACGACGAAGCCGCAGATCGAAGCGACAACCGCATCGCGCGTCAGCGTGCGGCGCGAAGCGGTCTTGCCGCTCCCCGTCACGCCCTCACGCATCTGCGGTTTGTTTTCCATCTCAGCTACATTCCGGAATTACATGGGCCGGACCAGAACGGCCGGCCCCTTGACCATGGTGACCGCGAAGAACAGCACGACGAGGACGCCGAGCGCGAGCGCGATGGCGATCGAGCGCTGGCGGCGGCTTCTTTTCTGCGCCTCGGTGAGGACGATTCCATCTGGCTTGCGATTGTCGTCCATTCGCGTTCCATGCGCCCCCTACCCGAAAAGAGGTGCGGCTGCGCGGACCACGACCTCGAGCAGGAGGGTCGCAAACAGCGCGAACAGATAGAGGATTGAGAAGGCAAACAGCCGGCGCGTCGCACGAGCGGCCGGCTTGCCCTCGCGGTGGCGATAGACCTCGATGGCCAGCCACATCATGCCGGCGCCGAGCACCAGCGAGGTGACGCCGTAGACCGCATCGAAATAACCGAGCGGCCAGGGCGCGGCGGCGATCGCGACCAGCACGATGGTGTAGAGCAGGATCTGCAGCCGCGTCGCATCGGGTCCAGCGACCACGGGCAGCATCGGAACGCCGGCGCGGGCATAGTCATCGCTGCGGAACAGCGCCAGCGCCCAGAAATGCGGCGGGGTCCAGAAGAAGATGATCAGGAACAGCAGCAGCGGCTCCATCGACAGCGAGCCGGTGGCCGCGGCCCATGCCACGACCGGCGGCAGCGCGCCTGCGGCGCCGCCGATCACGATGTTCTGTGCGGTCCAGCGCTTCAGCCACATGGTGTAGATCACGACGTAGAAGAAGATCGTGAACGCCAGCAGCGCGCCGGCCAGCAAATTGACGAGAATGCCGAGCGTCAGCACCGAGAAGAACGCCAGGATCAGGCCGAAAGCCATCGCTTCGCCCGACGTGATGCGCCCGCGCGGGATCGGCCGGTTGGCGGTGCGCGACATCAAGGCATCGATATCGCCCTCATAGGCCATGTTCATCGCGCCCGAGGCGCCGGCCCCGACCGCGATGCAGAGGATGGCGGTGAACGCCAGCACCGGATGAACGTGGCCGGGCGCGATCACGAGGCCGACCAGCGCGGTGAAAATCACGAGCGACATCACCCGCGGCTTCAGCAGCGCGAGGTAATCACCGACCTCCGCCTCGGAAATCCGGGGGAGAGCATCGATGGCGTTGTGATCGACTACCGACAAGATTTATCTCGCTTCACTAAAGCCGCGGCGCGCAACGACTGCGCGCCGCGAATAGCCGTTTACTGGACGCGCGGCAGCACTTCGAACTGGTGGAAGGGCGGCGGCGACGGCAGCGTCCATTCCAGCGTGGTGGCGCCAGCGCCCCACGGATTGGCCTCGGCGACTCGCTTCTTCGCGAAGGCATCGACCACGCCGTAGATGAAGATCAGCACGCCGAAGCCCGAAATGTACGAGCCGAGCGACGACACCAGGTTCCAGCCCGCGAACGCATCCGGATAGTCGACATAGCGGCGCGGCATGCCCGACAGGCCGAGGAAGTGCTGCGGAAAGAACACGAGATTCACGCCGACGAAGGTGAACCAGAAGTGCGCCTTGCCGATGGCTTCCGAGTACATGTAGCCCGACATTTTCGGGAACCAGTAGTACCAGCCCGCGAAGATCGCGAACACTGCGCCGAGCGACAGCACGTAGTGGAAGTGCGCGACCACGTAGTAGGTTTCCTGCAGCACGCGATCGACGCCCGCATTCGCCAGCACGACGCCGGTGACGCCGCCGAGCGTGAACAGGAAGATGAAGCCGATCGCCCACAGCATCGGCGTTTTGAATTCGATCGAGCCGCCCCACATCGTGGCGATCCAAGAGAAGATCTTCACGCCGGTCGGCACCGCGATCACCATGGTGGCGGCGACGAAATAGGCTTGCGTCGCCGACGACATGCCGACGGTGTACATGTGGTGCGCCCACACCACGAAGCCGATGCCGCCGATCGCGACCATGGCGTAGGCCATGCCGAGATAGCCGAACACGGGCTTCTTCGAGAAAGTCGAGACGATCTGGCTGATCATGCCGAAGCCGGGCAGGATCAGGATGTACACTTCGGGGTGGCCGAAGAACCAGAATAGATGCTGGAACAGCAGCGGATCGCCGCCGCCGTCGGCCGAGAAGAAGGTGGTGCCGAAGTTACGGTCGGTGAGCAGCATGGTGATGGCGCCGGCGAGCACCGGCAGCGACAGCAGGAGCAGGAACACCGTCACCAGGATCGACCAGACGAACAGCGGCATCTTGTGCAGGGTCATGCCCGGCGCGCGCATGTTGAAGATCGTGGTGATGAAGTTGATGGCGCCGAGAATCGACGAGGCGCCGGCCAGATGCAGCGACAGGATCGCAAAATCCACCGCCGGCCCCGGATGGCCCGAGGTCGACAGCGGTGCGTAGATGGTCCACCCCGCGCCGACGCCGTTGGCGCCCGGCTCACCCTCGACGAAGGTCGACATCAAGAGCAGCGCGAAGGAGGCCGGCAGCAGCCAGAACGAGATGTTGTTCATGCGCGGGAACGCCATATCAGGCGCGCCGATCATCAGCGGCACGAACCAGTTGCCGAAGCCGCCGATCATCGCCGGCATCACCATGAAGAAGATCATGATCAGGCCGTGCGAGGTCACGAACACATTGTAGGTGTGGGATTCGTGGAAAAACTGCACGCCGGGATACATCAGCTCGACGCGGATCGCGATCGACATCGCCGCGCCGATGCAGCCCGCGATGATCGCGAAGATAAGGTACATCGTGCCGATGTCCTTATGGTTCGTCGAATAGACCCAGCGCCGCCATCCGGTCGGATTGGCATGGCCATGGTCATCATGGGCGTGATCGTGGTGTGTCGCTGCGGTCGTTGCCATTTTGAAATCCTGCCTTGCAGTCCCGTTTCGGACCTTTTCAGGTCCCGTCGCCCTTGTCCCTTGGCCTGTCCGTTGGCCGCGCCTTACTGCGCGGCCTGACCACCAGCCGCGGCGAACGTGCTCGCCGGGTTGGTCGCATATTTCTTCTTCGCCGCCTCAACCCAGGAAGCGAACTCCTGATCGTTCACCACCCGCACCGCGATCGGCATGAAAGCGTGATCCTTGCCGCACAGTTCGGAGCACTGGCCGTAGTACATGCCGACCTTGGTCGCCTTGAACCAGGTCTCGTTCAGGCGGCCGGGAATCGAGTCGATCTTGATGCCGAACGACGGCACCGCGAACGCGTGAATGACGTCGGCGCCGGTGGTCTGGACGCGGATCACCTTGTTGACCGGCACCACCATCTCGTTGTCGACGCCGAGCAGGCGCGGCTGCTTGTCGGCCGCCATCAGCGAATCGAACTCGAACTTGCCGTTATCGGGATAGGCGTAGCTCCAGTACCACTGCTTGCCGGTGGCCTTTATTGTGAGATCAGCCTTGGGAATGTCGAGCTGCTGGAACAGCAGGCGGAACGACGGCACCGCGATGGCGACCAGGATCAGCACCGGGATCAGCGTCCAGGCCACCTCGATCAACGTGTTGTGGGTGGTCCGGGAGGGGACGGGATTGGCCTTGGCGTTGAACTTCACCACCACGATGACCAGAAGCGCCAGCACGAAAAGGGTGATGATCGTGATGATCCACACCAGCAGAGTATGGAAGCTGATGATGTTTTCCATCACCGGGGTCGCAGCGTCCTGCAGCGTGATCTCCCACGGCCTGGGCTGATCCCCAAAAGCCGCCCCGCCGGCGGCGAGCGTCATGCCCGCTACCATCAACCCCAGCAACCGACGGCCCATCTGGCCACTCGACATCTTCATGCCGCTCGCGCTCCCTTGAATAAGTCCCCAAAGCACTCCCGCCGAATGGCGAAAAATGCCGCACGATCCGCCCTCACAAACGGCCTTCCGGAGGTACTTTGGAAGTCCACCTTCAAAAGTACTCGGGCCAGATCGTTAGAACGCGTCGAAATCCAGCCTCTCAAACCATAATTCCAAGGCTCTCGCAATGCAGTAGTAGGGCACAAAGCCATGCGTCACCTGCTATTCGCCGGATGTCGGATTTTCCAGGCAAATCAGGCAAAACGCGCCGCTTTGCGATGGCCCCGACGCTTGACAGCCCGATTGCCGGATGTAGGCACAGTCACAACGCTCCCGAGCGACCTGATTCGCGTAGGGACCGGATAAGTCCTGGACGGCGTGGATTGGCCGCAGGCCGCCTTTAAGGCGCCGTCATTGCGTATCAGTCCGGGTAAGTCCAATTACAGTGTATGATGCCGGCCCGGGCCGGAAATGTCGCCGGCGCTGCCGGAAATCGCAAGAGGATCGACCCAAATGGGGCGTTCGAAACATCAGGTGGGATTTGACTTGGAACCGGCCCGCTGGCTCGGCGGCCTGCTCGCCGTAGCATTCCTGCTCGGGCTGACCCATGCGGCGAGCGCCCAAGGCGCGGTGCGCTCGGTCCATGGCGACTGGCAGATCCGCTGCGACACCCCGCCGGGCGCCCAGGGAGAGCAATGCGCCTTGATCCAAAGCGTGGTAGCCGAGGACCGCTCCAACGCCGGGCTGACCGTGATCGTGCTCAAGACCGCCGACCAGAAGAGCAAGCTGATGCGGGTGGTCGCGCCCCTAGGCGTGCTGCTCCCCTCCGGCCTCGGCCTGAAACTCGACAACCAGGACGTCGGCCGCGCCGGCTTTGTCCGCTGCCTGCCCAATGGCTGCGTGGCCGAGGTGGTGATGGACGAAAAGCTACTCGGGCAGCTCCGGACCGCCAAGACGGCGACTTTTATCATTTTTGAGACGCCCGAAGAGGGAATTGGCTTTCCGCTCAGCCTGAACGGGATCGGCGAGGGGTATGACAAGCTGCCGTGAGGGGGCCTCCCCTTTCGTTGCGTTCGTTGCGCTCATGACTATCTTCGAGCCATCGTGGTCCCTGCGAACGCGGGGACGACGCGGCATTTGCGTTGAATTGGAGCCTGCATGACCAATCCCGCTACAACCTCCCTCCTCGACCGCGCCAACCTCGACCGCGATGCCGTCCGACGCGAGATTATGCGGGGGCTGGCCGGCGCTGACGATGGCGAGCTGTTTCTGGAATATGGCCAGACCGAAGCTTTGGGCTTCGACAATGGCCGACTGAAGCAGGCGACCTATGACACCAGCCAGGGGTTCGGCCTGCGTGCGGTGAAGGACGATGTGGTCGGCTATGCGCATTCCTCCGACGTGTCCTTGCCGGCGCTGATCCGCGCGGCAGATGCGGTGTCGGCCGTGCGCGGCGGCTACAGCGGCAACTTTGCGCCGGCGCCGGCGCATACCAATGTGCGGCTCTATGGCGACGACAATCCGCTGGATGCGCCGGGTTTTGAGGCCAAGGTAAAACTGCTGGCCGAGATCGACGCCTATGTGCGCGACAAGGACCCGCGGGTGCGGCAGGCTTCCATCAGCCTGGGCGCCACCTGGCAGGTGGTCGAGATCCTGCGGCCCGACGGCGAGAGCTATCGCGACATCCGCCCGCTGGTGCGGGTCAATATTTCCGTAGTCGCCGGCCAGGGCGACCGGCAGGAGAGCGGCAGCAAGGGTTATGGCGGCCGCGAGGGCTATGCGCGCTTCATCGAAACCAAGGCGTGGCGCGAGGCCGCCGACGGCGCGATCCGCGAGGCACTGGTCAACCTGGAATCGGTCCCCGCCCCCGCCGGCGAGATGGACGTGGTGCTTGGCGCCGGCTGGCCTGGCGTGATGCTGCATGAGGCGGTCGGTCATGGCCTCGAAGGCGACTTCAACCGCAAGCAGACCTCGGCCTTCGCAGGCCTGATGGGCAAGCAGGTCGCGGCCAAAGGCGTCACCGTCGTCGACGACGGCACCATGGCCTCACGGCGTGGCTCTCTTTCCATTGACGACGAGGGCACGCCGACCAACCGCACCGTGCTGATCGAGGACGGCATTCTGGTCGGCTACATGCAGGACCGGCAAAACGCGCGGCTGATGAACATGAAGCCCACCGGCAACGGCCGCCGCCAGAGCTATGCCCACGTGCCGATGCCGCGCATGACCAACACCTACATGCTGGCCGGCGGCCGCGATCCCGCAGAAATTCTGGCCTCGGTAAAGAACGGCATCTACGCCGCGAATTTCGGCGGCGGCCAGGTCGACATCACCTCGGGCAAATACGTGTTCCAGTGCACCGAGGCCTACAAGATCGAGAACGGCAAGCTCGGCGCCCCCTTGAAGGGCGCGATGCTGATCGGCAACGGGCCGACCGACCTGCACAGGATCACCATGGTCGGCAACGATCTGGCGCTCGATACCGGCATCGGCACCTGCGGCAAGAACGGCCAGGGCGTGCCTGTCGGCGTCGGCCAGCCGACGCTGCGGATGGAAAAGATCACGGTCGGAGGAACAGGCTAGTGAGCGACGAGAAAATGGCGAGCAGCCAGAAGGAAGGCCCGATTGCCAAACCGATGAGCTGGCGCGGGCAGGCCGTGCAGCTCGTTGCAATCGTGGCCGTGGTGTTCGTGGCCAAGGGCGCGATCGCCGAGCCGTTTTACGTGCCGTCCGGCTCGATGGAGCCGACGCTTCTGATCGGCGACGCGCTGGTGGCGTCGAAATTCCCTTACGGCTACGGCGCGGCGTCGCTGCCGATCCAGATCACGCTGCCGGAAACCGGCCGCCTGTTCGGCGATACGCCCAAGCGCGGCGACGTCGTCGTGTTCCGCTGGCCGGGCGACCGCTCGCAGGCCTGGGTCAAGCGCGTGGTCGGATTGCCGGGCGACCGCATCCAGATGCGGCAGGGTCAGCTCTTCGTCAACGACCATGCCGCCGCGTTGAAGCCGGACGGGATGGGCCAAGCGGAAGACGATCGCGGCAACACCGAGCGGGCCTATCGCTTCGTCGAGACGCTGTCGAACGGCGTCAGCCACGCGATCTTCAAGATGCGCGACAACGGCCGGCTCGACAACACGCCGGAAGTGACGGTGCCGCCGGGCCAACTGTTCGTGCTCGGCGACAACAGGGACAATTCCGCCGACAGCCGCGTCGCCGTGCGCGACGGCGGCGTGGGACTGCTGCCGATCGACAATCTCATTGGCCGGGCCGATGCCGTGGTCGGCTCCTGGGATCTAGGCATGCGCAGCCAGCCGGTGTGGACCTGGTTGTCGGGTTTCCGGCTGGCACGGTTTTTCACGTCGGTGCAGTGAGGACGTAACTTCTCGTGGCCGGGCTTGTCTCGGCCATCCACGTCTCGCTTGCACCTCCAAGACGTGGATGCCCGGGACAAGCCCGGGCATGACGAAGGAGAGAGCGCAACCGCATGACCTTTGACGAGTTGCGAAAATTCGCGCTGCTCTGGCCTGAGGTCGAAAACGGCACTTCCTACGGCACACCGGCGCTGAAAGTGCGCAAGAAGATGCTGGCGCGGCTGAAGGAAGACGGCGACAGCCTGGTGATGCCGGGCGTGCCGCAAGACGAGCGCGCGATGCTGGTGGAAAGCCAGCCGAAGGTATTTTACTTCACTGATCACTACCGCGATTATCCGATGGTGTTGATCCGCCTGTCAAAGGCCAGGCGCGCGACCGTCGAGCCGTTGCTGCGGCGGCACTGGCGCACGCTGGCATCGAAGAAGGTGGTGAAGGAATTCGATTCGGATTCATAGGGTGGGCAAAGCGTAGCGTGCCCACCATCTCGCGGCTTGCTCGTTGATGGATGGTGGGCACGTCGCTACGCTCCTCTACCCACCCTACGGCGGTACGATGAATCGAAACCAATTCCTCACCGCCGCCTTGCGCAATCCCGCCAACGAAATCATTGCGGAAGAGCTGTTTCGGCTGGCGCTGCCGGATGCGTGGCTGGTTTCCGGATGCCTGGTGCAGACGGTGTGGAACGTGCTGACAAGCCGCGCGGTCGATTACGGCATCAACGATTACGACGTGTTCTATTTCGACCCCGACACGTCATGGGAAGCGGAGGACAAGATCATCCGCACGCTGATGGAGCAGCTTGCCGGCCGCGGCATCAAGGTCGAGGCGCGCAACCAGGCGCGCGTGCATCTTTGGTACCCCGCAAAGCACGGCCTGCCCTACCCGGAACTGCGTTGTTCAATAGAGGGCATCGACCGGTTTTTGACCAAGAACACGCAAATAGGAATCCGGCACACGCAGGAGGGTTATGAGGCGTACGCGCCGAATGGTTACGACGACGTCGCCGCACTGATCGTGCGGCCCAATCGGAGCGCGAACTTTTCGGCGGCGAATTATGAGGCGAAAGCTGCGCGATGGAAGGCGCTGTGGCCGGAGATCACGGTGCTGGCGGCGGATGCAGTCCCGTAGGATGGGTAGAGCGCAGCGAAACCCATCAATCGATCGCCGGTGCATTATGGGTTTCGCTGCGCTCTACCCATCCTACAAGACTTCGCCCGCAGCCCTATCTCACCACGCCCGAGATAAACCCCGCCTTGCGCCGCGGCGGCTTGATGTCCTTCTTCAGGAAGCACTGCGCCTCCTTGCCGGCATAGCCCGGCCGCGCATAGGTCCAGGCCCGGCATTTGTTGTCGGCGGCGCAGGCGGCCTTGCAGGCGTCGTCGCCGTCGCCGCTCTTGAGATCAAAACTCTTGTAGTCGCCGCCGAAGCGGTCGATCGAGGTTTCGATCGCGTCGTTGCGTCGTTCGACCACACCGGCGCCGCGCACGCCGGACACACAGCAATCGCTCTGCACCCGTGCCGGCACGTTGCTCTTGAGCCAGCACACCGCGCGGTTGGCCAGGTCGGTCGGATAGCTGAAGGTCCAGGCCCGGCAGCGGCGGTCGCGCTCGCACACCAGCGCGCATTCGGCTGGATCGCCCGAGGTCACGGGCGCACTGAGATAGTCGCCGCCGGGACGGTCGAAATTGGCCTGCGCCAGCGCCGGGCGCGCGGATACCGCCGCCGCCAGGAAGGCGAGCATCACCAGACACGCCCTGAGCAGGCGAACAGTCCCCATTCGCGGGTTGCTTTCGAGTACGCGTTTCCAGCGCGGGGGGCTTAAGACAAGCCGCCCCGCCCCAGCCCGTTCACTTGAGCATGACCTCCGCGCAAACGCGTTGACGCATTTGTCGCGGGAGAAAACCGGCACCGGTTCCCTCGCGACATCAACGAAAAACGCGTTTGCGCGGAGATCGCGCTCCGACGGGCTGCCATTTGAGCGCCATCAACCTGTACGGCGGATGAACGGCCCAAAGGTCACGCAAGCCGTTCAATTAAAAGGCGTATTCCCGATAGACCGGCTCCACGGAACCGCCCCACTCGCCGTTGAACTTGTCCAGCATCTCTTCCGCGGGCGTGCGGCCCAATTCGAGGATGCGCTCCAGCGGTTCGAGGTGGCGGCCCTCGTCGCGGCCGAGTTGGTCGATGCGGCCACGCCGCCGCAGGCCTGCATGCGACAGCGTCAGGCACTCCCGGGCGATCTCGAACAAATAGCGATCCCTGATCCGGGCTTTGAAACCGAAGCGTGGCACGTCGTCACGCAATGACTGACGCTCCTGCGCGGTCCAGTGACTGACCAGATCCCACGCCGCATTCAGGCTTTCGTCGTCATACAGCAGCCCGACCCAGAACGCCGGCAGCGCCGGCAGCCGGCCCCACGGCACGCCATCGGCGCCGCGCATTTCCAGATAACGCTTGAGGCGGACTTCCGGGAAAATCGTGGACAGATGATTGGCCCAGTCCGACAGCGTCGGACGCTCGCCGGGGAACGCGGTATTCTTGCCGTGGAAGAAATCGCGGAAAGAGGAACCGGAAACGTCGATATAGGCGTCATCGCGCTTGACGAAATACATCGGCACGTCCAGCGCATAATCGACATAGCGTTCGAACCCCATGCCGTGTTCGAACGCCCACGGGATCATGCCCGATCGCGCGTTATCCGTGTCGCGCCAGATCTCGGAGCGGAATGACAGGTATCCGTTCGGCTTGCCTTCAGTGAACGGTGAATTGGCAAACAATGCGGTCGCGACCGGCTGCAGCGCGACCGAGACGCGCAGCTTCTTGACCATGTCGGCTTCGGAGGAGAAGTCGAGATTGGTCTGCACCGTGCAGGTCCGGAACATCATGTCGAGGCCGTACTGGCCGACCTTCGGCATGTAATTGGACATGATCTTGTAGCGGCCCTTGGGCATGACCGGGATTTGCGACCGCGACCAGGACGGCGTCATGCCGAGCCCGAGAAAGCCTATCCCCAAGGGCGCCGCGATCTCGCGGACCTGCGCCAGATGCGCCATGAGCTCGGACTGGGTCTGGTGCACGGTCTCGACCGGCGCGCCAGACAATTCGAACTGGCCGCCCGGCTCCAGCGAAATCGCGCCGCCCCCGGTGACGTCATAGAGCCCGATGATGTTGCCGCGCTCCATGATCGGCTCCCAGCCGAGCAGGAGCTGCATGCCCTCGAGCAGCGCGCCGATGCCGCGCGCGCCTTCGTAGGGCACGGGCTGATGGCCCTCCAGCGTGAACGGGGTCTTCTCGTGTTCGGTACCGATGCGGAATTCGGACGGCGGCTTGCAGCCTGCCTCGAACCACGCGACGAGTTCATCGCGCGATTGCAGCGGCGTCATATCGATCTGGTCACGCGCCATGAAAAAATCCGGATATCTGGCGATTCGACCGAACGCGCCGTGTGGCCAAGGGAATGCAGACGGCGTCGTCCGCAACAACGAAACATATCAGGGCGCTCATCGCGCCGGCACGCCGTCGCGGGCGGCGGCCGGCTTGACGTCGGAGCAGGAGCAGCCCAGCCGGTCGAGCAGTCCGCAAAGCTTCATCGCGTCGGCATCGGACAGCTTGGAGCCGACGTGCTTTTCGATCGCTGCCGAATAGGCGCTCCACATTTTCTTCTGCAACTCGCGCCCGGCCTCGGTGATCTCCACGAACTGGCCGCGCTTGTCGATCTTGCATTCGCGCCGCGCCGCCAGCCCCTCGTCAACCAGGCGGTCGATCAGCCGCGAAGTGGAATATTGCGGGATCAGCATCTGCTTTTCCAGTTCCACCGGGCGCATCTCGCCGGACGGCGCGCGCGACAGTTCCAGCAGCGCGTCATACCAGGCCAGCGGCGGATAGCCCGCCTTCTTCAAATCCTGCTCAACGGCATCCAGCACCCGGCTCTGCACCCGCATCAGGCGGATCCAGGCGGCGGTCGCCTCGGTCGATGGTTTGCGTTTCATGCTACGGTCCATATCACTCACAGGTCAGTGTACCGCACTAAATGCAGCTGCATCAATCTTGACTATTTCATGCAGATGCATTTAGTCAGCCCGACAATAAATTACGAGGGAAGGAAAAAGCCGATGAAATTGTATTATTCCCCAGGCGCCTGCTCGCTATCCCCCCATATCGCACTTCTCGAGGCCGGTCTGCCCTATGACCTGGTCAAGGTCGACCTGCGCGCCAAGAAGCTGGAGAACGGCGACGACTTTTTGAAGATCAACCCGAAGGGCCAGGTACCGGCGCTGGCGCTTGATTCGGGCGAACTGGTCACCGAGGGACCGGTCATCGTCCAGATGATCGCCGACAAGGCCGCGGACAAGAATCTGGCCCCCAGCCGCGACCATGCCGATCGCTACAAGCTGCAGGCCTGGCTCACCTATATCAACAGCGAGCTGCACAAGAACCTCGGTCCGCAGTTCGCTCCGGCGCTGTCAGATGACGCCAAGGCCTTCTTCAAGGACCGGGTGATGGGCAAGTTCAAGTACGTCGACGGCGAGTTGGCCGGCAAAGACTACCTGATGGGCAAGCAGTTTTCGGTCGCCGACGGCTACATGTTCACGATGCTGTCATGGGCCGAACGGATGAAATGGGATCTCGCTCATCTCTCCAACCTGATGGCCTACAAGGCCCGCGTCGGCGCCCGGCCGAAGGTGCAGGAAGCGCTGACCAAGGAAGGGCTGATGAAGGCGGCGTAAGGCGCCGGCATCATCGTCTCTTCTGATAGCGGCGATACAACATGGTACGAGTTGGAGCGGGCGAGGGAATGCTGGAGACGCATATCCTCGCCCGTTTGATTTCGTGGAAAACCTGATACGCACCACATCGCTGGCAATTCTCGATTGCATGATCGTCAGGACGGCACGCACAAATCGCGCGGATGCTCTGTCGCGGATGCTCTGTAGAAGTACTCAGTACGACATTACAATTTCTTATAGACTACCCCGTAGATTCCGGGGCTACGCGCGGGGATGCATACGCCCGATCTCGCGTTTCGGTCGTTCCAGAATTCACCACGACCTTCGATCGGTCACAGTTCGCTGGAGCAGGTGCAACTTCTTCCGTGAGGCTTTGTCGTGTCTATCGAGCGATTCCTGAAGCAGCGTGCCGTCGATATCGTGATGGAAGGCACCTATGTGCTTTCGAACTGGTACGACCCGCAGGGCAAGCTTCGCACCTTCGACTGCCGCGCCACGCGCGTCTCCCCGTTTCGGATGATGGTGGACATGCCCGTGGTCGGTAAGGTCGGCGACAACCTTACCTCCTATTTCCGGGACATTGGCCACTTCGAGGGCACGATCAGCGACACCGCGAGAAGCGGTGTCCTGCTTGAACTCGAGATGACGCAGACGATGCGCGCGAAGCTCGCGGAAAAGCTCACCTGGCTGGAAAAAAAGACCCAGGATCCAGTCGGTATCGTCGATGTCCGGAAAACGCCGCGCTTCGTTCCGACGGCTGCGCGCTCCACGCTGACGCTTGCCGACGGTGCGGTTCACGAATGCTTCGTCGTCGACGCCTCGCAGTCAGGCGTCGCCGTGACGTCGGAACTACAGCCGCCGATCGGAACGCCGCTCGCCATCGGCGCCTGTGTCGGCCGCGTCATCCGGCACACGCCGGACGGATTTGCCGTCAAGTTCGTCAAACAGCAGAGCCGCGACGAGTTGAACGGCCTGATCGTGCGTGCGAGGTCGGCTTGAGATCTCTGCGAACGCAGCGATGAGCTGTAGCCCGGATGGAGCGCAGCGCAATCCGGGAAGCTGCATTCAACGGACTGGCCCCGGATTTCGCTTCGCTCCATCCGGGCTACCAACCGCTCACCCACAACCGCGTTAAGCCGCCTGCTTCTTCGGCGGGAAGCGGCCGTAGAAGGTCTCGCCTCGCGCCGCCATGTCTTCCAGCAGCTTTGGCGGGGTGAAGCGCGAGCCGTATTTGGCCTCGAGCTTGTGGCAGAGCTCGACGAATTTTCGCGTGCCCATGAAGTCGATATAGGACAGCGTGCCGCCGGTGAACGGCGCAAAGCCGAAGCCGAGGATCGAGCCGACATCGGCCTCTCGCGGATCGGTGATGACGTGGTCCTCCACCGTGCGCGCGGCCTCCACCGCCTGCACCACCAGAAAACGCTGCTTCAGCTCCTCGATGTCGAGCGTATCCGGATCGAGCTGCTTGGGCTGCAGCGCTGACAGTCCCGGCCACAGGCTCTTCTGGCCCTTGCCCTTCTCGGGGTAGTCGTAAAAGCCCTTGCTGTTCTTGCGCCCCAGGCGGCCCTGCTTCTCGACCAGCTCCACCATCAGCTTCTTCTGGTCCGGGTTGATCGAGTTCGGACCGAGATCGGCTTCGGTCGCCTTGATGACCTTGAGGCCGAGGTCGAGGGCGACTTCATCCGACAGCGACAGCGGACCGACCGGCATGCCGGCCATCTTGGCGGTGTTCTCGATCATCGCGGGAGGCACGCCTTCCAGGAACATCTCGTTGCCTTCGGCGATGTAACGGCCGACGCAGCGGTTGGCGTAGAAGCCACGCGAATCATTGACGACGATCGGCGTCTTGCCGATCACCCGCACATAGTCGAGCGCGGCGGCGAGCGCGACGTCGCCGGTGTTCTTGCCGAGGATGATCTCGACCAGCATCATCTTCTCGACCGGCGAGAAGAAATGGATGCCGACGAACTTGCCCTGCTCCTTGAAGCTTTCGGCGAGCGAGGTGATCGGCAGCGTCGAGGTGTTGGAAGCGAAGATCGCGTCAGGCCGGAGATATTCCTGCGCCTTAGCGAAGGTGTCCGCCTTGACCTTGCGGTCCTCGAACACGGCCTCGATGACGAGGTCGCAATCCTTCAAGGCGGCGTAGTCCGCGGTCGGCGTGATGCGCGACATGATGGCGTCGGCCTCGGCCGGCTTGGCGCGGCCCTTGGCGATGAGACCGTCGATGACGCTCTTGGCATGCGCCTTGCCCTTGTCGGCGCTTTCCTGGTCGCGGTCGATCAGGACGACATCGAGGCCGGCACGCGCGGAGACGTAGCCGACGCTGGCGCCCATGAAGCCGGCGCCGATCACGGCGACCTTCTTGATCTTGGTCGGCGGCACGTTCTGCGGACGCCGCGCGCCCTTGTTCAGTTCCTGCATCGACAGGAACAGGCTGCGGATCATCGCCGCCGCTTCCTTTGAGCGCAGCACCTTGGTGAAGTAACGCGACTCGACGCGCAGCGCGGCGTCGATCGGCAACTGCAGGCCCTCATAGACGCAGCTCATGATGGCGCGCGCCGCCGGGTAATTGTCGTAGGTCTCGCGGCGATAGATCGCGTTGCCGGCCGGGAACATCATCATGCCGGCCTTGGAGAACACCGGCCCGCCCGGCAGCTTGAAGCCCTTTTCGTCCCAGGGGGCGACCGCCTTGCCGCCGCCCTTGATCCAGTCCTTGGCCGCCTTGACCAGGTCGGCGGCCGGCACGATGGCGTGGATCAGATTCAGCGCCTTCGCCTTCTCGATCGTGACCGGATCGCCCTTGAGCAGGATCGTCATGGCGTCCTGCGGCGGCACGAGGCGCGGCACGCGCTGGGTGCCGCCGGCGCCCGGGAACAGGCCGACCTTGACCTCGGGCAGACCGAGGCGCGTCTTGGGATTTTCAGCCGCGACGCGGTAGTGGCAGGACAGCGTCACCTCGAAACCACCGCCGAGCGCCAGCCCGTTGATCGCCGCCGCCCATGGCTTGCCGCAGGTCTCGATGCCGCGCAGCACCAGCGAGAAGCGGCGGGCCTGGTCGAACAGCATCTGGTTGGCCGGAACCTCACCTTTCTCTTTCAAGACCTTGGCATATTCCTGGTTCATGCCTTCCAGCATCGAAAGATCGGCGCCGGCGCAGAACGCATCCTTGGCGGAGGTGATGACGACGCCCTTCACCGCGGCGTCGGCCGTGGTCTGCTTCAATATCTCTTCGAGCTCGGTGGTCGAGGTCTCGTCCAGCACGTTCATCGAACGTCCCGGGATGTCCCAGGTGACGAGCGCAATGCCGTCGGCGTCGGTCTCTAGCTTGAAATTCTTGAAGGCCATGCTGGTTGCTCCCTCGGTGCCGGCAGCCGATGTCAGGCGCGGCGGTTGAATTTGTTTTCGTAGGTCTCGTAGGGTGGGCAAAGCGCAGCGTGCCCACCATTCCTTGCGGAGCCCGTGATGGTGGGCACGGCGCAGATGCGCCGTGCCCACCCTACGGCAGCTACACTCTTTCGATGATCGTCGCCGTCCCCATGCCGCCGCCGATGCACAAGGTCACCAGCGCGGTGGATTTGTTCGTCCGCTCCAGCTCGTCCAGCACGGTGCCGAGGATCATCGCCCCCGTCGCGCCGAGCGGATGGCCGAGCGCGATCGCGCCGCCATTGACGTTGATCTTCGAAGGATCGATGTCGAAAGCCTGCATGTAGCGCAGCACCACCGAGGCAAACGCCTCGTTCAGTTCGAACAGGTCGATGTCCGACTTCTTCATGCCGGAACGCTCGAACAGCTTTTCGGTGACGTCGACCGGACCGGTCAGCATCATCGCGGGTTCCGAGCCGATATTGGCAAAGGCGCGGATTTTTGCACGCGGCTTCAGGCCGTGCTTGACGCCCGCTTCCGTGCTGCCGAGCAGCACCGCGCCCGCGCCGTCCACGATCCCGGAGGAATTGCCGGCATGGTGCACATAGTTGATCTTCTCGACTTCGGGATGCGACTGGATCGCCACCGCGTCGAAGCCGCCCATCTGGCCCATGACGACGAATGACGGCTGCAACTGGCCGAGCGACTGCATCGTCGTGGTCGGACGCATGTGCTCGTCCTTGGCCAGGATGGTGAGGCCGTTGATGTCCTTGACCGGCACCACCGACTTGTTGAAGCGGCCCTCGTCCCAGGCCTTTGCGGCGCGCTGCTGGCTCTGCACGGCATAGGCGTCGACGTCGTCGCGCGAGAAACCATACTTGGTGGCGATCAAATCGGCCGAGACGCCCTGCGGCATGAAATAGGACGGCACCGCCATCGAGGGATCCATCGGCCAAGCGCCGCCCGAGGCGCCGATGCCGACGCGGCTCATGGACTCGGCGCCGCCGCCGATCACGAGTTCATGCTGGCCGGCCATGATCTGAGCCGCCGCAAAGTTCACGGCATCGAGGCCGGAGGCGCAGAAGCGGCTGATCTGCACGCCGGGCACGGATTCGCCGAGCCCCGCCTTCAACGCCGCGAAGCGCGCGATGTCAGAACCAGCCTCGCCGACCGGATCGACCACGCCGAGGATGACGTCGTCGACCACGTCCCCGGCCAGATTGTTGCGTTCCTTCAGCGCCTGCAGCGGTACGGTGGCGAGCGCCAGCGCGGTGACCTCGTGGAGCGCGCCATCGGCCTTGCCGCGGCCGCGCGGGGTACGAACGTGATCGTAGATATATGCCTCAGGCATGACGCCCTCCTGGTATGAGGATCATAATATTATAGGCGAAAGGACGGGGAAGTGGCGAAAAATGTCAGAACGCTTCCGCCGCCAATTCCATGGTGGTCGCGCAGCCGGTCTGGATCCGAGCAAGATGGACGTGGGTTTCCGGCAGCATCCGCTCCATGAAGAAGCGGCCGGTCACCAGCTTGGTCGAGAGGTAAGGCGTCGCGCCGCTGCTCGCAATCTTGTCCTGCGCCACCTTGGCCATCCGCGCCCACATATAGGCGAAGGTGACGAGGCCGAACAATTGCATGTAGTCAGTGGCGGCGGCGCCGGCATTGTCGGGCTTGGTCATCGCGTTCTGCATCAGCCAGCCGGTGGCCTGCTGCAGATGGCCGAGGGCTGCCGAGAGCGGGGTGACGAACGGCTTCATCGCCTCGTCGCCGCCATGCTCCTTGGCGAACGCGCCGACTTCGCCGAAGAACGCCATCACGGCACGACCGCCTTCGCGCGGCAGCTTGCGGCCGACCAGATCGAGCGCCTGAATGCCGTTGGCGCCCTCGTACAGCATGGCGATGCGCGCATCGCGCACGAACTGCTCCATGCCGTGTTCGGCGATATAGCCATGGCCGCCATACATCTGCTGCGCCAGCACAGAATTGGAGAATCCGACGTCGGTCATCACGCCCTTCATGACCGGCGTCATCAGGCCCATGTGGTCGTCTGCCTCCTGACGGTCCTTCGGATCGGTGGAGCGGTGGGCAACGTCGCTCTTCAGCGCGGTCCACACCACCATGGCGCGCGCCGCCTCATTGAAGGCGCGGATGGTGAGCAGCACGCGGCGAACGTCGGGATGCACGATGATCGGATCGGCCGCCTTGTCCGGCTCCTTGACGCCGGTCAGCGAGCGGCCCTGCAAACGCTCGCGCGCATACTGGACGGCGTTCTGATAGGCGACCTCGGACTGCGCCAGGCCCTGCACGGCGACGCCGAGGCGGGCCTCGTTCATCATCACGAACATGCCCTGCATGCCCTTGTTCTCTTCGCCGATCAGCCAGCCGGTGGCGCTGTCGTAGTTCATCACGCAGGTGGAATTGCCGTGGATGCCCATCTTGTGCTCGATCGAGCCGCAGGACACGCCGTTGCGCGCGCCCAGCGAACCGTCGGCATTGACCAGCACCTTCGGCACCACGAACAGCGACACGCCCTTGATGCCAGCAGGCGCGCCTTCGATGCGGGCCAGCACCAGATGGATGATGTTGTCGGCGAGATCATGCTCGCCGGCGGAGATGAAGATCTTGGTGCCCGTGATCTTGTAGCTGCCGTCGGCCTGCTTGACCGCCTTGGTGCGAAGGAGGCCGAGATCCGTGCCGCATTGCGGCTCGGTGAGGTTCATGGTGCCGGTCCACTCGCCCGCCACCATCTTCGGCACGAACATCTTCTTCTGCTCGGGCTTGCCGTGCACCATCAGCGCCGCGGTCGCGCCCATGGTCAGGCCGCCATACATCGAAAACGCCATGTTGGCCGCGCTCTGGAATTCGGTGACGACCTGACTCAGCGTCACCGGCAGCCCCTGCCCGCCATATTCCGCCGGAGCCGACAGTCCGAGCCAGCCGCCTTCGGCCACCTGCTTGAAGGCCTCCTTGAAACCCTTCGGCGTCGTCACCGAACCGTCGTCATGCCGCTTGCAGCCTTCGAGATCGCCGACACGGTTGAGCGGCTGCAGCACCTCTTCGGAGAGTTTTGCAGCTTCGCCGATGATCGCCTCGCGCACATCGGCGGAGGCGTCGGTGAAACCGGGCAGATTGTCGTAGCGATCGATCTGGAACACGTCGTTGAGCAGGAAGGTGACGTCTTCCACGGGGGCTTTGTAGATCGGCATGATGTTCTCCCGGCAGGGGCAAAGAGTGGCGAAGGCGCTTGAAATGAATTCGTCGGGGCGGTGCGGAAGCAGACCTTATCCGGTTCCGGAGATTCTAGGGAGTGAGCAGGCCGGCAAATATCTCGTCAGCCATCGCGACATAAACGGCGACGGGCATGATCGCGCGAACCACGGCTCACTGCCTCGCGAGTTGCTCCCCCATCAGACGGTGCAGCAGATTGATTCCCTTCAGCGGGCGCACCATCACCTTGAAATGCGTGATCTTACCATCATCGCTGAAGGTGATGATGTCGACGCCGTTGATCTTGATGCCCTCGATCTCGTTTTCGAATTCGAGGACCGCGCCGTTCGCGCTGCGCCATTCGCCGACATATTTGAAGCCGGGGCCGCCCAGCACCTTCTCGGCGCTCGCCAGATATTTGAAGGTGATGTCGCGCCCGCGCTGCGGCGTGTGAACGACGGGGCTTTCGAACACCGCATCCGGGTGCAGCAGGTCCCACAACGCCGCCGTGTCATGGGACTTCATGTAGCCGTACCACTTGTCGAGGCCGCTCATGGTCATCATATCTCTCCTCCGACGGGCAGTTCTGGCGGGCGATGAGGGGCTGGCGCCGGGGAATGGGCTTCTCCGGAGCTTATGCGCGTTGACGCATATGCAACTTTATGCATAATGTCAATCAATCCTGAAAGCCGGAGGCCGACGTCGTGGCGCTTGGTGACGCGATCCTTGCTTGCCTGACCGAACGTCCGATGACGGGCTATGAGCTCGCCAAGACGTTCGACAACTCCATTGGATTCTTCTGGAAGGCCGACCACCAGCAAATTTATCGCGAACTGACCAAACTTCGCGACCGCGGCCATATCCAGGGCCGCGAGGTGGTGCAGTCCGGCAAGCCGAACAAGCTGGTCTATACGCTGACGCCAGAGGGCCGCGCCGCGCTGAGGCATTGGGCCGCGCGGCCGAGCGTGCCGGCCTCGATCAAGGACGACCTGCTGGTGCGGCTCTATGCGCTCGACAGCGTCGATATCGAACCGCTGCGCACCGACCTGATGGCGCGGCTGGAACATCACCGCGACCGTTGCGCCCGCTACGAGCGACTGCTCAACAAACGATTCCCGGATGGTACAGCGCCGCGGGCCGATGTCGGCAAGCTGCTCGGACTTCGCATCGGCCTCAGTCACGAGCGCGCCGTGGCGGAGTGGTGCGAGGAGGCGATCGAGGCGCTGTCGGCCCTCACTGCCGGCGCGGAACGGACGAACGTGGTGCCGATCGAAGACAGCCAGCGCAAAAACAGCGGCTAGCCTAAGAAGCGCCGGAGCAAGCTTCCATTCACGGCGTGGTCCTGCGCGCGCCCTCCGCCTTCGGTCTCACCACGCGTAGCGCACGGTGGCGGTGCCGGCATAGCTGGTGGCGCGCGCGGCGAATTCGCCGTCGAGCTTGCCCAGTAGCGCGATCCCGTTGGCGAAACGCAGCTCCGCGCTGGCCGAGGCGAGCGCGGAATCCTTCGCCGGCACGGCGCCGTTGACGATGAAGCTCGTGCCCGGCAGCGTCTGGAAGCCGGCGACGAGCGACGGATCGGAAACCCAGTCGTGCGCCCAGGCGAGGCGGGCGCGCAGCGTCAGCAGCGCTGTGGGATCGAGCGCCACGGCATGATCGGAGCGGGCGCCCAGCTCGCTGCGCGCGGCAGTGCCGGTGCGGGCATCGTAGGCGAGCGCGAAGCCGCCGCCGGTCAGGTCGGTCTCGCGATAGGAGGGCGTGCGGAAGCTTTGCGCCTGCAGCGCCGCATAGGGCGTGAAGCCGCCGAGCATCGTGGTGGTGCGATAGCCGCCCTCGATGCGTCCGCCAAAACTCTGCGCGTTGAATGCAGCGGTGAGATGGTCGCCCGCGAAGGCGATGCGGTCAGTCGACATCCAGTGCTGTGCAAAGGCGAAGGCGGTGGCGAGATAGGCCGGACCCGCGCGCATTGTGCCGTAGACGCCGGCCTGGAAGGCATCGCTCTTGCCGCCACCCAGCCCCTGCGCGAGGCTCCAGTTGGTGCCGCCGCCGGCGAGCGCGAAGCCTGCCACCGTGTCCGGCGTCAGGCGATAGTCGAGGCCGGCGGCAAAACCGGCGGTGCGCGCGGAAAGATCGTGGCTGCCGGAGGCAGGGTCGCCGCTGCTGCGGCTTGCGCCGCCGAAGCCGCCGCCCCACGCGCTCCAGCGCTGCGCGAAGCCCGGCGGCGGCGCCTCGGTGACCGGCACCTTCATCGCCTTGGCAAAGGCTAGCGCGATCTCGTCCGGCAGCGGCGCGCGCGCCGTCGCAAAGCCGATCGCCGGCCCGCCCGCGCCGCCGCGGCCGTCGACGAACGGATCGAGCATCAGGTTGAGGAACTGGCCGCCGAACTGGAACGCGCTTTGCCGGGCGCCGGTCGCCGCCTCGCCCGACAATTGCGAGAGCGCGTTGCCGAGGCTGCCGCCGGTGAGGCCGAATACGGGCAGGAAGGCCGGCGGCAGCGCGCCGCCGCCGTTGAAGAAGTCGTTGAGCGTGACGGCGATGTTGGGCTGGCTACCGGAGACGCCCGCGGGGGCGAGCCTGGCGGTGAGGTTGAGGATCACGTCGCTATTGGTGTAGCCGAGACGGGCGGTGAAGCCGACCGGCAGATTGCTTGTGGTGAGCGCATCGAATGTGCTGCCGCCGAGGCCGCCGGTGGCGGAAAGGATGGTGTAGCTGCGCGTGACGTAGCTGCCCGGTGCGAATGCCGCGACCGCCGTGCCGGCGAGCGTGGCGCTGCCGCCCGCGGTGACGTTGGCGCGCGAGGCGTTCGAGGGATCGACCTGCACCAGGTAGAGCGCGCCCGACTGGAACGCCAGATTGCCCGCCACCGTCATGCTGCTGCCGGGCGTGCCCGAGCCGGGCCCGAACATGCCGCCGCTATTGATGAGGGTCGCGCCCACTGTGCCGGTGCCGGCGAGCCGCGCACCGGCGTTGACGGTGACGCCGCTCGACGATGCGATGTCGCCATTCACCACCAGCGTGCCGGCGCTGACCGTGGTTGCCCCGCTATAGAGGCTGGTTGCGGTGAGCAGCAGCGTGCCGGTGCCGGTCTTGACCAACGAGCCGCCGGTGCCGCCAAGGCCGCCGGCGAAGGTGGTGCTGGTGTTGTCGCCGCCGGCGGTCAGCGCGGCCGAACCCAGCGTCACGGTACCGCCGCCCGCGAGCGAGCCAATCGTCTGACCGAAGTTGTTGAGGTCGAGCGCCGCGCCGGAGGCCACCGTGAACGCGCTGCCCGAGGCGAAAGTATTGACCGCACCCGCTCGCAACGCCCCGGCATTGACGGACGTGGCGCCGGAATAGGAGTTGTTGCCGGAGAAGATGAGCGTGCCGGTGCCGGTCTTGGTCAGCCCGTCGGTGCCGCCGATGCTGCCTGACAGCGCGGCGGCGTTACCGTTGGTGTCGAAGGTGCCGCCGCCGACATTGAGCGTGATGGCGCGGTTGGTCGCGAAGCTGCCATTGAATCGCAACGTGCCACCGCCGAAGCCGAGCGCGCCAGCGCCGTTGCCGAGATTGGCGTCCGCCGACACGGCGAGCGTGCCGCCGTTGATCGCGGTGCCGCCCGCATAGGTGTTGTTGCCGGAGAGGATCACCGTGCCGCCGGTGGTCTTGCTCACACCGCCCATTCCGGCCAGCGCCGCGCTCACCGTGCCCGACTGCAGGGCGAAGGTCCCCGCCGACGCCAGCGTGCCGTTCTGGATCGTGCCCCCGCCCTGTAGCACCACGCCGCCATCCTGCGTCTGCGTGGTGCCGCCGAGACCGAGAACCGCCGTGGCGCCGTTCAAGGTCACCGCGTTCGTGGTCGCGCCGAGCGTGCCGCTGCCGGTCAACGCAAGGGTCCCGGTGTTGACTGTCGTTCCGCCCGTGTAGGAGTTGGCACCGGACAGTGTGATGGTATGCGTGCCGGTCTTCACGACGGAGCCGCCGCCGGTGATGACGTTGCCGACAGTGGTGTCGATGCCGGACTGGTCGAAGGTGAGCGAGCCCGTGACGCCGATGTTGCCGGTCAGCCCGGTAGTTGCCTTGGTGAAGGTCAGCTTGTTGGCGCCGCCCGTGAAGACGATGGCGTTGGCGTCCGGAGCGCCCGCGACGCTCCCGGCCACGCCCATGATGATGCTCAAATTCTGGCCGACGATACCGGCGCCGCCTGCACCGGGGCCTCTCCAGGGATCTCCGACACCACCCGCGCCGCCCTGCACCGCGGCGTTGACCGTGAACGTGGCGCCCGCGGCATTGGTAAAGAGGAGCCCGAACCCGCCGGTTCCATCGTTGCCGATAACGGCTGCGTACCCGCCGTCGCCGCCGCGGCCGCCTGTGACGGCTGAGCCAAGCGTGCCCAGGCTGCCGGTGCCGGTCACGACCGCGCCGTAGCCACCGGCGCCACCACCACCGCCGCCGCCCTGGCTGCTGTCATCGTAGTACTGAGTGGATCCGCCTTTCCCACCGGCGCCGCCGCTCGCGGCGACTCCCGGAAGCGCGGCGCCGACGAAACCGTGCGCACCTCCGCCGCCACCTCCGGCGCCACTGTCGGTAAAGCTATCGAAGCCGGCGGCACCCGCAGACCCTGCGGAGGCGCCGCCGGCGCCACCGATGCCGCCGCCGGCGTCGCCGGCGCCGCCCCCGCCGCCCGTTGCGCCCGCTCCCCCGCCACCGCCGCCGCCGCTGAAGCCAGAGGTAGACCCCCCACCACCCGCACCGCCTTGGCCGGTCGCGCTGTTGACCCCCCCGGCCCCGCCAAGCGGGAGGCCCCAGCCGCCGACGCCTCCATCCGCCATCGTGGCGGTCGCCGACAGTGCGGTGACAAGCGCGGCGAGCGGCAGCCCGGCCACGACCGGCGACGCCACGGCCAGCGCCGTGCTCGTCAAGAGCGCGCGCCGCCAATGGCCGGGCGCCGCCGCGGCCGGCGGCTTCGGCCGAGTCCCCACCGGCGTCGCCCACACGTCCGCACCCCGAGAATTCATCAGTCCCCTCCACGAAAAACGCCGGCGTAGCCGGCGTCGCCCGGCGCACTGCTTCGTCAGGCGCGGGAATGGAGGAACCAAGCAGATCGGCGCGCCGCGCGCATTCTGCTAGCTAGCAGGGGTGACGGCGGTTCTGCGCAAGCTGTGACACGGATGCAACGCCGCGCGGCCTGTTAGGCCGCACCGTCGCGGTAGTAGCGCAGCCAGTGGGCCATCAGGCCGACCCTGCCCTTGACGCCGAACTTTTTCAGGATCGCGACCGCGTATTGATGCGTCGTGCGCGGCGTGAGGCCGAGCGCCGCGCCGATCTCGCGCTCCGTGAGCTCGGTGAGGAGGAGGCGCAGCACCGCCTGCTCGCGCGCGGTGAGCCGCGGCCGGGTCGGCGCGTGCGACAGAAGCAGCTCGCGGTGGAAACCCAGTCCGCCGAGCAGGAAAAGATGCAGCAGGTCGCGCTCGCGCTCCCCGAACGGCCGCTCGCCGGGCCCGCGATCGATCCCGATACAGGATTCGCGGCCGGCATCGACCGTCTGGGCCCCGATCAGGCGATGCTCGACCCCGATCGGACGCATCACCTCGTTCACCATCCAGGAGCGCTCCCAGGTCGCGTCATCCACGGCTTCCCGCCGCAGCAACGCCCGCGTGGTGCCAATGCGGGCAACCAGCGCCTCGGTCAAGGGATCGACGGCGTTGGCCTTGAAGTGCCGCATAGTGTTGGCGACGGCACGCTCGCGGGCTTCGTCGCGGTGGAGGCGCCGGACGGTGTAGGCGCGCCAGCCGCGCATCCGGTCGACCGGGTCGGGCGAGGGATTCTCACGCGCCGCGCCGACCATGAACACATTGCTGGCGCCGACGATCTGCGCGAGCTGCGCGAAGCAGTGCGTCAACGCCTCGTCGCCCCGCGCTGCGGGGATTTCGGCAAGCTCGTGCCACAGTCGGGCGATCCGGCGCAGATCGTCGTCGCGAATGTACATGCGATGCTCGGCGAGGAAATGGAACCCGACCCTATGAACGTGTGGCCTTGCGATCAATTGTCGGCGGCGGGAGGCGGCATCAATTGCTCTGCCTGTGGCCGTGGCGCCACTAGATTTCAGCTTCTGATTGAATCAAAACCGAAACTCTCGATTCCTGTTCTGACGCGTTTTCTTGACGCGAACCGGCCTCCACGGCGGATCGAGTCCGGGGCAGGCTTTCGCTGGAAAACGCTTTAACGCCAAAGCCGATTTGGCCTGCCGGCAACTTTTGCGGTCGTCCGTCCCGTTCCTTAACCCGTTCTTTACCGTAAGGAACAAAAGTCAGTTCCTAGGCAGGCGACCTGCGCGGAAATACGATTGTCTCTTCTGTGGGACGCGCGGGGAGGCTGATGGCGCTGGTGGGGCGCCGAAGCGAAACCGGACGAGAGCATGAATTCGCGCGTATCGTGGAGTGTTGACGGCATTGATCCCTCCGTCCGCGAAAGGGCCGAGGCGGCAGCGCGCCGCGCCGGCATGACGTTGAACGACTGGCTCAATTCGACCGTCGGCGAACCAGCCCCGCCCAGTTTCGGCGCGCCTTCCGAGCCGCGGCCGGCGATGTCGCGGCAAATGCCCGACGTGGCGGACATTCACCAGCGGCTGGATTCAATCACCCGGCAGATCGAACAGATTTCACGGCCCGCCACGCCGCGCGGCGAACCCGCCCGTAGCGAGCCGACGGTGGCCCGACAGCTCAACGAGGCCATTTCGCGCCTCGACGCGCGGCTGTCGCAGATTTCCAACCCCGCGCCGACCCGGCAGGCCCAGATGCAGGAAAAGCAGCGTCAGTCCGACCTGGTCGAGCGCGCCGCTGCCCAGGTCTATCGCCCCTCACCGCCGCTCAGCCCGGCCTCGATGGATTTTGCGATCGCCGAAATCGTCGCGCGCCAGAACGAACTCGACAGTCCGCCGCCGCGCCAGACACCGCCACGCCAATCGGCGCCGGCGACCGGTTCGGCGCAGGCCGCGCCCGCCGGTCCGGACTTTTCGTCGCTCGAGCGACACCTGCTCAAGATCACCAGCCAGATCGAAGCGCTGCAGCGTCCCGATCATGTCGAGGAATCGATTGCCGCGTTCCGCAGCGAACTCGCCGAAATCCGTCAGGCCATCACCGAGGCGGTGCCGCGGCGGGAGATCGAATTGCTCGAGAACGAAATCCGCTCGCTGTCCCGCCGCATCGACGAAAACCGCCAGCACGGCAGCGACGGCCAGACCCTGGCCGGCATCGAGCACGCGCTCGGTGAAATCCGCGAGGTCCTGCGCTCGCTGACGCCGGCCGAGCAGCTCACCGGCTACGACGAGGCGATCCGCAATCTCGGCGCCAAGCTCGACCTGATCCTGCGTTCGAACGACGACCCCTCGATCGTGCAGCAGCTCGAAAGCGCGATCGCGGCGTTGCGCGGCATCGTCTCCAACGTCGCCTCCAACGACGCGCTGGCCCGGCTCGCCGATGACGTGCACACGCTGTCGGCGAAGGTCGATCAGCTTCCCCGCTTTGACGGCAACAGCGATGCCTTCGGCATGCTCGAGCAGCGTCTGGCCGCACTGACCTCGACGCTGGAAGCAAGGCAGCCGCCGGCTGCCAACGAGCATTCGGAATTCCTCGAAAACGCGGTGCGCTCGCTGTCGGAACGGCTCGATCGCCTCCCGGTCGGCAACGACAACGCGTCGGCCTTTGCCCATCTCGAACAACGCGTGTCCTATCTGCTGGAGCGTCTGGAAGCCTCCGGCGACCGGTCAGCCACACCCACCGTCGATCTCGGACGTGTCGAGGAAGGGCTGCACGATATTCTGCGCTCGCTCGAACGCCAGCACGCCAGCCTGGTCGCGCTCGCCGATTCCAACCGCGGTGCCAGCGACACGGCTCAGCCGGTGGACACCGGCATCGTCGACCTGGTCAAGCGCGAGCTGTCCGACATCCGTTTCAGCCAGTCGGAGACCGACCGCCGCACGCAGGACTCGCTTGAGACCGTTCACAGCACGCTCGGCCACGTGGTCGATCGCCTGTCCACGATCGAAGGCGATCTGCGCACGGTTCGCACCGCGCCGCCGGCGGCGCCCCCATCTTCTCTGCCGCCGATTGAGCCGATTGAAGTGCTCGAAGAAGCGCCCCGCTTGATGACGCCGCTGCAGACCTGGCCGCAGCAATCGAAGCCGGAGTTGCCGAACCCCGCCGCGCTGCAGGCGAGCCCGCAAGAACATTTTGCCGCCGCGCCGCGCGAATTCCACGCCGCACAGCCGGTCGCGCCGGCCGCGCCGCCGCTGCCGCCGCGCGCAATCAGCGAAATCCTGGAGCCGCATGCCGCAGCACCCCGCGCCGCGATAGCGCCGGAATTGCCGCCGGATCATCCGCTCGAGCCGGGCACGCGGCCGCCCGGGCGCACATCTTCGCCGTCGGAACGGATCGCAGCTTCCGAAAACGTCATCAGCGAAATCGCTGCCGGGCCAAAGGAGCCGGTCAATTCGTCGAGCTTCATTGCCGCCGCGCGCCGCGCCGCGCAGGCCGCGGCCGCCGCGCCGCCCCCCGAGAAGGCGGGACGTTCGAAGGCCGCGCCAAAGGACAAGGGCGCTGACAAGGCCAAGGGAGGCGACAAGGCGGACGACAAGACCCCCTCGAACATTTCCTCCAAGATCCGCTCGCTGCTGGTCGGCGCGAGCGTGGTCGTGATCGTGCTCGGCACGTTCAAGATGGCGATGACGCTGCTCGACACCGGCAGCGTGCTGCAACTGCCGATGATGGACCATTCCAGCGAGCCGGCCGCACCGGCGCCAGCGCCGGCGGAGAGCAGCACCATGCCGGCAACGCCCGCAGCGCCTGCGCCAGCGCCCTTGATGATCTCGCCGACGCCGGTCGAGAAGCAGTCGAACAATTTCTCCGCACCGAACACGCTGGATAGCACGCGGACCGCTGTGCCGCCGCAGGCCGTGCCGCCCCCGGCTGCAATCAACGACATTACCGGTGCGATCACGACGATCCCGACCACCGGCGGCAAGCTCGCCATGATCGCGGTGCCGCCGACCGAACGGCTGCCTGACGCCATCGGCGGCCCGGTATTGCGTGCCGCCGCGCTGAAGGGCGACCCGGCCGCGGCTTACGAGATCGGCGTGCGCTTTGCCGAAGGCAAGGGCGTTGCTGCGGATCTCGATCAGGCCGCGAAGTGGTACGACCGCGCGGCGCAGGCCGGCGTGGTGCCGGCGCTGTTCCGGCTCGGGACCTTCTACGAGAAGGGCCTGAGCGTGAAGAAGGACGTCGATATCGCGCGGCGCTATTATGCGCAGGCGGCCGAACGCGGCAGCGCCAAGGCGATGCACAATCTGGCCGTGCTCGACGCCGATGGCGGCGGCAAGGGCGCCAATTACAAGAGCGCGTCGATCTGGTTCCGCAAGGCCGCCGACCGCGGCGTCGCCGACAGCCAGTTCAACCTCGGCATCCTCTATGCCCGCGGCATCGGCGTCGAACAGAACCTCGCCGAAGTCCTACAAATGGTTCAGCCTCGCGGCAGCCCAGGGCGATGCGGATGCGGGGCGCAAGCGCGACGATATCGCCAAGCGCCTCGACGTCCAGTCGCAGGCGGCAGCCAGGCTTGCGATCCAGACCTTTACGCCGGAGCCCCAGCCCGACGACGCCGTCAACGTAGCCGCGCCCGCGGGCGGCTGGGATTCGGCTCCCGCCGCACCGGCCACGGGCAAGCCCGGCGCCAAGCCGGCCGCGACGAAGCGCACCGCCGCCGTTCACTAAGGCGGCCGCGATGCCGCCCGCATCGCCGCCATATCCTCGGCCATAAATGCGTATAATGCTTGCGGCCGGCTCGACCCTCGAACGGGTCGGCCTGCAATGAGGACCGATTGTCGACCGAAGGCAGCCAGAGTGAGGAAAATCGCTTCCGCAGGTCGCCGACCGGCCCTGCGGTCGCGTCGCCGCGCGCACCGGCCGGCCAGCCGCCGGCGCCACCACCTCCGACGCCCCGCCACAAGCGGCACTTCTGGTCGGTCGCGATCTTCATCCTGCTGGTCTCCGGCATCTGCATTCGCGCCTACCGCGACCTGTCGCAGCCGGATGCCTGGGACTACTGGAAGGACCAGTACGTTTCGCCAAGCCTGACATCGCAGGTGATCGATACGCTCCATCTCGATGGTTCGGACCAAGGCGCGAGTAAAGGCCGGCGGGCGCTGTTCGTCAGCGGGACGATCGGCCCTGCCGCCGCGAACTGGTTTCGCGCCAGATTGGACCAGGCCAATCTCGCGGCGGGCGACATCGTCCTGCTTGCGTCCCCCGGCGGCGATCTGAGCCAGGCCACGATCATGGGCGAGATCATCCGGCAGCGCGCGCTGGCGACCGCGGTCGGCAGCAGCGACGCCTCGGGCCGCGTCAAGCCGGCCTATTGCGCCAGCGCCTGCGTGCTCGTCTATGCCGGGGGAAAGACCCGCTTCGGCGTCCTGGGCTCGGCACTGGGCGTTCATCGGTTTGTCACAACCCGACCCGTGGACGACCCCGTCGCGGAGGCGCAGCGGATTGCCGGCGCCGTGCTGGGCTACATGACCAAAATGGGGGTCTCGTCTACAATCGTGGAAGCGATGTCCGAGACGCGGGACATTCGCTGGCTCAGCCCCAAACAGGCGCTGGCGATGAACCTCGTCACCGATCCGCTCGGAAAGCCCTGAGCCGGCCTTCGTCTCGCGGATTTGTAGCAGCGTTTCAACGCACTAACCTGCGCGCGCGCACGTCAGGCAAAAATTTGCCTTCCCGGGCATTTTTAGTGCCTCATCCCTTCGAATTCAGTTATGCAAAGACGCGGGAACCGGCCCTGCGTACGCAAAGCTGCATGCGCGAACCGGATTCCACTGCCGGCAAATACAACAGAAACCAAGCCCGGAGCGGCCACCCGGCCGTCTCTTGCGGCAAAGCTTAAAAAAGCGGACGCGCGTGCAGCTCTACCTCCCGATCGCCGACATTCCCGTCAATGTTTTCCTCATCCTGGCGATGGGCGCAGCGGTTGGGTTCGTCTCCGGCATGTTCGGGATCGGCGGCGGCTTCCTGATGACGCCGCTGTTGATCTTCGTCGGCATTGCGCCTGCGGTTGCGGTCGCCTCCGTCGCCAGCCACATCGCCGCCTCCTCGTTCTCCGGCGCGCTGTCCTATTGGCGACGGCGCGCCATCGATCCGCTGCTGGCGGCGGTGCTGTTGACCGGCGGCAGTTTGGGCACGGCGCTGGGGGTCTGGACCTTCACGCTGCTGCGCTCGCTCGGTCAGCTCGATCTGATGATCGCGCTGTCCTACGTGATCCTGCTGACCACTGTCGGCGGCCTGATGTTCTGGGAAGGCCTGCGGGCGCTGCTGCGGGCTCGCCGCGGCGGTCCGGTCACCACGCGCCGCCCAGGCAGCCATGTCTGGATCCATGGATTGCCGCTGAAGATGCGCTTCAAGCGTTCGAAAATCTATCTGTCCGTCATCCCCATCGTGGTGATCGGCCTGGTGATCGGCTTCATCGGCGCCGTGATGGGTATCGGCGGCGGCTTCATCCTGGTGCCGCTGTTGATCTACGTGCTGCGGGTACCGACCTCGACCGTGATCGGCACCTCGATGGTGCTGACTTTGGTCACGATGGTGTTCGCCACCATGCTGCACGCCGTCACCAATCATCTGGTCGATGCCGTGCTGGCGCTGATCCTGATGATCGGCGGCGTCACCGGCGCGCAGTTCGGCGCGCGGGCGGGCCAGAAAATCCGCGGCGAACATTTGCGGCTGCTGCTCGGCCTGCTGGTGCTCGCCGTTGGCGTCCGCTTTGCCGTCGAACTGGTGCTACGCCCTGAGGATCTCTTCACCATCCGCGAAACCGGGGTGACCGGATGATCGCGCGCGCCCCGCTCACGCTGGTTGGCTTGCTGCTGGGCATAGCGCTCGCGGCCTCGCCCGCGCAGGCCGAGCGGCTGATCGTGTCGGTGTCGAACCACCGCGTCACCGTGACACCTAATTATTCCGGCGAGGAACTCGTGCTGTTCGGCTCGGTGGAGAAGGACGCCGACACGCCGGCCAATCGCACATACGACCTGGTGGTGACGGTGGCCGGCCCGCGCGCCGACATGGTGACGCGCCGCAAGGAACGCCGGTTCGGGATCTGGATCAACACCGACTCCCGGCAATTCCTGAAAGTGCCGGCCTATCTGGCGCTGTTCTCCAACCGGCCGTTCGACGCCATCGCCTCGCCCGAGGTGCAGCGGCGGCAACAGCTTGGGTTGAACAACGTCCTGCTGACCCAGCGCGTTAGCGGCGATTACGCCGACGTGGTGCCCGACGACGTGTTCCGCAGCGCCTTCGTGCGGTTGCGCCGGCAGCACGGCCTCTATCGCGAGGAGACTTCGGCGGTGACGTTCCTGACGCCGACGCTGTTCCGCACCGGCATTCCGCTGCCCGCGGAAGTGCCGATCGGCCTCTATAACGTCGAGATCAAGCTGTTCGCCGACGGCGCGCTGGTGGCCAAGACCGAGACCGCGTTCGAAATCGTCAAGGTCGGCTTCGAGCAGTTCGTCGCCACCACGGCGCAGCAGCACGGCTTTGTCTACGGGTTGATCACCGCCTTCATGGCACTCATGACGGGATGGATGGCATCGATCGTGTTCAGGAAGGATTGAGTGGCAGTGCGTAGGTTGGGTGGAGCGAAGCGATACCCAACATCGGCTACTGCTGCGCAAGCGTGATGGGTATCGCTTCGCTCCACCCATCCTACTTCATGAAAAACCCCACGCCCATCGCCACCACGCTGAGCATCATCGCTCCTGTCGACAGCCAGCCCAGCCAATAGAGCGGGCCGGCAACGACAAAACGACCCATCACATCCTTGCGGCGCGCCATGAACATCAGCAGCACCATCACCGGCACGGCGAGCACACCGTTGATGACGGCGCTCCAGTACAGCGCCGAGATCGGGTTGATCGAGGTGAAATTCAGCGCAATGCCGATTCCGGCCGACAGCGCCAGCACGGCATAGAATGCCACGGCTTCCTTTGGCTTGCGCGCGAGCCCGACCGGCCATTGCCGTCCCTCTCCGACGGCGTACGCCGTGGCGCCGGCGAGTACCGGGATCGCCAGCAATCCGGTGCCGACGATCCCGAGCGCGAAAATGACTTCGGCAAATGCGCCGGCGATCGGACGCAGCGCTTCGGCCGCCTGCGCCGAGGTCTGAATGTCGGTCTTGCCGGCCGCATGCAGCGTCGCCGCCGCGGTCACGATGATCGACAGCGCGATCAAATTGGAGAACGCCATGCCGACGATGGTGTCGGCGCGGATGCGATGGAATTCCTTCTGCGACCCATAGTGCTTTTCGATCAAGGGCCGCTTCGTCGCATCGACGCGCTGGTCCTCGGCTTCCTGCGAGGCCTGCCAGAAGAACAGATAGGGCGAGATCGTGGTGCCGAGGATGGCGACGATGGTGGTGAAGTAATCCGCGCTCCAGGTCAGGCGCGGAACGAGTACGCCGACGAGGGCTTCGCCCCAGGAAACTTTTGCAAAGGCCAGCGCCGCGACATAGGCGAACAGGCTGAGCGTCAGCCATTTCAGCACCGAGACGTAGCGTTTGTAATCGAGAAATATCTGCGCCACCACCGAGGTCACGCCGAACAACAGCACATAGACGATGCTGTGGCCGCCGATCAAAAGCTTGCTGGCGTCCGCCATGGCGCCGAGGTCGGCGGCGATGTTGATGGTGTTGGCGATGAACAACAGCGTCACCACCACGTTGAGCAGCCATGGCGAATAATGCCGGCATACAGTGCCTGATATGCCATGCCCGGTGACACGTCCGACGCGCGCGGAAATTTCCTGGATCGCCGCCATCAGCGGAAACGTCAGCAGCATGGTCCAGCCGATGCCGTAGCCGAGTTGCGCGCCGGCCTGGCTGTAGGTGCCGATCCCCGACGGATCGTCGTCGGACGCACCGGTGATCAGGCCGGGGCCGAGCGCCTTCAGCGCATTGCGGAAGCGAAACGGCTCAGTGCGCGCGGCCGGATGATCGGCCGCCTTGGCGTGGATCGGGCCCGGATGCTTGATGTGTTTCGAATTCAATTTGCGATCTGCCATGCCAACGGTCCAGCCGCAGCGACAACGGCACTGACAGGCACAGGTTCCTGGAAAGGAACTTGCCCGATGAACCTTGGTGAGACAAGCGAGCCGGCATCACGATCCGGATCACGCCGCACTCCGCTTGGTCGACGCTGGCGCCGCGGGGCGCGTCACCAGATAAATGCCGAGCGCCACTGGAATGATGCCGAGCAGGTCGCGAAACTCGACATGCTCGCCGAGCACGAGAAACGCGAACAGCATGCCGAGCGGCGGCATCAGGAAGTGATAGGCGCTGGCGGCGGTCGCGCCACAGACTTTCAGCAGATGAAACCAGAGCAGATAAGCCACGATCGAGCCGCCTAACACGAGGAAGGCGAACGCGCCGAGGAGCCGCGCGCTCGGCACAATGTCGCCGGCATCGGCCAGCGTGAATGCAAACGGCAGTAGCACGATGCCGGCTGAGAGATTTTGCACACCGTTGCCGACCCAGAGGCTGCCCTTCGGGGCCAGCACCTTGAACAGGATGGTGCCGGCCACGATCGAAGCCAGTGAGGCCAGCGTGAACAGGATACCGTGCCAGTCATCGGTGCCGACCGACATGCGGTGCCAGACGATGAAGCCGACGCCGGCGATGCCGAGCAGGAGGCCCATCACCTTGCGCCAGGTCAGCGCCTCGCCGAGAAAGGCCGCTGCAAGCACGGCGGTGAACACCGGATTGGCGCTGACGACCAGGCCGCCAAGGCCGGCGGATACGGTCTGCAGCCCGGTATAGCCGAGACCGAGATAAAGCGCGTTGTTGGCGACGCCGAGGATTGCGAAAACGCCGGCATCGCGCCAGGTGAGCGAGGACCACGCTTCGCCACGCAGCGCCGTGATGCCGAGAATCAGGATGCCGGCCAGCGAGAAACGCGCCGCGAGCAGGATCAGCGGCGGGCAATCGGTGACGCCGATCTTGCCGGCGACGAAGGCAAAACTCCAGAGCAGGCAGAACAGGCCGATATAGATCGGGAGCGGATTGAAGGCGGCGCGGGGAACCGCGACCGAGGGCGCGAGCGACATGGCAGGTCTCCTTTGCCCATGGGTCTAGGCTCACGCCTTGATATTTGGAAATTAAATGATAAACTTGCTTGCAGTGGATTTATAAATGGAGCATGACCATGCTCGATCTAGAGCTGCTGCGCAGTTTCGTCAGCGTCATCGATGCCGGCGGCTTCACCCGCGCCGGCGAGCGCGTCCACCGCACCCAGTCGACCGTCAGCCAGCAGATCAAGCGGCTGGAAGACGATATCGGCCAGCCGCTGCTCAACCGTACCGGCAAGGACGTGACGCCGACCGAAGCCGGCGAGCGGCTGTTGTCCTATGCGCGGCGGCTGCTGGCGCTTGCGGAAGAAGCGCGCGACGTGGTGGCGCGGCCGGAGAGCGAGGGTGCCGTGCGGCTTGGCGTGCCCGAGGATTTTGCCGCTTATCGCCTGGCGAAGCTGCTGGCGGCATTCTCGCGCTCACATCCTGGCCTGCGGCTCGACGTGCGCGCCGATCAAAGCGCCAACCTCAAGCGCGAACTCGAACGCGGCGAACTCGATCTCGCCTTGTTCAAGCGGGCCGCGGGAGAAACGGGCAGCATCGCGGTGTGGCCGGAGCGCGTGCACTGGGTCACCAGCAAAAGCCATCCGCGCGATACCCGCACGGGCTCTGTGCCGCTGATCGGGTTTCCCACCGGCTGTCTCTACCGGGCGGGCGCGATCCATGCGCTGGAAAGCGCCGGGCGAAGCTGGCACATGGCCTATACCTCGTCCAACCTCTCCGGCATCCAGGCCGCGGTCGCCGCCGGCATGGGGCTCAGCATTTTGTCCGAGATGGCGATCCAGGCCGATCACCGCGTGCTGACCGCCAAGGATGGCTTTGCGCCGATCGACCGAACCGAAGTGGCATTGGTCGCGGCCCCCGATGCCAGCCCCGCGACGTTGCGGCTGGCGGATCGGCTGGCGGAGTTTTGCGAGGCCGTGCAGGCGAAGGCGGCGTGAGCCCTACGAGGAATCGTAGGATGGGCAAAGGCGCTCTTGCGCCGTGCCCACCACCCAGTACGCCGCTCGCAATGGTGGGCACGCTACGCTTTGCCCACCCTACGGCGCTACGGCTCGCAGCGAATTCTCAATAACACCTTGACGCCGCGATCGCGTGCACGCGGTTGTCACCGAGCACATGTGCCATGAAACCGGGCGCGCCAAAGATTTTTGAAAACGCAACGTCGCGGATACTGAGTCCGCCGGTATAGGCGCCGAACGCGGGCATCACAGCACGCTCGCCATCGCTGGCAAAACATCGCCGCTCCATCGATCGTCCCCTTGTGGCGACGCGCGCCTTGGGATGCAGATGGCCGGCGATTTCACCCATGGCCCCGGTCGGCTCATGGCGGAACA
Organism: uncultured Alphaproteobacteria bacterium; assembly: GCA_963770135.1. Taxonomy (GTDB): domain Bacteria; phylum Pseudomonadota; class Alphaproteobacteria; order Rhizobiales; family Xanthobacteraceae; genus Bradyrhizobium. The sequence continues at coordinate 57,069 of CAVYOM010000018.1, read as the reverse complement.
CGATCGGGCCGATCGCGACTTCGCTCGCCACCACGCCGCCGAGATCGGACGGCAGCGCGGGATCGTGATTGCCCGAGATCCAGATCCAGTCGCGCCGCGCCTGCATCGCCGTCAGCGCTTCAAAATCGGGCGTCGAAAGACGTTCGTGGGCTGCGCGATCATGAAAGCTGTCGCCGAGCGCAATCACCATGCGCGGGTCGTGTCGCGCAATCACGGCGGCGAGACGGCCGAGCGTCGCCACGGTGTCATAGGGTGGCAGCAGCACGCCGCGCGTGGCGAAGCTGGAACCCTTTTCCAGATGCAGATCGGAGACCACGAGCAGACGCTGCTCCTGCCAGAACAGCGCGCCGGAGAGGTCGGCAACGAACGTGACGTCGGCAACCATGACCCTGGAGGCGCGCATCTCTTGTTCGTCTCCCGAAGATAGCGCCCCTGCCGTCACGTATTACCCCATCGCCTCTCTGACGAGTTCATCGGCGGCTTCCGCCAGCAACTCGTCCGCTGCTTCGCCATAAACTGACTCGCGGCCGATTTCCAGCATGACCGGCACGGCGAGCGGCGAAACATGTTCGAGTTCCCGATGGGTGATTCGCCCCTGAATTCGCGAGAGCATATCACCCAGACGCTTGAGATCGAGCAGGCCGGCGGCAGCGTCGGCGCGCGCCGCGCGCAGGAGTACGTGGTCGGCCTGGTGCTTGCGCAGCACGTCATAGACGAGGTCGGTCGAGAACAGCACCTGGCGGCGGCTCTTCTCTTCGCCGGTGAAGCGGCGCGGGATCAGGCCAGAAATCAGCGCGCAATTGCGGAAGGTGCGCTTCATCAGCGCGGATTCGGCGAGCCATGCCTCGAGATCGTCGCCGAGCATGTCGGGGGCAAACAGCGCGGCGAAATCGATCTTGCCGTGGCGAACCATGAAGGAGACGTCGCCAAGGCCCCAGATCGCGAGCGCGTATTCATTGGCGACAAAGCCGAGCGGCCGGGCACGGGCGCGCTCCAGCCGGCGCGTCAGCAGCATGCCAAGCGTCTGATGCGCGAGCCGGCCCTCGAACGGATAGCAGACCATGTAATGCTTGCCGCCGCGCGGAAAGGTTTCGATCAGAAGCTCGCGCACGGCGGGCACGCTGGAAAAATCCCGCTGCAGCGACAGCCAGTCGCGCACCTGCTCCGGCAGCGCATTCCACTGCCGGCGGTCGTCCAGCAGTTTTCGCACCCGTTCGGCGAGATAGGTCGACAGCGGAAACTTGCCGCCCATATAGGACGGCACTTTCGCGTCCTTGTCGTTGGCGCGGGAGACATAGACCTGGTCCTCGACCAGCGCCTCGTAACGCACGATCTCGCCACCGAACACAAAGGTATCGCCGGCGACCAGCCCCTCGATAAAATATTCCTCGATCTCGCCGAGCATCCTGCCGCCGCGGGCGATGATCCCGGTGGAGCCCGCCCCGCCGCCGCGTCCGCGCACCAGTTTCACCTTCAGCATCGCCTCTTCGACGATGGTGCCGACATTGAGCCGGTAGCTCTGCCGTACCCGCGGGTTGGTGACGCGCCAGCGGCCCTGCTTGTCCTGCTTGATGCGCGCGAAGCGTTCGTAGGTTTTCAGCGCATAGCCGCCGGTGGCGACGAAATCGACCACGTCGTCGAAATCGGTTCGCGTCAGCGAGGCGTACGGCGCCGATGTCAGAACTTCCGCGTAGAGCTCGTCGGAAAGAAACGGCTCGCCGCAGGCGCGGCCGAGCACGTGCTGCGCCAGCACGTCGAGCCCGCCCGTGCGCAAGGGCGGCGTGTCCTGCGCATTCTCTGCGATTGCATCGATCGCGACGCGACATTCCAGCACCTCGAAACGGTTGGCGGGAATGAGCACGGCGCGCGAGGGTTCGTCGAGCCGGTGGTTGGCGCGACCGATTCTTTGCATCAGGCGCGAGGATCCCTTGGGCGCGCCGACATTGATGACGAGATCGATGTCGCCCCAGTCGATGCCGAGGTCGAGCGATGACGTGCAGACCACGCCGCGCAGCTTTCCGGCCGCCATCGCGTCCTCGACCTTGCGGCGCTGGGCGACGTCGAGCGAGCCGTGATGCAGGGCAATGGCGAGGCCATCGTCGTTCATGCGCCAAAAATCCTGGAACAGCATTTCGGCCTGGCTGCGGGTGTTGACGAAAATCAGCGTGGTCTTGTTACGCTTGATCAGATCGTACATTTCGCCGAGCGCATGACGCGCGGTATGGCCGGCCCATGGCAGCCGCTCCTTGGTGTCGAGCATCTCGACGACGGGCGCCGCCGCGCCGCCGGCCACCACGATGTCGGCGGAGACTTCTTTGCCGTCACGCTGCGGCACCAGGAACCGTGCCAGCGATTCCGGCTCCGCCACGGTCGCCGACAGCCCGATCGCGCGCATCTGCGGCGCCAGCCGCCACAGCCGCGCCAATCCAAGCGACAGCAGATCGCCGCGTTTGGAGGTGACGAGCGCATGCAGCTCATCAAGCACGATGCGTTTGAGCGAGGAGAACAGGAACGGGGCGTCGTCGGAGGACAGCAACAGCGCCAGTTGCTCGGGCGTGGTGAGCAGGATGTCCGGTGGATAGCGCCGCTGCCGCTGCCGCCGCGACACCGGCGTATCGCCGGTGCGGGTCTCGACCTTGATCGGCAGGCCCATTTCGGCGATCGGCGTCTCCAGATTGCGCGCGATGTCGACCGCCAGCGCCTTCAGCGGCGAGATGTAGAGGGTGTGGAGGCCACCGGTGCGTTTTACGGTGCTGCCGGTAGAGACCAGGCTCTTCTCGCCCGCGCCCCTTGGAACAGCAGAAAGCTCCACCAGCGTCGGCAGAAATCCGGCCAGCGTCTTGCCGGCCCCGGTCGGGGCAATCAGCAGCGCGGAGCGGTCATCGCCCGCTTTCTCCAGCAGCGCCAATTGATGCTCGCGCGGCGACCAGCCGCGCGCGGCGAACCAGCGCCGGAAGCGGTCGGGCAAGAGCGCAGCTGTTTCAAGCGGCGTGAAGGGCAAGGGATCGGGCGACGGCACGGAGAAGAGGTAAGGCGTCGGGGCGGGTTCGTCGAGGGCTGGCCGGCATGGCAGCAGGTGGCAGCGCCCCCTCGCCCGGCCCGCGAGCCGCCCTCTCCGCCGTCATTGCGAGGAGCGCAAGCGACGAAGCAATCCATCTTTCCCCGAGAGGACAGATGGATTGCTTCGCTTCGCTCGCAACGACGGAGACAGAAGGCGGCAGCGCTGCCCCGCCTACTCCGTCACCGGCTTGTCCGAGATATCCCAGTCCTTGCCGTTGAATATCGAGATGTAGAGCGTCTTCATCGGCGTGTAGTCCTCGGGCGTGTAGCTGAAATTGACGCCGTCGAGGAAGTAAGGAGAGTGGAAGCCCGCCAGCGTCGTCGCCTGCTTCAGCACGTTGGCGCGGGTGAGTTCGTCGCCGCAGCGGCGCAGAATTTCCGCCATCGAGGCAACCTGGCCATAGCCGGCAAAGGCGATGGTGTTATCGGGATCGACCGTGGGCAGATATTTCTTGCGCAGTTCCTCGAACGCCATCACGTCGGGATCCTTCTCGAAGCGCGGCACGCCGACTTCCTTGGCGTAACGGATCGCGACGATATCGGTGGCGTTCTCGAGGCCGGCGGCGCTCAGAATCGAGCGGCCCGTCGATCCTGCCGAAAGCAAGTGCAGCGGCTTCCAGCCGAGTTCCGCAACCTTGCGGATCGACTGCGACGTCGCCTTGCCGGTCGTGATATTGTAGAAAACATCGGCGCCGGACTTCGAGAGATTGATGATCTGTGAATCGATGGTCGGCTCGGTCAGATCGTAGGTCTGCTCCATGATCACCTTGGCGGCGCCGCCGGCATCCGCCAGCACCTTCTTGAAGGGGCCGAGAAAATCGCGGCCGAAATCGTCGTTCTGGTAGAGGATGCCGACCTTGGCATTCGGCTTTACCCCGACGACATGCTTGGCGAGGATGCGCGCTTCGGTCGGATACAACGGCAGGCCCGCCATGGTCCATTTGAAGTTCTTCGGATCGTTCCATTTCGACGCGCCGGTGTTGAGCAGAAGCTGCGGCACGCCCTTCGAGTTCAGATATTTATGCACGGCGGTCTGCGGCGCGGTGCCGAGCGAACCGTAGAGCGCCAGTACTTCTTCCTGCTCGACCAGCCGCCGCGTCGCCTCGACGCATTTCGGCGCGCTGTAGGCGTCGTCCATCGAGAAGAATTTCACCTTGCGTCCGTTGATGCCGCCCTTTTCGTTGAGCATCTGGAAATACGCCTCGCCGACCCGCCCCAGCACGCCGTAGAGCGATCCGGGGCCGGAATGCGGCACGGTCTGCCCGAGCTTGATTTCGGTGTCGCTGGCGCCCGGATCGTATTTCTTCTCCGCGGCCCAGACGAACGGCGCAGGCATTGCGGATGCAAGGACGGTAGCGAGTGCGGTGGCGCCGAATTCGCGCCGGGTTTGCTTCTTGTTCATTATTGTCTCTCCCTGATGGGAGCCTTGATCCGGCATTCCGGCGTCAGTGGCAATAGCTGACATGCCGCACGCAATGCGCCATTCGGCGAGCGCGTAGCGTCTAGACTCAAGTTTTCGCGGCGACGGCGACGAGGCCCGGTACGGGAGTGTTGTCCTCGTTGCGGGCGGAGCGATCTTCCAGCAGGGCCAATTTGAGGTCGGCGGATTCGACCGCGGCGCGGACGTAGGCCGCAGCATGGGCATAGCGCAGCCCCTGGCCGATCACGACGCCTTCGCCGTCATGGGTTTCGGTGGTGAAGGCGAACAGCCCGCCGGCGGCCAGCACGCGAGCGGCCTCCGCGAGGACCGGTGCGAGTTCGGCGACGTACACCATGGCATCGGCGGCGAGAATGAGATCGGCGCTGGCGTCCGGCCGCGCGCGCAGACCCTGCAGCATGTCGGCGACATCAAGCTCGGCGTAAAGGCCGGTGGCGCGGGACCGCTCGATCATGCGCGGCGACAGATCGACGCCGATGAAATGATCGACCCCGTTTTCGAACGCTGCCGCGGCCAGCCCGGTGCCGCAGCCGAGGTCGATGGCGCGCTTGAAAAACGCCGGCTTGCGCGCGGCCGATCGCACTGACAGCACAGCCTTGAACAGCAGCGCCGGACCGCGATAGCCGAGGTCGCCGACCAGCGAGGCTTCGAACCGCGGCGCATACTGGTCGAACAGCGTTTGCACATAGGCCTGCGGCATGCCGGACACGGGCTCTGCGCCGAGCCGCATCAATCGAAGCCCGGCACCGTGGCGGTCTCCCGGATCGCTGGCCTGCGCCTGCTGATAGGCCGCAATCGCCGCCGGGTGCTCGCCGAGTTCTTCGCGGATGCCGCCGAGCGTGAACCAGGCCGAAGCGAAATTCGGCGCCAGCTCGATCGCCTGCATCAGGAGATCGGCTGCAGCGGCCAGATCGCCCTTCAATTGCAGGTCGCGCGCGAAATCAAATCGGCGGTCGGCCATCAGATCGCCGGAGGAGAGAAACAGGCGCGAAGGCATGGGTTCCAATATGGATGCGCGGGTCAGGCCCGCGCATGATGGGTAAAATTCGACGCAAGACCTCCTATATAACCCCGCATGCGCCCGCAAGACATCCTGATGCCCGTTCCCGCCGGCCTGTGCTGCAAACCGGGTGGCTTCCATATCGACCCGGTGCGCCCGGTGGAGCGCGCCGTGATCACGCATGGCCATTCCGATCACGCCCGGCCGGGCCATGGGGCCGTGCTCGCGACGCAGGAAACGCTCGACATGATGCGGCTGCGCTATGGCGACAACTTTGCGCGAGCGACGCAGGCGGTGCGCTATGGCGAAGAAATTGCGCTCGGCGACGTCAAGATCAAATTCCATCCGGCGGGCCACGTGCTGGGCTCGGCGCAGGTCGCGGTGAGCTGCAAGGACACCTGCATCGTTGCCTCCGGTGACTACAAGGACGCCGCCGACCCGACCTGCACGCCATTCGAAGTGGTGCCCTGCGACGTCTTCATCACCGAGGCGACGTTCGGCCTGCCGGTGTTCCGCCATGGCGATGCGGCGGATGAGGTCAAGAAGCTGCTGGCGTCGGTCGCGCTGTTTCCGGACCGCGCGCATCTGGTCGGGGCCTATTCGCTCGGCAAGGCGCAGCGCGTGATCGCGCTGCTGCGCCAGCAGGGCTATGACGCGCCAATCTATCTCCACGGCGCGATGGAAAAAATCACGCATTACTATGAAAGCCGTGGCATCGCGCTTGGCGAGCTCCGCGCGGTCAAGGGCATGAAGAAGGCCGACCTCGCCGGCACCATCACGCTGGCGCCGCCATCGGCCACCTCGGACGTCTGGACGCGGCGTTTCCCCGATCCGGTCACAGCGTTCGCCTCGGGCTGGATGCGGGTGCGGGCGCGCGCCCGTCAGCGCGGCATCGAGCTGCCGCTGGTGATCTCGGACCATGCCGACTGGGGCGGCCTGACCGCAACCATCGCCGCCACCGGCGCCGGCGAGGTATGGGTCACACATGGGCAGGAAGACGCGCTGGTGCATTGGTGCAAGTCACGCGGGCTTGCCGCACGACCGCTCGATCTCGTCGGCTATGGCGATGAGGAAGAGCACGAGACGGTCGCGGCCGACGAGGCCGAGGCATGAATCGTTTTGCCGAACTGCTCGACCGCCTCGCCTATGAGCCCGGCCGCAACAACAAGCTGCGGCTGCTCACGGCCTATCTTCGCGACACCTCCGATCCCGACCGCGGCTATGCGCTCGCCGCGCTAACCGGTGCGCTGTCGTTCAAGCACGCCAAGCCGGGGCTGATCCGCGATTTGATCATGGATCGTACCGATCCGGTGCTGTTCGGACTGTCGTATGACTATGTCGGCGATTTATCGGAGACGGTCGCGCTGATGTGGCCGAAGGCTCCGCTGCCCGGCCACAACAACCCGCCTCCCCCTACCCTTTCCGAGGTCGTCACCACCCTTCGCACCCTCGGCAAGACCGAGCTGCCAAAACAGCTCGCGCGCTGGCTCGACGAGCTCGACGAGACCGGCCGCTGGGCGTTGCTAAAACTCGTCACCGGCGCGATGCGGATCGGCATTTCAGCGCGGCTGGCGAAAACAGCGGCGGCCGCGCTCGGCGACAAGGATCCGCATGAGATCGAACTGATCTGGCCGGGACTGTCGCCGCCCTATCTCGACCTGTTCGCATGGCTGGAAGGCCGCGGTGACAAACCCGTCAACAGCGATCCCGCGCCGTTCCGGCCCGTCATGCTGGCGCACGCGATCGAGGATACGGACTTCGCCAGCCTCGATCCCGCGGACTTCATCGCGGAATGGAAATGGGACGGCATTCGCGTGCAGGCGGTCTCGGGCCGTGACGAACGCGGCCACATGCAGGCACGACTCTATTCGCGCACCGGCGAGGACATCACCAAAAGCTTTCCCGACCTGGTGCCGTCGCTGCATCTGCCCGGCGCCATCGACGGCGAGCTTTTGGTGCTGCGCGAGGGCCGCGTGCAGACCTTCAACGTGCTGCAGCAGCGGCTGAATCGAAAGATCGTTTCGCCGAAACTGATCAAGGATTTTCCGATCCACCTGCGCGCCTACGACCTGCTTGGCGACGATGAGGACGATCTGCGCGAACTGCCATTCGTCGAGCGCCGCGCGCACCTCGAAAAGTTCATCCGGAAGCTCGACGATCCGCGCATCGACCTGTCGCCGACCATTGCCTTCGATAGCTGGGAGGCGCTGATGGCGGCGCGTGCCGTTCCCGCAGGCGCCGGCGCGGGCGAGGATGCCGAAGCCGTCGAAGGCGTGATGCTGAAGCGGCGCGACGCGCCCTATCTGCCGGGGCGGCCGAAGGGCCAGTGGTGGAAATGGAAGCGCGACCCGCACATCATCGACGCCGTGCTGATGTATGCGCAGCGCGGCCATGGCAAGCGCTCGTCCTATTATTCGGATTACACGTTTGGCGTTTGGACCTCGGGTGAGGAGGGCGAGCAGCTGGTGCCGGTCGGAAAGGCCTATTTCGGCTTCACCGACGAGGAACTGCTGCAGATCGACCGTTTCGTCCGCCGCAACACCACGGAAAAGTTCGGCCCCGTCCGCCATGTCGTGCATGAGCCGGACCAAGGCCTGGTGCTGGAAGTCGCCTTCGAGGGGCTGGCGCGGTCGCCACGGCACAAATCCGGCGTGGCGATGCGGTTTCCCCGCATCAGCCGGCTGCGCTGGGACAAGCCGCCGCGCGAGGCCGATCGGCTGGAAACGCTGGAGCGGATGCTGAAGGACGTGACGGCAAATTAACATTTTGGACGCGCATGGCGGCCATTGACTGATACGAGCGGGTTCCCCATGTGCCCCGCCGTGTTCTATACTGTGCGGACACCTTCCGCGGGAGAAACCGATGCCGAACGACGTCAGAGACCTGCCGGCCAGCAATGACGGCCTGTACCGCTTCCTCGGCGGCTCGCCGCTGGCGGTGGCGTTCCGGCTGATCCTGCTGTCGATCCTGGTCGGCGTGGTGCTGGCAGCGATCGGCTTCGATCCCTGGAATATCCTGCACAGCATCCAGACCCTGTTCCGGCGGCTGTGGGATCTCGGCTTCGACGCCGTCAACTGGCTGTGGCGCTACTTCCTGCTCGGCGCCGTGATCGTGATCCCGATCTGGCTGCTGTCGCGGCTGTTCGGCAGCCCCCGCGGGCGATAAATCCAACGCGTAAGGCTGCAGCCGATGCAACTGCGATTTGTCGGCTGCGGCGACGCGCTCGGTTCCGGCGGCAGGTTCAACACCTGCTTCCACGTCACGGGCGACCGCGTCAATTTCCTGATCGATTGCGGCGCGTCGTCGCTACCGGCGCTGAAGCGTCTCGGTATCGCGCGCGAGGCCATCGACTTGGTCCTGATCACGCATTTCCACGGCGACCATTTTGCGGGCTTGCCGTTCCTGCTGCTGGATGCGCAATTCACGCGACGCGCCCGGCCGCTCGTCATTGCCGGGCCGGTAGGCATCGAGACGAAGCTCGCCAATTTGACAGAAGCGCTGTTCGAGCATTCCTCGAAAACAAAGCAGCGCTTCGATCTCTCGGTCGTTGCACTTGAACCGGAGCAAAGCCGGATTTTTGGCGAGGTCAAGGTGACGCCGTATCCTGTCGTTCACGGCGAATCCGGCGGACCATTCCTGGCCTACCGCATCGAGGCCGAGGGCCGCGTTATCACCTACAGCGCCGATACCGAATGGACGGATGCGCTGATCCCGGCGGCGCGCGGCGCCGACCTGTTCATTGCCGAGGCCTATTATTACGACAAGATCGTCAAGAACCATCTCAGCCTGAAGACGCTGGAAGCGCACCTGCCCGCAATCAACGCCAAGCGGGTGGCGCTGACACATATGAGCGACGACATGCTCGCCCGCCTGGGCGAACTGCCCTATCTCGCCGCCCATGACGGCATGGCCGTCGAGCTCTAGGCATGCATTCGCCCACAGCGCCGTCCAGGGTCACCACGGCACAGGTGTTTGCCATCGCGGGCCCCGCGATGGTCGCGAACCTGACCACACCGCTGATCGGCATCGTCTCGACCACCGCGATCGGCCGGCTCGGCGACGCTACGCTGCTCGGCGGCGTGGCAATGGCCTCGGTGCTGTTCGACTGCCTGTTCTGGCTGTTCGGATTCCTGCGCATGAGCACGGTCGCCTTTACCGCGCAATCGCTCGGCGCCGGCGAGACGTCGGAATTGCGCGCGATCCTGATGCGCGGGCTGATCGTTGCGGCGCTGGTTGGCGCGGCGCTGATCGCGCTGCAGATACCCCTCGCCACTGTTTTGCTCAACGCGATGGGCGGCAGCGACGGCGTCACGCACGCGGCAAAAACCTACTTCACCATCCGGATCTGGTCTTCTCCGCTGGCGCTCGGCAATTATGTCATGCTGGGATGGTTGATCGGGCAGGCCCGCGCCAAATTAGCGCTCGGGATGCAGATATCAATCAATCTCATCAACGTGGCGGCGACCGTCGTGCTGGTGCTGGTATTCGACTTCGGAATTGCCGGCGCGGCCATCGCGGCGCTGATCGCGGAGGCCGCAGGCCTCCTGCTCGGCTTGCTGATCGCGCGCCACCTTTCGAAAGGGCAGTTCGCGGCTTCCCGCGCGTTGCTGTTCGACCGCGCCAAGTTGATGCGCATGCTGGCGGTCAACCGCGACATCATGATCCGCACCGCCTCGCTGATCGCAGCGTTTCTGTTCTTCACCGCGCAGGGTGCCCGTGCCGGCGACGTGACGCTCGCCGCCAATGCCGTACTCAACAATTTTCTGCTGTTCGGCGCCTTTTTCCTCGACGGCCTCGCCAACGCCGCCGAGCAGCTCTGCGGCCGTGCCTACGGCGCCCGCGACAAGGCGGCCTTCGCAGGCGCCGTGAAGCTCGTCGTCATGTGGGGCTTTGGCTTCGCGCTCGCGGTGGCGGCATGCTTCCTGGCGTTCGGGCCTGCGTTTATCGACACCATGACGGCAAGCGTGGAGGTGCGGCGCATCGCGCGCGATTATCTGCCGTTCGTGATTTTTGCGCCGCTGCTTGGCGTATTCGCCTTTGCCTTCGACGGTATCTATATCGGCGCGACCTGGGCGCGCGACATGCGCAATCTGATGATGGCCTCGCTGGTGATTTTCCTCACCGCATGGTTTGCGCTGCGCTCATTCGGCAATGCCGGGCTGTGGGGCGCGCTATTGGTGCATTACGCCGCCCGCGGCGGTCTGGAGGCACTGAGGTATCCGGCATTGTTGAGGAAGTCGTTCGGTGCGTAGTTCGTAGCCCGGATGAGCGTAGCGACATCCGGGCGGTGTTGGAGTGGTCCCGAATATCGCTGCGCTCATCCGGGCTACAGGTTTCCTCACCCACAACTACTTCAACGGCCAATCCTCGGCGGTGATCGTCGCGGCATCCGCGCCGACGATCTCCGACAGCGAGTCGCGCCCGGTGCGCAGCAAGGTCGACGCCAGATCGTTCTTGATGTCGTCGACCAGTCCGAGGCCCTTGTAGACCAGCGACGAGTAAAGCTGGATCAGGCTGGCGCCGGCGCGGATTTTTGTCAGCGCCGCGCCGCCGGAATCGATGCCGCCGACGCCGATCAATGGAAACGCGCCTTCGGTGCGAACATAGGTCTCGGCCACCATGCGCGTCGACAGCCGGAACAGCGGCCGTCCGGATAACCCGCCCTGCTCCTTCGCGCGCCCTTGTTCGCGCAACGCCGAGGGACGCGCCAGCGTGGTGTTGGCGACGATCATGCCGTCGACCCGGCGCGAGCGCGCGATCTGCACGACATCGTCGAGTTCGCTCAAGCTGAGATCCGGCGCGATTTTCAGCAGCACCGGCGAATCGCCGGCATTCTTGCGCACCCGCTCGCGCGCATCGATGACCTTGGCGAGCAGATCATCGAGCGCCGCCGACTGCTGCAAATTGCGCAGGCCCGGCGTGTTCGGCGAGGAAACGTTGACGGTGAAATAGCTCGCGACCGGCGCGAACGTCTCGATCAGCTTGACGTAATCGGCGACGCGGTCGGACGAATCCTTGTTGGCCCCGACATTGACGCCGACGATGCCGCCATGATGGGCGCGCGCCGCAAGCCGGCGCAGCACGGCTTCGGCGCCGTCATTGTTGAAGCCCATGCGGTTGATCACGGCTTCATCCCGCTCCAGCCGAAACAACCGCGGCCGTGGATTGCCGCCCTGCGGCTTCGGCGTCACCGTGCCGATTTCGACAAAGCCGAAACCGAGCCGCAGCAGCGCGTCGGGCACCTCCGCGCTCTTGTCGAAGCCCGCCGCCATGCCGATCGGATTGGGAAAATTCAGGCCGAAGGCGCGCACCGCCAGCTTGTGGTCGTCGGCGCGCGGCTTGACCGGTGGCAGCAGCCGCAGGCCCTGGATCGCCATGCGATGCGCGTCCTCCGGATCGAACCAGCGCAGCAGCGGCAGCGAAAAGGCGTCGAAGGCGCGGATCACGGGATGAGCTCCGGAATGTCGTGATAGCCATCGGACCGCGCGCGCAAGTCGAGAACGGCAGTCACCGCGCCGAGATCGAGTTCGCCATAGAGATGCGGGAACAGTTCGTCGTTGCGTGAGGGCTCCCAGCGTAGCGCGTCGCCCAGCACGTCCGCATCGACTGCAACCAGGAACAGGCCGGTCTGGCCGAAATAATGCTTTCGCGCCGTCTCCGCGACCTGGGACGCCGTGGAGAAATGAATATAGCCGTCGCGCAGATCGTCGCTGCTACCCCGGTAGACGCCCTGCCGTTCGGCCTCGCGCCAGGCCGAGGCGGGAGTGATTTTATAAATCGTGCGCACGGCTTTCCGGGCTTGTCGTTGAGACGGTTGGGATTTTCCCGGAAAATGGCCGGGTGGCGGCCGACCGTAAAGGCGGTAGCCCGCCAACTCAAGCGCTGCCGCACCAGAGTAGGACGAAGATTTGCGCAATAGAGCGGAATGAGGCAATAATTCCTATGCGATTCAGAGATGTTCCATGGCGAGACAATCCAAGGCGCAACGGATTCTGACCCACAGCCAGGTCTGGACCGCGCTTGACCGGCTGGCCGAACGCGCCGGGATGTCGCCCTCCGGCCTCGCCAAGCGCTCAGGCCTCGACCCCACCACCTTCAACAAATCCAAGCGCATCACCGCCGACGGCCGCGAGCGCTGGCCTTCGACCGAATCGGTTTCCAAGGCGCTGGCCGCGACCAATTCGTCGATCGACACCTTTGTGCAGTTGATCGGCGACGGCGCGCGCAGCCTGCAATCGGTTCCTCTGCTCGCCCTCGCGCAGGCCGGCAGCGGCGGGCATTTCGACGACAGCGGCTTTCCCGCCGGCCGTGGCTGGGACGAGGTGGCGCTGCCGGCGGCCGGCGACGAGCACGTTTATGCGCTTGAGATCTCGGGCGATGCGATGAAGCCCGCTTATCGCGACGGCGACATCATCGTGGTGTCGCCGGGAACGCCGATCCGGCGCGGCGACCGCGTGGTGCTCAAAACGTCAGACGGCGAGGTGATGGTCAAGGAATTGAAGCGCCGGACCACCAAGACGCTGGAACTGGCCTCGCTCAACCCGACCCAGGCCGACCGCACAATCGACGCCGACGATGTCGCCTGGATCGCAAGGATCGTGTGGGCGAGCCAGTAGGATTGCCGCGCCGTGACGGATGTGCTGAGCGACCTGCTGCAACATTCCCTCCGCATCGTGTTGTGCGGGACCGCCGCCGGGACGACATCCGCCGCCGAGCGGGCCTACTACGCGCACCGGCAGAACAAGTTCTGGAAGATTTTGCACGAGACGCGGCTCACGCCGGAGCTGCTGCAGCCGCGTCAATATCGCAGCCTGCTGCGACATGGGATCGGCCTGACTGATCTGGTGAAAGCGGGCGCGGGGATGGATCGCGCCACGCTTCCCAAATTGACGGCGGCGGATCGCGCCCGGTTGCGCAAGGCCATCGCGACCTTTCGTCCGCAGTTTCTCGCCTTCACCAGCAAGACGGCCGGACAGAAATTCTTCGACGGCAAGCGGGACTATGGCGAGCAGCCAGAGCCGATCGGCGACACCAGGGTGTGGATATTGCCGTCGACCTCGGGCGCTGCCAATGGAAGCTGGCAGCCGGAGATCTGGCAGCGGTTTGCGGATGAGGTGAGAGCGGCGGGCTGACACCTTCCTTCTCCCCTTGTGGGAGAAGGTGCCGGAGCGAAGCGGAGGCGGATGAGGGGTATGTCTCCGCGAGCCCTGCTCGTTGAGAGAACCCCTCATCCGGCGCCGTAGCCGATGCAAAGCATCGGCGTTCTAAGAGACGGCGGCCATAGGCCGCCTATGCCACCTCCTCCCACAAGGGGAGAAGGAAGAAAAACTAAGTCGCGTAATCCGGCTCCTTGCGGTCCAGCATCCGCTTCAGCGCATCAAAATGCCGTTGGGCCGGGGTCGGTCCCTTGTAGAGATGCTCGTCCTTGTAATCGCGCTTGGTTTTCTCCACCACCGGCGCCGGGAGCTGCTTCAGCTTCTGGCCGGTCCACATCGCGTAGATCTGCACCTGGGCGGCGCGCTCGACGTAATACAGCATGTCATAGGCGTCCGCGACGGTTGCGCCGACGGTGGAGATGCCGTGATTGGCCATGAACAGCACTGACTTGTCGCCGATCACGCCGGCCAGACGTGCACCTTCGGCCGGGTCGAGCGCCGGACCGGTATATTCGTCGTCATAGGCAATGGCGCCGGAAAGGCCGACTTCAGTCTGGCCGATCTCCTTGATGCGGGGATCGTCGAGCCGGGTCAGCGCGCTGGCATAGGGCATGTGGGTGTGAAACACCGCCTTCGCCTGCGACAGCGCCTTGTGGATCGGCGCGTGGATGCAATAGCAGGAGCGCTCCACCTCGCCTTCACCGCGCTTGACCTCGCCGTCGTCGATGCCGACTTCCATGAAGCAGGACGCCGTGACCTCGGACCAATGCGTGCCGAACGGGATCTGGTAATAGCGATCGCTGCGGCCCGGCACCGCGAAAGTCAGATGGTTGAAAATGCCTTCGGAAAAGCCCTGATTGAACGCCAGCCGGTGCGCGGCGGCGAGATCGACCCGCGCCTGCCATTCCTCGGTGCTGTAGTTCTCGAGCGATTGCGGCGAAACCCTGAACTGCATGAACCTTCTCCCTGATCCGCTGTGTGGCCTGCCCCTCGGCGGGGCTTTGACGGCTGTTATGTCAGGTATTGTAACGCAATCCGGCGCGACCGTGGCTGAAATTGCGGCGGGCCTGCCATCCCGGTTTGCGGACCCCGGGCAGCATGGTTGCCAGATTTTCGCGCCGCAACCTTGGTGGAATTTTCAACTTACCCGTTCCCCGGAATCGGAGTACGTCAATCCAGTCAGCTCATCAGGGGAGAGCTCAAATGGATCGTCGAAATCTATTGAAGGCGCTCGCCGGGCTTGCGGCTTGCCCGGTTTGCACGACCACGGGCTTTGCCGCCGAAGGCGCACACTGGAGCTACGAGGGCGCAGGCGGCCCTGCCAAATGGGGTGATCTCGATGCCGCCAACAAGGTCTGCTCGCTCGGCGCGCAGCAATCGCCGATCGATATCGTAGCCCCCATCAAGTCGCGGCTCCCGGCGCTGAAACTTTCGTGGGACAAGACCGCCGACACCATCGTCAACAACGGCCATACCATCCAGCTCAACTTCGCCGAAGGCAGTACGCTCAAGCTCGGCGACACCACCTATAAACTCCTGCAGGTGCATTTTCACCGGCCAAGCGAACATCTGATCGGCGGCAAGAATTTTCCGATGGAAGCGCATTTCGTGCATCGCGCCGATTCCGGCGGGCTCGCCGTGGTCGGCGTCATGTTCTCGGAAGGAAAGCCGAACGCCACCTTCAGCAAGATCGTCGCCACCATGCCCGCCAAGGAAGGTCCGGCGGTGAAGGCCGTTGCCGCCATCAACCCGAACGGACTGCTGCCGGCAAAGCTCGGCTACTACCGGTATCCGGGATCGCTGACGACACCGCCCTGCTCCGAGGTCGTCGAATGGCTGGTGCTGACCGATCCGATCCAGGTCGCGGCGGCCGATGTTGCGGGCTTCGCGAAACTCTACCCGATGAATGCCCGCCCGGCGCAGAAGGACAATCGCCGCTACGTGCTGCAGTCGAGTTGATGCGCTTCCCTTCGCCCCTTGTGGGAGGAGGAAGAGAGAGCTACGCGCTGCGCGCCAGCGCGCCGTCGATCATCGCGACGGCATTGGTCACGCCATACACCGCGACGAACGAGCCGAAGCGCGGGCCCTTCTCCTGGCCGAGCAGCACCTGGTAGAGCATGTTGAACCAGTCGAGCGAGACGCCCGGCCGGCCGTCCTTGCCCTTTTTCACCTGATCCAGAAACGGCTCGCGGCGACCGATTTCGTAGACCACGTTCTGGATGTCTTCCGCGCTCGATCCCGCCGGCATGTTCGACAACGCATCGCGCAGGTCTTGCAGCGCGGCGCGCTCACCGTCCGTCGGCTCGCGGAACTGCTTGGTCGGCGCCACGAAGTCGCGGTAGTAGTTGATGGCGTAGCCGACCATCGCGTCCAGCTTCGGATGCGTCTGCGGCGTCACGCCCGGACGATAGCGACCGATGAAGCCCCACAGCGTCGCGGCATTTTCCGCATTCGACGACGACACCAGCGTCAGCAGGAGCTGGAAGGTGACGGGCATGTCGGCCTTCGGCGGCTTGCCGGAATGGATGTGCCAGACCGGATTGGCGAGCTGCTGCTTGGCATCCTGCCGCGTGAATCCGTCGAGGAACTGCTGGTAGTCGTCGACATTGCGCGGGATGACGTCGAAGTACAGCCGCTTCGCCGCCTTCGGCTCGCGGTACATGAAGAGCGACAGCGATTCCGGTGAGGCGTAGCGCAGCCATTCGTCGATGGTGAGCCCGTTGCCCTTCGACTTCGAAATCTTCTGGCCCTTGTCGTCGAGGAACAGCTCGTAGTTAAAGCCCTCCGGCGGCGTACCGCCGAGCGCCGAACAGATCTTGCCGGACAGCTTCACCGAATTGATCAGGTCCTTGCCGGCCATTTCGTAGTCGACGCCAAGCGCGAACCAGCGCATCGCCCAATCCGGCTTCCATTGCAGCTTGCAGTGCCCGCCGGTAACCGGGACCGTGACGCTCTCCCTGGTCTCGGGATCGTCATAGGAGATCGTGCCGGCCTTGGCGTCATGCGCGGTGACGGGCACGTACAGCACCATGCCGGTGCGCGGACAGATGGGAAGGAACGGCGAGTAGCTCGCGGCGCGCTCCTCGCGAAGCGAGGGCAGCATGATCTTCATCACGGGATCGAGCCGCTCCAGCATGCGCAGCAGCGCGGCATCGAAACGGCCCGACGTGTAGTAGTCGGTCGAACTCGCAAATTCGTAGTCGAAGCCGAAAGTATCGAGGAACGCGCGTAGCCGCGCATTGTTGTGCGCACCGAAGCTATCGTGGGTGCCGAACGGATCCGGTACCCGCGTCAGCGGACGGCCGAGATGGCTTTCCAGCAGTTCCTTGTTCGGCACGTTATCCGGTACCTTGCGCAGGCCGTCCATGTCGTCGGAAAACGCCAGCAGCCGCGTCTTGATCTTGTCCTCGGTGAGCACGCGGAAGGCGTGACGGACCATGGTGGTGCGCGCGACCTCGCCGAAGGTGCCGATATGCGGCAGGCCCGACGGACCGTAGCCGGTCTCGAACAGCACCTCTTCCTTCGAGCTTTTCTTCAGCCGCGCGACAATCGCCTTGGCCTGCTCGAACGGCCAGGCGTTGGATTGTTCGGCGAGCGAACGCAGATCGCTCGGGCTAAAGGCAAGGTCGATGGTGGACATTTATGAGGGCTCTCTCCAGAAGCCGCGGAAACTAGCGCTTCCGGGGCAAAATGCAAAATGACGGGCGAAGCTCCGTAGGGTGGGCAAAGGAGCGCAAGCGACGTGCCCACCATCTCTCACCGATTCCGAGGCAGCAAACGGTGGGCACGCTTCGCTTTGCCCACCCTACGAAGCTGCGTCAGAACGGACTGATCGAAAAATAGCGCAACCACAGATCCGTGAAGCGGCCTTTTTCCCAGATCCTAAACAGCGCCCAGTTCAGCGACGTCCGCAGCAGATCGTTGCCCTTGCGGACAGCGATGCCGATACCTTCGCCGAAAAAGCGGCTCTCGACAAAGGGCCCGCCGGAGAAGGCGCAGCATTCGCCTGAATCGGTGCCGTTGATCCAGAACGCCAGCGAGATCGCGTCGCCGAAGATGAAGTCGACCTCGCTTCGCCGCAGCGCCAGCCGCTGCGCGTCGTCATTGGGATAGGACTTGATTTCGGCGTCGGTGAACATCGCCTTCAGATAGGCCTCGTGCGAGGTGCCGGCGATGACGCCGACCTTCTTGCCTTCGAGATATTCCGGGCGGACCTCCGGCATGACGGCGTCGCGCCGCGAAACGAAGCGCGCCGGCGCGCGGTAATAGGGGTCGGTGAAATCGAGCCTGGCGCGCAGGGCCGGCGTCACCGCCATGGAGGCGATGATGGCGTCGCCGCGATTGCTTGTGATGGCATCGACCAAGGTCTCGAACCGGCGCATCTGCACCGTGCAGGAAATCTTGATCTCGTCGCACAGCGCGCGCGCCAGATCGACATTGAAGCCGGCCGGATTGCCGTCGGCGCCGGTGAAGTTGAACGGCGGGTAATCGGTCTCGGTCAGGAACCGGATCACGGTGAGGCGCGACATGTCCGGCCGGTCCGGACGCCGCCGCGGGTCCCAGAAGCCGGGCACCGCCTGCGGGGCCGCCTCGACCGCAGGGCGGGGTTGGGTTTGCGCCTGCGCGGCACTACCGCCAACCGCCATCAACGCGGATGCGATCGACAACCCGGCCAGCCAGGCGCGGACGGTTCGATGCGGTCTTGCAATGGTTAACGAGACACTGGGATATGGCATCTTCGGCAATGCTTGCGGAATTTCACGGCCTTATAGACCATCCGGCCCGCGATGCGAGGGCCGTTTTCGGCTTTGGCGCGGGGTTACCGGTCAGAGATACCGCTTGAAATCCTTCGCGGCTTCCTCCGGCGTCCGTTTCAGGTTGAACGGCGATACGAAATGGCCGTCGCGATCCATCAGGTAGATCAGCGCGGTATGGTCCATGGTGTAGTCGCCGTCCTTGAGAGGGACCTTCTTGGCATAGACCCGGTAGGCCGAAATCACCTTGGCGACCGCCGCCGGTTCGCCGGTCAGACCCTTCAAATGCGGATCGAAGCTGGAGAGGTAATCCTTCATCGCGGCAGCCGTGTCGCGCTCAGGATCGACGGACACGAACCACGCATTCACCTTGTCGGCGTCCGTGCCCATCGCCTTCAGCACTTCCGAAATCTCGAACAACGAGGTCGGGCAGACATCCGGGCAATGGGTAAAGCCGAAAAAGATCAGCGTCGGCTTGCCCTTCAAATTCTGCTCGGTGACGGCCTGGCCGACCTGGTCGGTCAATTGAAACGGACCGCCGATCGCGGCCGGTGCGGTCACGGTACGCAAGCCGCCCATCGCCCACAGCATGATCACCAGCCCGACCACGAGGCTCGCGGCGAAGGCAGCGATAATCACCAGCGGGCGGATCGTCCGGTCCATTGTGGATTTCCTTTGAGCCGTATCAGAAGCAGGCCGAGATGCCGGCGGCGATCATCTCGAAAAACACCGCGGTGCCGTAATGGAACCACAATGCCGCCGCGCCGAGCACGGCGAGCGCACCGATGGTGGCTGCGCTCCAAACGATCATGGACGCCACCCTGCCCTGCGGCCGAGCGGCTGTCATCATATCTTCGTGGGTGGAAACCGGCTGGCCCATGCGTTTCAGATAGGACCAGTTCCCGGGACAGGCAAGCAGAATGGCGGCGCCCGACATCACGTCATGCGGAGCAGGAAAGTCAGGAGATAGCAATGGCTTCATCCTTCGAGACGCGGCGAAGGCGCCGCTCCTCAGGATGAGGTCTGGCTCGGTCCTCATGGTGAGGAGCGCGGCAACGCCGCGCGTCTCGAACCATGAATTTGGTGGAAAAGCCTGGCTGCTTCAGCGCGACGCCGGCTTGATGGTGGAGGCCTGCGCGTCGAGGTAGCAGGGCTTGTACATCGATTGCAGTTGCTTGCCGCGCAGGAAGATCATGCGCGGGGTCAGGCCGCCGCGAGCGGCAATCCATTTGCGGACCACCGGCGGATACATCGAATACAGCATGTGGGTGGCTTCGGTGTTGGTGACCGCACGACCGTTGGAGCCGAAATCCCAGGCGGCATGGAAGCCGAGATTGGCGTGCGAGGTGACGCAGATCCGGTCATGGGGAACCGCGCCGAGCACGATGGTACAGGCCGAGGCGCACAGGCCGTCGATGATGACGGTTTCGCCCGAGGTACGCAGGCCCTGGTACTTGTCGACATAGGTGCCGATCCGGCCGCCGCGGTCGTCGGCAATCCGCACCACCGCCTGGCTCGCCCCTACCCCCGCCAGCAACAGCACCGCGGCAACCAACCCCGTCAGCAGCTTCATTACCCAGCCCCAGTCAAGAATGTCGAAACCGAATCTGATCGTCTCAGTGATGCAAGACAGGATGTAACGTCGTTTGAGATCGTGATTTTGTCTAGGCAGCGAAGGCCACTCCAATCAAATTCAAATCGAGTGTTGCCGGGCCGCTGCACCCTTCGCGCGGGCAGGTCCCAAACTGGAACACGCAACCTTACCGATCTGTCACCGAGGTCACAGACAGGCCCCCATTTGCCGTTGACCGCGCGCGAGGACGCGGGCTTGAATCAAAAACGGCACGGGGGAGGAAACGATGGCTGAAGACGCAGACGTGATCGTGGTCGGCGGCGGCCTGGCGGGGCTGGTCGCGGCAACGGAAATCGCCGACGCCGGCAAGCGCGTCATCGTCGTCGACCAGGAAGGCGAACAAAGCCTTGGCGGACAAGCCTTTTGGTCGTTCGGCGGACTCTTCCTGGTGGACTCGCCCGAACAACGCCGGCTCGGCATCAAGGATTCATACGATCTCGCCCTGCAGGACTGGATGGGCACGGCCGGCTTTGATCGCGACGACGACCTTTGGCCGAAGCGATGGGCGGAAGCCTATGTCGCGTTCGCGGCCGGCGAGAAGCGCGATTGGCTGCGCGCGATGGGCCACCGTATCTTTCCGGTGGTCGGCTGGGCCGAGCGTGGCGGCTACGACGCGATGGGCCACGGCAACTCGGTGCCGCGCTTTCACGTCACCTGGGGCACCGGCCCCGGCATCGTCGAACCGTTCGAGCGCCGCGCACGCGAAGCGCAAAAAAATGGCCGGCTCGCGTTTAGATTTCGCCACCGCGTCGACACACTCGTGATGACGAACGGCACGGTCGAGGGCATTAGTGGGGCGGTGCTCGAACCTGACAGCGTCGAGCGCGGCAAGAGTTCCTCGCGCAGGGTGATCAGCGATTTCAGCTTGCGCGCGCCGGCGGTGATCGTCGCCTCCGGCGGCATCGGCGGCAATCACGACATGGTCCGGCAGAACTGGCCGCAGCGGCTCGGCGAGCCGCCGAAATTCATGATCTCCGGCGTGCCCGAGCATGTCGACGGCCGCATGATCGGCATCACCGAAGCGGCCGGCGCCCGGCTGATCAACCGCGACCGGATGTGGCACTACGTCGAGGGCATCCGAAACTGGAATCCGATCTGGCCGCGCCACGGCATCCGCATCCTGCCCGGCCCGTCCTCAATGTGGTTCGACGCCACCGGCAAGCGCCTGCCCGCGCCACTGTTTCCGGGCTCCGACACGCTCGGCCAACTGCACTACATCATGTCAACCGGCTACGATTATTCCTGGTTCATCCTGACCCAGAGCATCATCAAGAAGGAGTTTGCGCTCTCCGGCTCCGAGCAAAACCCCGACCTCACGGGAAAAAGCTGGCGCATGACGATCAAGCGCGCCACCAACAAGGGCGCGCCCGCGCCGGTGGAGGCGTTCAAGCAGAACGGCGCCGACTTCATCGTGCGCGACAATCTCGCCGACCTCGTCAGCGCGATGAATGCGCTGGCCGGCAGCGCCCTGCTCCAGCACGATCACATCAAGGCGCAGATCGAAGCGCGCGACCGCGAGATGTCAAATCCCTACGTCAAGGACGCGCAGGTGATGAACATCCACAACGCGCGGCGTTACATCGGCGACAAGCTGATCCGCACGGCAAAGCCGCACCGCATTCTCGATCCCGAACACGGCCCGCTGATCGCCGTCAAGCTCAACATCCTGACGCGCAAGACGCTGGGCGGTTTCGAGACCGACCTGGACTCGCGTGTGTTCGGCAACAACGGCGAAATCATCCGGGGACTTTATGCCGCAGGCGAAGCCGCAGGCTTCGGCGGCGGCGGCGTGCACGGCTACCGTTCGCTGGAAGGCACCTTTCTCGGCGGCTGCCTGTTCTCGGGCAGGAATGCGGGACGGGCAGCGGCGAAGGCGGCGGGCTGATTTCCTCTCGTCATAGCCGTCAAAAGGACGGCGTCGCTTCCGCTCGCCTGTGCCCGGGCATGACGGACACCCTTAGAACGCAGTGGCGCGCGGAACCTGAGCGCGCTAAGAAGCCGCCGCCCCTTATCAGGAGAAAAACATGACCATCCAGCGCTTCGAAACCGGACCTCGCATGAGCCAGGTCGTCGTTCACGGCAACACCGTCTATCTCGCCGGCGTCGTCGCCAGCAACGCGGCCGGCAAGAGCGTGACCGAACAGACCCAGGACATCCTGGCGACCATCGACGGCCACCTCGCCAAGGCCGGCACCGACAAGTCGAAGCTGCTGTCGGCCACGATCTACATCACCGACATGAAGACGTTCGGCGACATGAATAAGGTCTGGGACGGTTGGGTGTCGGCCGGCAATACGCCGGCGCGCGCCACCGTAGAGGCCAAGCTGGCCTCGCCGCAGTACAATGTCGAGATCATGGTGGTCGCGGCGAAGTAAAACTATCTGCCGCAAAGAGTCCCGCCCCGGATTGCACGCGCAGTCCGGGGCATTTTCATCTCACGCGCTGATCCTCGTGCCGGCGGCATCGCCGATGTCGGCCTGAAGCCATCGGGCGATCCGGCGCCAGGAATGGCCCAGCGCGCTGCGCCCCATGAAAAGGCTGAGGTGACCGCACGGCTCGCAGGCCCGCTCCAGCCACGCGGGCGGCGTGCCCAACAGCCGTGCGGTGCCGAACGCCTGATCGCGGGGGACAACGATGTCGTCCGCTCCCGCCAGCAGGAAGACCGGCACGCGCACCTCGGCGAGATCGATCCGGCGGCCAAGCACGACAAAACGCCCTTCCGCGATCTGGTTCTGCCGGAAAACCCGGTCGGTCACCTCGAGATAATAGGTCCCCGGCAGATCCAGCGTCGCGCGGTCCCAGCGCTCGAAACGATCCAGCAGCCGCCTCGCCTCGTCCGATCCGTCGCCGAGATTCCGCTGCAGCACGGCCTCCACGTCATGCTGGTTGAACGGCGGGTTCCAGAGCTTGAGCATGTGCTCGCCGCTGACGAGCCCGTCGCCCTGCTGCACCATCTGCTCGAAGGCTTGCTGCGGAATTGCAGCCACCATCTTCGAGAGTTCAGACGGCGTGGAGACATCGACAGGAGCGCCCGCCAGTACCAGCCGCCGCACCTTGCCGGGAAACCGAGCGGCATAGACCAGCGACAACCACCCGCCCTGGCACAGGCCGACCAGATCGACCGGCGCGCCGATCTCGTCGATCGCCACATTGAGATCGGCGAGATAATTGTCGATCGACAGATAGCGCATATTCGGAACAGCCGAGCGCCAGTCCGGGAGATAGATCCGGTTCACGCCGTCTTTCTGCAGCGCCTCCACCAGACTATGGCCAGGTGCGAAATCCGCGATCAGCGCGCCGTGCAGCGCATACGGCGCGCAGACGACAACCGGCTGCTGCGTCGTATTCCCTCGCGAAAACTCCCGCAATCGCATCGACGGAAGCTGCAGCATTTCCGCGTTTGGCGTGGTCCAGACCAGCGGCTCCAGTTCAGGCGCGGGGGAAGGCGCGGTCTTGGGATTATCGAACCATTGCGCGTAGCTGTGCAGCGCCAGTTTGGTGGCTTCCAGCGGCCACAGCCAGACCTGCTGCGCCCAGTCGGCGCCCGCGTGCTGCTCCGGCGTCCTGGTCTGTTCTGCCATGGCGATTCACCGATCGACCGTCCACCCTGAGTGGACGGCAAGGGCCCAAGCTTTGACTCCGATCAAAACCAGCGAGGTCGCGATCAGCTTCTACGCCAAATCCGGCGCAGGCCCCAGCCCGATCAATGGTCATGCCCTCGCAACGGCGGGTAACGCGGCCACGGCCACGCCGTTCCCCTATGCCGCCCTGGCCGTATTCCCCTCCGCCTCGATCCGTGCCCCATGGCGGCATCGGAACGCAGAACTCGCAAAATCGAAATCCTTGACCTCCGAGGTCAATCCTTGACCTCCGAGGTAATCGATCAGCGCGGGCGAACCTTCGATAGTGCATTCAGCCGATCCATCCGGCGCTACCCGAAGGAGAGCAACATGAACGATCACAAGACCGTCGCGAGCCGCTACATCGACTTGTGGAACGAGCGGACGCCAAGCCGTCGTCGCGAAATCCTCAGCCAGAACTGGACGGCGGACGCAAGATATGTCGACCCGCTGATGTCGGGCGATGGCCATGACGGCGTCGATGCGCTCGTCGCCGGCGTGCAGCAGCGCTTTCCGGATTTCAAATTCAGGCTGATCGGCGAGCCCAACGGTTTTGGTGACCACCTCCGCTTCTCCTGGGGATTGGGTCCCGACGGCGGCGACAGCCCGATCAAGGGCACGGATTTCGCCGTGCTCCGCGACGGCCGCATCCGCAGCGTCACTGGGTTCCTGGATCAGGTGCCGGCGGGCGCGTAAGCTCCGTAGGGTGGGTTAGCCGAAGGCGTAACCCACCGGCCGCACCGTCGGCGGCTGGAAGAAGTCGGTGGGTTACGCTGCGCTAACCCACCCTACGCAGCTACCAAGCCCAAATTATCTCGGGAACCTGTTTCCCTCTGCTGCATCAAATCCCGATACCCTGTTATTGGTGAGCATCATGCGCCAGGCCCAGATACCGCAAATTGCGCCCGTCGAATCCGGCGACACCGAGCTGGTGCGGCGGGCGCTGGCGCGTGATGAGACGGCGGTTCGCACCATCATGCAGGCGAATAACCGCAGGCTCTATCGGCTTGCCCGCGGTATCCTGCGCAACGATAGCGAGGCCGAGGACGTGGTGCAGGAGGCCTACGTCCGCGCCTTCACGCATCTGGAAAGTTTTCGCGGCGATTCCAGCCTGTCGACCTGGCTGTCCCGGATCGCGATGAACGAGGCGCTGGGCCGGCTGCGCCGACGTCGTCCCGCCGTGGAACTGGACTCCTTGCCGCAAGGCGCGCTCGAAGCCGAGATCATTCAGTTTCCCCTCTCCGCCGCCGCCGATCCGGAAAAATCCATGGCCCAGCGTGAAATTCAAGCCGTCGTCGAACGCGCCATCGACGAACTGCCGGAGCCGTTCCGTCTCGTCTTCATCACCCGCGTGATCGAGGGCATGAATGTGGAGGAGACCGCCGAAATTCTCTCGCTCAAGCCCGAGACCGTGAAGAGCCGGCTGCACCGCGCCCGCAACATGCTGCGCGACATCGTCGAGAGGAAGATCGGCCCCGTGGTGATGGAAGCCTTTCCCTTTGCCGGCAAGCGCTGCGAGCGGCTGACGGATGCGGTGCTGAAGCGGCTGGATTTCTAGCGCAACCGAGAGCGGGGGCTTTCATCCTTCGAGACGCCGCTGCGCAGCTCCTCGGGATGAGGTTTACTAGCGATCCTCATGGTGAGGAGCGCGGCGAAGCCGTGCGTCTCGAACCATGCAAGCCCGTGTGCTGCCACGTGCATTTTTCCGGGAACCTCTGCGCTCTCCGACCATCCAACTCCTGTGCATCAACAACGCGCGGCATTGGTTCCGCGCCACAGGAGTTTCTCAAATGTTCATTCGATTGAGCGCGGCGATCGCCGCACTAGGCCTGCTGACCAGCGCCGCGCTGGCGCAAGGCGCAAAGCCCACCGATCCCCAGATCGCGCATATCGCCTATACCGCTGGCGTCATCGACATCGCCGCCGCCAAGCAGGCGATCGAGAAGGCTGGCAACAAGGACGTCAAGGCATTCGCGCAGGACATGGTGCGCGACCATGAAGCGGTGAACAAGCAGGCGCTCGACCTGGTCAAAAAGCTGAAGGTGACGCCGGAGGACAACGACACCAGCAAGGCGCTGTCGAAGCAGGCCGCCGAGAAGCTCGCCGAACTCGCCAAGCTGAAGGGCGCCGAATACGACAAGGCCTATGTCGCCAACGAGGTCGCCTACCACAAGGCCGTCAACGGCGCGCTGGAGACGCAACTCATTCCATCAGCCAGCAATGCCGAGCTGAAAAGCCTGCTGCAGACCGGCCTGAAGATTTTTCAGGGCCACCAGCAGCACGCCGAACACGTCGCCGCCGGCCTGAAGTAGGGAGCCCGCCATGCGTCCGGGACGCTATCTGCCTGTCATGGCTGCCCTGCTGTCCGGCGCGATAGCCGTTCCGGCGCATGCGGCGACGATCCAGATCACGATCGACAATCTGGTGTTCGCGCCGACCGAAGTCTCAGCCAAGGTCGGCGACACCATCGAATGGATCAACAGGGACGTGCTCGCGCACACCGCGACCGTCCGCAACGGCGATTTCGACGTGACCACGCCGCCGAAGAAAACCGTGACGTCAATTCTGAAGAAGGCCGGTACCGTCGAGTATTACTGCCGGTACCACCCGAATATGAAAGCCGTGCTCAAGATCGAGCCGTAGCGCAACCGGCGCGGCAGAACCGCTATTGCGCGACGCTCGATGCGAAATCCGCCTTGTTAGAAAGACTGCATCCTGCGCAGGATCATCACCAACCGCACCGCGACGCCAGCCTGCCACACCGGATAAAGGAACGAGGTGCGGTCGAGGCCGAGCGCATTGTCGAGCGCCAGCAGCGTCCCGGTGAGCGTCCCCGTGATCAGCATCGGCCACCATGCGGCGGCCGTGCGCGGCCCCGCCGGCAGCAGGCCGATCCCCAGCGCCATCACGGCCGTGCCGACCAGACCGCCGGTCAATCCGGCGAGCAGATAGCGCATGACGGTGGCAGCGCCGGTGGTCTGCCCCTCGATGAAGATGGCCGCATTCACCGCGCAGACGAACGCGATCATGGTGACGATCGCGGCAAGCATCGCTGCCCAAAGCGGATTGGCGCTGAAGCGCCGCACCAGAATGAAGACAAGCACGGCAAACGGCACCGCGATCAGCGAAATGCGAAGCTGGCCGGGCAGGCCTACGACATGGTCGATCAGCGTTGGCAGCAGCGGCGTGAGGATGCCGGAGATGACGCCGCCTGTGGCGGCCATGAGCAGGCTGTTGCGGGAAGTGCCGGCGGAGGCGATCGTCTGGGTCAACGCTCACTCCTTGTTACGGCCAGTGCAACGCCTAGCTTGGCAGCGACGGAAATTGAAGGCAACGGGCGAGGCGTGAGCCGGGCCACAAATAAAAGCCGCGCCAACCCGAAGGTTGACGCGGCGATGGCCGTTCTGTTGCCAGGTGGACCAACCCCGAACAGGTTACGCCGCGAGGCGCACTTCGTTCAATGCAACGTTATCGTTTGCATTTAGGTTTTTGACCCGATAACGGCGGTATCATGCCGAGCACAATTCAGAGTTTCTTTGCGACCATCGATCCTGGTTCGCCCCCGCCCTAGCAGCCCTGGGATTCGGCCTTCCGGCAGAATCGATCTCACCGCAGATGAGACCTTTAAGCTCAAGCTGCTAAGGTGGAGGCGCCGGGTACTGCCCCCGGGTCTGCCCGCAGTCCACTCTAAGGTTCAGCGCCATCGTCTTGCGACGAAGCGACCCTACGCGTGATCGCTCGCGAAAGATAGGCTTCTGTTGCCCACAGCCGGCGGGGCCAGTTGGCGACGGACCTAAAGCGCTCACAATCCACCCTTCGGCACGAAGAAGCAGAGTTCCGCTCCCGTGTGCTTGTTGATGAACAGCACGGGCAGATGGTCCGGCGTATCCTCTTCCTTGATGATGTCAGGCGGGATGGCTCTCCACTGCCCATCCTTCAGATATTGCCACTGGTCTGAGCGATCTTCAGCCACCCTGAAGCGGGTTTTGAATACGTCGCCGTTATCGCAACATGACTTCCAGGGGACGCCGAGCCGCTGCCGTGCAGCGGGGTTCATTTCCTGCGCGTTGAACCACTCGTGGTGCGGCATCGACGCATCGTGAGCGTCGGCACAAAAAGACACCAGAAGAATACCGAACGTCGTCAGCACGCGACCGAACGCTTTCATGGCAGCCTCCGTTGTGGACTGTCATCAATTCGCGAATCACACGAACTCTCCGGCAGCCAATGAGGCCAGATTCCAAAAAAAATTGGGAGCCTCTTTTCTGAGCGACGAGCTTTTTTAGGCAAGACTGTTGCTTTCCCGTTCGTGCGGAACGACGTCGAAGTTCCTGCCGGTGCAGCGAAGAAACTCTCGGCGTTCATGGTCAACGCACCGGTTTACCGTCGAGCGAGTTCTTAACCGTAGAAACACGGGGAACGCTGAAATGCGGACTGCACTCATCGTCGCAATCACGCTTACATTCACGATGCGCGGGCAGGCGCAAACGAGGGCCGACTGGTCCCCATCGGGTGGTTCTGCACGGCCGCCGGTAAAGTGAGCGTTGAAACACAGGAACGCGTACGATGCGCATCGCGTGAGACAAGTGTGCACCGGTGCAGGCTGGCAGCTCCAGTTCTCCGTCTTTGAGTCGGGACCAAGGCGTCAGAGATACAGAAGCACAAGGCTAAAGCACGATCCGAAGGCTCGCGCGCGATCGCGGTCACAACCGAGAGCTCATATCCACCTCTACACACGTCTTGCACCGCCGGCCCCCCGCCGAAGCCGACATGCGGCAACGCCTCCGCGTCAGTCCGCCATCATTCGCCAGATGGTGCTGACGTTCGAACGCGAAGGCCTGATCAGACGGCAACGCGGGACCGCTCGCAGTATCGAATTGCTCGTTGATCCCAAACGCCTGCCGGAGCTACCTTGACCGCATCCTCAGCCGGTCAAAATCGCAGTGCCGAAGTACTAGTCGGCCGTTATACGCAAGCGAAATCTCCCGCCTTAGTCCATGGCAACAAAGGAATATGCTAGATTGTAACCTAAGACAAAGGGAGCAACAAAGTGCCGATGATTCAGCGATCTTTCGCAGAACTCGTAAAGGACCTGCGCATGCGGCGCACGGTCGGAGACAGGCCGCCAATCTTGCTTCTCGGTGCCGGTGCGTCGATCTGACGCGGGCATCGGTGCGATGCCGGAACTATTCCAGTTCTTTGACTGCGCCAACTTTAAGGAGTTCTGCAAATACATTCAAACGACCACTGCCTCGGAACGGTACCGCTATCTTTCGGAGTTCCTGCAAACGCGAAAGCCGGGGGAAGTGAGCCCCGGTTATCAGGCTCTGGCCTCCCTCTGTGCACAAAACTATTTCGATTTAGTGCTTACTACGAATATGGACCCTCTGCTGGATGACGCCCTGGCAGCAGCGCGGCTGTGGCGACGCGATTACTTGCTTCTCGTCAATGGTGTAATGCGCCCTGATCGTTTTTCACCTTTACTCGTGGCCGAGAGCCCCCGCGTCAAGGTTATCAAGCTCCATGGTGACATCTTCCAGCGCTTCATGGCGTGGACCGTCGCAGAAATGGATACCTTCCTTACCGAAGTATCGCCGCACCTATCGCCCGCGATAGCTGGCCGCGATTTCCTCGTTGTCGGCTATAGCCTACGCGACCTACGGGTCCGTGAGTTACTGGAGGCTGCCGGCGGGTCCATTTGGTTTACACATCCGGAGGCAGTTCCGGCTCACCTCAAAAAAACAAAGGCCGATCTGCGCGTCGTGGTGGCTCCTAACTGCGCTTTCGAGAAGTTCTTTCCCGCCCTGGCGAAATCCCTGGAGGTGGAGGTGCCGCAGGAGCCGCTTGACGCTGCCCGCCTCGAACTGCACTCGCACACTGCCTCAGCTCGAGGCGCGCAAACGATGGATGATCTAATGACCTCGATTTTTGCCGTGGCCTTGCCAAGCGGCATGCCCTCGTCAACAGCCTTTCTGCTCGCCGAACCACGTGTGATCGTCTGTGATCGTTTTGCAGTCGAGGCGTGCATCACGCACGGCAAGGCGAAACTGATCGCATCGGGTCAGCGTCGCTTCGAGGCTCGAGTCCTGCGCGCGGATGAGGCACACCCCTTTGGTCCCACGCTCCTCGAACCACCAGCCGATCTGCACGCTCTTGGAATGCGGATAGCGACTACTCCAATGCGCACGGGCAGCTTGGTCCAGGTGGCGGTTGCAGCGGGAGAGAAGACCGGGATCAGCACGGGTACAGTGACGCAGCCGCAGCTCGATCCTCAGGTGATCGCGCCTCTCGGCCAGAGAGTTCCGAACCTCGTTGAACTGCGATGCGTAGTTGCGCCTGGATCGTCCGGCGCCCCGGTGGTGGATGACTTAATGGCGGTCCGGGCCTTCGTTGTAGCCGGAAGCTCGGATGACACAAATCCGCGCACATTTGCGTATCCCGCCCAGTGCTGGAAGGCGACTCTCGCGTCGGGTGGATCGGGCCGCCCCGCCTCTGGCAAACGAAGGCGTCCGAGAGGGTCCTAGAATTCGGCATCGTGGTCTATGCAAGCAACGACCGCACTTTAAAACCAGATTACCTCGACATCCGCACCGTGCAGTCTCTCAGTTCATGACCTTATTCAGGTTCCACGCAATCGCATTCAGACGCCGGTTCAGAGCCAACCTAATTCCACAGGGCCGACTGGAATTGACGGGCACAATTTGTATTGGAGCGGGCGAAGGGAATCGAACCCTCGTATGCAGCTTGGGAAGCTGCCGTTCTACCATTGAACTACGCCCGCGATCGTCCCTATGATTAGCCGACCTCGCGCCATCCGCCAAGCCGTTCCATCTCCCTTCTCGCCTCACTGTTAACTTTTTAAAACTCCAGATGCGCGACGTGCTGCTGCCGGTTGCGCCGCCCCGCGCGCATCCCTAAATCTGCGGCATGACGTCGACCAGGCTGCTCGAACGCAAATCCATTTCCGTTTCCGACTTTCGCTGCACCGCGGGGCCCGGCGACAAGCCGTTCGCGGAGCAGCATCGCCACCACTCGATTTCCTATGTCCGCAAGGGCAGTTTCGGCCTGCATTGCCGCGGCAAGTTCAGCGAATTGGTGGCGGGATCGGTGCTGATCGGCCATCCCGGCGATGAGTATACCTGCACCCACGAGCACGTCTGCGGCGACGAGTGCCTGTCGTTCTTCCTGGCGGCCGAACTCGTGGAAGCGATCGGCGACAGCGGGGCGCCCTGGCAGGTCGGGTCCGCGCCGCCATTGCCGGAACTGGTGGTGCTGGGCGAACTGGCACAGGCGGCAGCAGATGGCAGCAGCGACATCGGTCTCGACGAGATCGGTCAGGTGCTGGCGAGCCGCTTTGTCGAGGTGGTTTCCGGTAGCCAGCGCAAATCCGGCCCCGATGCCGCGCGCGATCGCCGCCGCGCGGTGGAGACCGCGCTGTGGATCGACGCCAACTCGCACCACCAGATCAATCTGGAAGATGCCGCAGCCCAAGCCGGGATCAGCCCGTTCCACTTCCTGCGGCTGTTCTCGCAAGCGCTCGGCGTCACCCCGCACCAATATCTGGTGCGCTCGCGGCTGCGCCATGCGGCGCGGCGGCTCGCCGACGATGACAGCCCGGTCACCGATATCGCCTATGATGTCGGCTTCGCGGACTTGTCCAATTTCGTGCGCACGTTTGGCCGCGCCGCCGGCGCCTCGCCGCTGAAATTCCGTCAGGCCTCGCGGGGAGACCGCAAGATTTTCCAAGAACGGCTGGCCCTCCACTAGCTAGGCTTTCTCCAGGCCGCGCGGCTTCGCGCGCTTCCAACTGGAGAAACCCATGTACGACCACATTGGATTACGCATCGGCGATCTCGACGCCAGCGTGCGCTTCTATACGGCGGCGCTCGCCCCGCTCGGTTTTGTGCTGTGCTCGCGCGACGATTCCGGCGCAGGCTTTGGCCCGAAGGGCGCACCGGCGCTCTGGCTGCATCTGCACAAGGGATCGGCGGGGTCAGCGGCGCATGTCGCGTTCCGCGCCAAAGACCACGCGGCGATCAAGCAATTCCACGCCGAGGGCCTGAAAGCCGGTGGCCGCGACAATGGCGGCGCCGGGCCGCGCGCCGATTACAGCCCGACTTATTACGCGGCGTTCCTGATCGATCCCGACGGCAACAATGTCGAGGCGGTTTGTACGTAGGGGTCCGTAGGGTGGGCAAAGCGAAGCGTGCCCACCATCCGAGCAGCGCGCGCGGATCGGTGGTGGGCACGTCGCTCGCGCTCCTTTGCCCACCCTACAAGCTCCGCTCGCAATGACGCCTGAACGTCCATCCTCTTTCAACAAGGACTTACCCATGGCCTCCATCCACAAAGAAATCCTCATCGACGCATCCCCCGATCACGTCTGGGACGCGCTGCGCGATTTCGGCGCGCTGCATACGCGGCTTGTGCCCGGCTTCGTGACCGACACCAAGCTCGACGGCGACGCCCGCATCGTGACGTTCGCCAACGGCACGGTGGCGCGCGAAATCCTGGTCGATTGCGACGACGCGAAGCGGCGGCTGGTCTATGCCATCGTCAGCGAGCGCATCAAGCAGCACAGCGCTTCGGCACAGGTGTACGCCGAAAGCGACGGGCGCACCCGCTTTGTGTGGATCGCCGACGTGCTGCCGAACGAGATCGCGCCCTATATGGACGCACAGATGGATCTGGGCCTGCACGCCATGCAGAAGTCACTGGGACGCAGCGCCGCGTGATATCAGCGTTTCTCGACGCCCTCGGCGCGGACGGCCCCTCGGCCGACCGCGCCGGCAAGATGGATCTCTACGGCCGCTTCGTCGGCTCCTGGGATCTCGATGTCAGGCAATTTTCCGAAGACGGCAGCGAACGACGCCGCGCCGGCGAATGGCATTTTGGCTGGGCGCTGGAGGGCCGCGCGATCCAGGATGTCTGGATCGTGCCGCCTCGCGGCGGACTGCGGCATGGCGACGCCGCGGCCAATGTCAACTCGTACGGCACCACGCTGCGCGTCTACGATCCAGATATCGACGCCTGGCGCATCCAGTGGACCGACCCGGTGACGCGGAATTTTTTGCAGATGATCGGCCGCGCGGAAGGCCGCGACATCGTGCAGCTGGGTACGCGGCCGGACGGCCAACTGGCCCGCTGGAGTTTTAGCGACATCGCGGCCAATTCATTCCTCTGGCGCGGCGAAGTCTCGACCGACGACGGTGCAACATGGCGTATCGTCACCGAGTTCACCGCCCGCCGCAGGCCAGCGTGATATTTAGCACAGATCGGCCGACGCCCCTTTCCTAGCCTCCTCACATGCGTCCGAACGATGCCGCGCCCGCGGCGGCGAACGCATGAGGAGTCGAAACATGACGGGAGCTGACAAGATAATCTGTCAGGCGGCCACGCTGCTTGTGCTGTTCGCCCTGACGTTAACGCCGGCAAAGGCGCAATTCGGCGGCGGAGGCGGCGGCCAGGATATGATGACGCAAATGGCGCCGATGCTTGAAATGATGAAGGCGAAGATGGGCAAGCGCCGCTTCGCCGCGTTGATGCAGACCATGGGTCCGATGATGAGCCGCATGACGGAAAACGGCGGCGGCGGTCTTGGTGGACTCGGCGGCATGATGGGCGGCGGCGGATTTCCCGGCTTCGGCGGCGGTTATGTGCCCGAAGGATCCGGCGTAACCACCGGCGGCATGAACATCGGCGGTTTCGGCGGCAGCGAGCTGATGAGCATGGTCCCGCAATTGATGCGCATGGCCAATGTCGGCGGCGGCCGCCACGGCCGGCGCCACCGGCGGCGGTAGTTATTTCAGTCGACGAGGAACCAACGAGTCGCGGACATGCGCGCCTGATGACAGGCTCCACGACGAAACAATCCATCTCCGGTATCGCGTAATGGATTGCTTCGCGGAGCTTGTTACCGGGCGTGCATGCGCGCGACCCGGTGGCTTGCAATGACCCGCATCACGACAGCGCCGGCCGAACCACCGGCACAGGCTGCTTCGGCCCCCATCGCGTCAACATCACGCTCACGCAGGACAGCACGCCGAGCAGCACCATCGACGCCGCCGCGAGCATGAAGAAATTCTGTGCGGTCGCGTCATGCGTCGACAGCCACCACCCTCCCGCGCCGATGAACAGCAACCGCACGGTCTGCGCCAGCACCGGACCAATCACCTTGGCCGCGCCCTGCGATGAAAAATAACATGTCGTGGAAAGGCCGAGGAAAGCATACATCGGCGCCGCCGTGGACAAATACTGCCGGCTGGCGGCGCGCACGCTCGCATCGTCGGTGAAGAGATTGACCCAGATGTCGGGGAATACGGCGATGAAGCTCGCGACCGCGCCGACCGAAACGAATGCGACGAACCCCGCGATCCAGCAGATCCTGCGGGCCCGCGCGATGCGCTGCGCGCCGATGGCCATGCCGACCATCGGCACCGAGGCAATACCGACGGCAAATGCGATCGACGTCAGCATGAATTCGAGCCGCGCGCCGATGCCATAGCCGGCGAGGATTTCGGTGCCGAAGCTCGCCAGCATGTGGGTGAAGATGCTGATGGTCAAAACCGACTGCAGCGGTGAGAAACAGGCGATGGCGCCGACCTTCAGGATGTCGATGAACATCGGCATGCGAATGCGAAGGCCGCGGATCTTGGGAACGACGCGCGCGCGGCCCGAGAACAGATACCAGGACATCACGGAGATGCTGATGATGTAGGCGGTCAACGAACCGGCGGCGACGCCACGCATGCCGAATTGCGGGATCGGGCCTAAGCCCAGCCCGAGCGTGCCGCCGAGAATGATCTGGCAGACGGCGGACGAGAGCATCATGAGCGACGGCAGCTTCATGTTGCCGGTGCCGCGCAAAATGCCGGCCATGGTGTTCATCAACCACGGGATGATCGCACCACCGAAAAATATCTGCGTATAGGCGACAGCTTGCGCCAGCACATTGCCGCGGCCGCCGAGCAGTTCCAGCAGCGCGGGGCCGAAAATCAGCATGCCCAGCATGAATGTCAGGCCGAAGCAAAAGCCGATCAGCAGCGCATGCGAAGCCAGCGTCGATGCGCGGTCGACGTCGCCGGCGCCGAGCGCACGCGCAATCGCCGACGCCACGCCGCCGCCCATCGCGCCGCCCGACATGGTCATGGTCAGGATCACGGTAGGAAATACCAGCGCCATCGCGGCCAGCGATTCCACGCCCAGGCGGCCGATATAGGAGGTCTCCGCGATCACCACGCAGGTGCCGGCGGTCAGCGCGATCACGTTCGGCCAGGCCAGCCACAACAGCGTGCGCAGGATCGGGCCGTCGACCAATGCGTTCTTCAACGGCGCTGGCGGCGGCGGAAGCGGGCGCTCCTTCTCGTCTACAGGAATTTCGGCAACGCCGAGGTCGGACATTTCAGCTCCCCGCGCGCGGCCTTTGATGCCGCGGCGCGGCTGTTTCCTAGCATGGCGGCGGGTGATTCCACGTGCGCAGGGTGCAATGGGGGCCTGCGGGATTGTGCAGCAGGTCGCGCCCTGCCCCTCCACTTGAGCGTGAGATGTGCCCTCGGCAGCCATTTCACGGGGAATTCATAGCATCTTCACGAACGTTTGGGCCGGCACCGCATTGGTAAGTCGACACCTCAGGAAACCCGCCATGCGCAACAATATCCTCCTGGCAACATGCGTCGCCGCACTGGCGCTGCCGCTTGCCGCCTGCAACGACCCCAACGACACCGCGACCGTGACGCAGAGCTACGGTCCTTCGCCCAACCTGCCGCCTCCGGAACATTCGTGGATCCCGACGGTCGATATCGCGTCGGTCAACCGCTGGCCCGATGGCGCCAAACCGATTGCGGCCAATGGCATGACGGTCACGGCCTTCGCGACCGGGCTCGAGCATCCGCGCACGGTCTATACGCTGCCGAACGGCGACGTGCTGGTCGCCGAGAGCAACGCGCCGCCGAAGCCGGACGACGGCAAGGGCATCAAGGGTTTTGTCTATAGGCAGGCGCAGAAATGGGCGGGTGCGGGCGTGCCGAGCGCCAACCGCATCACGCTGTTGCGCGATGCCGACGGCGATGGCGTTGCCGAGACGCGCAGCATTTTCCTCAGCGGATTGAATTCGCCGTTCGGCATGGTGCTGGTCGGCGAGGATTTCTATGTCGCCAACTCCGATGCGATCATGAAATTCCACTATTCGACCGGCGACACCAAGATCAGCGCGCCCGGCGTCAAGCTTGCGGACCTGCCCGCCGGCCCGCTCAATCACCACTGGACCAAGGACCTCACCGCCAGCGCCGACGGTACGAAGCTCTATGCAACCGTCGGCTCCAACAGCAATGTCGGCGAGAATGGAATCGAGGCCGAGAAGGATCGCGCCGCGGTGCTGGAAGTCGACCGCGCCAGCGGCCAATGGCGCGTGTTTGCGTCGGGCCTGCGCAACCCGAACGGCCCGGCCTGGAATCCGAGCACAGGCGAGCTTTGGGTCGTCGTCAACGAGCGCGACGAACTCGGCAACGATCTCGTTCCAGACTACATAACCTCGGTGAAGGACGGCGCGTTCTATGGCTGGCCGTACAGCTATTACGGCGATCACGTCGACACGCGCGTCCAGCCGCGACGGCCTGACCTGGTGCAGAAAGCCATGGCTCCGGATTATGCGCTCGGCGCACACACGGCTTCGCTGGGGCTCGTCTTCAACACCGGAAAATTGTTTCCGCCGGAGATGGAAGGCGGCGCCTTCATCGGCCAGCATGGTTCATGGAATCGCAAGCCCCGCGCCGGCTACAAGGTGATCTTCGTTCCCTTCAAGGACGGCAAGCCTTCGGGCGCGCCGCAGGACGTGCTGACCGGATTCCTCAACGAGAAGGGCGAGGCCCAAGGCCGCCCCGTCGGCGTGCGGCTCGACAAGCAGGGCGCGCTGTTGGTCGCCGACGACGTCGGCAACACGATCTGGCGTGTGACGCCGGCGGCGAAATCGGCGTCGCGGTAGTTTCATTCCTCATGGTGAGGAGCGCATCTTGCGCGTCTCGAACCATGAGGCCCGGCTGTCGCCTGCTGCCATCCTTCGAGACGCGCGCCATACGCGCTCCTCAGGATGAGGGGCCGTCGCGCGCAGCTAAACCCTAAAATGCTTGCTCAGCTTCAACCCCTGCGCCTGGTAATTCGAGCCGATACGCTGGCCGTACATGGCGTCGGGCCGTGACAGCATTTTCTCGTACACCAGCCGGCCGACGATCTGGCCGTGCTCGAGGATGAACGGCACCTCGCGCGAGCGCACTTCGAGCACCGCGCGCGCCCCCTTCCCGCCGGCGCCAGCATAGCCGAAGCCGGGATCGAAGAAACCTGCATAATGCACGCGGAATTCGCCGACCAGGGGATCGAACGGCACCATCTCGGCGGCATAGTCCGGCGGCACCTGCACGGCTTCCTTCGAGGCCAGGATGTAGAACTCGCCGGGGTCGAGAATGAGGCTGCCGTCCGGGCGGGCCGGTATCGGCTCCCAGAATTCGTCGACCGCATAGCCGCTGCGGCGGTCGATATCGACCACGCCGGTGTGGCGCTTGGCGCGGTAGCCGACGAAGCCTGATGTGTTTTTGCCGGAGAGATCGACCGACAGCGCGACGCCGTTAGCAAGGTCGGCGTCGTCGATATCGACCAGCCGCTCGGCCTCATGCAGCGCGTCGAGTTCGTCGGCGTTCAAGATGGCGTCTCCGGTGCGGAAGCGCACCTGAGAGAGCCGCGAGCCCTCGCGCAGCAGCACCGGAAACGTCTTCGGGCTGATCTCGGCATAGAGCGGGCCGTGATAGCCGGCGCCGATCATGTCGAAGCGGCGGGTGCCGTCGGCGATCACGCGCGTGAACACGTCGAGCCGTCCGGTCGAGCTTTTCGGATTGGCGGCCGCCACGATCGACGGTGGCAGCGCAAGGCTTTCCAGCAACGGGACGATGTAGACGCAATTCGTCTCCAATACCGCTCCGTCGGAGAGATCTATTTCGTGCAGCTTCAACTCGTCGATCCGCTCGGCGACGGTGGCGCCGGGACCGGGCAGAAAACTCGCGCGCACCCGGTAAGCAATGTTGCCCAGCCGCAAATCGAGGCTCGCCGGCTGGATCTGGCTTTCGACAAAGGGATATTCCGGCAGGATCAGGCCCGCGTCCGTCATCGCCGCGATCATGCGGTCGGGCAGAATTCCGTTGGCGTCGGGCGGAAGCTTGAACGGCACGGCGCGATCCTCAATACGGCCCAAAACTCATCCAAACCTCTTAAATATGGGCTTTTAGGGGTTATCCGATGGCCGCCTTGACGGGAAGGGCGGGAGGTAATATCAGAACGACTTATCCCGTGGTGATTTGAGCCGGCCGGCTTGCAGCCACGTTAAATAAGTAGCTAAACAGGCCGGGGACACGTGTGATCCCGGCCTGTGGAAATTTTTCCAGGCCGGTTTTTTGTGACCATTTTCCAAGGTGGTCACGACGGAGGTCACATGTCTGAGACTGCTTCTAACAAGCGCTATCGTCCCGAAACCAAGCTGGTGCATGCCGGCGCCCTGCGCTCGCAATATGGCGAGACTTCCGAGGCGCTGTTCCTGACGCAAGGCTTTATCTACGACACCGCCGAGCAGTGCGAGGCGCGGTTCAAGGGCGAAGATCCCGGCTTTCTCTATTCGCGCTTTTCCAATCCCAACATCTCGATGTTCGAGCGGCGCATGATCGAGCTCGAAGGAGCCGAAGCCGCGCGCGCGACCGCGACCGGCATGGCGGCGGTAACCACCGCGATCCTCGCGCCGCTGAAGGCCGGCGACCACGTGGTGGCGGCGAAGGCGATGTTCGGCTCCTGCCGCTATGTGGTGGAGGATCTGCTGCCGCGCTACGGCATCCAGTCCACCCTCGTCGACGGCCTCGACCTCGACCAGTGGAAGCGCGCGATGCAGCCCAACACCAAGACGTGCTTCCTGGAGAGCCCGACCAACCCGACGCTCGACGTGATGGACATCCAGTCGATCGCCGAGATCGCCCACAAGGGCGGCGCGCGGCTGATCGTCGACAATGTGTTCGCCACCCCGATCTGGCAGAGCCCGCTGTCGCTCGGCGCCGACGTGGTGATCTATTCCGCGACCAAGCACATCGACGGCCAGGGCCGCTGCCTCGGCGGCATCATCCTGTCCTCGGAAGCCTTCATCGCCGAGCACATCCACAATTTCATGCGCCAGACCGGCCCGTCGATGTCGCCGTTCAATGCCTGGGTGCTCTTGAAGGGGCTGGAGACGCTGGCGGTGCGCGTCCGTGCGCAGACCGAGACGGCAGCGAAGGTGGCCGACAGCCTTGCCAAGCATCCGAAGATCTCGCGGCTGATCTATCCCGGGCGATCGGACCATCCGCAGGCGGCGCTGGTGAAGAAGCAGATGCGGGCCGGCTCGACCCTGATCGGCTTCGAGGTCAAGGGCGGCAAGGCCGGCGCGTTCCGCTGCCTCAACGCGCTGCAGATCTCGCGCATCTCCAACAATCTCGGCGACGCCAAGAGCCTCGTCACGCATCCGGCGACCACGACGCATCAGCGGCTGACGCCGGAGGCGCGCGCCGAACTCGGCATCAGCGAAGGTTTTATTCGCTTCTCGGCCGGGTTGGAGCATGTGGATGATCTGATCGAGGATTTTGCGCAGGCGCTGGAGCAGGCGTGAAGTAGGCACACGTAGCTACACGACAGGTATCGTCCCTGCGAACGCAGGGACCCATAACCACAGGCCGTTGCGAGTTAAGCAAGGTATCAGCCACTGCCTATCATTATTGGGGCCGCGGCGTATGGGTCCCTGTGTGTGCATGCCCTAGTGTGTTCGCAGGGACGACGGCGATGGAGGGCGCGTTCGCCGCTCTCACATCGGCCGATAGGCCCGCACGTCGGCGGGCACGTGGACGCCGAGCTTGATCTGGCCGACCGATTTGATGATGTCGTCGCCGAGCAGTTGGGCGAAGCAGGCGTAACCCCAGTCGCTCATGTGCAGGCCGTCGGAGATCACGAAATTGTCGATCGGGATCGACTGCCCCTCGTGCCAGTCCTTCATCACCGCAAAGCGCGGGAAAATTCCGATCTTGCGCAGTTCGGCGACCCTGCCGAGCAGATTCGTCATCTTGCCGGCGCTCTCGGCGTGCTCAATGACCCGCGGCGAGTATTGCGGATCGATCAGCACGACGTCGGAGCCCGCCTTCTGGATGCGCCCGATGCCTTCCTCGACGAGCTTTATCGTCTCATCCGGATCGAGGTTGCGCAGCACGGCATTGGTGCCGACCTGCCAGATCACCAGATCTGGCCGCAGGTCGATGACGGCGGTCTGCAGCCGCTTCATCATTTCAGGCGCGTCCTCGCCGCCCTTGCCGGCATTGATCACGGTGATATCGGCGGTCGGATACTTCCGGCGCAGTTGCGCGGCGAGACGGTTGGGATAGGTGAACTCCGGTGCGGTGGAGCCGTAGCCCTGCGTCGACGACGATCCGAACGCCACGATCACCACCGGCTCACCCGCAACCAGCCGGCTCGCGACGTGCGGCAGCGATCCCATCGTTTTCTTGCCGCCCTTCGGCGGCTGGCAAGGCACACGGCTGAAGATGTCGCCGGCTGATTTCGCGACTTCCTTTACCTTGTCGATCGCCTTGCCCGTAATGCTCTTCTGCGCGGCCGGATCGGCGGCCGCCGACGGCGCTTGCGGCGCGGCGCTTTCAGCCGCTGGTTTCTGCTCGGTCCTGTTTCCGGATTTGGCGTTGTCGGACAGCGCCGCCTGCTGGGCGGTCTGTTGCGGGGCCGTCTGGGCAAGCAGCGGCGACACCGCGGCAGGCATCAATAGCGCGAGGCTCACGGCGCAGACGGTCGGCAATGTCGACAAACAAAAAGGGTAGTGACGGCTCATTAAGGCTAATTCCCTAATTCTGCTGCGCCTGATCGAGGCGGGCCGCATCGAGTACAAATTTCGACAGCGCGCGGCCGAGACAAGCATGAACCCGTTTGGCCATGTCGGGCCCATGAACGGTACTGAACAGGTCGAAATCTCCGGCGTCGTTCCAGTGACGCATGATGCCAAACCGGTCGAACAGCGGAACATCATGCTGCTGCGCGGCCACACGCATATTATCTAGGTATGGCGGCACGGAAATCATCGTTTCCGTGCGCGGGCTGTATTGCAGATTGATCAGAACCACGTCGGCCCCCGCCTTTTGCAGTGCAGCAATACCGTCGCCGACGGCGCCGCGAAAGTCGTCGGGATCGACGGATCGCATAGCATCGACGGTTCCGGTCTGCCAGATGACCAAAGTAGGCCTTTTTGCTTCCACCAGCTTAACGAGCGTGGTGTCGGTCTCCTCGGCGGTTTTCCCAGGCTGTAGTTCTACGGATAAATTAATCTCTATCGAGGGCAGCTTCTCCTTCAGGGCGGCCTGCAATTTGGCGGGATAGGCGCTGTCGGCCGAAGCGGCGATGGTCGAGGAACGGCTGCCCACCACGAGGATGGTCAGCGGCCGGCCGTTCTTGACGGCTTCGGTGACCTTTGGCAGCAGGCTGTCGGTGTTCAGAAGATAGGCCGGCACTTCGCACGCCTGAGGTGCGACTTGGGGTGAGGGCTGAGGTGAGCCTTGGGGGGCCTCCTCGGCGCGCGCCAAACCGGTAGCCGCAAGGCCGGCGAGCAGGCACAGGGCTAGTACGGCTCCAGAACCGGGCCTCATACGCTGCCTCCAGCCATATCGGCATTGCCGCCCGTGCGCTTGGTCTTGGACGCATCTTTGTCGGCCGAATGCTTGTACCACGAAATCACCCACGCCACGCCCCACATGATGAGGATTCCGAATAGGCTAACCAGAGCGTGCATCAAGGCACCGCCGGCAACCTCGGCCAGCACGAAATGCCCTGCGAAGGCCAGGAAGATGCCGAGACAGAATATCTCAAGTGAATGCTGGCCACACAGGATCAATGGTCGCAGCCAGGGCGATTTGAGGCCAGACCAATCCTTGGGCAGGTAGCGCACAGTAAGCGCCGCCAGCGCCAGAAAATGGGCAAACCGCAGCACGTCCAGATCGGTCTTGGTGATCGGGTACATCCATTGTTCGAGCCGCTTAGGCATCAGAAAGCTGAGCTGCGGGATGTGCCAGGTCAACGTGACGAAGAATGAAAACAGCAGATAGGCAATGCAAATCCACAGCGTCACCGGCGACGACAGGATCCGCGACATCCGTGCGGCCCCACCCAGCGCGCACCAGGCGCCGAACACGAACAGCAACTGCCAGGCGAACGGGTTGAAGATCCAGAAGCCGCCGGGATAGGCCGTCAAATACCAGTCGAATTGCCAGGTCAGCGCGTACAGCAGCACCGACAGGCCGAGCGACACGTCAGGCCGCCATTTCATCAGCCACAGGATGATCGGCAGAAACAGCATCAGCACGATGTAGAGCGGCAGCACGTCCATGTTGACGGGACGGAAGCGCAACAGCAGCGCCTGGACGATGGTGACGTCGGGCTGCTTGAGAAAATCCATGATGCCCATTTCTTCGCTGTAGAGCGGGTTCTCGAAACGGGTCGCGACGTAGGAAATTTCGGCGAGGAAGATCGTGAACAGGAACACATGCGCGACGTAGATCTGCCAGACCCGTCGCATGATCCGCGCGGTCGCCACCACGAAACCGGCCTGCAGCATCGCGCGGCCGTAGACAAAGGCGGCGGTGTAGCCGGAGATGAAGATGAAGATTTCGGTGGCGTCGGAAAATCCGTAATTGCGGATGGTGAACCAGGTCAGGATATTGGCCGGCAGATGATCGACGAAGATCAGCCACAGCGCCATGCCGCGAAACAGGTCGAGCCGCAATTCGCGCTCGCCGGCCACCGGCAGCGTAATCGCCGGCGCGGCAGCCGCCGCGGCCATACTATCGCTGGCCGCGGCCTTGCTATCGCTGAGAGGCGTTCCGGCAAGTGGATCGGCAATGGACGACATCTGGCACCGTTGGTCTGGCTTTTACGCGTGCACGGTCCGGGAAAAGATAATATCGGCCCGCAACCTGCACACAAGATACGCAAGCAGATACGGGGCCGGACCGCGCGCGGGTGCGCTCTAGAGTGGAACTATGTTGAAACCGCGATCAAACAAACGGCAATCCCGGCGGGCTGGCGATTGTTCCCCCGGCATTCTTGGCTATGATGCGGCACAGGATTTCCGGAAGCTTGCCGCATGTACCGCGCCGTCACCCGCCAGATCGAAGTTACCGTCGAGCCGAACTTCCTGCCCGAGCGCTCGTCGATCGATCGCGGCCAGTATTTCTGGTCCTACACCATCGTCATCACCAACACCGGCGCCGAGACCGTGCAGCTCCGCACCCGGCACTGGACCATCACCGACGCCACCGGCCGCAAGCAGGAAGTCCGCGGCGAAGGCGTGGTCGGCGAGCAGCCCGTGCTCGCACCGGGCGAGCGCTTCGAATACACCTCCGGCGTACCGCTGGCGACCGCGTCGGGCTTCATGACCGGGCGCTACCAGATGGTCAGCGCAAGCGGCGAGCGGTTCGAGATCGACGTGCCGACGTTCTCGCTGGACAGCCCTGACAACAGGCGGGTGTTGAACTAGGGGCATTTGCGGCTTCCCTGTAGGATGGGTGGAGCGCAGCGATACCCATCGATGCCGGCGCAGAAGGTGATGGGTATCGCTTCGCTCTACCCATCCTACGCAGATATGACTTCGCGATCTCGCAGCGCAATTCGCCCGAGGTTTGCTATCAAACTTCCCGCCCTCTTGTTCAGAGGGCGCAGGGAAGACCGGGTGCTTGCTGCACCCGCGGTCTCGCGTGCGATTTGCGCATAACAAGTGCACACGAGCATACAGGGCAGCTGGAGCATTCCGGCCTTCCCTGCGCAATGGCTTTACGGCTTACTTCGTGCTCTCCCCGGAGAACGGCTCTTTTGCCTCCGTCGCTCCACGAGATAACCCGTGAAACTTAACGCCAGCACCGCGGCGCCCGAACCACACGACTTCGCCGTACGTTTGAGCCGCACACGTCAGTCGCAGCTCTCGCGTCCATCGCATCTCACCGCGCGTTCGTGACGATGGCCAACGCCCCTCATCCGCTGCGAGACAAGCGGAGTTATGCGACTGATTTGCGTGAGAACGAAAGCGGAATATTTTTGATTCCCGGGCTTGACACGATTTCTGAAAATCAGAAGTGATTTGCCCGTCGTGCCATCGTGTCGCAGGCTGCTGCACGAACTTGCTCTTGTGCGCAAAGCAAATCAGTTCGCAGACCGTAGGATGGGCAAAGCGACAGCGTGCCCACCCTCTATCGTCGAGCTTATCTTGAAATGGTGGGCACGCTTCGCTCTGCCCACCCTACGAAACCACGCCCGCTTCGTGCGGGGTGAACTCGTACAACGACGAGCAGAACGCGCAGGTCACACCACTTTGTCACCATTAACCATCTCGGCACGGCCTTCCAGCGCAAGGCTTTCAGCATCGCTCCGATCTCATCACGTGCGATTGGTGACAATTAGGTGGCCGGCTGCGGGAACCATTGCCTCGCGAGTCTATTGGCTTGCTGACACAATTATTTTTGGAAAGAGACATCATGAAAAATCTCGCGATCTATCTGGCAGCCGGCGCAAGTGCGCTTCTCGTGACCGCCGCTTCCGCCGCGCCGCTTTCCCCGAATGGTGCAGTCGCTCCGGACAGCAACATTCAAAACGTTCGCATGGTTTGCAACGAGGCCGGCCAGTGCTGGCGCGAGCGTGGTGAGCGCCGTGTCATTATCCGCGAGCACAGTGATTCCTACGGATATGCTCCCCGTCGCGAGCGCTATATCGAGCGGCGCGGCTACGACGAAGGTCCGGGCATCGGCATCCGCGCGCCTGGTGTCAGCGTCGGAATCGGTACCGACCGCTACTGAGAAAACC
This sequence comes from uncultured Alphaproteobacteria bacterium, assembly GCA_963770135.1. Taxonomy (GTDB): domain Bacteria; phylum Pseudomonadota; class Alphaproteobacteria; order Rhizobiales; family Xanthobacteraceae; genus Bradyrhizobium. The sequence goes on along the minus strand of CAVYOM010000018.1, from coordinate 12,510 downwards.
GACGACAGTCTTGATACAAGCAAAGCCGCGGAGAAATCCGCGGCTTTTCCGTTTCGAAGTTAAAAAGCCTGTGGGCAGTCAGCCGGAAGCGAGCCCGCACTCCGACATGCGACGCTCACCTGGACCGGCTTTTACACGTGAGGGGCGTTTGCTCCGCGCAGTCGCTCCACGTACCAAAAAGCCCAGATCGCAACGAACGAGAGAACGAAAAGCCCTCCACAGGCAAGAAACGTCGGCACTGAACTGCTATCCATGGCATCCTCCGAGCGCTTGCAGGTTTCTGTTCGCGGCCAACGGGGCGCCCGCCCGGTCTGCCACGCCGCCTCGCTGATCAGATCAAACATTCATTTTCGAAAATCTGCGGCGACCAGATCGTAAGAGCCCCGCCCTCCACGGACGTAAACCTTTGCAGCCGCGGCGCATATCAAATCGCGGTTGCAATCGAACGCATTCAGCAGACCCGGCTCGTCGGAGCGCGGTATCCGGCTGAATTCGTCTCAATGCGCTCTCGTCGATGAAGAATGTCGCTTCCAGCGCACTGTCGTGCCCCCAGAACCGCACGGCTCGCCGGGTCTGGTCATATGAGCGGCTATGATTTGGAAACTCGATCATGAGATTGGGACCGATCAAACTCTCGCCTGCGAACCACGCACCGTGCCGGCCTTTTCACGACCCGCACCGCGGCATGGTCGATGGCCACGGGTTGCCCTGACCGGTGACGCGCCCATCGATGCGACGTGCGGTTGGTCAGTGTCATTGACAATGATTTGCGCGTGGCGTCTGCGCTGCCGCAAAGGGGATGCTGAGCAATACGATTGCGCTCCCTTTGAACTGGCTACTCGGTGTCGCATTACAAGGCTTGTCAGGTCCCATGCCGAAAACAAACTGCGATTCTTCTCGCTATTCGGCAGACGATCGCTATATGGTCGATATCATCGCGCGCCCCCTGGCTGTTATCGGTGACTGAGAGCTCTGCGCTCCCGCCTAAATCAAAGGCGGTCATATGCCAAATTCCAGATTCGACCTTCGTGAGTGGTTGGTGCCCCCGGTATTGATGCCGATCTTTCTTGTGCTGCTGGTCGCCGCTGCAATGGTTATTCAATGGTAACCCGGCATCACGCAGTTTCACGGCATAAACATACGCCATCGACGCTGGCTCAAGATCTCAACAACGGCGCGGTCGCCGCCACTGGACAGGGCTCGCGAGATGCCGCCGGGGGATGAGCGCACCGAGGCGATGCAAAAGGCATTGGTCCTGCGCAATGCCTCCGAAATCCAGCGCCTTTTCGGCGGCAAGCGCGGCGCACCTGCCGCATGACGGAGGCTTGGTCCGTTGGCGGCAAGTCGTTGTGTTATTGTTTAAGTCATCGAGGATCATATGGGCCACGAGATGCTTGTCCCACATGAACACTTATATAAATCCATCGCCGCGCCTTACGAGCTCCCTCACGATGGCGCTTGATCATTCATACGTTCCCGCCGTCGTTCTCATTGTCGAGGATGATATGATGCTTCGTATGCGTGCGGTCGACATGGTTGAAGACGCCGGTTACACGCCGATCGAGGCGATGGATGCCGCCGAAGCGGTCGCTGTCCTGGAATCCCGATCCGACGTGGCGCTGATGTGTACCGATATCCAGATGCCCGGCCAAATGGACGGCGTCGGCCTTGCGCATGCCGTGCATGCGCGTTGGCCGGCGATCAGGATCATCGTTGTATCGGGGCAGTTGAACCTGCCGCACCTCGATCTACCTCCCCGCAGCAGGTTTCTCGGCAAACCGCTCGATGCCGGGGAAGTGATCGCTGAAATGCGAGATATGATTGGCCAAGCCTGAGGCGTCAGCCGTTGGCGCCGAATCCAGCCCAAAGCGGGTGATTAAGGCGAAAACCGAGCAACCGAAGATCAGTGCGGTACCCAACCTATGGTGATACAATCGGCAATGTCTGAAGCCGATCTCCGAACCGACCCGCGTCCGGCAAGCAGCGCAACACCATACCAGGACGAACTGGCGGCAGAAAATGTCAGCCTGCGGCTTCTGCTCGCGCAGGCCGAGATCGATGCACAGAGTTTGCTGGCCACGGCCGGCATCGATGCCAGGGAGCGCGAGGCGGCCGACAAGCTGCAGAAGCTGATCCTCGAGGAGCTGCACCATCGCATCAAGAATACGCTCGCAACCGTCGGCGCCATCGTCTCGCAGAGCCTGCGCGACCTGCCCGAAGCCAGGCACGCGCAGCACGCCATCGAGGGCCGCCTGCTCGCGCTCGGGCGAGCGCACGATCTGCTCCTGCAGGCAAGATGGAGCAGCGCAAATCTGGGCACGATCGTCCGCAGCGCCACCGAAGCCTTCGATAATCCCGATCAGCCGAAATTCTCGATTTCGGGCCCCGATATCCGGATGGCATCTGGTGCCGTCATCGCCATCGCGATGACGCTCAACGAGCTTTGCACCAACACCACGAAGTTTGGCGCCCTGTCGGTCCCGGAAGGGCGCGTCGAAATCAAATGGACACTGGATCAACAGGCGCAGCGCCTGCACTTCACATGGACCGAAACGAACGGTGCGGCAGTCCGTCCGCCCCAAAAGCGCAGCTTCGGCACACGGCTGGTCGAGACGCTCGGCCGGCAGCTCCGGGGCGACGTGCGGCTGACCTATGAGCCGACGGGGTTCGTCTATACATTCGACGTGCCGATGGCTTCTCTGACTTCGGCGGCGTCATAAGCCCGTACTCGGACATTGCGGAAGCCGATGCCAGCATCCGTTCAGGCTGGCCAGCCGCGCGTTCCAGATCAAACCGACGTACAAAACCGAAAGAAGCAATGATGAAAAAACCGGTCCTCACAATTGAAGAACCCGAGCCGAAAAAAGCGATACGCGCCGACCGCCCACCGACCGAGGGCTTCGTGACGGTTGTCGACGGCCATTTCAAAACGGAGTTTGACAGTGCCGAGGCTGCCGAAGCAGCGGGCCAGAAACTGAAGTCGGCTTATCCGATGCTCCAGATCGAGATCTATGATGCCGCCACCAAGGCTCGCACGTTGTTGAGCTAAAGCATCTCGCGCTACTTTTCCACGCCCGCTTCATGCGGGGCGAACTGGTAGACCGGGGAGCGGCTTGTAGGGTGGGCAAAGCGCAGCGTGCCCACCATTCAGCAGCAATTTCGCGGATAGATGGTGGGCACGCTACGCTTTGCCCACCCTACGAAACGACTGCTACTCTTCCACGCCTGCCTCATGCGGGGTGAACTGATAAACCGAGGAGCAGAACTCGCAGGTCACCACCACCTTGCCGTCCTTGACCATCTCGGCGCGGTCCTTCGCGGCAAAGCTTTTCAGCATCGAGGACACTGCGTCGCGCGAGCAGGAGCATTGCGCGCGCAGCGGCAGCGGCGTGAACACGCGCACGCCGCGCTCGTGAAACAGCCGATACAGCAGGCGCTCGCCGGACAGATCGGGATCGATCAGCTCGACATCCTCGACGGTGCCGATCAGCGACTGGCCCTCGACCCAGGCATCATCCTCGGCAACGGCATGCGTCACCGCGCCATCAGGCGCATCGCCGGGATGCAGGTCGGCCTGCCGCGCCCGTTCCGGCGCCTTCGGCAGGAATTGCAGCAGCATGCCGCCGGCGCGCCAGCGGTGTTTTCCGCCGTCGCCGCCGCGCCATTCCTCGCCGACCGCGAGCCGCACGCGGGTCGGGATCTGCTCGGAGCGCAGGAAATATTCATGGGCGGCGTCTTCCAGCCCGCCGCCGTCGAGCGCCACCAGGCCCTGATAGCGGCTCATGTCCGCGCCCTGGTCGATGGTCATGGCGAGATGACCCTTGCCGAGCAGCGCGCCTGAAATCCTGGCCGTCCTTCAGCCGCTTCGCGTCATAGCGCGCATAGGCGCGCAGGCGGTCGGGCGACTGGAAATCCACGATCAGGAACGACACCGGACCGTCGGTCTGCGTCTGCAGGATGAAGCGGCCGTCGAATTTCAGCGCCGAGCCGAGCAGCGTCGCCAGCACGATCGCCTCGCCGAGCAGTTTGCCGACCGGGGCAGGATAATCGTGCTTGGTCAGGATGTCGTCGAGCGCGGGGCCGAGCCGGGTCAGCCGGCCGCGCAGGTCGAGCTCGGCGACCTCGAACGGCAGCACCGCGTCATCGACGGGAACGGACGACGGCGCGCGAACGGGCGCCTCGGTCGTGGTTTTTGTGTCTGATTGTGAATCCATGGCGCTTTATCTGGGGTCCAGGAGAGAAAATTGAAGGGGGTATTGTCGTCCCTGCGAACGCAGGGACCCATAACCCACCGGCTTCATTGTTACGAATAAAGTCTACCACACAGCGAAAATCGCGAGATCACGCGGTATGGGTCCCTGCGCCAAGTGCGCAATTGCGCACAAGCCAGGGACGACGGTGAACGCTACCGCAGCGACGACAGCGAGACCTACGCCACCTCGTTAAAACACCAGGCCAAAATGCCCTTTTGCGCATGCAGGCGGTTTTCGGCTTCGTCGAACACCACCGATTGCGGACCGTCGATCACCTCGTCGGTGACTTCCTCGCCGCGATGGGCGGGCAGGCAATGCATGAAGATCGCATCCGGCTTGGCCAGCGACATCAGCTTCTCATTGACCTGATAGGGCTTGAGCACGTTGTGGCGGTGTTCGCCGTCCTTGTCGCCCATCGACACCCAGGTGTCGGTGACGACGCAGTCGACGCCGCGGACGGCGGCTTCGGGATCGTTGCCGAGCACGATCGGCGCCTGCGTCGCCTTGATCCAGTCCTTCATCGCCTTGTTCGGCGCGAGCTGCGGCGGGGTCGCGACATTGAGCTGGAACTTGAACCGCTCGGCCGCATGCGCCCACGAGGCCAGCACGTTGTTGTCGTCGCCGGTCCAGGCCACGGTCTTGCCCTCGATCGGCCCGCGATGCTCCTCGAAGGTCATCAGATCGGCCATCACCTGGCAGGGATGCGAGCGCCGCGTCAGCCCGTTGATCACGGGCACGGTGGCGTGCGCGGCCAGTTCCAGCAGCGCATCGTGGTTGAGGATGCGGATCATGATCGCATCGACATAGCGCGACAGCACGCGCGCGGTGTCGGCGATGGTCTCGCCGCGGCCGAGCTGCATCTCCGCGCCGGTCAGCATGATGGCTTCGCCGCCGAGCTGGCGCATGCCGACATCGAACGACACCCGCGTGCGGGTCGACGGACGCTCGAAGATCATCGCCAGCGTCTTGCCTTCGAGCGGCTTCCCGGCCTTCTCGTGCGCCTTCAGCTTCGCCTTCATGTCGGCGCTCAGCGCCAGCATGTTGCGCAACTCCTTCGGCGGCAATTCGTTGATGTCGAGGAAGTGACGGACGGATTTGCTCATCACCCCGCCGCCTTCTTCAACTGATTGCCCGACAGCGCGACGCAGGCGCGCTCGAGCATCTGAACGGACTCGTCGATCTCGGCCTCGGTCACGATCAACGGCGCCAGGAACCGCACCACATTGTCGCCGGCGCCGACGGTGAGCAGTTTCTCGCCGCGCAACGCATTGACGAGATCGCCCGACGGCACCACGGCCTTGACGCCGACCAAAAGCCCCTCGCCGCGCACTTCCGAGAGCACGGCGGGATAGCGGTCGACCACGGAGGCCAGTTTCTGTTTCAGCAGCAGCGACATCTTCTGCACATGGTCGAAGAAGCCGGGCTTCAGCATCACGTCGAGCACGGCATTGGCGGCCGCGATCGCCAGCGGATTGCCGCCGAAGGTCGAGCCGTGCGAGCCCGGCGTCATGCCGGAGGCGGCTTCGGCCGTGGCCAGCACCGCGCCGATCGGGAAACCGCCGCCGAGCGCTTTCGCCAGCGACATCACATCGGGCGTCACGCCGACGCGCTTGTAGGCGAAGAGATCGCCGGTGCGGCCCATGCCGGTCTGCACCTCGTCGAACGCCAGCAGCAGGCCGTGCTCGTCGCAGAGCTGGCGCAGCGCCTTGAAGAAAGACTGCGGCGCCGAGCGCACGCCGCCCTCGCCCTGCACCGGCTCGATCAGGATGCCGGCGGTGTGCGGACCGATCGCCTTTTTCACCGCTTCGAGATCGCCATGCGGCACCTGGTCGAAACCGTCCATCGGCGGGCCAAAGCCTTCGAGATATTTGGCGGAGCCGGTCGCGGCGAGCGTGCCCAGGGTGCGGCCGTGGAACGCGCCCTCGAAGGTGATGATGCGATAGCGCTCGGGATGGCCCTTGGAGAACTGATAGCGGCGCACGACCTTGATCACGCCTTCCATCGCTTCCGCGCCGGAATTGCAGAAGAACACCATGTCGGCAAAGCTCTGCTCGCAGAGCCGCGCGGCGAGCTTCTCGCCGTCCGGGCTCTTGAACAGGTTCGACATGTGCCAGAGCTTTGTCGCCTGCTCCTGCAGCGCCGCGACCAGATGCGGATGGCAGTGGCCCAGCGCATTCACCGCGACGCCCGAGGTGAAGTCGAGATAGCGATCGCCATTGGTTGCGATCAGCCAGCAGCCCTCGCCGCGCTCGAAGCCGAGATCGACCCTGGCGAAAGACGGGGAGCAGATGCGACGTGGCGCTATGGGTCATGGCAATCACTTGATGTTTGAGGCCTGTTTTCAAGACCTGCCGCGGAGCACATGCGTGCATTGGCGCGAGGGCGGCAACAGCCGGTCTTGCGAAAACGAAACGTGCCGCCTCTTTGGGGCGGCACGTAAGAGGTATTCTATGTGGGCGGGGAGACGCTGTCAACACGCCATGAAGCAGCCTTTCCTGCGCTGCAAAATGCCTCAATCCGTAGGATTGCGGTGTGGTGGAAAACACGCAGTGCAATGCATAGATGTCGGAACATGTGGACGCATGGGCCCGAACTCTTGCGCCGGAGTCACGCCATATTGTAGCGTTTGGGCTGTCGGGTACGACATCTCGTGCGGCAGTTCTGATCCCTAAAGTCCATTTTGTACAGCGTACACGTTCGGGCGCGGTTTTCGCGCCCGGCGAGGGCTAAGGGATTCTGACCGCAGGGATTTTTGAGACGAATGACATCGCCTGCGCTGGCCCCTGATCGGCCGGCGCGAAGCGAAGGGAAGAATACGATGACGGTATTGACCTGGTCCGATGATCGCGTCGAGCAGCTGAAGAAGCTCTGGGAAGCCGGATTATCGGCCAGCCAGATCGCCGCGGAACTCGGAAATGTGACGCGAAACGCCGTGATCGGCAAAGTGCACCGGCTCGGCCTGTCCGGCCGCGCCAAGAGCCCCTCCTCGGCCGCCCCGCGGCAGCGCAAGGCGCGCCCGGCCCAGCAGATGATGCGGGTGTCGCGCCCGGTCTCGCGCGGCAACACCGCGCTGGCGCACGCCTTCGAGGTCGAGATGGAGCCCGATCCGATCGCCTTCGACAACGTGGTGCCGATGAGCCAGCGGCTGTCGCTGCTCGAACTGAACGAAGCCACCTGCCACTGGCCGGTCGGCGATCCCTCGAGCCCGGAATTCTTCTTCTGCGGCGGCAAGGCGCTCGCGGGCCTGCCCTATTGCGCGCACCACTCGCGCGTGGCGTATCAGCCGGCCTCCGATCGCCGGCGTGCGGCGCCGAAGCCGACGCGGTAAGGCGGCGGTCGTAGCGCTGCAGCGGAAACGACATCCGCTGTCGTCCCTGCGAACGCAGGGACCCATAACCACAGGTGTGTGTGGTTATGCCGAGCTGGAGCTCCAGCTCAATTCAACAAACAAGATTTGTGGTTATGGGTCCCCGCGTTCGCGGGGACGACGACTAGCAGCGTGCGACGACGAGCTCAGAGCTATTGCGGCTCCACCTTCGCAAACCGATCATCCAGCGCGTAGCCCGCGCCGCGCACGGTGCGGATCGGATCCTGCTCGCGGCCGGGATTGAGCAGCTTGCGCAGGCGGCCGATGTGGACGTCGACGGTGCGCTCGTCGATATAGATGTCGCGGCCCCAGACGCTGTCGAGCAATTGCTCGCGGCTGAAGACGCGGCCGGGATGCTCCAGGAAAAACTCCAGCAGGCGATACTCGGTCGGGCCGAGATCGATCGAGCGGCCCGAACGCGCGACGCGGCGCTTCTCGCGGTCGAGTTCGATGTCGCCATAGGTGAGCACGGTGGCGAGCCGCTCGGGGCTTGCCCGCCGCAACAGGCCCTTCACCCGCGCCAGCAATTCCGGCACCGAGAACGGTTTGACGATGTAATCGTCGGCGCCGGTCGCCAGCCCCCGCACCCGCTCGCTCTCCTCGCCGCGCGCCGTGAGCATGATGATCGGCAATTGCTTGGTCTCCGGCCGTGCGCGCAGGCGCCGGCACAGCTCGATGCCGGACAGTCCCGGCAGCATCCAGTCGAGCACGACCAGATCGGGCACCCGCTCCTTCAGCCGCGTATCGCGCATCGTCGCCGCGGGCGACGGTTTCGACATCATAGCCTTCGGCGTCGAGGTTGTAGCGCAACAGCGTGGTCAGCGCTTCCTCGTCCTCGACCACCATAATGCGCGCGCTCATTCTGCTGTCCTCAAGTATTGGGTACGGTCGTGGCAAACGTCGTCATGTCGCCCTTCGGGCGCTTGTCGAGCATCTGCTGTCCCTCGATCATGTAGAACACGGTTTCGGCGATATTAGTGGCGTGATCGCCGATCCGCTCGATATTCTTGGCGCAGAACATCAGGTGAATGCAGAACGAGATGTTGCGCGGGTCTTCCATCATATAGGTCAGGAGCTCGCGGAACAGCGAGGTGCAGATGGCGTCGACTTCCTCGTCGCCCTTCCAGACCGCCATCGCCGACGGCAGGTCGTGCGCCGCATAGGCGTCCAGCACCGACTTGACCTGCGACTGCACCAGATCGGTCATGTGTTCCAGGCCGCGGATCAGCTTCAGCGGCTGGAAATCGTTCTCCAGCGCCGCGACGCGCTTGCCCATGTTCTTGGCGAGGTCGCCGATCCGTTCCAGATCGGTGGCAACCCGCATGGCGCCGACGATCTCGCGCAGATCGATCGCCATCGGCTGGCGCCGCGCGATCGTCAGCACCGCGCGCTCCTCGATCAGATGCTGCAGCCGGTCGATCTCGACGTCGGAGGCGACGACGCGCTTGCCGAGCGCGACGTCGCGGCGGACCAGCGCGTCGACGGATTCGGTGATCATGCGCTCGGCCAGGCCGCCCATCTCGGCGACGAGACGGGTCAATTCCTGGAGGTCGCTGTCAAATGCCTTGGCGGTATGTTCAGAAGCCATGTGCTATCTCCTCAACCGAACCGGCCGGTGATGTAGTCCTGGGTGCGTCGATCGCTCGGCGAGGTGAAAATCTTGTTGGTGTCGTCGAACTCGATCAATTCGCCGAGATACATGAAGGCGGTCTTGTCGGAGACGCGCGCCGCCTGCTGCATGTTATGGGTGACGATGGCGATGGTGTAATCCTCCGCCAGTTCCTGGATCAGCTCCTCGATCTTGGCGGTCGAGATCGGGTCCAGCGCCGAACAGGGCTCGTCGAACAAGATCACCTCGGGCCGCACCGCTACCGTGCGCGCGATGCAGAGCCGCTGCTGCTGGCCGCCGGACAGCGACAGGCCGCTGGCGTTCAGCTTGTCCTTGACCTCGTTCCACAGCGCGCCGCCGCGCAGCGCCTTCTCGACCCGGCCGTCCATCTCCGACTTCGAGATCTTCTCATAGAGGCGGATGCCGAAGGCGATGTTTTCGTAGATCGTCATCGGGAACGGCGTCGGCTTCTGGAACACCATGCCGACGCGGGCCCGCAGCAGATTGAGGTCGAGCTTGGGATCGAGGATGTTGGTCTGGTCGAGCATCAACTGCCCGGTCGCCTTCTGGCCGGGATAGAGGTCGTACATCCGGTTGAAGATGCGCAGCAGCGTGGACTTGCCGCAGCCGGACGGGCCGATGAAGGCGGTGACGCGGTTGGTGCCGAGCGTCAGGTTGATGTTCTTCAGCGCGTGGTGTTCGCCATAGTAGAAGTTCAGGCTGCGGGCGGTCACCTTGGGCGCGGCCTCGGGCAGCGCCACCTGCGGAGCGGGTCCGCCAGCGTTACTCACGGATACGGAGAGTTCGGTCATTTGGATGTCCTCTCGGCGCCGAGAATGCGCGCGCCAATATTCAAGGCCAATACGGTGAGCGTGATCAGCAGCGCCCCGCTCCAGGCGAGCTGCTTCCAGTAGGCATAGGGGCTCTGCACGAAGTTGTTGATGGTGACCGGCAGGTTCGCCATCGTCTTGGTCATGTCGAGGCTGAAGAACTGGTTCGACAGCGCGGTGAACAGCAGCGGCGCGGTCTCGCCGGCGACGCGGGCGGTGGCGAGCAGGACGCCGGTGATCAGGCCCGAGCGCGCGGCGCGGTAGGCGATCCGCCGGATCACCAGCGAGCGCGGCAGGCCGAGCGCGGACGCCGCCTCGCGCAGCGGATTGGGCACCAGCCCCAGCATGTCCTCGGTGGTGCGGACCACCACGGGGATCACGATCACGGCGAGCGCCAGACAGCCGGCGAAGGCCGAGAAGCCGCCCATCGGCACCACGATGGCGCCGTAGATGAACAGGCCGATGATGATCGAGGGCGCGCTCAACAGGATGTCGTTGATGAAGCGGATCACCGAGGTGAGCCTGTCGTGCTTGCCGTATTCGGCCAGGTACGTTCCGGCGAACAGGCCGAGCGGCGCGCCGATGCCGACGCCGATCACGGTCATCATGATCGAGCCGACGATGGCGTTGCGCAGGCCGCCATCGGTCGAACCCGGCGGCGGCGTATCCTGGGTGAAGACGGCGAGATTGATGCCGGCAAGGCCGTTGTAGAACAGCGTGAACAGGATCAGCGCCAGCCAGGTCACGCCGAACAGCGCGGCGCCCAGGCACAGGAACTTGATGATGATGTTGTTGCGGCGGCGGGATGCGTAAATCGGGTTCATGATCTCAGTTCCCCGCCTTCTTTTCCAGCCGCATCAGCATCAGCCTTGCGGCAGCAAGAACGAAGAACGTCAGCACGAACAGAAGCAGGCCAAGCAGGATCAGGCCGGACTGATGCAGCCCGTCGCTCTCGGCGAATTCGGAAGCGATCGCCGCCGAGATCGTGGTGCCCGGCGCGAAGATCGAGGACTGGATCTTGAACGAATTGCCGATGATGAAGGTCACCGCCATGGTCTCGCCGAGCGCGCGGCCGAGCGCCAGCATGATGCCGCCGATCACGCCGACGCGGGTGTAGGGGATGACGACGTTGCGGACGACTTCCCAGGTGGTGCAGCCGACGCCGTAGGCCGCTTCCTTCAGCACCGGCGGCACCGTCTTGAAGACGTCGACCGAGATCGCGGTGATGAACGGCAGCACCATGATCGCCAGGATCAGCGCGGCGTTGAACAGGCTGAGATAGGACGGCGGACCGGCGAAGATCGTGCCGAGCACCGGAACGCCGTCGAACACGCTGATCATGAACGGCTGGAACGTGTTGGCCAGGAACGGGCCGAGCACGAAGAAGCCCCACATGCCGTAGATGATCGAGGGGATGCCGGCGAGCAGTTCGATCGCAAGCCCGATCGGGCGGCGCAGCCAGAGCGGGCAGATCTCGGTGAGGAAGATCGCGATCCCGAGGCCGACGGGAATGGCGATCATCATCGCGATCCCGGAGGTGATCAGCGTGCCGTAGATCGGGCCGAGCGCCCCCAGCACCGGCGGATCGGCCGACGGCGCCCAGCGCTGCGTCCACAGGAAGGCGAGGCCGTATTCACTGATCGCGGGCCAGGCGCCGACGATCAGCGAAAGGATGATGCCGCCGAGGATGAGGAGAACCGAGATCGCGCAGGCGCGCGTGATCCAGTAGAAGGTGACATCGCCGAGCTTGAACGCGCTGAGAGCCCTCGCGCGATCATAAGGTCCGGCAGCTTCCATTACGTCGCTTTCGACCGCCATTTCTGCCACGCCAATCCCCTGTACTTATAGCCCAATGACCCGGACTTCGGTGCACGGCTTTTTCGGCTCGCGCATTGTTCTTGCCTCTCCTGTCCCGAGAGGGGTGCTCAACCCGGTGAGCTCCAACCCGGGTTGAGCGGTCGTACTTGGCGCAGGCGCTGGCCAGATCAGCTCTTGATCTCGGCCGTCCAGGTCTTCTCGATCAGCTTGACCACCGATTCCGGCATCGGGATGTAGTCGAGCTCTTCGGCCATCTTGCCGCCCTTCTCGAACGACCATTTGAAGAACTTGATGGCTTCCTGGGACGCCGCCTTGTCGGTCGCATCCTTGTGCATCAGGATGAAGGTCGCCGCCGTGATCGGCCACGAGGCCTCGCCGGGCTGGTCGGTGAGGATCACGTAGTAGCCGGGCGCCTTGGCCCAGTCGGCGTTGGAGGCGGCCGCCTGGAACGCTTCGATGGTCGGCTGCACGGTCTTGCCGGCCTTGTTGATCATCGCCGCGTAGGTCAGCTTGTTCTGCTTGGCGTAGGCATATTCGACGTAACCGATCGCGTTCTTGGTCTGGCCGACATTGCCGGCAACGCCTTCATTGCCCTTGGCGCCGACGCCGGTCGGCCATTCGACCGCGGTGCCG
>CAVYOM010000017.1:0-136757 GCA_963770135.1 uncultured Alphaproteobacteria bacterium | reverse complement strand
TCGCCGGAAAAGCGCTCGCCGATATAGGGCTGGTGCATCATGCCGAACACCGGCGTGCCCTTGTGCAACAGCGCGATCAGGGTGCCCCAGATCGGAAATCCCGCGATGAAGGATTTGGTGCCGTCGATCGGATCCAGCACCCAGACATATTCGGCGTCCTCGCGCTCGTTGCCGAATTCCTCGCCGACGATGCCGTGCTGGGGAAAGTTGGCCTTGATCAGGCGGCGCATCACCGCTTCGGCGGCGCGGTCGGCCTCGGTGACCGGATCGAAATCGCTCGCGCTCTTGTTGTCGATGGAGAGCGAGGTCCGGAAGAACGGCAGGATGGTTTCGCCGGACGCGGTCGCGAGGCGGCCGATGAAGGCTGTGAAATCGATGACCGTCACGACTGTCCCTTACCGCCAATGAGGAAGAATGTTGCCTCTTGCCTAAACCAATCCGCACCGTCGCGCACCGCCGACGGCGCGTTATTCCCATTCGTATTGCTAGTTGGCTTTCGAATCGGCTTTCGACAAAGGCTTCGTTTAAGCGTGGATTTTTGGTTAGCCGTGCCATCACGAAGTTGCGAGTTTTGGCATACCAGCACTGCAGTGGGGTCGGGGCTTGGTCGGTATCCTGTAAGTAATTGATTTTACTTGAGTAAAGTCTTGTACGAGGTGTTGCCGATCGGCCAGCCTGTTCCACTTTGGACCCGCACCGATCCAAAAACCCTTGCGTTTTGTGCAGCGCGGCCGCATATTGTTGCGGTGCGGTAGGGCCTCGCCCTATCGCTGCCCTCCTTGGGCGTTTCCTCCCTAGACTTGGGCCGCTTGTTCATTCAAGCGGCCCTTTTTTCTTTTGGGTTTCGTCTTCCGAGTCGTGCCGCGATCGATTCCGGGGCGATGCGCAATCGAACCCGGAATCTCCAGATTCCGGATTCGCGCTTCGCGCGCCCCGGAATGACGGAGAGAGAATTTACTCCGCCGCCGCCTGGAACGGTCCGAGATCCCCGAGCGGAACCTGCGCCAGCGCGTCGGCGAGCGCGGTGAAATCGGCGGCCACTTGCGCAAAGCGCGGGCTGCGCTCGCGCCGCCGCTCGTCCATGTAGATCGCGCGGTTGAGTTCGAGCTGCACGGTGTGCAGTCCGCTCGCCGGGTTGCCGTAATGCTCGGTGATGAACCCGCCGGCATAGGGCTTGTTGCGGCCGATCGAATAGCCGAGCCCGCTCATGATTTCCTCGACGACATCGGGCAGCAGGCTCGGCGCAACTGGTGCCGTAGCGGTCGCCGATCACGATATCGGGCCGCCGCGGCTCGTCGCGCGATACCCCGACCGACGGCATCGAATGGCAATCCACCAGGATCACGGTTCCGAACGCCTGATGGGCCTTGTTGATCAGCCGCCGCAGCGCCCGGTGATACGGCTTGTAGAGCGCCTCGATCCGCCCCAGCGCGTCGTCGACGGAAAGCCGCTCGCGATAGATTTCCTGCCCGTCGCCGACCACGCGCGGGATGGTGCCGAGGCCGCCGGCCACCCGCATCGAGCGGGTATTGGCGAAACTCGGCAGGCGGCCGGTGAACATCCGCGGATCGAGCTCATAGGGCTCGCGGTTCACGTCGACATAGGAGCGGGGGAAATTGACCCGGACCGTCGGAAAGCCCTGTTCGCTCAGGTCTCCGATCAACTCGTCCATGAACGAATCCTCGGAGCGGCGCAGCGCGGCGAGGTCGATCCGGGAGGCGTTGAGAAATTCGAGCGGATAGACCGAGCCGGAATGGGGCGAGTTGAAGATGATCGGCGCCCGCCAATGCGCCGGCTCCACGATCTCGAACGGGGGCGACAGCTCGCCATCAAACTGGGTCATCGTCGGGCGCCGTCCCTTGAATGTCCGCTTTCCCTTTGGGCCGATCGATCATGCGACCGATTCTGCCGAAGGGCAGGGCTTTGTAAGGATGTATTGTCCGTAATCGTAATCATTCTGCCAAGCGAAAAAAGCCGCCGAACTACTGGAAGGTGTCGCAAACGCCCGAAAAGCGCCGCCTTGATCGATCTTGGTACATCCGCTACAGAAATAGCACCGCCCGCCACCACCAAGAAGCCGTTACCTTTCACTCGAAATTTACCCTCTGTCGGGCTTAGTGGGCGCAACGATCCTCCAAGCCAGAATCGACGACTGACCGCCATGCACAAGATCCTCCTCGCCGAAGACGACAACGACATGCGCCGCTTCCTGGTCAAGGCGCTGGAAAACGCGGGGTTTCAGGTCTCGCCCCACGACAACGGCATGTCGGCCTATCAGCGGCTGCGCGAGGAGCCGTTCGAGATGCTGCTCACCGATATCGTGATGCCGGAAATGGACGGCATCGAGCTGGCGCGCCGCGCCTCGGAACTCGACCCCGACATCAAGATCATGTTCATCACCGGCTTTGCCGCCGTCGCCCTGAATTCCGATTCGGAAGCGCCCAAGAACGCCAAGGTGCTGGCCAAGCCGGTTCACCTCCGCGAACTGGTCAGCGAAGTGAACAAGATGCTGGCGGCCTGATTCGGCCGCCTTTTTGGTCCGAAAACACTCCGGAAATTACGTCCAAGCATCCTTGCGGGGGCGCTTTGGAGCCGATATACGGACCCCACCCAATACGATCTAAAGCTGGAGCGGGATGACGTGATCATCCCATTTCCAGGGCGCGTAGCTCAGCGGGAGAGCACTACCTTGACATGGTAGGGGTCACAGGTTCGATCCCTGTCGCGCCCACCAGCCTTCGCTTGCTTCGCAAGCTACGGCTAGGCAAGCCAGCCTCAACTCTATCGTAGCGAAGCAAGCGAAGGCTGCCGCGCCGAAGCCGCTTGGCGAAGGCGGGCTCTATCCGTTCACGCACCGCCCCGAAATCAACTCCACGAACTCCCTTGGATTCTCCGGAGCGCGATTGCCGCGGCAGGATAAAGCGCGGCAGTGACTTGCGCATTGCGAGCGCACCGACGAACGTATCGAGCGCCTTGTTGCGTTCGCGAACCTGCTCCCACGCGATGTAGCTCAGCAGAGGCTCTGCTTTTGCGACAGCGCCCCGGCGTTAAGGATTTGTTAGGAAAGAAGGCCACGCTCAACACCAACTTTCCCTATTTGCTCGAGTGCACTCCATGATTCTGCCTCCCGCGCGCCCGAAACTCCCGGCAAGTTCGTGTCGTTGGCGTTAGTTGTGTCCCGAGTAGCTCCGCTCCATTTTCAAGCCCCCAGCCCCATGGAGCGGAGTGGGACGCCTTTACTCCGCCTCGAATCTTCAGCGATCTGCCATCGGGAGTTTCGTTCGGCTTCCGAACTCCCACTCACGTGAATGCCTCGTCTCGTCGATACCACCCTGCGGCGGTATGCGTTGCCGCGCTAATGGGCGGATCGGCGCTCAAGCTCTAGCTCCGAAGGCGAGCTAAGCTCGCCACCCCGAAATCAACGCCACCAGCTGCCGAGAATTCTCCGGCGCGCGGTTGCCGCGCCAGGCCACGTGCTGATCGGGCCGTGCCAGCACCAGCGAACGATCATACACACCGCCACCTTCACTCGGCGTCACATCCAGCAGCTCGATCGGCACCCGCGCGCGCGCCGCTTCCGACATCAAGTCCGAAACATCAATGGCGGTGTCGAAACGCAACAGCGTGTAATCCGGACCCAGCGCGTCATAAAGCGAGCGTCCATCGTTCAGCCAGATGTGCGGGACGCGACAACCCGGCACGGTGGATGGCGTGAAGTCCGCCATGCCGTAGGCCGGCGGCGTTGCTTCGTCGTACGCGATGATCGGCGACTTGTCGTAATAGTATCCAAAATTCAGCCCGCCGCAGCAGTACTGCTGAACATTCAGATCATAGGCGCTTTTGCCCAGCGCAATCCTTGCCTGCTCACCGGCCTCATCGTCGGCATCGATATTGTCAGGGACTTCGCTTCTCTGACGCGACAGCGAAAGCGCGTGGTTCATGGCAAACACGGATACCTGCTCGGTAATGGGCAGGCGTTCCGCCTCGTGCGCGTCGAGGATGCCGGCCGGAGCCCAGCCCGACAGATGAGCTGCCAGCAGCCAGGCCAGATTGGCCGCATCGGCGATGCCGGCATTCATGCCGTATCCCGCCATCGGTACCCACAGATGGGCTGCGTCTCCGCAAATGAACACCCGGCCTTCACGAAATTTATCCGCAACCAGCCGGCGGCCGATCCAGTCCTCCTTGCGGAGTATCTCGTATGAAAAATCGGCGCCGACACCGAGGATCTTCCGCAGAGCCCAATCCCGGTCTACCGAATCGAACTCGTGTTCACCCGGCTTCAGATAGTTGTGCACCAGCCATGTTTCGCGGCCGTCGATGGCATAGACGTTTCCGGAGCGAACGGGATTGAGCGAGAACGTGGCCCAGGACGGCTTCAGATCGCTCATCGCGAGAAGCGAGGGTGCGCGGATATAGGTCGATTGAACGCGCTGAACCTCGGCCGTGCCGGACAGCGTGGCGCCGATCGCCCTGCGAATCGCCGATCGTCCGCCATCGCATCCGACCAGGAAGTCGGCGCGTATCGTGATCGGCTGATTGCTATCGAGTTGGGTGCCTTGCGCGGTGACACCCTCAGGCGTCTGTTCAAAGGAATTGATCTCAACGCGATTGAGCAAGGTGAGGCCGGCGATTGTCTCGGCGTGAGCGGATAGCGTCGGTTCGAGGTAGATTTGGTTGACCCGATGCGGAGGCTCGGCTGTCGGCCACCAGGTGTCCGGACCTCCGCTGGCCGTATACCGATCGCGTCGGCACGGAATAGGGATGCGCGACAGTTCCTTGCCGGCAAAGCTGACGCGATACGAAACGTCGTTGGGGTAGTCGGCAGGCAGGCCCGCCTCCCGGATCGCCTTTGAGACGCCAAGCCGCCTGAAAATTTCCATGGAGCGCGCCGAGACGTGATTGCATTTCACGCTCGGAGGCTCGCCCTTGTGGCGCAGTTCGGCAACGACCGTGCGGATTCCCCGCGTGGCGAGATCCATCGCAAGCGTCAGTCCGACCGGACCTCCGCCAACGACAAGAACTTGAGTCTCAACCGGATCAGTCATGAGACGCACACGTTCTACTGGGCCATCTTGATATTGCCGGCGCGGGCGACCGCCTTCCAGCGCTCAAGATCGGCCGCGATGATGCGCGAAAACTCCTCCGAGGAATTGCCGACCGAATCGATATTGAGCAATTTGAGGCGGGAGACAACGTCGGGCAGCCGCGCGATGCGGATGAATTCGGCCTCCAGCTTGCTGACAATTTCGGGCGGCGTCGCCGCGGGCACGAAAATGCCGCTCCACAGCACCGCTTCGACGTCGGCGCCGGCTTCCTTCATGGTCGGCACATCGGGCAAACTCTCCGCCCGCTTCGGCGCAGCAACCGCGAGCGCGCGGGCATTGCCGCCGTTGACCTGGCTGGTCACCGGTCCGGCATCGGCGATGGTCGCCGTCACTTCTCCCGAGATGACAGCGGTAACGGAATCGTTCGCCCCCTTGTAGGGGATCATCTGCATCGGCACGCCGGTCTTCTGCTTGAACAGCTCGGTCGCGAGCTGGAAGGCGGCGGAGGAGCTTGAGTAATTCGCCTTGTCGGGATTGGCTTTGGCGTAAGCGACGAGATCGGCCAGCGACTTGAACGGCGATTTCGCGTTGACGATCAGGATCAGCGGAAACGACCCGAGCTCGGACACCGGCTTGAAGTCCCGCATCGTGTCGTAATTCAGCTTCTCGTAGACGGCGGGATTGATCACCATGGCGCCGCTGGCGCCGACCAGCAGCGTGTAGCCATCGGGCGCCGATCGCGCGACGTATTCGGTGGCGAGGATCGCGCCTGCACCGGGCTTGTTCTCGATGATGACCGGCTGGCCGAGGCTTTCCGACAGTTTTTGCCCGAAGACACGCGCGATGATGTCGTTGCCGCCGCCCGGCGTGAAACCGACGACGATGCGAATTGGCCGGTTCGGATATTCGACCTGGGCGAGAGCGGGCACGGGAGCGAAAAAGCTCGAACAGAGGGCGGCGAGCGCTACGCGGCAAAGGGTCTTCATTATGTTTCCTCCTCGGCAATTATTTCGTTAGTGCTCTTGGCGGCACGGTGGATAAAATTTGGACCGCTATAGCGGCGTGATCTGGACATGCAGGACGGCGGCGATCCCACCGTCGACGGCGGCGAGGCAGCGATCGACGGCCGCGGCGAGTTCATCCGGATCGCTAACGAATTCGGCGTGCGCGCCGAACGCGCGGCCGATATCGGAAAAGCTTCGCCGCTCGCCCTGCCGGCCCGAGCGCAGTTGCGATTGAAACGAATTGGTCTCCGCGGCGACGCCCTTCGGATAGACCCGCTGCACCGACGACTTGACCGCCTGCCAGCCGCCATTGTCGAGCACCACAGTCAGAATCGGAATTTGATATTGCTGGGCGACGGCAAATACCGAGTCCGGCGAGGAAAAATGAAAGCCGCCGTCGCCGATGATCTGCACGACGCGCCGCTCCGGCTGCGCCAGCTTCAGGCCCAGCGCCATGCCGCCGCTGAAGCCGAGCCCGCCGCCGGCGAGGCCGACATAGCTTCCCGGCCGCGTGCGGCGGATATGCTCCTGCACCAGCGGCGCATTGCGGATCGCTTCGTTGACGACGATATCGTCCTGCGACAGCGCGCGGTTCAAGGTCGCGAACAAATATGGCGCGCTGATCGCCCCTGGCGCGCCCTTGTTTGCAGCGGCGGCTGCGCGCCGCTTGTCCGCGGCCTCGCGGGCACTGCTCCAGCCGGTGATGCGGTCGATGACGCGTTTGCGATAGCTGTCATCCGCGCGCGCCGCGACCACTTCGAGCACCTGCCGCAAGACCGTCGCGCAATCGCCCTGCACCCTGATGTCGGTCGGAAAACCCCACATCGGGAAATCCGACTTCAACGGATCGATGTCGATCTGGATCCAGTCGATGGCTTCGACGCGCTTGGCGTATTGCGGCACAAAGGGCACGTCGGTATCGAGCAGCAGCCCGACATCGGCCTGTTCCAGCAGCGGCGACGGATCGAAACCGGCGAAGCACGGCGAATCCTGCGAAACATTGAGATCGATCGAATTGAACTCCGCGATCCGGATGCCGCAGGCAAGTGCGAGGCGCTCCAGCGCCGCGACCGCGTCGGCATTGCGCCCGAGATAGGCCGTCAGCGCGATCGGATTTTCCGCCGCCATCAATCGCGTGGCGATGGCGTCAACGCGAGCAGGATCGATGCCGCCGGCCGCCACGCCGCCATAGCGCGCGGGATTGTAGGCCGGCATCTGCGCTTCGTCCCATTCCTCGGCCAGCGTCTCGCGCGGCAGCATCATGTAGACCGGCCCGGGTGGATCGCTGTGCATGAAGGCGCCGGCGCGGGCGAGCGCTTCCTTCACGACGACGCCGGAGGGCAGCGAATACTCCCATTTGACATAGGGCCGCACGATGCTGGCGATGTCGAAGGGATCCTGCACGAAGTGCACATAGGTGTCGCGCGATCCGGTCAATTCGCCATGCAGCGTGAAGGGTGCGCGTCCGGCGAACAGCATCACCGGCAGCCGATACCGAAACAGGTTCTGGATCGCCATGCAGGCGTTGGCGGTCCCGGCATCGACATGCACGAACACCGCCTGTCCCCTGCCGGTCGCCAGCGCATATCCGCCGGCCATGTGAACGGCGACGATCTCGTGCGGGCAGAGGATGACTTCCGGATGCTTGCGGCCTTCGCGGTCCCAGCGCGCGATCTCCTCGATCAGCGAGACATGATCGGTGCCGAGATTGGCGAAGATATAGTCGACGCCGAGGTCGACGAGACCTTCGAGGAAATAATGCGCGGCACTGTGGCGGCTCACTTGCCTTCTCCTTGTGTTTCCTTGCCGGCCTTCGGCCTGTTCTTGTTCGACGACAGAGCTTGCGTGGTCTGTCAGGGGTGGCCGCCGACCACGCGACGGATGATGCCGGCCGCGTCTGTCACGTCGCCGTCCGAATCCCAGGCGACAAACTGATCGGGCCGGACCAGCACGAGCGCCGCCTCGTAGAATTCCCGCGCTTCCGCGCTGTCGTCCCTGACCAGCTTGAGCGGCACGCCGCTGGCCTCGGCGGCGCGCCTGATCGAGGCGGTGGCGGCTTCCGGCGCGCCAAAATCGAGCAGCGTAAACCCTTCGCCCAGTTCCTCGAAGACATTGCGGCCTGACGTGAGCTGGTGCGGCGCCAGATGATGGCCGGCGCGCGCGACGAATTGATGCGACCCGATCGCACTGCAGGCGGCGCCAGGCGGGCCTGCGACGATCGAGGAGCCCTCGTAATTCGGCTCGAACGAATTCACTTCCGAACGCGCACCGGACGAGCGCGCCTGCCATTCGGCTTCGAACGCAGCCTTGTCGGTCGCGGGATCGAATTTGCCCAGGAATTTCCGGTCGCTTTCGATCGCCTTCTCGATGAAATCCTGCGCGGTCGATGCGAACACCGGGCGCCGTTCCTCGCCGTAGGAATCCAGCAGGCGCGGTCCGGCCCAGCCTTGCAGCGCCGCCGCCAGTTTCCAGCCGAGATTGGCGGCGTCTTCGAGGCCGGTGTTGATGCCGTAACCGCCATAGGGCGGATGGCTGTGCGCGGCGTCGCCGGCGATGAAGACGCGGCCGATGCGGTATTGATCCGCGATCGCGACGCGCAGGTCCCAGAAGCCGATGTGCTCGAACTCGACGTCGAATTCTTCGCCGACCGCGCCATGCAGGAGACCGCGGAAATCGAAATTGTCTTTTGTCGTGCCGAGCGGCACCGGCGCGTGGAAGAACCAGGTGGTGCCGAGATCGACGCGGCCGAAGAACTTCCAGTAACCCTTCAGGTCGGGATGCAGCACATTGTAGAAGGACTTGTTGGGAAAGCGCTCCAGCAATCTGTGCAGGCCGGTCGAGCGGAACACCAGCAGCACCATCAGCCGGTCGTGATCGGTCAGGGTCTGAGGAATCCCGGCGGCCTCGCGCACCAGCGAGCGGCTGCCGTCGCAGCCGACCACATAGTCTGCCCGCAGCACGCGCTGCCGATCGCTGTTGCGCTCGGCGATCGTCACCTGCACGCCGTCAGCGTCCTGCGCGATGCCGGAAGCGCTCCAGCCATAAATAGTCTCGACGTTCGGCAACTGACTCAAGCGCTGCCGCAGCACGGCCTCGGTGGCGTATTGCGGCAGCCGTTCGTTGTCGGTGAAGTAATAGGGCCGCACCAGCTCGCGCTGCAGCCAGTCATACCGGTAGCCGCTCAGCAGCGTGCCGTAGGACGTCATGCCGCCGATGCCGTAGTTGGGCGGGATCGTCCGCGCCGCCCGAAGCTCCGCCTCCGCGCCCCAGAAGTAAAAGTGCTCGAGGGTGCGCTGGGTCAGGTTTTGACCCTTCGGGATCGGCTGCGGGCTGATGTAGCGCTCGACCAGAACGCAGTTGACGCCGCGCTGGCCGAGGTCGATCGCAAGACCAAGCCCAACCGGCCCGCCTCCGACAATGACGACTTGCGTGGCTGATTCGGCGGGCATGTTCATTTTGGCTTCTTGCGATTGGCTGATTGGCGCGCGGGCGGCGAAAATGAGAACAGGTCCTGCCTGGAGTCAAGAAAAATCTCGTAATATGAGATTTTCTCAGTCTTTTCCGTTCGCCTGATCGGTCGAAATCTGCGCCGCCACCCGCCGGACCTCGGCGCCGATCTGATCGATCTGCGCGCCCGTCACCAGATTGCCGGCAATGGTGACGCAGACGCTGGCGATCGGATAATCGCGGTCGTCGACAACAGGCGCCGCGATGCCGACGGCGCCGGGCGTGACCTCGCCATAGGCGACGCAAAAGCCGGCCTTGCGGACCTTCCTCAGGCTTTTCAGCACATCATCGGCGGTGTCGCCGAGCCCAACCGCGCGCAGGTCGGCGAGATTACGCTCGATCAGCGGCAGCAGGCGCGGCCGCGGCAGCAGCGCCAGGATCGAGCGCGCGATCGCGCCGCGCCCCAGCGGCATCGGCCGGCCGCGCGGATAGGAACTGATCGGGTTCTTGGTGGAGGATTCGGAGGCAACGCAAAGAATCTTGTTGCCGTACCAGCGCAGGACCATGGCGGTGCAGGAATGGTCGGCCGTCAACTGCTTCAGGTAAGGCGCGCCGAGCAGCACCAGCGGGTCGGAGCGGCGCGTCAGATAATCCATCTCGACGACCTTCGGGCCCAGCGTGAAGCCCGAGTTGCGGGTCGACATCAGGAAGCCGGCGTCTTTCAGGATCTTCAGATAGCGGTACAGCGTCGGCCGGCTGTAGCCGAGCTCGCGCATCAGATCCTCGAGCGTCCATTCCAGCCGCTCCTCGGAAAACACCTCGAGGACCGCAAGCACCCTTTCCAGGCTGTTCTTCGGCTTCATGCCTCACGCCGCATGGTCTGACTTTGCTCCAGTTTGGCGCGCGGGCCGCGTCAGGCTGTATGGGCAGCTGATACTTTTCCCGCTGCGACAGAATCAACCTTGAACTGGCGCGCGATAGCAGCATAATACATCATAATCTCACATTAAGAGATTTTAACAAAGAAAAGCCCGCAGGCCGACGTGCTGGTGGGCAATCATGGGAGAAAAGCGTGGCGATCGATTCCGCAAGCGGCATGCATTCGCGCCGTACGGTGCTGGGGATTCTCGCCGCGGCCGTTGTCCCCATGATGCCCGGCCTCGCTCACGGGCAGTCGCAGCAACCAATCCGGCTCAACGTACCCTTCTCGCCGGGCACGGGGCCTGACCTGCTCGCGCGCATCCTCAGCGAGGAACTGCGGCAGCGCTGGAATCACCCTGTCATCGTCGAGAACAAGCCCGGCGCCAGCGGCAACATCGGCACGCAGGCCGCAGCGCGGACGGCGCCTGACGGCCAGAACCTGCTGGTGACCGTCAATACGTTCGTGATGAATGCGAGCCTTTATCCAACAGTCCCCTACGATCCCGAGAAGGATTTCGTGCCGATCGCCGAGATCGCCACGGGCGCTTTGGCGCTCGTCGTTCATCCCACGCTTGGCGTCAGCACACTCGCGGAGCTGATCGCACTTGCCCGCAGCAAGCCGGGCGAGATCAACTATGCGTCTCCCGGCCGCGGCACGCCGCAACATCTCGCCATGGAGCTGTTCAAGCTCACGGCGCAGATCAACCTGACACACATTCCCTATTCAGGATCGGCCGGCGCGGTGAAGGATCTGGCGGGCGGACACGTCTCGGCCATGTTCCTGCCGGTTCACACCGCGCTTCCGCTCGCGGAGACCGGGCAAATCCGCATCCTCGCCGTGGGCAGCCAGAAGCGGACGCCGCAGGCGGCAAATGTGCCGACGCTCGCAGAACTCGGCGTCACCGACTTCGACGTCGATCTGTGGTACGGCGTTCTCGCGCCGGCCAACACGCCGAAAGAGATCGTTGACCGCTACAATGCCGTGTTCAACGAGATACTCGCGGAGCCGAACGTTCGCGCGCTTCTCGGCAAGCAAGGCCTGATCGCGCAAGGCGGCCCGCCGCAACGCCTCGCAGACCTGATCGCCAAGGATCGTCCGCGCTGGGCCAAGGTGGTCAAGGACGCGCAGATCACGGCGGAGTAGGGCGGGCCAGCAGCCACGCCAGACTGTTCTTCTCGGTTTGATCCGTCCAGATGCCGCGAGGCTTGTAGCCCGCATGAGCGCAGCGATATGCGGGGCCGGTATCGCAAATACATGCCAGCCGTGAAAGCCGTCCCGCATGTCGCTGCGCTCATGCGGGCTACCGATTGCCACGACCTCATGGTGAAGAGGCGTTGCGCGGGTCCTCTCTCTATTATTCGGCCGCTTCTCCCTTAACCTCGATCATCAGCACGTCGAGGCTCTCGATGTCCTGCATGGCGCGTCCGGCAATGCCCTGCAGGTCGCCGTAGAGACCGGCGGTGGAGTCGAGAACGCCGCGAAGCTGCTCCTCCCGCTTCGACCACAGCCGCATCATCATCTTGCGCTCGCGGTCGAGATCGTTCTGCATGTCGGTGAATTTCTCGACGATGGCATCGATGCGCTGCCGGAAGCGTGGTCCCGTCAGGTACAGGTACATCAGCTCCATCTTGTCTTGCTGACCTTCCTGCGCGAGGCGGCTGCCGGCGAGATCGATCAGCCACTGCCGCAGCACGATCGCGAGCGGCACCGCGAAACGCGGGTGGGCGACCCAGACGCCGTCGATCAGGTCGAAGGTCTCCACCTCCTTCGGCAGGGCTTCGGAGATGACGAGAGCGACCTCGGCCTTGGCAGCGCGCTGGTCGCCGCGCAGCTTGGCGAGCCAGCCGTCGCTCCAGTTCTTGGTCCGCTTGGATTCCCACAGGATGGTGCCGCAGCTCTGGCCGGTGGGACCGGACACGCGGTGCAGCACGTCTCCGCCGAACGCGCCCTTCGGAACCGGCTCGATCAGGTCGCGCGGGAAGCGGCTGCGCAGAATGCCCTCGAGTTCGATTTCGAGCACCTCGCCCTGCAATTGCTGGCTGGCCTGTTCGGCCTTGCGGCGCAGATCGTCGATCTGGCGCTGCATGCCCGCGATCTGCATTTCCTTTTCCGTGACCTTGCCGCGAAGCGCTTCCTCGGCGTCGAGCCGTGCCTTGTCGCGGACGGCGACGAGCGAATCCTGCACCTTCTTCTCGATCGTGAGGTCGACTTCGCGCCGCGCATCGTCGAGTTCGCGTTCCTTGCGAAGCACATCCGCCTGGGCCTTCTGTGCCGATGCGAGCTTTTCGCTGTTGGCGGCGAGGATTTGCTGCATCTCCGCCAGCCGCTGGTCGCGTTCGCCGAGTTCGTCAGCCAGCGCCAGACGGGCCCGCTTGGCCTCCGTTTCGGCGATCTTGGAACGCTCGGCCTTCAGCTGTGTCGCCACGCGTTCGTCGATGGCTTCACGGGACTTCGCAAGCTCCTGCTCGGCCTGTTTCAGCCTGGCTTCGCGCTGGCCGAACTGCTGCTTCCTTGTCCGCAAGCTGTCGCTCGAAGCGCCGCTTGGTCTCCGCGACCAGCGGGGCGGCGAGGGATTCGGTCAGCTTGATCGAGGTGCTGCAATTCGGGCAGACGATTTGTGGGTCGGTCACGGGCGCGGTCCTCGGATTGGCGTCGCCCCTTGTATCGCCGCCCTGGAGTCCGCTTAAGCATTGAGAAGCACTGACGGTGAATTGTCCCCGGCAAATGCTGGCCGGGCGTGCGCCGGAACCCCGTTCGTGCGGGGTCGCGCGGAACTTGCCTGGCTGTTTTCCGTTCTTGCCGGGTCGAGACGCGAGGCTGGCTAGCCTTTCAGCGTTCGGCTGATTCGCGTCACCACCCCGTCCCACTGGCGCTTTTCGGCGACGGGATAATTGATCATCACGCAATTCATGCTGCCGTTGCCGCGATTGCAGCGGTTGTACCAGATCCGGTCGTTGCGAATGCTGGACACGACGAAGAAGTCGGACGTGACCCGCTTGTAGATGATCCCGGCGGGCGGCTGCATCTTCGCGAGGAACGTTGCGGGCGAATCGTTTGCTGGATTGGCAACCGACTGCACCGTCAGATCGGCGCGGCGGTCCTCGGTGAAAAACTTTCGCCCGGTTTCGCCGTCCGGTGCGCCGGCGTCGCTGGTGAAGATCGAGACCGGCATATCGACGCTGGTCCCCGTGCTCGGGATCGTGTAGCGCCGCCATTCGGTATCGCCGGCGAGGGCGAACCGTGGAATGAAGCCCAACAGGATGACAGCAGCAGACAAGCAGGGCGCACGCATGGATCGATCTCCGGTTCGATTCTGGACAATCGAAATGATCGATGTTCGTTCCAGCTTTTCTAGGGCGCAGTGCCGCTGATATGCTTGCCCGCAATATACCCGAACGTCAGCGCGGGGCCGAGCGTGATGCCGGCGCCGGGATAGTTGCCGCCCATGATGCTCGCCATGTCGTTGCCGGCGGCATAGAGGCCTGCGATCGGCCGGCCGTCGGCGTCGAGCGCACGCGCGTGCTCGTCGGTCCTGATGCCGGCATAGGTGCCGAGATCGCCGACCAACATCTTGATCGCGTAAAACGGTCCATCCTTGATCGGTGCGATGCATGGGTTCGGGCCGTGCAGCGCATCGCCCTGGTAGCGGTTATAGGCGCGCGAACCCTTGCCGAAGGCGGGATCGCGGCCCTCTGCGGCTGAGACGTTGAATTCGGCGATCGTGGCCTCAAGTCCCCTTGGATCGATGCCGGTTCTGTCCGCCAGTTCGGCCAGCGTGGTGCCGCGCTTGAGATAGCCTGTCTTGAGGTGATGGCCGAGCGGCATCGGAAACGGCGGTACGCACCCAAGGCCATATTTTCGCAAGGCGCGATGATCGCAAAGGAGATACGCCGTGATTTCCTCGCCCGGCTTCGCCGCCTTCACCATCGCCTGCACGAAGTCGTGGTACGAATTGCCTTCGTTGGCGAAGCGCTTGCCGTCGCGCATCACGGCGATGACGCCGGGTTTGGCGCGGTCGATGAAATGCGGCATCACGCCCTTGCTGCCGTCCTTGCGCTCGGTGATGGACACCGGCACCCACGCCGCAGCGTTCGGCAGCGTGTCCTCGATGCGTCCGCCGGCAGTCTCCGCCAGGCGCAAACCGTCACCGGTGTTGCCGACAGGACCGGGCGAAAAATGCCCGGTGCCATCAGGCGCGTGCGGGAACATCGCCTTGCGCCTGGCGATGTCGTGCGGGAAACCGCCGCAGGCCAGCACCACGCCGCGTTTGGCGTTGACGCGGATCAGCTTGCCGTGGCGCTCGACGTTGGCGCCGCGCACCGCACCGTTTTCGACAACCAGTTCGAGCACCGGCGACGACAGCCACAACGGGATCTTCAGGTCGAACGCCGATTTGGCCAGCCGCCCGGCGAGCGCGTTGCCGTTGGTCAGCGTCATGCCGCGGCCGTGGCGCAGCACGTCCAGCGCGTGTCGCGACAGCCGCTTGGCGACATAGAATGCCGAGGCCAGCGATTTGGTCGCGCGCATGAAGTGGATGATTTCCTTGCCGGAGCCCAGCATCATGCCGAACACGGTGAGTTCGGGCAGGGGACTGCCGATATCCTTGATGTGCGGGCCGAGTTCATGCGCGTCGAACGGCCGCGTCACCATCGAGCGTCCGCCCTGCGCGCCACCCGGCGCTTCGGCGTGGTAATCCGGAAAGGTCAGCGGCATGTCGAACCGCAACGCGGTTTTGCTGGTGAAGAAATCGACGGCTTTTGGTCCCTCGGAGAGAAACGCATCGACGCGCGCGGCGTCAAAACTGTTGCCGGCTTCGTGGCGCAGATAGGTTTTTGCCTGCTCGGGCGCCTCCTCGATGCCCCAGGCCTTTGCCAACGAGGTGCCGGGAATCCAGAGCCAGCCACCGGAGCGCGCGGTGGTGCCGCCAAAGCGCGATTCCTTCTCGACGATCAGAACATCGAGCCCGTGATGCCCCGCGGTGACCGCCGCCGACATTCCGGCGCAGCCCGAGCCGACCACCAGCACATCGCATTCGTAAATTTCCTGCTCGTTGCCCGCCACGCGATCCGTCCCTGCTTGATGTTCTTGGTCGGACATTTGGATGGGGAAGGATTGGCCTGTCAATCGCGAAGAAGCTAACGCTCATTGACCGATGTCAGAAATCACCCACCGGCACTCCGGCCAGTAGCATTCCGTCGCGGATGCGTTTGCTTCCAGCGCGAAACGTCGGGTCGTTGCCCAAGATGAACCCTCGCATTCGACGCGTGGTGAATGCCGGATCAAGGGTAAACCCTGTGCGCGCAGCGGCCCGAGCTTCTTCCAAGGACCCAACGAGCGCCAGTGCGGCTGCCAGCTGGAAATGTGCGATAGGATAATTGCGGTTGGCTTCAAGGCACCGACGTATCCACTCAATGGCCTCGACATCGGCGCCGAGGATAAGTTTGGCGACACCAAGCCAGTGCATCCATCGGAAGGCGCGCATATCGCGGGGAGAAAGCCGGAGCGCTTGCTGGATGTGACCTTCGCTTTCCGCGCCCCGCCCAATGAATACCTTCGCAAATCCCATCATCGCATGAGCTTCGGCCAGATTGTGATCAAGCGCCAGCGCTTGCTCGCATTTCCCAATCGCCTGCGGTGCGCGTCCTGTGAACAGTTGCAAAGAAGCCGATAGCAAGTGAGCCGTGGCATGACGCGGGGCCATCGCAAAGATCTTGTTCAACCTTGCTTCCGTCGCCGCAAGGATCGGACCACGTTCGTCAACCATAAAACTCGAGGCGGTTGTGAGCTCGGTCGTCGCCAAGCCGACTAACGCATCGACGTTGTCTCGATCGAGCGCAAGCGCCCGTTCGAAAAAGTGACGAGCTTGCGCCAGATGCTCGGACGTAAGCCCCTTGTTTAACGAATGGCGGCCTTGGAAGCACAGATCAATCGCATCCGGATGAGAAGAGCGCTCCGCCCGCCGCACCTCGGCCTCGATCAACTGTGCATCCAGCGTGCTTGCCAGGATGATGACGATTTCATCCTGCATCTCAAGTAGGTCGGTGATGGGCTTGTCGAACCGTTCGGCCCATAGGTGCGCGCAAGTTTCGGCGTCGATCAGCTGTACATTTACCCGCATTCGATTGCCGCCCCGCTGTACCGAGCCTTCCAGCACGTAGCGAACGTTCAACTCGCGGCCGATCTGCCTGAGATCGCCCGCTTTGCTTTTGTAGGTATATGCGGTGTGTCTCCCGATGACGAACGAGCCCCTGATGCGCGACAGGTCTGTTGTGAGGTTCTCAGTCAAGCCGTCCACGAAGTAGTCATGCTCGACGTCACCGCTGAGATTGGCGAAAGGCAGTACAACGATGGAAAGATGCGGCGGTGAAGCCGGGGCCGGCGCCGTGTTGGCGCTGTAATCCACCCAAACATTTGGCGTATCCATGGGCTGCTGCGCTTCTTGCACCGAACCGACGAAGCGAAAGCCTTTGCGCGGCAATGTCTTGAGGAGGCGTTGTGCCTCCCCCGTATCGCCGATCGCATGCCGGGCGGCGTTCAGGCGGGTCGTCAACGCAGCGTCAGAGACAATGCGTCCGTTCCAAACAGCACCAATGAGTTCGTCTTTGCTGACGACTCGCTCCCTGTTTCGAATCAAGTACTCGAGCACGTCAAAAACCTGCGGTGTGATCGGCACCGCATCCGTCCCGCGATGCAGTTCGCGCCGTTCGCTGCTAAGCGTGTAATCCTCGAAGAGATAGCGCAAATTGCCATTCCTTCTTGGGGGCGCTTCCGACGCCCCCTGGAGCACGAAGAATAAGCTGACGGTAAGGGAAATGTAAGCTGCCGGTTAAGCGCTCCAGCGCATCTTGCCGCAATTTGTCCTGGTAAACAGTCGAGACAGGACATATCGCGATGAGCACGATTCAAGGGATTGCCGGGCCGGGACCGACAACCGCAAAGCGGCAGGTCTACAGCCCTCTCGAAGGATATTGGGTTGCATTTCAGGAGTGGCGCAAACGTGGGAGGCAGCGAGCGGAGTTATGTCGGCTGACGGACAGCGAGCTAACGGACATCGGTATTACGCGCGGTGAGATCGACTATATTGCCTCAAACCGATCTTTCGACCCACCGTTTTCTGAGGGGCTAAAGTGAACTGGGAGCTTGTGGCTCTTCGCTCGATAAGCTGATGTCGCGCAACCCTGACATTGCCAACTATCGGCTCAATTCCCCGTCTCGAACGAGCAGTCAACGCCGCCGCCGGCCTTTTTCCTGATCTCGGCCGGGTCGAGCGTGCAGGTCAGCTTCGAGAGGCTTTCGGACACCGATCCGGCGGCGCCGTCGGGCGGCATGCCGGCCATGGCTTCGGTCGCAAAGATTTCGCTGGCCCGGCGTCCGGTGATGGTCTGCTTGGCGCCCTTGAAGGTCAGTTCGCAGGAGCGCGCGGTGATGTCGACATTGCTGACCTTGCAGACGATCTTGTCCGCGGTGACCGAAATCTTCTTGGCGTAGCGCACGCCGGTCTGTCCCACGAAGAACGCCGAGACGGCTTCGCGTTCATCCGCCGTCAGCAGCGGCGAATACAGCGCCACGACACCGGCCAGCGCCAAGGCCGCCGGGCCGCTGGCCGTTGCCGGGGCGGCCGATGCGGTGGACGCCGTTGCGGTGAGAAGCGAGACGGCGACAACCGCCAGCCTGCCGGATTTCATTTGCATTTTATCCCCCAAATTCGACGCAATCGTTGTTTGGACATTTGGATGTGGTTCGATTTACCTGTCAATCTCGCCGCGCCTTCTTCCCTTCTCTCCTTGTGGGAGAAGGTGGCGCGAAGCGCCGGATGAGGGGTTTCTCAACGAGCAAACTTGCGGAAACAAACCCCTCAACCGTCTCGCGGTCGCTTCGCGCCGTCGATCCACCTTCTCCCACAAGGGGAGAAGGAAAGTGCGCCGTGCATCCAGGGCAGGGCGGCCCTCCAGTTATGTGCTTGCGC
Source organism: uncultured Alphaproteobacteria bacterium (assembly GCA_963770135.1). Lineage (GTDB taxonomy): Bacteria > Pseudomonadota > Alphaproteobacteria > Rhizobiales > Xanthobacteraceae > Bradyrhizobium. The sequence continues at coordinate 118,370 of CAVYOM010000017.1, read as the reverse complement.
AGCCCGCACATCGGCGGCACATTTGCCGGCGCGACGCCAAGATCGCCAAGACGAAAACCTGAGGAATCCCATGGCGGCCACGCGGATCGACTGCGATATCCATCCCGCGGTGGGCGGAACCCGCACCACGCTGCTGCCCTATCTCGACGACCACTGGAAAGAGCAGGTGGTCAGCCGCGCCATCGACGGCCTCGATCTCAACTCCTATCCGCCCAACATGCCGTTCTCGGGCCGCGCCGACTGGCGGCCGGCCGGTGGCAAGCTGGGCGGTGGCAAGCCGGGCAGCGAACTCAAGATGGTGCAGCGCGGCGCGTTCGACCAGCTCGGTTCGAGCCACGCGATCTGCAACGTGGTCTACGGCGCGCAGGCGGTGTTCGATGCCTATATGGCGGCCGGCTTCTGCAAGGCGATCAACGACTGGATCGCGGCCGAATGGCTTTCAAAGGATCCGCGGCTCTCCGCCTCGATCGTGGTGCCGATGCAGGCGCCGGATCTGGCGGTGGAAGAAATCGAGCGCAGGGCCGGCGACAACCGTTTCGTATCCGTGCTGGTGCTGGCGCAGGGCGAGACGCTGCTCGGCACGCCGGCACTACTGGCCGGTCTGGCAGGCCGCCGAGAAACACAAGCTGCCGGTCGCGATCCATGCCGGCAGCGCCTATCGCGGTGCGCCGAGTTCGATCGGCTGGCCGTCCTATCGCTACGAATATTATCTGGCCGAAGCGCAGGCGTTTCAGGCCCAGATATTGAGCCTGATCTATGAAGGTGTGTTCGGCAAATTTCCCGGTCTCAAGGTCGTGCTGATGGAGTCCGGCGTGAGCTGGCTGCCCGCCTTCATGTGGCGCGCCAACAAGACCTGGCGCGGCGTGCGCGTCGAGGTGCCGTGGGTCGAGCGCGAGCCGGCCGCGATCATCCGCGACCATATCCGCGTCACCATGCAGCCGTTCGACGGTCCGCCGGATGCCGCAGGTGTCGCCGACGTGATCGAGCAGATCGGCTCCGACAAGATGTTCCTGTTTGCGTCCGACTATCCGCACTGGCAGTTCGACGGCGACGATCCGATGCCGCCGCATCTGCCGGCCAGTATCGTTTCGCGCATGTGCGCCGATAACCCGTTAGAGACCTTTCCGCGGCTGAAGCTCGCCGCCTGAGACTTGAATACACAAGGAGGATCGCATGAGTGATGTCATCGACCGCCCCATCCTCGCCGAGGAAGAAGCCGCCAAAAGCCGGCTGCGCATCATCGATTGCGACGTGCATCCGAGCATCCATGCGCATGCCGATATCGAGCAGTTCATGCCGAAACGCTGGCAGGAGCACTTGCGCACCTATGGCAGCCATCTGCGCACGCCCTATATCGGCACCACGCCGTATCCGCGCTCCTCGCCGCTGATCGCGCGCCGCGATGCGTGGCCGCCGACCGGCGGGCCTCCGGGCTCCGATCTCGACTTCATGCGAAAGCAGTATCTCGATCCGCTCGACGTCGAGTACGGCATCCTGCAGGTGCTCGACCTCTTCATCTTCTCGCAGCAGAACCTGGAATTCGGCGCCGCGATCCAGCGTGCCATCAACGACTGGCAGCTTGCGTTCTGGTCCGACCGCGATCCGCGGCTGAAGGCCTCGATCCTCGCCGGCCAGGACGACACGCAACTGGCGATCGCCGAGATCGAGCGCTGCGCCAAGATCGGCCGCTATGTGCAGATCAATGTCTGCCCGCGCGCCAACGAGCCGCTCGGCCGCCGCCGCTACTGGCCGATCTATGCACGCGCGCAGGAGCTTGGGCCTGCCGCTCGGCATTCACGTCGGCGGCTATGGCGGGCATGCCCCGACCGGCGGCGGCTGGCCGTCCTATTATGTCGAGGAGCACCAGTCGAACGCGCACACCATGGCGGCGCAGCTTACCAGCCTCGTGCTCGAAGGCGTGCCGGAGCGCTTCCCGAACCTGAAGATCGTCTTCATCGAAGGCGGTTTCGGCTGGATCCCGTCGACCACGTGGCGGATGGATCGGCATTTCGAGGCGTTCCGCAGCGAGGTGCCGCATCTCAAGCGAAAGCCGTCGGAATATGTGAAGGAGAATTTCTGGTTCACGACGCAGCCGATCGACGAACCGGACGAGGCAAAACATCTGCGCTCGTTGATCGAATGGGTCGGCGTCGACCGCCTGCTGTTCTCGTCGGACTATCCGCACTGGGATTTCGACGATCCGCGCTACGCCTTCAAGACGCCGCTGACCGAAGCCGAGCGCCGCAAGATCTTCAACACCAACGCGCGCGCAATCTACAAGTTCTGATCGCAGTCGAGACAGCATGGCCCGGCACATCATCGCGCGCACGTCGGAGATTCCGCCCGGCGGCAACAAGGTCGTCGAAATCAACGGCCGCGACATCGTCGTGTTTCACGTCAACGGCGAGTACTTTGCGCTGCTCAATCGCTGTCCGCATGCCGGCGCGCCGCTGGAAAAAGCCGCCTGCGTGGCGCGGCTGACGTCAAAGGAGCCCGGCGTCTACGAACGCTCGCGGGTCGGGGAATTGCTCCGCTGCGCCTGGCACGGCTGGGAGTTCGACATGCGCAACGGCCAATCCTGGTTCGACCCGCAGCGCGTCAAGATCAGGACCTATCCGGTCGTGATCGAGGATGGCGAGACGCTGGCCAAGGGGCCCTATGTCGCCGAGACATTCCCGGTTCATGTCGAGGACAGCTACGTCATCGTCGAGACGTAAAGTCCGGTTTCCATCCATTTCAGTTCACCCGAAGGAGCATTCCAATGACGCACGCCATCCGCTTTCACAAAACCGGCGGTCCCGAAGTTCTGGTCTGGGAAGAGGTCGAGGTCGGCAAGCCCGGGCCAGGGCAGGCGCGCATCCGCCACACCGCCGTCGGGCTGAATTTTGTCGACATCTACAATCGCTCTGGGGCCTATCCGTCGCAATTGCCGAGCGGGCTCGGCGGTGAAGCGGCCGGCGTGGTCGAGGAAGTCGGATCCGGCGTGACCGATCTGAAGCCCGGCGACCGCGTCGCCTATGGCAGCGCGCCGGTCGGTGCCTATGCCGAAGCGCGGCTGATCCCGGCCGATCGCCTGCTCAAGCTGCCCGACGGCATCGACGACAAGACCGCCGCGGCCATGATGTTGAAGGGCCTCACGGTGCAGTACCTGATCCGCCAGACCTATCGCGTCAAATCCGGCGACACCATCCTGCTGCACGCCGCGGCCGGCGGCGTCGGCCTGATCCTCGGTCAATGGGCAAAGCATCTCGGCGCCACCGTGATCGGCACCGTCGGCAGCGACGACAAGGCCAAGCTGGCCAAGGCCCATGGCTGCGCTCACACCATCGTCTATTCACGCGAGGATTTCGTCAAACGCGTCGACGAGATCACCGGGGGCAAGAAGGTGCCGGTGGTCTATGATTCCGTCGGCAAGGACACGTTCCTCAAATCGCTCGACTGTCTGGCGCCGCTCGGCGTCGCCGCGCTGTTCGGCGCGTCTTCCGGCGCGGTCGATCCGCTCAACCTCGGTCTGCTGGCGCAGAAAGGATCGCTCTACGTCACCCGTCCCACACTGAATACCTATGCGGCCAGCCGTGAAAACCTCGTGGCGATGGCGAACGAACTGTTCGACGTCGTCAAGTCAGGTGCGGTCAAGATCGAGGTCCATCAGACCTATCCGCTGAAGGACGCCGCAAAAGCCCATGCCGATCTTGCCGCGCGCAAGACCACGGGGTCGACGGTTCTGACCGTGTGATCGCCTCGCGGGCTTTAGGCATCGCAACCCCGGCGCATGACAGCGCCGAGGTCGCCGAACGATATCATCCGATACGCGATCAGCCGCAGACCTGAACGGGTTGCGTCCGCCAGCCGTGGCTGGTGTGCACGCGCCGCTGTTGCACGTAGCAGCCGCCATCGTCGTAATAGGCGTAGGGATCGTAGCTATAGCTGTCATAGTAGTCGTACGGATAGAAGCCGTAGCCTAGCCCGGAGCCGAACGCGAAGCGGTGTCCATAACCGCCATGGAATCCACGGCCGTAGCCGCCATTGTGATATCCACCGGCGAAACCGCCTCCGCGAAAACCTCCGCCAGCGAAACCTCCGCCATGAAAGCCGCCGCCACCGAAACCTCCACCGTGGAAGCCGCCGCCGCCGCCAAATCCACCGCCGTGAAAACCACCGCCTCCACCAAAACCGCCGCCGCCATGGCCACCGCCCCCTCCGCCTCCACCGCCGCGCGCCAACGCCATCGTGGGCGAAACCAGACCCAGGGCCGCAACCGCCAACAACGCGATCAAACTCTTGCGCACCATAACCACTCTCCGTCAGACACTCGCTCCCAGCCGCGATACTTCAGAGGTGGCGATCGTTGCAGGAATCACCATCGCGATCGGTGCGTTTGCCGCTCAACTGTTCGCGATGCCGGACTAAAAGAAAATTTAAAATCGGCGAGCCGATGTTACGCCTGTAACATCATCGCCGCGATCACCGAGCCTTTGCCGTCAGCCCATCGATCATCGCGCCGACGATGACGGCGATTTCCTTTCGCAGTTCGATCACCGGCACCGCGATCAGCTTTTGCTCGAGGCCGAGCAGCACCATGCCATGCGCGGCCGAGAAAAGACTTCGCGCCGTCACGCCTAACTCAGCCGGCGTCCGCTTTGGAAACAGTTCGGCGAGCGGACGATAGATATGGCGGAACAGATTCATCTGTTCGCTGATGGCCCATTCCGGAACCGGCTTGCCCGGCGCCATCCGGTGTTCGAACAGCGCGCGCCACAGTTCGAGATTTTCGGCGGCGAAGTCGCAATAGGCCACCGCAATTCGAACGAGTGTCTCCCGCGGCGAGGCCGGGCCATTGCTTTCGGCTGATGTGAGGGAGGCGTCCAGCCGCGCCAGCGTCCGCGATCCCACCCGCAGGATCAGTTCGTCCATATCGTCGACGAGATTGTAGACCGCGCCGTTGGCGACGCCGATTTCCCGCGCCAGCTCCCGCGTTTTCAGGCCGGCCAATCCGCCCGCGGCGATGCTTCGCTCCGCCGCCTGGATCAGATCTTCAAGAAATTTAGTTCGTCTTGCCAATGCTTTAGACATTATTTACCAATTTCTTGAGCGGCGCTCAAAATAGTCCTTGAGCAACGCTCATGTTGGTGCTACAAGTGATTCATGAGCATTGCTCATAACACAGGGAGCTACCAATGTTCAAAACTGTTTTTACGCTCTTTCGGGGCAGCGTGGCTGCCGCGGGGGAAGAACTGGAAGACCGCTCGGCGCTTCTCATTCTCGACCAGCAGATGCGCGATGCGGCGGCGGCCGTCGAACGTTCCAAGCGCTCGCTGGCGCTGGCGATCGCAGGCGACCAGCAGGAAGGCCGCCGTCTCGACGCCACCAATGCACGGATCGCCGATCTCGAAGTCCGCGCCACCGCCGCACTCGATGGCGGCCGGGAAGATCTCGCCCGCGAGGCGGCGCAGGCGATCGCCAATCTCGAGGCCGACCGCGATGCCGCGATGACGGCGCGAACCCTGTTCGCGTCTGAAATCACGCGCATGAAGCGGCAGGTCGCCAACGCCGAGGCCCGGATCACCGAACTCGATCGCGGCCGCCGCATCGCCCGCGCGGCGGAAGCGGTTCGCGCACTTCGCCGGGGCGGCATCGAAGCCGCGCGTCCCTACGAATCCACGCTGCCGGAAGCGGAGAATACGCTGAAGCGGCTGCGCGAACGGCAGATCGAGGCCCAGGCCGCCTCCGACGCCCTGATCGAACTCGATGCCGCCACCGGACCGCTGGCGACCGCCGAGAAACTTGCCGAACAGGGCTTTGGCCCTCGTCTGAAATCAACCGCGGACGACGTGCTCGCGCGGTTGAACGCCAAACGCACGCAAGCTGCCTGAAACTGAATTTGATCGATTAACCCATATCAAACAGGAGATTTTATCATGAACCAGAACGTCCAACCCCACAGCGGCGCCTGGGTTACCTTTACCTACGCTTCGTTTTCCGCCTCGGCCTTCATGGTCGCCGTCGGCGTGTTCTTCCTGCCGCTCGATCTCTGGATCAAGGGCTATCTCGCGATGGGCATCGTGATGCTCGTCCAGTCCTGCGTCACCCTGGTCAAGACCGTGCGCGACATGCACGAGAGCGGCAAGCTGGTGAACCGCATCGAGGACGCCAAGGCCGAGCGCCTGCTGATGGAAGTTTCCAAAGCCGCGTAGCCTGTGACGCGGTGCTGGCGAGGCGGGCGGCGGATGTTTCGGCATTCGCCGTCCGTTCGGCGCAAGGCATGACCCAGAAATCGCTGCAGCCGGCTTCGCGTCGGAAGACTTAAAGGAAGGATCGACAATGAAACGACCCGTGGTGTTTCTTCTGCTGGGACCTTCGCTGGTCGCGCTCGCCGTGTGGATGGTTGCTGCTGCCATCGCGGGTCGGATCGACGATAGCTTCATTGGTGTATGCGCGATAACGGCCTTTCTGCTTACCTTGCCTGTATCGTCGATCGCCGGTCTCATGGACGGGTATCTTGCACGCGGCTTGCCGACGCTCTTGAGGGCATCCCTGACCGCGGCCTTCGGCATGACGATTGCCATCGGCCTGATTCTTCGCCCTGTTCGCGATCATTTACTCACCGACGGTGCCGCCGGAGGTCATGAATGGCGCACTCTGCGCGGGCTTCTTCCTGCTGCTGCCGATGGGCGTGTGCTCGCTGTTGTCGAATGACATCGGCCGACAACGGCATTCGATTGAACCGCTCTGCGCGTGACGAAGAGATGTGCGGACCGCGTAACCTGTGACGCGCGGCGCTGGCGAGTGCGGACGGCGGATGTCTCAGCATCCGCCGTTCGCTTGGCTGGATTCGGCCGTAACGATCGTGCAAGCCGCGTGTTGCAAGGTTTGACTTCGTTATGGGCACTTGCTCGTTGTTGTCACACGACTATAGCGGCCGGCTACAGCCTTCCATTGAACCGACTAGCCCATGATAGTCGGCTGTCCTGATCCGGTACGACCGGCATCCGCTGTCATGAATCATTTGATGTCGTCGCTCAATGTCTCATTTACCTTCTCACAACCTCAAGATGCCAGACTCACCGTCCATTAACTGGCGCTAGTGTACAAATACGGGTGAGGGTTGCGGCGCGGCTTCGCGAAACGCAGCCCTTCTGGACCGGAATCTTTTTAACGCATCATCTCATTTGCAGGACGGCGCCATGAATCAGAATATCCAGCATCACAGCAACGCCTGGGTCACCTTCACCTACGGTTCGTTCGGCGCCTCGGCCTTCCTGGTCGCGATCGGCGTCTACTTTCTCCCCGTTGATCTCTGGATCAAAGGCTACCTCGCGATGGGCATCGTGATGCTCGTTCAGTCCTGCGTCACCCTGACCAAGACCGTGCGTGACGTGCACGAGAGCAGCCGCTTTGTGAACCGCATCGAGGATGCCAAGGCTGAACGGCTGCTGATGGAAGTTTCCAAGGTTGGTTGATTTCCAAAACCGCGTAGCCTGTGACGCGGTGCTGGCGAAGGCAGGCGGCGGATGCTTCGGCATCCGCCGCTTTCCTGTCTTACCGGAATGTTTGACGTCACCAACACATCGTTTACCTTCATGCCACCGTAACGTGTCGCACTCATGGCTCCTTAACGGGCCCGGCGCACAAATCCGGACCGAGTGCGGGCAAGTAGCATGGCGTCTTTCAGCAGCGATAGTTCGGCGATCGGTCATGCTTTGGCGCAGGTTCGCTCCGCGGCCGGACGTTTGGGCGGCTATGGCGTGTTCTGGCTGAAGGCGCTGCGCCAGCCGACCATCGATCTCACGCTGCGCACCCATGCCGGCTTGATCACGCGCATTGTCGAAACTCCCGGCCTGTCGCTTTCCGAAGCCGAACTCGGCGAACTGGTATCGCAACTGCGCGTCGTCGCTGCCAGGACATTGCCGGAGGAAAGCCTCACCTATGGCATTTTCTCCGGCGACCGCGAACGGTTGTCACGCGCCATCGTCACGCTGATCTGCGAGGAAGCAACGGGGCGGCCGATCGCCTTCAACGCGCTGTCGGTGATGGAGGTCGAACTCGACGGCGAGCCTGCGGAAGTTACCCATCTCGGTCTCGTCATGGTCGATCCCGACGAGCGGGGGCGGGGGCTGTCCTGGGTCCTTTACGGCCTGACGGCGCTGGTTCTCTTCGCCCGTGACGGGCTACGTCAGAAATGGATTTCGAACGTCACCCAGGTGCCGTCGGTCGTCGGCATGGTCAGCCAGACCTTTTCGGATGTGTTTCCGTCGCCGCATCCGGACGCGCGCCAGAGCTTTGCGCATCTGCAACTGGCGCGCGGCATCATGTCGCGTCACCGCGCGGTGTTCGGCGTCGGTGCGGAAGCCGGCTTCGATGAGGCCCGCTTCGTCATCACCAATGCCTATACCGGCGGATCGGATGCGCTGAAGAAAACCTTCGAAGCCGCGCCAAAGCATCGCGACGAGCAATACAACTTGTTCTGCGCCCGCGAGCTGGACTACGCCAGGGGCGACGATGTGCTGCAGATCGGTCGCATCGATCTTGCCGGGGCGCGCCGCTATCTCCTGAGCGAAGTGCCGTCCGGTTCGCTGCCGGCGCTGCTTGCAACCGGCGCCGCGCTGGCGTTGCAGCGGCTGGTGCTTCCCGCCGTTCACTGGATGGACGATACGCGGCCCTTCGGCATCCTGCGGCCGCGGACGCCGGCAAATGGAGCCGGCCCATGACGCCGGGGATGATCGCCAATTCCATCGTCAATCTCTGCGGCGCGATCGGCCTTGGCGTCGCCATGGTCACGCTTTACCGGCGTGATCCGAGGAGCCCGCTGACGCGCCGGCTTCTGATCGCGCTTGGCATCATCGCGTTGCTGTTCCTGATACGCGGCACGGCGTGGTGGAGCGGCAGCGGGGTGCTCGACAATTTGTCAATGATCCCGGCCGCGCTGATCCCGCTTGGCGCCCTGATCGTCACCGAAGGGATTTTGCGACGTCATGCGCCGCGCCCGGCCAAGATCGTCATTTTGACCGGCGGCATCGTGCTCGGTCTTGCCGGCGCCGTTGGATCGGAGCGCTTTGCCGCGCCCTTTGCCGTCCTGCTCGTCTTGTTCCAGCTCGCCGGCTTTGCCATCTGCGCCTGGCTGCTGGCGACGCGCGAGCGGACCACGCTGATGGCGTCCGAGAATCGCAGCATCGGGCGCCTTGCCGTCGGCGCCGTCCTCGTCATTCCCTTCATCGTCACCGATTTCAGGGTGCTGATGCCGGATATCCCGGTCAGGCTCGGGGCATTGGGGGCGCTGCTTGTCGTCACCGCGATCCTGATCGCGGAGCGCGGCGCCGAGACGCAGCGTCAGGCGCTTATGATGACGGTGCTGCGGCTCTCGAGTTCGGCGCTTCTCGGTATTGCTGCGGCGTTTGTTTCGCCGGATGTCGATGCGGCGCAAATCATGCGATTTTGCGCCATCGCGATCGCGGGCGTTCTCACCATCGGGCTGATGGTGGACGCGCTGCGCGCGCATTTCGAAGTCGCAGGTGCCGGGCGTCCTCACTTCCGTCGCGGCGTCGCCGGCCAGAACGCGCGACGCGCTGATCGCGGAACTCGCGCGTCACCCGATGTTCGAGAGCGCCCGGCGCTATCGCGAGAGCGAACTCAAGGCTTACGATCCACCGCTGCTGCGCAATTTTCTGTCTGATGTGCGCGTGCTGCGCCGCCCCGACGCGCCGTGGGGCCTGACACTGTCCGATCCGGCCGTCGAGCGCGTGATGTCGCTGCTGGCCGCCAACAGCGCGACCCATCTCATCGTCCTGTCGCACGATCCGATCGACGTCATCGCGCTTGCGGTTCCCGTGATTTCGGCCGATCCGGCCACGGAAACGGCGCTGGCCCTGGTGCGGCGCCTGCTGGCGCTGACGCCGGAGACCGTCTGACATTCCGTCACGCAAATTTTCGTGCCCGGCTTACGAAATGCATCGTGATTGTGATAAGACCGCCGCCGTGACGGTTCATGACGGGGCAGGCCGATGTCGAAGCAAGCGATGCGCGAGGAGGCCGAGCGCCTGATCCGCGAGACGATGGAAAAGAAAGCCCTCGTCGTCAAGCAGGGCAACACCCGGATCGAGGCGGTATGCGGCAAATGCGGCGCGCCGAACCGCGTTCAGGCGGAAAAGGGCGCCACCCGCGTCAAATACGTCTGCAAGCAATGCGGCGACAAGCAGGTGACGCTGTAGAGGCACCGCCTTCCTCCTTCTCCCCTTGTGGGAGAAGGTGGCGCGAAGCGCCGGATGAGGGGTTCTCTCAACAAGCAGGAATCGCGGAGACAGACCCCTCACCCGTCTCAATCGCGCTATCGCGCGATTGATCCACCCTCTCCCACAAGGGGAGAGGGGACGAGGGCCACGCCGCCTATTCCCCCTTCACGAACTTCGCAAACGCCTCCGCATAATCCGGATGCCAGCGCGACAATGCGGGACGGTTCGCCACAATATCGCCGGCAGCCCACAGCATGCGCCGTTCGTCGAGCGGCCGTGGCACGTCATTGTCCGGGCACAGAATGTAAAAATCGCCGGCCTCGATGCGCGCGATCATGAAGTCGACGGTCTGCTCGGCCGTCCAGGCGCCGGGCGGCTTCTCGGTGCGGCCGCGCGCGGTCAGCGCGGTGAAGACGTGACCGGGGATCATCAGATGCGCGCTGATCCTGCAGCCAGGTATGTTGCGCAACTCGTGCTGCAGCGCCTCCGTCTGCGCCTTCACGCCGGCCTTCGAGACGTTGTAGGCGGGATTGCCCGGCGGCGTCGTGATGCCCTGCTTGGAGCCGGTGTTGATGATCAGGCCGGGCCGCGCGCGTTCGATCATGTGCGGTGCAAAGGCCTGCGTGCCGTGAATGACGCCCCACAGATTGACCGACGAGAATGCGCTGCCAGTTCTCCAGCGGGCCAAGGCTGGTGCTGTCGGGCCCGATGCCGGCATTGTTCATCAGGATGTCGGTGCCGCCGAACCGCTTTTGCACAGCGGTCTCCAGGCCCGCGAGGTCGTCGAAGCGGCTGACGTCGACGGTGGCGGTCATCACATCGGCGGCGCCGCCCTTTGCGACGGACGCCAGCTTTGCCGCGGCCTCCGCGAGCCGGTCTTCACCGATATCGGCGATGCATATTTTCATGCCGAGGCCGGCAAAGCGTGTTGCGGCGGCAAGCCCGATGCCGGAAGCGCCTCCGGTGATGACGGCAACATTGCCCGGTGACATGGCTGGATGGGGCAAAGTAATCCTCCGGATCAATCAAGGTCCGCGCACTTTACAGGCTTGCTCGCGACAAGCCATTGCTCTCATGCGCGTGCGGAACCGCGACGGCAAGGGATGGCAAAGCAACGCGCCGGAAGGAAGGCAACTTATTTGGCGATTTCGCAGACGGTTGCCGGAACTCGCGCTACCGGTGCAGGGGTTCGCGGCGGACACGCGGTCCCACCACGCCTCGAGCGCGGCACGGTCGCAGTGCAGCTTGACACTCATCCCGTCGGCGAACTTGATCCAGTCTCCAAAATGCTGGCTCGAGACGGCGATCACCACCGGAATGTCCGCGTCGAGCGCGCGTTCGACCAGGTAGGCGAGGCCTTTGCCGTCGCGCTCCCGCTTTCCGAAGCGGTTGACGATGAGAAGGTCGGCACCGGCCCCAAGCGCCTCGGCGACCCGCGCTCCCGCATTCTGGAGTCTTGCGAGGTCGAGCCGGCAGCCACTTGCACTGGGGTCGAAATCCTGCGCCAGCAATATCTCTTCTCCGTTATGGACCAGCACGGCCGACAGGCTGGAGTCGGCGCATTGGCCGGCCTGCACCATGCCGACCGCGCGAAAGCCATGCGCATTCAGATCGCCTGCGAAGTCGCGCAGCACCGCGTCGGGATCTTCATGCTCGTCATAGACGAGGGCCGCAAGGTCGCACTGGGCGTCGAACATGATCCGCCTCTTGTTGGTTATATTCTAACGTATATCACGTATGCGTCGGCCTCGCCACGCCCAATGCCGGCTGGACGGAGACAACGGTATCGATATATTCTTATGGATATAACGTAGGAAAGTTCAGGAGCCGCCAGTATGGAGATCGAGACCCAGGAGCTCACCACCTGCGAGGTGGCGGCCGATGGTTGCGCCATTTCGCTGGGATTCGTGGATTCCAGGGGCGAGCCGGCGACGATCCGCCTGTCGGTCAACCAGGTCGGCGCGCTGGTCATGACGCTGCCCGGGCTGATCAGCAAGGCGCTGCAAACCCGCTTTGGCGACCAGAGCCTGCGTTACGCCTATCCGCTCAATTCCTGGGTGATAGAGCAATCCACCGATCCGAAACATGGCATGATGACATTAAGGACGAGCGACGGCTTCAGCGTCTGCTTCTCGATCCCTCGCGAGCAGCAGAGCGAACTCGGCGAGGCGTTGACGGCTCCAGCCCAGAGGGTGACGACACGATCGAACTAGCCGCGCGATGCCCCCGCCAGCTTCGCATGGGTGATCGTCGCCCCGCTAATTTACGAAACCGGCCCCACGTTGTAAAACTTCGTAGATAACAATCCTTCCAAAAACATCGATCGCAACAACACAAGGGAGAGCAGACATGGCTGTCGCACAGGCAATTCCGATCACGCGCCATCCTTATGCGGATGGTTCCTACAAGAAGATGCTGATCGACGGCCAGTGGGTCGACGCCGCCTCCGGCAAGCGGTTCGAGACGCATAATCCGGCGACCGGCGAATTGCTCGCGACCGTCGCCGAGGGTGACGCCGAGGACATCAACCGCGCCGTCGCCGCGGCCCGCCGCGCTTTCGAAGGGCCATGGAGCAAGGTCAAGCCATACGAGCGGCAGGGCCTGCTGCTGAAGCTCGCCGATCTCGTCGAGAAGAATTTCGAGGAGCTCTCGCAGCTCGACACCCTCGACATGGGCGCGCCGATCAGCCGCACCCGCGGCAACAAATTGCGCGTGCTCGGCATGCTGCGCTATTACGCCGGGCAGGCGACCGCGCTGCACGGTGAAACCATCGAGAACTCGCTGCCGGGCGAGATATTCTCCTACACGCTGAAGGAGCCGATCGGCGTCGTCGGCGCGATCATTCCCTGGAACGGGCCGCTCAGCGCCAGCGTCTGGAAAATCGGCCCGGCGATTGCGACCGGCTGCACGGTGGTGCTGAAGCCCGCCGAAGAGGCGCCGCTGACCTCGCTGCGGCTCGCCGAACTCTGCATGGAAGCCGGCATTCCCGCAGGTGTCGTCAACGTCGTGCCCGGCTATGGCGAGACCGCGGGTGCGGCGCTGGCCTCGCATCCCGATGTCGACAAGGTCGCGTTCACCGGCTCGCACGTCACCGGACAGTCGATCATCCGCGCCTCGGCCGGCAACCTCAAGCGGGTTTCGCTGGAGCTTGGCGGCAAGTCGCCGGACATCGTGTTCGCCGATGCCGATCTCGACGCCGCGGTGCCGGGGGCGGCGATGGCGGTGTTCGCCAATTCCGGTCAGATCTGCAGCGCCGGCACGCGGTTGTTCGTCGAGCAGAAAGTCTATGACGAGTTCGTCGGCCGTGTCGCGGAATTCGGCAAGAAGCTGCAGGTCGGCAACGGCCTCGATCCGAACACCCAGATCGGTCCGCTGGTGTCGAAGGACCAGCTCGATCGCGTCTCCGGCTATCTCGACATCGGCCAGAAGGAAGGCGCGAAGGCGCTTGCCGGCGGCGCGCGACTGACCGAAGGCGCGCTGTCGAAAGGCTATTTCGTGTCGCCGACCGTGTTCGCCAATGTCCAGGACAATATGCGGATCGCGCAGGAGGAAATCTTTGGTCCGGTGATCTCGGCGATCTCGTTCAAGGACCCCGACGAACTGATCAAGCGCGCCAATGCCACGACCTTTGGCCTCGGCTCGGCGTCTGGACCACCAATGTCAGCAAGGCGCACCAGGTCGCCAAGGCGCTGCGCGCCGGTTCGGTCTGGGTGAACTGCTATCAGGCGATGGACCCGGCGGTGCCGTTCGGCGGCTACAAGATGAGCGGCTATGGCCGTGAGTCCGGCAAGCAGCACGTCGAGGAGTATCTCAACGTCAAGGCGGTCTGGATCAAGACGGCCTGAGATTTCGGGCTGATCAAGCGGAAGACGGCGGCCTCGGCCGCCGTCTTCCTTTTAGCGGGCCCGTTTAGCGGCCCCGGGCCTTCTTCGGCCGTCCGATCTCGCTGCGCAGGGCAGCAAGCTCCTTGCGCGCCGCGCTCGTGGCGTTCCGCTCGATCTTGCGATATCGCGCGACCAGCGAAGCGCCGAACGGCGTCAGCGTGGCGCCACCGCCGTTCTTGCCGCCGGTCTGCCGCTCGACCGCGGCCTGCCGGCACATACGGTTGATCTCGTCGACGAGGTCCCATGCCCGCTTGTAGGACATGTCCATTGCGCGCCCGGCGGCCGAAATCGAGCCGCAGGCCTCGATATTCTCCAGCAACTGGATCTTGCCCGGTCCGATCCGCGCGTCGCCAGCCAGATCAATCCGGACGCTCAGGGAAGGTAGCGATCTGGCACTCGATTTCGGCATGGATGACTTGCTCTCTTGGATCGCGCGGCGAGATTGCCACCGGAGCCTTTTACGAACAAGCTGAAGCAGTTACATATCCGTATCAACACGGGGTTCTGGAAGAGACATGAATTATCCATCGTTGTTTTCGCCGCTCAAGGTCGGACCATATCAGCTCAAGCACCGTCTCGCGCTGGCGCCGTTGACGCGGATGCGGGCGGCCAAGCCTTCGCTCGCGCCGCGGCCGTTGAACGCGGAATATTACGCCCAGCGCGCGACGCCGGGCGGATTGCTGATCGCCGAAGCCTCGCCGGTGATGGAGACGGCCTTCGGCAGCCCCGGCGTGCCCGGCATCTATACCGAGCAGCAGATCGCGGGCTGGCGCGAGGTGGTCGACGCCGTTCACGCCAGGGGCGGGATCATCTTCCTGCAGCTCTGGCATGTCGGGCGCGTCTCGCATTCCTCGTTCCAGCCGGGCGGCGTGTTGCCGGTCGCGCCATCGGCGGTGCCGATCGCCGACCTGAAAACCGGGACGGCGGACGGCAAGGCGGTGCCCTATGAAACACCGCGCGCCCTCGAGACGTCGGAGATTCCCGGGGTTGTCGACGCCTATCGGCAGGCGGCGAAGAATGCGCTTGCCGCCGGCTTCGACGGCGTCGAGATTCACGGCGCCAACGGCTATCTGATCGAGCAATTCCTGCAGTCGCACACCAATCTGCGCACCGATCAATATGGCGGCTCGATTCCGAACCGCGTGCGCTTCCTGATGGAAGTGACCAAGGCCGTGGTCGAGGTCTGGGGCGCCGATCGCGTCGGCGTGCGGCTGTCGCCCTATGGCGTCGCCAATGGCAGCGGCGAGCCGGACCCGATGCCGCTCTACACGTACGCGGTCGAACAGCTCAACCCGCTTGGGCTGGCTTACCTGCATTTCATCGAGCCGCGCTCCTCCGGCGCCGGCCGCGCCGAGGTCAACCATCAGAACGTGCCGTCGGCGATGGTGCTGTTCCGCCCGATCTGGAAGGGCGTGCTGATCACCGCCGGCGGCTTCACCGGCGAGACCGCGGACGCCGCGATCCGGGACGGCCATGCCGACGCGATCGCGTTCGGCCGCATCTTCATCTCCAATCCGGACCTGCCGCGCCGCCTGCAACGCGGCTTCCCGCTGACGCCCTACAACCGCGCGACATTCTACGGCGGCGACGTGGCGGGCTATACGGATTATCCCGAGCATAACGAGCTGGAGCAGGCGTAAAGCATCTGTCGTCACCGCGAGCGAGCGAAGCGATCCATCCGGTCCGCTATGCTGAGACATGGATTGCCGGATCGTCGCTTCGCTCCTCGCAATGACGAATATAGACGGAGCTCGCCATGTTTCCGGAAGAAGAATCGGAAAAGAAAAGAACCAAAGCCGTCGCGCTCGGCAAGCCGGCCGCCGGCCAATGCCTGTGCGGCAAGGTCGCCTTCGAGATCGACGTGCCGGCGCGCTGGGCCTGGCACGATCATTCGCCGTCGAGCCGCCGCGCGCATGGCGCGGCCTATGCAACCTATGTCGGAAGCTGGCGCAAACGTTTTCGCATCACCAAGGGCAAGACCAGCCTCACGCGCTATGAGGACGAGGCGACCAAGACCGTTCGAAGCTTCTGCACCAGCTGCGGCACGCCGATTACCTATGAACGCCCGCGCTCGCCGCATATGGTCAACATCCCCCGCGCGCTGTTCTCGGGCCGCACCGGGCGGCAACCGCTCTATCACATCGCGATCGAGGAATTGCAGGAATGGGCCTACACCGGCGAACCGCTGGTGCCGCTGAAGGGATATCCCGGCGTGGTCTGGCAGCGCTCGAAAAAGAAGAAGCGCGCGGACCGTGAAGGGATGGTCTAGCGCAGGATGAGATCAAGTTGGGCCGTGACGACGGACTATCCCGTGCCCCGGTGCGAGCGGCCTGAGGGATGTGAGCTAGGGCCCATTCTACTTTGCATGGGGTTGTTTTCGATATTTTGTGTCCAGGCCATGCGATGTCCCGCCGAAGCCGCGTCGCGGGAGTGGACGTGCAGGGCAGCCATGACCGCGCTCCATTGCTTACACGCGCCAAGTTTGGTCATCTGTCTCCGTCCCGCGGGCCAATGAACCGGCGGGCGGGAGGACACATGAAGAATAAAATCACCGGCCGCTCCGCATTCCTTGCACTGCTGAAAGACGAGGGCGTCACGCATCTGTTCGGCAATCCCGGCACCACCGAACTGCCGATCATGCACGCGCTGAAGGACCACCCCGACCTCACCTATGTGATGGCGATGCAGGAAAGCCTGGTCGTCGCCATGGCCGACGGTTTCAGCCGCGCCTCCGGAAAACTCGTCGCCTGCAACGTCCACGTCGCGCCCGGCCTCGGCAACGCGATGGGCTCGCTCTACAACGCCAGCTTCACCGGCACGCCGCTGATCCTGACCGCCGGCCAGCAGGAGCAGGGCCACGGCCTGACGGAGCCGGTGCTCTACGGCCCGCTGGTGCAGATGGCGCAGCCGCTGGTGAAATGGGCGGTCGAGGTGACGCGGCTGGAGGATCTGCCGCGCATCGTGCGCCGCGCCGCCAAGATCGCGACCACGCCGCCGACCGGGCCGGTGTTCATCTCGCTGCCGGGCGACATCCTCAATGCCGAGGCCGGCATCGAACTCGGCCGCTCGACCCGCGTCGATACCCGCGTCAAACCGTCGGACGAGTCGCTGCAGGCGCTGACCGCGCGCATCCTCAAGGCCGAGCGGCCCGTGATCATCGTCGGCGACGAGATCGTCAAGAGCGACGCGTTGCAGGAGGCGGCCCAATTGGCGGAAACGCTGGGCTGTCCGGCGTATCAGTCCTCGACGCCCTATGGCGCGCAATTCCTGTCCGAAAGCCCGTGCTTCGTGGGTCCGCTGGCGCGCATTCAGAAGATCGCGCGCGACACGCTCGCGCCTTACGACCTCATCATCGCGCTCGGCGGCGATCCGCTGCGGATGTCGGTCTACAGCGAGACCGATCCGCTGCCGGACGGGCTGTCGATCGTGCAGATCGGCCTGGTCGACCATGATCTCGCCAGGAATTACGGCGCCGACATCGCGCTCAAGGCCGACGTGCGGGAGACGCTGCGCGCGCTGGTGCCGGCGCTGAAGGCGTCGGGCGGCGGCGCGCTTGAAGCGCGCGCGAAGCAGGGATTGGCGGCGCTGGCGTCGAAGAACTGGGCGGCCCGGCGCAAGCCGCTGGTCGAACAGATATCGAAACACGCCAACACGTCGCCGATCGATCCGGACTGGCTGGCGTTGCAGGTGGTCGAGGCGATGCCCGACAACGCGATCCTGGTCGACGAGGGGCTGACGTCGTCGCGGCAGATGATCGCGCTGCGCCCGCATCGCGATCGCTACGGCTATCACGCGCTGGCCTCGGGCGGCATCGGCTGGGGATTGCCGGCCTCCGTCGGCGTCAGCCTCGCCAACCCGACCGGCCGGTCGTGTGCTACTCCGGCGACGGCAGCTCGATGTATTCGATCCAGTCGCTGTGGACCGCGGCCAACCACAAGCTGCCGCTGACATTCGTGATCGTCAACAATGGCGGCTACCGCATCATCAAGCAGCGCCTGCTCGCCTTCCACGGCGACGACAACTATGTCGGCATGGATTTCATCGATCCGCCGGTGGATTTCACCGGCGTTGGCAAAATCGCTCGGGCTGGAAGCGACGAAGGTGACCGATCCCTCGCAGTTGAAGTCGGTACTGTCATCCGCCTTCAGCCGCCCCGGCGCGAAGCTGATCGAAGTCGTGGTGAGCAATTCGGTGAATTGAACGCTTGCGTCATGTCCGGATGAGCGAAGCGAAGCATCCGAAGCCGCTGAATGTCGATGGTTCCGGGACTGTCGCTTCGCTCCATCCCGGACGACGGACCTCACTCCGCCGCGGCAGCGCTGGCTTCACGCGATAACTTGCCGCCGGATGCTCCTCCGCTAACCGCGCCCGTCCCGCACCGAACAGCTTTTCCCGCAACGTCCCCTTCGCGTACTCGCTCTTGTACCGCCCACGCTTGGTCAGCTCCGGCACCAGCATGTCGGCGATATCCTCGAAATCGCCGGGCGAGGTCGCAAAGGCGACGTTGAGGCCGTCGACGTCGGTCTGCTCGAACCAGGCCTCGATATCGTCGGCGACCTTCTCGGGCGTGCCGACCACGACCGGCCCGGCGCCGCCGATGCCGACATGCTCGACGACCTCGCGCACGGTCCAGACCCGGTCAGGATCGGCGCGCGTGACGTTGTCGAGCGCGGTGCGCCCGGCATCGTTCTGGACGTGGCGCACCTCCTGGTCGAGGTCGTAACCCGAGAAGTCGATACCCATCCAGCCCGACATCAGCGCCAGCGCGCCCTCGGGTGCGATGTGGCGGCGATAGTCGGCGTATTTCGCCTTCGCCTCCGCTTCGGTGCGGCCGAGAATGATCGTCATCATCGAGAACATCAGGATCTCGGCCGGATTGCGCCCGATCTCGCTGGCCGCCGCGCGGATCGCCGCCACGCGCGGCCCGATGATCTTGGCCGACGGGCCCGACATGAACACGCACTCGGCATGCTGGGCGGCGAATTGCCGTCCGCGCGGCGAGGTGCCGGCCTGGTACAGCACCGGCGTCCGCTGCGGCGACGGCTCGCTGAGATGGATCGCGTTGAGCCGGTAGTTGGCGCCCTCATGCTCGATCCGATGCACCTTCGACGGATCGGCGAAAATGCCGCGCGCGCGGTCGCGCAGCACGGCGTCGTCCTCCCAGCTTCCTTCCCAGAGCTTGTAGACCAGCTCCATATATTCATCCGCGATCTCGTAGCGGTCGTCATGCGCGGTCTGCTTGTCCTTGCCGGCGCCGCGCGCCGCGCAGTCGAGATAGCCAGTCACCACGTTCCAGCCGACCCGGCCTTCGGTCAGATGATCCAGCGTCGACATCCGTCGCGCGAACGGGTAGGGCGGCTCGAAGGAGAGATTGCTGGTGACGCCGAAACCGAGATGTTGCGTCACCGCCGCCATCGCCGGGATCAGCATCAAGGGTTCGTTGGCCGGCGTCTGCGCGGCATTGCGCAGCGCGGCGTCCGGGCTGTTGCCGTAGACGTCGTAGACGCCGAGCACGTCGGCGAGAAACAGCCCGTCGAACCGGCCGCGCTCCAGCGTCTTCGCCAGATCGAGCCAGTACGGCAGGCGGTTGTAGCCGAGCGTGCGGTCGCGCGGATGGGTCCAGAGCCCCGGCGATTGATGCGCCACGCAGTTCATGGCGAAGGCGTTGAGCCGGATTTGCTTTGTCATGGAACGAACCTCGAATGTGCGCGGGGAGCCCTCGCGCCTTCGCCCGGTTAAACCCCGGGCTGTTGCCTGAATTTGTTGCATCCTCGCTGCTTTTAGCAAGGTTTATTCGGCTTGCCATGCCACTTCCAGCGGGCGGCGTATCCCGATAGGTTGCGCCCCACAAATTGGCGAACAAGGAAAAGAAAATATGGCTGATCGAGCCGACGCGATTGCGCGGGTACGTGAGCATCTCAATTCCGGCGCGTTTCTCTCCGAACTCGGCCGCAGGGTCGGTTACGGACCGAAAGCCAGAACCCCGGCAGCGGCGCGGCGTTGCGCGCCTATCTCGTCGAAGACCTGCAGCCCGCCTTCGCCGCGCTCGACTTCTCCACCCGCCTGATCGAATCGCCGACCGGCAGGGGGCCGTATTTGCTCGCGGATTATCGCGAGGATGCCTCGCTGCCGACCGTGCTCACCTATGGCCATGGCGATGTCGTCGACGGCATGGAAGGCGAATGGCGCGACAATCTCGATCCCTGGAAAACCACCACCAAAGGCGAGCGCGTCTATGGCCGCGGCACCGCCGACAACAAGGGGCAGCACAGCATCAATCTCGCGGCGTTGCGCGCCGTGCGCGAGACCCGCGGCGGCAAGCTCGGCTTCAACGTCAAATTCATCATCGAGACCGGCGAGGAGATCGGCTCGCCCGACCTGCGGCAGGTATGCGAGGCCCACCGCGAGGAGCTGAAGGCGGATCTGTTCCTGGCCTCCGACGGCCCACGGCTCTCGGCTGACCGGCCGACCATCTTCCTCGGCTGCCGCGGCGGCAACCGCATTCATCTCGATGTCAATTTGCGCGAGGGCGGCAACCATTCGGGCAATTGGGGCGGCGTGCTCGCCAACCCTGCGACGATCCTGTGCAACGCGATCGCGAGCCTGGTCGACGGCAAGGGGCGGATGAAGCTCGACGCGCTCAAGCCGCCGCGGATTTCGAACGCCGTCCGCGCGGCGCTGGCGGACGTCAAGATCGAGCCGACCGCCGACGAACCGCAGCTGGCGGAAGACTGGGGCGAGGAGGGATTGTCGCCGGCCGAGCGGCTGTTCGCCTGGAATACGCTGGAAGTGCTGGCGATGTCGTCCGGCAATATCGACAAGCCCGCCAACGCCATTCCCGGCCGCGCCAATGCCGTGCTGCAGCTCCGCTTCGTCGTCGGCACCAAATATGAAGAGGTCATCGACGCCGTGCGCGCGTATCTGCACGGCAACGGCTTTCCGATGGTGGAAGTCAGCGGCACGCAGCGTTTTGCGGCCTCGCGCACCGATGTCGACAGTCCCTGGGTGAACTGGACCGCGGACTCGATCCGGAAGACCACCGGCAAGGCGCCGGCGATCCTGCCGAATTTCGGCGGCTCGCTGCCCAACGACGTGTTCGCCGAAGGGCTGGGGCTGCCGACGATCTGGGTGCCGCATTCCTATCCCGGCTGCTCGCAGCACGCGCCGGACGAGCACATTCTGCTTCCGGTGACGGAAGAGGCGCTCGCGATCATGGCGGGAGTGTTCTGGGATCTCGGCGAGATGAAGAAGGCGCTGTTACGGAGCGAAGAAGGCGTAGCCCGGGTGAGCGTCAGCGATACCCGGGATACAGGTCTCCCCGCATAGCTCGCCTGCCGCTCATGCGGGCTACAGGAAGAGAGCTCACACCCCTTCATCCAGCGCGACCATCTCGCGCTTCTTGCGCAGCGCCGGCAGCAGCGGGCCGACCAGCAGCATGACCGCGAACGCCAGGCAGACGGCCGAGATCGGCCGTTCGATGAAGGTCATGAGATCGCCCTGCGACAGGATCAGCGACTTGCGCAGATTGTTCTCCAGCATCGGCCCCAGCACGAAGGCCAGCACCAGCGGCGCCGGTTCGTAGCCGAGCTTGCGCATGAAATAGCCGATGATGCCGAATGCGATCATCACATAGACGTCGAACACGTTGTTGCTGGAGCAATAGACGCCGATGATGGTGAACAGGATGATCAGCGGGAACAGGATGTTGTAGGGCAGCTTGAGCAGCTGCACCCACATCCCGATCATCGGCAGGTTCAGCACCAGCAGCATCAGATTGCCGATATACATGCTGGCGACGATGCCCCAGAACAGGCCGGGGTTCTGCGTGATCATCAGCGGGCCGGGCTGCAGCCCGTGAATGACGAAGGCGCCGAGCAACAGCGCCATCACCACGTTCGGCGGAATGCCAAGCGTCATCAGCGGAATGAAGGCGCCGCCGGCCGCGGCGTTGTTGGCGGCTTCGGGACCCGCCACGCCCTCGATCGCGCCCTTGCCGAACCGCTCCGGTGTCTTGGACAACCGCTTCTCCAGCGCATAGGACGCGAACGAGGAGATCACCGCGCCGCCGCCGGGGAGGATGCCGAGGAAAAATCCAAGGATCGTTCCGCGCGTCATCGGGCCGGCGCTGGCTTTCCAGTCCGCCTTGCTCGGAAGCAGGTGCGTGATCTTGGTGTTGATGACGTCGCGCTTGATGACCTGCTCGATGTTGAGCAGCACCTCGGCGATGCCGAACAGGCCCATCACCACGGGGACGAGGCCGATGCCGTCGATCAGCTCCACCCGGCCGAAGGTCAGGCGCGGCTGCGCGGTGATGCTGTCGAGCCCGATCACGCCGAGCACGACGCCGATGCAGGCCATCAGCAGCGCCTTCGCCATCGAGCCCTGCGTCAGGAAGGTGAGGACGACGAGGCCGAGCACCATCAGGCTGAAATATTCGGCCGGTCCGAACGCGATCGCAACGCTGGCGAGCTTGGGCGCCACCAGCATCAGCGCGACCAGCGCGAAGGTGCCGGCGAAGAACGAGCCGAATGCGGAGATGCCGAGCGCAGGTCCGGCGCGGCCCTGCTTGGCCATCTGGTGGCCGTCGATGCAGGTGACGACGGAAGCGGCTTCGCCGGGAATGTTGACCAGGATCGAGGTGGTCGAGCCGCCATACATCGAGCCGTAATAGATGCCGGCCATCATGATGATGCCGAACTCCGGCGTTCCCGACAGCGTGATCGGCAGCAAGCAGCGACATCGCCGAGATCGGGCCGATGCCCGGCAGCACGCCGACCAGCGTGCCGATGAACACGCCGATGAAGCAGTAGATCAGATTGACGGGCTGAAGGGCGACGCCGAAGCCATGGGCGACATTGAGGAGTGTGTCCATGGTGCGATCAGCCGATTTCAAAGATGCCCGAAGGCAACTGGATCAGGAGCAGGCGTTTGAGGACCCACCACATGCCGAGCGGGACCAGCACGGCGATCGGAATCGCAAGCGGCCAGCGGACCGGATCGATCAGGCGCAGCAACAGCAGCATCAGCGGGATCGAGGACAGCAGAAAGCCGAGCGGGTTGAGGGCAAAGGAAAAGGCGATGAGGCAGACGATCACCAGCAGCGGCTTGGTCCAGCGCGTGTCCACCCAGCGTGAGCCGAAGGTCGGCCCGCCCTCGGTCACGGCACCGATGATGATCGAGGCGGCGAACAGGCACATCAGGATGCCGGTGTAGAACAGCACGAAGCCTGAGCCGGGGTCGTTGATGGTGCCGAGCTTGAGCTTGAGCCCGGACCAGATCACGAAGCCGCCGAGCGCGAGCCCGATCAGCCCGCCCCACAGTTCGGAATTGTTGAGGCGGAATTTGACGTTGGTGTCGCTACTCATGCGGGATGCCTTCGGATGTCGCGCGTCTTATCGTAACCATTAGGGCTTGTGTCTAAATTCCGTCATTGCGAGCGAAGGCGGAAGCAATCCATCGTCACCGAGTGTACGGAGAGTATGGATGGCTTCGTCGCTGTCGCTCCTCGCAATGACGGGGATGTCTGCAGGATGTAGCCAGCCCCCGGGAGCCTCAGTTCGTCTTCTTCGCCAGCCCGAGCTTGTCGATCACCTGGCGTTCGGATTCGGTCACTTCGACGACGAACTTCTTGTAGTCCTCGGTGTTCTTGTAGTTCGGCACCATGTCGAATTTCGCGAGCGTGGCGATCACGGCCGGATCGTCCAGCGCCTTCTTGAACGCGTCGTGCAGCTTGGCGACGATCTTCGGGTCCATGCCCTTCGGTCCGGCGATGCCGAACGGCGAGTCATAGACCATGGGATAGCCGAGCTCCTTCAGCGTCGGCACATCGGGATAGTTCGGCGAGCGCACCGAGGTCCACACCATCAGCAGTTTCAGCTTGCCGGCGTCGACCAGCGGCCGCCAGCCGGTCGAAGTCTGCCTGCAGCATGGTGTGCTGGCCCAGCACCGCGGCGTTGGTTTCCGCGCCGCCCTTGAAAGGCACTTGCGTCAGCTTGACGCCGGCAAGGCCTGCGATCTGCTCCATGCCGATATGCAGCGACGTGCCGGCGCCCGGCGTCGCATAGGTCACCTTGCCGGGATTCTTCTTGGCGAAGTCGACGACGTCCTGCCAGGTCTTGAATGGCGACTCGGCGCTGGTGGTGACGCCGAACGTGTAGCCGGTGAGATGAACGATGTAGGTAAAATCCTTGTCCGGATTCCAGGACACATCCTGCATCAGCGGCAGGCGGAACACGGTGATCGGGATCTGCGCGATGGTGTAGCCATCCGGCTTGGCCGCCGCCGCCATCGTGGCCGGGCCGACCGTGCCGCCGCCGCCGGCCTTGTTGTCGATGGCGATCGGCTGACCGAGCAGTTTTGAGGCGCTTTCGGCGATCGCCCGCATCGAGATATCGGTCGAGCCGCCCGCCGGCCACGGCACGATCAGCGTGATCGGCTTGGTGGGATATTCCTGCGCGCCGGCGGCTGCTGAAATCAGCATGCCGATGGCGGCGATGGCGATGCCAAAATGGTGACGTCCAGACATGTCAGAATGCTCCCTTGCGGCCTCGTTGATGAGAGGCGCGTTATTTTCTTTCCTGGGCAATCTTCCCCGAAATCGCCTGAGAAGAAAAGCTTATTGGTCGCCGTGGCCTCCGCAGCCGGAAGCGCGACCGGCTGGAAAACACGCATGCGACAATTGGTCTGCAGGCGGCATCCCGAGCTACGGAATTTGACCGGGTCTCGGAGCAATGGAGGGAGATCGGTCAGGCAATAATCAAGGAAAGCTCAAGGTCGGCCTACCTTGCGATGTAGGGTTGTTCGGGCCATCATATGCCGACCGGAAGGACCGGTTCCGTTTCCTTGCCGATGGCGGCATTGCAGGAAGCCCCGCCTGGAGCCCATGATTTCAGCTTCGAACGCAACCGACGCCGCCGTTATCGAGGCGTTCGCCAAAATTCCTGCGCTGCTCGACCAGACACCGGCTCTGATCGTGCGCGGCCGCTTTCTCGATTGCGAATGCCTGCTCGGCCCAATTAACCATACCTTTCACGCCTCGATCCGGCAGGGGCGGATCGTCGACCTGACACCGTCGCCGGTCCTGATGCGGTCCTGGCGATTTTCCTATCGCGCCTCGGTCGCGGCATGGGCGGAGTATTGGCGGCCCGCACCGCGGCCAGGCTTCCACGACCTGCTGGCGTTGACCAAGCGCGGGGAGGCTGTGCTGGAGGGTGACCTGCATCCATTCATGACGCATCTGCAGTACTTCAAGGATGTGCTGGCGCTGCCCCGCCGCCATTTCGCAACGGTCGTGTCATGAACGGCGTGATAGAACCGATCGTCGGTCGCTACGTGCATGTCGACATCGACGGCGAGATGTATCGTATCTATTTCGAGGAAAGCGGCACGGGCATCCCGCTGGTCTGCCTGCACACCGCCGGCTCCGATGGAAGGCAATGGCGGCATCTGCTTGCCGACGAGGCGTTCGCGAAGAACTTCCGCATGATTGCGTTCGACATGCCCTGGCACGGCAAATCGAATCCGCCGGCAAGCTGGGATGGCACAGAATATCAACTCACGACCGCGCGCTACACGCAGACGATCCGCGCCTTCTGCCAGGCGCTGCAACTGGACAGACCGGTGGTGATGGGCTGCTCGATCGGCGGCCGCATCGTTCTCAATCTGGCGATCGACCATGCCGACGAATTCCGCGCCCTCATCGGATTGGAGGGCGCGGACTTCCAGGCGCCATGGTACGACACGTCATGGTTGAACCGCCCGGACGTCCACGGCGGGGAAGTCTGCGCCGCGCTGGTATCCGGCCTGATGGCGCCACAAAGCCCGGCTACTTCCCGGGCCGAGACGTTATGGGCCTACAAGCAGGGCGGGCCGGGTGTGTTCAAGGGGGACCTGTATTTCTATCGGGTCGACGGCGATCTGCGTGGAAGGGTCGAGAAGATCGATACTAAAGTATGCCCGCTCTTTTTGCTCACCGGCGAGTATGATTTCTCCTGCACGCCGGAAGACACCAAACGGACCGCTGCCGCTATCGGGGGCGCCAGTGTCACCATCATGGAGCAACTCGGTCATTTTCCGATGAGTGAAAATCCCGAACAGTTTCGTCGCTACATTTCGCCGGTCCTCGACCAGGTCCTGGCCGCCGAAGCGGAGCGAACCGGCCTTAGGTAGGCCAGCGATCGTATAGCCAGCCGCCACTAGATCTGTTTTGGTCCGAATTGTGCAGGTATAGTGCCGGGTACGGCGAGGCGGTCGTGAAAAGACAGGTTCCAGGTTGCCGGCGAAACCATCCGGCAAGCTGGTTCGTAAGCTACCTGGCAAGTCGCCAGTTTTAGTCGATGAGCAATCATCTGTAGTCTTTTAGAGGAGAAGTTACGTGAAACATCGTCAGATTATCGGCTGTCTGGTCGCCACCGCGCTCTGCGCCGGACCGGCTGCGGCGCAGGAGCTCACCGGGACGCTGAAGAACATCAAGGACACCGGCGCCATCACGCTCGGCTTCCGCAATTCCTCGATTCCCTTCTCCTATCTCGACGACAACCAGAAGCCGATCGGCTACGCCATGGACATCTGCTACAAGATCGTCGATGCCGTGAAGAAGGAGCTCAAGCTCGACAAGCTCGAGGTCAAGCTCAATCCCGTGACGTCGTCGACCCGCATCCCGCTGCTCGCCAACGGCACCATCGATCTCGAATGCGGCTCGACCACCAACAACACCGAACGCCAGAAGCAGATCGCCTACACCAACACCCACTTCCTGACCGCGAGCCGCTACGTCAGCAAGAAGTCCGGCAAGATCAATGCGATCGACGACCTGAAGGGCAAGTCGGTGGTTTCCACCGCCGGCACCACCAACATCAAGCAGCTCACCGAGGCCAACGCGGCGCGCAATCTCAACATCAACATCATCCCGGCCAAGGATCACGCCGAAGCGTTCCTGATGGTCGAGACCGATCGTGCGGTGGCCTTCGTGATGGACGACATCCTGCTGGCGAGCCTGGTGGCTGGTTCGAAAGCGCCGGACGACTACCACATCTCCAAGGATGCGTTCTCCAAGCCCGAGCCCTACGGCATCATGCTGCGCAAGGACGATCCGGCCTTCAAGAAGGTGGTCGATGCTGCGACCGCGGCGCTCTACACCGGCGGCGAGGGCCAGAAGATCTACGAGAAGTGGTTCACGCAGAAGATTCCGCCGAAGGGGCTGAATCTGAACACCCCGATCAGCGCCGAACTGAAGAACGAATTCGCCAAGCCGTCCGAACTCGCCGGATCCGGATTCGTACAAGTAAGCGCTAGACCTATCTAGCAAACGACGTCTTCCTGCCCATGCAATGGCCCGGTCATTGCATGGGCATTTGACGTTTATGTCGGGTTCGATCATGGAGGGCTGCGTAGGCCGTCGTCGAATGGTCCGAAACCATCCAGTGAGGAGAAAATTCGTATGAGACAATGGCGTATGATCGCGTACACGCTGGCCATCGCCGGCTGCGCCGGACAGGCCGGCGCGCAGGAATTGACCGGGACACTGAAGAACATCAAGGAGACCGGCGCCATTACGCTCGGCTACCGCGAATCGTCGATCCCGTTTTCCTATCTCGACGACAGCCAGAAGCCGGTCGGCTACGCCATGGACATCTGCTACAAGATCGTCGATGCCGTGAAGAAGGAGCTGAAGCTCGACAAACTCGAGGTCAAGCTCAACCCGGTGAGCTCGTCGGCGCGGATTCCGCTGATGGCCAACGGCACCATCGACCTCGAATGCGGATCCACGACCAACAACGCCGACCGGCTGAAGCAGGTGGCGTTCACCAATACGCATTTCCTGACGGCCACCCGGTTCGTTTCCAAGAAGTCGAGCAAGCTCGGCTCGATCGACGATCTCAAGGGCAAGCCGGTGGCCTCCACCTCGGGCACCACCAACATCAAGCAGCTCACCGAGACCAACGCGGCGCGCAACCTCGGCATCAACGTCATTCCTGCCAAGGAGCATGCCGAGTCGTTCCTGCTGGTCGAAACCGACCGTGCGGTCGCGGCCGTGCTGGACGACATCCTGCTCGCCAGCTTCGTTGCGGGATCGAAGGACCCGGACGCTTATGTGATTTCCAGCGACGCGTTCTCGAAGCCGGAGCCCTACGGCATCATGCTGCGCAAGGACGATCCGGCGTTCAAGAAGGTGGCCGATGACGCCACGGCCGCGCTCTATACCAGCGGCGAGGGCCAGAAGATCTACGACAAGTGGTTCATGCAGAAGATCCCGCCGAAGGGATTGAACCTCAATACCCCGATCGGCGCCGAGCTGAAGAACGAGTTCGCCAAGCCTTCGGATTCGCCGGATCCGGATTCCTACAAGTAAATGTAGACCTTCGGCGCAGAGACGCCGCAGGCCCGGCCATTTCCAGCAGGAAATGGCCGGAAATTTGCATGGACGTTGTTCCGATAAACGCTAATCTCTGGGGCGTTGGCGCGTGATATCGGCGGCGCTGCGCGGGGGCGAAAGTGAACTATAACTGGAATTGGGGCATCTTCTGGCAGCCGTCGCCGAACGGCACCGGCAACTATCTCGATATGCTGCTGTCGGGTCTGGTGCTGACGATCAAGACGGCGCTGCTGGCCTGGATCATTGCGCTGGTGATCGGAACGATCGTCGGCGTCATGCGCACGCTGCCGTCGAAGGCCGCGTCCACGATCGGCTTCTGCTATGTCGAATTCTTCCGCAACATTCCGTTGCTGGTGCAGCTGTTCCTGTGGTTCTTCGTGCTGCCGGAACTGCTGCCGCGCAGCGCCGGACTGTGGCTGAAGCAAATGCCGAACGCGCCGTTCTGGACGGCATCGATCGGCGTCGGCCTGTTCATGTCGGTGCGCGTCGCCGAGCAACTCCGCGCCGGCATCGGCTCGCTGCCGCGCGGGCAAAAAATGGCGGCGACCGCGCTCGGACTGACGACGACGCAGGCCTATCGCTATGTGCTGCTGCCGATCGCGTTCCGCGTCATCCTGCCGCCGCTGACGTCCGAGTTTCTCAGCACGATCAAGAACACCTCGGTCGCCATCACCATCGGCCTGATCGAGCTGACCGGTCAAGCGCGCGCCATGCAGGAGTTTTCGTTTCAGGTGTTCGAGGC
This sequence comes from uncultured Alphaproteobacteria bacterium, assembly GCA_963770135.1. GTDB lineage: Bacteria > Pseudomonadota > Alphaproteobacteria > Rhizobiales > Xanthobacteraceae > Bradyrhizobium. The sequence goes on along the minus strand of CAVYOM010000017.1, from coordinate 89,144 downwards.
CTTCACGGCCGCAACGGTGTTGTATCTCCTCGTCAACATCGTCGTCGTGATCGGCATGCGTGTTCTCGAACGCCAGGTGGCCATCCCCGGCTACATTTCCGGGAAGTAAAGGGCACCTGATGTTCAGCAACTTCGACTTTGACGTCATCCGCCGGTCGATCGGATACCTGTTTCTCGACGGCATGACTTTCACCCTGACGCTGACAGCGCTTTCCGCGGTCGGCGGCCTGGTGTTGGGCACCTTGCTGGCGCTGATGCGGCTGTCCGGCTTCAAGTTGCTGGGTCGTATCGCCGGCCTCTATGTCGACCTGATGCGTTCGCTGCCGCTGGTGCTCGTGATCTTCTGGTTCTATTTCCTGGTGCCCTATATCGGACAGTGGCTGACCGGCGCATCACGGCCGATCAAGGTCGGCGCGTTCGCGTCCTCGCTGATCACCTTTATCATGTTCGAGGCGGCGTATTTCTCCGAAATCATGCGTGCCGGCATTCAGTCGATCTCGAAGGGGCAGCCGGCGGCGGCGTACGCACTTGGCCTGACCTACCGCCAGACCATGAGCTACGTCGTGCTGCCGCAGGCATTCCGCAACATGCTGCCGGTGCTGCTGACGCAGACCATCGTGCTGTTCCAGGACACCTCGCTGGTCTACGTGCTGTCGATCCCGGATTTCCTCGGCGCCGCCAGCAAGGTGGCGCAGCGCGACGGCCGGCTGGTCGAGATGTATCTGTTCGCGGCCGCGGTCTATTTCGCGATTTCCAGTCTCGCGTCCTTTGGCGTCCGGCGCCTGCAGGCGCGCATTTCTATCATCAGGTGAGTGTCAATGATCGAGATCAGCCACGTCAATAAATGGTACGGGCCGACCTTCCAGGTGTTGAAGGATTGCACCACCAGCGTCGCCAAGGGCGAGGTGGTGGTGGTGTGCGGGCCGTCGGGCTCGGGCAAGTCGACGCTGATCAAGTGTGTCAACGCGCTGGAGCCGTTTCAGGAGGGCCAGATCGTGCTCGACGGCATCAAGGTCAACGACCCCAAGACCAATCTGCCCAAACTGCGCGCCCGCGTCGGCATGGTGTTCCAGCATTTCGAGCTGTTTCCGCATTTGCGCATCATCGAGAATCTATGCCTGGCGCAGGAGAAGGTGCTGGGACGCTCGCACAGCGAGGCGATGGCAAAGGGCGAAAAGCTGCTCGCGCGCGTCGGGCTGACGGTGCATGCGAACAAATACCCGGCCGAACTGTCCGGCGGCCAGCAGCAGCGCGTGGCGATCGCGCGTGCGCTCGCGATGGACCCGATCGCGATGCTGTTCGACGAGCCGACCTCGGCGCTCGATCCCGAAATGATCAGCGAGGTGCTCGACGTCATGGTCGATCTTGCCCGTGAAGGCATGACCATGATGGTCGTCACCCACGAGATGGGCTTTGCCCGCAAGGTCGCCCATCGCGTCATCTTCATGGATCAGGGCGAGATCGTCGAGGATGCGCTGAAGGAAGACTTCTTCGGCAGTCCGCGCAGCGAGCGCGCGCAGCAGTTTTTGTCGAAGATCCTGTCGCATTAGGCATGGCCGTCCAACCCGTCATTGCGAGCGAAGCGAAGCAATCCAGCCTTCCGCTGCAGCGCCCATGGATTGCGTCGCTGCGCTCGCAATGACGATCGGAGGGGCCGCTTGATGGGCTGAAGGGGTTCCTCGCCCTCACCAAATTGCCTATAAGGTCCGCCACACCGCCTTGTACTACCTCCAGGAGACTCCACTTTGGAACAGATCGCTTACGTCAACGGCTCGTTCGTGCCACTTTCAGAGGCCAAGGTCTCGATCCTCGACCGTGGCTTCCTGTTTGCCGACGGCATTTATGAGGTCGCGGCCGTACTCGACGGCAAGCTGATCGACAACGCCTCGCATCTGGCGCGGCTGGAGCGCTCGGTCGGCGAGATCGAGCTGGCGCTGCCGGAGACGACCGCGCGCATCCAGGAAATCCAGCACGAACTGGTCAAGCGCAACAATCTCGTCAACGGCATGGTCTATCTGGAAGTGACGCGCGGCGCCGATACCGGGCGCGACTTCGCGTTTCCCAAGGGCGTCAAGCCGACGCTGATCATGTTCACCTCGACCAAGGACATCATCAACGCACCCTCGGCCAAGACCGGCATCAGCGTGATCACGGTGCCCGATCTGCGCTGGACCCGGCGCGACATCAAGAGCGTGGCGCTGCTGGCGCAGGTGCTGGCCAAGCAGGCCGCGGCCGTGGCCGGCGCCGGCGAGGCCTGGATGATCGAGGACGGCAAGGTGACGGAGGGCGGCTCGTCGTCGTGCTTCATCCTGACCCAGGACGATGTGATCGTGACGCGGCAGAACGGCAGCGCCATCCTGCCCGGCTGCACCCGCAAGGCGGTGGTGGCGCTTGCCGAGGAGCGCCAGCTCCGCGTCGAGGAGCGTGCGTTTTCGGTCGAGGAGGCGCTGGCCGCCAAGGAAGCCTTCATCACCAGCGCCACGGTGTTCGTGCAGGCGGTGGTGTCGATCGACGGCAAGAAGGTCGCGAACGGCAAGCCCGGTCCGATGACCGACCGACTGCGCGAGATCTATGTCGAGTTCGCCAAGGCGACCGCGGTTTAGCCTCGCCTTACCCTCGGTGTCGTCGTCCGGCTTGACCGGACGACCCAGTATTCCAGAGACGTTAGCGTTTTAGCCGAAAGGCCGCGGCGTACTGGATGCCCCGCATGCGCGGGGCATGACGGCGGAATGTGTGGTGCGCGCGGCTCGCCACGACGCCACCACCCTCCTTCACTTCTTCTCGAACGTCGTCAGTTGCGCGCCGTCATCAGCAACGAAAATCGCGAGCAGGCTTGCGGGCTCCGTCGCGCTGGCGTTCTCGCTGACGAGATGCTCGCTACCGGGTGGCTCGAAGAACGCTTCGCCGGCCTTGTAGACCTTGGCCGGGCCGGTTGCGGAGTTCTCTGAGCGGATCTGGCCCGTCAGCACATAGGCCATCACGCTGCCGGCATGATGATGGCTGACCGACTTGCCGCCGGGCGCGTAGTTCACCAGTACGGTGGTCACGCTCTTGCCCGGGACGTTCGGCAGCTTTTCCGAACGCACCGGCGTCACCTTGTCGCCTTCGGCATGCGCGGCCGGCGTGCTGCCCGCGACCAGCGCGAGCAGGGCGATTGCCGCAATGCCGTGAATCGATCGGGTCATGGCGTTTCTCCCTCTTGGTTTACGCCGCCGCTTTGGCCTTCACCGGGTGCACCGCGCGGAACGCGATGGCCAGCCTGTTCCAGGCATTGATCGCCCCGATCAGCATGGTCAGATTGACGGTCTCCGCTTCCGAGAAGTGGGCGCGCACGTCTTCGTAGAGATTGTCGGGGGCATGCGTTTCGGCGATCAGCGTCAAGGCCTCGGTCCACGCCAGCGCCGCGCGTTCGCGGTCGGTATAGAGCGGCGACTCGTGCCAGGCATTGAGCAAATAAAGCCGTTGCTCGGTCTCGCCCTGCTTGCGGGCGTCCTGGGTGTGCATGTTGATGCAGAAGGCGCAGCCGTTGATCTGCGAAGCCCGCGTCTTGACCAGCTCGATCAGCGATTTCTCGAGGCCGGAGGCCTGGATCTGCTCCTCCAGGGCGACAAGGGCTTTGATGGTTTCGGGGGCAGCCTGATAGTAGTTCATGCGGGGTTTCATGGTCGTTCTCCTCTCTGACCGGGTTCAATTTGAACGATTTTCCCAGTGTATCCGATCGAGAGAATAGCCGCCATCTGGATCGATACGTGTCGATCTAATAAGGTCGTTACTGGCAATGGGGAAATCGCGGGATGCGTCCATACAAGCTGGTGTCATCAGGTCGGCAGGCGTCGCTGCTGGCGGCGGTCGTCGTGCTGGTCTGGTTGGGCGTCTCACTTCCTGCCGCAGCATTCGGCCCGCCGCCGAACGCGCCGCTGTCGCTGGAGAAGCTTGCGCGGATCGACGAATTCCTCAACGGTCAGGTCGCGCAGGGCGAAATTCCGGGCGCCATCGTCCTGATCCAGCGCCACGGAAAGCCGGTCTATTTCAAGTGCTTCGGCAAGCGCGACGTCGACGCCGGGATCGACATGACGCCGGATACGATCTTCCCGCTGCATTCGCTCAGCAAAACCGTCACCAGTTTTGCCGCGATGATGCTGATCGATCGCGGGAGCATCAAACTCGACGATCCCGTCAGCAAATACATTCCTTCCTTCGCCGGCATGAAGGTCGGCGTCGAGCGCAAGGATGACTCCGGCAAGGCCGTGCTCGATCTCGTGCCGCTGCGCCGGCCCGTCACGATCGAGGATCTGCTGCTGCACACGTCGGGGATCACTTATGGCTTCTATGGACAGCGCGGGCCGGTGAAGGAGGCCTATGACGGCATTTATCTCGGCGATTTCGACAATGCCGGATTTGCCGAGCGGATCGCCAAATTGCCGCTGGCCGAGCAGCCGCGGACGCTGTGGGACTACGGTCACTCCATCGACGTGCTCGGCCGCGTCATCGAGGTCGCCTCCGGACAGTCGCTGTACCAGTTTGAAAAAAGCCAGTTGTTCGATCCGCTCGGCATGACCACCACTAAATTCTTTTTGACCGATCCGGCTGAACGGAAACGCTATGCCCGGCCGCTGCGCAAAGACCGCCATACCGAACGCAATTCACTCGATGTCACGCGCTGGGAATCCGGCGGTGGCGGATTGGTCACGACCATCGCCGACTTCGCACGCTACGGGCAGATGCTGCTGCACGGCGGCGCGCTCGATGGCAAGGCCTATCTCAGCCCCAAGACGTTCGCGGCGATGACGACCGATCATGTCGGTCCGGGCTCGGGCGTCGAACGCAATTACTTCTATTTCCCCGGCGACGGGTTTGGGTTCGGCTATGGCTTCGGTGTCCGCACCGATCCCGGCAATGCGGTCCCGCCGCCGCCGGGGTCGCCCGGCGAAATCAAATGGGACGGTGCGACCGGCGCTTATCTGGTGATCGACCGCGCCCAGGACATGTTCTTTATCGTGCTGCAGAACGCGCCGTCGGCGCGGCAGCATGTGCAAGTAAACGTCAAGAAGCTGGTCTACGATGCGTTCGAAAAGTGACGCTTGCATGACCTGGAGCCGAAACCATGCTGCGAAAAGCCGGCGGGAGCGATCAGGTCGCCACGACGACGGGACGCATCGTCGCGTTCGACCGGGCGCGCACCTTCATCACGCTGTTGGTGGTGATCCACCATTCCGTCGTCAACTTCACCCATTTCGGCAATGGCGACCGGATGCGCTGGCTTGGCTTCGACCTGATCGTACTGTTCAACGACAGTTTCTTCATGGCCTTCATGTTCCTGGTTTCGGGACTGTTCGTCCATGACAGCCTGACCCGCCACGGCGCGGGTGGATTCCTGCGACGTCGCGCCTGGCGATTGGGGATACCGCTGCTGGTGTCGATCTTCGTGCTGATCCCGATCGCCTATTATGCTTCGTTCCTGCGCTATCATATGCCCGGCACGACAGACTTTGATTACTTCCATTATTGGGGGCGCATGATCACGACCGGGCCATGGCCGTCGGGACAGTCGTGGTTCCTGTGGGTGCTGCTCGTGTTCGACGTCATTGCCGCTGCGATCTGGATCGCAGCGCCGAAAATGCTGGGTGCGTTTGGCCGTCTGATCGACGCCCTTCGCAGCCGGCCGGCAATGGCCTTTGCGGCCTTTGTTGTCGCCTCGGGCGGGTCCTATTTGCCGATGCATGTCTGGTTTGGCGACGGCGCCTGGTTCGAGCCGGGCCATTACCCGTTTCCAATTCAGACCAGCCGCATCCTGCTCTATCCCGCCTATTTCTTCACCGGCGTCGGCATCGGTGTCATTGGCCTGAGGGCGGGCATCCTCGCCGAGAATGGGGAAGTGGCAAAACGCTGGGCGACATGGCTCACGCTTGCGATTCTGCTCTTTGGCTTGATCGTGCTCCTGGTCTTTGCCCATCACAACTGGATCGAAAACGTTGCTGCGCCGCCGCTGTGGTGGAGAGCCGCGTATGGCTTGGCCTTCGCGATATTCAGCGCTGTTATGGCCTTTACGGTGCTTGCGACATCGTTGCGGCTGTCGCGCGCCAGCATGCGGCTGCTCGACGCGATGCAGCCATCGGCCTACGGCATCTTCCTCTTCCACTACATGTTCATCATCTGGCTGCAATACTTTGTCTACGACCCGGTATGGCCCGCCGGCGTCAAGGCGGCTATCGTGTTCGCCGTTACGCTTGGCGGCAGCTGGCTGCTTACGGTGTTGTTGCGAAAGATTCCACTGGTGGCGCGGACGATCTGATTTCCGCGCGCCTGCAGCGTCATGGCCGACCATGCGCCATTGCATGGCGAATGCGTGTATTAAGGAATCCTCCTCTCGCACTGGGTCTCCCCATGTCTCGATTTCTCGCATCGATGTTGTTCGCGCTCGCAGCATGCTCGCTTGCGCCGGCTTTGGCCGCCTATCCGGATCGTATCATCAAGATCGTGGTGCCGTTTGCGCCGGGCGGCGGCACCGATGTCGTGGCGCGGACGCTGGCGCAGGAGATGGCAAAAGAGCTCGGCGCGTCCGTCATCATCGAGAACAAGCCGGGGGCGGGGACCATTCTCGGCACCCAGCTGGTCGCGGCCAGTGCGCCGGACGGTTATACGCTGTTGATGGGAACGTTTGCCAATGCCGTCAATCCGAGCCTGAATGCGAAGCTGCCTTATGACGCACACAAGGATTTCGCGGCGGTGGCGCTGCTGGCGCGCTCCTTCAATATCGTTGTGGTCAATCCGGCGTCGCCGCTGAAGTCGATGGCGGACCTGGTCGCCGCAGCAAAGGCCGCGCCCGGCAAGCTCAGCTATGGCACCTACGGCACCGGCACATCGGCGCATCTCGCCGGCGAACTGTTCAAGCACATGGCCGGGGTCAATCTGACGACGGTGCCCTACCGGGGTGCGGCGCCCGCGATCACCGACCTGATGGGCGGCCAGATCGACGTGATCTTCACGACGGTGGCCAGCGCCGCGTCGCTGGTCGAGGCGGGCCAGTTGCGCGCTATCGCCGTGACGTCGGCCGAACGCTCGCCGGCGTTCCCGCAGCTTCCCACGGTGTCGGAAGCCGGCGTTCCCGGCTACGCCGCCGAAGCCTGGTACGGCCTCTACACGCCGGCCAAAACGCCGCCCGAGATCATCGACCGCCTCAACAAGTCGGCGGCAAAAGCCGTTCAGTCCGAGGCATTCAAGAAGCTCGGTACGAATGAAGGCCTGGTCATGGTGGCAGAGCCACCAGACGCGCTCGACCGCTATTTTGCAGGCGAGGAAACGCGCTGGCGCAAGGTGATCGAGGAGGCCGGCATCAAGGCCGAGTAGGGCGGATGGGCCGCATCCTGCCTCGCCGCTCAACCGTCATGCCCCGCGAAGGCGGGGCATCCAGTATTCCAGAGACGTTCGTGATCAGCCGAGAGGCCGCGGTGTACTGGGTCGCCCGGTCAAGCCGGGCGAAGACAGCGAGGTATGCGGAGGCACTATGCTTCAATGCCGTCGATGCGCCTCAAACCTTCTCCTTCACGAACCTGTTCCGCAACGTCCCGATCCCGGTGATGTCGATCTCGACGACGTCGCCGGCTTTCAGGTTGGGCGAGGCGCCGTCGGTGCCCATCCAGATCACGTCGCCCGGCGACAGCGTGAAGTATTTCGATAGCTCCACCAGGAACGGCACGACGCCGAAGATCATGTCGTTGGTATGGAAGCGGCCGGTCTCCTTGCCGTTGACCCGGATCACGGTTTCCATCTTGTCGAGGTCGGCGTCGGTTTCGATCCACGGACCCATCGGCTTGAAGGTATCGGCGTTCTTGGAGCGCCACAGGCTGCGATCCGCCTTCTGCCAGGTGCGTTCGCTGACATCGTTGCCGATGGTGTAGCCGAACACGCAATCCATCGCGTTGGCTTCGGTCAGGTGTTTTGCCTTCTTGCCGATGACGACCACGAGTTCGCCCTCGTAGTGAATCTTCTCGGTCGCGCTCGCCGGGATCACCACATCCTCGTCATGGGCGATCAGCGCGTTTTGCGCGCGATAGCCGATCTCGGGCCGATCAGGCACGTTGGGCACCGTGCCGGCCTTGTCGGCGGCCTCCTTGAGATGCTTGAGGTAGTTCAGCCCGACGCAATAGAAGGTGCGCGGGATCAGCGGCAGTTCGATCTTGACGTCTTTCAGCGCATGCGACTGCGTTCCGCGCTGCCATTCGCCGAACGGGTCGCCATTGACGGCGATGACGTTGTCGCCCTCGACGATGCCCCAGGATGTCTTGCCGGCGGCGGTGAATTTGAGCCAACGCATGAGGTGTTCCTCTTGTTATTGTTATTCGGCCGCGGCCCGCGGCGTGGATTTCCAGGCGCCGGCTGTGGGCCGCGTCAGGCCGAGATTTTCACGCAGCGTCTTGCCGGCGTAATCCTTGTGGAACAGGCCGCGGCGCTGCAATTCCGGCACGACATGCTTGACGAAGTCGGCGTAGGAGCCGGGCACGATGGTGGCCGCGATGACGAAGCCGTCGCAGCCGCGCTCGACGAACATTTCTTCCAGCTTGTCCGCGACCTCTTTCGGGCCGCCGACGATCGCGTCATGCACCTGGCCACGGCCGGAGAAGGTGACGAAATCGCGCGCGCTGGGATTGGATTTGCCTGAGGTCTTGAGCACGCCGTCGCGAATGCCCAGAATGCCCTGCATGCTCTTGAGGTCGTCTGATGTCAGTGGCTCGTCGAGCGGCTTGGAGGCGAAGTCGAAGTTCAAGGCTTCCGCGAGCAGCGACAGCGCGTCGATCTCCAGCGGCAGCTTGTTGATCACGGCCATCTTGTCCTCGGCTTCGGCCTTGGTCGCGGCGCAGACCGGCGTTGTGAGGTTGCAGAGGCGCATCTGGTCCGGATCGCGGCCGGCTTTCGCCGCCTCGTTGCGGACCGCCGCATAGCCTTCCTTGGCGGCGGCGACGTTGCGCGCGGCGGTGAAGATCACCTCGCCCCATCGTCCCGCAAAGCGCTGGCCGCGGCCGGATGCGCCGGCCTGGATGATGACGGGATGGCCCTGCGCCGAGCGCGGCACGGTGAACGGGCCGCGCGATTTGTAGAACTCGCCCTTGTGGTCGAGCCGCTTCACCTTGGCCGGATCGGCGAAGCGGCCGGTCGTCTTGTCCATGATCAGCGAGCCGTCTTCCCAGGTGTCCCAATGGCCCAGCACGACTTCCATGAACTCGTCGGCGCGGTCGTAGCGGTAGTCATGTTCGAGATGGGCATCCTTGCCCATGTTGTGCGCCTCGCCGTCATTGAGCGAGGTGACGACGTTCCAGCCCGCCCGTCCGCCCGACATCAAATCGAGGGTGGCGAAACGGCGCGCGACGTCGAACGGCTCGAAATAGGTGGTCGAGGCGGTCGATCCCAGCCCGAGCTTCGTCGTGGCCATGCCCATCGTGGTCAGTACGATCAGCGGATCCATCTTCACGCAGCGGATGCCGTATTCGACGGTGTGGGCGTGGTCGTTGCCGTAACGGTCCGGCATCGCCAGGCGGTCGTCGAAGAACGCCATATGGAATTTGCCGGCTTCGAGAATCCGGCCGATCTCTTGATAGTAGTCCGCCGACATCGAATCGTCGCGCGATTCCGGGTGCCGCCACGAACTCGGCAGGTTGGTGCAGTTCTGCGCTTGCAGGAATCCCACCAGCGCCATTTGCCGTGTCATGCCGTTCTCCTTGTGCGGGCAGAATTCATTTCAGGTCGAGTTCGGCAGCCAGTCTGTAGTCGGTGGCCAGCGCCTTCAATTTGTCCCAGGTCGCGTCCTCGACTGCGATGCCGTCGCGCCTGCGCTGCTGCTCGCGAATGTGTTCGACCTCGCCCGGATAGAACACGCCCGGCGAGCCCTCGGATGGCGGCGTCGATTTCAGATAGCGCGCGAATTCGCCGACCTCCTTCTCGAAATCCTTCAGCGGGCGGAAGGCAGCGACATTGAACACCGCCATGAAGCATCCGTCATTGTGGCGGCCGGTCGGTTCCACGCCAAAGCCCAGGCCGGTGAGCAGGCCGCACAGCACCTCGACCATCGCGGCGAGGCCACTTCCCTTGTAGCCCTCGGTGCCGCCGAGCGGCAGCAGCGCGCCGCCCTTGCGATACTGCGTGGGATCGGTGGTGTGGCGGCCCTCCGCGTCGATGATCCAGCCCTGCGGGATCTGTTCGCCGCGCGCTATCGACAGCGCGATCTTGCCGGCCGCGACCGCCGAGGTCGCCATATCAAGATAGAATGGCGCTTCGAGATCGGATGGCACCGCAATCGAGATCGGGTTGGTGCCGAGCCTTGCCTCGCGCCCACCGAACGGCGCGACGTGTTTCGGCGAACGGCCGGAATTGGCGGCGGCGATGCCGATCATGCCCGCCCGCATCGCCATCATCGGATAGGCGGCGAGCCGCCCGACATGGCTCTGGCGGAACACGGTGCAGGCCGCCACATTGGCGGTCTTCGCTTTCTCGATCGTCAGCGCCATCGCCTTGGCGTTGACGTGGAAGCCAAAGCCCCAGTGGCCGTCGATCACGGTCGTGGTCGGCGATTCCTGGACGATGGTCCATTTCGCGCCCGGCACGATATGGCCGGCCTTGATACGGTCGATATAGGTCGGGATCGCGATCACCCCGTGGGAATCGTGACCGGCGAGATTGGCGTTGACGCAGCCGACAGCGACCGCATCGGCCTCCTCCTCTGACGCGCCGGCGGCCCTGAGCAGCGCCGCGCCGATGCGGGTGAGACGGTCGGCCTGGACGATCGGCATGGAATTTCCTCGCTTTGAGCGCCCGCGCGGCGGGTCTTGCTTGTTGTTGCGGCCGGCATGCTGACAATTCAGCGACGACAGGGCAAGCGTGGAAATATCCTGTTAGCCATGCCGCAGGCACGGTCCTCGATCGCCTGGAATTTCACTCTGCAAAATTCGGCATTGCATTCGGCGGACCGCATGCCGCCCGGCGGTCGGTAAGGCTGACAAATCGTGAAAGAGCCCGTAGTTCTCCTGAGCGAAACCGCCGTTCGTTCGCGTCACATTTACTCTGAATTTGAACTCGCGGTCGCCAATAACGGGCATTTAGGCCTCCTGCACGCATAAAATCCGGCAGGGCAGCCAGCGCTGCCGGCAGGGAGCTTGGGGACGGTGAAGACCGACATCGCACGCACATTCGCGGCGTTGAATGCGACCAACGAAGCGATTCTGTACGCCAAATCACCGGAAGAACTGTACGCGAAGGTCTGCGAAGCCGCGTTCTCGGTCGGCGACTTCCTGGCCGTAGCCGTCTTCCTGCTGGAGCCGGAAACCAGTCTGCTGCGCTTCGCCGCCGGTTTTGGCGACGACGTTCCGCGCCTGCAGCAGCATCGACATTTCGATCGTGGCCGGTACGCCTGAGGGTTCCGGGGTTTCCGGGCAGGCCTTCCGTAATCGGAAGCTATGCGTCAGCAACGATTTTCTGAACGACCCGTGCTCGCTGCCCTGGCGCGAGGGAGCCAGAGCCGGTCACATAGGTGCGGCGGCGGCGCTGCCGCTGATCCGCAATGGCGAGAGTGTCGGCGTGCTGCTCGTTTCACGGCGTGAGCCGCACTCGATCGACGGGCAGATCGTCGCGATGCTGGAGCGGGTTTCGGCAAACATTTCGTTTGCGCTCGACAATTTCGAACACGAGGCCGCGCGCAAGAGCGGCGAACGCGTGACGCGGCGGTTGAACCGGATGTTCGGCGCCATCAGTGCGACCAACGAAGCCATTCTGCGCGCCAAGACCGAACAGGAACTCTATCAGTGGGTTTGCGATGCCGCGGTATACAGCGGCAAATCGGCTGCCACGGTGGTCCTGCTGGCGGAGCCGGACTCGATCTGGTTGAAGCCGGCCGCCGGAACGGGCGCGATCGTCGAACAGATCATGCGCGCGCCGTTCTCGATCGATGCCGAAAACGTGTATGGAACGGGCGTCTGCGGCAGGGCGTTCCGAACGCAGAAGCCGGCCGTCAACAACGATATCCTCAACTCGAGCCAGGGGCAGCCCTGGCATCAGACCGCGCGCGAGACCGGCGTCACCGCCTGCGTCGCGGTTCCCCTGATCAAGGCCGGTGAAAGCATCGGCGTGCTGATGTTCTTTGTCGGAAAATCGTGGGCGGAGGACGAAGAGATCATCGCGCTGATGGCGCGGATCGGGGAGAACGTCTCGTTCGCGGTGGAAAATTTCGAGCGCGCCGGCGAGAAGGCAAGAGCCGACACTCAGAAGGAGCGTCTGGGGCGCATGCTGGCGGCGCTCAGCGCGACCAACGAAGCAATCGTTCGTGCAACGTCGCGGACGGAATTGTTCGAACTGGTGTGCGAAGCTGCCGCGAAGGGAGGCCGGTTCAACTCGACCAGCATTCTCCTGGCGCGGTCGGACAGCGACTATACCGATATGGTGGCCGTAGCGGGGCCAACGGCCCACAACATGCGCCGGGTCAAGGTTTCGATCAACGCGGATCATCCGGAAGGGCGCGGACTGTGCGGCAACGCGTTTCGTTCTCGCCGGGCCTGCATCTCCAACGATATGCGCGCGGACACCCGTGGATCGGCGTTTCATCAATTCATCCACAGCGATGGCGCCATGGCGGGCGCGGCGTTCCCGCTGATGGTTTCCGGCCGGGCCGTCGGCGTAATGTTCTTCATTTCCTCCGAGAAGGAAACGTTCACGCCTGAATTCGCCGAGCTGCTGCAGCGGCTCACCGACAACGTGTCGTTTGCGATCGCAACCTTCGATCGGGCCGACGAAAAGGCGAGAACCGAAAATCAGAAGGAGAGCCTGACGCGGATGTTCGCCGCGCTCAGCGCAACCAACGAAGCCATCATGCGGGCCAAATCCCGCGACGAACTGTTCGACATGGTGTGCGAGGCGGTGGCGAACGGCGGCCGGTTCACCTCGACCACCGTCGCGCTGGCCGACTCCGGCAGCGACCTGCTCAGAATCGTGGCCGCCGCAGGCCCGGCGGCCGAGACGACACGGCACGTCAGGTTGTCGGTGGACGAAGCCCGCCCCGAGGGCCGCGGACTCAGCGGAACGGCGTTCCGAACCAGACGGCCCTGCATCACCAATGATTATGTGGCCGACCAGCGCGTCGCCGCGTTCCAGGGCGTCGTCGGCACCTACGGCGCCCAGTCCGGCGCCGCCTTTCCGCTGCTGGTTCGCGGCGAGCCGGTCGGCGTCATGATCTATATGTCTCGGGACAAGGACACCTTCACGCCCGAGTTTTCCGAACTCCTGCAACGCTTGGCCGACAACGTGTCGTTCGCGCTGGAGAATTTCGACCACGCCGACGACAAGGCACGGACCGAGGTCCAGAAGGAACGCCTGACGCGAATGCTCGCGGCGCTGAGTGCGACCAATGAGGCGATCATCCGCGCGACGTCGCGGGCGGAATTGTTCGATCTGGTGTGCGAGGCCGCGGCCAGCGGCGGCAGGTTCACCTTGACCTCCATCGCGTTGAGAAAAACCGACAGCGACTATCTCGATGTCGTGGCGGCCGCCGGTCCGACCGGGCTCAGCGCGCGGCTGGCAACGATATCGGTCAATGAGATGCAACCCGAGGGACGGGGGCTGTGCGGCCAGGCGATACGCTCCCAGCGGCCCTGCATCATAAACGACTACCTCGCCGATCCGAACGCCGAGGCATTTCACCACAGGGCGCGGCTTGACGGCACGAATTCCGGCGCGTCATTCCCCTTGCTGGTGCAGGGGCAGGTGGTCGGTGCGATGTCGTTCATGTCGCTCGAGAAGGATACGTTCACGCCGGAGTTTGCGGAGCTGTTGCAGCGCCTCGTCGACAACGTGTCTTTCGCGTTGGAGAATTTCGACCATGCCGACGACAAGTCAAGAACCGAGGTGCAGAAGGAGCGCCTGACGCGTATGCTGGCGGCGCTGAGCTCAACCAACGAAGCGATCATCCGCGCGACGTCGCGGGCGGAGCTGTTCGAACTGGTGTGCGAAGCAGCTGCCAAAGGCGGCAAATTTACCTCCACCTCGATCATGCTGATGAAGCCGGATGACGACATCCTCGATGTCGTCGCCGCCGCCGGTCCAACCGCCGCCAGCGCGCTGCAGGTGCGTGTCTCGGCCAACGTAATGCGCCCCGAGGGACACGGGCTCTCCGGCAGGGCGATCCGTTCGCGGCAGGCTTGCATCGCCAACGACTACCTGGCCGACTCCAACGTTAAAGCGTTCCACGACAGAGCGCGCCGCGATGGCGCCAATTCCGGCGGCGCGTTCCCCCTGTTCGCGCAGGGGCGCGTGGTCGGTGTCATGATTTTCATTTCCCTTGAGAAGGAAACGTTCACGCCCGAGTTTGCCGAGCTGTTGCAGCGGCTGGTCGACAACGTATCTTTCGCGCTGGAGAATTTCGACCGCGTCGATGAAAAGGCCAGGGCCGACGAGCGCATCGAGTATCTGGCATCGCATGACAGCCTCACGCATCTGCCGAACCGGGAAATGTTCAACGGCATGCTGCGCCGCGCGATCGATGCCGCCGCGCGCTACCAGCGGCAGTTTGCCCTGCTGTTCATCGATCTCGACAGGTTCAAGGTCATCAACGACTCGCTGGGGCATGACGCCGGCGACATGCTGCTGGTGGAGATCGGCGGCAGGCTGCGCCGTGCGCTGCGTTCGAGCGACGTGGTGGCGCGGCTCGGCGGCGACGAGTTCGTGGTCATTCTGGAGGAGGCCGCCGAGCGTCCCGAGGTCGAGCGCATTGCGGGCGACCTTCTTTCGATATTGAGCCAGCCGCTGCAGCTCAGCGGACATGAGTGCCACACCACGGCCTCGATCGGGATCGCGATGTACCCGACCGACGGCACCGACATTCAGACGCTGACCAAGAACGCCGACATGGCGATGTATCTTGCCAAGGAAGACGGCAAGAACGGCTTCCGCTTCTTCACCAAGGAATTCAAGACGCAGTCGATCGAGCGACTGAAGCTGGAGAGCGCCTTGCGCCGCGCGCTGGAGCGCGACCAGTTCTCGCTGCACTATCAGCCCAAGGTCGACATGGCGACCGGCCAGATCACCGGCGTCGAGGCGCTGCTGCGCTGGAATCATCCCGAACTCGGCACCGTGTCGCCGGGGCAGTTCATTCCGCTGGCCGAGGAAACCGGGTTGATCGTTCCGATCGGTCGCTGGGTGCTCAAGGAGGCCTGCGCGCAGAACATGGCCTGGCAGCGTCGCGGCCTGCGGCCGGTGACGATGGCGGTCAACCTGTCGCCGCGGCAGTTCGCCGATCCGCATCTGTTGCAGGATGTCGACGAGGCGCTGGTGGCCAGCGGCATGTCGGCGGTGCTGCTGCAGCTCGAAGTCACCGAGAGCATGGTGATGCGCAATGTCTCGCGCGCGATCAAGGTGCTGGATGCGATCCAGAGCCGCGGCATTCGCCTTGCGATCGACGATTTCGGAACCGGCTATTCGTCGATGTCGCTGATGAAGCAGTTCCCGATCGATACGATCAAGATCGATCGTTCCTTCGTTCGCGATTTGCCGGTCGATTCCGAAGACCAGGCCATCGCGCAGGCGATCATCAGCATGGGCAAGGCGCTTGGCATGACCGTCATTGCGGAGGGCGTCGAAACCCTGGAACAGGAGGCTTTCCTGCGCAGCCACGCCTGCGACGAAATGCAGGGTTTTCTGTTCTCCAAGCCGCTGCCCGCCAAGCAATTGGCCGACCTGCTTCGCGCCGAGCGACTGCTCGCCTCGCCGCCATTGCAGCCGGACGCCGGGTCAGGGTTGGAAGGCGCTGTCGTCTGACGGCTGCGGATGCAGATCGCGGACCGCTGGATCCGGAACTTCGGCTTTGCCCGGGAAGTCGTAAGCCCAAGGCACAGCCGTCTGGCCTGCGAAAGTGCCTAGGAAGACGTCCGCGGCGGAAGCATAAGTCGCCCGATCCGGCAATCCGAGTTGAGCGCACCACTCGGTGGGAAGCGGTTGCGAGGAGGCGCGCAACTCCATCGCGGATCCCCACCACCACGCCGGCGCCGGCGAGCGTTCCTGTTCAGGAACGGCCCGCCACGTGTTGTATTCGTCGATCATGCGTTCAAGTTGCAGTACCGCCGCCGGGTGCATTCCATCTCCTGACGTCTGATGATATCGGCATCCACGGCCAGCGCAATGCACGTCAGCCGGTTACTGGCGGCCATGCTGCCAGTGCGAGGTCACGTCGGCGCCCGATTTGTTCAGATGGACGTGCTGATCGACGTGGTCGACCCACGACAACGGAATGAAGTGATGGTGCTGCCCATCAGGCGAACTCTGCTTGGTCAGCTTGATCTTGTCGGTCCCTTCCAGATGGTCGACCTTGCCGACCGTCTTCTTGTCCGACGAGATGACGTCCATATGTTCCCGGATATCTGCAGCAGAAGCCATGTTTCATATCCCTGATCTGGTTGAGGACATGAAACGCGCCGCCGCTGAAATGGTTGCTAGCTAGGTCGCCGGACCAGCATCCGCCGGCAGGCCCAACAGACGGGCAGCATTGCCGCCGGCTACCAGCGCCATATCCGTTTTGCTGACACCCTTGATCCGGCTGAGCAAGCCGACCGGGTCCGGTTCCGCCATGTCGAAGGGATAATCGGTGCCGAGCATGATGTGATCGGCGCCCCAGATCTCGATCAAATGTTTCAGTTCGCGCTCGTCGAACACGACGGTGTCGAAATAGAGCTTCTTCAGATAGTCCGATGGCGGCTTCTTGATGGTGACGCGACAATCCTCGCGATGCGCGAAGGCGTGATCGAAACGTCCCCAATAGCCGGGGATGTAGCCGCCGCCATGGGCGATGCAGATTTTCAGTTCGGGAAAGCGTTCGAGATAGCCGTCGAACACGAGGTGTCCGACACACAGCGCGGAATCCAGCGGATGTCCGATGGTGTTCGGAAAATAATGATCCTCCATGCGGCCGACCAGACTGGTGCCGAACGGATGCAGGAAGATCATCACGCCGAGCTCCTCGACGCGGGCAAAGAATTTTTCCAGCCCGGCGCGGGTGAGATCGACGCCCCTGACATTCGTGCAGAGTTCGACGCCACGGAAGCCAAGCTCCTTGACGGTGCGGTTCAACTCGGTGACGGCCATGCCGGGGTCCTGCAGCGGCACAGTGCCCATGCCCATCAGCCGGTCGGGGTGTTTCGCCACCATGCCGGCGATGTGATCGTTGACCATGTGGCAGCTATCGCGCGCCACTTCGGCCGGCGCGGCATAGACGAAATGGCCGGGATAGGGCGAGATCACCTGCACGTCGATGCCGTCGCGGTCCATGTCGGCAAGGCGGGTGTCGAGATCGGTCAGCTTCGGAAAATCGATCTTGCCGCGCTGCGGCTGGATGCTTTTGGTGAGCGCGTTGACATGGGCGTTGGCGTTCGGCGTTTCGCCGCCGCCGGGAACCCCGGTCGCCTTCAGCACCATCGCGTTCGCTTCGGGCACCATGCAGTGGCAGTGAATATCGATGGTGCGCCACGGTTTGGACTTGTCACCCGAACGTTTCGGCGCGCTGCCGTGATCCGTCGCGGGGCCGCAGACTTTGCATTGAAACAGCATGAGATGCGCCGTGGAAATAGTTTCGGGAATGGATTGGCGGCGCCGGGGTTATTTCTCTTCCGCCGCCGTTGACGTTGCCGGGCCTTCGCCCATGATCAGGAGAACGGTGTCCTCGTCCTTGGCGCCGTCCCAATGCACCTGCTTGCCGAAATGGGTGACGAGGCTGCCGGCCGGCATCGGCGTCGTGTTGGCAGGATCGAATTTCGGCCCCGAGCCGACCCACCACGTGCCCTGCAGCACGACGATGTAGCGATCGTTGGGGTGGAAGTGCGGACGGCTGAAATGATTGCCCTTGGTCCACCTGTTGTAGACCATGTAGAAGCCGGGCTTTGTCGGATCGCCTACCACCACAGCGGTTTGCGCGCCGGAGGCGGTAACCGGGCCCCAGGGAATCTGGTCCGGCAATTTGTAGATGACGGCGGCCGGATTGAGCTCCGCCGCGGAAGAGGCGCCCAGCATGCCGGCGAAAACCAGCGGTGTCATGAGGTATCGCCAGGATCGGGTTGCCGCGTTCATAATTTCCTCCGTTGCCGTCTCGTGAGCTGAGCTCATCTCTGTTGCCGCGATGCTAGCCGGTCTGCTTCCCGCGGAGCAAGGCGCGCAGGTGCATGCGTGATCGGCGGCAGCGAAAACGAAATGTCGCACAACGCAACTGCAGCATGGAAAACGGATTTACGCCGCGTGTCGCGGTGATAGGTTTCCACCCAACCAAAAGCAGCCATGGGAGGGCTACGTTCATGAAGCGTTTGTCGATACTTGCCGCCGGTCTGTTGATCGGCGCCGCCGCCGTTCAATTTTCCAGCGTCGCGTCCGGCCAGAGCGATGGCTGGGTGACGCTTGTCGATGACAAGAAGATGGGCGACTGGACCGAGGTCGGCAAAGCCAATTGGGCGATGCAGGACGGGGCGCTGGTCGCAGACAAGATCACCGAGGGCAAGGATCCCTCCTATCTCGTCAGCAAGGAATCCTACAAGGATTTCCAGATCAAGGCCGAGTTCTGGGCTGACGATGACGCCAATAGCGGCATCTTCATTCGCTGCGACCAGTCGGCCAAGATCGATGCCAAGATCTGCTACGAGGTCAACATCTTCGACAAGCGGCCCGATCCGACCTACGGCACCGGCGCCATCGTCGATGTGGCCAAGGTCGATCCGATGCCCAAGGCCGGCGGCAAGTGGAACACCTTCGAGATCACGGCCAAGGGACCGCATCTCGTCGTGGTGTTCAACGGTCAGAAGACCGTCGATGTGCAGGATTCAAAGCACGCCAGCGGTCCGTTGGCCCTGCAATACGGCTCGGGCGTGATGAAGTGGCGCAAGGTGCAGATCAAGCCGCTATAGGCCCGTTGAGCGATCGCCTGCGCCGCTCCGCCTTAGTCGCGAACCGGCTCACCCGTCTTCAGCGGGTGGGCCTTCTTGTGCCACGCCCAGGCGGTGCGGATGATCGTGGCCAGATCCGAATCGACGGGTGGGAAGTTCAGCGTTGCGCGCGCTCCGAAACCTCATCCGGCCCGATGTGTGTTCGGTAAGCCGTTGTCAGACGAAGAAAATTGACGCGTTGTGGAGGCAGTTCCGCGGCCGGGTAAATCTGTCACACATGCCGGGATTATGCGGACGTTCTCCCTGTGTTCGCGAGAGTTCATGATCGCCGGCGCGCCGGAGGCGTAGGCTCCGCTTCGGGACAGGGACTTACTGGTGAATGCTTTCTTGGGCGTATTCTTGGGGAGAGCCGACATGCCAGCCTATATCCATCATCACGACGACACCGAACCGGCCTTCGTCATCTGTCCGAGCTGCGTCGGACTTCCGATGTATGTGCGCGACGTCGAGCCGCATTGGAGCATGGCGAAGATCGAATTCACCTATGAATGCGCCGACTGCGGCGCCGAGGTTCGCCGGACCATCGTGAAGCCGGAAGTGCGGCATTAGCTGCGATCCGTAGCTTCGTAGGGTGGGCAAAGCGAAGCGTGCCCACCATCTCGACGGCTGTCGCTGGATGGTGGGCACGCTGCGCTTTGCCCACTCTACGAACCCAAATCAAACCTGCCGCACCACGCCCGGCCTGCCCGGATCGCATTCCAGCGCGCCGCGATCCCACTTCGCTGCGATCGCCGCGGCCTCATAGGTGCTTTGCAGGAAATCGAGCAGCGCCTTGTCGGGATCGGCAGCGGTTCGGACAGCGTCGTAGGGCAGGATGAATTCGCCGAGCGCTTCGCTGAAGAACGCCGCCTCCGGTCGCACCTTCGCCGCGCGGAAGCCCGGCGGCTCGGGATAGGCATAGCAATAGAACGCGGGATAATCGATCGCGCCGCTGCCCGGCCAGAATCCGGCGCTGCTGACTTCGTGTGAATAGGCCTCGTGGGCGACCGCATCGGGCAAGTTCGGCACGCCGCCGGGATGGCGCGGTGCACGACGGCCCGAGAAGCGCGTCACCGCGAGATCGAAACTGCCCCAGAAGAAATGCACCGGGCTTGCCTTGCCGAGGAAGCCGGTGCGGAATTGCTTGAAGACGCGGTCGCTATTGACGAGGATTTGCAGGAAGCGTCCGACGGCGTCGGCATCGTAGGAAGCGTGCGCGGTGTCTTCGGAAAATTTTATCGGATCGGGCAGTTCGTTCGGCATCTCGTCGATGGCAACGGCAATGCCGAGTTCGGCGAGCGCAGCCAGCGTGGCGGCATAAAAGCTGGCGACGGAGTGACCCGGCAGCGCAAAGTTCCGGTGCGCGCCGTCGCTGGTCGCGATGCGCAAGCGATGGTCCACGAAATCGAAATCGATTTGAAACGTCCGCGCGCCGTCCGGCACCGGCGACGTCGTCAATCCGCGCGGCGTGACATAGAGCGTCACATGCCAGGAATGATTCAACCACGGTGATTTGGTCAGCCGGATCTTGCCGACGATCTGGGTCCAGAGTTGGACCGTCGCACAGGTGTCACGCCACGCCGCGGTCGGCAATTCCGGCCACGGGGTTTGCGAATTATTGCTCATGCCAGAATCCTGCGCGTGCCGCCCCTGAAGGCAGAAGGCCTACCACGAATTCATGAGGCCTTTAGAAACCAGGCCTCACGATTTCGTGCATTCGGGGCAGCGCCGCGCTCCGCGCGAGACGCGGAAGAGACTTCGGCACCACCAGCGCCGCGCCATCGCCTGCAGCGGCCGGCGTGCCAGTTGAGCGATAAAGAGAATTTCGACCATGCCAAATCCATCGTCCCCTCGACGATAGATAGGGCGGCAATCCTCGCGGAGAATGCCGCCCTTGTCGCATCAGCCATGCAGTTTATTGGCCGTTTCTGCGATCGCGCGCCCCTGATAGCGCGCCCCGGCGAGTTCGTTCTCGCTCGGCTGGCGGCTGCCGTCGCCGCCGGTGATCGTGGTGGCGCCGTAGGGCGAACCGCCGGTGACTTCGTCGAGCTTCATCTGGCCGGCAAAGCCGTAGTTCAGGCCGACGATCGTCATGCCGAAATGCAGCAGGTTGGTGATGACAGAAAACAGCGTGGTTTCCTGCCCGCCGTGCTGGGTCGCCGAGGATGTAAAGGCGCCGCCGACCTTGCCGTGCAGCGCGCCCTTGGCCCAGAGGCCGCCGGCCTGGTCGAGGAAGTTCGCCATCTGCGACGCCATCCGGCCGAAGCGGGTACCAGTGCCGACGATGATGGCATCGTAATTGGCGAGGTCTTCGATCTTGGCGATGGGGGCGGCCTGATCGAGCTTGTAATACGACGCCTTGGCGACCGCTTCGGGCACCAGCTCCGGCACGCGCTTGACATCGACGGTCGCGCCGGCGTCGCGCGCGCCCTGGGCGACGGCATTCGCCATCGCTTCGATGTGACCGTAGGCGGAATAATAGAGCACGAGTACTTTGGACATGATGGTTTTCCTTTGGGTTTGATGCGAGGTGTTGTTGATTCTTGAGGTGTCATTGCCGGGCTTGACCCGGCAATCCATCGCTTGAAAGAGTCTTGCGAAGCGGGATGGATGCCCGGGTCAAGCCCGGGCATGACGAGTAGTGGGAAGCGCTACGCCGCGTCGACCAGCACCAGTTCGGAATCCTCCAGCGCGGTGATCGTCAGCTTCGCCTCGTTGCGGATCGCGGCGCCGTCGCGGGCGTTGACGCGCACACCGTTGACCTCGACGCTGCCGGCCGCCGGCACCAGATAGAGGTTACGCGCCTTCTGCGGTGCGTATTCCGCGCTCTCGCCGGCCTTCAGCGTGGTGGCGAGCACCCGCGCATCGGCCCGGATCGGCAGCGCATCGTTGTCGCCTGCAATGCCGCTGGCGATGGTGACGAGCTTGCCGGAGCGATCCGACTTCGGAAACGGTTTGGCGCCCCAGGTCGGCTGGCCGCCCTTCGTCGTCGGCTCGATCCAGATCTGGAAGATCTTCGTCTTCGAAGGCTCCAGATTGTACTCGGAGTGACGAATGCCGCTGCCGGCGCTCATCACCTGCACGTCGCCGGCCTCGGTCCGGCCCTTGTTGCCGAGCGAGTCCTGGTGCGTGATCGCGCCTTCGCGAACATAGGTGATGATTTCCATGTTGGCGTGGGGATGGGCGGGAAAGCCGGTGTTCGGCGCGATCTCGTCATCGTTCCACACCCGCAGCGCACCGTGACCCATATTGTCAGGATCGTAGTGGCTGCCGAACGAGAAGTGATGCTTTGCCTTCAGCCAGCCGTGATCGGCGCCGCCGAGTTTTGCAAAAGGTCTGAGTTCGATCATGGGATATTCCTTCGTTGAAAGTTTTTGAATGAGGCGGTCGGGCGGCATGCGCCCGGCCGTGCATGGCGTGGGTTGGATCAGGCGCCGAAGCCGCCGTCGACATTGAGCACCGTGCCGGTCACGAACGAGGCCTCGGGGCTCGCGAGGAACAGCACGCCGGCTGCGATCTCTTCGGCGGTGCCGAAGCGTTGCAGTGCGTGCTGGGTGCGCTGGGCTTCGGCGAAGTCGCCGTCGTCCTTCGGGTTCATGTCGGTGTCGATCGAGCCCGGCTGCAGCACGTTCACGGTGATGCCGCGCGGTCCGAGGTCGCGCGCAGCGCCCTTGGTGTAGCCGACGATCGCAGCCTTGGTGGCGGCGTAGTCGGCAAGGCCAGGGAACGAGGCGCGGGTCGGCAATGCTCGAGCCGACGGTGACGATACGGCCGCCGTCACCCATCAGCTTCGACGCGGTGCGGATCGCGGTGATCACGCCGTGCACGTTGATCTCATCCTGGCGGGCGAGTGCCACGGTGTCCGTATTGGCGATCATCGATCGCGCCGCCGACGGCCACGCCGGCATTGTTGACGAGGATGTCGAGCCGGCCAAAGTCCTTGGCGACGTTCTTCACCAGCTGGTCGACGTCGACGGCGGAGGCCTGGTCGGCCTTGTAGGCGCGGGCGTTGACGCCCTTGGCCTTCAGTTCGGCGACGACGGCTTCCGCCTTGTCGGGGGAGGCGACATAGCTGATGGCGACGTTGGCGCCTTCCGCTGCGAGGGCGCGGGCGGAGGCCGCGCCGATGCCGCGCGAACCGCCGGTGACGAGGGCTACCTTGCCTGAGAGCTTCTTGGTCATTGGATTTCTCCGTTGCTTGAATTCCGATGGCCATTGGATATGCCGCCCGGCGTGGTATAGAAATAGAAACTATTGAAACTCATTGTTTCCAAAAACGAGCCTTGGAGCGATCCGCATGTCAAAACTCCCGGATTTCGAGGCGCTGGCGATTTTCGCGAAAGTCGTGGAGTTGCGGTCGTTTGCGGCGGCCGCGACCGAGCTGGCGCTGTCCAAGGCCACGGTGTCCAAGGCGGTCAGCCGGCTGGAGCAGCGGCTCGGCGCGCGGCTGTTCAACCGCACCTCGCGGCGGCTCGCCCTGACCGATGCCGGGCAAAAGCTCGCCGAGCGCGCGGCGCGCCTGCTGGCCGATGGCGAGGATGCCGAGAACGAGGCGCTGTCGCAATCGATGGCGCCGCGCGGGCTGGTGCGGCTTGCGGTGCCGATGACGTTCGGCGTGAAAGCCGTGGCGCCGTTGCTGCCGGAATTTCTCGCAGCCTTCCCGGAAGTCTCGATCGATCTTCATCTGAGCGACGCGACGGTGGATCTGATCGGCGAGGGCTTTGATGCCGGCCTGCGCATCGCGCGGCTGCCGGATTCGTCCCTGATCGCGCGGCGGCTGTGCGCGATGCCGCGCTACACCGTGGCCGCGCCTTCCTATCTGAAGCGCCACGGCAGGCCGACGCATCCGATGCATCTCGCCCAGCACAAATGCTTCGGCTACGCCTATCTCTCCACGCCCGGCGTCTGGCACTACACCAATTCGGCCGGCGAGCAGGCGAGCGTCCGGCCCGCGGGCCAGCTCCGCGTCAACAATGGCGAGGCGCTGTTGCCGTCTGTCATCGCCGGCCTCGGCATCGCCGATTTGCCGGACTTCATCGTCGGCGACGCGATTGCATCCGGCGAGGTCGAGGTGATCCTGAAAGGCTGGCACCAGCCCGAAGGCGCCGTGCATCTGGTCACCCCGCCCGGCGGCCCGCGGCCCGCGCGCGTCGAAGTGCTGGCGGAGTTTTTGATGAAGCAGTTCGCGAAGGGAAAGAAGCGGAAACAAGTCTCGTAGGGTGGGCAGAGGAGCGCAGCGACATGCCCACCATCCATCACCGATCCCGCTCTCAGATGGTGGGCACGCTTCGCTTTGCCCACCCTACAATTTGAGGCTAGGCTGCCTTCAACAACGAAAATAATCCGGGAGGCAACCACCAATGAACCGCCGCGAACTTCTCAAGGCCGCCGCCGCGCTGCCGCTGGCACAAACCGCGCTCTCCAACACCGCCTTCGCGCAAAGCCCATACCCCTCGCGCAACATCACCATGATCGTGCCGTTTCCCCCCGGCGGCCAGGCCGATCTCGCGGCGCGCCCCGTTGCGCTGGCGCTGGAGCGGATCCTCGGCAAGCCCGTCATCGTCGATAACCGCGCCGGCGGCGGTGGTGGTTCGGTCGGCAATGCGGCGGCGGCGCGGGCCGAGCCGGATGGCCACACGCTGCTGATGACGCTGTCCTCGCTTGCCGTGCTGCCCGAAGCCGACCGGCTGTTCGATCGCCCGGTGGCCTATGAAGTCTCGCAGTTCGCGCCGATCGCGCGCGTGCTCGCCGATCCGACACTGCTGGCGGTGCCGGCGTCGGCGCCGTGGAAGACGCTGCAGGAATTCGTCGACGATGCCAAAAAACGCCCCGGAGCAAATTCCCTACGGCTCGTCCGGTCCCTACGGCACGCTGCATGTGGCGATGGAAATGTTTGCGGCGAGCGCCGGCATCAAGCTGCTGCACGTGCCGTTCCGCGGCGCCGGCCCGGCATTGACTGCACTGCTGAGCGGCACCGTGCAGGCGGTGGCGTCGGCGCCGGGCACGCTGAAGCAGCAGGTCGATGACGGCAAGATGCGTGTGCTCGCCAACTGGGGCGCCGAGCGCGTCAAGAGTTTTCCCGACCTGCCGACGTTCAAGGAGCTCGGCTACAAGGACGTCGAGTTCTACATCTGGGCCGGACTGTTCGCGCAAGCAGCCTTGCCGGCGCCGATCATGACGCGATTGCGCGAGGCGATGGCGGAAGCCGTGAAGGCGCCCGAGGTGGTCAAGACCTTCGAGACTGCCGGCAGTCCCGTCGCCTATCAGGACGCGCCGGAGTTTTCAAAATTCGTCGCGGAAGACAGCGCGCGGCTGGTCGCGGCGGTGAAGAAGATCGGCAAGGTGGAGTAGGCGTGCCGATCACCTGAGCCTGAAAACCTTAGAGGCCGCCCCCAGCAGCCCGCCTTTCGAAATGAGATGACGCATGACCGATCGCGAGAAGAAGTTGCTGATAGCCCTCGTCAAGATGGTTGATCAATATCTCGACAATCATCAGGACGAAGTAGACAGCCGCTCAACGTCAGCCGGAGAGTATGCAATCGCCGCTCTTGCGGACTTTGGACTGATGGAGGTTGTCCATACCAGGTTCGGTCGATGGACGGACGCGGGTAAGAAGTTCGTCGCGGAAAACGCCCGCCAGTCCGATTGAAATTGGAGCGGCCATAACCGAGTAGCGGAACCCCGCTTCACATTTTTTTGTTTGCACCAACGTCGCGTGGCCGCATTCATTCGGCAGGCTTGATGCTCATCGCCGCGCGGAGTTCCCGCGTCAATTGAAAACCGAAAAGAAAGGACTTCATCCATGCAAACGCAGCGGATTGTCCTCAGCCTTGCCGTTGCGATCGCCGGCATTGGCGCCGTTACCTCCGCGTCGTCGCAGGAATATCGCGGAACCTGGGAACAGCAGATGGCCTGCACACCCGACGTCTGGCGTCTCTGCAGCGACCAGGTCCCGGATGTTGGCAGGATCGTGACATGTTTGCGGCAGAACACGCCGCAGCTCTCCAGCAATTGCCGCGCGGTGTTCGAATCGAGTGCCGAACAGCAGCAGGCCAATCGCATGCCGGCGCAGCGCGCCCCGCAGGCGCCCCGCGGCCGCGCGCCGCAACAAATGCAGCCGCAGGCGGTGCAGCCGCCGCCGCGACCGTTCTATGAGGAAGATGAATAGATCGCGGCTTCCGGCGCGGGCCTGAGTTCGCACACGTCGACCCATTCGGCGCCGGTCAGTTCTGCCATCCGCGTTGGCGTAATCTTCACCGCGCTGTGGGTCGAGCCCGCGGCCGGCACCACCACGTCAAACGCCTGCAGCGAGACGTCGCAATAGACCGGCAGCGGCGTCTTCAGTCCGAACGGACAGACGCCGCCGACCTCGTGCCCGGTGATCTCGGCGACTTCCTCGAGGCCGAGCATCTTCGGCTTTCCCCCGAACAGCGCCTTCACCTTCTTGTTGTCCATCCGCGAGGTGCCGGCGGCCACGATCAGCACTACGCGCTCGCCGATCCGCAAGCTCAGCGTTTTGGCGATCCGCGCCGGCTCGACGCCGTAGGCTTCGGCGGCCAGCGTGACGGTGGCGGAACTCATCTGGGATTCGATCACGGAAATATCGGGCGCCTTCTCTGCGAAGAAGGCGCGGACGGACTCAAGACTCATTTCAGGACCTTATGGCAGACACCAGGGCGGGCAGTTCGGCGAGGCCGTGGATGCGATGATCGGGCACGACGCCGAGTTCATCCATCTGGGTACGCAACGCCCAAAACATCGTCAATGGCGGCAGCGTCTCGCTTTCGAGGCAGGCCAGCGCCATCGCTTCCGGCGTCACCCGCTCGATCCAGGCGACGTTGAGCCCGAACGCCTTGGCCCCGCAGGCGTCCCAGGGATTGGACGAGATGAACAGCACCTCCGACGGCGGCACGTGCAGCACTTCCTCGATCAGCATGTACGCTTCCGGACTTGGCTTGAAAGTCTTCTTCGCGTCCACGCTGATGACCGCATCGAGCAGCTGGTCGAGCCCGCTGTTACGCACCAGCGCATCCAGCATATCGGGGCTGCCGTTGGACAGGATCGCAAGCTTGCGGTCCTTCATCGCTGAAAGCGCCGCGAGCGCATCCGGATAGAGATCGAGATGCAGATATTTGTCGATGATGCGCGCGAAGCTGTCGTCGTCATATTCGAGCCCGAGGCTGTCGAGCGTGTAGGTCAGCGCGTCGCGCGTCACTTCGGCGAAATCCCGGTAACGTCGCATCAGCGAGCGCAGCCAGGTATATTCCAGCTGCTTGATGCGCCAGACCTGGGTGATGATGTCGCCATAGCCGGGAAACGCGTCCTCGGTGACGTCGGCCACCGACTGGACGTCGTACAACGTGCCATAGGCGTCGAAGACAATTGCTTTGATGGTCACGGCTGTTTCTCTCTTCCGCCAATGGTTGCGTTTAGAAATTTCCTGACGGCGTCGACGGCCCGATCTCGCGCCTCTTCGTTGAATTCGAGGTGATGACCTAGCACCTTCACGGGCGTAGCGAAGTTCGGCACGTCGAAATCATGATGGGCGCCGGGATAAACGATGATCTCGATCGGAATTCCCTGTCCCTTCTCGCGCGAGATGCCCCAGTCGTCGCGGCCTTCGGCAAGGTTGCGGCACTCTTTTGCCGGCGCCCAGTCGTCGAGTTCGCCAATCAGGATCAGCGTCGGCACCGTCATGTTGCCCTTGAGGCCAAGGCAGGGCGGATAGAAGCCGATTGCCGCGCGGAATTTGGCCTGAGCGCTGCGTTCGATCTGGCCGCGCTCGACCGAGAGCAGCGCCAGCATGGCGCCTTGGGAAAATCCGGCCATGGCAACGCGACTCGGATCGACCGATGATAGTCCGACAAGGAAATCCAGCGCGCGATAGGCGTCGTGCATTGTCGACGCCGGCAGCCCGCTCGTGCAAGTGTTCGTGATGCCACGCGTTCCGAAGCGGTCGATGGTCAGCGTGACGTAGCCCCGTTCGGCGAGCAACTTACCCCAACGCTCGTCCAGCCCACGCCAGCCCCCGCCGCAGCCGTGCAACAGCACGACCGCGGGCGAGGGGCCGGAACCTTCGGGCAATCGCAGCAAACCCTGCAGCGCCTGTGGGCCCGCCAACGGACTTTCGAACTCGACAAGGCGTGGCGGACTTTCAGCTGCACGCGCAGGGTTCACGCTGCCGACCCAAATCGGGAGGGTGGCGAGCACGACAACGATTGTGGCGAAGTTCGTCATGGGGCACCTCGCAACGGTGCCGCCGATGATATCCCTTTAGATCCCCAAAATCTTCCTGGCGTTGGCCTTCAATACCTTCGGCCTGATCTCTTCCCGGATGTCGAGTTTTGCAAAATCCGCCAGCCAGCGGTCCGGCGTGATCACCGGCCAGTCCGAGCCGAACAGCATCTTGTCCTGCAAAATCGAATTGATGTAGCGCACGAGAATTGGCGGAAAATATTTCGGCGACCAGCCGGAGAGGTCGATATAGACGTTCGGCTTGTGGGTCGCGACCGACAGCGCCTCTTCCTGCCAGGGGAAGGAGGGATGCGCGAGGATGATCTTGAGGTCGGGGAAATCCGCCGCCACGTCGTCCATGTACATCGGGTTGGAATACTTTAAGCGCATCCCCATGCCGCCGGGCATGCCGCTGCCAACGCCGGTCTGTCCGGTGTGGAACAGCGCGATCGCGCCGCCGTCGTTGATCGCTTCATAGAGCGGATAGGCCATGCGGTCGTTGGCGTAAAAGCCCTGCATGGTCGGATGGAATTTGAAGCCGCGGACGCCGTATTCCTCGATCAGCTTGCGCGCTTCGCGCACGCCGAGCTTGCCCTTGTGCGGATCGATCGAGACGAAGGGGATCAGGACGTCGAGATTGTCGGACGCGACTTCCAGCATTTCGTAATTGTTGTAGCGGCGGAAGCCGGTCTCGCGTTCGGCGTCGACCGGGAAGATCACGGCCGCGATGTTCTTCGAGCGGTAATAGGCCGCGGTCTCCGGCACGGTCGGCGGATGCTTGTGCGGCGACTTGAAATAGTCCGCCATGCGCTCCTGGAAATCGTCATAGCCGTCGTCGCCATGCATGCCGCAGGGCTCTTCCGCATGGGTGTGGATGTCGATCGCGACGACTTTTTCGATATCGGGCAGTTTGAGCTTGGGCATTTGGCTTCCCCGGCGCTTGATTTTTCGTTCTGGAAAATTGATTATACTATATAACAAATTCCGCAAGGCGGCAGAAATAAATCAGCGGAAGCAGGGAGTGTGGCATGGCCAAAATCTCGTCTGAAGGCACGGAGGCCTTCGAGACCGATTTCTGGAAAGACGCCAATCTGCGCAAAGCGTGGGATGACATCGTTCCCGGTGAGCCGCGCAAGACCATTCCCTACACGCTGACCAAGGAGGCGATCGAACTGTACTGCAAATCGGTCGGCGAGGATCATCCGATCTATTTCGACGAGGCCTACGCCAAGACCACCCGCTATGGCGGGCTGATCGCGCCGCCCTCGATCCACATCCTGCTGATGTTCTCCTGCACGCCGGCGGACGACTGGATGCGCTCGCCGGGCACCGTCAATGCCGGGCAGTCCTGGAGCTACAACATCCCGGCACGGCCGAACGACGTCATCACCCTGCAGGCCCGCGCGCTCGACAAGTTCATCAAGCGCGAGCGGCTGTTCGTGGTGCACGACAACGTCTTCTTCAACCAGCGCGGCGAGGTGATCTGCTCCGGCCGCGGCTGGACGATCCGGCCGGTATGAGGGGAAGGCGCCATGACCACGACGTTTGAAAGTCTCAACGCCGGCGACGGCATCGAGGGGCCCGACCTTCGCGGTCAGCCGCGAATCGATCCGGCTGTTCTGCGACGCCTCGCTCGACTACAACCCGCTGCATCTCGACGACGACTACATGAAGGGCTCGTTCGGCAAGACCAATTTCGGCGGCATCATCATGCACGGCATGAACAATTTCGGGCTGATCTCGCGGATGCTGACCGACTGGGCCTACCCCGCGGGCGCGATCCACCGCCGGCTGGAAACAAGGTGGGTCAAGCCGGTCCGGCCAGGCGACACCATCCAGCCCACCGGAATCATCAAGTCGAAGCAGGTGACCAAGAATTCGCGCTGGGTGCTGATCGACGTCATGGTGAAGAACCAGGCCGGCGAAAAGGTCGCGACCGGCGAGGCGATGGTGGAGTTTCCGGAATAATTTTGCCCGGTAGCAACGCGAAGGTGACACACGCATGTGGCTGCGGTTCACGTTCGCGCGGTTCAAGGAAAAAGGGCCACCTTGGAAGGTGGCCCTTGATCTGCCCGGCGTAGGTTTTTATTCGACGATCTCGACGATCCTTCGGCTGCGCGGTTCGACCAGAACCGTGCGGCCGTTGACGACCGTGTAGCGGTAGTCGCGAACGCCATATTCTTGCGGGACGTCGTAGTAGGTGACGCCTTCTTCCGGCAAGACGGCGCCGATCCGCAGATCTTCGCGATACTGATAAGAGGGGCGCCGCTGTTCGACGACGTAGCTGCGAAAGCGCGGACGCTCGTCGACGCCCAGGACGCCGTTCACGCCGCCAACGACACCACCGATGACACCCCCGACGATCGCGCCGACCGGACCCGCCGCCCGTTCGCCCTCGCGTGAGCCTCGCTCGACGCCTCCGGGGACGCCCTGCGCCTGGGCGGCAAATGGCAGCGCCACGCTGGCGACGACGACAGCAATTCCGACGAAACGGCGGATCATGATCTCTCCAATGTAAGAATGTGAGCGCCTGACAAGCAACGAGACCGGGTTACGTTCCCGGCTTCTTCGGCTTGAGGCGGAAAGAACCCCGGCGGTCATTGCGCCACGTGGCAGGGCTCGCGACACGTGGTCCGGACCGACCCGGTATCATATTACCGTGAATCGGCGATTTTTCTACTCTTGCATGGGGTTGTTTTCGCAATTTTGAATCGGGGCCCCGCCCGTGGCCTATTCAGGCACGCCCGTGGCGCCGCGGGTCGTCAGCTTGCTGCTCGTCGCATGCTTCGCAAGGTGCGCGCTCGGCGGCACGACGTCCTTGGCGAGACCCACAAAGGCCAGAAACCGGATTGTTAGCCAGGTGTTGTCGAGCTCCCACCACCTGTGGCCGTGCCGCGCCGAGCGCGGATCGGCGTGGTGGTTGTTGTGCCAGCCCTCCCCGTTGGAGATGAGGCCGACGACGAGGTTGTTGCGGCTGTCCTCATCGGTCTCGTAGTTCCGGTAGCCCCACACATGGGTCACGGAATTGATCGCCCAGGTGATGTGCCAGACCAGCACGGTGCGCACGAACACGCCGAACATCAGGATGCTCAGCCCGGTATTCGTAGCGTCTACCGTCGTCTGTCCGAGCAGCCACGCGACAGCGAAGCCTGCACCAAAGAACATCGGCATTTGCAGGAGATTGATCCAGATCATCCAATTATGGCGTTCGAGCGCGACGTAGAACCGGTCGCGCAGAATGTCCCTGGCATAGCGTTCATAGATTCCGAGCCGCGAGAGTTCTGGTTGGTGGACCAGGATCCAGCCTATGTGGCTCCAGAAGAAGCCTGCCAGCGGCGAGTGCGGGTCTGGCTGGTCGTCGGCAAATTGATGATGGCGGCGGTGAATGGCAACCCAGCGCGCCGGTGTCTCCTGCAGGCAGGACATCGCGACGACGACCATGGCATGCTCGAGCCATTTGGGACATTTCAGGCCGCGGTGGGTGAGAAGTCGATGGTAGCAGAGGTTGATGCCGAACAACCCGCACAGATGGGTGCCGACGATCGCCACGACGAGGCCGCTCCAGGTGAAATAGCCGGGCATGAAGGCAAGCACTGCCACGGCGTGATAGGCGCCGATGCCGATGATGTAAGGCCAGTTCAGCTTGAACGGTTGCACGCCCGCAGGCAACGCAATCCGCAAGCCCTCGAGCGGCGGGAGAGGGGCGTCGGGCGCGAGTACGGCGATTCTTGCGGTCGGCCTTGGAGCGGTCGTCATGCCGAAATCGGTTCCATTTCTATCGGAGTTCTGGGCGGGCGGGGTTCTGGGCCGATTCTTGTTATACGGGGGGCGGAGCCTGCATCGCGTTCATAAATCCGAGGCTATTTGACGCTGCGGTCTGCCGGAAATAGCTGTTGAATCAGGTGCATAACGTTTGAGATCAGCGATTGTTGCTGCACCCCGCGAGTTGCGACGGGTTAATTGACATCCGGGCCCGCGATGGCTTAGAAACCCCGCTGTCCCGGGCGGTTGCCGCTTTTCGGGACTGATCCCATTTTGCCACTTTCGGGTAGCTCAGGTTCGGCCTTCAACACGGCCTTTCAAAGCATCAGGATTGTCCCATGAAGGTCCGTAACTCGTTGAAATCGCTGCGTGGTCGTCACCGCAACAACCGTCTGGTCCGCCGCAAGGGCCGGGTGTATGTGATCAACAAGGTGCAGCGCCGCTTCAAGGCCCGCCAAGGCTAAGCTTCGAGAAGGCTAAGCCTAGGCGCCTTAAGTCGACTTTTTTCCTCGTTTCACAGGTCTTTGACGACGTGCTGCTTGCGGCGCGATTTTCTGCGTCTAGACTTGATCCATGGCATTCAGATTCCCAGGCGTCCGTAACTGCCGGATCATGGTGACAGCCGCTGTCCTGACAGCCGTGCCGGTGACCGCTTTTGCCCAGAACAACACCCAGGTCGTTCCGCCGCCGAAAGCCCAAAAGAAGTTGCCGGAAGCGCCGAGCAAGCTTCCGAAGGTCGGCGCCGATCGCACCCGCGGGCTGGATTTCCTGTTCGGCGCGCTGAAGGCCGCCCCCGATGAGGCCAGCGCCAAGCATGTCGAGGCGCGGATCTGGGCGCTGTGGATGCAGACCCCGAGCGACACGGCTGCGCTGTTGATGTTGCGCGCCAAGGCCGCGATGGAAGCGCAGAAAGTCGACGTCGCGCTGAAACTGCTCGATGCCGTCGTCAAGCTGCGCCCCGATTATGTCGAGGCGTGGAACCGGCGCGCGACGCTGTATTACCTGAAGAATGATTACACGCGTTCGCTGGAGGACATCCGGCAAGTGCTGATCCGCGAGCCCCGGCATTTCGGCGCGCTGGCAGGTCTCGGCATGATCATGCAGGACATCGGCGACGAGAAGCGCGCGCTCGAAGCGTTCCGCAAGGCGCTGGCCGTCAACCCGCATCTGGAGAAGGTGCCGGACCTGGTGAAGAGCCTCACCGAAAAGGTCGAAGGCCGCGATATCTGATGCGTGCCTGATCCGGCCCGAAGCGCCCGGGTGAAGCGCAAAGCGGACACACCGATAAGATCGCGCGTAATCAAGGGAATCGCAGTTAACCTTGATTCCCGACGCTTTGCCTCAGAGGGGAACGCCGCGTCGCCACCGCGATAGTATTGGCTGACGGCGTTTACAGGAGCGAGCCATG
Organism: uncultured Alphaproteobacteria bacterium; assembly: GCA_963770135.1. Taxonomy (GTDB): domain Bacteria; phylum Pseudomonadota; class Alphaproteobacteria; order Rhizobiales; family Xanthobacteraceae; genus Bradyrhizobium. The sequence continues at coordinate 55,811 of CAVYOM010000017.1, read as the reverse complement.
AAATCACTGCTGCTGGCCGGCGCGTTGATCGTCGCGACCGGAGCCTGCGCTTTCGCGGAAGGTGGCTATTGGGTGGTCGGCAACCGTGCGACCAGCAAATGCGAGATCGTCACAAGCAATCCCGTCATCAACGCCCAGGTCGGCGGCAATATCTGGTTCGGAACAGGACCGTACCGGTCGCTCGACGACGCCAAGCTGGCCCGTTCGACCATCTCCAGCTGCCCGGCGGTCGAAGAACCGCCCGCAAACACGCAGGATGACGAAAAGAAGTCCGATTAGGTCTGTTTTCGAATCGCTTCGCGTCAGGAAACGCGTCGATCCAAAAGGCTAGTGCACGGCGTTGCTGCCGCGGGCCATCCCGTCGAGGCCTACGGCCGCGTAGAACTGCGCCAATTCCGCTTCAAGCTGCTCGTTGACACGCAACAGCGCCTTGAGGGCGCCGCGGATGTCGCCATTGCAACTCGCTACAATCTGATCGATGGCGGCTTCGCTTGCGTCGGAAATCATGGGTACTTCTCCGAATTTACGCTGGAACAACTTGTAGTGAGCGCCCCCGTTCCTGTGGATGTTGGGTACAGTGGAAGCGCCCTGCTACCCGCCAATCAGGCACGCGCACAAATGGCGAAAGTGTCAGTGCCACTGTATAAAGTTGCCGGTGACATCATTATGACCCCGCTATCCACAGAAGCGAGCGCCTGTGGACAACCTTCGAAACCGGCACCGGTCCGCGCCGTAGCTCTCTGGTGCAGAAAATCAGCCGGAAATCCTCGATGGCAGTAGTGATTTTCGTGACGGCGCTGGCGGTGCTGGTGCTGGTCACGCAAGCCGGCGTTTTTCTCAGCGAACGGGCCCATCCGGCCCAGGGCACGATGGTCGAGGTGGCGGGCGGGACCCTCCACGTCATCGATATCGGCCCGCGCGACGCGGCCGGTCCGCCGATTGTGATGCTCCACGGCGCGAGTTCCAATCTCGAGGTGATGCGGCAGCCCGTCGGCGAACGGCTTGCCCGGAAGCACCGCGTGATCCTGATCGACCGTCCCGGACACGGCTGGAGCACGCGCGCCCGCCTCGAAGACTCGACGCCCAAAATTCAGGCCCGCATGATCGAGGAGGCGCTGGTCAAGCTCGGCGTCAGGACCGCGATCTTTGTGGTGCATTCCTGGGCCGGCGCGCTGGGGACGCGTATCGCGCTGGATTACCCGCACGCCGTCGCCGGCCTGGTGATGCTGGCGCCGGTGGCCTATCCGTGGCCCGGCGGCGTCGGGCAATACAACAGGCTGATCGCCACGCCGGTGATCGGTCCGCTATTCGCCTACACCGTCACGCTGCCGCTCGGCCTTTTGCTGGCGGAACCGGGCGTTCGCGGCGTGTTCCTGCCGCAGGCGATGCCGGATGGATTTGTCAGAAACACCGCCACGCCGCTGTTGCTGCGGCCGCGCGAATTCATCGCCAATGCGCGCGATCTGGTGACGCTGAAGGCGTCGGTCGCCGAGCAGGCGCCGCGTTATGCGGAGATCAAGGCGCCGGTCACCATCATTACCGGCGATGCCGACAAGACGGTGTCGACCAACATCCACTCACGGCCGTTCGCGGCTACCGCGCCGAACGTAAAACTGATCGTGCTGCCGGGCGTCGGCCACATGGTCCAGAATGCGGTTCCCGATCTCGTCATCGACGAGGTCGAGGCGATGATGTCGGCGACGCCGGTTGCGGAAGCCGCGGCTGCCCGTTGAGGCGTGCGTGGCCCGGCGGCTGCAGATGAGCTAACATCGTTGCGCGCGGGATCCCGCTGCTCTTCCCGTGAAGGTGAGACGTGAGAGTTGCGACAATGGGCAGCCGACCTCAGGGAGGGTGCCATGTACGCCGCCATTCGTCAGGGCAAGGCCAAGGCCGGCAAGGCCGAAGAGCTTACACGCAGGATCAAGGAAGGTGCTATTCCCGTCATCAGCGGGGTCGACGGTTTCATGGGCTATTACGTGGTCTACGCGCCCGATGACACGGTGATTGCGATCAGCCTGTTCAACAACTTTGCGGCTGCCGAGGAATCCAACAAGCGCGCACTGGCGTGGATCGAGCAAGAACTCGCGCCGCTCTTGACCGGGCCGGCGACCGCGATAGCCGGGCCCGTGATCGTGCATACGCTCGCTTGATGAGATTGATGCTGGCGCTCTGTTCACCCTCCAGGGGAGGGTGAACAAGCGCAGCTCTCACTTCGTCTTGCCGTCCTTGTCGAACGAGGAAACATAGGCCCAAAGGTTATTGGCCTCGTTCTCGTTCTTGATGCCGGCGAACACCATCTTGGTGCCGGGAATCTTCGCCTTCGGCTCCTTGATGTATTCGAGGAATACATCCTTGCCCCAGGTGATGCCGGAATTCTTGTTGGCGTCGGAATAGGAGTAGCCGTCGGCGGTGCCGGACTTGCGGCCGTCGAGCCCGTTGAGCTCCGGCCCGACCTTGTTCTTGGCGTTTTCACCGATCGCGTGGCAGGCGAGGCATTTGTTGAATGAGGTCTTGCCGGCGGCGGCGTCCTGCGCCAGCGCGCCGGATGTTGCGGTCAGTGAGGTAACGACGACCAGCGCGCTCAAAGTCGATATTTTCATGTGGTGCTCTTCGTTTCTTCCCAGGTCATGGCGGCAGATTTCTTGTGGCAGGCCCGCTCAGACGGGACAAGCCACGAAACCTTGACAGGTTTCAGCATTGCAGACTTGTCCCAGAGAGAACTGATCGGTGGAGCCGTGGCAATCCAACCTTCGATGGCCTACCCAAACCTTGGCAGACGTGCTTGATTTGCCATCACAAATCGTTATTCGCGGGCCTGGAGAATACGCATGGCCATCATGATGCCGGCTTCCGATCAGGCGGTCCTGGATCGCCGTGACGCCATCGTCACGGCGCTGCGCGCGATCGTGCCGGGTGAGGGCGTGATCGACAGCGCGGCCGAAATGTTGCCCTACGAGTTCGATGGCCTGATGGCGTACCGGCAGCCACCGATGGTCGTGGTGCTGCCCGACACCACCGAGCAGGTCTCGAAAGTCCTCAAATACTGCTGCGAGCAGGGTATCAAGGTGGTGCCACGCGGCTCCGGCACATCGCTGTCGGGCGGCGCGCTGCCGCTGGCCGACGGCGTGCTGCTGGGCCTGGGCAAGTTCAAGCGTATCCGCGAGATCGATTTCGACAACCGCGTGGTGGTGACCGAACCCGGCGTCACCAACCTCGCGATCAGCCAGGCGGTGGCGCATGCCGGCTTCTACTACGCGCCCGATCCGTCGTCGCAGATCGCCTGCTCGATCGGCGGCAATGTCGCGGAAAATTCCGGCGGGGTGCATTGCCTGAAATACGGCATGACCACCAACAACGTGCTCGGCTGCGAGATCGTGCTGATATCCGGCGAGATCCTGCGCATCGGCGGCAAGGCCGCGGAGAATTCCGGCTACGATTTGATGGGCATCATCACCGGTTCGGAAGGGCTGCTCGGCGTCATCACCGAGATCACGGTGCGGATCCTGCAGAAGCCGGAGACGGCGCGCGCCCTGATGGTCGGCTTCGCCGAGGTCGAGGCCGCCGGCGAATGCGTGGCACGCATTATCGGCGCGGGCATCATCCCGGGCGGCATGGAGATGATGGACAAGCCCGCGATCCACGCCGCCGAAGCTTTTGTACACGCCGGCTACCCGCTCGATGTCGAGGCGCTTTTGATCATCGAACTCGATGGTCCGGGTGTGGAAGTCGACGAGCTGATCAAGCGCGTCGAGGCGATCGCGCAAGCCTGTGGCTCGACGACCTGCCAGATTTCGACGTCAGAGGCCGAGCGCAATCTGTTCTGGGCCGGCCGCAAGGCGGCATTCCCGGCGGTAGGCCGGATCTCGCCCGACTATCTCTGCATGGACGGCACCATTCCGCGCGGCGCGCTGCCGAAGGCGCTGGCGCGCATCCGCGACCTCTCAGTGAAATACGATCTGCGCGTCGCCAACGTGTTCCACGCCGGTGACGGCAATCTGCACCCCCTGATCCTCTACGACGCCAACCAGCCCGGCGAGATGGAGCGGGCGGAGGCTTTTGGCGCCGACATCCTGCGTGCCTGCGTCGAGTTCGGCGGCGTCTTGACCGGCGAACATGGCGTCGGCATCGAGAAGCGCGATCTGATGCCGGAGATGTTTTCGGAAATCGACCTCAACCAGCAGCAGCGGCTGAAATGCGCTTTCGACGCGCAGGGGCTGCTCAATCCGGGAAAGGTGTTTCCGACGCTGCATCGTTGTGCCGAACTCGGCCGCATGCATGTGCACGCCGGCAGGCTGGCGTTTCCCGACTTGCCGAGATTTTAGCGATGAGGTTTTCCCATTTTTCAGTCGTCATACCCCGCGCAGGCGGGGTATCCAGTAAGCCGTGCTGTCAGTGCCTGGCCTCAGCGCTTGCGGTTACTGGATCGTCCGCCTTCGCGGACGATGACGCGAGCAAGAAAATCTAGTCCCGTGGACACCCTGAAAGTACGTGACGCCAAGGACGTCGAGCAGGTGGTGCGGGCGGCGATCGCCAGCGACCAGCCGCTGGAGATCATCGGCCATGGCACCAAGCGACTGATTGGCCAGCCGATGGCGACCAATGCCGTGCTCGATGTGTCCGCGCTGAATGCAGTCACCTCCTACGAGCCGAACGAACTGATCATCACGGTGCAATCAGGCGCGCCGCTTGCGGACGTGCAGTCGCTGATCGATTCGAAGAACCAGCAGTTCGCCTTCGAGCCGATGGATACCTCCACGTTGTTGGGCGTGTCCGGCAACGGCACCATCGGCGGCATGATCGGGGCGGGGCTCGCCGGGCCGCGCCGGATCAAGGCCGGCGGCGCCCGCGATCATTTGCTGGGCGCGCATGCGGTGTCGGGCTTCGGCGACAGCTTCAAGACCGGCGGTCGGGTGGTGAAGAACGTCACCGGCTACGATCTCTGCAAGCTCTTGACGGGGTCGTGGGGCACGCTGGCTGTCATGACCGAGGTGACGCTGAAGGTTATGCCAAAGCCGGAGAGCGAGCGCACGCTGGTGCTTGCGGGGCTCGACGATGTGACCGCGAACCGGGCGATGACCGCTGCCCTCGGTTCGCCCTATGACGTGTCAGGCGCGGCGCATCTGCCGAGTTCGGTGTTCGGCTCCGCGGCCGGCGCGCTGGCGCGCCTCGGGGCCACGGGGCGGGCGCTGACCCTGCTTCGGCTGGAGGGTATCGCGGCTTCGGTAGCAGACCGCGCCGGATCGCTCGGCAAGGCGCTGGCGGCGTTCGGCGCGGTGGAGATGCTGCAGGATGACGCCTCGGCGGCGGTCTGGGCAGAGATCCGCGACGTCGAGCCGTTCGCTGCCAGCGGCGCGCGCGGGCTGTGGCCGGTATGGCGGATCGTCTGCCCGCCGGCCTCGGGAGGCGCGCTCGGAAAGGCTCTGGCGCGCGAGTCCGAGGGCGACGTGATCTACGATTGGGGCGGCGGCCTGATCTGGGCGGCGCTGCCGCCGAAGCCGGATGCGCAAGCCGCGTTGGTCCGCGCGCGGGTCGACGCTGCGGGCGGCCACGCCGCGCTGATCCGCGCCTCCGATGACGTCCGGCGACGCGTCGACGTGTTTCACCCGCAGACCGCCGGCGTCGCCGCGCTGAGCCAGCGCGTGCGCCACAGTTTCGATCCCAAGATCATCCTCAACCGCGGCCGGATGCTGCGGGGGCCCGTGACATGAAAACCGAATTCTCGCTCGCCCAGCTGGCCGATCCCGATATCGCCGAAGCCGACAAGATCCTGCGCGCCTGCGTGCATTGCGGGTTCTGCACCGCGACCTGCCCGACCTATGTGCTGCTCGGCGACGAGCTCGATAGCCCGCGCGGGCGCATCTACCTGATCAAGGAGATGCTGGAAAAGGACAAGCCGCCGACCGCGGAGGTGGTCAAGCATATCGACCGCTGCCTGTCCTGCCTTGCCTGCATGACCACCTGTCCGTCGGGCGTGCACTACATGCACCTGGTCGATCAGGCGCGGGTCCGGATCGAGCGCGACTATTCGCGGCCGCTGGCGGAGCGGGCCCTGCGTGCGGTGCTGGCGCTGGTGCTGCCGCGGCCAAAGCTGTTTCGCGCCGGCATGATCATGGCCCGGCTCGCCCGGCCCTTTGCGGCCCTGCTGCCGGCGTCGAAGGCGGCCGCGACACCCGGTCTGATGCGGCGAATCAAGGCGATGCTGGCGCTGGCGCCGAAGCGCCTGCCGGCGCCGGGCCCCGCGGGCGGCAGCGTCTTTGCGGCCATGGGCGAGCGGCGCGGGCGGGTCGCGCTGCTGCAGGGCTGCGCCCAGCAGGTGCTGGCGCCGCGCATCAACCAGGCCGCCATCAATCTCCTGACGCGCCACGGCATCGAGGTCGTCCTCGTCAGGGACGAGCAATGCTGCGGCGCGCTCACCCATCACCTCGGGCAGGACGGCGACGCGCTGGCGCGGGCGCGGGCCAACATCACCGTGTGGCAAAAGGAGGCCGAACAGGGCGGCCTCGACGCCATCCTGATCACGGCATCGGGCTGCGGCACGGTCATCAAGGACTATGGTTTCATGCTGCGCGAGGAGCGCGATTTCGCGGCCAGCGCGGCGCAGATATCCGCGCTGGCAAAGGATATCACCGAGTATCTCGCAGGCCTCGCGCTCGCGCCATCGAGCCAGAAAGGCGACGTAACCGTGGCCTATCACTCGGCTTGTTCGCTACAGCACGGCCAGAAAATCACAGGGCTTCCGAAAGAATTGCTTTCCAAGAGTGGATTCGTGGTGAAAGATGTGCCCGAGAGCCATTTGTGTTGCGGTTCGGCGGGGACCTACAACATTCTCCAGCCTGACATTGCGAGCAGATTGCGCGATCGGAAGATCGCCAATATTGCGACAGTCAAACCGGACATGATCGCTGCAGGCAATATTGGATGCATGGTTCAAATTGCCGGCGGTACGTCAGTTCCTGTGGTGCACACGATTGAGCTTCTCGATTGGGCGACAGGAGGTCCAAAGCCTGGATCGTTGCCAGGATTGAATTGATCGATCGGCCTAAGGGCGCGATCCGGAGCGTCTGCCCCGCATGTGGATGGCGGGATCGGCATCCGGTTTCCTCGGGATCGAACGCGTAGCGTTCGCCCGGAGATAACGCCCGGACAAGGGATGGAGCGGGAGGGCACTTCGAAGAAGTGCCGCCCCGGTCTGGCCCACCGACTATTCGAAGCGCTCGACAGGCATGGACAGCCGCAACAGGAGGACCAGATGGCGAAGAAGAGTAAGAAGGGCAAGAAGGCTAAAAAGGCCAAGAAGGCCGTAGTGGCGAAGAAGAAATCCGCCAAGAAGGCGTCGAAGAAGGCCGCGAAGAAATCGGCCAAGAAGACTGCAAAGAAGGCTGCCAAGAAGGGCGCAAAGAAATCCGCCAAGAAGGCGGCCAAGAAGTCAAAGGCTGCCGCGCCGAAGAAGGCTGCAAAGAAGAGCCCGGCAAAGAAAAGGAAGGCGGCTGCCAAGCCCGCCGCTCCCAAGGAGGAGCCCGCGATGGCGGCGCCGGAGCCAGAGGCGGAGCCCGCACCGGCGCCGAGCTGGGCTACTCCGGAACCGTCCGCGCCCGCATGGGGCTCGGGTTCGTCCAACGGCGGCGACCACAACTAGACGGTCGCCTGCCGGACGCAACGTTTCAGAGAAGGCCGCAGCGTCCAGCGCTGCGGCCTTTTTCTTATCCGGGTGGCCGGTTCTTGCGCGACCGGACCCGTGTTTTCACGGGGAGGTTGATTCGCAAAAAAGCGTTCTGCGGCCTGTCTCCCGCTCCAGCGCTTCCAGTCTCGGATACCGCTCGCTGGAATTAACACCTCCAAAATTGTTGTGATAATGCAACACGCGCGCAGAACATGTATCGAAAACCTCAGAACGCCTAAAAAGGCGGCACATGCTTGCCTTTTTTGCTTCACGACCGTGACATCGCAGACCACTGTGTGACCACGTTAAGACATTTGGCCGCAGTCGGTTGTCGTTTGCCCTTGGGGGGCGCCGGAACGGGACTGTCAAAAGTAGGGTGGAATGGGGATCGTCATGAAGAAACTGGTTTTGTTGGCAACGGCGCTGGCAATGGTATCGGGCTCGGCTTTCGCAGCGGATATGCGGCTGAAGGCTGTCAAGGCACCGCCGCCGCCGGCATTCGATCCCTGGGATTTCGCCTTCGGTGGTGGCATCACCAACGACTACATTTTCCGCGGCATCACCCAGTCCAACCACAAGCCGTCGGTCAACGTCTATTTCGAGCCGCGCTACAACGTCACCAAGGACTTCCAGCTCTATGTCGGCGTAGGCGGTGCGAGCATCTCGTTCCCGAACCGTGCAGCCGCTGAAGTCGACGCCTACGGCGGCGCCCGCCTGACGGTCGGCCAGTTCGCCTTCGACGTCGGCGCCTGGGGTTACATCTATCCGGGCGGAACCTGCCAATACGGCGCAGCCAACGCGTTTAATGGTGGGACGACTGATGCCGGCGGCGTTCCGCTTAGCGGCGAATGTCTGCAGAACGCGCTCGTAAACGCCAACGTTCTGAAAAAGGACGTCAGCTTCTTCGAAGTCTATGGCAAGGTGAACTACACCTTCAACGACAACTTCTCGCTGGGCGGCAACTTCTACTATACGCCGAGCTTCCTCAACAGCGGCGCCGAAGGCACCTACGCTTCGATCGTCGGCAAGGCGATTGCGCCGAGCACCTGGTTCGGTGCCAGCGGCATCGGCATGTACGTGTCGGGTGAATTCGGCCGTCAGTGGCTGGGCACGTCGGACTCGTTCTACGGCGTCGCGGCGTTCCCGAACGGCATCAACTACGCCGACTATAACACCTGGAACATCGGCATCGGCTTCACCTACAAGGTGTTCACGCTGGACTTCCGTTACTCCGACACCGACCTGTCGAAGGGTAATTGCAACGCCTTCACCAGCGACTTCTCGGCTCGTGGCAACATCACGGCATCGTCGGGCACCTTCCTGACCCCGATCAATCCGTCGGGCGTTGGTTCGAACTGGTGCGGCGCCGCTGGCATCGTCAAGCTCTCGGCTGACCTGACCGCGTTGACCAACCTGAAGTAAGATCTTCTCGTCGAAGACGAGGGGGCGGCAGAGCAATCTGCCGCCCCTTTTCTTTTGGGTGGCGCAGATGAAACAGGATTGGCGGCGGAGCTTGCGGAAGGCGATCGTCCGCAACGATCACCGCAACGTCGTGGCGGGCGCGGTCGCGGGCCTCGGCGGCGCGATTGCCATCGGCGTGATGGAGTTGTTCTCGTTCGCCGCGCATTATCCGCTCGCGGTGATCCCGTTCGCCACCTCGATCGTGCTGGTGATCGGATCGCCGGACGTGGAGCCGGCGCAGCCGCGCGCCCTGATCGGCGGCCATCTGATATCGGCGCTGGTCGGCCTCGCCGTGCTGAAGCTGACCGGGCCGCAAGCCTGGGCTGCAGCCGCAGCCGTCGGCCTTTCCATTCTGGCGATGTACGTGACCGGGACCTTTCACCCGCCGGCGGGCATCAACCCGCTGCTGATGGTATCGGGCAATCTGCCGTCGACCTTCCTGCTGGCGCCGGTGCTGGCCGGCGCGCTGCTTTTGACCGCGTTCTCCTGTCTCTGGCACCGCGGGGTGCGCCGCCAGCCATGGCCGCGGCGCTGGCTGTAGGACATCCTGCGAACGATCGCAGCGGGCTACGAGTCCTCGGCCTACTGAACCGGCGCCAGCTTGCCGTCCTTCAGCGTGAAGCGATCGCCGTCACGCACCATGCTGATGTTGCGCTGGTGGAATGCGTCCAGCGTCGAGCGGTGGCCGATCGAGACGATGGTGGTGTCCGGCAACTTTTCCTCAAGCAGGCTGTACAGCGCCGCTTCCGAGGGCTCGTCGAGCGAGGCGGTCGCCTCGTCGAGGAACAGATAGTCCGGTTTGTGCAGCAGGGCGCGCGCCAGCCCGAGACGCTGCTGCTCGCCCAGCGACAGCATGCGATTCCAGTGCGCTTCCTCGTCCAGCCGCGGACCAAGCTGCGGCAGGCCCACCATGGCGAGCACGTCTCTCATCTGGCCCGGGTCGAAGCTTTCGGGCTCGCCAGGGTAGACGATCGCCGCGTGCAGCGATCCGATCGGGAAATACGGCCGCTGCGGCAGCATCATCAGGGATGCATTCGCAGGGATAGCGATCGCGCCCTCGCCGAACGGCCAGATGCCCGCGACGGCGCGGAACAGTGTCGACTTGCCGGACCCCGACGGTCCGGTCAGGAGTGTGCGTTCGCCGGCGCGAAGGCTGAAGCCGTCGGCGGAGACCAGCGGCTTGCCATTGGGCAAGTTCACCAGAAGCTGTTGCAGGCTGATCTCGGCGGTCGTGGTCTGGGCCATACCGATCGAACCGGGTTCGGTCGGCAGGGTGACGGCGCTTGCAATCGCGCCTTCAAACCCGTCGAGACGGGCGACCACCGCGCGCCATTCCGCCATGGTGCGGTAGGCGGTCACGAAGAAGGACAGTGCGTCCTGCACCTTGCCGAAGGCTTCCGCGGTCTGGGTCAGCGCACCCAGCTGGATCTTGTTGGCGAAATAGGCGGGTGAGACCAGCGCAAAGGGAATCACCACGGCCGCCTGTGCATAGCTTTGGGTGAAGGCCGTCAGCCGCTTGGTGCGGCTCATGATGCCGTACCAGTTGCTGATGACGCGGGAAAAGCGCTCCGACAGCCGCTCCCGTTCGGCGGGCTCGCCCTTCAGCAGCGCGATCTGCTCGGAGTTCTCGCGCACCCGCACCAGGTTGAAGCGGAAGTCCGCCTCCAGCCGCTGCTGGTTGAAATCGAGGGTGACCAGCGGCGAGCCGATCCATTGCGTCAACGCGGTGCCGAAGATGGCGTAGATCAGCGCGGCCAACACCAGATAGCCGGGGATCGTGAAATCGATGCCGTACAGCACCAGCGGTGCAGCCGCTGACAATCCCCAGAGGATGACGACAAAGGACGCCAGCGAGACGATGGAGCTGAGCAGCCCCACCCCTAACGCGAGTGTCTGGCTGACGAATAGCTTGACGTCGTCGCTCATGCGCTGGTCGGGGTTGTCGGCGGCGTCGCCCTGCAGCTGCATGCGGTAGTGATTGGCGTCATGCATCCAATCCGCGAGATATTTCTTGGTCATCCAGCTACGCCAGCGGATCTGGAGCCACTGGTTCAGATAGAGCTGATAGACTTGGAGTGCGACCAGGATCGTGGCGAGCCCACAAAACACCAGCATTTCGCGGACGAAACTGTCCGAGTTCTTCTCCTGCAGCGCGTTGTAGAAGCGGGCGCGCCACAAATTGATCAGCACGTCATTTCCGACCAATGCCAGCTCGATGGCGATCACCGCGGCAAGCAGGCCGCGGCCGGCCCATTTGTCCTCGGAATTGAAATACGGGCGCGGCGATGCGCCACACCGTCGCGAGCGTCGAGCGGATATTTTTCACAGATCACCGTCTCCGGAGGGGCCTTCAAGGCTTTGAGGGGATGAAAGAATCAGAGGGCGCGCGACCAAAGTATATGTGATTTCCGGCCTGCGGCGGCTTGTCGCAGCCGCCGCCGGGAGCCTAGCATGACCGGAACGGCGAGGGGCGGCAGCTATCGGATTTCGCGAGGTTGTGAGCGGGCTTCTGGCGAGGCCAGTCCCGCACGAACCGGCCCCTTGAGTGGTTGTCCAGCAACGGCGCCGGCGGCCGCACCGAATAACACTGAACCATAAATGTGGGGAGAAACGCAATGTGGAATCAAATCTATAATCCGCTCGGCAACGCCGCGCTGTCGACGATCGCCGCCGCCGTGCCCGTGGTCACGCTGCTGGTGCTGATCGCCAGCGGCAAGGTCAAGGCGCACATCGCCGCCATCGTCGCGGTGATCCTGACCAACCTGATCGCGATCTTCATCTTCACCATGCCCGCGGGGATGTCGATCCGTGCCTCCCTGCTCGGCGTCGTTGCCGGGTTCTTCCCGATCGGCTGGATCGTGCTGAACGTCATCTTTCTCTACCAACTCACGGTTGCAACTGGCCAATTCGAATTGTTGAAACGCGCGGTCGGCGGCGTCACCGAGGACCGGCGCCTGCAACTGTTGCTGATCGCGTTTTCGTTCGGTGCGTTCTTCGAGGGCGCTTCCGGCTTTGGTACGCCGGTCGCCATCACCGGCTCGGTCCTGATCGGCCTCGGCTTCTCTCCGCTGGCCGCCTCCGGCCTGTCGCTGATCGCCAATACTGCGCCGGTGGCCTATGGCGCGCTCGGTACGCCGATCCAGGGTCTCGCCTCAGTCACGGGGCTAGATCCCTACATCCTTGGCGCGATGGTCGGCCGGCAATTGCCGGTGTTCTCGCTGATCGTGCCGTTCTGGGTGGTCTGGGCCTTCGCCGGCTGGCGGGGCATGAAGGAGGTCTGGCCGGCCATTCTGGTGACCGGCCTTTCGTTCGCGATCCCGCAATTCGTGATCTCGAACTTCATCAACCCCTGGATCGTCGATATCGGCGCCTCGCTGATTTCGATGGGCTGCCTGATCCTGTTCCTCAGGGTGTGGCAGCCCAAGCAGCTCTGGCTGTCGGCGGCCCTGCGCGGCCGGGATGAATTGGCGGCGACCATGACCGCGCCGAAACCCATGGACAAGACGCCGCTGACCCAGAGCCAGCTCTGGAGCGCGTTGTTGCCGTGGATCATCGTCTGCGTCGTGATGCTGGTCTGGGGCAATGGCGCGTTCAAGACCTGGGCGAACTCGATCTTCACCTGGAATTATCCCGTTCCCGACCTGCACAACATGATCAACAAGGTGCCGCCGGTGGCGGCCAAGCCGACTCCGGAAGGGGCGGTGTTCGCGTTCACCTACCTGTCGTTCACCGGCACGGGCATGTTGATTGCCGCGATAATTTCCGGCCTGCTGGCGGGCTTTAGTCCAGCCAGGATGATCGGAGCATATGGCCGAACCATCAGGCTGTGCGCGATCTCGCTGGTCACGATCTCGGCGATGCTGGCGATCGGCACGTTGACGCGGCTCTCGGGCGTCGATGCGACACTCGGTCTCGCCTTCGCTGCAACCGGGGTGCTCTATCCCTTCTTCGGGACGCTGCTCGGCTGGCTCGGCGTGGCGTTGACGGGATCGGATACGGCGTCGAACATCCTGTTCGGCAATCTGCAGAAGATTACCTCCGAACAACTCGGCCTGTCTCCGGTGCTGATGGCCGCCGCCAACTCCTCCGGTGGCGTGATGGGCAAGATGATCGACGCGCAATCAATCGTGGTCGCCTCCACCGCGACCAACTGGTACGGACACGAAAGCACGATCCTGCGCTTCGTGTTCAAGCATTCGATCGCGCTGGCCTGTCTCGTCGGCCTCTTCGTCATGTTGCAGGCCTACGTCTATCCGTTCACGGAGATGGTGCTGAAGTAGGGGCGCCGCCAAGGGTAACCGACATGATCCCCGCGCGGCTGACACCCGCGGGGGTTTTCTTTTCGGTGTCGTATTTATGAAACCGGCCGGCATGGCCTGTACAAACTTCTCTGGATCCTTTGATTTGAATCAACGCGACCTGCCGTGCGTGACCTTTTTTGCGGCGTGCCTGGGGGATAACTTTACCTAGGAGGTCGCCGATGAAGAACATAGTAGTGGTCGGAGCAACTGCACTCTTCCTTACTGCATCGCCGATAGCCCACGCGCAAACTCCTTCTCCTGCGACTCCGGAACGCTTAAATGCAGCGGACCGGAATACCTTGTTGGATTTGCGTATTGATCTGACAAAGGCCGCGTTGCAGCTGACGCCTGACCAGGAAAAATACTGGCCGGCTGTAGAGAACGCTATTCGCGCCCGGGCGGAGGATCGCAAAGCCCGTGTTGCAAAAATCTCGGAAACGGTAGGCAGACGGGCCGACCAAAACCCGATCGAAGTCCTGCGCAATCGTGACCCCATCGCCTTCTTGCAACGACGATCGGAAGCATTGGCTCAACGATCAGCCGATGTGGATAAGCTCGCCGATGCGTGGCAGCCACTCTATAAAACATTTAGTCCCGAACAGCGGCAGCGCTTGGCGGCCATCGCGATCTTTGTACTTCACGACATGAGCGAAGCCGTAGACCGGCGTCGTACGCTGTTCGAGGACGACGACTGAAAGCAAAGTAGTTCGATGCGTGCCTGCCGAATGATTGTCGGAGCATATGCGGCTGACTGACTTCAAGCCCGGGCGATGTCCGCTTTGGATCAAGAGGCCGACATCCCCCGGGTCTTCAACATGTGTCTGCAGGAACCCCGCTGAAATCGATCGTCGTCGCTTCGACCGCGCCAACTGGTATGGCCACCGAGGCTCGATCGTTCGTCATGTTTCCTGCATTCGATCGTCCAGGCCAGGCTCATGCCGGAACCGACCCCGTCGATGGTATAGGTCAGGTCTCGCCACCGGCGAAGATATCCTTCTTGATGACCGCATGGACGCCCCAATTTCCGTCAACCACTTGGGTGATGCCGAAGTCGACGCCAACCGTAATCAAGGAGATCGCTTCATCTTCAGTCAGCTTCTTGGTCGTCATCAGGAATTTACGCATCTTGCGGAACGCATCGCGCAAAGCAAGGTCAACTGAGGATTTCGAGTAGATGTCCGACTGCGCCTTGTCTCCCAATTCGGAGAGATAATTCGCGAAGCTGAAGCCGTGCACCAGCCACTCATCCCTGGTTTCCAGCATCGGATAGTCGAGTGCTTCGAGAGGCGTTCCAACGAGGTCGGCTTTCTTGTGCAGAATGATCTGGAAGGTGCCGTTCAGCGAGCTTTCGATGGCCGTGCCGCACAGCTCGGAGTCTCCCTGCGAAGCGTGCGGGTCGCCAACGGAAAGCAGGCCGCCTTCGACTGCCACTGGATAATACATCGTGGCGCCCTTGCCGATCCGCCAATTGTCGATGTTGCCGCCGGTATAGCTTGGCGGAATTGAGTCGACGATATCGGCTTCCTTTGGCGCCAGGCCGATAACGCCGAAATGCGGACGTATCGGAATGCGCACATTCTTCAGGATGCCGTGGTTCTCCTTGATCGTGGCGTGATCGACTGGAACGCCGGGATAGTCGATGGTCTTGTGGACTACGCCCGAAGGATCGGTCTGTGGGGTCCATTGGAAATTGTACACGGCTTTCGCCCAGTTGCGTTCGCCTGACGCGTCGACCTCGTAGATCGTGATCACCTCGCGCGGTTTAGGTTCGGTCAACAGGTCCTTGTAGTGGAAACCCCACCATGCCGCCGCGTTGCTGCCGAAAGTCTTTCCAGGATATTGCGGATTGGCGCATGGCCGGGGCGTGACGTCGATAATGCGCAACTCGATCACGTCACCCTCCTGGGCGCCGCGCACGTAGACGGGGCCCGTGCAGATGTGCACGCCAAGGCCCTCGCCGGCGCCGCGCCCGAACAGCGAGGCATCCATCGGTCCGGCGCCACGACGGTTTACGCCCTTCTTTTCCTTGGTCCACAGGAACACGCTTTCGGCGCCGGGATCGCCCTTCACCATGCGCTCGGCGTCGTCGTTGGCATGGTGGGTCAATGCCTCGATGGTGATGAAGTCGCCGGAATCGATCTCGACCTGCGGTTTCAGTTTCTTGCTGAAATAGCCCCAATGCACCGTATCGGCGTTCGCCGGCAAATGGTGATAGGAGCGCTTGGCGGGTTGGTTCTTTTCGGCGGCAGCCGCCATCTGCGGCGTCACCAGAGAAATGCCGCCCGCGGTCATTGCTGCGACGCCCCCGGCGGCGGCGAAGCCGGATCTCAGGAATGACCGACGTTCCCGATCGAGCGTTTCCTTGAACCTGAGGTGGTGCAATTCAAATTCCGGACAGTTCTTGTCATCACCCGCACACATGGTGTCTCTCCCCGATTTGAAAGCGCTTCAGGCGCACGCCCGATCCCACCCCAGTTGATCGCAACAGTCAAAGCGTTGCTGCAGCACGACGTGAATGAAAAATAGCTTCCTTGCCTATTGATTTAGCCTTGCGCCCTAGCCAATCAGGCCATTGTTCAATAGAACGGCGCGCGGCGCGGTAGGTCTGGTATTCTTCGGGAGATAGCATGATTTCATTCGCACGCACGGCCCGGGCAGGCGCAGCTTCGCTCCTGCTGCTGGCAACCGCCCTGCATTTCAACCCGGCGAAGGCCGATGACGGCTTTCCGTTCGAAACACAGATGCAGCTCGACGTGAACCGCATGCCGGGATCGAAGCGGATCCCCAATCTGGATATCGGCGAGGCCGGCGAGGTGGTGTTCGAACTCTGGTGCAAGGGTGGTAAGGGCCAATTTTCGGTGGCGGGCAATACTGTGATTTTCGTCGCCGGCGCGATGGAAAACCGGTCCTGTCCGCCGGACCGCGCGCAGGCCGATGACGAGCTGATTGCGGCGCTTACCGACGCAGGCACCTGGAAGCGGCAGGGCGATTTGGTGTCGTTCGTGGGCGCGAAGACGCTGCGGTTTCGCATCAACACGAACTAGTCTCGTGTGCCCAATGGCTGAAGATGAGCAAGCCTGAGATCAGCATCGAGCCCGAAGATCCGCGGCAGGCGGACGTGCGGCGCATCATTGCCGAATTGGGCGCGTACCTGCAGGCGCTGTATCCATCCGAAAGCAACCACGTCGTGGACGTCGATGCGCTCGCAGCACCCGACGCGGTGTTTCTGGTCGCGCGCCGGAATGGGGAACTTCTCGGATCGATCGCATTTCGGACCATCGCGCCCGGGCACGCTGAAATAAAACGCATGTTCGTGCGTGCGGAAGCCCGCGGAAACGGGGTAGGGCGGCGTTTGCTGGAGGCGCTGGAGGATGCGGCCCGTCAGCGGAATGTTGAACGTATCAGTCTGGAGACGGGCATCAGGCAGCCCGAAGCCATCGGACTCTATCGCGCGTCCGGCTATCGGGACTGTCCGCCATTCGGAACCTATTGCACCGACCCGCTCAGTCTGTTCATGACCAAGCGCCTCCGGCCCTGAGCGCGGTATTCAACGCGATGCGCATTGACGATGGGCGGGGTGAACCGGACCGTCTTCGTTCCGGCGAGGTTATTGCGTTGCAATCAATCCGCCGGCCGTGGCAATGACCCAGCGGCTGCCCCAGCGCACGATGGACTCCACTCGTCCGACTCCGGGAATGGTGTCGCCGCGCGCGGCCATCCGAATTCCGTCAGGACCCTCCAGAACCGCGGTGCCGTCCCGAACATCGACGACCGTCCAGCCGGGAATCGTCGCCGGCCTGGTTTCCGGGGCCGCCACCAGGGGCTGCCGCATCGCGGTCGCAGCGGAAGTGCTCGCATTAGCCTGAGACGTCGGGCGTGCACCGCTTGGCGACAGGACGGGTGGCTTGGGAATGCTGCCGACAATGGCGAGCAAATCCGGAGCCGACGCCGTCTTTCGCGCGCCTTCAGCCCTGCGGTTTGACCGCGCTTCGGAAATTTGCGGCGCGGGCGCTTCTTTCTGCGCAATGGCCACAATACTGAGTTCGTTTGCGAATTGGGGCCAATTCAGGCCGCCGGCCCATCCCAATCCAAAGCTTGCCACGATCGCCGCCGTGACCAGCACCGCGGCGCGCGCCCGATCGCCAAATGGCTCCCGCACCACCAGCACCGCGTCGCGATCCGACTTCAGGAAATCCCACAGGCGCGCGGGTTGCTGCGACCGCTGGTGGCGAACCACATTCCCTGACCAGATCTCAAAGGTACTCGGCTCGCGGTACTGCATGGCGTGACTCAGTTTTAGGAGAAACGATGATGTCCCTCTAAACTGAATTGAATCTTAACAATCAAAGCCGGTGGCCGGATCATTGCGCACTGG
This sequence comes from uncultured Alphaproteobacteria bacterium, assembly GCA_963770135.1. Lineage (GTDB taxonomy): Bacteria > Pseudomonadota > Alphaproteobacteria > Rhizobiales > Xanthobacteraceae > Bradyrhizobium. Next base: position 38,014 of record CAVYOM010000017.1, on the reverse strand, counting down.
TCCGCGGCACTCGGCAGCATCGCACCCGTCACACGGTCGGCGGCAGGCGGATCACTTCCACACACTCTTGTCGGCGTTCCAGCGCTGGCCCTTGAATTCTTTCGCCAGCGCCTCGACCGAACCATTGTCGTCCTTCGGCTCGCCGCCTTCTTCGTCGCCGGTGGATTCTTCCGACAAGTTCAGCTTGGGACCGCTGCCTTCATCCGCGGTCGTGATCACCGGGCTCGAGATCCACAGCATCAGCCGGTCGGTTGCGCCCGGTTTGTCCGGCGAGACCAGCGCGGTGACCTCGATGCTTTCGGTGAGGCCGAGCGGCGGATAGACCGGGCTCGGCCGCTTCAAGGTCAATGTCAGCTTTCCGGTATTGGCGTCCCAGTCGGCGCCCGCCGGCTTGGCGGCGAGCGTCCTGACGAGCACGCCCGATATCGCCGATGCGATCTTGTCCTTGTTGATCTTCTCGCCGTCGCGCCATTCGGCGGCAGCAAAGCGGATGGCGCGGTCCATTTCGACGCTGCCGCTGGTCCATCCCGCCGCGACCACGCCCGGCATCGATTTGGCCTTCGCAATCAGCGCTGCCGTGCGCTCCGGATCGGCCGTGAGGTTGATGGTCTGTTCGCCGGCGCGCAGCGCATCGCAGGAGATCGAAAGGCTCGATAGTCCGACCTCGACGGCCTCGCCCTTCAGGCTCTTGAGGAAGTCGAGCGCGGCGTCGAGCTTGACCCGCACGCCGAACGCCTCGGGCGAAACGTCGGTAAAATCCTTCGGTGCTGGGGTAATGCCATCGTCGCTGGTCTGGTTGTCCAAAAATTCCTTCTCGCTGAGATCGGAATTGTCGGTCGAGGTCACTTCGGTGACACTTTGGCCAATGGTGATCTGGCCGCGGAACTCGAACGTATCGCCGGTCGGCTTGCGCGCCAGCTTGACGGTGACCGGCAGCTGGTCGCCGACGCTCTGCGCGGTGCCGGTCAGGCTCTGGCCATTGACGGTGAGATTGGCGACAAAGCGGTCCTTGCGATCAGAACCCTTCGCGACGGGGTAGCAGACGTCGAGCGTGGCCGCCGTGACGGTCTTGCCCTGCCGGGTCTCCTTCAGGATGACGTCGGCGTTGCCGTCCATCAGGCCATCGATCGCGGTGAAATACCGCGTCTCGACCGCGCCCGGCGCCGTCTTGGAGGGGAGTTTCATCTGGGCGAAAGCGAGGCTCGGGGAGACCGTGATCAGACCAAGCAGGAGAAGGAAGCGCGCGCGCATATGAAATTCCCTGAAACGAATGGAATCGGCAGAGGTCGTAGGTAGCAAACCCCGGCAGCGTTTTCGAGCCAAGCACATCCTGAACCGGTCGGGCGCGCTCCCTCGCCAAAAAAGCCAAAAAAGAAGGCCGCCCGGAGGCGGCCTTCGAATGATTGAGCGGGAAAGCCAGGCTTTAGAAGCCCATGCCGCCCATTCCACCCATGCCGCCGCCACCACCGCCGGGCATCGCCGGCGCGGGCTCCTTCGGCAGCTCGGCGACCATGGCCTCGGTGGTCACCAGCAGACCGGCGACGGAGGAGGCGTCCTGCAGCGCGGTACGCACCACCTTGGCCGGGTCGATGATGCCCTTGTCGACCATGTCGACATATTCCTCGGTCTGGGCGTCGAAGCCGAAGGTCTCGGATTTGTTCTCGAGGATCTTGCCGACCACGATCGAGCCCTCGACACCGGCGTTCTCCGAAATCTGGCGAACCGGAGCTTCCAGCGCCTTCAGCACGATATTGATACCGGCCTGGACGTCGGAATTGTCGTTGTGGATGCGGCCGACGGCCTTCTTGGCGCGCAGCAGCGCCACGCCGCCGCCCGGCACGATGCCTTCCTGGACGGCCGCGCGGGTCGCGTTGAGGGCGTCCTCGACGCGATCCTTCTTTTCCTTGACCTCGATCTCGGTCGCGCCGCCGACGCGGATCACCGCGACGCCGCCGGCCAGTTTTGCAAGACGCTCCTGCAGCTTCTCGCGGTCGTAGTCCGAGGTGGTTTCCTCGATCTGCGCCTTGATCTGCGTGACGCGGGCTTCGATGTCCTTCTTCTTGCCCGCGCCTTTGACGATCGTGGTGTTTTCCTTGTCGATCACCACCTTGCCGGCGCGGCCGAGCATGTTGACGGTGACGCTTTCGAGCTTCATGCCGAGTTCATCGGAGATCAGCTGACCGCCGGTCAGAATCGCGATGTCTTCCAGCATGGCCTTGCGGCGATCGCCAAAACCCGGCGCCTTGACGGCGGCGACCTTCAACCCGCCGCGCAGGCGGTTGACCACCAGCGTCGCCAGTGCTTCGCCCTCGACGTCCTCAGCAATGATCAAAAGCGGGCGGCCGGACTGCACCACGGCTTCCAGCACCGGCAGCATCGACTGCAGGCCGGACAGCTTCTTCTCGTGCAGCAGCACGTAGACGTCTTCCAGCTCGGCGGTCATCTTCTCGGCGTTGGTGATGAAGTAGGGCGACAGATAGCCGCGGTCGAACTTCATGCCCTCGACGATGTCGACTTCGGTATCGAGCGACTTGTTTTCCTCGACCGTGATCACGCCTTCATTGCCGACCTTCTGCATCGCCTGCGCGATCATCTTGCCGATGGCGGCATCGCCGTTGGCCGAGATGGTGCCGACCTGGGCGACTTCCGATGAAGATGCGACCGGCTTGGCGCGCTTCTCGATATCCTTGACGACGGCGAGGACGGCGATGTCGATGCCGCGCTTGAGGTCCATCGGGTTCATGCCGGCGGCAACCGACTTGGCGCCTTCGCGCACGATGGCCTGCGCCAGCACGGTGGCGGTGGTGGTGCCGTCGCCCGCGGTGTCGTTGGTCTTGGAGGCGACTTCGCGCAGCATCTGCGCGCCCATGTTCTCGAACTTGTCTTCGAGTTCGATCTCCTTGGCGACGGTGACGCCGTCCTTGGTGATGCGGGGTGCGCCGAAACTCTTTTCGATCACGACGTTGCGGCCCTTCGGACCGAGCGTCACCTTCACCGCGTTGGCGAGAACGTCGACGCCGCGCAGCATGCGGTCGCGGGCGTCACCGGAAAATTTAACGTCTTTGGCAGCCATGTGGCTCTACTCCTGTTTGAATGAAAAAGGTCGCTTGCCGCGCGTCCCTAACCGTCAGTGTCGGGCTTTTCTTTCCCTCTCCCCTTGTGGGAGAGGGTGGACGCGATGCGAAGCATCGCGGACGGGTGAGGGGTCTGTCTTCGCGGATAGAGACCCCTCATCCGGCGCGCTTTGCGCGCCACCTTCTCCCACAAGGGGAGAAGGGAACAGCAACCCGGCCCGCGACTAATGTGCGGCGCCCGAAGCCTGCGTCAGTTCAGCACGCCCATGATGTCGCTCTCCTTCATGATCAGGAGCTCCTCGCCGTCGAGCTTGACTTCGGTGCCCGACCATTTCCCGAACAGCACGCGGTCGCCGACCTTGAGGTCGATCGGAATCAGCTTGCCGGCTTCGTCGCGGCCGCCCGGTCCCACGGCGGTGATTTCGCCCTGCGACGGCTTTTCCTTGGCGCTGTCGGGAATGATGATGCCGCCCTTGGTCTTCTCTTCGGCATCGATGCGCTTGACGACGACGCGGTCGTGCAGCGGACGGAATTTGGACTTCGACATGACGTCTCCTCTTGAAGTTCCTCTTGGGAGGCTAGGTTTCCGAACTGGTTGCCATTGAAACTGGCTGAAATGCCGGGTATTCGATGCCGTCCCGGGCGGGAAGGCCTTGCCCTTAGCAATCATCGTAGTTGAGTGCTAAACGTGGAGCCGGGGAATATGGCTTGGCGCCGATCCTGTCAAGCAAACAAGGGGGTTAAGGCCTTCTTGAGGCCAATATAGGATGCTGCCACGGAAACCAAATCGGAGCCGCGGCGTAGTTTTATGGACGTCATTGCTCCGGCAGGAGTTTTGCGCTTGGCTGCTTGACGGGAGCGGCTCAGATTGCTCGGGGGAATACGATGATCAGTTCACGTAATGCGCGTACGCTTGCCAGTTTGGCGACCGCGTCGGCGCTGACGATCTTCCTGGGGGCCTGCAGCAGCACGCTGCCGTCGTTGTCATCCAATACGGCGCCGGACGCCGAGCCCGGCGTCGCGCCGGAGATGCCCGCGAGCATCCGCGCCGACGAGATCGTCGGCCGCTGGGGTCTCGCCTCGTTCCAGAATCCCAACGACCGCCCCCGCACCGAAGCCGCGGCGCGCGGGCAGTGCAAGCAGCCCTACGTGATTGGCGCCGGCCAATCCGGCGGCGTCGTCATGCATCTGGCCGACCAGGCCACCCCGCAGGAACTGCGCCTCAAGGGCAGCCCGAGCGGCAAGAACTATATCGGTCCGGCGGGCCCGACGCCCGGCGAGCAGGACCGCGAGATCGTCTCGTTCGACGGCCGCGTGCTGATCACCCGCTTCATCGACAAGGATGCCGCGGTCCGTTACGGCAACATGGTCTATGTCCGCTGCGCGCCACGGGCGTGAGCAAAACCTGATTTCTCTCGCCGTCATGCCCCGCGAAAGCGGGGCATCCAGTACGCCGAGGCCTTTCCATTGAAGCGCCGACGTCTCTGGAATACTGAATCATCCGCTCCAGCACGCTATTGCGCACAAGGCGGATGATGACGACGCAAAACAAAAAACGCCGGCATCGCTGCCGGCGTTTTGTTTAATTTGCGGTAACCAGTCCAATCAATTGAACAGGGCGTCGATGTCGTTCTGCGAGGCGTGACCATCGTCGCCGTCCAGCTTCGGACCGTTGAGCAGCTTGGCGTCGCCTTCGCGGGTATCGACGATCGGGGGGGCGTGCGCCTTGATGGCATCGACGCCACCCCAGATCTCCATCATCTCGATGATGTGCTTTTCGATGAATTTCATCGTCTGCATCACCTTGCTGATGCGCTGGCCGGTCAAGTCCTGGAAATTGCAGGCCTCGAAGATCGCGACGACGCGTTCCTGGATTTCCTCGCTGAGCAGCTTCTGCTGGTCGGGCGAGATGTTCTTGGACAAAGCGGTGGCGGCCTGGTCGATCGCCTCGACGGCCTCGAGAATCTGCTGGGTGGCCTGTTCGGTGCCGCCGACGACGGCGCCGAGCTCGCCGTTGACCTTGGCCATTTCCTGGCCGTCAAAGCTGGTGCCGTGCAGGGTTGCGATTTCGCGCTTGGTGCGGTTGATCGCGTCGTGAATGAGGTCAAGCTCGACCTTGAGCTTGGCGCACTGCTCGATCTGGGCGCGATAGGTTTCCAGCAAGGCGTGGGCATCCGCGGTCTCGCGCGCGACATCCGTGGCGACAGCCGAACCGTCGCGGGCGTGCCCGAAGCCGGCCATCTGGGCGCGGATCTGCGCGCAACTCGGACATGATCTCACGGTGCATCGGACCGATCTCTCCGCCTTCGACGGCAGCCATGACAATTGGCGCGTCGCCCAGAAGGGCCTGTTCGATACGAAAACGCTTGCGATTGACCGACATGAGTTTTTCCCACCCCTTGCACTTCGCGTTTGTTCTAAACCAACGCCATTTAACGCGAGGTTCACGCGGGAACGTGTCGTGGCGCACTTTTGCCTGTGGCCGGATACCAGCGATTAACCATGCGGCTCCGCGTTCACGCAAAATAAACGCTACCGGGCAAATCCGGGCGCGATTGCCGAAATGGTGAATCGAAACGGCTGATGCGTTTACCAAACCGATTAGGTTTTGATTTGTATTGATCGCGTGCAGCGGCGTCCGTCGCGCCGCTGCCGCCAACCCGCAGTGACGAACAGTACAGAGTACGTCGATGTCCGGAAAAATCTCCCTTGCGCTCCTTGCGAGCGCGTCATGCCTTTGCTTCGCCAGTGGGGCCAGTGCGATCGACGCCTCGCCGGTTGCCGCACCCACCGTGATCTACGCCCGCGAACCCGCACCCGTTCGCATGGCCGCCGCCGAACGCTCCAACATGGGCGGCGGCTTCATCGAGTTCCTGTTCGGCGATGCGCCGCAGGGCAATCGTTATCAGCGGGATCAGGCCTATCAGCCGCAGCCGGATTACGGCTATGGCGGGCGGCGCATGCTGCTGCCGCCGATGGATCCGCAGCAGTCGATGCGCCGGGAGGAGGAAGAGGTCGATCCCGCGCAGCAACGGCTCGATCCGAGATACGAAAAGCAGGTGGTCGAGTATCACGGCAAGGAAAGCCCGGGCACCATCGTGATCGACACCCCGAACAAGTTCCTGTTCCTGGTGCAGGGCGACGGCAAGGCGCTACGCTATGGCGTCGGCGTCGGCCGCCCCGGCTTCACCTGGTCGGGCGTCAAGAGCGTCTCCGCGAAGAAGGAATGGCCGGCCTGGACGCCGCCGCCGGAAATGCTGGCGCGCCGTCCCGATCTGCCGCGGCACATGGAGGGTGGCCCGCAAAATCCGCTCGGCGCGCGCGCGATGTATCTGGGCTCGTCGCTCTATCGCATCCATGGCTCCAACGAGCCCTGGACCATCGGCACCAACGTGTCGTCCGGCTGCATCCGGATGCGCAACGAAGACGTCATCGATCTCTACGGCCGCGTCGGCGTCGGCGCCAAGGTGGTGGTGATCTGATCGTTTGATCGTAGCCCGGATGGAGCAAAGCGAAATCCGGGATTGCTCCAGCGGATCGACTGTCCCGGATTGCGCTTCGCTCCATCCGGGCTACGAATGCCCAAAACAAAACGGCCGCCCGATCGGGCGGCCGTTTCCTTTTTCAACTCCGACACTGCTCACGCGTAATCGCTGTCGCCATCACCATCGTCGCCGTCAAAGCCGTCGGAATCGTGGTCCATGTCGTCATCGTCGTTCGAGGCCTGATCGAAGAATCCCTGCCGCGAGCCGGAATCGTTGTCGTTGTTGTCGGCGCGCCGGCCCGACGAACCGATATCGTTGATCCCGGCGTCGCGCGCCAGATTGCCGCCGGACTGGTCGCTCCACGGCCGGCGGTCTTCAATTCCGCCGCTGTGGCCGGCCGTGTCGCCGAAGCTTTGGTGGTTGCCGCCGCCACCCATCATCGAACGGAGGCTGCTGGCCAGCATCGATCCGCCGACCACACCGACCGCGGCTGCCGCAGCGGTGCCGAGAAACGAGCCGCCACCGCCGCCGAACGCAGACGGCTGCTGCGGTGCGCCGCCATAGGGCTGGGCATAGGCCGGCTGATTGTATTGTCCGGGCGGTTGGCCCTGCTGCAGCACCTGCCCGGTGTTCCAGGCCGGCCGGTTGCCGCCTGCGATCTCGGGCGCGCGCACGTTGGGCACCGAACCATGCGACTGGTTCTGCCCGAAGATCGCGTCCCGCATCGAATCGAGGAAGCCGCCGGGTTGACCTTGGTCTTGCTGACCCGCGCCCGCTTCCAGTTCCTGGATGCGCATGTCGGCGCGCTTCAGCGCTTCGTCCTGCACCAGTGCCGTTTGCACCAGCGCATAGACCGCATTGGGCGCGTTACGCAGGCCCTGCATGATCGCTGACATCGCCTCCGGATCGCGCTTGGCGCTTTCCAGCTTGGCGAGCCGGTCGAAAAGATCGTCAATCAGTTGGCGTTCTTGCGGTGTCATGGCCCTCTCCCTCGCGTCGGATCGTCGTCAACGCGCCGCAGAGATGTAGGGCGGGCTTTGTGTCGCAAGTAGTGGGTGGCCGAATTAAATTTTGGTATGCGACAAAATGCCGGGATTTCTCTGACCTGATCAGCTCAATGTAACTTTATTCGCCGCCAGTAAGGCCTGGAATCGATCACTTGCGAGATACGCGTGCTCCGCCTCGCGCTGAGTGGTGAGGGGGTCGAGGCTTTCGAGCGTTTCGTCGACAAAACCAGGGTGGCACATCACCAGCCCGCCGTCCGGCAGTCCGTCGAGGAACTCACCCATCAGCACGGCGAAATCGGGCGCTTTCGAAAAATCATAGGCGCCGGCAAAGGCGGGATTGAACGGGATGCCGGCAACCGCGGCGCGCTTGCGGAATTGCGCGCTGAGAACGTCGAGCACCAGCGCCTTGGGCGTGCCGAGCAGCTTGGCCAGCGGCTGGAGGCGTCCGCCCTGGCGGATCCAGGCGCCGGGCGCGGCTTCCTTCACCGCGCGCAGGAAGGCGTCGCGCACCCCAGGGAAGAGTTGCGCGTGCTGGTGGCCATCGACGAAATCGGGCGCGCGGCCGAACAGCTCCTTGAAGGCCGCGAGCTGGGCCAAGAGTTCGTCTTCGATCAAGCCGGGATCGAGCCGCCGCAACAGGCCTGATCGCAGCATGGTCGGAAACGGCAGGAACAGGCCACCATTGAGCGGCCGGAAGTACATCGTCAGCGGACGAAACGGCGCGGTCAGCGTCGCGTGCAGGCCGATCGCGCAACGCGGGCTGCTCGCTGCAACCTCCTGCAACGCGGCGACCTCGGCGCGCCCGATCGCGGCGCCCACCACCATGACAGAGGTGGCATTGAGACGGCCGCGGGCGATCAAATCGCGGATGGCGCGGTTGACCCCCTCGGCCAGCCCGTAATCGTCGGCGCACAGCCAGACCCGGCGCAGCGCTGCGTCGTTCATTCCGCGGCGGTCCGCTCAGCGGTGCTGGCAGTCGTCTCGCCATCGGCGCGCTTTTCGGAATGTTCGGCGACGAAATAGATCGGACGCGCCTTCAGCTCGGAGAGGATCTTGCCGATATATTCGCCGACGATCCCGATCATGATCAGCTGCACGCCGCCGATCGTCATCAGGCCGATCATCAGCGAGGGATAGCCGGGGACCTGCTTGCCGGTGGTCAGGACCTCCCAGAGAATGGTCAGGCCGAAGATGAAGGCGGTGAGCGCGAGCAGCACGCCGAGCAGGCTCGCGAAGCGCAGCGGCGCCACCGAGAACGAGGTCAGTCCCTCGATCGACAGGCCGATCAGCCGGCCCGGGCTGAACGTCGTGACGCCGTGGGCACGTGCCGCCGGCTCGTAATCGACGCGGATCTGGCGGAAGCCGATCCAGTTCGACAGGCCCTTGAAGAAACGGTTGCGCTCAGGCAACTGGCGCAGCGCCGTGGCCGCGCGCGGCGACAGCAGGCGGAAGTCGCCGGCGTCCTCCGGAATCTTCTGCCGTGCGCCCCAGTTGATCAGCGCGTAGAAGCCGTGCACCGCCTTGCGGCGCAGGAACGGCTCATTGTCGCGATGCGCCTTCGCGGTATAGACGACGTCGTAACCGTCATCGATCCAGTGCGAGACCAGCTTTTCGATCAGGCTCGGCGGATGCTGGCCGTCGCCGTCCATGAACAGCATCGCGCCAAGGCGGGCATGGTCCAGCCCCGCCATCAGGGCGGCTTCCTTGCCGAAATTGCGCGACAGCGACACCACCTGCACGTCGAGCGCATCAGCGGGAAGCGTGCGCGCGATCGCCAGCGTATTGTCGGCGCTGCCGTCGTCGACATAGACCACCTCGCTGGCAAGGCCGTAACGGGCCTTCAACGTGCGGGCGAGGCCGGCCAGCCGCTCGTGCAGCACGGCGAGCCCGGCCGCCTCGTTGTACAGCGGCACGATAATCGACAGCCCCTGCGCCGCGGCGCTGGCTGCGGTCGTCGTCAGGCGGGAAACGTCAGAGCCGAGCGTCATCGAGCAGGTCCCAGATCAAACAACCGTAGTTCATACAGCCGTATATGCTACCTGACGCTGGCTGTCGCAACGATGAACAACGGCAGCCTTATTGCCGCAGGAACGCCTCGAGCCCGGCAAATAACGGGTTTTCCCGGTCCAGCACATAGTCGAGCGAGGCGATCGACACCGTGTCGGCGCCGTGTTCGCGCAGAAAACTGCCGAGCGCGTAGAGCTGCATCGGCGGGCAGTGCAGCGTGATCATGCCCGAAGAGGTCGGCCCGCCGAACGGCGCCACCACGCCAAACCGGTTATGGGCCTCCGCCAGCAGCGCATCGTTGCAGCCGGCGAAACGTGTGCGCACCTCGCGGTATTTGCTGGCCCGGGCGCGGGCGGCGATGTGGTCGAGGATGACGCGCGCGGTTTCGCGAGCGTCGGCCGACCAATCGGCGTCCTTTGCGGCGACGAGGTTTGCCTGGCTGCGCAGGATCACGCCATCGTCCAGCACCTTGAGCCCGTTGGCGGCGAGGGTGGCGCCTGTGGTGGTGATGTCGACGATCATCTCGGCGGTGCCGACGGCGGGCGCGCCCTCGGTGGCGCCGGCGCTTTCGACGATGCGGTAATCGACGACGCCGTGGGAAGCGAAGAAGGTGCGCGTCAGATTGATGTACTTGGTCGCGACCCGCATCCGCCGGTTATGCTGGGCGCGGAAGCCGGTGGTGACGTCGTCGAGATCGGCCATGGTGCGGACGTCGATCCAGGCCTGCGGCACCGCGACCACGACGTTGGCGCTGCCGAAGCCGAGGCTGTCGATCAGCAGCACGCGCTTGTCGGCGTCGGGAATGCTTTCGCGCAGCAGATCCTCGCCGGTGACGCCGAGATGCACCATGCCGCGCGAGAGCTGGAAAGCGATTTCGCTCGCGGAGAGATAGGCGATCTCGACATTGTCGAGGCCGGGAATCGTGCCGCGATAGTCGCGCGCGCCGCGCGGCTTCGCCAGCGAGAGCCCTGCGCGCGTGAAGAACGCCTCGGCGTTTTCCTGCAGGCGGCCCTTGGAGGGAACGGCGAGAACGAAGGGGGCGGTCATGCGGCGCTCCCTTGCCTGGCGTGCTGCGTCAAGGCCTCGATCCATACCGAGAAGCCGACCGCCGGGATCGGCGCGGGCGAACCAAGCTGCGTCATCAGGCCGTCATAGCGCCCGCCCGCCACCAGCGGTTCGACGCCGTTGCCCAAGGTTTTTCCTGCGTCGTGCAGTTCGAATTCGAAGCCGGTGTAGTAATCGAGCCCGCGGCCGAACGAGGTGGAAAACCGCACGCGCCTGGCGTCGATGCCGCGCGCGGCCATGAAGCCGACGCGGCTTTCGAGCTGGTCGATGGCGGCTGCGAGATCGAGCTTGGCGTCGGCGGCGAGCGTACGCAGTTGCGCCACCGATTCGTCCGGATCGCCCGCGATCGCGAGGAAGCGCTTGATGATGTTGAGCGCGTCGCGCGGCAACGCGCCGCCCTTCAGTGTCGATTGTTCGAGGAAACGGTCGGCGATTTCGGCGACCGTGCGTCCGCCGACATTGGTGGTGCCGGCGATCGACATCAGGTCGGTGACCAGCGCCAGCGCCGCCTTGCGGTCGGAGCCGGCGAGCGCCGCCAGCACGCCCTCATATTCGTTGCGGCCGGGCGCGGTCGCGAGCGTCAGCCGCTCGATATCGTCGGTAAGGCTGACCTTGCGGTTGAAATCCTTGATCAGCCGCCGCCGCCACACCGGATAGAGATTGAGCGCGTCGATCAGCGCCGTGAACAGCGCGACGTCGCCGGTGCGGATTTCGACATCCTTCAATCCGAACGCGGTGGTCGCTTCCAGCGCCAGCGCCAGCATTTCGGCATCCGCCGCGGCGCGGTCCTGCCGGCCGAAGGATTCGATGCCGGCCTGCAGAAATTCGCTCGGCTGCCCGCCGCGATAGCGAAACACCGGCCCGAGATAGCTGAAGCCCGCGGGCTGGCCGGCGCGCCCCGAGGCGAGATAATCGCGCGCCACCGGAATAGTGAGGTCGGGGCGCAGGCAGAGCTCCTCGCCGGAAGCGTCGGTGGTCAGGTAGAGGCTTTTGCGGATGTCCTCGCCGGAAAGGTCGAGGAACGGTTCCGCCGGCTGCAGGATGCCCGGGTGGGCCTGCACGTAACCGCCTTGTGCAAACGACAATAGCAGCGCATCCGCCCAGGCGGCGGATCCGGCAGCACCTCTGACGGCAGCGGTCGCGGTCATTTGACGTCCAAATATCCGGAAAAACCGGGTTCCAGGGTTGGTTTGGGGCTTTGTTGGCGCAGGCCTTACCACGGCCGAACCGCGGTTTCGACAGGGATTGGCGAAGTGGCTTAATGATTGGAAGCGTTAACGATTTCAAGACGGCTTGGCCAACCAAGCGCGAATCGGGCACTGAATCTCGCTGGCATGCTGGCATGATGGCAAAGATTGCTAAAGTTCGTGGTCACTCCCATAATCAGGGAGAAAGGTTTCCGCGATGAACATGAATGTCTCACTGACCGACGAACTGAGCGAGTTCGTCAAATCCAAGGTTTCGAGTGGCCGTTACACTTCGGCAAGCGAAGTCGTGCGCGAGGCGCTGCGGATCATGGAGCAGACGGAAGAGGCCCGGTTGGCCTTCTTGCGGAGTGCCTGGACGGCAGGCCAGGCGAGTGGCGACGCAGGCCCGGCCGATTTTGCTGACATCAAGACGCAAGGTCGGGCGCGGCTGAGGGCGGCGGGCAAGTAAGTTGGGAGAGGTCCGCCTTTCCCAGCTCGCGCGGCGTGATCTCCTGGAAATCTGGTTGCACATCGCGGCGGACAAAGGTCCGGACACGGCCGACCATTGGGTTGATCGTATTGAAGCGCGGTGCCGCCAGCTGGCGGAATTTCCGGAGTCCGGACCACCTCGCCCGGACATCGCTGACGATGCGCGGATGCTGGTGATTGTGCGATGGCTGGCGCTTTACGAGATTACGAAGGACGGCGTCCGCATCATGCGCGTCGTCGATGCGGCGCGCAATCTGGGCGAACTGGACTTGTCCGGAGAGTGAAAACGTGGCGCTGCGCCCGAACACTATCCTTCGCCTGAGTTCCTCCAGTCCCCCAGCGCCGCCTGCACCAGCGCCAGGGCGGCGACGCCGGCGGTATCGGCGCGCAGGATGCGGGGGCCCAAGGACAGCCGCAGTGTCGTGGGCTGCCGCAGCAAGAGCGCGCGTTCCTCCTCGGCGAACCCGCCCTCGGGGCCGATCAGGATGTCGATCCCTTCGGCCGCCGTTAGCCCTTGTTGCAGCGCCTCGATGGGATTGGAGATGTCGGCCGCCTCATCGCAGAACACCAGCAGGCGCACGGTTTCGCGCTTGTCGAGATAGCGTTCCAGGGCAACCGGCTCGGCGACCTCGGCAAGGCTCAGGATACCGCATTGCTCGGCGGCCTCGATGACATTGGCGCGCATCCGTTCGCTGTTGACACGCGAAACCTGCGTGTGCCGCGTTAGCACCGGCTGCAGCCTTGAGGCCCCCATCTCGACTGCCTTCTGCACCATGTAATCGAGGCGGGCATGCTTCAGCGGCGCAAAGACATAGGCGATGTCGGGCAGGCGGTCCTGCGGCCGCGTCCGCGCGACGATGCTCAAACCATCGGGCCGCTTGCGGCCCTCGATCGAGGCCTGCCATTCGCCGTCGCGGCCGTTGAACACCAGAATGGTTTCGCCGGCCGAGAGCCGCAGCACGTTGCCGAGATAATTGCTCTGGTTACGCTCCAGCGTGATTCGTTCGCCCTCGCGCAAGGCGGCGTCGACGAACAGGCGAGGGGCGCGAAAATCGAGGTCAGGCATGGGTAAAGGTTCCGTTACCGGGCGCTTTTAGCCCAAAGCGGTAGAATCCGGAGCTGTTTTTGGCCTTCAAGGCCGCCTCGCGCCGCGCTGCTGCCCTAATCGACGGGTTGTTAAGCGTCGGCAGGAATTGTAAAAAGCCATCGCAAATCTGCTTCGTTCGGACACGTTGGGGCTTGCCTGACCTTGCCGGAGAACCACCCTTGATGATCCGCCGCCTGATTGTGCCGTTGACCGCTGCCGTCGTGAGCTTTCACGCGGGCCACGTCTTTGCGCAAACTCCGTTTCCGGCGCCGCTGCCCAACCAGAGCGCCGCGCCTGCGAACGCTTCGCCGTTTCCGCCGGTAAATGGCGCTGCTGGTGCGCCGGTTCAGGCGCCGGTTTCCGGCGGCTCGGTCTTCGATCGCGGAGCCTCGCCAACGGGTGGAATGCCGCAAGCCGGCGGTCCGCCGCAGGCGGGCGGCGCGGCAGACGCCTGCATGAAGGGGTTCGTTCCCTTGCGCGAGGAGGCCGAGCGTCGCGGCAAGATGATCAAGGCCGCGAGCGACCGCAAGGCGCCGCCGGACGAGGCCTGCAAGCTGATCAAGAATTTCGGCCAGGCCGAATTGAAGATGATCTCATATGTCCAGACCAATTCCGCCAAGTGCGGAATTCCGCCGCAGATCGCCGACCAGCTCAAGAACGGCCACAAGAACACCGAGAAGATGCAGACGCAGGTTTGCAACGTCGCGCAGCAGGCGGCAACGCGCGGACCGGCCGGCCCGAGCCTGAGCGAAGTGCTTGGCTCCTCGGCGGCGCTGCCCGAGGCGCAGGCCGTCAAGAAGGGCGGCAGCACCTTCGATACGCTGAACGGCAACGTTCTCCAGCGATGACCCCGACCCGATGAGCGACGCGACCGCCCGCGTTGCCGATGCGACCGGGAACTGGGTCGATACGCACGCGCCGTCCTGGTCGCGGCCTTATCTGCGGCTTTCCCGTTTCGACCGTCCGATCGGATCCTGGCTGCTGCTGATGCCGTGCTGGTGGTCGGCGGCGCTGGCCGCCGGCATTGCCCGCGACGTCTCGCAATTGCCGCTCGTCATCGTGCTGTTCTTCATCGGCGCCTTTGTCATGCGCGGGGCGGGGTGCACCTGGAACGACATCACCGACCGCGATCTCGACGCGCGCGTCGAACGGACACGGTCGCGGCCATTGCCCGCCGGCCAGGTCAGCGTGGCGCAGGCGTTTGCTTTCCTGGTCCTGCAGGCGCTGATCGGGCTTGCCGTGCTGCTGCAGTTCAACCGTTTTGCGATCATGACCGGTATCGCTTCGCTCGTCATCGTCGCGGTCTATCCCTTCATGAAGCGCATCACCTGGTGGCCGCAGGTCGTGCTGGGCCTGGCCTTCTCATGGGGCGCGCTGATGGGGTTCGCCGTCACGCTCGGGCGGATCGATCTGACCGCGCTCATGCTCTATGCCGGCTCGATCGCCTGGGTGATCGGCTACGACACGATCTACGCGCATCAGGACGCCGAAGACGACGCGCTGATCGGCGTCAAATCCACCGCACGCCTGTTCGGCGAACGCACCCATCGCGCTCTCGCGGTGTTGTATTCGCTCGCGGTGGTCTTGATTGGCGCAGCGCTGGTGCTGGGCGGCGCACGCTGGCCGGCATGGATCGGGCTCGTGGCTTTTGCTGCGCATCTGGTCTGGCAGATCCGCCGCTTGGACATCAGCGATCCCGCGCTGTGCTTGCGCGTCTTCAAGTCCAACCGCGATGCGGGGCTGTTGCTGTTCGCGGGATTGCTGGTCGATGCGGTGATGCGTTCGACTTCGTAGGGTGGGCAAAGGCGCGCTTGCGCCGTGCCCATCGTCAAGCATTCCGCTCGTGAGGGCAGGCACGCTACAGCTCTGCCTACTTCCGCTTTCGGCGGGATACTGTTGCAAAAGTCGATTGGTCTCGATTGCCAGGCTTCGCTATGAATTTTGAGCGGTTTGTTGTTTGGGTGGTCCTTTGTTGGGGTTGCGGTGTAGGAAGTTGCGCCCGAGGCGATGCTACGCCGGGCAAATCGCTACCCGGGATGGTGGGACGCGACAGACAAGCTTGGCGAGCCGTCTAAGGTTTTGTGCGGTTGCCGTGAGCAGGACTTCGTCTCTGACGCCGCTCAAGCCCCGCAGCCGGAACCGATCGAGCCTGAGAATGCGCTTCATGTGCGCAAATCGCATCTCAACCTTCTTGCGCTCGCGGCGCGACTGTTCGAAGGCTTCTGTATTGGCCAAGGCGCGGACACGATCACGGACGTCTTCGTTAAGGTCGCGGGTAATTTTGCGCACGGTTGCGGTCGTGCACTTCGGCTTTAGTGAGCAGCGGGAGCAATCGTTCTTGCTGGCCCTGTAGTAAACGATATGCCCTTGATCGATATTGCCTGTGCTGGTCAGTTCCGCGCCACCTGGGCAAACATAGATGTTGCGCCCCTGATCAAAGACGAAGTCGGCACGGCTAAAGGTGCCATCGGGTCGTGCCGACTTGTCCCACACCGGTACGTGCGGTGCGATGTTGCGATCCACCAGCCATTTTAACAACCTGACCGCGCCATAGGCCGTGTCGCCCGCTAGCCTCCGGGGCCGTAGGTCAAAGCGTCGCTCAACACGCTCCACCATGGTCTGGGTGACAGCAATCTCCACGGCTCGGTTCGCCCGACTGCCCGCAGCATCGATGATGATGCCGGCTTTGTTGTCGATCAGGTAGTTCGCATCGTAGGCAAAGAATGGGTCGAGGCCGGGCCTCGCAACCCATGTCGCTTGCGGATCGGTAAGCGAGACTTCTTTGGGAGGCTTGCGCCGCTGGCCGCCTTCGCCCGAACCGTCGTCGCCACTACGATCCTCCTGACCGCGAGCGGCATCGAGAGCTACGAGATACTCGCGAACCGCATGGGATGCTTCCTCCGCCTTAGGCCACGAAAACGGTTGGTCGCCGGGGATCCGCTTCGTCTTGTTTACATCCGCCTTGATCAGGCTCGCATCGATCGAGAACGCTTCGCCTCCAACCAGCCCGGCCCCAATGCACATCGCCACCACACCCTCAAATACCCGGCGTAGGGCGTCGCTCTCTCGGAAACGTTCGTGCCGCGCACGACAGAACACAGAATGGTCGGGGATACGGTCCTCAATGCCGAGCTTGCAGAACCAGCGATACGCAAGATTTACCTGAATCTCAGCGCAAATCCGCCGCTCGGAGCGGATCGCAAAAATATAACCGATAAGCAGCATCCGGATCATCAGTACCGGGTCAATCGATGGCCGGCCCGTGTGCGAGTAATAAGGAGCTAGCTCCTTATGCACCCAGTCTAGATCGAGCAAACCGTCGATCTGCCGCACCAGATGATCGGGTGGGACCACCTTGTCGAGATGAAACGAATAGAAAAACTGTCCTTGCTCGCCTTCCCGACGACCCATCATGCGCCGCTCCCGCAGATGACCTATCTAAAGGAATCACGGATCGCGAGTTGTCTCAACGGGAGTTTTGCAACAGTATCGGCGGCACAGCGGACATGGCCGGACTTGCTGCCGGTTCGAATGCCCCGATTCGGACGTGGGCATATCCGGACATCGACCCACAATTGTGCTATATGAACGTTCAATGTCCCCGAGCCCGGGGGTGCATCTTGAGCAGAGAGCACGTTGAGCGGCGACTGGCAGCGATTCTGGCAGCGGATGTTGCGGGCTCTTGCCGCTTGATAGGGATCGACGAAGAAGGCGCGCTGGCGCAACTAAAAGCTCTGAGAAAGACGCTTTTTGATCCCAAAATCAGCGATCATCGCGGGCGCATCGTCAAGAATACCGGGGACGGCGCTCTCGTTGAGTTCGGGAGCGTCGTAGATGCCCTACGCTCCGCCGTCGAAATTCAGTGCGGCATGGCCGAACAAAATATCGATGTGCCGCAGGTCAAGCGGATCGAATTTCGCATCGGCATTCATGTCGGTGATATTGTTATCGAAGAGAACGATATCTTTGGTGACGGGGTCAATATTGCGGTGCGTCTTGAAGAGATCGCAGAACCGGGCGGCATCAGCATTTCCGACGATGCTCACCGGCAAATTCGTGGCAAGGTAGATATCATTTTTGAGGACACGGGTTCGCAATCCTTGAAGAATATCGCCGAACCGATACGGGTCTGGCGCGTGCGCATTGCCCCAGTCTCTTCCCTGGCAACGGTAACAAGCGAGACTGCGCAGCCGCTCCCTCTCCCCGACAAACCCTCCATCGCGGTGCTGCCGTTCCAGAACCTGAGCGGCGATCCGGAACAGGAATATTTCGCCGACGGCATGGTCGAGGACATTATTACCGGACTGTCGCGGTCCAAATCGCTTTTCGTCATCGCGCGACAATCCACGTTTACTTACAAAGGCAAGGCCGTCGATATCAAGCAAGTGGGCTGCGAACTTGGCGTTCGCTACGTGCTCGAAGGCAGTGTGCGCAAGGCCGGCAATCGCGTTCGTATCTCGGGACAGCTCATCGATGCCGCAACAAGAACGCATCTCTGGGCCGACCGGTTCGACAGCCAGCTCGACGATATTTTCGATCTGCAGGATCGGGTCACGATGAACGTGATCGGCGCAATCTCCCCTCAGCTTGAACGCGCGGAAATCGAGCGCGCGAAGCGCAAACCGACCGAAAGCCTTGATGCCTATGACTATTATCTTCGCGCGCTCGCTTGTGTTTATCGGTTCGCCCGTGAAGCGAACATTCAAGCGCTCAAGCTCATCAAAAAGGCCATCCGCCTCGATCCCGAATTCGCCCTATCATATGCGCTCGGCGCTCGTTGCTATGTACAAAGGAAAGGTTTTGGCTGGAGAATCGATCCTGTTGCCCAAGAGATAGCTGAGGCCCGGCGGCTCGCGAGGCGGGCGCTCGAACTCGATAAGGACGACCCACAGGTGCTTGCATTGGCCGGAGCTACGCTCGCTTTCGTAGTGGGTGAGGTCGAGGAGGGTGCAGCCCTCGGCGCGCGGGCGATAACTCTTGACCCAAATCTGCCTGCCGCACGATATTGGGGCGGTTGGGCCCACCTTTATCTCGGGGACGCAGATGCCGCGATCGAGCAATTCAAGGTCGCCTCGCGTGTGAACCCGCTGGATCCGCGGATCTTCAACGTCCAGACCGGGCTGGCCTATGCTCATTTTTTCGCCGGCCGCAATGAGGAAGCCTCAATGTGGGCGACAACTGCTTTACGGCAGCAACCAAATTATCGGACCGCACAATTTATTCTGGCGGCATGCCATGCGATGTCTGGACGGA
This sequence comes from uncultured Alphaproteobacteria bacterium, assembly GCA_963770135.1. Classification (GTDB taxonomy): domain Bacteria; phylum Pseudomonadota; class Alphaproteobacteria; order Rhizobiales; family Xanthobacteraceae; genus Bradyrhizobium. Next base: position 19,360 of record CAVYOM010000017.1, on the reverse strand, counting down.
TTGAGGAAGCACGAGAGATCTGCGCGCGTCTAACGCAATTGAACCAGCCCCCACGAATTTCCGGATTCAGGGACAGGACCCCATTTCGCAGGGCGCAGGATATCGACAGATTGGCGCAGGCTTTCCGGATCGCGGGGATGCCCGAATGACCGTTATTGGCACATCGCGTCATTTCGTTGCGGCGCAATAATTCTTTAGCTGTGAAGCGGACATGAGAAGCGTAGCGACATCCGGGGCCTTCGTCATTTCACCGACTCCCGCATATCGCTGCGCTCATGCGGGCTACCTGCCGCGAACTGATTTGCTTCATGCGCAAACACAATCGCGATGGGCAACCGCGACAAATCAACACGACGGCAAATCACTTCTGATTTTCAGAAGTCGTGTCAAGCCGGGGAATCAAAAATATTCCGCTTTCGTTCTCGCGCAAATCAGTCGCATAACTCCGCCTGTCTCACGGCGGATGAGGGGCGTTGGCCATCGTCACGAACGTGCGGTGAGATGCGATGGACGCGAGAGCCGCGACTGACGTGTGCGGCTTGAGCGTACGGTGAAGTCGTGTGGTTCGGGCGCCGCGGTGCTGGCGTTAAGCGTGCGATAAGAAGCGCAGGCGACGGAGGCAAAAGAGCCGTTCTCCGGGAAGAGCACGAAGTAAGCCGTAAAGCCATTGCGCAGGGAAGGCCGGAATGCTCCCGCTGCCCTGTATGCTCGTGTGCCCTTTTGTTTGCGCAAATCGCACGCGAGATCGCGGGTGCAGCAAGCACCCGATCTTCCCCGCGCCCTCCATTTCGAAGAGAGGGCAAACGAAGATGCAAACCTCGGGCGAAAGGCGTCGCGAGAATGCGAAACTATGTCCACCTTCATTGCGAGCGCAGCGAAGCAATCCATCCATCCCCTTGTCGAGGCATGGATTGCTTCGCTGCGCTCGCAATGACGTGTCTGGCCTCAATCCCGCGCGACGATTTCGCGCTCGTCCCGATGAATGATCTCGGTATTGGTCAGGTTGCCGCCCCGGCGGCGCACCAGGAATTTCGGGCGGCGGGCGCGGATGGCGTTGTGACGGCGGCGGCGGGCCGCCGGTTCGTAGTGGTCCTCTTCCATCAATTGCGGAAGCGCGAAGATGTCGCTCCATTTCAGCCAGGCCGACACGATTTCCTCGCGATCGGCGCTCTCGCACAGCGGAATGTTGAGCGCGGGATCGCGATGCACCAGCACCAGCACCTGGGCATCGTCGCCGACGCTGCGCAGCGCGACGCCGAGAAAGTCGCTGACGCGAACGTTGATCGCCATCCGCATGCCCTGGACGGCACGGTGCAGCACGACACGTTCGCGATGAAGTTCGATCCTCCGCACGCCGCCGTCTGCGCGGGTATCGTGCGTATGGAAGCTGAGCGGAAGAGAAAGAGGGTCGAGCCGCGTGACACGGCTCGACCCGGCGGGATTGATCCCGCTTATTGCTGTTTGACGCCCCACGGTTCTCATCTCCCCGCCGGGATTATGTTCCCGGTCGATACGCGAGACCTTAGCCGAGCGATTTCCGTTCCGCCTTAAAAAGGCTGGTTAAGGAGAAGTCACCCGCCCTGCATCTGGCAGCATGATTGACAAGACCTTGGCGCACATGATTGACGAGACCTTGCGGAAATGCCGAAATTGTTTGCCATTTGGCGTCGCAAAATGCTTGAACTCCCGGTGAATCAGGCACATCTGAGAGACCTTGCCGGCTTGCGTTTTCCCGCTCTCTTCAATGTCAGGGATTTTGTTTGTGAACTCTTCACCATCCAGCACGTCGCCGCTTTCGAAGGCTTCCGGCGCGACTTCCGACCTGTTCGATCAATCGGCGCTCTCGACGCTGGCGCAGCGGCTGGTCGAGGCTGCCAAGCGCGCGGGCGCGGATGCCGCCGACGCGGTTGCGGTACGCGGCGTCTCGCAAGGCGTCGAAGTGCGCGATGGCCGGGTCGAGGAATCCGAGCGCTCCGAAGGCGATGATGTCGGATTGCGGGTATTGGTCGGGCAGCGCCAGGCCGTGGTCTCGACCAATGACATTTCCGGCGATGGCATCGCCAAGCTCGCCGAGCGGGCGGTCGCGATGGCTCGCGTCGCACCCGACGACAAATATGTCGGTCTCGCCGATCCCGCGCTGCTGGCGCATGAGTTCGCCGATCTCGACCTGCTCGACCGCGAAGTTCCCTCGACGGCCGAACTCGAACGCCGCGCCTGCGAAGCCGAAGCCGCAGGCCTTGCGGTCAAGGGCGTGACCAAATCAGGCAGCGCGTCCGCCTCCAGCGGCATCGGCGGCATGGTGCTGGTGACCTCGACGGGTTTTCACGGCTCGTATTTGCGCTCCAGCCACGGCATCTCGATGACCGCGATATCGGGCGAAGGCACCAGCATGGAGCGCGATTACGATTTCACTTCCGCGCCGCACGCCTCCGACCTCGCGTCGCCTGAAAGCGTCGGCCGCAAGGCGGGCGAGCGCACGGTGGCGCGGTCCAATCCGCGCAAGGTCGAAACCTGCAAGGTGCCGGTGGTGTACGATCCCCGGGTGTCGGGATCGCTGGTCGGCCATCTCGTCGGCGCCATCAACGGCGCCTCGATCGCACGCAAGACGAGCTTTTTGAAAGACCGGATGGGCGAGCAGCTGTTCGCGAAGAACATCCGCATCATCGACGATCCGTTGCGGGTGCGCGGCCTGCGGTCGCAGACCTTCGACGCCGAAGGCGTCAAGGTGAAGAAGGTCGCACTGATCGACGAGGGGGTGTTGACCACGTGGCTGCTGGATTGCGCGACCGCGCGCGAACTCGGGCTGGTCACGACCGGACATGCCCATCGCGGCGTCTCGTCCTCGCCGTCGCCGGGATCGTATAATCTGCATCTCGAGCCCGGCGAGATGACGCCGAAAGAGCTGATCTCCGACATCAAGCAGGGCTTTTACGTCACCGACCTGATCGGCTCCGGCGTCAACGGCGTGACCGGCGATTACAGCCGCGGCGCCTCCGGCTTCTGGATCGAGAACGGCGAGATCACCTACCCGGTCAGCGAGGTGACGATCGCCGGACATCTGCTGCCGATGTTCAAATCGCTCGTTCCCGCCAACGATCTGGAATTCCGCTACGGCGTCAACGCGCCGACGCTGCGCATCGAGGGCCTGACGCTTGGCGGACGCTGATATCGCCGACAGGGTCTGGGCGCACGATGCCGCGCTGTTGAGGGACACCGTCCGCGAGGCCGGCGCGCTGGCCTTGTCGCTGTTTCGCACCGAGCTGAAGAACTGGACCAAGGGCGCTTCGTCGCCGGTCTCCGAGGCCGACATCGCCGTCAACGACCTCGTCGAACGGCGGCTGCGCGCGGCGACGCCGGATTATGGCTGGCTGTCGGAAGAGAGCGTTGACGACGATTCCCGTCTCGGCAAGGAGCTGGCCTGGATCGTCGATCCGATCGACGGCACCCGCGCCTATCTTGCCCACCGCGAGGACTGGTGCGTGAGCGTGGCGCTGGTCGCAGGCTCGGCGCCGGTGCTGGCGGCCGTGTTTGCGCCGGCCACGGACGAATTCTTCTTCGCTATCCGCGATCGGGGCGCCACGCGCAACGAGAGGCCGGTGCGTGCGGCCGCCGGCAGCGAGCTCGATTTTTCCCGTATGGCCGGGCCAAAGCCGCTGGTGCAACGGCTGAGCCCGTCACCGGAGGAGATCACGCTGCATCCGCGAATCGGATCGCTGGCGCTTCGGCTGTGCCGGGTCGCGGACGGCAGTCTCGATGCCGCTTTTGCAGGCGGTCAGAGCCGCGACTGGGATCTTGCCGCGGCGAATTTGATCGTGCAGGAAGCGAATGGTAGAATGACCGCGCTCTCGGGGGATGCGATTGAGTATAATCGCCGGGAGGTGGTGCACGGGGTGCTGGTGGCGGCGGGACAGGATCGACATAGGCGTATTGTCGAGCATTTCCGGAATCATCGGTTGCCCTGAATCGGTCGAAATCCGCGCCACATATCATCCCGTTCACGCCGCGACAGTTGCGGTCTCTTTTGCTTGCCGGGCATCTCATTAGGAAAGACCATCATGCCAGATAGCGCCCCGCAGCAGTTGCTTCACCTCGTCATCGGCGGCGAACTAATCGACCTCGAACACACGACCTTCAAGGACCTCGACCAGGTCGAGATCGTCGGTGTGTATCCGAATTACGCAACCGCTCACGCGGCCTGGAAGGCGAAGGCGCAGCAGACCGTGGACAATGCCCACATGCGCTACTTCGTGGTTCATCTCCACCGGTTGCTCGATCCAGGTCAAGACACGAAGTCCTCCGGTTAAGAAGTCCTGCAGTTGAAACGTTTCCTTCGCGATTTGCTGCGCAGCACCTGGGTTCAGCGCGCGCTGGGTGTGCTTGCGGCCGAATACCTGCGGCTGGTCTGGCTGACCAACCGCTTCAGCTACGACCCGGCCGACATCTATGAGCGGGTCGAGCCGGAGATGCCGGCGATCTTTGCATTCTGGCACGGCCAGCATTTCATGACGCCGTTCATCAAGACCAAGGAGAGCCACCGCGCCAAGGTGCTGATCTCGCAGGCATCGCGACGGCGAGTTCAACGCCATCGCCGCCGAGCGGCTCGGCATTGGAACCATCCGCGGCTCCGGCGATCACGGCGGCGCCTTTCACCGCAAGGGCGGCGTCGGCGCGTTCCGGGAAATGCTGCAGGCGCTGGAGGACAAGTGGAACGTCGCTACCACCGCCGACGTGCCGAAGCGCGCGCGGGTGGTGGGGCTTGGCATCATCATGCTGGCCCGGGAGTCCGGCCGGCCGATCATGCCGTTTGCGATGGTGACTTCCAGGTTCATCCGGTTGAAGAACTGGGACTCTACCACCATCAATTTGCCGTTCGGGCGCGGGGTCGTGGTAGGCATTGAACATGTATACGTGCCGCCGGACGCCGACGCCGAGACTATGGAAAAGCTGCGCCTTCAGGTAGAAGTTTTGCTGAACGAAGCGACTCGTCGCGCCTATGTGGCGGTCGGGCGTCCGGAGGCCGCTCTTGGCTAATCCACTGCCGATGACGCTGCGCGTCTACCGGAAACTGTCGTACGCGATGGTGCCGTTGTCGCCTGCGGTGATCAGCCGCCGGTTGAAGCTCGGCAAGGAAGATCCGGCGCGCTTCGGCGAGCGCCGCGGTCTGAGCACCGATATCCGGCCCACCGGGCCGCTGGTGTGGATTCACGGCGCCAGCGTCGGCGAGGTGCTGGCGGCGGCGGCGCTGATCGAGCGGCTGCGGGCGCTCAACCTGCGCATCCTCGTGACGTCGGGTACGGTGACCTCGGCTGCGATCGTCGCCAAGCGGTTCCCGCCTGACGTCATCCATCAATATGTGCCGTATGATTCGCCGCGCTACGTCGCGCGGTTTCTCGATCACTGGCAGCCCTCGCTGGCGCTGTTCGTCGAGTCCGACCTGTGGCCGAACCTGATCCTGTCGAGCTCCGCGCGGCGGCTGCCGATGGTGCTGATCAACGGACGGATGTCGCAGCGCTCGTTTCCACGCTGGCAGCGGGTGCAAGGGACCATCTCGGCGTTGCTCGAAAAGTTCGACGTCTGCCTGGCGCAGTCGCAGACCGATGCGGATCGCTTTGCGACGCTGGGCAGCCGCAACGTCGTGGTGACGGGAAACCTCAAGCTCGACGTTCCCGCCCCGCCGGCCGATGCCAACAAGCTGGATATGTTGATGTCAATGACGCGTGGCCGCCCCGTGGTCGTCGCGGCCTCCACGCATCCCGGCGAGGAAGAAATTCTGACGGAAACCCACCGGACGCTGGCCGGCTATTTTCCTGGCCTGTTGACCGTGATCGTGCCGCGCCATCCCGATCGCGGCGAGGCCATCGCGCGCATGATCGCAGCTTCCGGCCTCAATCCGACGCTGCGCTCGCACGAGGATTTGCCCACCGCCACGACCGACATCTATGTCGCCGACACCATGGGCGAACTCGGGTTGTTCTACCGGCTGGCGCCGATCGTGTTCATGGGCGGATCGCTGGTCGAGCGTGGCGGGCAGAACCCGATCGAGGCGATCAAGCTCGGCGCATCGATTGTCCACGGTCCCCACGTCTTCAATTTCACCGACGTCTATGAAGCCCTCGATGCTGCCGGCGGCGCGCGGCGGGCCGATACGCAGGAAGCGCTGATCAAGCAGTTCGGGCAGATGCTCGCCGATCCCAGGGCGCGCGAAGCCGTGCTGACCGCATCCGAGCGCGTGGTCGGGCAGCTCGGCGGCGCGCTGGAGCGCACGCTCTCCGCGCTCGAGCCGTATCTGCTGCAATTGCGGATCGAGATGGGAGCGGCCAATGCGTGAGCCGGGCTTCTGGCACGGTCCGGCCTCGCTCAACGCGCATCTGCTGAAACCGCTCGCCGCACTCTATGGTGCCGTCGCCGCACGGCGCCTGCAGCGCAGGGGATTGAATGCCGGCATTCCCGTGCTCTGCGTCGGCAATTATCACGTCGGCGGCGCCGGCAAGACGCCGACCGTGCTGGCGCTGGCGAAGCTCTTGCGCGAACTCGGCGAGACGCCGGTCGTGCTCAGCCGCGGCTATGGCGGAAAATTACGCGGGCCGGTCAGGGTCGATCCCGTCAGGCATGCGGCTTCCGATGTCGGCGACGAGCCCTTGATGCTGGCAGCCGCGCTGCCGGTGGTGGTGTCGCGCAAGCGCGCGGACGGCGTGCCGCTGGCGCGCGCGCAAGGCGCGACCGTGATCCTGATGGACGACGGCTTCCAGAGCCCGGCGATCGTCAAGGACGCGTCCCTGATCGTGATCGACAGCGCGCGCGGAATAGGCAACGGGCAGGTGTTTCCCGCCGGCCCCTTGCGGGCGCCGTTGCGGCCGCAACTGGCGCGCACCGATGCGCTGATCGTTGTGGGCAACGGCAGTGCCGCGGAAACGGTGTCAGCGGAGATCGCGGCGCAAGGCAAGCCGGTGTTGTCAGCGCACCTGAAGCCGGATGACGCGCAGGTCGCGCAGCTTCGGGGCAAGCGCGTGCTGGCGTTTGCCGGTATCGGCGACCCCACGCGATTCTTCAACACGCTGCGCGCCAGCGGCATCGACGTGGCGGGGCAGCGCGCCTTCGCCGATCATCATCCGTATTCGCAAGCCGAGATCGAAAGCCTGATCGCGGAAGCCAAGCGCGATGGTCTGACGCTGGTAACGACGGAAAAAGATCTGGCGCGGCTACGGGATTGGTCGCAGCAAATCGTGCCGTTCCCCGTGACGCTGGCGTTCGACGATCCGGCGCTGTTGCGGAAATTCGTCGCCGACCGGCTGTTCAAGGCGCGAGAGAAGAAGACTGCGTAGGGTGGGCAAAGCGAAGCGTGCCCACCATTCAAGACGATGCTCGACGATAGATGGTGGGCACGGCGCGATGCGCCTTTGCCCACCCTACGAAACCACGCTCACCCCTGCGTCTTCAGCGCGCCCGGAAAGTGCCGCTGCAGCACGGCGGTCGGGACCGAATACGCCTCCTGCAGATCGACGCTCCAGTACTTCAATTCGTCGAGCGGGATCCGCACGTCGGTGATGGCGCAACGCACGTAGGTTCCGGGCGAGATCACGCGGAAATCGCCGTCCAAATATTGCACCTGCGCTTCGCCATGCCCCGAGGGGCCGAATTTATTGAGCACCGTCAAACTCTCCAATAGGCCGGCCCGCGGGCTGGCCTTAACTGTATTTTCCGGATTCGATCTATCATAAATAGGTCGTACTGTCCGCCCCGGAAACTGACCTACTTGTGATGATTTTGCGGCTGCCTGCATGATAGCGTGAATTTTGCCGTGCCCGCAGCGTCATACCGATCCGACAGAGACCGATGCGCCTGTTGTCAGCCACGCTATCCCTGACGCTCCTTGGTGTGGCCTGCACGGCCGATGCCGGGCAATTGCCGGCGCCGCGCCAGGTCGATATCCCGGCGAACGGTCTGACCCTGCATGCCCAGCTTTACAAGCCGGATGGTGACGGCCCGTTTCCCACCGTGATTGCTCTGCATGGCTGCGGCGGATTGGGCGGGCAATCGGAGCCGGTGCAGTCGCGCTATCGCGACTGGGCGGAGCAGCTGTTGAAGACCGGCCATGCGGTGCTGCTGCCGGACAGCTACGGTTCGCGCGAGCTCGGCCCGCAATGCCGCGTCAAGGAGCGCCCTGTGCTCGCCCGCCGCGAGCGGGTAGCCGATGTCAGTGCGTCGCGGAAATGGCTCTCGCAGCAGCCCTGGGCCGCGCGTGACCGGATCAGCCTGATGGGTTGGGCGCACGGCGCTAGCGCGGTGCTGTGGGCAGTGCGCCCGCAATTGTCAGCGCGCGGGATCGAGCCGGATTTCCGATCGGCGATCGCATTCTATCCGGATTGCCGGATCTCCTCCGGCCTCGGCTGGAGCACGCGCGTGCCGACGCTGCTGCTGATCGGCGCGCAGGACGACGTCAGCTCGCCACAGGCCTGCCGCCAGGTGGTGGAGGGGGCCCGCGGCCGGAGCGCGCTGGCGCAGATCGTGGTCTATCCCGGCGCAGCCCACGATTTCGACCGCGCCAACCTGCCGCTGCGGGCGATCGCAGGCTCCGACGCCGCGTTGCCCGAACGCGGCCATATCGGCACCGACGCGGACGCGCGCAAGGACGCGCAGCGCCGCGTCACGGAGTGGCTGGCGCGCTAGAACAGACTTCCCTGATCGACCGGCTTGACGACGCGCTTCGGCGCCGCCGGCTTCGCCTCGTGCGACAAAGGGTTCGGCGCACTCGCGACGGGAGTCGTTGCCTGAGGCCGATCGGCATCTGCGGTGGCGCCGACGCGGCCGTCGGCGAATTCGATCGACAGATGTGCGCTCGGTCCGATCGCGGCGGCGGCGTGCACCGCGTGGCCGTGTTCGTCGCGCACCAGGGCAAAGCCGCGCGCAAGCACGCCGCGGTAGGACAGCGCCGACAACAACTGGCCGCTATGGGTCGACGCGCGCGTCGAAACGCTGCAGGGCGGTCAGAAGCGCGCGGCGGGCGCGCTCGGTCAGCCGTTGCGCGCGCTCGCGATCGCGCGCGATGGCGTTGCGCTGCGCCTGGGCATTGGAGAGTTTTGAGGCCTTCAGCCTGACCTCAAGCCCGGCAAAGCGGTCGCGCCGGTTGCGCAGCAGCGCGCGGGCGGACAGCCGGATGCGTTCGCCCGACACCGTGAGACGATGATTGGCCTGCGCGACCTGTCCGCGCAGAACCTTCAGCGTCAACCCGGCGCTGAGATGCGAGAAGCGGCGGTGGTGGGCGTGCGTGTTGGCCTTCAATCCGCGGGGCAGGGCGGCGCCGAGGTGATCCAGCCGCTGCCTGGGGATCGCGAGCAGTTCGCTCAAGCCCGGCAGCGCGCGGGCTGCGGCGCGCAATTCGTTGCGGCGGCTCTCCTGGCCGCGCTGCCAGCACACCATCGTGCGCCGCGCCAGGCTCTCGACCTCGACGAACAATTCGCTGCGCACGGGAACGGCCATTTCGGCCGCCGCTGTCGGCGTCGGGGCGCGCTTGTCGGCGGCGAAATCGATCAGCGTGATATCGGTCTCGTGGCCGACGGCCGAGATCAGCGGGATCATGCTTTCGGCAGCGGCGCGGACCACGATCTCCTCGTTGAACGACCACAGATCCTCCAGCGAGCCGCCGCCGCGCGCGACGATCAGGAGATCCGGCCGCGGAATCTTTCCCGCCTCGGGCAGCGCATTGAAGCCGCGGATGGCGGCAGCCACCTGTTCGGCCGAGCCTTCGCCCTGCACCTTGACCGGCCACACCAGCACGCGGCGCGGAAAGCGATCCTCCAGCCGGTGCAGGATGTCGCGAATGACGGCGCCGGTCGGCGAGGTGACGACGCCGATCACCTCCGGCAGCCAGGGCAGCAATTGCTTGCGCGCCTCGTCGAACAGGCCCTCGGCGGCGAGCTTCTTCTTGCGCTCCTCCATCAGCGCCATCAGCGCGCCGATGCCGGCAGGTTCCAGCGCTTCGATGACGATCTGGTATTTCGACGAGCCCGGATAGGTCGTGAGCTTGCCGGTGGCGATGACCTCCAGCCCTTCCTGCGGCTTGAAGCGCATCCGGGCGTGGGCGAATTTCCAGATCACCGCCTCGATCTTGGCGCTCTCGTCCTTCAGCGCGAAATAGCAGTGGCCGGAGGAGTGCGGCCCGCGGAAGCCGGAGATTTCGCCGCGGACGCGGACATGGCCATAGGCGTCCTCGACCGTCCGTTTCAGCGCGGAGGACAGCTCGGAGACGGTAAATTCGGGCGCGTTGATCAGGTTTTCGGCAGCAGGCATCGGCAGCTGATTCGGGTGTTGGAGACGTTGCCGCAACGTAGGGATTTTTAACCATCCCCGCCAATCCGGCCCTTGTGGAACTCATATACTCTGTGATACAGAGTTCTCTGTATTTCATTTCAGCGAGGCAATGTCGATGTTCAAATTCCTGATCCGCGGCTCCCTGAGCCTCCTGAAATGGGTCCTGTGCGGCGTCGGCGTGCTGGCGCTGGTGGTGCTGGCCCTGCTGGCAACGCCGCTGCAGCCGGTGCCGGAGCTGCAATCGATCTCGCGGGCGCGAGCCACCGTCGATCTTTCCAGCCTGCCTGCGATTGAGCGCTTCCAGGCCCGCGACGGCACATGGCTCGGCTTCCGCCATTATGGCGCGGGCGGCACGCCGACCGGCCGCGTGGCGATCGTGATTCATGGCTCATCCGGCTCCAGCGGCGGCACCATCCATGCGCTGTCGCAGGCACTGGCGGCGCACGGCGTGGAAACCTTTGCGGTCGATATGCGCGGCCACGGCACGTCAGGCACGCGCGGCGATATCGGCTATGTCGGCCAGCTTGAGGACGATCTGGCCGATTTCGTCACGGTGTTGCGCAACACCGTGCCGTCAGCGCCGCTGACCCTGGTCGGCCATTCCTCCGGCGGCGGCTTTACGCTGCGCGTGGCGGGCTCGCCGATTCAGAACCTGTTCGAGCGCTTCGTGATGCTCGCGCCCTATCTCGGCTACGACGCGCCTTCCACCCGGCCGAGTTCCGGCGGCTGGGCGAACGCCGATATCCCGCGCATCATCGGCCTGCTGGCGCTGCGCGGGCTCGGCATCAACTGCTGTGAGGCGCTGCCGGTGCTGGCGCTTGCGGTGCCACCGAATTCCGAGAAGACGCTGGTGTCGACCTATACCGACCGCCTGATGCGCAACTTTGCGGTGCGGGGCGATTTCCGCCGCGATCTCGCCGCCGCGACAAAACCGCTCACGATCATCTCCGGCGCCGACGACGAATTGATGTTTTCGGAAAAATACGCCGAAGCCGTGCGTGGCGCGAAGGTCGCGGTCGACGTCAAGGTGCTCGACGGCATCAACCACATGGGTATCGTCGCCGCGCCGAAGGCGATATCCATCGTCGCCGAAGATGTTGCCACGCGCGCCATGGCAGGGTCATAGCGGCGAAGGGGCGGGGATCGGACAACATGATCGACAGCCGCGAGGCTACCGAGGCGCTCGCCGAAATCAACGAGATGACGCGCCGCGTCCGGCAATCGCGGATCTACAATCTCGCCAGCCTGATGCTGATCATGTGGGGCGCGCTGGTATTTGCCGGCTATCTCGGCGCGTTTCTGGTGCCGCGCCAGGCCGGCTATTTCTGGGCCGCGCTGAACGTCGCGGGTGTCGCGGGATCGTTTGCGATCAGCGCCTCCGGATATCGCAAGACAGGCATTCGCACCTTCGATTTCCGGATGCTGATCGCGTTCGTGCTGTTCTTCGCCTTTGGGTTCCTCTGCACCAGCGTGCTCGGCGACTTCACGCCGCGCCAGATGGGGACGTTCTGGCCGATCTATTTCATGCTGCTCTACATCATCGCCGGACTCTGGTTCGGCCACGCCTTTGTTGCGATCGGTCTGTCCATCACCGCGCTGGCGCTGGCGGGCTATTTCTGGGCCGGCGGCTGGTTCGAACTCTGGATGGCTTTTGTCGACGGCGGCGGGCTGATGCTTGGCGGCCTGTGGATGCGCCGGAGCTGACATGGCCGGGCTCGACGAGATCATCCACCAACCGTTGCGGCTGCGAATCATGGCGGCGCTGAATGCGTTGCCGTCGGGCGTGGGGCTCGAATTCGCCAGGCTGAAGCAGCTGACCGGCGCCACCGACGGCAATCTCGGCGCCCATATCGAGACGCTGTCGAAGGCCGGCTACGTCGCGGTCGAAAAGGCCTTTGTCGGCAAGAAGCCGCAGACCACGGTGACCGCGACCGCCGCCGGGCGGGGCGCGTTTGCCCGCCATGTCGCGATGCTGCAGGAAATCATCGCGGCTTCGGGCGGCAAATAGCGCGGAAACTCCTCTGCACAACGGCTATTCTGCCGTCCGGTCCCCTTGCGGCGAGGGGCCGTTTTGTGCGACCGAAGCCGCATCTCATCCCCGCATCTGGCTCCTGTCATGAACATCCTTCTGCTCGGTTCCGGCGGCCGCGAACACGCTCTCGCATGGAAGATTGCCGCGTCGCCGCTGCTGACCAAGCTGTGGTGCGCGCCCGGCAATGCCGGGATCGCCCGCGAGGCGGAATGCGTGGCGCTCGATATCGCTGACCACGCCGCGGTGATCGAGTTCTGCAGGCGCAACGCCGTGGATCTCGTCGTGGTCGGCCCGGAGACGCCGCTTGCCGCGGGGATCGTCGACGATCTCGCAGCTGTCGGCATCAAGGCGTTTGGGCCGAGCAGAGAGGCGGCGCAGCTCGAAGGTTCCAAAGGCTTTACCAAGGACCTGTGCAGTGAGTTCAATATTCCGACCGGCGCCTATCGTCGCTTCGATAATGCCGCCGCCGCGCTGGCTTACGTTCGCGCGCAGGGCGCGCCGATCGTGGTCAAGGCCGACGGGCTCGCTGCCGGCAAGGGCGTCGTCGTGGCAAAGACTCTGGCGGAGGCCGAAGCCGCCATCGCCATGATGTTTGAGGGCGCATTCGGCTCGGCCGGCGCCGAGGTCGTGATCGAGGAATTTCTCGAAGGCCGCGAGATCAGCTTTTTCGCGCTATGCGACGGCGACACCGCGATCCCGCTCGCTTCCGCGCAGGACCACAAGCGGGTGTTCGATCACGACGAGGGACCGAACACCGGCGGCATGGGTGCCTATTCGCCGACACCGTTCGTGACGCCCGAAGTACACGACCAGATCATGGCGCGGATCATCCTGCCGACGGTGGCCGGCATGAAGCAGCGCGGCATGCCGTTCCGCGGCGTGCTCTATGCCGGCGTGATGCTGACGCCGCAGGGGCCAAAATTGTTCGAATACAATGTCCGCTTCGGCGATCCCGAGTGTCAGGTGCTGATGCTGCGGATGATGTCAGACATCGTGCCGGCATTTCTGGCGTCTTGCGATGGAGAGCTCAAGCATTTCGACCTGCGTTGGTATCCGGAACCTGCACTGACCGTGGTAATCGCGGCGAAGGGCTATCCCGGCGACTACAAGAAGGGCACGCGCATCGACGGCCTCGAGGACGCCGCCCAGGTTGAGAGTGTCGAAATCTTCCATGCCGGCACGGCAGCAAAGGATGGCGCGGTCCTCGCCAATGGCGGGCGCGTGCTGAACGTCTGCGCGTCGGGCAAGACCGTGCTGGAAGCGCAGCAGCGCGCCTATCAGGCCGTCGATCGCATCAAATGGCCCGACGGTTTCTGCCGCCGCGACATTGCCTGGCAGGCGGTGGAGCAGGAGCGGGCGACGTAGCTTCAACCCGTCATTCCGGACGACGCGCTACGCGCGTCGATCCGGAATCTCGAAGTTGATTAGCGCCTGTGAGCTCCATCTCGAGATTCTCAGGTGCGCAATTGCGCACCGTAGTTCGGCGCTACGCGCCGCCCCGGAATGACGGCGCAAGCTGAAGGAAATCCCACCTGCTTCGCTGCAGACTGCCAGCCGAACTCGGCTGTCAAAGCATGCTGCCGACGGCCTTTGTCATCTCGGCTGCAGAGAAGGCCCGCAGCGATTCGGTGCGAACATTGCCGAGCGCAGCGAGGCTCAGCGTCAGCGACATGAAGGACGACTCATCTGGCGCATCGAGGATGGTCACGATGTCATACCGTCCTTGTGTCCAGACGATTTCTCTCACCGTTACTCCGAACGTCTTCGCCATTGCCTTGAAGGCTTCCGCGCGCTTCGGTGACTCCTTGGCGTTGCGGATTCCCTGCTCCGTGAAATTCGCCAGCACGACATAAGCTACCATGGCCGTCCTCCCCGATCAGGAAATTTTACAAATGGGATGAGGAAGTCGCGCGTGGAGCTTGCCACAGCCGCGGCGAAACTGCACGGCTCGATAAGGGTCAGCGGGTGTGACTTATCTTGCCGTGTCGGCAGAGGAGTTATGAGATTTTTTTCCCCTTCATTGCGAGGAGCGAAGCGACGAAGCAATCCATCTATCCCCGCGTGGAGACGTGGATTGCTTCGCGGAGCTTGTCATCGGGCGCGCATTCACGCGCCCCGTTGGTTCGCAATGATGGTCAGAGCAAATCCCCGCCCACCGCGCTTGCCGTCGTGCCATGTTCGCGGAACGCCTTGATGACGTTCTTGCCGATCTTCCACTTGTGCACTTCGTCCGGACCGTCGACCAGCCGCTGCGCGCGGACCTGGGTGTACCATTTGGCCAGCGGCGTATCCTGGCTGAAGCCGAGCGCGCCGTGGAGCTGGATCGCGGTGTCGATCACCTTGTGCACCATATGCGCATGGAAGATCTTGGCGATCGAGTTTTCCTGCCGGATATCAAGACCCTTTTCCGCCTTGTAGGCGATGTGCAGCAGCATCAGGCGGCCGATGTAGAGTTGTTCGGCGCAGTCCGCGAGCATGAACTGGACGGCTTGCCGGTCGGCGATCAACTGGCCGAAGGTCGAGCGCTTGGTGATGTGGCCGACCGCCATGTCGAGCGCGCGCTGCGCCTTGGCCACGTTGTGCATGCCATGGCGCAGCCGGCCATAGGCGAGGCGGTGCTGGCCCATGGCAAAGCCGTTGCCTTCGCCGCCGACCAGATTGTCGGCGGACACTTTCAGATCCTTGATCTCGATCTCGGAATGGCCGCCGTGAATGGCATGGTCATGCGGTCCCTCGATCGCCATGTTGGCGACGTTGCGCTTGATCTTGTAGCCGGGGTTCGGCAGCTCGACGAGGAAGGTCGAATACTGCTTGTGCCGCGGCGCGTTCGGATCGGTCTTAGCCATGACAAGCGCCATGTCAGCGACGCTGGCGGAAGAGGAAAACCACTTCTCGCCGTTGAGTACATAGTTCTCGTTGCCGTCCTTCACTGCCGTGGTCTGCATGCCGGTAGCGTCAGCGCCGGCGGCCTTTTCCGTCATTGAGAAGCAAATGCGCTTGTCGCCGTTGAGCAGGGGCTTGAGGAATTTTTCCTTCTGATATTCCGTGCCGTGGGCGAGGATCGTCATCATCGAGGCGTCGTCGGGCCCTTGCGTGTTCATCGAGAGCGCGCCGAGCATGCTTTCGCCGAGTTCCATCTGCACCAGCGCGTTCGCCAGCGGACCGAGGCCCATGCCGCCATATTCCTTCGGCACCCACGGGCACCACAGGCCGCGCGCGCGGGCCTTGGCCCGCAGTGGGCCGAGCACCTCGGCAAGCGGCTTGGTATCGAGTTCCTTCTCCGCGGGGATACACTCGTCATGCACCCATTTGCGGACTTTTTCGCGGATCGCCTTGGCTTCGGCTGGAATTTCGAAATCGATCGACATCTGACGGTTTCCTCGCTTCTTGTTCCTGTTGGTCGGGCTTGGGGAATGGCTTAAACCTGCGACCTGCCAGCGGCAACGGCAAACAAAGTTTGAAGCAGCAAGGAGCGTTCATGTCCGATCTAGCCGACCTGTTTCCCGGATATGCCTCCGAATGGATCAACACCTCGTCGGGCCGCATCTTTGCCCGCGTCGGCGGCAAGGGGCCGCCATTGTTGCTGCTGCACGGATTTTCGTCCACGCATGTGATGTGGCACCCGGTCGCGCCGCAGCTGGCCGACAAGTTCACGCTGATCATCGCCGACCTGCCGGGCTATGGCTGGTCAGACATGCCCCGCAGCGACGACAACCATACGCCCTACACCAAGCGCGCGATGGCGAAGGTCATGGTGGAAGCGATGGAGCAGCTCGGCCATGTGCATTTCGCGCTCGCCGGCCACGACCGCGGCGGACGGGTGTCGTACCGGCTGGCGCTCGATCATCCCGGACGGCTGTCGAAACTCGCGGTGCTCGATATCGCGCCGACCTATGACTACTGGGAGAAACTGAATCGGCTTTCTGCGCTGAAGATCTACCATTGGGCGTTTCTGGCGCAGCCATATCCGCTGCCGGAAACGCTGATCTCCGGCCATGGCGAGTTTTTCCTCAAGCAGAAGATGGCGAGCCAGACCAAGACGAAAACGCTGGATGCGATCGACCCGCGCGCGCTCGAGCATTATCTCGCGCCGTTCCGCGATCCCTCCCGTATTCACGCGATGTGCGAGGACTACCGCGCCGGCGCCTATGCCGACTACGAGATCGACAAGGCTGATCTCGATGCCGGGAAGAAGATCACGATCCCGATGCTAGCGCTGTGGGGCGATGCCGGCGTCGCGAGCGCGGCGACGACTCCGCTCGATACCTGGAAGAAATGGGCCACGAATGTGGAGGGGGCGCCGGTGGATTCCGGGCATTTCCTGCCGGAGGAAAACCCGGATGTGACGGCGAAGTTGCTGCGGGAGTTTTTTCTGGCGACGTGACCCAATTCGTCATGCCCGCGAAGGCGGGCATCCAGTACGCTGCGGCCTCTCGATCAATCACGACTGCCTCTGGAATACTGCATCCCCGCCTTCGCGGGGATGACGTCATGGGTTTGGTGGGATCGTGCCTACCGCCGCACCTTGAAAAACTCCTTGAGCAGCGTCGCGGCCTCGGTCTCTCCGACCGCCGAATAAACCTCCGGCACATGGTGGCAGGTCGGCTGGGCAAAAAAACGTACCCCGGAATCCACCGCGCCGCCCTTAGGGTCCGCGGCGCCGTAATAGAGCCGGCGGATCCGGGCGAACGAAATCGCGCCGGCGCACATCGTGCAGGGCTCCAGCGTGACGTAGAGGTCGCAATCGACCAGCCGCTCGGTGCCGATGGCCTCGGCGGCCTGCCGGATCGCGAGAATCTCGGCGTGCGCGGTTGGGTCGCGGTCGGTCAGGGTTCGGTTGCCGGCGGTGGCGATCACCTCGTAACCCCTGACGATGACGCATCCGATCGGAACTTCGCCGGCTTTTCCGGCGTTTTCGGCGGTTTTGAGCGCCAAATCCATGAAAGAAGGGACAGTCATGCCTCGTATCATCGGAAGAAACCTGCTAAGAGAGCCGCCTTCAGCAAACGCGGATACCGGTTTTGCGTGAGAATGCGCCTTGAGCAAAGTGCGCGCGCGTTATCGCTATGACAGCCCATCTGCATAAGTCTGACAGCCATTTCATCTGTACCCGAGAGACCATTCATGCCCCGCGATAGCGACAAAAACAACGATTCCCGCGGCCGGCGTGACCGGCCCGGCGGCGGCAAGAGCCGCGCGGACGGAGGCAAGCCCGGTGGCAAAGGCCGCTCCGGGGCGGCGAGGGGGCCGGAGAAGAAGTTCGCCAAGCGCGGGTTTGCCGGCAAGGGTGAAGGCGAAGGCGAGCGGCGTCCCTATGCCGGGAAGTCCGACGGCGCGAAATCGTTCGGCAAGAAGCCTTATTCTGGTGACCGAAAACCTTATGCCGGCAAACGCGACGGCGATGACCGGCCGCCGCGCCGCGACTTTGGCGACGCACCGCGTCCGCGCGGCGACAGGCCATTTGCCGGCCGTCCATCACGCGGTGACGATGGTGAAAAGCGTTCGTTCAAGCCGCGCGAAGATCGTGGCGGTGGCGACAAGCGCCCGTTCAAGCCGCGCGGTGACCGTCCGAATTTCAATCGCGACGACCGTCCGCCGCGCCGCGAGCGCGACGATGCGCGTCCGGCGGGGCGT
This sequence comes from uncultured Alphaproteobacteria bacterium, assembly GCA_963770135.1. Lineage (GTDB taxonomy): Bacteria > Pseudomonadota > Alphaproteobacteria > Rhizobiales > Xanthobacteraceae > Bradyrhizobium. The sequence goes on along the minus strand of CAVYOM010000017.1, from coordinate 1,386 downwards.
TCTTCCGACCGGAAGTTTGGCGACAGGAAGCCCTATGCCCCGCGCGAAGGCGGTGGCGAGAAGCGGCCCTATACGCCGCGTGGCGAAGGGTTTCGAAAAGACGGCGACCGTCCGCGTGGCGATCGGCCTGAGAGAAAATTTGGCGGTGACAAGAAGTTCTCGCGCGGTGCGCCCGATAGAGGCTCGCGCAAGGATTTTGGTGACCGTGCCGATCGTGGTCGAGATCGCGGCGATTCCAAGCCATGGCAGAAGCGTGAGGATCGCGGCGACCGCGATGCCCGTCCCGCCCGCGAAGGTGCGCGCAATTTCGACAAGCCGCGCTTTGACCGATCCCGCGACGACCGCGGCGGCGAGGAGCGTCCGCGCTTCTCGCGTTCGCGCGAGGATCGCCCGAAATTCGACCGTCCTCGCGAGAGACCGGCAGGCCGCACCGATTGGCAGGAGCATCCGCGCAGTGAAGCGGATGAAAGTCGGCCGCGCCGCGAGAACGAGGACGACAGCAAGATTTTTGCAAAACGCCCCGCCTTTGGCGGCCGGGGCGCCTATCGCGAGCGCCAACCTGAATTCGACAAGCGCGCGCCGCAGCCGCCGCGCGTCAAGAAATCCGGCGAGCGAATTGCCAAGGTGGTTTCCCGCGCCGGTCTTGCCTCGCGCCGCGATGCCGAGGAATGGATCACGCAGGGCCGTGTCTCCGTCAACGGCCGGGTGATCAATTCACCGGCGCTCGACGTCACTGCCAACGACACCATCACGGTCGACGGCAAGGTGCTGCCGCCGCGCGAGCGCACGCGGCTGTTCATGTACCACAAGCCGCGCGGCTTGATGACCACGCATGCCGACCCCGAAGGGCGGCCGACGGTGTTCGACAATCTTCCCGAGGGCCTGCCGCGGCTGATCTCGATCGGCCGGCTCGATTTCAATACCGAGGGGCTGCTGCTGCTGACCAACGATGGCGGGCTTGCGCGTGCGCTCGAACTGCCTGACACCGGCTGGCTGCGGCGCTACCGCGTCCGCGCCCATGGCGATGTCACGCAGGCGCAGCTCGATGAACTGAAGAAGGGTGTCGAGGTCGACGGCGTCAAATACGGCTCGATCGATGCGACGCTGGAGCGCGACCAGGGCGCCAATGTTTGGCTGGTGTTTGCGATCCGCGAGGGCAAGAACCGCGAGGTCCGCAACGTCATGGCGCATCTCGGCCTCGAGGTGAACCGGCTGATCCGCGTCTCTTACGGCCCGTTCCAGCTCGGCGAACTCGTCGAGGGCACGGTCGAGGAAGTCAAGACGCGGGTGCTGCGCGAGCAGCTCGGCGAAAAGATCGCGGCGCTTGCCGGGGCTGATTTCAACCGGCCGATGCCGGGCGAAAAATCCGACGACGAAGAGACTGAC
>CAVYOM010000016.1:0-200902 GCA_963770135.1 uncultured Alphaproteobacteria bacterium | reverse complement strand
CAATCCGGGTCCATGGTGGTGCCGGGCGAGATGTTGAGGCTGAGCCGCACGTTCGGCGACGCGGCAAGTTCGGCGACCGCGAGTTCGAGGACGCGGTGGTCGACCAGCCGGATCAGCCCCAATCGCTCGGCCACGGGGACGATATCGGGCGCCAGCAGCGCCTGCCCGTCCGCTTGCTCCATCCGCACCAGGCATTCGTAGAATGCCGGCTGCCGCGAGCGCGCCTCGACCACCGGCTCGAACGCCGCGACGATGCGGCGCTCGTTGAGCGCGGTGACGATCTCGTCGGTGACGCGGCTGTTGACGCGGCGCTGGGCGTCGCGTTCGACATTCGGCTTCCACAGCGCGAACGATCCGGCGCGGCGGCGCTTGGCGCCATCGAGCGTTTCCTGGGCGCGGTTGACGGCTTCATCGGCGTTGCGCGCGTAGCGCGGGATGGTGATCGCGCCGATCGAGGCCGTCACCGAGACCGGGCCCGATTTGGTCGGGATCACCGTGTCGCGGATCCCGGCCAGAAAGCGCTCGGCCGCGGTATTGGTGTCGTCGACGGTGCAGTTCCTCAAGATCAGCCCGAACTTGTTGCCGGAAAACCGGCCGAGCACGTCGCCGCCGCGCAGCTTGGCGCGGATGCGTTTTCCGACTTCGGCGATCACGGCGTCGGCCACGTCGAAGCCAAAGGCGTCGTTGACGCGCGCCAGATGATCGATGCCGATCACCATGAAGGCGGAGGATGATCGCAAACGCATGGTTTCTTCGATCGTTTCCGCCAGCGCGGCGACGAGATGGGTGCGATTGAGTTCACCGGTCAGTGGATCGTGCCGCGAAAGCCGCATGAGTTGCTCGTCGCGGGCGTGGCGCTCGTTGTTGACGCGGACGATGCCCTGCGCGCGCGCCGGCTTGCCGTCGGGCCCTGCAAACCAGCAACCGGTCTCCTCGATCCAGATCAAGGGAGCCGAGGCCGCTGCCCGTACGCCATATTCGATCCGGTAGGCGACGCCTTCGCCGCCCCGCGCCGGCCCCGACTGGGCGAGCGCCTCCGTCCGGACCGATTGGGAGGGCTCGATCAGCCTGGCGAACCCAGCGCCGCTGCCCAGCGCCTCCGCCGGAATATCGGTAAAGACCACGCCGGCATTGTCACTCCAGGCGATGGTGTCCGCCGTCAGGTCCCAGAGGAAGGCTGCCTGACCTAGCGTGGCAAGGATGCTGGAGACTTGCGGGACAGGGAGCATCAGGACGCCTCGATTCGGGACACTGGTGATTCCCGTCGTTTGAGGATAGTGGCTCTTTCCGGCGCCAGACTAGGTCAAGTTCATAAATAATCCGGAAACCATGTTTCAAAGACTTCTCTGACCCGGCAGGAACGGAACGGAAGCAAGCGGCATAGGCCTTGCGAGGTCATATCGCAGTGGGGGCGTAACGTCCCAAAACGTGACACTTCAGGTTACGGTGTGCGATGCTGGATATCGATCGACCGGATGAAATCCTGGACGGCGAGTTCGTCGATCTCGACGAACCGGCCCGTGCCGAGCTGGTGCCGGTAACCCAGTCCGTGCACCTGTCGGCGAGACCTGCGCCGCGACCCAATCCAACCTTCGTCGCTCAGCTGATTGCGACCGCCGACCAGGCGCCGCAAACCTGCCGCCTGCGGCGCGCTTCGCTTGCGGATGCGCAGATGGCCTATGGCGCCAGCCAGATCCGGCGCAGCGGCACCGGCTTCAGGACGCGGCAAACCATTTAGATCAGTGCTGAGGCTTGTCCGGCGATGCCGGCGAACCCGAGCCCGGCTGCAGTCCCGGTGACGGGATCTCCGGTGACGAGGTTTCCGGTGGCGAGGCTTCCAGGGAAGGAGTTTTCGGCGCGGGAGCCTCGGGCACGACCGAAGCCGCCTCGGGCGCGATGGCGGGCTTTGCCGGTTTCGGTTCGGGGTGATCCTGCAGCACGGATTCGGCGACGGACGTTGCGGCCGGCACCGCCGAGGGCGCAGCAGGCGCTGCCGGCGCGGGATCGATATGGGGCTCGGCGGCCGGTGCCTCGACCCTTTTGGCGGCTTTTGGCGGTGGCGCCGCCGCGACCGCAACGGCACGGCGCCGTGTTCGCAAGGCAAGGCCGGAGACGAAATCCACCAGCGATAATGCCGTCATCAAGAAATAGGTCGAGGTGGCGAATTTCGGCCACATCACGAATTCGGCCGCCGCCGCGCCGAACACGATCAGCGACAGCAGATGGTCGGTGAGATATTTCGCGCCGGGACGCGCGCCCTTGATGACTTCGGCGAGCAGCAGCAGGATGGCGAGCGTCAGCAGCACGTCGCTGAGCGTCACCGTCCATTCCGCACCCGACATCAACGTCAGCTTCACCAACGGATCGGTGAACGACACGTCGGGCATCAGGAAGACGATGATGTTGTAGATCGCGAGCGGAATCAGAAGCAGCGGAAAACCGACCATGGGTATCGCGCCTTCACAGGATAACCGGATTGTCCCCCGGGCGAAGCAGCGCTTCGCCCAATGGAACCGTTGGCCCACTCGTTGGCCAAATTCGGGCAGACACGAGTCGAAGCCGTGCCTTATTCCCGAACCCGATCAGGATTCCTTCTTTTTCAGCACCTGCCGGCCCTTATACATGCCGGTCTTGAGGTCGAGGTGGTGCGGACGGCGCAGTTCGCCAAAGTCCTTGTCCTCGGCATAGGTCGGCTTCTTCAGTGCGTCCGCCGAGCGGCGCATGCCACGCCGCGAGGGCGATGTTTTTCTTCTGGGAACGGCCATAACGGTCCTCTAGGGGTGTTGTCGGAGGCATCGTCCGAAGCCGGACGGCCCAGCGCTGCGCGCGCGGGCTGCGATGCCGATAAGGCCGCGCTTATAGAGGATGGGATGGCGTAAAGCTAGGCCGGCTTGCGGTTAAGAGGGGCGAAAATTGGCTCAAAAAGCACGATTTTCGCTCCAGCAGCGCTGCACTGCGCCCGACCGCGCGATATAGGTCCCGGCCAGGCGACGTACCCCGGGGCCGGGATTGCGGGCGCTTCGCCGGACCGGATTGGGCAGGATCGCCGCCAGCAAGGCAGCCTCGCGCGCCGAAAGCGTGGCCGCCGAACGGCCGAACGCATACATCGACCCGGCCTCGGCCCCGAACTGCCCGGACGGGCCGAGCTCGGCGATGTTGAGGTAGATTTCCAGGATCCGCTGCTTGGGCAGCACGAAATCGATCCACATCGCCAGCGGCAGTTCCAGCGCCTTGCGGACCACGCTGCGGCCCGGCCACAGGAACAGGTTTTTCGCCACCTGCTGGGTGATGGTCGAGCCGCCGCGGGCTGGCTCGCCATCCTCGGCATCGTCGATCGCGTCCTGCAACGCGCTCCAGTCGACGCCCCGATGGCTGCAGAATTTGGCGTCCTCGGAGCCCACCACCGTGCGCGGCAGCGCGGGTGAAATCGCGTTGAAATCGATCCATTGCCGCGACACCGGAGCGCCCGTGAGCCAGCGCCAGGCCATCAGCGCCGACACCGGATGGCCGGTCCGGTAGAGCGGCGTCACCAGGTAAGGCAGCAACAGCACCGCGAGCAGGATCAGGACTAGATTTCGCAGAACGCGCAAATTGGATGCTTCCGGCTCGGCCCAAGTCGGCCCCCGGGGCGATCAATAAGCCCCACCCACGTGACATCTCCATGATATCTAGTGCGTTTTCCAGCGCTTTTGTGACCTCCGTCATGGAATTGACGAAGCCCTTGGCATCAACGATTGTCCGGCCAAATTGATCTGGAGCTATTCTTAATGACGACCGCCACTGCCGATTTTTCCAAGCGACTGGACCAGACCGCGGACGACACCGAAGCCCTGCTGGCGAAGCTGTTGTCCGATACGCTGTTGCCCGACGAGATTACCCGGCCGAAGCGGCTGATGGACGCGATGCGCTATTCCAGCCTCGGCGGCGGAAAGCGGCTGCGCCCTTTTCTGGTGGTCGAAAGTTCCGCCGTGTTCGGCGTCCCGCGCGAGGCGGCCCTTTTGGTCGGCGCCGCGCTGGAATGCATCCATTGCTATTCCCTGATCCATGACGATTTGCCGGCGATGGACAACAGCGACCTGCGCCGTGGCCGCCCCACGCTGCACAAGCAGACCGACGACGCCACCGCGATCCTGGCCGGCGACGGGCTGTTGACGCTGGCATTCGACATCGTCACCCGCGACGAGATCCACAAGGACGCCACCGTGCGTCTGCTGCTGACACGGGCGCTGGCGCGCGCCTCCGGCATCGGCGGCATGGTCGGCGGCCAGATCCTCGACCTCGCGGGCGAAGGCCGCTTCGGCGACCGGGAACCGGTCGACGTGGCGCGGCTGCAGCAGATGAAGACCGGCGCGCTGTTGCGCTATGGCTGCATCGCCGGCGCGATCCTCGGCCAGTCCACACCGAACGAGTATCAGGCGCTCGACGATTACGGCCGCGCGCTCGGCGAAGCGTTCCAGATTGCCGACGATCTGCTCGACGTCGAGGGTGATGCCACAGCGCTCGGCAAGCCGGCCGGCGCCGATGCGGCGCTCGGCAAGACCACCTTTGTTACCCAACTCGGCATCGACGGCGCCAAGCAGCGCGTGCGCGATCTCTTGGCGCGCGCCGATTCAGCACTTGCGATCTTCGGGACAAAGGGCGACGTATTGCGGGCAGCCGCACGCTTCGTCGCGGAGCGCAAGAACTAGCAAACGGCACAGGCGGCGGATGAACAAGGAACTCGAAGACGACCTTGTTCGGTTCCGCAATCTGCCGCTGCCGGTTCGCGTGGTCTACGGCAGGCCGCGCACTTTCATCGCGCTCGCGGTCGGCGTCCTCGTATTCTTCCTGCTGCCTGATGCGCAGCGGCTTGCGACACGTCTTGTCCTCGCCTGGGACGTCTTCACCGCGCTGTACCTCGTGCTCGCCTATATCATGATGCTGCGCTGTGACGTCGGCCACATCAGGCGCAGCGCGGTGATGCAGGACGACGGGCGTTTCCTATTGCTGCTGTTGACCGCGCTCGGCGCATTCGCAAGCCTCGCGGCCATCGTGATCGAACTCGGCACCGCAAAGGGTAACCCGGCCGAGATGACGCTGGCCATCGTGACGATCGCGCTGTCCTGGGCGATCGTTCATACCGCCTTCTCGCTGCACTACGCGCACGAATTCTACCGCAACAAAAAGCCCGGCGGCCTGCAGTTTCCGAGCGGCGACACGCATACCGAGGCGGATTACTGGGACTTCGTCTACTTCTCGTTCGTGATCGGGATGACCGCGCAGGTTTCCGACGTCGGCATCACCGACAAGATCATCCGCCGCACCGCGACCGTGCACGGCATCATCTCGTTCGTGTTCAACACCGCGCTGATCGCGCTGATGGTCAATATTGCGGGGAGCGCGATCTGATCACCTGACGTCCCGGCCTTGAATCGGGTCCCCTGCCTTCAGGACCGAGACGCGGTGCAGGTCCCCTTCGGCGGTGCACCACTGGGGCCCGGATACAAAATATCGAAAACAACCCCATGCAAAGTAGAATGGGCCCCGGCTCACAAGCACTCAGCCGCTTGCGTCCGGGGCACCAGATCGTCCGTCGTCACGGCCCAGCCTGCTCTTAAGGGCACACGCCCGACATGATCGCGCCGAACGAATGGCAACCCGTCGCACGCTCCTGGCCGGTGAGCGGCCGGCCCGATGACGACACACCTGCCCCGCCCGTCGGTGCTTGAGAGCCCGTGACATAAACTCGCTTTGTTGACTGCGGAACGCGCCTTGCTTCTTCGGGAGCGCGACGCGGTTCCGGCCTGTCGCGCGTGGCCACCGGCTTCCTGGCACGACGCTTCTCGCATTCATTGTCGTCGTTGAGGAACGAGCCCTCGGCACAGGTGATCCTGGTGCAGCGGTCGCCATCGGCCTGGAAGCCGTGTTCGCAGGCCAGCGGGCACACCCGCGACGACTTCAGCTTGATGGTATCGAGCGTATCGACGCTGGCGACCTTGGTGTCGAGCCTGGTGCCGGCGTAACGGTTGAACTGCGACAGCGACCGCTGCGAGGCGTTATTCCAGTTGCCATCGGTATTGCCGGTCAAGCAGCCAACGCGGCGCAGTTCTGACTGCACCGATTTTGTGACATCGGCCTGCGGCGGCCCCGATGCGAGGGCGGCAACGTTCACGGCCTTGTCAGCGGGAACCGGGGCGGACGCCTTGTCGGCAGCGGCGGTTTCGGTGGCGGCGCGCTTCTGTTCGGCCGCAGCCGCCTGCTCCTGAGCCACCTGCTTGGCCTTTTCAGCCGCGATGCGGGCCTGCTCGGCGGCCCTGGCTTCCGCTTCGGCCTTTGCCTGTTGTGACTTCTTGGCGCCCTCGGCGGCAAGCCGTGCCCGCTCCTGTTCGGCCAGCCGGGCTTTTTCGGTCGCGGCAACGCGCGCTTCCTCGGCGGAGATCTTGTCGAGCTGAAGCTTGGCAAGGCTGGCGTAGAAGCCATCGGGATATTGCGCGAGGAAGGCGTTGAGCGCGCTCTTGTTGCCGATCTGCAGCGCGAGTTCGTAATCGCGGCGGGCCTCGGCCTGCGGGCTCGGGGCGGCGCTCGCAGGGGCGGCCGCAGGCGCCGAGCGCGCGGGCACCAGCGGCACGTCTTCACCGCCGAGCGAACCATACACAAAGGGTTCCTGCTTGTTGCCCGTGGTCTTGAGCACCTCGTCGCGAACGAAGCCGAACGCGCGGCGCACATCGAGCCCGGGCTTCGTCAAATGGTGCGACAGCGCCGACGTGAACGGGCTGTTTTGCCCGTCACCGTCGGCCGCGGTGGAACCGGCCTTGGCCGAATAGGCGATCAGAACGTTCGGGCTGGTCGGCTCGACCTTGGCCAGACCCTGCCCGATCGCGCGCGAGGCGACGGTGCGCTTCATGGTCCGGGCAAACGGGTTGTCGCGGCAGGCGTCAAGAATCACCAGCCGCAGCTTCTTGGCCGGCTCGATCGCGATCAGGATGCGGTCGAGCGAGAGGCCTTCATCATAGATGTCGGTGTCGCGTTCCAGCCGCGCATCGACGGGAATCAGGTAGTTGCCGCCATCCACCTCGATGCCGTGGCCGGCGTAATAGACGACGGCGATATCGGCATCGCGCGCACGATCGGCGAAGTCGCGCAGCGCGCGGCGGGTCTCCGCCGCCGGCAGGTCGCGGCGGAAGTCGACGACGTCGAAGCCGGCCTCTTTCAGCGTCGATGCGATCCTGGTGCTATCGTTAACGGCGTTGGCCAGCGGTGCGACGTTCCGGTAGGCAGAATTGCCCAACACCAGCGCCACGCGCTTTTCGGCAAAGGCCGGCTCGCTCACCAACAGGAAAGCGGCGGCTGCAAGTGCCCATCGGCACAATTTTAACGATCCAGACATCATCATCATGACTCCTCCGGAGCCCACTACATTTTACCACACCGGCCTGCGTACCAGAAGCCGCAGACCGGCTTTGTGAGTTAAGTCACCATCCACGCTGACGTGAATTGTGCGTTTGCTATATCCTTAGTCAGGCGAACACGTCGCCAGGTTCGGCCATCGCTGAATCCATTTCCGCCGGGTTCCCGGCGGCAAAGGCCGCGCCTTATGGCAACCCCGCGAGACACGCATTCTTCCGCGCCGATGTGAGCGTTCGCCTTTTCTCAATGGCGCAACCAGCCGGTTCATGGCTTAATTCGCCTCGAACAATTTTTCGTTTGCCGGGAGAGAAACGTGAGCGCTGACCGATCGACCGTCGAGACCGTGGTGAAGGCCTATTTTGACGGCCTTTATGAGGGCGATGCCGACAAACTCGGCGCGATCTTCGACACAAGCGCCGATTTGCGCTGGCTGGAGAAAGGCGAGTTGCAGGTGCTGACCGTGCCGGACTGGCTCGATCGCGTGCGCAAGCGCCCCTCCGCCAAGGCCGAGGGCAAGCCGCGCGAGGATTTCATCGTCACGATCGACCGTTCCGATGATCAGACCGCCTTCATCAAGGTGCGCTGCCAGTTGCCGCCGCGTTATTTCACCGATTATCTGGTGGCGATGAAATTGCGCGACGGCTGGAAGATCGTCTCGAAATCCTACCGCTTCGATCTGCGCGAGTAGTAGCCACTCAGGCTTCTGCACCAGCGGGTGTGGCCTCCGTGCCGCCGCACCTCGGGGTAACGGCGGGCATTTTACTTATTTCACATGAATTCCGAACAATCGGGGGACGTGAGCCGCTGCTACGACCAATGCTATATGGCCCATGCATTGTTGCGGTTTGAGGTCCGCTTTGCACCAGTCTACGGACATGCGCAGCTTGGCGCGGCACTTCTGTTAAGTGCCCCAAAGCGGAAGCAGCGCGAAATGCTAAGGCCTTTTTAGATCGCCCGATTGATCGAAGTCGGGCCAGCTTAATTTGTTCGCAATATTCTTGCTGCCCCCGAGTTGCGATCCATCCAGTTTGAAGTTTTTCTGAAAATATTCGGGTAACCAAGGCAGCTTCTTCGCAATCCCTGTGGTGATCGGTTCGTCCGTCATTTCAAGTGTGATCGCATTCCAAGTGATGCCTTGGCCAAGCGTCGCTTGCAAATCGTTCGGATCGACTTCGAGGACGGTTTTCGGATCGTTGACATCCGCGAATGACACGAGGTCGGGAAGGTCCGCAGGGCCAATACTTCGCGGGCCGCGCATGCCAGCAAGGCGCGATATGCCACCGAGAAAGTCATCTCTCCCGTGCGGACCGTAGAGCCGAGAGAGCAAATCGTCGCCCGGCCAATCCCAAATCGTTCCGCCCGGCTTCGCATGAAGATGACTGGTCAACAGAGCAATTAAGGGCTTTTTGCCGGGGCCTAGGTCCAAATACAGGGCTTCTCCGCGAAGCTTGTGCGGCGTTCCGCGAGCGGGGATTGAGACTTCCCAAAACCCCCACTCGGTCACGCTTGTACTGCGCTTGACGCCTTCTGGAGTGTTGACGGCTAGTGTGAGCTTGTAGCGAAAACTCGCGCTTTTGCCGCATCCAAACAATGTAAGGGCGATCGCAAGTAACGCTGTTATACGGAGAAAAAAATGCAAGTTCATAGATAAGCGGTGCTCGCCCGAACCGACCAATGTTCTGCAATCAAGTAACACCAAAGGTTGTCACACCGGTTAATTTCACCTCGTTTGCCCTATGAGCTTGCTTTATACCTGGGTAATCTATTCCCATCCGTTGCCGCTCCGAGGCCAGTCTCGCCGTGCAGCGGGCTGGTGAAAAATCGATCCCATGTCTGCTGTTGGCAGCCAACAAGCGACATGCCGACCGCCCGAAAAGAGCTGGCAGTAGGGGTAACATTTCGGCAACAATTTCCAGAATAGCTGTTCGGAGCACCGATTCAACTTTTCCGCGATGTCATCCCGTGAAAGGTAATGGACAGCGATTTTTTTCAAGCTGCGGACTGGAAATGAATAGTTTTGCCATCGTTGGGGCCGGACTACTTTCGATTGCTGGATTTGTCGGCGCGGCATCTGGCGCTGATCTTCCCGCGCGGACCTATACCAAGGTGCCCGCTATCGTCGCACCGGTCTACGACTGGAACGGCTTCTACCTCGGTCTCAATGGCGGCGGCGCATCGAGCCGTGAGTGCTATACCATCACCACCAACAACGGTATTGCGCTTTCGCCGACCCCGAGCGAAGGCTGTCACGACGCGACGGGTGGCCTGGTTGGCGGCCAGATCGGCTATCGCTGGCAGGCAGCCAATTGGGTGTTCGGCGTCGAAGCCCAGGGCGATTGGGCCAACCTGACGGGATCGAATGCGAGCTTGACGGTGCTGATCCCCGCCACCAACCGGACCAAGATCGACGCCATCGGCCTCTTCACCGGCCAGGTCGGCTACGCCTGGAACAACGCTCTCTTGTACGTGAAGGGCGGCGCCGCGGTCACCGACAACAAATACAGCACCTTCTTCACCGCAAGCGGCGTCGTGTATAATCAGGCAACCGACACCCGTTGGGGTGGCGTTGTGGGCACTGGAATTGAATTCGGCTTTGCGCCGAACTGGTCCGTTGGGGTCGAGTACGACCACCTGTTCATGGGCAACCCCAATGTTACGTTTCCGGCAACCAATATTGCTGTCTCGCGCGCCGACAATATTCGTCAGGGCGTGGACATGGGAACGGTCCGGGTAAACTACCGCTTTGGTGGCCCTGTCGTCGCGAAGTACTGATCTCATTGGTGCTTGTTGAACTTAAAAGCCCCGACATCGTCCGGGGCTTTTTTGCGCTGGGAAGATCGAACGGCCATGTCCGAGTTGGGTCAAACCAAGACCTCGACGCGCCCAAGCGCAACGTCCCCTTTGCCCCCATCAACGGACATCATCAGCTTGGCGCGGCACGTCAGATAAGTGCCTGAACATCGGATCTCGAGAAGGTACCGTTGATCGACTATTCGCTGATCCGCTGCTGTGGCCTGATCCCCACACCGTCAATGAAAACGAGCTCGATTGTTAACTTCCGAACAGACAGGTCAATTCCATTTCACTTTGATCGGCTGCCAGTCCGACGTTCTGATTCGGTTGGGAACTGATGAAATGGATCGTTCTGTTATTGCGGATATTCCGCGCGACAAGTATGTCGAACGGTGTAAGCAACGCGCATTCGATTATCTTGACCGAGGTGACCTCAAAAATGGGGTCTCCTCATTCGTCAATAGTATGGATGCCCGTCCCGATTGCGAGTTGCCGCACCACGTGGCAGCGCTCGGTGTCGTGCTGTGGATGGGCAAGGATGTACAAGGTTGGAAGGCGTTGATCCAAGACTTTAAGTGATGATTGGCTCCCAAGGGCAATCCGGCCGCGCGCCAGCAGGCCATGCGCGTGGCGCCCCTGCGGCACCCCCTTGCGCGGAATATCCGACTGCGGAAACGCATCGCGCTCCAGCACGGTGACGACGGCGTAGAAATCCGACAGCGCGCGCGCGGCCAACAGACCGCCCATGCTGGCGCCGATCACAATGGCATGCTGACCAATATGTTTCATTGCAATGCTCCCGCCTCTTCGCCTGCCAACGCAGGGTCTTCGCTGTTACGGGGCATCGATCGGGCGGGTTCGGCCGCAAGGCTCACAAATTTGTCAAAGGCAATCTGAAACCCCTTCGCCGTTCGTCCGCCAGTACGCGCGCTCGCGCATTGACCCCGCGGTTTTTCCCTGCGAAGGGGGGCAATCATGGAAGCCAAGTTTCAGATCTTTATGATCCTGCTCGCCGTGCTGGCAGGAACCACGCTGCTGGCGCGCCGGATCAATATCGCGCCGGCCATCCTGCTAATGGTCGCCGGCATTGCGCTCGTCTTCGTGCCGGGCATGCCGTCCGTGGAACTACCGCCGAATCTGGTGCTGCTGATGGTGCTGCCGCCGTTGATCTATTCGGCGAGCGTCGCCATGAGCTGGCGCGAATTCAAATCCAACCTGCGGCCGATTATCCTGCTCGCGGTCGGCTGCGTGATCTTCACGGCGTTCATGGTTGCCGCCGCAACGCATTACCTGATCGGACTCCCCTGGAGCGTCGGCTTCCTGCTGGGGGCGATCGTTGCCCCGCCGGACGTGGTGGCGCCGCTCGCAATAGCGCGAAAACTGGGTATTCCGCGCCGTATCCTCGTGGTGCTCGAGGGCGAAGGGCTTGCCAACGACGCCACGGCGTTGATCCTCTACCGGTTTGCGGTCGCGGCCATTTCGACGGGGCTGTTCTCGCTGCCAAAGGCCACCGGCACCTTCGCGGCCATCGTCGCCTGCGAGATCCTGTTCGGCCTGGCGATCGGCTGGCTCTCCCTGCACGCACGGCATCGCACACGGGATCCGCAAATCGAGATCACGCTGTCGCTGATCACCCCCTACCTCGCCTTCTGGATCCCCGAGCATTTCGGCGGCTCCGGCGTGATCGCAACCGTCGCCTGCGGGCTCTACATGAGCTGGAATGGACCGCTGCTGATTTCCGCGGCGACCCGCCTGCAGGGCATCTTCTTCTGGGACCTCGTGATCTTTCTGGTCGAGGGCATGCTGTTCCTGCTTACGGGATCCCAGATGCGACTGCTCTACGAAAAATCCAAGGCGTTCCCGCTCCAGGAGATCGCGCTCACGACGGCGCTCGTTGTCGCCATCGTCATCATCGCCCGCTTTGCCTGGGTTTATCCTGCAGTCTACCTGCCACGCATCCTCAGCAAGCGATTGCGTGAACGGGATCCGGCGCCATCCTGGCGGGTCACGTTCGTGCTGGGCTTCACCGGCGTGCGCGGCGCCGTGTCGCTCGCCGCCGCGTTGGCGCTGCCGCTTGCGCTGCCCGGCGGCGAAGGCTTTCCCTATCGCGACATGATCCTGTTCGTCGCCTTCGGCGTCATTTTCATCACGCTCGTCGGGCTTGGATCGGGATTGCCGCTGGTGGTGCGATGGCTCGGTATCGCCAAAGACAGCCGCCGGGAGCATGTCGCGGAACACGAATCCGAGATCGAGGCGCGGCGCGAGGCACTCGATGCCGCGCTCAAGTCACTCGATGCCATCACCGACGACCGCGAATTATCCGATGAGGTCGTCAAGCTGCTGCGGGCGCGGCATGAGAACCGGACCAATCAGCTCCCGGCATCGCTCGATCCTGCCAGCCACGACGTCTCGGCGGCCGGCACTGCGCTAACGCGGGAGTTGATCGCAGCCGAACGGAAATTCATCCACGTCCTGCTGCGCGACGGCAAGATCACCGACGAAAGTAGGCGGCGGATCGAACGCGACCTCGATCTGGAGGAAGCTAGCCTCAGCAACCGGGAATATCGGAAGATGCCGCTGTAGGCGTTGTCTCTCCACACGTCGTCCCGGCCTTGAGCCGGGACCCATACGCCGCGGTTTATCGATAGGGCGTTCGGGTAGACGCATTCTGTCAACTAACATCGGTGGCTATGGGTCCCGGCTCAAGGCCGGGACGACGTTGTGGGAGTGTGCCCCCTACTCAGCCGCTGCGTTCCGGCCCGGCCGCCCGACATACCCTGCCGCGTCGCCGAACCGCTCGATCATGACCGCGGTGAGGTCCTTGGCCTTGCTCGTGACGCAGGCGCCGGAGCGCACGGCATAACGATGCTGGTGCTTCAGGTGCGGCGGCGCCTCGCCCTTCTGCAGCGCGCGGGCGGCATCCATCACCAGCTTGCGGAAATGCATGATGCCGAGATCGGTCGGGCCGAGATGTTCGCGGGTGCGATCGGCGATCGGCCCCTGGCTGTCCTGCACGGCGGCGTCCTGTTCGGACACGCCCTTGATGCCGGTGTAGCTACTGGTCTTCTGCAGCTTGCGATCGATCAGATAGTCGTTCGACTTGTTGCGCAGCGGCACATAATTCTCGTCGACCACGGCCATCACGCCGTTGCCACGGTCGTAGCCGTCGCGCTCGGCCTGCGTCAGCGGGCGTTCCGGATTCCACGCATAGGTGTAGATCCAGCAATTGGTATCCGTCACCGGAACGAAGGTCTGGCCGAAAATATTCTCGCCGGGCATCGAGCTCGGCGCATAGGCATGCACCGGCATCAGGAACTGGGCGATACGCCAGTAGATATTGTCGGAACCCGTCAACCGGCCGCCCGCGACGGTGAGCCCGGCCTCGTGCGGATTGATCTTGATCACCGGCCGCGGGTCTTCGGCGATCCATCGCATGTGGTCGGTCGCGACCCGGACAAGCGGATTCACAAAGTGCTTCTTGATGTCGAGGATTTCGTTCTCTTCCTTTTCAAAGGAGAGATGCGCGAAGGTGAAATGCGCGGTGTCGATCGAGCCTTCCAGCGCCTGCACCCAGTTGCAGTCCTGCCATTTCTTCGAGACGTAACGGTGCGAAGGCGGCAGCAGCGCCATTTCCAGATCGGGCAGTTCGGGCACCTGATCGACCGGGCCCATATAGGCCCAGATCATGTCGCCCCATTCGCGCACCGGATACGACTTGATGCGGATCAGGTCCTTGGCGTTGAGGTCGGGATAGGAGGTCGGCATGTCGACGCAGCGACCGTCGGTGTCGAACTTCCAGCCGTGATAGACGCAGCGGATGCCGCATTCCTCGTTGCGCCCCATCCAGAGGTTGGCGCCGCGGTGCGGGCAATATTGATCGATCACGCCGACCACGCCGCGGGTGTCGCGGAAGGCGAGCAGTTCCTCGCCCATGACCATGATCTTTTTCGGCGTGCCGTCGGCCTCGGGCAGTTCTTCGGACAACAGCACGGGCATCCAGAAGCGGCGGAGCAATTCGCCCATGCCGGTGCCGGCACCGCTCTCGGTGAGGAATTTGTTGTCTTCTGCGCGGAGCATGGGTGACCTCCGGATTCTTGTTTTGGTTTTGGTCAAGATTGGCGCAGGTGCGAGCGCGCGCGTCAACGCAGTTCAATCGTAGGGTGGGTTAGGCGAAGCCGTAACCCACCGATCTTCGATACGGCGGATTACGCTTCGCTAATCCGCCCTACGAAATCACACCGGCCTATCCCCCTTCACCGTCACCCGCGTGCCTGACCTCGTATGCGGCCAGTAGTCCCACATCGCGCGGTGCTGGGCGCAGCGGTTGTCCCAGAACGCGATGGCGTTTTCCGTCCAGCGGAAGCGGCACTGGAACAGCGGATTTTCCGCGTGCTGGTAGAGATAGGCCAGCATGGCGTCGCTCTCGTCGCGGGGGATGCCGACGATGAAGCGGGTGAAGCCGCGGTTGACGTACAGCGCCTTCTTGCCCGTCACCGGATGGGTGCGCACCACCGGGTGCTCGGCGCGGGGATAGTCTGGCCGGTCGGCGACGCCGTAATTGGCGTAGAGCCCGCGATAGGTCTGCTCGCCGTCGTGCAGCGCGGTGAGCCCGTCGAGATAGGCCTTCATGCGGTCCGACAGCGCCTCGTAGGCCGCGTACATGTTGGCGAACAGCGTGTCGCCGCCGCGCGGCGGGCATTGCCTGATGTAGAGGATCGAACCCATCGGTGGCTCGACGTCGCAGGAAACATCGCTGTGCCAGCCCTCGCCATTGGCGCGTGGGCTATCCTTGTCGGCATAGATCTTCATCAGCGCCGGATCGCCCTCGTTGGGCGCCGCCGGATGCACATGCAATTCGCCGAACTTGCGGCCGAAGGCGAGATGCTGGGCCGGGCTGATGTGCTGGTCGCGGAAGAAGATCACGAGGTTTTCGGCGAGCGCGCGATGGATCTCGTCCATCTGGCGGTTGGAGCGCGCTTCCTCCGAGACGAGCTTGCCGATATCGACGCCGGAAATCTCCGCGCCGATGATCGGAGTGAGTTTTTCGACGCCGATGGTCTCGTAAGGGTCAGATTCGCCGGCGACGTGGCGGTAGCGCGGTCCCTGCTTGCCGGACAGCGAAGACATCGGCGTTCTCCCAATCGTTCTCGATTGGGACGCATCGTAGTCCAGGCGGCACGAAGCGCAATACGCGCAGCGGCCGGAACGTCAACGGGGGGCGTTTGCCTTCTGGCGGTTCGCACGCCAGTCGAGGAACTCGCGATAACAGCGGATCGTTGCGGCTGATCGGTGGATTGGCATCCCGGGGCGATCCTACGCCGACCGTTGCCGCCGGTAGTCCCGTCACCACCGCCGCCGTCGGATAGGTGCGGTTGAGCCACTCCTGCGCGGCTTCAAAACGCGTCCAGCCATCGACGGGTACTCTCGGCGACAACTCTTTCCATTTTGGATGGAACGGCGGCTTTTGCAACTGAGGCAACTTGGTGAAAAGCGATTCGACCAGCAGAGCGAGGCGGCGATAGCGGTCGTTGTTGGCGGGCCAGTGGTAAGCCGCCAGAATGGCCTCGGCGGCAATCGTATCGACCACGGCGCCGCTCGCAATCAGATTCGGATAGTCCTCCGACGTAAGCTTGGACGGCAGATACTCCGTCTGAAGAGATTTGTCGTAGTCGACCGGCACCAGATGCAAGTCGCGATCCCTGATCTGGCTCAACCATTGCGAAGGCTTGCCCTCGACGGCGAGAATTGCATCGACCTCGCTCCGGCGCAGCATGTCGATTGCGAGACGCGGCTCGCTGTACACCAGATGCGGCTTGATGCCCAACCGTTCGAACACGTTGATCGCCGTCACGAAGGTGCTGGAATCCGGCTGATCGACGACGACCGTCTTGCCGTCGAGATCCTTCAGACTTCGGATCGACCGCGATGCGAGGACGTGCATCTCCTCGTTGAACAGCTTGGTGACGTAGACGAACTGCTGGTGGATGCTGCTGGCGAAGTCCTTGCGCTCAAGATAGGCAAGGGTGTCCTTGCGTACGATTCCGGCATCCACGCCCCTCAACAGCAGGATGTCCGCGACTGCCTGAGCCGATCCGCGGCCGAGCACCGGCAACACCCGGAGGCTCTCGCCATTGTCCAGCACCGAACCGAGATCGGCGCCGATCTGGGCATAGGTGCTGCCGAACGAGCCGGTCATGACAGACACGGTGTTGGTGTTCAACTTGACCGCCAGATCGCGTTTGGCGGTGCCGTACTGGAAGATCGTCTTGAAGGATTCGCTGACGCTGCCGGCATCGATGCCGCTTCGCACCGGGCCGAACCGTTCCCATTTTCCGTTCGTGAAGCGCTGCATCTGCATCTGCTCGATCGGGGCGTGATCGCTCGGGCTGGTATCGATCGCGATGCCCGGAATCAGCATCGGGATCTGCAGACCCTTGAGCGTGGCCGCCTGCCGCATGATGTTTTCCCGGGACAGATCGTCACCGGATCTCCGCAGCACTTCGACCATCGTTCTGGCCAGTGCGTAGCTGTAGGACGTCAGGCCGTCGCTCTTGGACAGGCTCGACGCATAGCGGTCCATGAAAGCCGACCATTCCCGAAAGGCGGGGTCGTTGGCGGTCAGCGGATCGTCGGGTTCGAGATAATACCCGGCCGACAACACGCCTTCCGCATTCTCCAGGCCAGCCGGCTTCAGCACCGCGACCGAGTTGGAAGCCGCCTCGAGGAGTTGAACCGGTCGCCAGCCGAGTTCGGCGGCGCGACGGATGGCGATGGTGGCAAATTTCGGGGTCGTGAAATTGACGAAGATGTCAGCGCCCGAGGCTTTCAGTTTGGCGATCTGCGGATCGATCGATAGGTCCGTGACCTTGTACGGGGCCAGGGCGGCGATCGGAATTTTCGTGCCCAGCCCATCCTTCAAGCCCTTGAGGGCGTCATTGCCGAAAGCATCGTCCTGATACAGCACCGCAATCTTGCCGCGCGGATGATTCTCCAGCAGATACTGCGCATAGATGCGGCCTTCGGTCTGGTAGTTCGGCTGCCAGCCCATGGTCCAGGGAAATTCCTGCGGCTGGTCCCACATCGCCGGCCCCGAGGCGTTGAACAGCTGCGGGACCTTGCTGGAGTTCAGATAAGGCCGGACCGCCGCACTCGTTGCCCCGCCGACGCTTCCAAACATCAGAAGAACGCGGTCCTGCTCAACCAGCTTGTGGACCAGCTCGACCGTCTTGGCGGGACTGTAGCCATCATCGTATGAGATGAACCTGATCCGGCGGCCGTTGATGCCGCCTTCGGCGTTCACCTTGTCGAAGTAAGCCGCCAGCGTCTTGCCGATCACGCCATAAGCGGAAGCCGGTCCGCTGTAAGGCATGGTATTGCCAATGCGGATCTCATCATCGCCGCCGCGGCAGAAGCCGGATGAGCGGCCAAAACTCCCGCGACCGAGGCAAATATGATGCGGGCAGCAACGCTTCGCCATATGGTTGTAGCCGGCCGGCACTGCGGTGCGTTGACGATCTGCCGCCTGGAGGCCGGCTCCAGCGAACCGATTTCGAACGCGGATCCCATAGAGCCCCCGTCTTCTTGTTATTTTGGGTACTAGGAAACGCCGTCCCACTCCCCTGCCATAAAGGCAAGTGAGGCGATATCGTGCGCCGAAACTTTGTTCTGATTTCGTCAACGATGTGTTGAGCGCGCCGTCTACGCGCAGGGCGGTATGCAGCGTCATCGCAGCGATGCACGCAGTGCGTGCATGAAGCGAATGCGATGCAATTTCATCGCGCTCGAATTCAACCAAAAGGTTGAGAGGCGCCCTACTCCGCCGCGGTCGTCTCGGGCGTCTTGGCGCCCGCGCCATAGCGCTGGTCGATATAATCGATCACCAGCGCCTTGAAGTCAGCGGCGATCGAGGGCCCGCGCAGGGTGCGGAATTTCTTGCCGTCGACGAACACGGGGGCGGCCGGGGCTTCGCCGGTACCGGGCAAGGAGATGCCGATATTGGCGTGCTTGGATTCGCCGGGGCCGTTGACGATGCAGCCCATGACTGCGACGTTCAGCGTTTCGACGCCGGGATACTGCGTCTTCCAGCCCGGCATTTCCGTGCGGATGAAATCCTGGATCGAGCGCGCCAGTTCCTGGAACGTGGTCGAGGTGGTGCGGCCGCAGCCCGGGCATGCCGCAACCAGCGGCACGAAGGTGCGGAAGCCCATGGTCTGCAAAAGTTCCTGCGCGACCTGAACTTCCAGCGTGCGATCGCCGCCAGGCTCAGGCGTCAGCGAAATCCGGATGGTGTCGCCGATGCCGTCCTGCAGCAGGATGCCGAGCGCCGCCGACGACGCCACGATGCCCTTTGATCCCATGCCGGCTTCGGTGAGGCCGAGATGGATCGCGTAGTCCGAACGCGAGGCCAGCGTCTGGTAGACCGCGATCAGGTCCTGCACGGCGGAAACCTTCGCCGAAAGAATCATCTTGTTCTTGGGCATGCCGAGCTCTTGCGCCCGCGCCGCCGACAGCAAGGCCGACTGCACCATGGCTTCGCGGGTCACCGCGCGTGCGTCGCGCGGGTTGGGCGAGGCCGTGTTCTCGTCCATCAGCTTGGTCAGCAGCTCCTGATCGAGCGAACCCCAGTTGGCGCCGATACGAACCGCCTTGTTGTTCTTGTTGGCGATCTCGATGATGTCGGCGAACTGCGTATCGCGCTTGTTCTTGAAGCCGACATTGCCGGGATTGATGCGGTATTTGTCGAGCGCCTCGGCGCAGGCCGGATATTCGGCGAGCAGCTTGTGGCCGATGTAATGGAAATCGCCGATCAATGGCGTGGTGATGCCGCGCTTGCGCAGGCCGTCACGGATATGCGGTACGGCGGCAGCAGCCTCGTCGCGATCGACGGTGATGCGCACCATTTCCGATCCGGCGCGCGACAGCGCCGCGACCTGTGCGATCGTGCCTTCGATATCGGCGGTGTCGGTGTTGGTCATCGACTGCACGACGATCGGCGCACCGCCGCCGACGGCGACATTGCCGACCATGACCTGGGTGGTTTTATGCCGGGCTTTGGGGCCGGCGACGTCGTCTTGCTGGATCATTTCGGGCTTGTTCATGGGGGTCTCGAATATCAGGTTTTGGTGACATTCACCAAGGGCGCGGCGAAAGCGCAGTGCGCCTCGTCACACAGGGAATTTTTCGCTTGTATATTCAATTGCTTAGGTCGACCGCGGAGGCCGCCAGCAAGGCAACAGACCTCGTCTTCCGTTAACCGCTATATTGGACAGGAATCGCCGAATTGAAAGGGCGGGCATACGTCCCGGCCGCCTTTTCATAGCCCCATCAGAGGCCTAGCATCACCTAAAAATAACGGGAGGCGACCATGTCGGGGCGTAACGAGCTCATGTCTACCGCGGAACTCGCTGATATTCTGGGTCAGCCCGATCTGCGCCTGTTCGACTGCACCACCTATCTTGAACCCGCCCCCGAAGGCTCCAGCCAACCCTATCTCGCCGTACCCGGACGGCACACCTTCGAAGCCGGGCATATTCCGGGCGCGGACTTTCTGGATCTGCAGGGCGAGTTCTCGGATTCCAGCACCGCGCTTCGCTTCATGATGCCGGATGTTGGGCATCTCGAGGCTGCGTTCGGCCGGCACGGCGTCTCCAATGGCAGCCGGGTCGTGCTCTACAGCATCGGCACGCCGATGTGGGCAACGCGATTCTGGTGGATGCTCACCTCGCTCGGCTACGAGAATGTCGCGGTGCTCGACGGCGTGCTCGACAAGTGGAAGCTCGAAGGCCGCCCGCTCGAAACCGGGCCGGCCAAGGGATACAGGCCGGTAACATTCACGGCAAACCCGAAGGACGGATTTTTCGTCGACAAGCACCAAACGCTTGCGGCCACCTCCGAGCGGGGCACCGTCGTCGTCAACGCGCTCGGCCCGCAATTCCATAAAGGTCTCGAGCCCAGCCGCTACGGCCGGCCCGGTCGCGTGCCCGGCAGTTGCAACGTGTCGGCCGCAACGCTGCTCGATCCCCAGACCAAGGCCTTTGTCTCGCTTGCGGAAGCCGAAGCGAAATTCAAGGCGCAGGGCATCACGAAGGACAAGCGCGTGGTCGCCTATTGCGGCGGTGCCATCTCGGCGACGGTCGATCTGTTCCTGCTGCACCGGCTCGGCTACGACAAGCTCACCCTCTACGACGGCTCGATGGGCGAATGGGCCAAGGACGCGGCGTTGCCGATCGAGACGGGTTAGGCGATATCTGTCTCGCCGTCATTCCGGGGCGATGCGAAGCATCGAACCCGGAATCTCGAGATTCCGGGTCTCGTGCTGGCGCACCATCCCGGAATGACGGAGAAAGTATCACACCGGCAAGTTCGGATCCGGCGTGACCTTCGGATCCGGCTTGTTCACAAGATAAAGCCCCGCGATCACCAGCAGCGCCGCGGCGCCGAAGGCGATGGTCAATGTATCGTGCATGATAAAGTAGGCGGCGACGACGCCGAACAGCGGCGTGATGAAGGTGAACGACGACAATTTGCTCGGCGAGTAGGTCTTTATCAGTGCGAACCAGATCACGAAGGTGCAGCCCACCACCCAGATCGCCTGATAGGCCAGCAGCGAGATCGACAGCACGCTGGGTATATGAGTGACGGTTTCGCCGAACAGCCATGATGCGAAGCCCAGAATCGGAATGGATATCGTGACCTGGTAGCCAAGCGCCTTCTCCGGCGCGGCGTTACGCAGCCGCGTTCCCTTGGCGATGAGCGTGGTCGCTGCCCATAGCGCGCCACCGGCGACCACCAGAAGGTCGCCGAGCAAAACCTTCGCATCGACATTCGGTTGTGGCACGCCGATCGCGAGCGCGACGCCCGCAAAGCTGAGGGCCAGCCCACCCCATTGCAGGACACTCAGCCGCTCACCGAGAAATTGATAGGAACCGAGCGCGACAAAGAATGGCGCGGTGTAGAGAAACACCGCCGCGCGCGAGGCGGACGTAAATACCAGCCCGGTGAAAATCAGCACGAACTCGATGCCGAACAACGTCCCCGCCAGCAGCCCCGGCAGCAGCGAGCCGTCACGTTCAAAGAATTTCACGCCGCGCAGCCAGCCGGCGAACAGCATGACCGGCAACGCGCCGGCGGAACGGATCAGCGCCTGCATCATCGGCGGCACGTCGGGCAGCGCGAGTTTTATCGCGATCTGGTTGAAGCCCCAGCTCAGGCACAGCATCAGCACCAAAGCGATGGCGCCGGGGGTGAGCGCACGCCCGGTCGAGGGAGACATCTTTTGGGCGGGCATTGGTCCTCGTATCGCGGCTTGGACGCCGTGTTGTTATTATTTTTGACAGTGAGCGCAGGTGCCGGCGATCTCGACGACGGACAGTTTTGGCGCAAATCCGGAGGCACGCGCCGCCGCATTGAGACTTTGCGCCACCGGGGCTGCGGGGATTTCGCCGACCGAGCCGCAATGATCGCAGATCAGGAACGCCACCATCGAGGTCTCGTCATGGTCATGCGCGCAGGCAAGGAAAGCGTTGCGGCTCTCGATTCTGTGAACGAGGCCGTTCTCCATCAGGAAATCGAGCGCGCGGTACACCGTGATCGGCGCCGGCCGCGGCATCGATTTGGCGAGTTCGTCGATCACCTCGTAGGCGCCGAGCGGACGGTGGCTGGACAGCAGCGCCTGCAGCACCTGGCGACGAATCGGAGTGAATTTCTGCGTCCGCCGCGCGCAAACCTTCTCCGCATGCGCCATCGCGTCCGCGGTGCAGCGGCCGTGATCGTGGTCGGGCGCGGGAAATGTCGGCTTTGTCAGGGTCATCTTAAGCTTTTGTAGCATTCTGACCGCCAATCCCAAAGCCCGGCCACCTACGGGTTCCCAGCCATGTGCTGGAAGCGGATCAGGCCTTTGTTAACGCGCCATGCAGAACTCATAAGCAAGCTTATTATATGACAAGCTCACGGAGGCGAGACCCATGCGCGGTTCGGCGGATATGAACTTCCTGTTTACGCTCGGCGAGGTGCAGCGGATGATGCGCGCCTACGCCGACCGCCAAGCGGCGCGTTACGGCATTACCCGCGCGCAATGGGCGGTTCTGGCCAAGGTCGAGCGAACCGAGGGCCTGAAGCAATCGGAACTCGCCGAACAGATGGAGATGCAGCCGATCACGCTGACGCGGCTGATCGACAAGCTCTGCGACAATGGCTGGATCGAGCGCCGTGGCGACGAGAGCGACCGCCGCGTCAACCGCCTCTATCTGCGCAAGGCCGCGCGTCCCTTGCTCGGCAAGCTTGCCGGGCTGCGCTCCGAACTCACCGCGACCGCGCTGGAAGGCATCAACCCCGCCGATGCCCACCGCCTGCTCGCCCAACTCGACCTGATCAAGGAGAACGTTCGCAACGCGATCCAGCATCCGGCGAACCAACCTCCGCGAAAGGAACAGCGCTATGGCTGATCCCGTTCTGAAATTCCCGCCCGAACAAAAGGGCAGCCCCGCATCGCCGGAGGCGCCGCCGAAACTCGCGGCCGAGCCACGCCGTCGGCTGATGGCCGGCCTGCGCCGCTACCGCCGCTTCCTGCTGCTGGTGGTGTTGCCGCTGGTCGCGCTGCTGGCCGGCGTGACGTTCTATCTCAATGGCGGCCGCTACGTGACCACCGATGACGCCTATGTCGGCGCGCAGAAGGTTCTGATCACGCCCGACATCTCCGGCAAGATCGAGAAGGTCGTGGTGAAGGAGGGCCAGCAGGTTGCTCCCGGCGACGTGCTGTTCGAGATCGATCCGGTCCCGTTCCGCCTCGCCGTGGCGCAGGCCAAAGCGAGCCTCGCGCAGGCCAACGTCACCTATGACAATCTGATCGCAGACTTGCGGATCTACGGCCAGATGAGCGATCTTTCGCAGCAGGGCATGGACCTGAAGAAGCGCGACGTCGACCGCAAGTCGGCGCTGGTGAAGAACAATTTCGGCTCGCAGCTCGACCTCGACAATGCTTCCACCGCGCTCGTCACCGCGAGCGCCCAATACCAGTTGCTGCAGCAGAAGATCGCCACCGCCAAGGCGCAACTGCTTGGCAACCCCGATCTGCCGCTCGCGGAATTTCCGCCCTATGCCCAGGCCAAGGCGGCGCTCGACCAGGCCCAGCGCAACCTCGACCACAGCGTGATGCGCGCGCCGATGGCCGGCATCGCGACGCAGGTCGAACAGATTCAGCTGGGCCGCTTTGTGATGGCGGGCGCACCGGTGTTCAGCATCATCGACACCTCGAACCCGTGGGTCGATGCCAATCCGAAAGAGTTCGATTTCACCTATGTCACGGTCGGGCAATCCGTCACGCTCGAGGTCGACGCCTTCCCCAATCATGTGTTCAAGGGCACGGTCGGCTCGCTCTCGCCCGGCACCGGCGCGCAATTCGCGATCCTGCCGCCTCAGAACGCGTCGGGCAATTTCGTCAAGGTGGTGCAGCGCGTGCCGGTGCGGATCTATTTCGACCAGAACGACAAGTTCGTTCGCAAGCTGAAGGCCGGCATGAGCGTGTACGCCACGATCGACACCAACCATCGCCGCTCGCTGCCAGCCCTGCTCGGCATGTCGCCGGCGGTGGCAAACCAGGAGCACGAGTAGCCGTCATGACGACGCCGGGCGCATCATCGGCTGCCGTTCCGGGCCTGCGCCGGAACATGGTGACGATCTGCGCCATGACGGCGACGATCATGCAGGCGCTCGACACCACCATCGCCAACGTCGCGCTGCCCTATATGCAGGGCACCCTGTCGGCCTCGCAGGACCAGATCAACTGGGTGCTGACCTCCTATATCGTCGCCGCCGCGATCATGACCGCGCCGGTGGGATGGATCGCCAACCGTTTCGGCCGCAAGCGCATCTTCATCATCTGCTCGGCCGGCTTCACCATTGCTTCCGTGATGTGCGGGCTGGCGCAGGACATCACCCAGATGGTGGTGTTCCGCTTGCTGCAGGGCGTGTTCGGCGCGGCGCTGGTGCCGCTGTCGCAAGCCGTGATGCTCGACTCCTACGCGCTGCATGAACGGGCGAAAGCGATGGCGATCTGGGGCATGGGCGTGATGATGGGACCGATCATGGGCCCGTCCCTCGGCGCCTGGCTGACCGAAACCTATTCCTGGCATTGGGTGTTCTTCGTCAACCTGCCGTTCGGCATCTTCACCGTGCTCGGCCTCGTCATCTTCATGGACGAGACCAAAACGAATCTCGAACTGCGCTTCGACTGGTTCGGCTTCACCGCGCTTGCGATTGCGATCGGCGCGCTGCAGCTTGCGCTCGACCGTGGCGAGCAACTCGGCTGGCTGGAATCCAACGAGATCATCGCCGAATTTATCATCGCCAGCATCGGCTTCTATTATTTCCTAACGCATTCGCTGACGACCGACCGGCCCTTCATCCAGTTCGCCCTGTTCAAGGACCGAAATTTCGTCAGCGGCTGCGTGTTCATGGCCGTGATGGGACTGGTGCTGTTCTCGACCATGGCGCTGTCCTCGCCGTTCCTGCAGAACGTGATCGGCTATCCCATCATCACCGCCGGGTTGCTGCTCGCGAGCCGCGGCTGCGGCACGTTCGTGGCGATGATGCTCGTCGGCCGCATCATGCGTCACGTCGAGGCGCGGACGCTGATCATCTGCGGCCTCAGCCTGACTGCTGGCTCGCTGTTCTACATGACCGGCTGGACCGACCAGACCGGCGGGACCGAGATCGTGGTCATCAGCGTGGTGCAGGGCTTTGGCTTCGGCCTGGTGTTCGTGCCGCTTTCCACGGTAGCGTTCCTGACGCTGCCCAATCATCTGCGCACCGACGGCACCTCGATGCTGACCCTGATGCGCAACGTCGCAAGCTCGATCGGCATCTCGCTCGTCATCGCGCAACTGACGCAAGGTTCGCGCTACACCTACGCGATCCTGTCGGAGCACATCAATCCGTTCAATCACGCGCTTCAGATGCCGAACGTGCGCGGCATGATCGATCTGGCGACCGACACGGGCCGCGCCATGGCTGACGCGATGGTCAAGGTGCAGGCCCAGATCATCGCGTTCTCGCATGACTACCAGATGGTGATGATCTTCACCGCCTGCGCGATCCCGCTCGCCATCATGATCGGCTCGACCAAGGCCGCCCTGCGCGCGCAGTCGGCCGCGCCGGACCATGCAGTGATCGAGTAGATTCAAGGTTCGAGCAGTTCCTTGCTGAGCACCGTGCGCCACGTCGAGGGATCGGGGCTCATCTCCGGGCCGATTGCATAGGACTCATAGACGCCGTCGGCGGTGTTGTGTCCTGCCGCCTTGATGAGGCCGATGAACTCACCCCAGGCGTTGCCGAGACCTTCAAAGCCGCCATGATAAGTGGTCTGGGCGATCTTCATAGCGGACCATTGCCCCGGCTTCATGCGTCCGGCCGGCGTGACTGATGTTGCGACCGGCAGGCATATCTCGAAGTCGAAGACCTCGCCGGGATTGCGAAAGTGGTGCGTGAACCACGGGCCTGTGACCGCGACATTCTGGACGACGACAGCCGCCTTCAGTTCGGCAAGTCCGGGCCCCATGACGTGGCGAATCTCTTCGCGCGGGACCCTGAGCGGAATGGATGCCGTGAGCTGCGGCGTGGTTTGAAGGATACGAAGCGGTTCGATCACAGCGATCTCCCGTTTTGGCGCGCAGCCGATGATTCAGAGGTTGAACGTGCTCTCGAGCCGGACGTAGCTCGCTTCCATGCCGTGCTCCATGCCGGTCGACAGCATGGCGTCTCGTGTCGCGGCATCGGGCAAGGTCATCCGCATGGTCATCAATGTACCGGTCCCGTCGGCTGCGAAGGTCGTTTCGACGTGGTTGTCCGGCGTCGCATCTGGCATGTGCATCCGCTCGACATGAACGAGACGGCTGAATGGCACCAGTTCGACATACTCGCCAGTCACGTAAAATCCGGCGCCTTCGCCGTTGGTCCACTCGTAGCGGATCTTGCCGCCCGGTCGCGCCTCGTTGATGCAAACCGGCATGGTCCAGCCGTCCGGACCGAGCAGCCACTTCTGGATCAGCGCAGGCTCAGTGTGCGCGCGATACACCGCTTCCGGCGCGGCAGCGAAGCGTCTGGTGACAACGACATGGCGGTCGCCTTCGGTCTTCAGCGTCATCTTGCTCATCGCGTCTACCTTTCACTCTTCGGTTTTCATGGCGGCCAGAACGTCGTCGAGCCGGTTGTAATTCGCGGAAAGGGCCTGCCGGAGCATGGCAAGCCATTGGTCGATCTCATTGACGGCCGCCGGTGCCAGCCGGCACGGCCGCTTGGTGCCTTCGACGCGGCGGGTGATCAGCCCGGCGCCCTCGAGAACCTTGAGATGGCGGGAAATCGCGGGCTGCGTCATGTCGAACGGCTCGGCCAGTTCCATGACGGTGGCTTCACCGAGCGCCAGGCGCGCCAGAATCGCCCGGCGTGTCGGGTCGGCCAGCGCGGAAAAGGAGGCGTCGAGGTTCGGCATGATATATCTCGTATCAGTTATATAACAAATATATTATATAACGGATACCTTATGTCAAGGGGCTGACCGCCCGCGGTCGATATCGCGTCAGGGCGACGACGCGCCCTGCTTGGCCTGCAGGCTCAACCACATGCCGCCGAGCGACAGCGCGCCACCGATCAGGTGGATCACGGTCGGCGCCTCACTGAGAAAGAGAATCGACAGCACCGCACTGACGATCGGCCCGAGATAGAGACTCAGCGACGTCGACACCGCGCCGAACTTCGCGCCGAGATAGGCATAGGCCGAATAGGCAAAAAGCCCTGGGACCAGGCCCGCGAAGAGATAGACCAGCGCCGCACGCCCGCTGAGCGCGGCTGATGGCGCGAACCACATTTCATGAATGGCGAAGGGCAGCGAGAACAGCGCGCCCGCCGCGGCGAACAGGCCGATCCGCGCCAGAAAGCTCACGCCGCTGCCGACGCGGTTCTGCAGCAAGGTGTATCCGGCCCAGCCCAGCATCGCCATCGTTACGAGCAGGTCCCCGATCGCCACGCCTGAACCAAAGGTGCCTTGCCCCTTGGTGATGATCACCGCCGCGCCGACCAGCGAGAGCAGCATGCCGATGATCTGGTTTCGACGGATGGCTTCCTGCCCCGAGACGAAAGAGAACAGCAGCACCACGAGCGGCGCGAGCGCCATGATCAAGGAAAGATTGATCGCCGAGGTCGTAACACCGGCGATATAGACCGGGCCGCCGCAAACGAACATGCCGAGGAAACCGGCCAGGACGATGCCGGGGCCCTGCCCCCGCAACACGCCGGGTTTTTCCCGCAATGCCATCACGACCGCCGGCAGCAGGCCGAGCGCTACAATGCTCCATCGAAAAAACGCGATCGAGAACGGCGGAACGCTGCCGGCAACACCACGCGCCAGGATCATGTTGGAGACCTGCGCAGTCGCGACCAGCAGAAAGCCCGCCAGGCCCAGCATTTCGCGCGATCTGCTGGCGGCTTCTCTCGGTTGGCTCATGCCGGATCCAGTGCCTGCGAAGCGGTACGATGTCCGTTACGCAGCAGCGTATCGGCTTGCCATCACGGCGTCGAACGCATTCCCGATTGCGGAAACCGGCGGCTTCAGTCCGGTAAACAACTCGAACGCATCCGCGGCCTGGTAGATCGCAAGCTCGCGCCCGGTCATGACCTTGGCGCCTGTTGCCCTTGCGGCGGTCAGCAGCGGCGTCCAGAGCGGCGTATAGACCGCGTCGGCTACCCAGAGGTCACGATGCAACAGCGCTTCCGGCACAGCCATGCCGCGATCCGGCAGCATGCCGACCGGCGTTGCGTTGACCACGCCAGCAGCGCCGTGCAGCGTGCTCGCGACGTCATCGGCGACCCGCGCTTGCAGACGGTCGCGCAATTGCATTGCCAGCGCTTCGGCCTTGGCGCGATCGGCATCGAAGATGCTGAGTTCGGCGACGCCGAGATTCGCAAGCGCAAACCCAATCGCCTTACCGACACCGCCGGCTCCGATCAGCGCCACCGCTCCGCGATCGGCGACAACGCCCACCTCGGAGATCGCACGCTCGAATCCCGTGGTGTCGGTATTATGGCCGATCAGCCGTCCGTCGTGCACGACGACGGTGTTGACCGCGCCGATATCACGTGCCCGCGCCGACATTTCATCGAGCAAGGGGATCACGGCCTCCTTGTAGGGAAACGTGACGTTGACGCCGGCGAAGCCAAGGCGCCTGACCCCGTCGAGCAACGCACGCAAGCCGGCCACATCGGCGCCTGCGACCTCGATCAGTTGATAGTGGCAGCGCACGCCAAGCGCTTCGGCCGCCTGCTCATGCATTGCCGGCGCCGCGGACTGCGCGATCGGCGCACCGATCAGCCCGGTCAGAAATTTTTCGCAGGCTAAGGATTGAGCCATCAACGACATGCCCCGCCGCATTTGAACGCCGGTCAGACGTCGAAGAAAACAGTCTCTTTATCGCCCTGTAGATGGATATCGAAACGATAGACCGCGTTGCCGCCCTGCCGGCGCGTCGCGATCAGCGTCGCCCGCCGGTCGGCCGGCACCAGCGCGAGCACCGGATCGGCGGCGTTGGCCGTCTCGCCGTCGAGATAAATCCGCGTATAGAGATGCAGCAGCATGCCGCGCGCATAGACCGCGAGCACGATATGCGGCGCCTGCGGCTTGCCGTCGGGATCGGCGATCAGCCCCGGCTTGATGGTGTCGAAGGCATAGTTGCCCTTGGCATCGGTGCCCACGCGGCCAAATCCCTTGAATGAATTATTCGGCTGCGCCCGCTTGTCCTGCGGGTCGGAGAAGCGCCCCTGGGCATCCGCCTGCCAGATCTCCAGCATGCAGTCCGGCACGACCGCGCCATCGCCGTCGAACACCTGACCTTCGATGCGAATGCGCTCACCCGATGTATCTGATGTCACCAGGTTATTGTTGAACGCGTCGTTCCAGTCGTATTTGCCGCCCGGCGTCAGGCCGTAGGCAAAATAGGGACCGACGGTTTGCGAAGGGGTGATGCCGTCCGGTTTGGCCTGTGACACTTACTTGGTCTCCATCGGCGTGGCGTTGCGCCCGCGCAGCACAATGTCGAAGCGGTAGCACAGCGCCCAATCCGGCTTGGTGTTTTCCAGATCGAACGACGAGACCATCCGGCTGCGCGCCTTCTCGTCGGTGACCGAATTGAAGATCGGATCGAACGGAAACAACGGATCGCCGGGGAAATACATCTGCGTCACCAGCCGCGAGACGAAGGAGTGGCCGAACACCGAGAAGTGGATGTGAGCCGGCCGCCAAGCGTTGTGATGATTGCCCCAGGGGTAGGCGCCGGGCTTGATGGTGACGAAGCGGTAGTAACCTTTCGGGTCCGACTGCGCGCGCCCGGCGCCGGTAAAATTCGGATCGAGCGGCGCGGGATGCTGATCAACGACATGGACGTAGCGGCCGCAGGAATTGGCCTGCCAGAGTTCGACCAGCGCATTCGGCACGCCGCGGCCGTCTTCGTCGAGCACGTGGCCGTGGACGATGATGCGTTCGCCGATCGGCTCGGCCTTGCCCTGAATGGTGAGATCGTGATCGTGCTCGCGCACCGTCTCGTGGCCGTAGACCGGCCCGGTCAATTCCGACAGCGTGTGCCGCATCGGGATCAGCGGCTTCGACGGCGAACGCTTGACGGTGCTCTTGTAGCCGGGAGACAGCCGCGGCGGATGCGCCGCGAGACTCTGCACTGGATAGACCAATGTCATGACGTATCCCTCCCTCGCCTCGCGGGTTCACCGCGCCGGCGATCATTATATGACATAACTAATTTGGGAAAGCGCCGTTTCATTATAGTTGTTCCGTCATCGTCGTTCCGGGGCGTGCGAAGCACGAACCCGGAACCTCGAGATTCCGGGTTCGATGCTACGCATCGCCCCGGAATGACGCCGGGGGCGTCAGTTGATCTTCTCGATCGCAACCGCGACGCCCTGGCCGACGCCGACGCACATGGTTGCCAGGGCAAGCTTCCCGCCCCGCTTCTCCATGCCGTGCACCGCCGTCAACGCCAGCCGCGCGCCGCTCATGCCGAGCGGATGGCCGAGCGCGATCGCGCCGCCATGCGGGTTGACGAAGTCGGCGTCGTCCTTGACGCCCAGTTGCCGCAAGCAGGCTATGCCCTGCGAGGCGAAGGCTTCATTGAGCTCGATCAAATCGAAATCAGAGATCTTGATGCCGAGCCGCTCCATCAGCTTCTTCGTCGCCGGCACCGGACCGATGCCCATGATGCGCGGCGGCACCGCCGCCGAGGCCAGCCCGAGGATGCGCGCCCGCGGCGTCAGCCCGTGCTTCTTCACGGCGGCTTCAGAGGCGAGGATCATCGCGGCTGCGCCATCATTGACGCCGGACGCGTTGCCCGCCGTCACCGTGCCGGGATTGCGCACGATCGGCTTTAATTTGGTCAGGCCCTCCAGCGTGGTCTCGGGGCGCGGATGCTCGTCCTTGTCGACGATGACAGGCCCTGCCTTGCCGCCCGGCACCGACACGGGCGTGATTTCCTCGGCGAAGTAGCCGGAAGCGATCGCCGCGCCCGCGCGCTGCTGCGAGCGGATCGCCATCGCATCCTGGTCGGCGCGCGAAACCTGGAATTCCTCGGCGACGTTCTCGCCGGTCTCAGGCATGGCATCGACGCCATACTGCGCCTTCATCAAGGGATTGATGAAGCGCCAGCCGATGGTGGTGTCGTAGATCTCGGCCGAGCGCGCAAACGCTTCCGGCGCCTTGCCCATCACGAACGGCGCCCGCGTCATCGACTCGACACCGCCGGCAATCGCGAAATCGATTTCGCCTGATCGAATCGCGCGGCCTGCGGCGCCGACCGCGTCGAGGCCCGACGCACAGAGGCGATTGAGGGTCTGGCCGGGAACCGACTCCGGGATGCCTGCCAGCAACAGCGCCATCCGCGCCACGTTGCGGTTGTCCTCGCCGGCCTGGTTGGCGCAGCCGAAAAACACCTCATCGACCTGGGACCAGTCGAGCCCGGGATGCTTCGCCATCAGCGCCTTGATCGGAACGGCGGCCAGATCGTCAGCGCGCACCTTGGCGAGCGAGCCGCCGAAGCGGCCGATCGGGGTCCGGACGGCATCGCAAATGAATACATCACGCATCAAATCTCTCCCTGAATGCCGTGCTTTAGGCGTTGTTCCGCTGGAATTGATGGTGAGTTTTAGGAGCGTGCCCGCTGCAGGTCAATTGAGGCGTCGTTCCCAGTTGATGCTTTCACGGGAGGTCCGTCATGCCCTCAACGCTGGCGTGATGAACCTGAGGGTGCCGGGCGTGGAAAACTCTGACAACAGGGGTAAGGGAATAGGACCGGCGGGCGAAATTCTATAGGTTGCGCCGCGATGACGATCCAGCAATCCATCCCCGCCCCCGCTCCCCCCGAAGCCGCACCGGCCGCCGACGCCAATTCGCGCGTCACGCCGATGATGGAACAGTATCTCGAGATCAAGGCCGCCCATCCCGGGCTGCTGCTGTTCTACCGGATGGGCGATTTCTATGAGCTGTTCTTCGAGGACGCCGAGATCGCCTCCCGGACGCTCGGCATCGTGCTGACCAAGCGCGGCAAGCATCAGGGCATGGACATCCCGATGTGCGGCGTGCCGGTGGAGCGCTCCGAGGATTATCTGCATCGCCTGATCAATGCCGGCCATCGCGTGGCCGTGTGCGAGCAGACCGAGAACCCGGCCGCCGCCCGCGCCCGCGGCAACAAGGGCCCGGTGGCCCGCGGCGTGGTGCGGCTGGTGACGCCGGGGACGCTCACCGAAGACACGCTGCTGGATGCCCGCACCAACAATTATCTGCTGGCGATTGCGCGCGCCCGCGGATCAAGCGGCGGCGACCGCGTGGGCCTGGCCTGGATCGACATTTCGACGTCGGAGTTCATGGTCACGGAATGTTCGACCGCGGAACTTGCGGCGACGCTGGCGCGGATCAATCCCAATGAAGTGATCGTCACCGACGCGTTGTATGGCGATGCCGATCTCGGCGCGCTGCTGCGCGAACTGCCGTCGGTGACGCCGCTCACCCGCGATGTCTTCGACGGCGCCACCGCAGAGCGGCGGCTGTGCGATTATTTCGCGGTTGCGACCATGGATGGCCTCGCCGCGATGTCGCGGCTGGAGGCGACCGCGGCGGCCGCCGCCGTCACCTATATCGACCGCACCCAGGTCGGAAAGCGCCCGCCGCTGTCGCCGCCCTCGCGGGAAGCTGCCGGCACCACGATGGCGATCGACCCCGCCACCCGCGCCAATCTCGAACTCACCCGCACGTTATCAGGCGAGCGGCGCGGATCGTTGCTCGATGCGATCGATTGCACGGTCACTGCCGCCGGCTCGCGGCTATTGGCGCAACGCCTCGCCGCCCCGCTCACCGACAGCGCGGGCATCGCGCGGCGGCTGGACGCGATTGCGACTTTTGTCGCCGACAGTGCGGCGCGCGACGATATCAGGACCACGCTGCGTGCGGCGCCCGACATGTCGCGCGCACTGGCGCGGTTGTCGGTCGGACGCGGCGGCCCGCGCGACCTTGCAGGTTTACGCGACGGCATCCTCGCGGCAGATCAGGCGCTGGCGCAGACTCGCGCGGCTCGAAGCGCCGCCATCTGAAATCAGTGCCGTGATGGAAGCGCTGCGCCGTCCCTCGCGCGACCTCGCCCGCGAATTCGAACGGGCGCTGGCCGAACAACTGCCGCTGATCAAGCGCGATGGCGGCTTCATCCGCGAGAATTACGAACCCGCCCTCGACGAGAGCCGGAACCTGCGCGACGCTTCCCGCCTCGTCGTCGCCGCGATGCAGGCGCGCTACGCCGAGGATACCGGCATCAAGGCGCTCAAGATCCGGCACAACAATGTGCTCGGCTATTTCGTCGAGGTCACGGCGCAGCATGGCGACAGGCTGATGTCGCCGCCGTTGAATGCGACCTTCATCCACCGCCAGACGCTGGCGGGGCAGGTTCGCTTCACCACGTCCGAGCTTGGCGAGATCGAGGCCAAGATCGCCAACGCCGGCGACCGCGCGCTCGGATTGGAACTGGAAATCTTCGAGCGGCTCTGCGCGATGGCGCTCGCCGCCAGCGACGATCTGCGCGCCGCCGCGCACGCGTTTGCGCTGCTCGATGTCGCAACCGCGCTGGCGAAGCTGGCGATCGACGACAATTACGTGCGGCCCGAAGTCGATGGCTCGCTGGGCTTCGCCGTCGAGGGCGGCCGGCATCCGGTGGTCGAACAGGCGCTGAAGCGCGACGGCCAGCCGTTCATAGCGAACGCCTGCGACCTCTCGCCCGGCCCTGCGCAAAAATCCGGCCAGATCTGGCTGATCACCGGCCCGAACATGGCGGGTAAATCGACCTTCCTGCGCCAGAACGCGCTGATCGCGCTGCTGGCGCAGATCGGCTCCTACGTGCCGGCATCGCGCGCGCGTATCGGCGTCGTCGATCGCTTGTTCTCACGCGTCGGTGCCGCCGACGATCTCGCGCGCGGACGATCGACCTTCATGGTCGAGATGGTCGAGACCGCCGTCATCCTCAATCAGGCCAGCGAACGCTCCCTCGTCATCCTCGATGAAATCGGCCGCGGCACCGCCACCTTCGACGGCCTGTCGATCGCCTGGGCCGCGATCGAGCATCTGCATGAAGCCAACCGCTGCCGCGCGTTGTTCGCGACGCATTATCATGAGCTGACCGCGCTATCTGCAAAACTGCCGCGGATGTTCAACGCCACCGTGCGCGTCAAGGAGTGGCAGGGCGACGTCGTGTTCCTGCACGAAGTGCTTCCCGGCTCGGCCGATCGGTCCTACGGCATCCAGGTCGCGAAACTCGCAGGCCTGCCACCGGCGGTGATCGCGCGCGCCAAGTCGGTGCTGGCGAAACTCGAGGCCCAGGACCGCGGCCAGACCGCGCGCGCTCTCGCCGATGACCTGCCGCTGTTCGCCGTCCCCTCCCGCGCCGCCGCCGAAGCCGCGCCGCCGAGCGAGGCCGAGCAAGTGATGGAAGCGGTGAAGGCGCTGCATCCCGACGAGATGTCGCCGCGCGAGGCTCTGGAGGCGCTGTATGCGCTGAAGGCAAAATTGCCGAAGAGGTGAGGAAACCGTAGCCCGGATGAGCGCAGCGATATCCGGGGCTGGCGCCAGCATCGCCCCGCATGTCGCTGCACTCATGCGGGCTACGAAGCTACGAAGCCAGCGGCTCTCACCCGGCGAAGGGCTGGATCAATTTCAACGTGGCCGCGAAGCGGATGCTGCGCTTGCCTGCCAGTGCCGTCGCCTCGATCTCTGCACCCTCGGCGCTACAGCGGCCCGAGAAGCCGATGCCGACCTCATGACCGCCGAACAACGGATGCTCGTCCTTTGCCGGGGTGTGCTCCTGGTTGACGAACTCGCCCTTCCAGCGGCCGTTAGCTGAGGTATAGGCGCCGAGATAATAGAAGAACGCGTCGCCGCCCAGGATGCAGCCGTCTTTCAGCAGCATCACGCCGGTTTGCCCGCCGGCGATGCCGTCCAGCATCCGGATGTCGATCGAGTAAAGCCCGCTGACGATGCCGCCATCGCCGACCGCCCCCGGCGGCGGGATGTCGTCATTGCCGAGCGGCGTCATGACCGCGCGGAACACCGAGCCGGCGTCTTCGATGACGGAGCCCGCGAAGTGCCAGACGTCGCCCTGCGGCTTGCCGCGTATGATGATCGTGACTGAGTCGGCGCTGACCAGATTTCTCCGGTGCGGTGATGCGCTGTGGCGCCGGGTCCTCAGTTTGGCGATGATTTCGCCGTCCACATCATCGTAGGTACCGAAATGGGCGAATGCCGTATTGCCGCCGAGCATTGTTCCGGCATGGGCGTAGAGCACGCTGCGGCCGGTGCCGCCGCTGATGTCGTATTCGACCTTGTATAAACCCTCCACCGCACGCCCTCGTCCGTCCGCCGCCAGTCTAGCGGGTCTGCTCGCGGCCGGTAACCATCAAACTTGCGGCCCGGTGTGCGCGGCCTTCCTGCGCCCGAGCCACCACAGCCCCAGGTTCCATCCGACGCAGGTCGCCAGCGCCAGACTCAGCCCGATCGCCGAACCGAACTGCAATGCCGCGACATGCAGCACCGCGATCGCGATGCCGAGGCCGATCAGGCCCCAGGCGCTGTTGGCGAGCACGGCGGCGGTCGGCCGGCCGCCGATGCGCGGGTGCAGGATCAGCATCATGGAGGTGAACACGATCGGGAACAGCGCGATGATGCCGCTGACCTTGGGGCCTACCCAACTCGACATGGTGACCACCGTCGCCACCAGTATCGCAACCAGGGACGCGCGCAGCGGGATGTCATACCAGCGCCGCCGGATCGGCGGCATCTTGGCGTGGCGGTAACGAGCGAGCAGCGGCACGCAGATCGCGTAGGCGATGACATTGGCGATCAGCCCGCCGGTGAGCGACCATTGCACCGAGCGGATGACCGTGGCGAGCACCAGCCATACGGCGACCGCCGTGAGGCAACTGAGCAGCGCGCCATGGCGTTGCGCCAGGACAACGTAAGTCAGCCCGAGGAAGATCGTCGCGGCGTTGATCGGCAGGCTCGCCAGCGCGCTCTCGGCGATGAAGCCCGCGTCATGATCGAGCGCGAGGAACACATAGGACGGCCCCGCCGAGATCGGCAGCGTCGCGATCAGCGCGCCGATCACCGGGCCCGAACGCTCGGTGACGATCGAAGCCGTCACCACGAACGCCGCGGCGAACGCCATGCGCAGCGCGAGCGTCAGGATGGAGGCGAGTTCGGGGGACATGTGCATTTCTCTTACCCTCCCCTGGAGGGGGAGGGTCGGCCCGCATGAGCGCAGCGAATGCGAGACGGGGTGGGGTCATCTCTCAACGCAGGCACTGTTGGAGGTGGAGAGACCTTCACCCCACCCCGCCGCTCATTGCATGAGCGTCGACCCTCCCCCTCCAGGGGAGGGTAAACAAGAGCTCACACCCGCTTCATCGACACCGAGACTTTCGGGCCGTTCTTGATGGTCTGAAATACCACGCAATAGCGTTCGGTGAGTTTCAGGAGCAGGTCGAGCTTGTCCTGCGGCGCGTCGGTGCCGACCTCGAAGCGCAGACGGATTTCCTCGAAGCCGACCGGGGCCTCCTTGTCGACGCCGAGCGTACCGCGAAAATCGAGATCGCCTTCGGCGATGACGTTGCCGGACCTCAGCGGCACTTCGACGGCGGTGGCGACCGACTTCAGCGTGACGCCGGCGCAGGCGACGAGGGCTTCCAGCAGCATGTCGCCGGAGCACAACTCGAGGCCGGAGCCGCCGGTGGCGGGGTGGAGGCCGGCGACCGCCAGCGCGCGGCCGGTCTCGACCTTGCAGGCGATGCCTTCATTGTCGATCGAGCCTCTGGCTTTCAGGGTAATGACCGCGGCCGAGGGGTCGGTCTTGTAGCGTTCCTTGATCGGGGCCTGCATCGCGCGAAGTTCGGCGGCGTCCATCTTCGTCTCCCGGTTGTTCTTTTTGCCACGCCGGATTTAGTGCGAAAATGCGCCGCTGTCACCACCACATCGCTTCGCCGGCCACGGTTTTTGGGTCGGCATCGGGCACTTTACGGTCGAGCGAACGATCGAGCGAGGTCAGTACATGACGCTTAAAATTTTCGAATAATGGCGAGGAACGGTCGCGCGGTCGCGTCAGATTGATCCTGATCGCCTCGAACAGCCGGCCCGGCCGCGGCCGCATCACGAGCACGCGATCCGCCAGCACCACGGCCTCGTCGACGTCATGCGTCACCAGAACGAGGGTCGGCCGCGTATCGTTCCAGAGGTCCAGCAGATGATCCTGCAGGTCGCGGCGCGTAAAGGCGTCGAGCGCGGAGAACGGCTCGTCGAGCAGCAGCACTTCCGGCTGCGGCACCAGCGCGCGTGCAATCGCCACCCGCTGCGCCTGCCCGCCGGAGAGTTCGCGTGGCCAGGCCTTTGCCTTGTCGGCAAGCCCGACCCGCGCCAGCGCGCGCGCCACCTTCTCGCGTCGTGCATCCGCCGGCAGATCCGACAGGCCGAAACCGATATTGTCGGCGACGCTGAGCCAGGGCAGCAATCGCGGTTCCTGGAAGATGATGCCGATCTTGGCATGCGGCGCCGTGATCGCGGTGTCGTCCAGCGTCACCGTGCCCGTACTGGCGCGATCTAGGCCGGCGATGGCGCGCAGCAGCGTCGACTTTCCGCAGCCGGAGCCGCCGATGATGGCGACGATTTCACCGGGCTTGATCTCGGCGGAAAAGCGTTCGAGCGCGTGGACGCCGTTGGGATAGGTTTTGCCCACTCTATCCAGCGCGAGCATCAGGCGGCTCCGCTCTGGCGGCCGAAAGCATCCTGCCAGCGCAGCAAAGGTGCGGTAGCGATTTCGATCAGCCAGTCGGTGGTCTTGCCGAGGATCGCAAAGATCACGATCGCGGCCACGATCTGCGCCGGCTTGCCGAGCTGCTGGCCGTCAATCAGGAGATAGCCGAGGCCTTCTGATGCGCCCATGAATTCCGCGGCGACGACGAACATCCAGCCGAGGCCAAGCCCCACGCGTAGCGCAACGACATAAGCCGGCAGCACGGCGGGCAGCAGAATGCGGCGGATCATCGCCGGGCCGCTCAGACGGAAAATGCGGCCGACCTCGACGATCTTGCGATCGACGGAGAGGATCGCCCCCATCACGCCGAGATAGACCGGGAAGAACACGCCGACCGCGATCAGCGCGATCTTCGAGGTCTCGAAAATGCCGAGCCACAGGATGAACAACGGCACCCAGGCGATCGAGGGGATCGCGCGCAGCGCCTGCACGGTCGGATCGAGCAACTGCCGCGCCAGCCCCCAATAGCCGGAGATCGCACCAAAAATGGTTCCGGCGGCGACGCCGAGGCCGAAGCCGGCGGCAACGCGCGTCACCGTCGCGGTGATATGGCGCGACAGCTCGCCGCTCTTCGCCAGCTCCATGACGGTCGCGAAAATCTTCGTCGGCGGCGGCACCAGCCGGCCGTTGGAATAGCCGAGCCCGACCCAGATTTCCCAGATCACCGCGAGCCCGACCGGCAGCAACAGCCCGAGCGCCGGCCGCGCATAGCGGCGCAGCCGCGACGGCGACGCTTGCGAGGCCATCGCGTCCGTCCGTTCCAGCGCGGGGAGTTCAACGGTCATAGCCATAGCAAGAACGCTTCTCGCGCGGGATTGCAAGATAGGAGGTCTGATCGCGCCTCTATCCATTCGTCGTCCCTGCGAACGCAGGGACCCATAACCACCGGCTTTGGTAGTGAACGAAGGTGATAGCCATTGAGGACCACAATGACGGCCGCGGCGTATGGGTCCCTGCGTTCGCAGGGACGACGCCAATAGTTCCTCAATTCGTCGGCAGCGGGACCTGGTCGTCGATCAGCGCATCGAGCGTCGCCTTCACGTCGACCTTGGCGTCCACCACGCCGGCCTGCTGCAAAGCGAGGCCTGCGGCGAGAATGGAATCGCGCTGCGGGGCGCCGATGCGGCTGTGGGTCAGTTCGGTGCGCTCCTTGAGCTGCTTGTCGACGACAGCTTCCGGCAGTTTCGTCACGCCGATGAAGGTCTTCTTCAGGTCATCGTAATTGGCCAGCGAATATTTGCGCGCTTCCTCGTATACCGCAAGCACGCGGCGGACGGCGTCCGGATAATCCTTCAAAAACTGCTCGCGCACATTGAGGATGCCCCAGGTGTTGGCGTCGGCCTTGCGGAAGAACAGCTTTGCGCCCTCCTCGACTTCGGCCTGCGCCATCATCGGATCGAGACCGGCCCACGCATCGACGTCGCCGCGGATCAGCGCGGTCTTGCCGTCGGCGTGCTGCAGCAGCACCGGCGTGATGTCCTTTTCGGTGAGGCCGGCGCCGAGCAGCGCGCGCACCAGGAAAATGTGCGGATCGGTGCCGCGGGTCACCGCGACGCGCTTGCCCTTGAGGTCGGCAACGTTCGCGATCTTCGAATCCTTCGATGTCACCAGCGCGGTCCATTCGGGCCGCGAATAGACGTAGACCGACTTGATCGGGTTGCCGTTGATCCTGGCGACCAGCGCCGCCGAGCCTGCGGTCGATCCGAAATCGATCGAGCCGGCGTTGAGGAATTCGAGCGCCTTGTTGGAACCGGCGGACTGCACCCAGACCACGCTGATGCCGTCCTTGGCGAATTCCTTCTCCAGCAATCCCTTTTGCTTGAGGACCATCGACACGGGATTGTAGGTCGCCCAGTCGATGCGAATCTCCTTGAGCGCGTCGGCGGCAAAGGCCGCGCCGGGCAACAAGGTCGAAACCGCTAACATTGCAGCCAGTGCGCGCCGTGAAATCCTGGACATGGTCCCCTCCCTTGATGCCGTTAGAAACATGATTATTTCCAATAAGTTATCCGGCAGCGCAACGAGAAAATATGTATCCGCAACGGCGCGCCGTGAGCACGGCTTTACCCAAACGGATCGAAATCCAGCATAGATCTGCTGTTGACCCACAATCATCAGTGACAGCCCCCGCGCCGTCCGATATCGGGATAGATCATGGATAGCGTCGTGACTGAGGACCGCTCCGGGGCGGATGAACGTTTCGATACCGCGCGGATCACGGCGGCGGTCGATGCGCTGGCCGAAAAACATGCCGGCCGCGAGGACGTGTTTCGCTCAGCGCTGGCGCAATTGCTCAAGGCCGAGATGATCGAGGCGCGCGCGACCGCACAGGCCGTGCTGCTGAAGGATCGCCACGGCCGCCGCTGCGCGGAACGGCTCTGCTTCATGCAGGACGAAATCATCCGCATCCTCTACTCGGCCGCGACCCGGCATCTCTATCGCTCGCATGTGCCTTCCGGCGCCGAGCGCATGGCGGTGGTCGCCACCGGCGGCTATGGCCGCGGCCTGATGGCGCCGGAATCCGACATCGATCTGTTGTTTATCCTGCCCTACAAGCAGACCGCCTGGGGCGAACAGGTCGCCGAAGCGATTCTTTATTGCCTGTGGGACATGGGATTGAAGGTCGGCCACGCCACGCGCTCAGTCGACGAATGTATCCGCCAAGCGCGCGGCGACATGACGATCCGCACCGCGATCCTGGAGACGCGGTTTCTGACCGGCGACCAGCCGCTCTATGACGAACTGGTCGCCCGCTTCGACAAGGACGTCGTGCAGGGCACCGCTTCGGAATTCGTCACCGCCAAGCTCGCCGAGCGCGAAGAGCGCCATCGCCGCGCCGGGCAGTCGCGCTATCTGGTCGAGCCCAACGTCAAGGACGGCAAGGGCGGATTGCGCGACCTGCACACCCTGTTCTGGATCGCCAAATACGTCTACCGCGTGCGCGAGACCGGCGAGCTGGTCGAGCGCGGCGTGTTCGACGCGCAGGAATACCGCACCTTCCGCCGCTGCGCCGATTTCCTGTGGTCGGTGCGCTGCAACCTGCATTTCGTCTCGGGGCGCGCCGAAGAGCGGCTGTCGTTCGACATGCAGCGCGAAATCGCAGTCCGGCTCGGCTATACCTCGCATCCCGGCATGCAGGATGTCGAACGCTTCATGAAGCACTACTTCCTGGTCGCCAAGGACGTCGGCGATCTGACCGCGATCCTGTGCGCCAAGCTGGAAGACGAGCAGGCCAAGCCCGCGCCAGTTCTGAGCCGCATGGTGGCGCGGCTGCGGCCCAGTGCCCAGCGGCGGCGGGTGCCTGACAGCGACGACTTCATCATCGACAACAACCGCATCAACCTCGCTGCGCCCGACGTCTTCAAGCACGACCCGGTCAATCTGATCCGGATCTTCCAGCTCGCGCAGAAGAACAACCTCGCCTTCCATCCCGACGCGATGCGCACGGTGACGCGCTCGCTGAAGCTGGTGAACGCCCAGCTTCGCGAAAATCCGGAAGCCAACCGGCTGTTCATGGAGATCCTGACCTCGGACAACGCCGAGATCGTGCTGCGGCGGATGAACGAGACCGGCGTGCTCGGCCACTTCATCCGCGCCTTCGGCAAGATCGTATCGATGATGCAGTTCAACATGTACCACCATTATACGGTGGACGAGCATTTGATCCGCTGCATCAGACACCTGCAGGAGATCGAGCGCGGCGGCAATGACGAATTCGCCGTAGCGAGCGACCTGTTCCGCAAGATCCAGCCCGAACATCGCGCGGTGATCTACATCACCACGCTGCTGCACGACGTCGCCAAGGGCCGGCCGGAGGATCATTCGATCGCGGGCGCCAGGGTGGCGCGGCGGCTGTGCCCGCGGCTCGGCTTCAACGCCGCGGATACCGAATTAGTGGCGTGGCTGATCGAAGAGCACCTCACAATGTCGACGGTGGCGCAGTCGCGCGATCTCTCCGACCGCAAGACGATCGAGAATTTTGCCGCCGTCGTGCAGTCCGTCGAGCAGATGAAGCTGTTGACCATTCTCACCACCGCCGACATCAGGGGCGTCGGCCCCGGCGTGTGGAACGGCTGGAAGGCGCAGTTGCTGCGCACGCTGTATTACGAGACCGAACCGGTGCTGACCGGCGGCTTCTCGGAAGTGAACCGCGCGCAGCGTATCGCGGTGGCGCAACGCGAATTCCGCGCCGCTTTCACCGAATGGCCGGAAGCCGAACTCAACGCTTATATAGGCCGTCATTATCCCGCCTACTGGCTCAAGGTCGACCTGCAGCGCAAGATCCGCCAGGCGCGTTTCATCCGCGCCAGCGAGCAAGCCGACCACAAGCTCGCGATCAATGTCGGCTTCGACGAGGCACGCGCCGTCACCGAGCTGACGATCCTGGCGACCGACCATCCGTGGCTGCTGTCGATCATCGCGGGCGCCTGTGCGTCTGCCGGCGCCAACATCGTCGACGCACAGATCTACACCACCACCGACGGCCGCGCGCTCGATACCATCGCGATATCGAGGGAATACGACCGCGACGAGGACGAGGGACGGCGCGCGACCCGCATCGGCGAGATGATCGAGCAGGTGCTGGAAGGCAAGCTGCGCCTGCCCGAAGTGGTCGCCCGCAAAGCGGCCAACCGCGGCAAGGTGCGCGCTTTCGTGGTCGAGCCGGAGGTCACCATCAATAACCAGTGGTCGGACCGCTACACCGTGATCGAGGTCTCCGGCCTCGACCGCCCCGGCCTCTTGTATCAACTGACGACCGCGATCTCGAAGCTCAACCTCAACATTGCCTCCGCCCATGTCGCCACCTTCGGCGAACGCGCCCGCGACGTGTTCTACGTGACGGATTTGCTCGGCGCCCAAATCAACGCACCGACCCGGCAGGCCGCGATCAAGAGCGCGCTGATTCATCTGCTCGCCAGCGAAGACAACATCGCGCAACCGGCGGCGTGAGACGCCAGTCCCGTAGGATGGGTGGAGCGAAGCGATACCCATCGAAGCCAGGCGCCGAAGGTGATGGGTTTCGCTTCGCTCTACCCATGCTACGCAGATGCTGCTTGGCGGCATCCGCCATCTCCACGTCATTGCGAGCGTAGCGAAGCAATCCACGCCTCGGCGCGGGGATGGATGGATTGCTTCGCTGCGCTCGCAATGACGGGGAAATGGCGACGCATATACCGCTGTCATCCCCGCGCAGGCGGGGATCCAGTACGCCGCGGCCTATCAGTTCAATCATTGACGTCTCTGGGATACTGGATCACCCGCCTGCGCGGGGGATGACGACTGAACATGCGTTGGCGGCGATGGGTTTCGCTTCGCTCTACCCATCCTACGATCGACCAGCGCGATCGTCACGACGGCCTTACAGGTCCTCGCCCGCTTCCGGCTTGGCGGCGGTCGGCCGCGCCACTGCACGATATCTGCGATAGCGCAGCGCATCGATCAGCAGCGAGAGAATGGACGACCGCTGAGGGCGTGCCGGGTAAGGCAGGTGGTCGTCCGACAACGGCCCGTGCGTTACGTCTTGGTCGTCATCGCAGAATTTCGGCGCGAATGGCAGGAACGGCCCGCCGAGATCCGAATGATGGAATGGGTTTCGTGGTGGGCGTCGCATTGGTCGTCAACCTTATGCAGGAGACGCGCAAGCTCGTTGCGATAGAGCCTCGCCCAGCTGT
This sequence comes from uncultured Alphaproteobacteria bacterium, assembly GCA_963770135.1. GTDB lineage: Bacteria > Pseudomonadota > Alphaproteobacteria > Rhizobiales > Xanthobacteraceae > Bradyrhizobium. Next base: position 157,668 of record CAVYOM010000016.1, on the reverse strand, counting down.
CATTCAGGCTGGTGAGGAATTCGAGCTCGCGGCCTGTGAGTATCGACATCGGAAACGCCGGGATGCGGAAGCAGGAGAGATCGGACCAGTTTGACGCGAGGCCTTACATTTTCTGCATACCGGCGAAGTGCCTGCCGCTGTAGGGACCGACATAGACCCCGCTCTGCAGGCATTGTGATTGCGCGTCGCTGCACATTTGCGACCGGTCCGGCCGTGCGCGGGAATTGCGGAGGCAGGAAGCGGCATAGGCGGTACAAGTGTGGGGCATCGCCATCCGCTGCGTTGCCATCCGGTAGCGATAGGAGCGCCCGCCGTCGGACGACTGGCAGCATTTGCCGTTCATCTTGCTGGCTGACGCCGTCGTCAATACCGACGGCAGCACGATGGTGGAGATGGCGAGCGACAGGACAATGGCGAGCGACTTCATGGCAGGCCTCCTCTTCACGGCGTTATCTCCTCAATCGACTAACCAACGAGACCGGCAATCGGCGCGGCGCCGATGCTGTCGGGAAATACGGTGCTGGCGAGCGCACGCTCGTCGACTCTCAAATGATCACGGAGCAGGCCCTTGAGCACCGCGCGCAGGTCGGTGGTGGGTTTGAGGTCGCGCTCCTCATAGAGTTGGGCCTGCTTCAGTCCCGGCCAGTCGGCGATCACGCGCCCGCCCCGCAAGGCTCCGCCAGCGAGAAACGCCACGGTGCCGGTGCCATGGTCGGTGCCGTTGGTGCCGTTGATCCGCGCGGTGCGTCCGAACTCGGTGATGACGGCGACCACCGTCTCGCGCCAGGCATCGCCCATGTTGGTCTCGATCGCCGCCAGCGCCCCGTCGAGCGCGCCCAGCAGGTTGGCGAGCTGACCGGAGGCAGCGCCCTCGTTGATGTGAGTATCCCACCCGACAAAGCCGACCGCGCCGACACGCGGGCCGTCCGGCTTGGCCAGAAAGCGGGCCGCTGTGCCGGCAGCTTCCGCGAAATAGGCGCGCACGCCCGCGATGCCGGGAGCCCCAAGCGCAGCGCCGTCGGCCATGGCTGCATCCGATGGTCCTGCGGCGCCAAGCGCGGCCAGACGAATCTTTGCCTCGAGCGCTGCTGCCAGTTTCGGGTCGGTATGTTTATAGAGATCGAGCAGCCGGGCCTGGGTGTCTTCGTTGGCCGGCAGCAATTTTTGCGGGACCCATGACAGCACCGGCGCGCGGCCGCGGACAACCAGCGGGGTCACCGAGCCGACGCCAAGCACGCGGCTGCCGCGCGGATCGACCCGGCCGTCCGACGCCAATTCGGCCAGCGCGCGATTGAGCCAGCCGGTGTCGACGGCGCCCGGCCGTGCGATGCCGCTTTCGAGAACGTCCTGGCCGTCGAAATGCGAGCGCTCGCGGTAGGGCGTAGCGGTGGCGTGCACGATGGTCGCCTGCTGCGTCTTGTAGAGCCGGTGCAGGTTCGGCATCGCCGGATTGAGCGCGAAGAACCCGTCGAGCGGCAGCGGCGGCGGCTTGCCGTCGAGTACGAGCGCGCGATCTCCGCGCAACCCGATCCAGTCGGGATCGCCAACGGGCGCAACCGCGCCGAGGCCGTCGAGCGCGCCCCGCAGTACAATGACAAGCATGCGCGGATCACGGCCCTCGGCGCGCGCGAGCCGCGGCATCTGGCTCCAGGCGAATAGGCTGCCCGCGCCGAACAGTGCCTCGCGCCGAGTTGGCAGATGGTGACGAAAAATCATGCTCACCTCCTCTGGAATTCGGCCGACATGAACAGCAGCACGAGTGCCTGCTGACGGCTCTCGGCGCGGCCGACTGCCTGTTTCACCTCCGGCGACACCTGCGACCCGAGCACGGTCTCGATGACATCCTGGGGATCGGTCCTGCCTGCGATGCGTTCGGCGAAATTATTGGCGACGTCGAGCCGCCGTCCCATGCCGTCGATCCAGGATGCTTCATCGTCCGGGAAACCCTTCGGCGATGGCGGGCGCCACAACGGTTCGCCAAGCAGAACCTGTCCATCGGTGTACCGCGTGGGGTCGGCCTGCGTGATCCCGGTCGCGCGCACCATGCCAACGACCCACTCGCCGGGCCGCTTGAGTTTGGCCGGCGGCTGCGTCCACGCTTCGTCGGACGAGACCATCACCTTGGCGACCTGCTTGAGATCGCCGCCGGTATCGAGGAAAGTCCTCGACATCTTTTCCACCAGTGCTGGCGGCGGTGCGTCGGCTACGAAATGGCGGGCCAGCTTGGTTGCCACATGGGTCGCGGTCGCGGGATTCGCGGCGAGATCGCGCAGCACAGCGCGTCCCTGCTCCACCGTTTCGTCGTCGTAGGATTTTCCCAGCACCTTCTGTGCGCCGGGCTCGTGCAGGCGGGGATTGAAGGTGAATTCGCCGCTATGCTCGGGATTATCGCCTGGCGGCACCAGGGTCCATCCGGTGAGAATGTTGGCGAAGCCGATGACGTCATCCTGGGTATAGCCGGTCCGCACGCCCAGTGTATGCAACTCCAGAATCTCGCGCGCGAGATTCTCGTTCAGCCCGCGGGTGCGGTTGATGCCGGCAGTCGAATTCGCGCCCATCGAGACTGTCTGGTCGAGATAGAACAACATCGCCGGATGGCCTTCGGTGGCCAGCAACAGATCCGTGAAGCGGCCGAGCGCATGAGGTCGGATGCCCTCGCGTTCATAGGCGCCGGACATGCTGCGGATCTTGTCGGCCGAGACGCAGAAATGATTGGACCAGAACCAGACCAGCCGCTCGACAAATCCGATCTCGGCGCCGAACGCCGCCGCAATACGAATCCGCGCCTCTTCGAGATAGATCGGCCGTCCCGGATCGGGGACGGCTTCGGCGGCTATCTTTGCCGCCATATCGCCCATACCCGGCGCGGCGACTTCCATCATCGCGGACGCTTCCGCCATCTGCTGGCGTTTCGCGTCCTGTTCTTTCTTGGCGACGATCGCCTTGGCTTGCCGCTTCGCAAACGCATCGGTCACCGCGCGATAGGCCTTGGCGCTCGACGGCAGATTGGCGGCAGCGAGTTCGCCGATCGCGGGACGATCGAGTTCGGCGATCAGCGCGCCGCGCGGGTCGGCCTCGATCGCCGCAATCGATCCCGGGCGCGGCCCCATCCCGAACCGATGGAGGGCGAGCACGGCTTCAGCCTTTGCAGAACGGCTCATGGCAACACCCGAAGATGCGACACCCTGTAGTGCTACGATTCGTAGCACTACAGGACCCATGATGCAAGTCGCGATTGAATACGGCTCGCTCGGCGTTCGAAATGCGGGTTCAGTCTGTAGGGTGGGTAGAGCGAAGCGTGCCCACCCTTTTGCAGCTAGCTCAGTGATAGATGGTGGGCACGTCGCTTGCGCTCCTTTGCCCACCCTACGAGCGCAGTGCTTCTCGAAAATGGGCCGCCGATCAGTACTGCGGACCCAGCGCAATCCGTCCGATCGTGCCGTCCCTGGCCAGGCCGATCCGCCACTCCGCCGAACCATTGGCAAACTGGACGACATAGACGTCGCTGCCGAGGCCTGAGACGCCGCGGAACGACATCGCGCGCAGGGCGCCGAGCCTGGAGAGAATGGCCTGGTTGAAGGGAAGCGCCTGGCGCGTCTGCGCGGCGACTTCTGACGTCATGCGATCATAGTCCGGCGCACCGCGGCCAACGGCCTCGATGTAGCCGCGCAGCGTCGCTTCACTGCCAGCCAGCGGAACGGTGCGCGGCTGCAATGCGCCGTTCGCCTCGACGGTGTGCAAACGCGTTTGCCGTCCCGGCAGCACGATCTCCAGACACTTCCCCGCTCCATCGGCGATCAGCCATGGACTGTCGACATAGGTCGTGACCGGAAACGTCATTTCTTCGCCGATCGTACCAAAGGCCGCGCGTTTGCCCTCCGCGTCCAGCTTGAAGAGCTGAAGGTCGCTGCCGCTGGCATTGTAGATCAGCACCTTGATCGGCGCGGTCTCAGCCGTGGCTCTGAGGCTCCCCTCCTCCGAACAGGCGAGGATTCCTCCAGGCTTGTTGTTGCCGTCCGGCCGGAAGATGACATCGTCGGCCTTGTCATCCGCCGTCAGCAGGATGCGCAATTCCGCAACGCCGTTGGCAAATTTCACGCCGTAGATGTCGTAGCCACCCGGACCGACGCCACGGAAGAAGATCGACTCCACCGCGCCGAACGCCTTGAACATGGCATGCAGCTCGGACGCCTGGCGACGAATCTTGGCCGCCAGCGGTACACTCATCCGCTCGTAATTGGGAGCGCCGCGTTGCAGGTCGTCGATCCCGCGCAGGATCGCCTCCTTGCTGCCCGGCCGCGGGGTCTGCTCCCTGAATCGATCCGGCGCCGCTGCAATTCGACGCGCGAAGTCTTCCTCGATTGCCCTCGCTCGGGCCGCCGCGACCCGCGGCGCCAACCGGGCGCCATACACCGGTTCGTGCAATAGCGCCTGGGTCACCTTGGCCTGATCATCGCGCAGGAACACAACCAGATCATCATGGCCGCTGGCAAAGGCATCGACGCCGCGCGCCGCGATCTCGAATTTCGGCCGTCCGGTCTCCTGCGCAACGAGCCGTTCACCCTCACGGGTAATGGTGAGTACGCGGCCAAGTCCCAGATTGTAGGAGCCGCAATATGAATCGAGCGCGCCGGCATCGGGCTCGACGCTCTGCGACGACAATTCGGCGACCCTGATGACGCTGATGCCGCGGCCATTCTGGCTCAGCACCGGGGCAGCCGGTTGCCGCTCACGATCGACGCCCACGAGGATCGGCCCGGCCGGTGCCGGGTAGGAATAGGTGCCATCGCCTGCAGCGGCCAAGCGAAGCTTGCGCTGGCCGCTGACCTGGCCGAATAACGCGTCGCCGTCCTGGGAGACGGTGAAGATCGACGCGCGGTCCAATGAATAGAAGGAGACCGATTGCGACTTGCGCACCTCATCCGCCACGCGGTCGATCGCCGGCGTCGACACCGGCACGGCGCGGTAGGCAATGGAGCCGGCGGACACCATGACGACCGGCAGGATGACGGCCGCGGTTCCAATTCGCTTGCCCCAACCAAGCTTCGCAGGGGCGGCAGTAGCCGTGAGAATGCGCTCCACCCGGCTACGCACCGTACACGCCCTTGCCATTTCGATGCCCGCCGGCGCCCGCCGAACGTGCTGCACGAGATCGAGCAGAATCTCGGCGTAAGACAACCGGTCCTCGACTACTTCGAGCGCCCTTGCATCGCTGATGATTTCGGCCAGTTCGGCCAGCCTTGTGTGGTGCCACCATGCGAACGGGCTGAACCAGAACACCGAACGATTGAGCGCGGCGAGCAGCAGCAGATAGAAATCACGGTTGGCGACGTGGGCACCCTCATGCGCCAGCACGGCCTGCCGCTTGCGCACGTCCCAGTCGAAGCATTGCGGCGGAAGCAGAATGGTCGAGCCGAAGGTGACGGGCCCGGCGATCACGCCGCTCACGCGCACGCTCCAGTCGGCCGTCCAGGGCTCGCGCATCGGCTTGGCGGCGCGGGCCAGACGCCAGGTCAGGTAAAGGCCGACCGCCAGCCTCAGCAACAGCAGGCCAGCAACCAGCGCATAGACGATCGTGGCCAGCGCCAGCCAGTTCACCGGCGGGCTATGTGAGCCGCTGACAGCGGCGGGCACGCCTTGCCCCGTCGCGAGCATATCCTGCAGCGGCTCCGCCGACAGACCACTCCACGGGCCGCCGGCCGGCCAAAAATGTTCCGCTGCCGGCACCGGCAACGTGTTCACGGTGACGGTCACCGTGGTCCAACGCATCAACAGCGGCATCGACAATGACGCCACCAGCACCATGGCCCAGTAGGTCATGTGCACGTGCGGATTCCGTACCCGCATGAGATTCAAGCCAATCCACACGACGCCTCCGAGAAGCAGGGCGCGCAGCGCCGACTCCGCCAGAATCGCCAGCATCATTTCCTCCCTGGCTTCGCTTTGTCCTTCACATTGTCCTTGCTCTTCTCCCCGGCCTTCTCTTTGGCCTTGGCAACCTGATCGGCCAGCGTGCGCAGCTGGCGCTGGTCGAGCATCGCCGTATCCACCATGCCGACCAGGACTTCTTCGACAGAGCCGTTGCAGAACCAATCGACAATGCGCTGCACGGCTTTTGCCGCAACCCGAGCACGCGGCTCCGCAGCCTGGTAGACATAGGTGCGTCCATCCACGGTATGCGTAGTGTAGCCCTTGTCTTCCAACCGCCGCAGCACGGTGCGGACGGTAGATTCCTTGAGCGGACGGGAAAGCCGCTCGCGGACCGCCTCGGCCGTCACCGGACCATTGGCCCAAACCAGTTGCATCACCTCGCGTTCGAGGTCGCCCAGTTCGGGCAGGCTGTCATCCATGGTGCTACCTTGCGATCTCGAACCTTAATGCTACAGAGCGTCGCATACGCGGCCATGATCCGCAACTTCTATTCCACCTTGAACTGCCCCGCACCGACCGATACCGGCTGGACGCGCACGCCCTCGTGCTGCAGCAGCCAGCGCTTGCGCTCCAGCCCGCCGCCGTACTTCACCAGCGATCCGCTGCCGCCGATCAGGCGGTGACAGGGCAGCACGACGCTGATCGGATTCGAGCCGTTGGCGTGACCGACGGCACGGACGGCGCGCGGCATCTTGAGTCTTGCGGCGAGCGCGCCGTAGCTCAGCGTGGTGCCGGCGGGAATCTTGGGCAATGCATTCCAGATCTTTTGCTGGAACGGCGTGCCGGCGACGCGCCATTCGATCGCAGCAAGGCGGTCGAGGTCGCCCTTGAAATAGCCGGTTAATGCAGCGCGCATCTCGCGCGGCGCCAGCGCGTGCTTCAGATCCACCGCGCCGTAATGCAGGCGCAGCAACTGCTGCATGCGCGGCTCATAATCCTCCCAGTCCAGCGCGCGGAGCAGGCCATCCGCATCGGTGACCAACAGCGCCGTCCCGATCGGCGTTGGCAGGCGGTCGAGGTTGAAGCTCTCTGGCATCGTCATTCCCTGAAAAATATCGGCAAGCGTCCCGCACTTTTCACGCACGCCGTGCTAGCGTCCACCCGAATTCCGCTGCCGGTTGGGGGACCGCAACATGATCTTCATCGCCAATTTTCTGGTCGCGGTGGTTGCCGCGCTGCACGTGTATTTTCTCATTCTCGAAATGTTTCTCTGGACCAAGCCGCTCGGCTTGAAGACCTTTCGCAACTCGATCGAGAAGGCGACGGAATCGGCGGTGCTGGCCGCCAATCAGGGCCTTTATAACGGATTCCTCGCCGCGGGCCTCGTCTGGGGCCTGCTCCATCCCAATCCGGGGTTTGCGCTCCAGATCAAGATTTTCTTTCTGCTTTGCGTGATCGTGGCTGGCGTCTATGGCGCGGCGACCGTCAGCCGCCGGATCCTCTACGTGCAGGCGGCGCCCGCAGTGCTCGCTCTGATCCTGCTGTGGCTGGCTTGAGAGCCTCACCTTTTCGTCACTGCCTTGCGTTGCCAAATCCGTTCCGCCACACTCGCCGGTAACGATGACGGCTGGCTATCCCAAGGGATGGCCGGAACAATCATCGGCCAACATACGGGAGAAGCGACATGAGATGCGGCGTTCTTCATCTGCTTGCAGGAACGGTGGTTGCGATCGCGCTATCGACGACATCTGCAAGTGCGCAGAAGAAATACGATACCGGCGCGAGCGATACCGAAATCAAGATCGGCCAGACCGTTCCGTTCTCGGGCCCGGCGTCGGCCTATGCCGGCATCGGCAAGACGCAGGCCGCCTATCTCAAGATGATCAACGAGCAGGGCGGCATCAACGGCCGCAAGCTCAATTTGATCCAGTATGACGACGCCTACTCACCGCCTAAAGCCGTCGAGCAGGTGCGCAAGCTGGTCGAGAGCGACGAGGTTCTATTCACTTTCCAGATCATCGGTACGCCGTCGAACGCCGCCGTCCAGAAATATCTCAACGCGAAGAAAGTGCCGCAGCTGCTCGCCGCGACCGGGGCCTCGAAATTCACCGATCCGAAGAACTTCCCCTGGACGATGGGCTTCAATCCCAACTACCAGTCCGAGGGACGTATCTACGGGCAGTACATTCTGAAGAACCACCCCAATGCCAAGATCGGCATCCTCTACCAGAACGACGATCTCGGCCGTGACTACATCAATGGCCTGAAGGAAGCCCTCGGCGGCAAGGCCGCGACGATGATCGTCGCCGAGGCCTCCTATGAACTGACCGATCCGACCATCGACTCGCAGATCGTCAGGTTGAAGGCGGCAGGCGCCGACCTGCTCTACGACGCGTCGACGCCGAAATTCGCGGCGCAGGCGATCAAGAAGGTCGCCGACCTCGGCTGGAAGCCGGTCCACATCCTCGACATCAATGCGAGCCCGGTGTCGGCCACGCTGAAGCCCGCGGGGCTCGACATTTCCAAGGACATCATCTCGACCAATTACGGCAAGGACCCGGGCGATCCACAATGGAAGGACGATGCCGGCATCAAGGCTTATTTCGCCTTCATGGACAAGTATTACCCCGAGGGCGACAAGCTCAACACCGTCAACACCTACGGGTATTCAACGGCGGAATTGCTGGTGCAGATCCTGCGGCAATGCGGCGACGATCTCACGCGCGAAAACATCATGAAGCAAGCGGCCAATCTGAAGAACCTGTCAGGTAGCCTGTCGCTGCCGGGCATGGTCACCAACACCTCGCCGACCGACTACCGCATTAACAAGCAGATGCAGATGATGAAGTTCAACGGCGAGCGCTGGGAACTGTTCGGTCCGATCATCGAGGACACCGGACCTGCGGGTTAGCGCCTGCCTGGATCGAGACAGAAGCCGCCGAGGTCAACATGACGCCGGCGGCTTTTGCTTTAAACCCGTAAATCCCCAGCCTGCGCGCGCTGCTCCATTTTGCGGCTGACACCAATCGTGGGTTCTTTTTGAGCAAACGGAACCGGATACCTAAATCATCCGACCTTAGGATGCCTTGCATTGCAATATGGGTTCCGCCACTATTGTGGCAGCGACGACATGCGCGCGGCCGGACCGGCCCGCGACACGATCAACGCCAATCATAAACAGACGAGGAACGCAGTATAATGAGGAAGAGTATTTTTCATCTGGCTACAGGTACGGCGCTCGCGCTTGCACTGACGGTCTCGACGGCTTCCGCGCAGAAGAAATACGACACCGGCGCGACCGACACCGAAATCAAGATCGGCCAGACCAATCCATTCAGCGGACCGGCCTCCGCCTATGCCACCATCGGCAAGACCCAGGCCGCCTACATGAAGATGATCAACGATCAGGGCGGCGTGAACGGCCGCAAGATCAATTTGATCCAGTATGACGACGCCTACTCGCCGCCGAAAGCTGTCGAGCAGGTGCGCAAGCTGGTCGAGAGCGACGAGGTGCTGCTCACTTTCCAGCTCCTCGGCACGCCGTCGAACGCCGCCGTCCAGAAATATCTCAATACCAAGAAAGTGCCGCAGTTGTTCGCCGCCACCGGCGCGTCGAAGTTCACCGACCCGAAGAATTTTCCGTGGACGATGGGCTTCAATCCCAACTACTTCGTCGAGGGACGCATCTACGGCCAGTACATCATCAAGGAATACCCGAACGCGAAGATCGGCGTGCTCTACCAGAACGACGACCTCGGCAAGGATTATTTGAACGGCATCAAGGCCGGCCTCGGCGACAAGGCCGCGAAGATGATCGTGGCGGAAGCTTCCTACGAAGTCGCCGACCCGACCATCGACTCGCAGATCCTCAAGATCAAGGACGCCGGCGCAGACCTGTTCTTCTCGGCGACGACGCCGAAGCAGGCGGCGCAGGCCATCAAGAAGATCTACGAGCTCAACTGGAAGCCGGTCCACATCCTCGACATCAACGCGACCTCGGTCGGCGCCGTGATGAAGCCGGCGGGGCTTGAAGCCTCCAAGGGCGTCATCAGCGTCAACTACGGCAAGGATCCGCTCGATCCGACCTGGAAGGACGATGCGGGCATGAAGAAATACTTTGAATTCATGGCGAAGTACTATCCGGACGGCGACAAGGATTCGAGCTTCAACTCCTATGGCTATTCGACCTCGCAGTTGATGGTCTACGTGCTCCAGAAGTGCGGCGACAATCTCACCCGCGAGAATGTCATGAAGGAGGCCTCCAACCTAAAGAACGTCGTGCTCGATCTTGCCCTTCCCGGCATCATCGGCAACACCACGCCGACCGACTATCGCGTCAACAAGCAGTTGCAGATGATGCAATTCAACGGCGAGCGCTGGGAAATGTTCGGCCCGATCCTCGAGGACGCGGGTCCTGCGGGCTAGGCCCGCCGACCCAATCGAAACGATCGGCGGAACGAAGCGATCGGCGGCCCCTCGGGGCCGCCGATTTTTTGTAGGATGGGTAGAGCGCAGCGAAACCCATCAATGCAAACGCCGGTGTTGCGGCCGTGATGGGTATCGCTTCGCTCCACCCATCCTACGTATCGAATCCTACTTCGGTATCTCGCCAAACGTCTTGCCCACGGGCAACACCGCGTGGCGGATCAGGCGCGAATCCTCGACCGCCGCCTGGCGGTGCTTCACCGCTTCGCGATAGACGGGATCGCGGATCATCTCGGCGAACGCCGCAACGCTGGGATATTCGGCGATGAAGCAGTGGTCCCAGCGCTCCGCCTCGGGGCCGATCAGCATCAGCTCAAACTTGCCCTGCCAGACGATGCGGCCTCCGAGCCGCTCGAACACCGGACCGCTTTCGCGCCCGTAGGCCGCGTAGGCTTCCGCGCCGGTTGCCTTGCGGCCGTCGGGATAGGCGGCCTCTGCGCGCAAGCGCACCAAGTTGAGCATGTGAATGGGCCCCGGCCGGTCATTGGCACGGAACTGCGCGAACACTTCTTTGGTCGGATCGACATGGCCCATGAAAAACTTCTCCGAGAACGTTGCGGTTTGCAGCCATATTAATATGGGCCCGCCGCACCTCCTAATCCTGCGTTAACCTTTCCGTAACCGACCTTTAAACAGCCCCCGCTAGCGTGCGGCGGGACGGGTGTGAGCGGCGTTTGTCATGGCGTGGGGACGGAAAAAGAGCGGCGGACGCAAGGAGCCGCTGTTCGGGCTTCCGGCAGCACTCGCCGACCTGCGCCTCTCTGCGGAGGATCGCATTCCGGCCGCCGCCGACGACAAGCCGAAGAAGCCAGTGCCCAAGCGCAAGCCTGAAGAGGACGACGACGAGCCGCCGCCGCGCGAGCGCAAGCCGCGCGCGCCAAAAGGCGGCGCCAAGCGGCGTGCGAAATCGCGCGGCCGGTTCAGGTTCGGCCGGCTGGTCTACTGGGGCGCGGTGCTCGGCCTGTGGGCGGCGATCGCGGTCATCGGCGTCGTGGTCTGGGTCGGCGCGCATCTGCCGGCGATCCAGTCGCTGGAAATTCCAAAGCGCCCCCCGACCATCCAGATTGTTGGCGTCGACGGCAGCCTGCTGGCCTCCCGCGGCGAAATGGCCGGCACCAATGTCGCGCTGAAGGATCTGCCGTCCTATCTGCCAAAGGCGTTCATCGCCATCGAGGACCGCCGCTTCTATTCGCATTACGGCGTCGACCCAGTCGGCATCGCGCGCGCCGCGGTTGCCAACGTGATGCATCGCGGCGTCGTCGCAGGGCGGCTCGACGCTAACGCAGCAGCTCGCCAAAAACCTGTTCCTGACCCAGGAACGGACGATGGCCCGCAAGCTGCAGGAAGTGGAGCTGGCGCTGTGGCTGGAGCGCAAGCACTCCAAGAACGAAATTCTCGAGCTCTATCTCAACCGCGTCTATTTCGGCTCCGGCGCCTATGGCGTCGAGGCGGCGTCGCAGCGCTATTTCGGCAAGTCGGCGAAGAACGTCACGGTCGCGGAGGCCGCGATGCTGGCGGGCCTCGTCAAGTCGCCCTCGCGGCTGGCGCCGAACCGCAATCCGGAAGGCGCGGAAGCCCGCGCGCAGATCGTGCTCGCGGCGATGGCGGACGCCAATTTCATCAGCGCCGCCCAGGCCAAGGCCTCGATCGGCCATCCCTCCTACAATGTGAAGCCGGCCGGCGCCGGAACGGTCAACTACGTCGCCGACTGGATCGGCGAGGTGCTCGACGATCTCGTCGGCCAGATCGACCAGAGCATCGTGGTCGAGACCACGATCGATCCCAAGCTGCAGAGCGTGGCGGAAGCCGCCATCATCGACGAACTGGCGGCCAAGAGCGTGAAATTCAACGTCACGCAGGGCGCGCTGGTGGCGATGACGCCCGAGGGCGCGGTGCGCGCCATGGTGGGCGGGCGGAACTATGCCGACAGCCAGTATAACCGCGCGGTGACGGCCAAACGCCAGCCCGGCTCGGCGTTCAAGCCGTTCGTCTATCTGACCGCGGTCGAAGGCGGCCTGACGCCGGAAACGATCCGGCAGGACGCGCCGCTCGATCTGAAGGGCTGGCGCCCGGAAAACTACACCCATGAATATTTCGGCGCGGTGACGCTGACGCAGGCGCTGGCGATGTCGCTCAACACGGTCGCAGTGCGGCTCGGGCTCGAGGTCGGGCCGAAGAATGTGGTGCGGACCGCGCACCGGCTCGGGATTTCATCGAAACTCGAGGCCAATCCCTCGATCGCGCTCGGCACCTCGGAAGTCTCCGTCATCGAACTGGTCGGCGCCTATGCGCCGTTCGCCAATGGCGGGCTCGGTGTCTCCCCGCATGTCGTGACCAAGATCCGCACCAATGAAGGCAAGCTGCTCTACGCGCGGCAGCCCGACCAGCTCAGCCAGGTGATCGAGCCGCAGCACGTCGCGATGATGAACCGAATGATGCAGGAGACCTTGGTCTCCGGCACCGCGCGCAAGGCGGAGATTCCGGGCTGGATGGCCGCCGGCAAGACCGGCACCAGCCAGGATTTCCGCGACGCCTGGTTCATCGGCTACACCGCGAACCTCGTCACCGGCGTCTGGCTCGGCAATGACGACAATTCGCCGACCAAGAAGGCGACCGGCGGCGGCTTGCCGGTAGAGGTGTGGACGCGCTTCATGCGGTCGGCACATCAGGGCGTTGCGGTGGCAAGCTTGCCGAACTCGCAACGCGGCGGCTTCATGTCGAACCTGTTCCAGACGGCGTCGCAGGCCAGCGCCGCGCCGAGCACATCAGCATCGAGCCCGTCGGCGCCGGCCCAGCAGGGCGGCGGATATCGGCCGGCACCGGCCAGAACATCGGCGCCGCCACCCAATCCAAATGCGCGTCCCGAACCGGCCGCAGGACTGGATGGCTGGCTGGTGGATCGGATGTTTGGAAGGTAGGCGCAGACGCAGGCTTCGCCGTCCAGCCCTCGCGCTCAGGCCGTGCCGGCGATCCGTTCGCGGTCAGGCGTCAAGATCGACTTGATATCGGCAGCCGATAGCGGCTTGCTGAACAGATAGCCCTGCATTTCCGTGCATTCGAGTCCGCGCAATGCGTCGAGCTGCGCTTCGGTTTCGACACCCTCGGCGGTCGTCGTCATGTGGCGCGCGGAGGCGATGTTCACAATCGCCTGCACGATACAAGCCGACCCGTCCGGCTCGGCGACGTCCTTGATGAAGCAACGGTCAATCTTGATCTTGTCGAACGGGAAGCGCTGCAGATAACTCAGCGAGGAGTAGCCGGTGCCGAAATCGTCCAACGCGATGCGTACGCCAAGTCCACGCAGGTGATAGAGCATGGCAAGCGCTGCGTCGTCATCGCGGATCAGGACCGCCTCGGTGATTTCCAGTTCCAGCCGCCGGGCCGGGAGCCCGGAATTCGCCAGTGCCCTGACGACCTTGAGCGAAAACGCTGGACTGCGGAACTGGACCGGCGAGACGTTGACCGCCACCCTGACGTCATCAGGCCAGGAAGCCGCTTCCGAACAGGCCTTGTTCAACACCCAGTCGCCGAGCTCGTTGATCATTCCGGTCTCTTCGGCCACCGGGATGAATTCGGCCGGCGAGATCATGCCGCGCAGCTGGTGACGCCAGCCCAGCAGGGCCTCGCAACCCGTCACCCGGCTATCCCCGAGGTTCACCAGCGGCTGATAAACAATCTCGAATCCGCCATCGGCGATCGCCTGCCGGAGATCCAGCTCCAGCATGCGCAGGGCGTGCATGCGGGCACCCATGCCGGGCTCGAAGAAGCGGTAGGTCCGGCGTCCGTCGGCCTTGGCCTCATACATCGCCAGATCGGCGTTCTTGAGCAATTGATCGAGGTCCGTACCGTCCTGCGGCGCTCGCGCGATCCCGATGCTGGCGTCCGTCGTCAAGAGATGCCCGAAGCACTCGTAGGGCTCCCGGATCGCCTGGTAGATCCGCGTGATCAGGTCCATGGTGTCGGCCGGCCGCTCAATCGCGGTCCGGATGATCGCGAATTCGTCGCCGCCAAGCCGGGCGACGACATCGCCGGCCGCCACACAGGATCCCAGGCGGCCGGCGACCGCCTTGAGGAGTTCATCCCCTATGGGGTGCCCGAGCGAATCGTTGATACGCTTGAATTCGTCGATGTCGATGTAGAACACGGCCAATTGCCGGCTCGGCGAAACGTTCTTCAACTCGTGGTCGAGGCGTTCGCGGAACAGCACGCGGTTTGGCAGATCGGTCAACGCATCGTAATGCGCCATGTGCGCGATGCGGGTCTCGACGCGCTTGCGCTCGGTAATGTCCTCCACCGTGGCAACCCAGCCGCCGCCTTCGATTCCCTTGCCGACGACCTGGATCGAACGCCCATCCGACATGGTCGATACGATCGGCGTATGGTGTCCGGCAGCGATGTTGCGGAGGAAGGTCGCACGATATTCCTCGACGCCGGTGGCGAGCGAGCCGGTTTCCCTGCGATGTGCGATCACCTCCCGGAAGGTACAGCCGGGTTTTATGACCAGGGGCGACATGCCCATCATTTTCGTGAATTGCTGGTTGCAGATCACGACGCGTTCCGAGGCGTCGTAGAGGATCAGGCCCTGCGCCATATTGTTCACGGCGACATCGAGCCGTTGCTTCTCGAGAGCCTCCAGCTCCTGCGCCCGCCGCAGTTTTTGATTGAGCTCCTCGATGTCGCGACGCTGGAGTTCGAGCGACGAGGCGGTATGGTTGAGGACCGTCATCAGGCTGCCGAGTTCGCCCCCGGGATAAGGCGGTGCGACACGCGCCGTGAGATCGCCGGCGCCCAGGCGCCGTGCCATCTTCGCGATACGTCCGATCTGCGAGCGGATGCCGAATTCGGCGAACAGGCCCACGCCGGCAAACAGCACGATCGACAGAATCCCGAGCGCGCCCATGTCTTCGGCAAGACGCCGCTCTGCGGCGGCGACAAGCTCGGATTTCGAACGGCCCAGCAGCACATGCAGTGCGACGCCCCCGACGGAGATCGTATGGGCGGTCGCCCAGATTTCGGCGTCCCCGCCATGACCAGTCAGCTCTCTGGTGGTGGCGGCGTCTTCCAGCGCAAGCCGGAGCTTGGCAGAACCCGCGATAGAAGCGCCGGGCTGTTCGTCGTTCCGATGCTGCGCCGGCGACCGGACAAAAATGGTGCCCTTGTCATCGACCAGCAGAAACTCGAACCCCGGCGGCAAATTCTGGATCTGCTCCTTCATCAGCCTGTTGAGGTCGAGCGAGGCCAGAAGGACGAACCGCAACTGCCGTGCTTCATCGTGAGCGGGATAGGCTATCTGAAGCACAGCGGCCCCGGTGAGCCGGCCGAATACCGGCTCGATCACCGCCGTATCGGGGTTTTTCAACGCGCTCTGGAAATAGCCGCGATCACGCAAGTCGAGGACCCGCCCGGTGCTGAGCGAGTCGCAGAACAGGCTGCCGTCGGGCTTGATGGTCAGGATGCCGGTAAAATCAGGATTCTTCTCGAGAACGTCGGAGAGGAATTTCGAGCACGCAACCTTGTCGCGGCTGTCGAGGTCGCGCGCCTGGGACAGGCCGAAATGGAGCTGGGTCGTTCCCTGAACCTTGGCGTCGACACTCGTCGCAATACCGCGCGCCATCGTCGACAGGCCGCCGACCGCAGCCGCGATCTCCTTGGCTCGATCCTGATAATATCGCCCACCGACAAGAATGGCGGGCACAAACAAGGTTCCAAGAATCAGCAGCAGGAGCCGGACGCGGATACTCATGGCGGGTACACCCGTGGTTTGGGTGACCCCGAACCCGTAGATTAGGCAAAATCGCCACGACGCGATCGATACGTCGAGACCATCACTTGGCGGCCGTCATGCATGAACCGGCAGCCATTTCGATGAGACAAGCTACCCGTCGATTAATCTCCGGCCCGTTAATTCGCGGTTCCGTAAGTTTACGGATAGAACGCGCGGCAACGACGCCGAGTCCGTCAGCGCCGGTCCCGCAGGGCGGCGAATATCGGCCGCCGCCGGCACGAACGTCCGGGCCGCCCCCCAATCCAAACGCGCGTCCCGAGCCAGCCGCCGGACTGGCTGGCTGGTGGACCGGCTGTTTGGAAGGCAGAGCGCCAATAGCTAGCGCAGGCTACTAGCTGGCAAAGACGACCCGCGTTTCCACCGAAACGCGCCGGTACAAATCCTCGACGTCGTCGTTCACCAGCCGGATGCATCCGGACGCGACCAGATGGCCAATGGTCTTGGGCGAATTGGTGCCGTGAATGAGCAGTCCCGGCTTATCCAACAACAGCGCACGGGCACCTAGCGGACTTCCGGGACGGCCGGCCGCCGCGAGCAACGCTTCAGCGTCCTTCGTGTTCGCACCCGAAGGCCGCCAGTCAGGCCATTCAAGCTTGTTCATGACGCGAGAGAGGCTGCCTCCCTTCAGGCACTCCTGTGCAATTCCGATCCCGTAGCGGCGCGCGGAATTATTGGCGTCGATCAGATAGAGAAAGCGGTTTTCCCGATCGACCACGATCGAGCCGGGAACGACGGTGGTGCGGTAAAACACCACTTGCCGCTGCAGCGCAAACGGCAGGCCTTCGCCGGAAGAGCCGCCATCAACGCCGGGCTTCAGGTCCGCCATGACGACATCTTCGCGCACGCGCTGCGCGTTCGGCGACGGCGCCTTCACGCTGGCTGCGACGATGGCGGGGCCCTTGGTTGCGACAAAGCCATAGACCAAGGCCGACAAGGCAATGACGGCAGCGACCGCGCCGGCGCCAATGGCGAGGGGCTTCCAGTTCCTGCCTGTCGACAACACCTCGTTGATATCAGCCGCGGAGCTCGCCTCCTCGGCGGCGATGTCATCCTCGATCCGCCGGACGGCGTCTTCGAGCGCGGCGGTATGAGATGAGGCGGCCTCGCGCGTGAGGTGGGACCTCGCGATCAGGCTCAAGGCGTCCTTGTAAATCTGATCGCGCGCGGCGGCGTCCTTGCCTGCCACCGCTTTCATCAGCAGCGAATAATAATCCACGGTCATGACCTGACCTCTGAAGAATTACCTGACGGGAGGCGCATATTGAATTCCGCCCTGGGTCCAGAGCGCATTCAGTCCGCGCGGGATACTGAGCCTGGACTGCGTTCCAACGTTCCTTTCATAGATCTCTCCGTAATTGCCGACCGCGCGGACGGCGCGTGCGGCCCAGTCCTTCGCAAGGCCCAACTGCTCGCCAAATTCACCTTCGGTACCGACCAGGCGCCTTATATTGGGGTTGGGAGATTTCATCGCATCGTCGATCGTCGCCGACTTGACGCCCAGCTCCTCGGCATTGATCAATGAATAGAGCGTCCACTTGACCAGGTTGAACCACTGGTCGTCGCCTTGCCGCACCGCTGGCCCGAGCGGCTCCTTTGAAATGACTTCCGGCAGGATGAGATGGCTGTCGGGTTCTGACAGCTTGAGGCGCTCGGCGTAGAGCTGCGACACGTCGCTGGTCAGCACGTCGCATTTGCGATCGTCATAGGCCTTCAGGCTCTCTTCCGCAGTGCCGAGACCCAGAACCTTCAGCGCCATGTCGTTGACGCGGAAATAGTCCGTCACATTCAGTTCGCTGGTGGTGCCGGTCTGGGTGCAAACCGTCTTGCCGGCGAGCTGCAGGGCGGTATCGATCCCGGCATCGCGGCGCAACAGAAAGCCCTGGCCGTCGTAATAGGCGATGCCGGCAAACATCAGGCCGAGCGAACTTTCCCGTGACATCGTCCATGTCGAGTTGCGCGACAGTACGTCGATCTGGTTCGACTGCAGCGCCGCGAAGCGGGCGGATGCATCGAGCGGCATGAAGGTTACCTTGGCGGGATCGCCGAAAATCGCCGCCGCCACGGCGCGGCAAATGTCGACGTCAAAGCCGGTCCAAATGTTCTTGTCGTCCGTGCTGGAGAAGCCCAGCAATCCCTGGCTGACGCCGCAATTGAGCGTGCCGCGATCCTTGACAGATTTCAGGGTCTGCGCGCCGGCTGGAAGGCCCGCAAGAACAAAGGCCAGCAATGCGAGGAGTGGGAGGATCACCGGCCGTTTCTTGAAGTCAGGCATATGGATCTCGCGATCGGTGGCAGTTACGGCGTTCCTCGGCAGAGGGGACGTCCGGAGGCTAACACAGCCGGACGGGTTACCAATGCATTCCTGAGCGGGCCGGTGCGCCCTGTCATGGCCCGGAAGGGACACCAGCGTTGCAGCGGTCGCAGGGCAGCATGGCTTAACCCATTCCGGAGGCCTTGCAGCAACCTGGCGACGTCATTTCGGCGATTGGCAAGATGGTTCGGCACGTGGGACGACGCGAGGATCAGATGCCAGCAAAATGCGCGCCTCCGCGGCAATCCTTTCTATGACCACGCTTTGCATCCGAATAGGCGAGCAGCATATCTGCGCCATTACTGACAGCATGCCTTTTCGCCGAAGCATAATTCCGGGCGGCGTCGGCATTCGCACGCAGAAAATCCCGGACGGCCAGGTTGAGCATCCACCATTCGCCATCGTGGGCGACGATCGCAATATTGCTGGATTGCGCGACGTCGCGCTTCCGCAGGGCCCATCGGCCGGGCACACCGGCTTCGCCGAGGCTCTCATAGCCGAGCCTCTCCAGCCGCTCGACCACGTCGGCAATCCGGTCAGGCTCGCCAATTCCGACCATCAAATCGACGATGGGCTTGGCATCGAGGCCTGGAACCGCGGTACTGCCGATATGCTGGATGTCCGGGACGAGATCGCCGGGCAGCGCGCTTCGCAGCCGTGCCGCTTCTAGCTGGAACCAGCTCGGCCATGCCGGATCGGCCGCGCAAACCGTGATGCGTTCATCCAGCACCGCATGCGATATCGGTTTGCGGCTCTCGTCAAACCGCACGAAGGCTTCGTGGGCGGCAGCATCAAGGCCTTGCATGCGGGCGGATTGGTGCTCTGGCTCGTTCATGACGTCTCGGGGCGCCGAACGCCAGCGGGCTGGCGCCAGGACGGGCTTAGCCCGTCCTAATCCTCGACCCCGTAGCGATGCAGGTCGTTGCCGTGGGTGTCGAGCCAGCGCTTGGCACGTTCGACATGGTCGCAGATGCGGCCGACGACGCGCCAGAACCGCGGCGAGTGGTTCATCTCGACGAGATGCGCCACTTCATGAGCGGCGAGATAGTCCAGCACATAGGGCGGCGCGAGGATCAAACGCCACGAATACGACAATGAGCCGGCCGAGGTGCACGATCCCCAGCGGCTCGACTGGTCGCGGATCGACACCCGCCTGACCCGCACGCCGAGATCCGCCGCGTAGGCGAGCGATGCCTTGTGCAGGTCCTTGCGCGCCTCGCGCTTGAGAAAATCGTGGACGCGGCGGTCCATATGGTCGGCGCCGCCGGCCACGCACAAGATCTTCTCACCGCTGTCGCGGGTTTCGGTCCACACCGTGCCGCGCTCGCCCGCGCGATGCACGATCCGGTGCGGCACGCCGCGCAACGGTACGACTGTGCCGGCCTGAAACGGCGCAGCCTTCGGCAAACGGCCGAGACGGGCGGCGATCCAGCCACCGTGAAGCTGCGCAAAGTCCTTGGCTTCCACGAGCGTGCCTCGCGGCGGCATCGTCAGGATGGCTTCGCGGTCGGTTGGATGAATGCGCAAGGTGTAACGCCGCGCGCGGCGGTGCCGGCGCAGCCGGATCGCAAAGACTTGCGAGCCGTGCTTGACCAAAAGAGTCGCGGGTTCGGCGGGCCGCCGATAAAGGAGGGCGCGAGTAGCCATGTCTTGGAGTCCGGGGAGTAGGAGTACGCCCGGATTCTGCCATATCCGCCGCCAAGGAAATCTCATCTAAATCGCTCGGAGCAAAAACAAATCATTTGCCCAATATACAGGGGCTTAACGCCAAATAGCCCCTACCGGCAGGGGCTGGAACCGAAAATTTTGGCTGGAACCGGGGGTCAAAACCGGCCTCAAGGAGTGAGTCTGAACTCACCCCTTGATTCGACCGAAAACTGGAATGTTTGAGTCTATTCAGCAACTTATCGGGGATGCGGATTCGATGCCCCGATCGCTGCTATTCGGCTGCACGGACCAATGTCGGCTTGGTCTTGGCCGCTGACACCTTCGGATTGGCCGCCGACATCATGAAATCGGAGATGCGCGGCACGATTTCGGAACGGAATCGCGATCCGTTGAACACGCCGTAATGGCCAACGCCCTTTTGAACGTAATGAACGCGGCGATGATCGGGAATATTCGGGCACAATGCATGCGTTGCTTCGGTCTGACCGAGGCCGGAGATGTCGTCGTTCTCACCTTCGACCGTCATCAGCGCCACGCGGCGGATCTGTGAGGGATCAACCGGCTTGCCGCGGTGAGTCATCTCGCCCTTGGGCAACGCGTGCTTGACGAAGACAACATCGACGGTCTGCAGGTAATACTCCGCCGTCAGATCCATCACCGCGAGATATTCGTCATAGAATTCGCGGTGCTTGTCGACCAGGTCGCCGTCGCCCTTCACCAGATTGCTGAACAGGGCCTTGTGCGCGTCGGTATGGCGATCGAGATTCATGGTGATGAAGCCCGAGAGCTGCAAAAAGCCCGGATAAACGTCGCGCATCACGCCGGGATGCGGGAACGGCACCTTGGTGATGACATGGTTGCGGAACCATTCGATGCCGCGCTCGGCCGCGAGGTTGTTGACGGCAGTAGGATTGCAGCGGGTATCGATCGGGCCGCCCATCAAGGTCATCGACAGCGGCACGAAGGGATCGTGCGCGGCTTCCATCACGGAAACCGCCGCCACCACCGGCACCGACGGCTGGCACACCGCGATCACATGCATGTTGCCGCCGAGCACCTGCAGCATCTCGATGACGTAATCGACATAGTCGTCGAGATCGAAGCGGCCCTCGGTGAGAGGCACCATGCGCGCGTCGGCCCAGTCGGTGATGTAGACTTCGTGCGTCGGCAGGAACGCCTCGACCGTGCCGCGCAGCAGCGTCGCGTAATGGCCGGACATCGGCGCCACGATCAGCACGCGAGGATGGGGTGCGCGCAGCGGCCGGGTCAGCTTGCGATCGAAATGCAGCAGACGGCAGAACGGCTTTTCCCAGATCGAGCGGACTTCGACCGGCGTGCGCACGCCGTTGACTTCAGTGGTGTCGAGGCCCCATTCGGGCTTGCCGTAACGGCGGGTGGTGCGTTCGAACAGTTCGCAGGCCGCGGCGATCGATTTGCCAAATTCGGTGTGCGACCAGGGATTCAGCGGATTTTGAAACAGGATCTTGGTGGCGTCGGTCACGGCGCGCGCCGGATTGAGCGACGCATGGCCCATTTCGTACATCCAGTACATCGGCGTCGTGAGCGCCGGACTGCCTTCGGCCACTAGGGGCGGTGCGCCGCCAAACTCACCAATCGCCATTTTTGTTATGATCCCTGTTTTGCGCCGCAGCATACTGCCGAATGCGTAATTAAGCGTCAATGCGCCGGCCGGTAGATCTACGGGGCCAAAACACCAAAAAACCCGGGAATCCACCGGAAACTAATAACTTATTCACCACCCCCGAGAAGAGAACCGTGATGTTTGGCGCTGCGCAAAAGGGCAAGGAAGATTGCAAATGAGGCAACGAACAGCACCGCGTTGATGCCGAGCGACCAGATCATCAGGTCGGCCCTGAACACGTGATCGATCAGGAGCGCGCGCATGCCCTCGAACACATAGGTCGGCGGCAGCGTCCAGGCGAGCCATTGCAGCCAGCCGGGCAGCACTGCAACCGGATAATAGATGCAGGCGAGTGGCATCAGGCCGAACATCAAGGTCCAGACGATGCTCTCGGCGCCAAGCCCGTTGCGCAGCACCAGGCCGGACACGAAAATGCCGACCGACCAGCTCGTGAAGATCAGATTGCAGAAGAATGCGATCAGCGGCAGCCCGATCGCGAAGAAATTGAAATCGAAGAAGAACAACGCCAGCAGCGTCATCGGGATGACGCCGATCGCGAGCCGGATCAGGCTCATGATCATCAGCGAGATCAGGAATTCGATCGGCTTCAGCGGGCTCATCATCAGGTTGCCGAGGTTGCGCGCCCACATTTCCTCGAGAAAAGAGATCGAAAAGCCGAGCTGGCCGCGGAACAGGATGTCCCACAGGATCACCGCCCCGATCAGCGTGCCGCCGGCACGCGCAAAGAAGCTGTCGTTCTGCGAGATGTAGCTCTGCAGAAAGCCCCAGGTGATAATCTGCAACGCCGGCCAATAGATCAGCTCCAATAGGCGCGGCCACGACGACATCAGGAGATACCAGTAGCGCAGCACCATCGCCTGGATACGATGCCAGGAAATGGCGCGATGGACCGTGATCTCGCTCACGACGATGTCCCCTCCGCTACCCGTCCGCGCGCGACATCGAGAAACACGTCTTCCAGCGTATTCCGGTTATAGCGCGCCATGATCTGGTCGGGACTGTCGTCATCCTCGATGCGGCCGCGCTTCATGATGATGACGCGGTCGCACAGCCGCTCCACTTCCAGCATGTTGTGCGAGGCCAGCAGGATGGTGGCGCCATGGGCCTTGCGGTAATCCTGCAAATGCTGCCGTACCCAGTCGGCGGTATCGGGATCGAGCGAGGCCGTCGGCTCGTCGAGCAGCAAGAGTTCAGGCTGGTTGATCAGCGCCTTCGCCAGCGCAACGCGGGTCTTCTGCCCGGCCGAAAGCTTGCCGTTGGCGCGGTCGAGAAAATCCTTGAGATCGAAGTCGGAGGCGAGCTGTTCGATGCGCCCGGCGAGATTCTTCACGGCATAGAGCCGGCCGAAGATGGTGAGATTCTGCCGCACCGTGAGCCGCATCGGCATGTCGACATAGGGGCTCTCGAAATTCATCCGGCCGAGCACCTCGGTGCTTTGCTCCGGCATCGCAAGGCCGAGCACCTGGACGCGCCCCGAGGTCGGCAGCACCAGTCCCATGATCATCGCGATGGTCGTGGTCTTGCCGGCGCCATTGCCGCCCAGCAGCCCTGTGATGCTGCCCCGCGCGATCCGGAACGACACGTCATCGACCGCGCGGGTGGTCTTGTAGAGTTTTATCAGATGCGCGACGTCGATCGCGGCGGAGCCTTCCGGCCCGGCCGCGGGAGACTGTGCTGGCGTGGCGTCGCTGTCGACCATTTCAGGGACGTTCATTGGGGCATCAGGGCTGGTAGCGCAAGGGTTCGGGTTGCTCGGCGGCAAGCGGGGCCTGCATGGTTCGAGACGCGCCGCTCTGCCGCGCTCCTCACCATGAGGGATTGAACTATCCCCTCATGGTGAAGAGCCGCGAAAGCGGCGTCTCGAACCATGTGGCCCCCCATGCCAAACCGAAGGACCCGCCCTCATTTGTGATCGCGACCCCGCACGGCTAAACTCGCGCAATGACCGACGTCGCCGCCTCCGATTTCCGCCTTCCACACCGCTATGTCCGTCTCGATACGATTCTCCGGCTGCGCTGGCTGGCGGCGCTCGGCCAGCTCACCGCGATCTTCATCGTGGCGCAGGGGCTGGAATTCGACTTTCCTGTCATTGCCTGCGTCGCCATCGTCGGCGTCTCGGCGCTGCTCAATCTCGCGCTGCAGATCGCCTTCAACCCGATGCAGCGGCTTGAGCCGGTTTATGCCGCAGGGCTGCTCGCGCTCAATATCGTCGAACTGGCCGCGCTGCTGTTCCTGACCGGGGGACTGCAAAACCCGTTCTCGTTCCTGTTCCTCGGACCGGTCCTGATCTCGGCGACGGTGCTGCCGATCCGGCTGACGATCGGCCTCGGCCTGCTCGCAGTCGCCTGTGCCTCGGCGCTGGTGTTCTTCCATCTGCCGCTGCCCTGGGACACCGAAGACCCACTGGTGCTGCCGCCGATCTACCTGTTCGGGGTCTGGCTCTCGATCGTGCTCGTAATCGGCGTCACCAGCCTCTATGCGTTCCAGGCGACCGAGGAAGCGCGGAAGCTTTCCGATGCCTTGGCCGCGACCGAGCTGGTGCTGACGCGCGAACAGCATCTGACCCAGCTCGATGGGCTAGCTGCCGCCGCCGCGCATGAACTCGGCACGCCGCTGTCGACGATCTTCCTGATTTCGCGGGAACTGGAAAAGACCATCGACGACGACGACCCATTGGCGTCCGATCTGAAAACCCTGCGCGAGCAGGCGCAGCGCTGCCGCGACATCCTGGCCAAGATCACCCAGCTTTCCTCCTCCGGCGCGCCGTTCGACCGCATGCCGATCTCGACGCTGATCGAGGAATCCGTAGCGCCGCATCGCGATTTCGGCGTCGCCATCAGGGTGCGGCTAGCTGTCGCAGCCACGCGCGAGCCGGTCGGCGCGCGGAACCCGGCCGTCCTCTATGGCGTCGGCAACATCCTGGAAAATGCCGTCGATTTCGCGCGGACGACGGTGGAGGTGAACGCCTGGTGGAACGCCGATACGGTCGAAATCATCATTTCGGACGACGGCCCCGGCATCGCGCCGGATATGCTGAAACGGATCGGGGAACCCTATTTATCAAGGCGCCGCAGCGCCGATGAGGCCCACCGCGAACGCGCCGGCCTCGGTCTTGGCGTGTTTATCGCCCGCACGCTGCTGGAACGGACCGGCGCCAAGGTTTCGTTCTCGAACCGCACCTTTCCCGATCACGGCGCCGTGGTGCAGATCGCCTGGCCACGCGCCCGTTTCGAGGCCGAGGAAAGCGCTGGCAGTCCAGCGGATTAAGGTAAAGCAAGCCGATCGACTTTGTGAGGCCTTGGCACTGCAAAATCGACGCGCCATATGCTCTATATGATGCTCACCATCCGCAACCCCGGGGGAACCCGACTTTGAACGCCATCGCCGAACTGACCGACCTCGCCGACCGCTCGCTGCTGATCGTCGAGGACGACAAGCCATTTCTCGAGCGCCTGTCACGTGCGATGGAAACCCGCGGCTTCGCGGTCACGTCCTGCGACACCGTGACCGACGGCCTGGCGCAGATCAACAAGGCCGCACCCGCTTTCGCCGTGGTCGACCTGCGGCTTGGTGATGGCAACGGGCTCGATGTGGTGTCGGCGCTGAAGCGCAAGCGCCCCGACGCGCGCACCATCGTGTTGACCGGTTACGGCAACATCGCCACCGCCGTCACGGCCGTGAAGATGGGCGCGGTGGATTATCTCTCAAAGCCTGCCGACGCCGACGACGTGGTCGCAGCATTGCTCGCCAGCGGCACCGAGAAATCCGAGCTGCCGTCAAACCCGATGTCGGCGGATCGCGTGCGTTGGGAACACATCCAGCGCATCTACGAGATGTGCAACCGCAACGTCTCTGAGACCGCGCGGCGGCTCAACATGCACCGCCGCACTTTGCAGCGCATCCTGGCCAAGCGCGCGCCGCGGTAGCATCCCGTGGCGGACTCGGGTGGGCAAAGCGCAGCGTGCCCACCATTCAAGACAACGGTCGCGGTGAGATGGTGGGCACGCTTCGCTTTGCCCACCCTACGGCGCCGTCTCTCAAAATTCGCCATGCCCTTGCGGATCGACCAAACGATTGATCCGTTGCGCCGCCGCCATCGCAAAGCGCACCGTCATGGATTTGCGCGTCGCCGCCGGCAGGCGATGTTCAGGGGCCTCGCAATGCAGGTGGGCGCCATAGGCGTCGGCGATGATCAAGCCGGTGTCCTGCGGAAAAATCTCGCACGGCAAATCCTGCGTGAAGGCAAAGAACAGTCGGTCGCAATGCAGGCGGTAGTCCTGCCATTTCTGGTCGGCGCGCAAATCTTCCACCGATGACTTGATCTCGACGATCCAGATTTCGCCCTTCTCGTTCAGCGCCACCAGATCGGCGCGCCGTCCCGAGGGCAGCGGCAGTTCGCTGATGCAGGAGAAGCCGAGCGACCGCAACAGCCGCGCCGTGCCGCGCGCGATCGCGAGCGCCGTCTCCGACTGACGGCGGTCCAATGGCGGCACGAGGCTGATCTGGCGGACGGGCGATTCCATTCGTGAACCCTATCCGATTTCAATGCGACCACCCAGCAGCGATGCCAAGTCCGGCGCAAAGCCGGCCATAAATTTGTCCGTAGCCAGCCTTTTTTGTGACCTCGATGCATCGCGAAGCCAAGGCAACCTTGCTTCCGAGGGACAAAACGCTGGAGGGAGATCCAACGATGCCACGCATCGCACCATCCGCTTTTGCCGTTGCACTCACCGCCCTTTCGCTGTCATCAGGCCTGTCATCGGCCGTTGCAAAGCCCGCCGTTGAGGTGGCGTTCGTGCTCGACACCACGGGCTCGATGGGCGGCCTGCTCGAAGGCGCCAAGCGCAAGATCTGGTCGATCGCGACCGCGATCGTCGATTCCAATCCCGACGCCGACATCCGCATGGGCCTCGTCGCCTATCGCGACATCGGCGACGACTACGTCACCAGGAAGGTCGAACTCACCACCGATATCCAGGATCTCTACGCCCGCCTGCTCGAACTGAAGGCCCGCGGCGGCGGCGACTGGCCCGAAAGCGTCAACGAGGCGCTCGATGTGGCCGTCAACAAGCTGCAATGGACCTCTGGCGGCGACACCAGGCGGATCGTGTTCCTGGTCGGCGACGCGCCGCCACACATGGATTACGCGCAGGACACCAAATATCCGGTCACGCTGTCAGGTGGCCAAACAGAAGGACATCATCGTCAACGCGGTGCTGGCCGGCGATGCCCGCGATACCGAGCGGGTGTGGCGCGACATCGCCCAGAACGGCAACGGCCGCTTCATCCCGATCCCGCAAGACGGCGGCCAGGTCGTCATCATCGAGACGCCCTACGACGAGGAGATCATCATCCTGCAGCGCGAAATCAACGGCACCGTGATCCCGTACGGATCGAAACAACTGCAGAAGCGCACCGAGAGCAAGACCAAGCAATTGTCGGAAGTCGCCGCCGCTGCCCCCGCGCAGGCCTCGGAGATGGCGAGCTATCTGAACAAGCGTTCGAAGGCGACGTCGGAGGCCGTGACCGGCGATGGTGATCTTGTCTCCGACGTGACCGCCGGCCGCAGCAGCCTTTCCACCATCAAGGAGGAAGACCTGCCCGACAATCTGCGCGCGCTGAAGCCCGAGCAGCGTAGCGAGGAAGTCAACAAGCAGATGAGCCAGCGCAAGGCGCTCAATGAAAAGCTCTCGACGCTGGTCACCAAACGCGACAAATACGTCGCCGACCAGCGCGCCAAGGCGCCGCCGAAAGCGTCGTCGTTCGACCGTGTCGTCGAGGATACACTGAAGGCGCAGATCAAGCGGTGATGTGATCATCCGTCATTCCGCGGCGATGCGAAGCATTGACCCCGGAATGACGGCCCCGCTCAGGCGTGCCGGCCCACGGCGAGCTGATAGATCGTCATAATCACCTCGAACAGGATCAGCAGCACGATAATCACTTCGAGCCGCAGCGAGCGCCGCGTGTCGATGATGTCGGTCAACACCTGCGCGCTCTCGGCGATCACGGCGAGCTTGCGGTTCAGCGATTCCGCGCGCTCCTTGAGTTCATATTCGTCCTCCAGCCGGGCATACAGCCGCTCCAGATGCGACTTGTCCCAGAGCACGTCGGGCTTCTCTTCCACTTCGACCGGCCCCGACACCCGGTGCCGCACCAACAGCGCGTTGCCGATATTTTTCAGGATTGAACGGCGGCTGCCGCGCATACGCCCGCTCCGCGCCAGTTCGCGCGCGATCGGTTCGGTCGTATCGAAGACGCTGGCCACTTCGCGTTCGTGCCGGGCCAGAACGACGCTCTTCGCCAGCGCCTCGCCGATCAGGATCAGCCGCTCGGGCGAAAGGCTTTGCAGGCAGATCGGGCCGCCGGGGGGAATCTGGTCCTCCCTTTCCGGAGCCAGCTCGATGATGGCGATTTCCTCGTCGCGCCGCACAGATTTGCCCATCATGCGATGGTCCAGGCCGCGAAGGAACTCCTCCTCTTCCAGTGCATTCAGCCCGATCAGGACCACCACGCCGTAGCGGAAGAGTATCGCGACGCCATTTGCATTGACGCGAAACGCCAGCGGTGTCGTGGCAAGGACATCGCCACGCTCGAGGCCGGACGTATTGAGGCGCTCGCTGACAAAGAAGGCGCGGGCCGTGGTGCGAATTCCGCCGGGCGGCGATTTGGAGGGCTGGTCCATGAACTATGCATCCCGGCCGAAATCGCGATCTGACCGATGCGATTTCCGGCTCTCGCCACTAAATACCCGTCTGCGGAACTCTATCACGGACGGAGTCGGACCTCATATCGGTTCCCGCCCGAGTTGACCCCTTTTCAATGTCGAATATGGTGCCATGCATGGATGACAAAACCGAGACCCAGGCCGAGAATCAGGCCAAGGCCGGCGCGATGATCGTGCCGGTGACGCTGTTCGAGCAGAACTGCACCATCATCTGGCACGAGCCCTCCAAGAGGGCCGTCGTGATCGACCCCGGCGGGGACGTTCCCAAGATTCTGGAGGCGATCAAGCAGACCGGCGTCACGGTCGAAAAGATCTGGCTTACCCACGGCCATATCGACCACGTCGGCGGCGCCGCCGATTTGCGCGACGCGCTGCAGGTGAAGATCGAAGGCCCGCACATCGCCGACAAATACCTGCTCGACAATGTCGTGAGCAGCGGCGAGCGCTTCGGCATGACCGGCGTGCGCAATTTCGGCCCCGACCGCTGGCTCGACGAGGGCGAGCAGGTCTCGATCGGCGATCTCACCTTCGACATCCTGCACTGCCCCGGCCATTCACCGGGCAGCGTGGTGTTCTTCAACAAGGAATTGCGCTTCGCCCATGTCGGCGACGTGCTGTTCAACGGCTCGGTCGGGCGCACGGATTTGCCCGGCGGCGATCACGCCACGCTGATCAGTTCGATCAAGGAAAAGCTGCTGCCGCTCGGCGACGATGTCGGCTTCATCTGCGGCCATGGCGCCGGCTCCAGCATCGGCCAGGAGCGGATGACCAATCCGTTCATCACCGGCGAGATGTGAACTGACACCATCCGACTGAGCAGAATGATGTCCGGCTATTTCATCAATCCCGCCGCCGTCAGGGCGCGGGTGATGACGCCGCCGACATCGATGCCGCGGCGCTTCGGTTCGCTCGGCGCGGGGCTGTGTTGGCGAACCGGCTTGTGGGACTTCGACCACAGCGTGGCGGCCAGATCGGACGACTGCAGGGATTCGGTGGCCGCGGATCGAACGATGTTCGACGCCGGCACCGGATTGGCCGCTTCGGCGGCTGGATTGAGCCGACCGGTAAGGCCGAAAAAATCGGCGATGTGATAGGACGACGAGATTCCCGCTTCGATCAGGAACGCGCCTTCCGCGCCATAGGGCTCGTCATTGCCGGCCAGGCCCAGCGGCGTGCCATGGGCCATGTCGGTGATGGTGTAGGATTCGACGACGGTCTCGCCATCGGCATTCCACCAGACTTCGCGCGGATGACCGTCGACATCCACCGCGGACATCGGCGCCGTCGGCAGGCCGTGGACGTCCAGCCATTGCTTGACGATTTCATTGGCATTGCCGGGGTTCACGGTCCGATCGGCGCTGCCGTGCCACACCGACACTTTCGGCCACGGCCCCTTGTGCTTGGAGGCCTTGCGGACGAGGTCGCCCAGTATATCGGCGGGACGCGATGTCGACTGCATCATGCCGCCGAGCGCTTCACGGACATTGCTGGCGATGCCATAGGGGAGACCGGCGATGATGGCGCCACCCGCAAATACTTCCGGATAGACGGCCAGCATCACCGACGTCATCGCGCCGCCGGCGGAAAGGCCGGTGATGTAGACGCGGCGGGGATCGATTTTGTGCTCGGCGGCCATCCGCGCGACCATCTGCCGGATCGAAGCGGCTTCGCCGCGGCCGCGCGCGACATCGCCCGGATTGAACCAGTTGAAGCAGGTATTGGCGTTGTTGGCGCCCTGCTGTTCGGGCATCAGCAGCGCAAAGCCATAACGCTTGGCGAGCGTCGACCAGCCGGTGCCGAAGTCGTAAGCAGCCGCGGTCTGGCCGCAGCCATGCAGGACGACGACAAGCGCGGGTGCGCGCGGCAACGGCTCCGGCACATAGGCGAACATCTTGAGCGCGCCGGGATTGGTGCCAAACCCTGAGATTTCGACGAGTGGACTCTGCCCCGACGGCGAAGCGGCTCGGCCATAGATTCCAAAGCCATTGAAGCCGTTCAGCTTCGGGAAATGGCTCAAGAATTCGACGTTCTTCGCGAGCGACAAGGTGGCTCCTGGGGCGATTGTTCTTGGATGGTCAACGTTACTCAGAACAGATAGTTGCTGCACTGCAAAATAAAAAGGCCGTGCACTGTCATTCCCCACAATCAAATTTCGGCAATTGACGTTAATTTGTCATCCCGTGACCCGACGCATCCATGTCAGGAATGCGGCGCAGGCGGTAATCGACAACGCAAACAACGCGCACGTGGCAAACAGCGCCGGTCGAGCCGACTGATTCGATTCGATCGCGAAGTATACCGCACCGATCGCCGCAACGCCCGCAGCGTTCGCAATCTGTGCCGTGGTACCATAGATGCCCGAGGCTGCTCCGGCGCCGTGCTGCCGAGCGTGACCGGCGCGCACCTCACTGCGGAGGACGCAGCTCGATGCCGTAGCCGGCATAGATCCCCGCGATGGTGCCATCTGCCAACAGAGCCTCAATGGCCGCATCGACGCGCTCTCGCAGCTGGTCGTCGGGGCGAAGCAGGCCCGCCGCAATATTCCAGTTCAGATCCTGGTCGTTGTCGAACGCCGGAATTAGGCGCAACGGCTTGTCGGCATGCTGCAGATTGAACCAGCCGACCGTCATCCGAGTGACCGCGGCGGCCTCGATCTCGCGATTGGCCAGCGCTGCGACAATGTCGTCCTCGAACACGAACGGTGACGTTGTGGTGCCGCCCTTGGCGAGGGTCATCGAGACCAGTGAGCCGACCGGCACCCCGACCCGCTGATCGGAACCGAGATTTGCCAGCGACGACGCCTGCGAATCGCTGCGCACCGCGAGCACCACGCCACTGCGATGGTAGGGGCGCGAGGCACGCACACCGCCCGCGGGTGGCGTATCCTTGCGGGCGATGACGTCGAGCACGAGGTCGCAATCGGCGCGGCGATACTGGATCGCACTGATCACCCACTCCCGCGTCAGCTTGACCCCGAGTTGCTCGGCGATTTTCTCGCCGAGCTCGATCTGAAAGCCCCGGACCGGTCCGTTCTTGCTTGCAAATGGCAGCGCGTTGGGGCTGGCGCAAAGCGTCAGCGCGCCTCGCTCGATGACGGCTTCCAGCGAGCGAGCATCCGCCGACGCGTTCCAGAGCATCAGCAGCGAAAGGCAGGCCACGTATCGGGCTAGGCGATATCGCGGTCTCCACGCCGCGGAAAACGCTCTAGTCATCGAGCCCCCGAATGTAGGCCAGGATCGCGATGATCTGGCCGTCACTGAACACCGAGCCATAGGCGGGCATGGCGCCCACCTTGCCCTTCTTGATACGCTCGACGATGTATTCGTCGCTGCGCTCGGACTTCGACAGTTTTGGACCTCTGCCCGCATGGCGACCGCCATCCTGGTGGCAAAAGCCGCAGGTGGTTGCGAACATCTTCCCGCCTTCGATGTCGTCCGGCGAGGCTTCGGCCTGCGGCAGCGGATTTGAAACGCCCGCCGCGTTGGACTGTTGGGCCAACGAGGCGGTCAGCAGCCCTGACCAGAGAATGGCCAGGGCAGCAACAATTACAAACGGCATCCGCATTCCGGCATCCGCATTCACCGCGACGTATCGACCGCAAGAGCGGCAGCGAGAGATCGATCACTGCCGCCTACGCCATCGTCATTGCCTGAGCGCAAAGACAACCAGCGCACCGGTATTCTTCGGCATGCTCTTGAAGGGCTCGCCATAGAGCGCGACAAACTCGTCGGCCACCAGGCTGCCCCAACCCGCCGGCACGGCGACGTACTGCTTGCCGCCGGCCATATAGCTGATGATGCCGGCGTTATGCCCCATGCCGTTGTTGCGCGACCAGAGCTCTTCGCCGGTGTCCGCATTGTAGGCGTGCACGATGCCTTCGGAGTCCGGCACGAATACCAGGTTTCCCGCGGTGGCGAGAACGCTGGCGAGCGGCGGTTGCTTGTAATTGACCTCCCACTTCTTGGCGCCGGTGACGGGGTCGCGGGCGCTAAGGTGACCGCGGGCCGGTCCGTCCGGAGGCGGGATAAGCTTGAAGGTGGCGCCGATATTGAGTTGGGCCATCGGCTCCAGGATCGGCGTCGTCTTCTCGACGGTCATCTCCATGCACCACTCCTGCCCGATCCGGTAGAAGAGCCCGTTCTTGGGGCTGTAGGCGCCGGAGTTCCAGCTGATGCCGCCGGCAATGGCCGGGCACAATGGCGGGTCCACCTTGCCTTCCACGAGGTCGCGGCGACCGATCAGTTCGCCGGTCTTCGGATCGATGCTCTTGACGAAGTTGATGTTCTTGACCAGCGGCCAGACGTTCTCGACCTTGGCGTTGGAACGATCATAGACGAAGATGTATCCGCTCTTGTTGGCGTGCACCACGAGCTTCTTGCCGCCACGGTCGATCATGACGAATTCACCCACGGCAGAGTCGAAGTCCCAGGCATCGTGCGGCAGCTCCTGATGGTGGAATTTGAGCTTGCCGGTATCGGCATCGAGCGCGATGACCGATGTGGTGTAGAGATTGTCGCCCGGCCGCGGTCCGCTCTTCTTCCAGTCCGCGCCCGACCAGTCGTAGAGCGGCGCCGGGTTGGCGGTGCCCCACCACACTGCATTCGTTTCCGGATCATAGGCTCCGGGCATCCAGCCGCCGCCGCCGCCGGTTCGCCAGGACTTACCGCCCCACGTCGCCATCGCCTCTTCGGTGCCGGCGACCGTGAAGAACTCCCATTTCTTCTGTCCGGTCTTGCCGTCGACGCCGAAGATCGGTCCGCGACCGGTCCATTCGCCACCCTGGGCGCCAATGATCACCTTGTCCTTCACCACCAGCGGCGCGCCGGTAAAGCCGACCGTCACCTTCTTGGAATCCAGGAGCTTGGTGTCCCACACCGGCTTGCCGCTCTTCAGATCGAGCGCAATCAGGCGCCCATCGACCGTACCAACATAGAGATTGCCGTGTCCGATGGCGATGCCGCGGTTGTATGGCGAGTGCGTCTGCTTGGCGACCAGTTCCTCGTCGAGCTCCGGCGCATAGGCCCAGATGGTCCTGCCGGTCGCTCCGTCCAGGGCGTAGACGCGGCTGTAGGAGCCCGAATAGTACAGCACGCCGTCGATCGCGAGCGGCGTCGACTGAATGCCGCGGGTGGCGCGCTCCGGAAAATGCATCCAGGCGACTTCGAGATTCTTGACGTTGCCGGTGTTGATCTGGTCGAGGCCGCTGTAATGGTAGGATTTGTAGGTGCCGTGATGGGTCGGCCAGTCCTTTTGGGCCGCCTCGGCATTCAGCGCCGCGGCGTCCTGGGCGTGCGTCGGCGAGGTAGTGAACAAGGCAGCCACGGCAAGCGCGGCGCAGCCGCCGAGATATCGCTCGTAAAAAGCCATCTGTATCCTCCCTGTGCTGATTTTTGTTTAGCCGAATTGTCGTCGCGACCCTTGCTGGGTCGTGTGTCAGTACCTCATGGGGTCAAGGGTGTCGGATCTGCCGGAACTGCCGTCATGACGGGCCGGCCGCAGGTCCTGTCGCCGGAGCAAGGAGCAGGCGGAGCTTCGGGCGAAGGATTGTTTCGAGGAGAGGCGCTGTTCGCTGTACGGCGGCGCATGCGATGATCGGGCCATGTCTGCCCTATGCTGCTCCCAGCGATGCCGGCGCGGTGCGCCATGACATGTTCCTCGATGCGCACGCCATTAGGCATACCGGATTGTTGTTTTTTTGTGGAGTACCGATCGGCCGTCGCAACTTCGAGCTGTCGCACGGCAGTGCCAAGCGAGCGTGCTGCGCGAGTGCGTCGAGCACGGCATCCCCCGATCGACCAGCCATCCGCGGCCGCATTCCGCGACCTCCGGGGCGGCTCCTCTGGATGGCGAGCCTACTGAAACTTATAAGAGATTTCCGGATACGGCCGGCCGTATTGCCAATTGTAGCTGAAATGGCCGCCGGCGACCCAGCCTTGGAAGTCAGCCTCCAGCCGAACAACTCACGCGGTCGACGGCTCCAGCGATCCCGTCAGCGATGCCCGCTGCGACAGCTCGATCCAGTTGCCGTCGGGATCGCGCACCATCGAGATCCTTGCCGTGCTGCCGAGCGTGACCGGCGCGCGCGCCTCGCGGCCGCCATGCGCCAGCACGTAAGCGTGCTCGCGGTCGACCTCAAAGACCTGGAACGTGATGTAGCGCCAGCCCTTGCCATCGAACGCGGCATCCTCGGGCGCATCCGCCGCTTGCTCGACGATCAGCACCGTGTCGCCAGCCAGGAAGGTCATCGCGCCATCGGCCGCCTTTCCCTGCGGCAATCCAAGCGCCTCGTTGTAGAAGAGGCGATGCGCCTCGACGTCGCGAACGCCAAGACGGATGCCGATGCGTTGGATTCCGAACAAGCCCTTCGGCACCAGCGAGACGCGGCTGCCTTCCGGATCGGTCATCGACTGCGGTGTCGCGATGCCATCGCGCGCGATCAACAGCTCGCGATAGCCGGATGGCGGATTGTCGGGCAGCGGCTCATAGACCTGGTTGATCTTCAGGATCGAGCCGCAGAGATCGTGGCGGTGCTGCTTGTAGCCGCGGCGGATCGGCTGCGTGTGATCGAACGGCAGGCCGATCTCGTTCTGCCAGAATGCCAGCGCCGCCGACGCGTTGTTGGTGGCAAAGCCGATGTCGATGCGGGGTTTGGCGAGTTTCATGATGGCCTTCTGCCGCCGAAGCAAGGCGGTATTCCGGACGACGGTAAGTCAGCGCACTTTGCGTGACAACCATGCGCTGACGGCGGGCTTCGAGCATTGCCTTGCCCTGCCCCACCCCGTACCTTGCTGGCGAGCAATTCCAAAAGAACAATATTTTTCGGAGAGATTCACCCATGGCACGCCTGAAATTCGGAGCCTTTCTCGCCCCGCATCACCCGATCGGCGAGAATCCGCTGCTCCAGTTCCGCCGCGACCTCGACTTCGTCGAGCAGATCGACACGCTCGGCTATGACGAGTTCTGGTGCGGCGAGCATCACTCTTCAGGCTGGGAAATGATCGCCTCGCCGGAAATGTTCCTGGCGGCAGCCGGCGAGCGCACCAAGCGCATCAAGCTCGGCACCGGCGTGGTCTCGCTGCCCTATCACCATCCCTACAACGTTGCCCAGCGCATGGTGCAACTCGACTGGATGACCGGCGGCCGCGCCCTCTTCGGTTCCGGCCCCGGCGCGCTGGCCTCCGACGCGCACACGCTCGGCATCGATCCGATGACGCAGCGCGACCGCCAGGACGAGGCGATCGCGATCATCCGCCGGCTGTTCAAGGGCGAGCGCGTCACCGCCAAGAGCGACTGGTTCACCATGCAGGACGCCGCGCTCCAGCTGCTGCCGCTGCAGGAGGACATGCCGTTCGTGGTGGCCTCGCAGATCTCGCCGTCGGGCATGACGCTCGCCGGCAAATACGGCATCGGCATCATCTCGCTCGGCTCG
Organism: uncultured Alphaproteobacteria bacterium; assembly: GCA_963770135.1. Classification (GTDB taxonomy): domain Bacteria; phylum Pseudomonadota; class Alphaproteobacteria; order Rhizobiales; family Xanthobacteraceae; genus Bradyrhizobium. The sequence goes on along the minus strand of CAVYOM010000016.1, from coordinate 121,729 downwards.
ATGTCGACGCAGGGCCTGATGGCGCTGCCGACGCAATGGGGTTTTGCCGAGGATGCTGCCAAGAAGGCCGGCGTCACCGTGAGCCGTTCCGACTGGCGCGTGCTGTTGAGCTGGCACATTGCCGAAACCCGCGAACAGGCCCAGCGCGAGGCCGGCCCCGGCCTGATGCGCTGGCACAATGAATATACGGTCCGCACGCTGCAGCGGCCGGGAGTGGAGCCTTTCAAGTCGCCCGAGGACGCCGTGGAGAAGACCGCGGGTGGGGAGAACGCCGCTTCGACCATCGGCACCCCCGATGATCTGGTGAAGACCATCAAGAACCTGATCAATGTCTCGGGCGGTGTCGGCGCCATCATCGGCTTCGTGCACGACTGGGCCAACCCGGAAAACACCCGCCGGAGCTGGGACATGGTGGCGCGCTACGTGATTCCGGAAATCAACGGCTATGTCGCGAAGCTGCGCGAATCGCAAAAATTCCTGATCGAGAACCGCGCGGTGTTCGAGCGGGCGGGCCAGGCCGTGATGGCAAAGATCATGGAAAACGAAAAGGCCGCCGCCGCGCTGCCGCTTACGGGCCCCGGCCGGGTCGCGATCCCGACCATCAACGCGCCGGACCTGCAGAAGGAAGCGGCCAAGCGCAAGGCGTGATGGCCATGGCGTCAAGATGATGCGGCGCGGATGCAATCCGCGCCGCTTTCATTTGAGGCGCCTACTTCGCGTAATATTCCTGCACGGTGTCCCAAGCGACGTTCTGCAGGAACGTCGCGGTCGGCGCGTCGATCCCCGCGAGATAACTGCTGCCGACGGGCGAGCGTCCGGTCAGCGCCGCAAACACCACACACGTCGCCAGATAGGTTCCGGCGAGCGACGGATGGCGCTTGTCGGGCGCATAGAGATTGAGTTCGGGTTGCTTGCCGATGGCCTTCGCAAAGGCAAGGCCCGCCGGGATCACCAGCGCGTTGTTGGCGTTTCCTGCGATCGTATAGGCCTCGGCCAATGGCGCCGTCATTTCGGGCTTGTCGGCATAGGCCCATGACATGAAGAACACCGGCTTTACGCCCTTGGCGCGCACGATGTCGCTGTTCTTCCTGGCGTAGTCGGTGAATACGGAATTGAGCTTGGGATGGATCGGGCACTGGCTGCAATCCATCATGACGGCAACGTCGAACAATTTGTCGAGCTTGTTGAAGACGACGTTGTTGTTGTCGTCGAAGGAATAGTTGCCGATGGCGTTGGGCCGGAAATAACTTTCGACATCATGCCAATCGAAGCCGGAGCCGCCGATCGTGACCATGGTGTTGCGATAGGCCAGCTTGTTGGCGGGGTCAGCGGCCTTTTCCATCAGCGACAGATGCCCCGGCAGGCCGTTGTTGTAATAGAAGAAGCTATTGCCGATGAAGATTCCGGTTTTCGGAAAATCCGGCCCCAAGGTCGTGACCAGCGGCCTGGTCTGGGCATTGGCCATGCTCACAACGGCAGAGAGTCCGCCCAGTGCCATGAAGGTGACCGCAAGAACGCGAAACAATTTCGGCATGTTTTCCCCCTGATACGCTTGATTTTGGAACACAATAGCACGACTTCGGACCTTGGTCACGAATCGAACCGCCCCGGGGCATCGCGCCACGCGTTCGTGCTATAGGTTGCGGCGAAACAAGGCCTTATCTATGGGCAAGCGTTTGCCGTGTAACGCTATTCGGTCCGCGATAAAGCCGCGATACAATGGATAATATCCGCGATTCCGAGACACAACCGGAGCAGGTGCCATGTCGATGCAAAGTGTTGCTTCTCCCGCCTACAGCTTCACCCCGCCGCGGCGCAACTCCCTGACGCACATCCCGGGTGACGAGGGCTGGCCCCTGATCGGCAAGACGCTGGAAGTGCTGGCGGACCCCAAGGGGCAGGTCGAACGGCAATCCAAAAAATACGGCCTGGTCTATCGCAGCCATCTGTTCGGCGAGACCAGCCTTGTGCTGCTCGGACCCGAGGCCAACGAGCTCGTGCTGTTCGACCAGGCCAAGCAGTTCTCCTCGACGCTAGGCTGGGGACGGATTCTCGGGCTGTTGTTTCCGCGCGGGCTGATGCTGCTGGATTTCGAGGAGCATCGCCTGCACCGCCGCGCGCTGTCGGTGGCGTTCAAGTCCGGGCCGATGAAGTCGTATCTGGCCGACCTCGACACCGGCATCGCGGCACGGGTGGCGCAGTGGAAAGCGCAGCCGGGACCAATGCTGTTCTATCCCGCGATGAAGCAGCTGACGCTCGACCTCGCGGCGACGTCGTTTCTCGGCGCCGGCATCGGTCCCGAAGTCGACGAGATCACGCGCGCCTTCGTCGACATGGTGGCGGCCTCCGTCGCCGTGATCCGAAAGCCGCTGCCCGGCACGCCGATGGCGCGCGGCGTCAAGGGACGCAAGCGCATCGTCGCCTATTTTTCCGAACAGATCCCGCTGCGCCGCGCCAAAGGCGGCGGCGACGATCTGTTCTCGCAACTATGCCATGCGACCCACGAGGACGGCGCACTGCTCTCGACGCAGGACATCGTCGATCACATGAGTTTCCTGATGATGGCGGCGCACGACACGCTGACCTCGTCGCTGACGTCGTTCGTGGGTGAACTGGCCGCGCATCCGGAGTGGCAACAGAGGCTGCGCGACGAAGTTACAGGCCTCGGCCTTGCCGCGGACGCGCCCACGACGTTCGACAATCTCGAAGCCATGCGGCTCACCGAAATGGCCTTCAAGGAAGCGCTGCGGCTGAAGCCGCCGGTGCCCTCGATGCCGCGCCGCTCGATCAAGGACTTTACCTTCAAGGGCTATGCGATCCCAGCCGGCAGCATGGTCGGCATCAATCCGCTGTTCACGCATCACATGCCCGACATCTGGCCCGATCCTGAAAAATTCGATCCCATGCGCTTCACCGACGAGGCGCAACGCAGCCGCCATCGTTTTGCGTGGGTGCCGTATGGCGGCGGCGCGCATATGTGCCTCGGCCTGCACTTCGCCTACATGCAGGCGAAATGCTTTGCGCGGCACTTCCTGCAGAATCTCGAAGTGTCGCTGGAACCGGGCTACAAGCCGGACTGGCAGATGTGGCCGATCCCGAAACCGCGCGATGGGTTGCGGGTGGTGGTGAAGGCGCTGTGAGGCGTCGGCCGTGATTTGTAGGGTGGGCTAAGCGAAGCGAGCCCACCATTCACACGGGTGGTGTTCAAGAGATGGTGAGCACGCTTCGCTTTGCCCACCCTACGATTCCCGCGGTTCACTTCACCAGCGTCGTCAGTTGTGCGCCTTCATCAGCCACGAACACCGCGATCAATTCGGCGGGCTCAGTCATGCTGGCATTGGCGGAGACGAGATGCGTCGCGCCGGGCGGCTCGAAGAAGGAGTGCCCGACCCCGAACGTCTCGACCGGACCGCCGGCCAGTTGCGAGCGGATTTCACCCTTGGTGATGTAGGCCGTGACCGAGCCGGCATGCCGGTGCGCAGGCGTAAACCCGCCGGGGCCGTAGAACACGCGCACGATGGTCACGCGCTTGCCCGGCACGTTCGGCAGCGCGTGCGAGGAGATCGGCTCGACGACGTCCTGCGTCGAACCCGCCGAATCGCTGTTCATGCACAGCGGCTCGATCACCGCCGAAATCGCGGCTATGGTCGATGGCAGCATCTTGCCGATGACGAAAGCGCAGGCGAGGCCGGCGACGATGGCGAGGTAAAACGAGCGAAAGTCGCCCTGCTGCGATGATCTGGATGCCACGGACATTCGCGTCTCCTCTTGTGTCGCCCAAAAGTTTCACCGTCATTGCCTGCGACAAACGCAGTTGAATCCAATATTCACGGCCGCCGGGAACAACGCAAGCGAGCTGGTCCCATCGTGCACCTGCCCTCCGATCTGGCCGGACGGCCTCCGTTCACGGTGAAATCCCGGGATTCCGTCAAGTTCGGCCATATTTTGGATTCGCTGATCACGTGAAGTGACAATTCCGATGAAGAAATTGATCGACGAGTTCCGGCACGGCTGGCAGGGAATTTCCCAGCCCTCGCTGCTTTTCAGCACGGGCTTCGCGGCCGGCTGTCTCGCCTTGTCGACGATTGCCCGCTGGGCGATGGCCCAGATCCGTCCCGACGTATTTTTCGTCCCCTATTTCCCGGCCGTGTTCTTTGCCGCTGCCGTCGGCGGCGCCCGGATCGGGATCGCAACGGCAATCGCGGGCGGCGCGCTCGGCGTCATCATAAATTTCAGCAGCGCCGTCGCCGATTCCGCGCGGCTGGCGCTGCTCGTGCTGTTCTGGGCGGTTTGCGGGTTCGCCATCTGGGGCGTCGAGCATTACCGAGCGATCGTCGTGCAACAGCGGGAAGACTCGAAACGCCTGATCGAGGAGGAGGAATATCGCAAACTGCTGGTCGACGAATTACAGCACCGGCTCAAGAACAAGACATCTACGATCCACGCCGTGCTGCACCAGGTGCTGCAGAACCAGCCGCAGATCTGGGGCAGCATCGATAGCCGCCTCCGCGCGCTGTCGGCGACCGACGATTTGATCGCACGGCTGGACGGCCGTGGCTGCGACATCAAAGACATGCTGCACTCCGAACTCGGGCCGTACGGCCATGTCCGGTTCAATCTGAACGGCGATCCACTGTTCCTGCCGGCCAAGCTGGCGGTCGGCCTGGCGCTGATCTTTCACGAACTGGCCACCAATGCGGGCAAGTACGGCGCGTTTTCGTCGGCGCGCGGGCTGTTGCAAGTGTCATGGACGGTGTCGGAAAATCGCCTCCACGTCACCTGGGATGAAACGGAAGGCCCGGTGGTCGAGAACGTCGGCCCTGAGGGCTTCGGCACCAAGCTGTTGCAATCGGCGCTTCGCGCGTTCGATGGCGGGACGGACATCCGCTATCTCAAGACCGGCGTACATTGCACGATGCAATGCCGGGTCCCCGCAAGCTAGAGCGTTTTTCCGCGAGGTCGCGGCGCAAGACCCGTCGTAGTGGCTAAACCCGTGAACCGACATTCATCTCGCACGCGACTCTCTTCATCGGCGTTGAGATTTTGTTAATAACGATCAAGCCCAGCTCCGCTGAAAATCGCCGACTTCTACGGTTGTCCCGGCTTTTCGCAGTTCCACTTAACCAATGCTACAAGGGACTTCGTCAAGCTCCGTGGCATGCATAGTTCCAAAAAGCACGACTTTCAGGCGGCCACGGCGCAGGCTCGTGATGAAAGCATATTTGAATCCGAATTGAGCATCCTGCGCGATGTCTTCAGGTTGCTTCCGGCCGGCGTGACGGTTCAGGACGAGCACGGCGAGTTCGTGCTGATGAACGATGCCGCGACCGCCCTGCTGGAGGCCGCCGCCGCGGCGCCATCAGCCGCGCAACCGGGCGAGCGCCGCGATACCTGTCTCGAGCTTCTGCGCAACGGCCGCCCGGCCGTGACGGAAGAAGCCATTGCCCGCGGTTCGGCCAAGCAGGTGTTTCTCACCTCGCATCGGCCGGTCCAGGTCGCCGGGCGCAATTTGCTGATCTCGAGTTCGACCGACATCACCGAACAGAAGGCGTTCGAAGATCACTTGTTTCGCTCCGCCTATTACGATGAGCTGACCGGCCTGCCGACGCGGCGCGTGATCGAACATCGCGTCAACAGTCTCCTGAAGTACGACAACGGACAGGGCCGCTTCGCGCTGGCGTTTCTCGACATCGACAATTTCAAGCACATCAACGACTATTACGGACACCCGGTCGGCGACAAGCTGCTGGTGGAGATGTCCAAGCGGCTGGGACTGGACCTGCGCGATTCCGACATCCTGTCGCGGATCAGCGGCGACGAGTTCGTGCTGCTGCTCAACCCGATCCAGGACGACGCCGAGGTCGAAGAGTACATCGACTTCATCCTGCAGCGGCTGAAGGCGCCGTTCTTCATCGATCAGTCCGAGATATTCGCCTCGACCTCGATCGGCGTCAGCCTCTATCCCGAGCATGGCCGCAGCTACGAAGTGCTGCGCCAGAACGCCGACATCGCGATGTACCGCGTCAAGAACAGCAGCAAGGGCGCCGCGGCGTTCTTCGATGCCAGCATGGAGCGCGAGGCGCTCGCGCGGATGAAGATCGAGCAGTCGCTGCGGCTGGCGATCCTGGAAAAGCGCTTTTGCTGCGCCTTCCAGCCCAAGGTCGATATCCGGACCCAGGAGGTCAAAGGCGTCGAGGCGCTGGTGCGCCTGCGCGACGACGAGGGCGTGATTCAGGCCCCCAGCACCTTCATCAACCTCGCCACCGAACTTGGCCTGATCGACGAATTGACCCATCTGGTGCTGGCGGAAATCGTCAAGTCGATCGACCTGATCAACGAGACTTTCGGCGCCGACACCACGATCAGCATGAACGTCGCGGCCAAACAGGCCGGCAATCCCGAATTCATGCAGCCGTTCGCCGAGGCACTCGAGGCCACCGGATTTCCGACGCGCTTCATGATCGAGGTGACGGAAGACGCCTTCGTCACCAAGACGCATTTCCAGGACGAGATCCTGCCGATCTTCCGCAAGCTCGGCGTCAAGATCTCGATCGACGATTTCGGCATCGGCTATTCGTCGCTCTCCGCGCTGGCCGACATTACCGCCGACGAGATCAAGATCGACCGCTCCTTCATCACCGACATTCATAAGCGTCCGCGCAGCCAGGGCATCCTGCGGGCGATCGAGTCCCTGAGCGAAGCGCTCGGCATGACCGTGATCGCCGAAGGCCTGGAAAGCTTCGAGGAACTGGCCTATCTGCAGGCCGCGACCAAGATCCGTTACGCCCAGGGCTATTACTTCTCGAGGCCGATCTTCCTGGAAGACCTCAAGCAGGCGACGACCCCGCGCGCGAGCGAGGCGCGCGCCAGCCAGGCAAGCCGGCCGACGCAGGAAAATCGCCCCAGCTATTCGCGCGCCGGCGGCTATCGCCGCTGATGCACGCGATTGAGTGCGCAGTTTCGTAGGGTGGGCAAAGGCGCAACGCGCCGTGCCCACCATCTCACCAAATCGCAACACGGAATGGTGGGCACGCTACGCTTTGCCCACCCTACGCGGTACGCGCGGTTGTCGGCAGGATTACTTCCCCAGCACCGGAAGCGGCTTCACGCTGTCATTCGGCGGCTCGGCCTGCATGGTGATCAGCGTCATCGAAACCAGGTCGTAATAGCCGATGATGCCGATGATATCCATGATGCCGCGCTCGCCGAATTTTTCCAGCGCCGCCTTGTAGACGGGAGCGGAGACCTTCCTGTCGCGGTAGAGCGCGGTCGCCAGATCATACAGCGCGGCCTCGTCGTCCTTCATCGCGTCGGGACGTTTGCCGGCGGCGATGGCGTCCGCCACCTTGGGATCGAGCCCGCCCTTGAGCGCGAGCGGATAATGCGCGAACCACTCATATTGCGCCGTCCACTCCCGCGCCGTGATCAGGATCGCCAGTTCGGACAGCCGCGGCGACAGCGAGGTATTCCAGCGCAGATAGTCCGATAGAGCCGACAGACGCGGAGCGAGCTCCGGGCTGCGGATATAGGCGCGGTAGGGCGGATTGCCGAACTTGGCATTTCGCGGCGGCACCGCGATCTCATCGGCCCAGGCTTTTTGCGGCGGCGTCAGTTCTTCGGCCTTCAGCGGCGCGAAGCGCGTGATGTCCTCGGCGCGGCTTGCGGGGGTGACTGCGACCAAGGCCATTAGAGCGCCGGCGGCAAGCAGTTTCTTCATTGGTTTTTCTCCCTGTGATCGCGGACTTTCTGCCGCGTTGTTGTTCCTTGCACGCCGAGCTTAGCCCTTACTCCGATCGAGTTGAAGTCGCCTCCCGTCCGTCTGGCCAGAGATTGAAATCACCGAAGCGTGCCGATCCGTGCCGAGCTATCTGTTCAGCGCGCCGAACCCGGCGGCCGAGGCGAGGCGATTGCCGGGCGCGCGATTGGAGGCCGTGACAGCCATCGCCTGGCGCCGCTCCAGCGCGGCGGTGTCGAGCAGCGCGGCAATCGCCGAACTGCCTCCCGCCTCCAGCGCCGCAATGGCCTCCTTGGCCCAGCGGTACGACGCTTCAAAGATTTCCGTGTGACGATCGAAATCCGTCACGTCGACCCCGTCCGGAGACGGCGGGCGCATTACCGTGTCGAACGGCCCCACCGGCAGCGTATCGTAGCGCTGATGCGCCACGAGGCTTCGCCACAGCACGTTCACCGCGCTCGGCGCCGCAGGCAGCAGCTTCTTGCGGAACGGCGTCAGCATGGCGACGATCAGCTCGAACCGTCCCGGCAGCGCCGCATAATCGACATCGAACATCTCCGCCGCCGGCTCGCCGAAATGCACGACCAGATTGGGACCGCTCTTGAGCTGGTGCATCGACGTCAGCGGCACGTTGTCGATCAGGCATCCGTCGACCAGCATCGCCCCCTCCGGCGTGTAGAACGGCGGCAACAGCCCGGGGATTGCGCTCGATGCGCGCACCGCCTGCCAGAGCGGGCCGGTCCGGATCAGTTCGAGATTGTGGGTCGAAAGATTGGTCGCGACGGCCGCGAAGGGCCGCCAGCAATCCTCGATCCGGCAATCGGGACCGTATTGATGGGCCAGCGCGCGATCGAACGCCTTGTGATCCAAGAGCGAATAGCGCGGCCAGGTCGGCCGCCGAAAGCTTCTGCTTTTGACGAAGATCTCGTGCGTGCCGCGCTCGAGATGCTCGGCTTCGAGATTCTTGGCAAAGCCGGCCACCATGGCGGAGCCGACGCTGGTGCCGACAAAGATATCGAACATCACGCCGCGTTCGCGAAAGGCCTTGTAGATTCCGACATGCGCGGTGCCAAAACTGCCGCCGCCGGCGGCGACGAAGCCGACCGCCCGGCCGCACAGAAAGCGGACCAGACTGTCGATATCGATCTGATCTTCGAGCGCGACGTGATGATGCATGAACGCCGGCAGCCGGGCCAGCCAGGCCGCAGTGCCGGAGACTTCGCCGCTTCGATGGTCATGAACGCGGACGAGGCGTCGGGCCGAGACGGCATGAACTTCGCAGGCGAAGGCCTCGATTTCCGTCAGTGCGGCGGCGGGCGCCTCGCCGCGGCACGCGAACACCACCATGTCGGCCTGACGGATGGCCTTGCGCGCCCACGGCGAAGCTTCGCCGCCGCCGATATAGACCACCAGCGGCGCGGTGTGTTCGAGCCTGTTGAGCCATTCGGTGACTTCGTGCGCATCGAGCGCGCGGCCGGGAAACATCGCCTGCAGGCGGGCGGCGTCGATAATCTCGGCTTGGGTCGCGGCGAGCCCGTCACGCATCCGGCGATCGAAGACACCCGGCAGCGGCTCCACGCCGCCGTCGATCAGTGCCACGGTGCGCGCTTTCGGCGAAGAGGGGAATGGCGCGATGCGCGCGGTCTCCTTGGCGAACCGCCGCGCCAGCGCAGCCAGCAGCGCCTCGACAATGGCGGGGGCTTCTTCGACCAGCTTCTGATAGGCCGGACGCGTCAATGCCAGCACGCTGGTGTCGCGGATCGCGATCACGTCAGCCGTGCGCGGGCCGTTGGCGAAAAAACCGATCTCGCCGACCAGTTCGCCGGCCCGCAGCTCGGCGATCGGTTCGCTATAGCCGGTCTTGCGCACCGCGAGCGCGCCATGCAGCACCAGGAAAACCGCATCCGACGGCCCGCCTTGCGCGACCAGCATCTGCCCGCGCACCAGATCCTGGCGAACCATGGCGTTGAGCGTCTTGAGCCGTTGTTCGGAACTGAGCGTTCGAAACAGCGCGAACTCCTCCAGGGCGGAGCTCCACGCAAGTACCGAACTCGATCCACTCATTTGGCGGTACCCGGTTGAAACCGCCCAACTCTAGCCCCGCGCCATCACCGCCGCGAGCGATATAAAGGTCGCGGCCAGGCGCATCGCAGCAATACCGCGTGAAACGCGCCTTGCGAATGCACTGCAGCAAAATCGCTGCATCTGCTTGTGACTTACGCCGCCCACCGATTGCGATTTTTCTCGGCGAGAATGGGCCGGATCAGCCGGCCAAATCGCTCGGCCTCCTCATCATGCAGATAGCCGGACAGGCAGAAGGAATGGCAGCCGGCATCGATAAATTGCTGCAGGGTCTCGGCGCACTGGACGGGATTGCCGACGACGGCGATGCCGGCGCCCGGGCGGACCTTGCTGATGCCGGTCCACAGATGCGGCAGCAACAGGTCGCCGTGCTCGCGGGCGAGCTGCTGCACGCGCAGGTTCGCCTCCGACTTGCTGTAAAGTGTCTTTACTTCCTGCTTCTGCCGCTCGGTGGCATGCCGCACCAGTTGATCGGCAGCCTCCCAGGCGTCGGCCTCGTTCTCGCGGCAGATCACCTGCAGCCGCATGCCGAAGCCGATGTCGTTTTCGCGACCATGCGCGCGCGCCATCGCCCTGATCTCGGCGATGTTGGCGGCGATCTTTTCCGGCAGGTCGCCCCAGAACAAATGCACGTCGGAATGTTTGGCCGACAATTCCCAGGCCTGGCGCGATCCACCGCCGAGATAGAATTTTGGAAACGGCTCCTGGTACGGGCGTGGCCGGATATGCGCACCGGACAGTTTGTGAAATTTTCCCTCGAAGTTCAGCGGTCCGCGCGCGGTCCACAGCGCCTTGAGGATCGAGACTTCCTCCTCCATCAGTTCGTAGCGCGCTTCCTTGGGGTAACGGACGCCCTCGCCTTCGACCTCGCTCTCGTTCTGGCCGGCGATCAGATTGATGCAGATGCGCCCGCCCGACATCTGGTCGAAGGTCGAGATCATCTTCGCCAGCAGCACCGGATTGATGTAGCCGGGCCTTGCGGCAATCAGTGGCTTGATCGACGACGAACGCGCCGCCATGAACGCGCCTGATATCCACGCCTCCCAGCACATCGAGCCGACCGGGATCAGGAGATACTCAAACCCGGCCGCTTCCGCCGCCTGCACCACGCGATCGCACAGTTCGGGAGAGCCCGGAATCTCCGCGTCCACCAGACCGTAGGCCGTGGTGTCACCGTGCGTGGGCAGATACCAGCCGAATTCGAGCGGACGCATGAGGGCCTCTTCCATTGGCGCGCTCTCCGGCGCGTCTGTGCTTGATCGGCGTCAAAGCCGTGTGGTGGAAGCAGTCTAGCGTCAGAACGGCCTGCCGCAATCGGGTTGAATAGCGGCGCCCGCAACACTATTTCGATTTCATTCGCGCATGCGCCACGATGGAGATATCAGTCATGTCCCCGGTCTCGTTGCTTCTGAATATCATCTGGATCGTGCTTGGCGGCGCATGGATGGCGTTCGGCTGGCTGGTTGCCGCCGTCGTCATGGCGATCACGATCGTCGGGATTCCCTGGGCGCGCGCCGCGTTCAACATCGCGGCCTATACCTTGTTCCCGTTCGGCTTCACGGCGATTTCGCGCGACGCCTACACGGGCCAGGAGGATACCGGCACCGGCCCGCTCGGGGTGATCGGCAACATCATCTGGCTGGTGCTGGCGGGATGGTGGCTGGCGCTTGGGCACGTCGTGACGGCCGTGGTGCTGGCCGTGACCATCATCGGCATTCCCTTTGCCTGGGCGCACCTGAAACTTGCCGGCATCGCGCTGTGGCCGATCGGCAAGGTCATCGTTCCCACGACTTGAACTACGGATCGGGCTCGCTTTAGCCCGAGGCCGCCGTTTCCGCCGGCTTCAGCCGCTCGAACTCGGCGTCGCTGATCTCGGTCTGGGCCACCAGCACGCTGCAGCGCAGGCGCTTGACCAGATAGCTGCCGACCGAGCCGAACCACCGCGCCAGCGTCCCCTGCGGGCGGTGGCCGACGACGACGAGATGCGCACCGATTTCTTCGGCCACCTCGGCGATTTTCTGCCCGGCATCGCCGACCTCGAGCCGCGCGGTCGGTGTAAAGCCCACGGCCTTCAACCGTTCGCACCCCTCGTTCAGGATGGCCTTGTAATCCTCGGTCTGCAGCTCGATCGGGATCGTGAGCCCGGCCTCAGGCGTCATGATCGAGGAGACCTCGACGACGGCGAGCAAAAACACCTCGGAACCGCAGAGTTGTGCGAGCTTTGCGCCCTCCCGCAACGCGCGCCGCCCTTCGACCGAACCATCATAGGCGAGAAGAACCTTCTTATACATCGGACGTCCCCATCGATGGCGAGAAGATCAATGCCTGAGACTAGCACCAATTGACGGGAACGGATCGGAATTTTGCAAGGGGAACGCGGCCCTCCTCGTGCCACCTTCGTCTCCCCACCCCCTGCAAGGGCCGTTGCCCCTGCCCGGCCAATCGGCTAAATGGAGCCCCGAAGCACCCGTAGCTCAGCTGGATAGAGCGTTGCCCTCCGAAGGCAAAGGTCACACGTTCGAATCGTGTCGGGTGCGCCATTTCGATACAGAACTCGGCGCGCCATTTTTCCGTTAAGCAGCGAAGCACACTCCTGCGTACGCTTTTCGCCCCCCTGAGCCGTAGCTCTTTCTGATCGACCTCGATCCGTTGGGCTAGCGCGTGAGTCGAGTCGTCACTCCACCTTGCCGGCGGTGGTCTCCTGCCCGCGGCCCGGACGCCAGACCGGATCCGGGCGCGACCATAGCACCGGGTCGCGGATCGCTTCTGCCAATGCCTCTGCCTGCACGGCGAGGAAGCGCGCGCCCTTTTCGGCTGTGGCGGTCCGCGGGTCGCCCCAGGTGCCTGTGACCGGCGCGCGTTCGGAGAATGAGTAGAAGCGGGAGAAGCCTGCCGGCGCAGCTACCGGCGCGGGAGCCTGCTGCATCGCCTCATCCAGCTTATGCGTCTTCACGATATCCTTCGCGATCGCCATCATGACCGAGGTTTCACCCTCGCAGGCATGTTTCGGTGCGGTGTCGGACTCGAAGATCGCCGCGATCTTTGCGGGCGACAGGAACCACGGCGTCGTCGCCACGATCGGAAAATCATATGCCACCGCCAGTTCGCGCGACGCCACGGCAAGAGGATCGATATTGCCGCCGTGGCCGTTGACGATCAGCAAGCGGGCAAAGCCCAATGCGCGAAGCGATCGCACGATGCTTTCGAGGATCGCGCGATAGGCGGCATAGTCGACGCTGATCGTGCCGCCAAAGGGCAGATGATGCTCGCTCAAACCCAGCCACAGGCCGGGCAGCACCGCGACCGGCACCGGATCCGGCCCCTCGGCCACCAACCGCGCGGCCGCGATCGACGCCGCACTGGCGCTGGCGGTATCGGTGATGACAGGCAGATGCGGACCATGCTGCTCCAGCGAGCCGGCGGGCAGGATCGCCAGAGCCCCTTTGCGTGCCGCTATCTCGCGCAAATCCGGCGCGGTCATGTGTGCCCATTCGACCTCAATGCTCATAACGATCTCCCGAAAGGATTGGATGGAGAACGTTTAGCATATGGCCGTCGCGGCGCACCGAAGCGCCCGAACACAAAATATCGAAAACAACCCCATGCAAAGTAGAAAGGGGCACAGGCTCGCCGCCACTCGCGCCGGTTGAGTCCGGGGTAAAAGACGGTCGGTCAGACTGGTCCCATCGGGCTCCAGCCACCCTGGCGGCGAAGGCGCGTAAATGGCCGTTGGCCTCACCCTGCGCCGCCGTCATGCTTAACAAACTTTTGGTGCTTTCGTTGCCGGCAGCCGCCGCTGTCAGTTCACGCAGCGCAGCTTGCCGCGTTGCCCGAGGTCGCGGAGCGGAACGCGTCAAAGTAGGCTTCCAGTTCGGCGACGGCGCGGTGCTCCCACTCCCTGGCCTGCGCCAGCAGGGAACAGCTATGAACCGGCCGGAAGGCCGCGGTCTGGCGGTACAGCGACGCGATGGTGCGGTACCTGCGAACGTTTTCCATGATGGCCAGGCTGTTCATGTTCGTATCTCCCTTTTTTTTCCCGGACACGAATTTGCGACACAACGATTTTCGATTCGTTAGCGGGCCTCGGAGAGAGAACCTGTGGTTTCCGAACTGTTGACGGCGCATCCTCACGAGTGGACACGGCACGGCGCAGCTCTTCGGAGAACGGAAAGCCCGGCCGCTTCAATCGCCTGTGCGCGCCGCCTGCGGTGAGGCCGGAGAATTTCCGCTCGAACAGATGACGTTCGTCAGGAAGAACGCGCTGCCTTCATCGAGCCCCCATGCGGGCAGCATCGTACGCGCGCAGAATGCCAGTCCGATCCCGAGAAGCGATGCGCACACCAGCGTGGCCGCGAACGGCCAGGCCGCTCGCTTTCGTTGCGACGATGATGGCAGGCTGGCTGCGGTAGCCGCTGACGTATCATTCGAACTGGACACTGGTCAGGATCTCCGCTGGAGAATGATGCGTTCGAGACCAGTCCCGGACAGAGCCCGCGAAGCCACAGTCTAGTGATGCTTGTGCTGCGCGCCGGCGACGCCACTGACGGCAGCTCCGGGATTTTCCTCGACGTTGTAGACGATCTCGATGGGCCCGGCCTTCTCGAACACCAGCGTGCCCTTGATCTTCTGGCCGAGCTGCAGCGGCTCCTTGAGGCCGAGCAGCACAATGCGAAGCGCACCAGGCTTGAGCTCCACGGTCTTGCCGGGCTTGATCTCGATGCCGTTCGCAAGCGGGCGCGTCTTGGCCATGCCGTCGACGTCGACGACCTCGTGGATCTCGATCTGGCCGGCCGCGGGTGAAGCGCCGCTGATCAGGCGATCGGCGGTCTTTCCCTTGTTGGTGATGGTGAGATAGCCGCCCGCAATGTTGGCGTCTGCGGGGGTCGGGCGGGACCAGGGATGACCGATGTCGAGGGTGCCGACCTTGAACTCGTGCGCACCAGCCCCGCTCGTAATGAGCACAGCGGCTGCGACAAACATGGCCGCTGTAATAAATACAAAGATATCTCTGATGACGGTCGTTGTCATAACTGTCCTACTCCATACGCGCTGGACAGCTAAGCCATGTAGAGAAACAATCCGACGCGATTACGGCCGGTGCTCGCCTCGATTGCGGCTGCCGCCGGACGCGATTGCGGCCACTGCATCGCGGCGCGAAAAATCCGGACGCACAACCTGAAATCGGACTACGTCTCCTTCGCCACTCGCTCACCACGCGACAGCCACACCGACGCCGCGCTCGCAAGGACGCCTTCGCTTTTCCGCTTTGCTTCCGTCGCGAGTGGGCCGCGCTTCTCGCATGATCCAGTCAATCTCGCGCCCGATTGCGATGGCTAATCGTTGGACATCAGTGAATGGGGGCGTATGTGTGTGCGTATCTTAAGCGGCCCGCGGCCGGCATTTTTTCATCCATGTTGCTTTTGCTGGCGCTACCTGCGGAAGCGCATCATCCCGGCGGCGGCGGCAATACCGGTAGCGGCGGGGCCATCAACACCATCTCGGCCGATACGCTTGCCGAAGGGCTGATCGCCGCATCCGTCCGCTATGAATTCATCCGGCTGGGCCAGCTCAGCGACGCCGATCTGCTCGCCGCCGCAGCCAAGGGCACGCACGCGCATTCGATCCGCTCGATCGACAGCGTTTCGCTTTCGGTCGCCTACGGCGTCACCAATGACTTCACCGTTGGCGTTCGCGCTGCCGGCATTCGCCGCTCGGGTATCAGCGAGCCCGCCGAGGACATGCTAAGCGGCGGCCATATGGGCATGATGAACACGAGCGACATGAGCAGCCTGATGAGTCCCGACGGCATCAACCGGCGCGGCAACTCGGCCGGATTCGGCGACGTGACCATGCTCGGGCAATACCGCTTCCACAACAACGCGCAGACCGGGACATCAGCCGCCGTGCTGTTCGGCTTCAAGGCGCCGACCGGTAGCACCAACCAACGCGACGCCGCCGGCCAGCTCTTTCAGGCTGAGTTTCAGCCGGGCTCGGGCTCGTTGGATGGTCTGTTCGGCGCCGCCTTCACCAAGCGCACAGGTCGCTGGTCCTTCGACGTAAGCGGCCTCTATTATCTGATCACCACGGGTACCCAGGACACCAATCTCGGCGACCGCTTCCTGTTCGGCACCGCCGTGTCGTATCGCCTGGTCGGCGCCACCGGCTCGTCGAAAGAGGTGGAGCTGCACGAGTACTGCATGCAGCCCCGCAACCAGCTGCAGGAGCATTGCCTCTATCACGCCAATCACGACCACAGCGACATGATGAAGACGCCCTACACGCTCGACCTCGTGCTCGAGCTCAATGGCGAGTGGCATGACAAGCAGCGGATCGCCGGCATTCCGGACCCCAATTCAGGCGGCACCACGGTCTATCTCTCACCCGGCGTGCGCGTGGGCTTCGATCGCTTCTCGGGCTTCGTCTCCGTCGGCGTGCCGGTCATCAACCAGCACAACGGCATTCAGTCCAAGCCGGATTTTCGCGTCCTCACCGGGATCGGCGCGCGGCTGAATTAGCCGCGGAGGCTGGTCGCTACTGTTCGTTCGTCATGCCGGGCCTTGTGCCGGGCATGACGACGGGAAAGCTCACGCCTTCCCGTTAGGCGGCGCGGATGCTGCCGAGGAATTTGCCGGTTTCGGTCTCGAGCTGCTCGGATTGCGAGGTGAGCTGGGCGGCGGCATTCAGGACGAGGGTCGCGGCAGCGTCGACCTTGCTCGACGCTTCCCGCACGCCGGTGATGTTTTGCATCACCTCCTGGGCGCCCTGCGCCGCCTGCTGCACGCTGCGGGCAATCTCATTGGTCGCAGCGCCCTGCTCTTCGACGGCTGCCGCAATGGAGCCGGTGATTTCATTCATCTGCCCGATCGTGGTGCCGATCTCGCGGATGGCGTTGACCGTCGAGCCGGTCGCGTCGCGAATTTCCTGAATCTGGCTGGTGATTTCGTCGGTGGCCTTGGCGGTTTGCGACGACAGCGCCTTGACCTCGTTGGCCACGACGGCAAATCCCCTGCCGGCTTCGCCGGCCCGCGCGGCCTCGATGGTCGCGTTCAAGGCCAGCAAATTCGTCTGACCCGCGATGGTCTGGATCAGCGCCATGACCTCGCCGATCTTTTGCGAGGCCTCGACCAAGCGCCCGACCATGGCCTCGGTTCGGGTTGCCTGCCCGACCGCGTTCTGGGCAATGGACGAAGACTGGGTGACCTGCCGCGCGATCTCCTGGATCGAGGACGACAGCTCCTCCGCGGAGGCCGCTACCGTCTGAACGTTCGAGGCCGTCTGCTCGGCGGCGGCCGCGACTTTCGCGCTCTGGCCCGTCGTCCCCACCGCGATCGTGGACATCGACGACGCGGAATTCTGCAACTCGTCGGCGGCGGTGGCGGTGCCGCGGATCACGCCGCCGATGCTGCGCTCGAATTCGTCGGCGATGCGGGCGAGATCCGTCTGCCGCTCCTCGACGGCGCGCGTCTTCATCGCTTCCTGCTCTGTGCGCAGCCGCGTCGTCTCGACCAGGTGATCCTTGAAGACCTGCAGGCTTCGCGCAATCCGGCCGACCTCGTTGGTCTGGTCCACGAACGGAACGTCGACCGCAAGATTGCCCTTAACCAGTTCGTCCATGGTCGAGCAGGTTTGGTTGAGCGGAACCACCAGGCCGCGGCCCAGCCAGAAGGCTGCGAATGCCGCGATGGCCAGCCCGCCCAGCCCGGCGAGCCCCGCCCAGATCATCCGGCGAAAGACCACGGCGTCGATATCGTCGACATAAGCGCCCGCCTGAAGCGCCAGGAGCTTGTCGCCGACGCCAAAGGCCCCGACATAGGAGACCTTGCGAAGTTCGGCGCCACCGGCCGACCGCGGCGCCAGATACTCGACAAAGCCGCCGCCGGCACGCGCCGTCCGCACGATGTCCTGGATCAGCAGCTTGCCGCTCTTGTCCTTGAAGTCCCAGCGGTTGACGTTGATGTATTTGGGATTGGCATGGACGTAGGTGACCCCCGCATCCGAGCTGCCCGTCCCATAGACGCCGATATAGTCCGAGTATTCGCCCCAGCGCATGGCGCTGATCGAGGCGAAGCCCATCTGGCGCGCCTTGTCGGGCTCGAGTCTGCCGGCCTTGGCCTCGCCCTCATAGTGGGCGAGAATCTTGGTGGCCGCCTCGACGAGATCGCGGACCGTGGTACGCCGCTCGTCGAGCGTCGCATCGCGCAGCACCAGGATCTGCAAGGTGGAGACGGCAAACAGCACGATTGTCAGCGCCGCAATGATCATCGCAAAACGCTGATAGACGGTAAGATTACGCATGCTGTTTGCCTTCCGATTGGTTGAGATTCGTACCAATACAACGTTAATCGATTGTTATCGGGTTGCGCGGATGGTCCGCCGCGTCCGATTGCGAGAATCGGCGCTTGAAATGACCGCGCCGCGGCGACACAATGGCGTCCAACCTTCCAACAAGACGCGCCGATGATCCCCGCACCGTGCGGAATCGCATGGTGTGCCAAGAGTGACCCATAATGGCTGAAGCCGATCTCGACATTTTCATCCGGCAAATCGCAAAAGCGCAGAACAAGACCCTGATGACGGCCGTTAAGAAGCGGCGCGACCAGATCATGGCCCGCGCGGCCAAGGCCAAGGACAAGGAGACCCGGGACCAGTTCCGGCTGATCGCCAAGAGCACGATGGAGCTCGGCGCGGCCGCGGCCAAGCGGCTGCAGAATTCGGCGCAAAACACCGCCGACAGCTACGCCCGGGCGATCCGGAACGCGTCCGAGGAAGCCGCGGCCGCTGCGAAGGCCGCGAAGGCGAAAAAACCTGCCAAGAAAAAGGACGACTGAAGCAGCGCCGGGGCTCAGGCGGCCTTATGGGCACGGTAAATACCGCGCTCGAATTGACGATAGACGTTGAGCGCGCGCCGGTCGGCGAAAGGCAATATCTGCATCATGATGACCCCCGCGATCCGCGACGCCGGGTCGATCCAATAGTAGGTATTGTAAAGCCCGGCCCATGTCAGGCTGCCTGCCCTGCGGCCATCAGGCACGGGATCGATGTTGAGCATATCGCCAAGCCCCCACCGCAGCCGCACCCCGGGGAAGAAATCGACGTTCTCGGACAACGCCGGATTTGTTGTCTTGAGAATTCCCGCGTCAAGGTTGCCGATCTGATTGGTGGACATCAGCGCAACCGTCTGCGGCCGCAGGACGCTGTTCCCGGCAAGCGCTCCGCCATTCAACAGCGCCTGAAGTAAGGTCAGATAATCCGGCGCGGTGGAATAGATGCCGCCACCACCGGAAAATACTTTCGGCTCCGTTCGTCTCACCAAAGGCTGCGGCACAAGCGTTCCATCCGCCTTGCGCAAATGCAGACTGGCCTGCCGCGCGTGCTGCTTCTCGGTGAGCAAGAATACTGTGTCGTTCATCCCGAGCGGACCCAGGATGTGATCGCGGAAATAACGATCAAGACTTTGCCCACTGACGATTTCAACGAGCCGGCCGACCCGGTCGAGACTGCCGCCATAGGCCCATCGGGTGTCCGGATCGAACATCAACGGCGCACGCGGCAACGCTGGATCGTTGCGGGACGCCTTGTTGTAGCGAACGACATTCGTGTCCCAGAGCTGATAGCTAAGCCCGGATGTGTGCGTCAGCAGATGGCGTAGCGTGACAGGCTTTCGCGCGGCGCGCAGTTGCGGGGCTCCTTTCGCATCGAAACCATCGAGAACCTGAGGCGACCCGAGCGTCGGATCAATTCTCGCCGCTGGTTCGTCCAGTTTGAGCTTATCGCGCTCGACGAGTTGCAACGCTGCGACGGATGTCAGCAATTTGGTCATGGACGCGATACTGAACACCGTGTCGGCCGACATCCTGGCAGCCGCGCCCATGCTTCTTGCGCCGGAGGCGCTCTGGTAGATAACCGAATCCCCGGTTGCGGCCATGGCGACAACGCCCGGCACATCCGCCGCATCGACCCGAGCCTGCAGAATGGCGTCGATTTCCCCGCTGCGGGGCAACGTTCGAAGAGGAGCTGCAAGGCCGGGGATGGTTGCGCCGGGGATCAGGCCGGCCGCGGCGACGGCTGCCGTTCGCAACAACGTATCGCGCCGACTGAGCCGCACTGTCATCGCGCTCCCCTCAACGGCCGGCGGTCAGCATTCCCTTCAATTTCAGTACCGCGCTGTCAGGCGTCGTCAGCACCGGCCGTCCGGTTACCTCCGCGACCCGTTCTGCCGCAGGCGCCATGCTGTATTGCGCCAGCGCGATCAGGTCGCAATCGCGCAAATCTTTCGAAGCTTCGACGACCAAACGATCATGCGTCGCACGATCGCCTCGGTCGAGCGCAGCCATGGCCCCCTCCGCTAGTTTTGGCACGAGCTCGATGGAAGACGGAAACTCCGGCGGCATCGACGCCAATGTCGGGGGAAATGTCGATAACAAACCGATCTTGCGGCCTTTTGCGACGGCCTGCTCGATCATCGCCTCATTGGGCTTGAGCACCGGCATCGGCGCGTGCGCGCGGGCAACCGCTTCGATACAGGGGCCGAAGGCGGAGCAGGTGAACAGGATTGCGTCCGAACCGGTGCCGGCCGCGTAGCGACCTAGCTGGAGGAAGCGCTCGGTCATGGCGTCGGTGAGCCCGCCGTCCCGTGCCAGATCGGCCGAGAGGCTGTCGTCGACCAGGTTCATCAGGCGGACGTCCGGCCAAAGCCTCGCAAAGGAGGCCTCGATCGGCACGATCGAATGTTTCAGGGCGTGGATCAGGGTAATGCGCATGTGGATGAATGTGGCCGCGGCGCGGCTGGTGTCAACCCACCGCGCCCCGCATCCGCCGGTTTGAAGCGACCTCCGCCGAAGGCTGCTTACGCCGCCTTGATGCGCGCCAGGAAGCGGCCGACTTCGTTGCTGAGCGCTTCCAACTCCGCCGCCAGACCGTCGGACGATTGCAGCACGTCGGACGCGGTTTCGCCGGTCTCATTGGCTGCGCTGGAGACGCCGACGATATTGTTGGAGACGTTCTGCGTGCCGGAGGCCGCCTGCTGGATGTTGCGTGCGATTTCCGCCGTGGCCGCCCCCTGCTGCTCAACGGCGGATGCAACCGTGGTGGCGATCTCCGACATCTTGTCGATGATCTGGCCGATGCCCTTGATGGTGTCGACCGCTTCCTGGGTTGAGCCCTGAATGGCGGAGACCTGCGCGGTGATGCCTTCGGTGGCGCGCGCCGTCTGCGTCGCAAGGCTCTTGACCTCGGAGGCGACGACGGCAAAGCCCTTGCCGGCCTCGCCCGCGCGGGCGGCTTCGATGGTTGCGTTCAGCGCCAGCAGGTTGGTCTGCGCCGCGATCGTGTTGATCAGGCCAACCACTTCGCCGATGCGGTTGGCCGCGTTGGCAAGCTCGGTGACCGTAACTTCGCTCTTCGCCACCTGCTCCACCGCCTGGGCCGCGATCCGGGCGGATTCGCCGACCTGCCGGGAAATCTCAGTGATCGAGCCCGAAAGCTCTTCGGTCGCTGCCGCCACCGTCTGAACGTTCGCCGCAGCCTGTTCGGAGGCCGACGCGACGGCGCCGGTCTGTTCCTTGGCCTGGGCCGCGACCTTCGACATCTTCTCGGCCGAACCCTTCATGCGCGACGCCGCTGTGGACACCGCGGCCAGCGCGTTGGTTGCGCCATCGTTGAACTCGCGCGTCAATTGGTCGATCAGCGCGGCCTGCCGCTGCTTCGCCTCCTGCTCGGTAGCCTTTTCCGCAGCGGCGGCGTTGGCCTGGACGATGCCTTCGCGGAACACCGACAGCGCTTCCGCCATCTGGCCGATCTCGTCGCCATCGCGCTTTCTATCAACTTCGGCGGAGAGGTCACCGCCCGCGAGCCGCGTCATGGTCTTCTCCAGACCGACCAGCCGCGCCACCAGATTGCGGCCGATATAGAACCAGACGAACAGGGCGGCGCCGGCGACGCTGATCGCTGCGATCATCAACATCACGAAGGTACCGAAACTGATGGCCTCGTCGGAACGGTCGGTTGCTTCCTTGGTCTTGTTGGTGACCGACTTGACCTGGCCCGCGACTTCCTTTGCGAGTTCGTCGGTCAGGCCGCGCGTCTCGTCCAGCAGCTTTTGACCAAGCTGGCTGGCGGCGAGTTCCTTGCGGCGCGCGTCGAAAACCGTCTCGCCCGAGCCGAGCTTCAGCCAGGCATCCCCCGCCTTGCGCAGGCCATCGGTCGGCTGCAGCGTGTCGACGATATCGAGCTTCTCCTCGACCTTGGCCGACATCGCCTTGAAGTTCTTCTCCAGCGCCGCGACGCTTTCGGCGCTCGGCGCGACCGCGGCGCGGTCCAGCAGGCTCGACGCCAGATTGACGAAGCCGACGAGGTCGGCAAAGCCTTGCGACACCGGCACCTGGGTCGAAACCAGCTTGAGTAGCGTCATCATCGACTGGTTAGCGTCGCCGCCCAGCGTCATGGAGACCATGGTGATGTCGGCCTGGGCCTTCTCGCCGGCCGGAAGCAGCACATCGTTGAGCTTGGTCTGGGTATTCTGCGCCGCCTTCACGATCTCTTCGCCGCGGGCGCTGAGCTTGAGACGATCGTCGACGGCGCCATCGAGCGCGCCAAGCTTGGTGTTCATCGCCGCAATCAGCTTCTTCAGCCGATCGATCGCTTCACGATCGGTTTGGGTGCGGGCGACCTCGTCCAGCCGCTTCGCGATGCCTTCCTGACGCGCCTTCAGCGCGGTCATTTCCTGCTGTCGCTGTGCTTGCGATTTCGCCGCCAGCAACGTCGGCGCCGAGCCCGCCAGTGCCTGGGTGTCGGTCTGCAAACCCAGCGTCTCGACGATCTCCGGAATGTTGCGACCTGAGACATCATGGAAGAGATCGCGAACCTGCGAGAACATCAGCCAGGCGGCGGCGCCCGCGATGACGGTGGTTCCCGATACCGCAGCGAAAGCGAAGAAAAGCTTGGCCCGGATGCCGAGTTTGCGAGCTGATGTCACGGTCTGTTTCCTCAATTCTTGAGCGCTATTGAGCATGATCTTGTTCGGAAAACCGGTGCCTACTTTTCGCTAACGCGGCCGTTTCGGTCCGGATCATGCTTCTATTTGGTGGCAACCTTGTATTGCTGGATCAATTCCCTGGCGCGCGTGTAGAGCCGCTCGCCGTCAATGCCGAGCTTCGCCATGTTGGCTTTCCATTCCGCTACGGCCGGCGCTGTAACCTGCTGCAATTCGGCGCGCTGCGCGTCGTTGAAGGACAACGCGGTAAATCGCGGGTCGCTCTGCACCTTCTTCTTGGTGATGACTTCCTGCGCTTCGCGGATGCGCGCGCTGCCCATCGCGAGATCGGCCGCGTGTTTCTCGACGATCTTCTTGAGGTCGGCGGGCATCGAATCCCACGTCGCGCGGTTCATGATGATCATCAGCGCCGGCGCAGCCAGCCGTGCGTCGACCACGACATTGAGCTGGTCGGCCAGAGTCTTTCCGGCCACACCCTTGGTCGTCGTCGTGGAGTCCCAGCCATAGGCGATGGCATCGACATAGCCGCTGGCGATGGTGTCGCCGATCATGTTGAGGGGGATGCCGAGCGGGACCGCGCCGAGCTTGGCCAGCGCGACGCCGACCGTGGTGCTCGGCGTGCGCATGCGCAGGCCACGAAAATCCTTCACCGACTGGATCTTCTTGCCGGTGGTGAAGATCGGATAGGGCGGCAGCACGTAGAGACCGAGCACCTTCACCGAGGCGTAGTCCTTGTCGAGCAGGCCTTCCTTGTAGAGCGACATCATCGCCGAGGTGCCCGAGATCGAGTTCTCGAACATGAAGGGCAGCTCCATCACCGACGATTGCGGAAAGCGCCCGGGATGGTACCCTTGCACGCTCGCCGCCATCTCGATGGCGCCCTTCTCGACCATGGTGAACAGTTCGGCCGGCTTGCCGTAACCGCCGAGCGGTTTCAGCGCCACTTCGATCCGCCCCCCGGATTCTTCCTCAACCGCTTTTTGAAACGGCACCAGAATCTGGTCGTAGGGCGCGGTGTTTTCGGTGTTGATCGAGCCGAAGCGCAAAACCACTTCCGCGGCGGATGCCGGCGTGGAGAGGAAGGCGGCGAGACCAAGCAGGGCTGTGGCCGCGGATGGCATCCTGGTGCGGGAGAACATTCTGTTTCCTTCGTCACCGACAGTTGTCGAGTTTCAGCTCGCAGCACCTGTCGGTCGCATGGGGCGGGTCCTTGACGGCGGCACCCTAACTTTTGCAAATTAATCGCCGGTAAACCCTGCCCCGACGCGATGTCCGTGGAAATACGGGCGGCCTGCCGCTCAACGAAATGATGATCATCATTTCTTCCCGCGGGGCCGCGATCACGCCTCGCAACCCGGTAAACGCGCGAGCGCCGCCGGCTTTTGAATCGATGGCCGACGATGATCAGCGCCGCGCGCGGGCGTGCAGTATGCGCGCGGTCGCCGGGCCGCTCCTGGCACTATCGGTCGATCCACTCCAGCGCGGCGCGGTCCTGCAATGAGAACAGCGGTCCGTTGTAGAGGAACGAGCACTGATGGATCACGACCTGTCCGGCGCCGACGGTCACGTGGGAATAGTCCGGCGGTTCATGCGATCCGGGAATGTGATCCGCCGTCTCGAGATCGAACGCCACCTGATGCGACAAGGCGCGCTGGATATGGAAGGGAATGCCGCGCCAGATGCCCGAGATCGGCCGGTGCAGATGACCCATGAACAGATAGTCCGGCTTTCGCGTGCGCGCGATCACGTCCCACTCGGCCTCGGGGTTGGCGAGCTTGATGCCATCCATGTAACGCAGCCCGGTGTCGAACGGCGGATGGTGCTGGAACAGCAGCACCGGACGATCGGCCGGCGCCGAGGCCAATGCGTGTTCGAGAAACGCGAGCCGCGCCTCGCACAGCAGTCCGGCATGATCCGGGGCGGCCTCGTTCAGCGTGTCGAGCGTGATCACCGTCGCGGCATCGAACGGATGGACGCTTTGCACGAAGGCGGAGGGGTCGCGCGCAACGCCCGGGAAGTAGCGGCCGAACGGATCGCGCTTGTCGTGGTTGCCCATCATGAGAATGGTCGGCGCATTCAATTCCGCAAGAACCGAAGCGAGATTTTCGTAGGCCGCGTCCTCGCCCCAATGCGCGAGATCGCCGGTCACGATCACGAAGGAAATATCCGGATGATCGCGGTTGATCCGATCGACCGCCGCGCCAAGCCTCTCGGTCGGATCGAGCCCGTAGAGCTTGCGGCCGCGCGCGACGAAGTGGGTGTCCGTGAGGATGACGAATTTCATCGAACCATGGCCTCCCTGTCCCACGCCTTGTAATCGGGCGAGCCCTCGATCCAGATCGGGCCGGCATAACCGAACTCGACCATATGGACGGTGACGTAGTCCTCGCCGAGGAACGCGACGCCGTAGGCTTCCGGCAGGTCGCAGGCGCTCAACAGCTCCTTCTCGGCAAATACCGGGTAGCTCGCATGGTTGGTGCCGCGCGGCGACGAGGCCGGAACGCCGGCCACGGAGCCGGCCAGCGGCAGATGGCAATGGCCGAAGAAGATATGACGGATCCTGTCGCGATGACGGCCGACGATGTTGCGGAAGGCTGCATCATCGAGCAGCCGGATCCGGTCCACCGGCTCGAGATGGGTCGGCATCGGATTGTGGTGCATGAACAGGAGAAACGGCCCGGGATGTTCGGACAGCCGCGCCTCGAGCCATTGCTGCCGCACGTCGCAGAAATGGCCGGCATGAGTCCCCGGCTGCACCGTGTCGAGAAACAGGCAGCGGCCGGCCGCCGTGTCGTGCATGCCGTGAGCGAAACCGCCCGGACCGTCATAATCCGGAAAGACGCTCAGGAAGGTCGCGCGCCGATCGTGATTGCCGATGCACAGCCGCACTGGAACGGGAAACTGGTCGAGCCGTGCCTTGAGCCATTCATAGTCGTCGCGGTCGCCCCAGTCAGAGAGATCGCCGGTGATGACCAGGAGCTCGGCATCATGGTGGCACTTGAGGATATCGGTCAGCGCCCGCTCGAAATTGAGCCGGGGATCGCGTCCGCCGATGGTCTTGCCGGGCGCGGTCAGATGAATATCGCTCATATGGACAAGCTTCATGGCTGGCTCCGATTTGATGTGATGGCAACCGCTGCGGCGTGGCGCGCCGCAGCGGTCATCGATCGTCAGGCTGTTGCCTCTAGCGCGTCGAACCGACCGTCTTCGGCAACAGCTTCTGCACATCGCCCGTCATGTCGGCGAGCACGGCTTCCGGCTCCTTGGCGCGGGCGCCGGTGATGATGCTGTTGAGGTGATCCTTGATCACGTCCGTGATCTTGAGGCCGTTGTCGCCGGGGAAGGCGTACCATTTAGTCAGCAGCGCGAGCTGGCTGACCGCGGTGTAGTTGTTCGGATTCTTGACGTAGAAATCCTTCAGGTAGACGTCGTTGGCGACCTTGTTCGGCGGCATGTAGCCGGTGGTTTCCGCCATGATCGCCGCGCCCTTCGGACCGGTCCAGAATTTCACCACCTCCCAGGCCGCATCGCGCTTGGCCTTGTCCTTGGCGAGGATCAGCACGACGTTGCCGCCCGCCGGCAGCCGGCCGTTCGGCGATGCCACGTCGGGGAAAATATGGGTCTTCAGCTCGAACTTGCCGCTGATCATCTGGGTGGTCTTGTTGAGGTCGGAGGTCGAGGTGATGTGAATGCCGGTCTTGCCGGCGGCGAAGGTCGCCCGCATCGACGGCTGATCGAGGTTGGGCATGCCGGCCTCGCTGACGAGACGCGCCAGCGTCTTGATCGCGAACTGCCCCTCCGGCCCGTTGAACGCCACCTTCGTTTCATCCGCGTTCAGCATGGTGCCGCCGCGAGCAAACACCGGCGCCTGCCACAGCCAGTTGCCGGTGATGTCCCAGGCATAGGTGATGCCGTTGATGTCGGGGCCGAGCGCCTTGATCTTCTTGGCGAGATCGATCAGCCCGTCCCACGTCTGCGGCAGGCTGGCCGGATCGGCGCCCGCCTTCCTGGCCAGGTCGACGTTGACATAGACGATCGGCAGCGAGATCGCGAACGGCAACGCGTACACCTTGCCGCTCGCAGTGCCGATATCGAACATCGCCTGGTGAAAACCCTGCTTGTCAAAGTCCTTCTCCGCAGCGATGTAGCCGTCGAGCTCGGCCGGAATGTTCTTGTCGACCAGCACGCGGATGCGGTTGAGGCCCTGGAAGGTCACGTCGGGCATCTGGCTGGTCACCGCCTCGCGCAGGACTTTCTGGGTGCCCTCTTCATAAGAATCATACGCCGCGCGCAGCGTGATCTTGATGTCGGGCCGCACCTTGGCGAACTCCTCGATGATGCGCTTGTGGGTGCCTTCGAACAATTCGGCATAGGGATATTGCACGACGACTTCGGTCTGTGCATGCGCCAGACCGGCGGCAAGCGAAAGGGCGGTTGCGGCAATCCATGTTCTGAACATTGTCGTCTCCTCAGGGGTTGAAAACAAACGCGGGGTCACTTGATGCCGGTCAGCGTGATGCCTTCGATGAAGCGGCGCTGGGCGAACAGGAAGGCGATCACCAGCGGCGCGATGATGACCAGCGCGGCCGCCATCAGCGGCCCGTAATTGGTGCCGGCCTCGTTATTGCGGAAGTGCGCGACCGCCAGCGGCGGCGTCTGCAAATGCTCGCTGTTCAGCACGATCAGCGGCCAGAAATAATCGTTCCAGTGCGCCACCACCGAGAAGATGCCGAACGCGGTCACCGCCGGGATCGCGGTCGGCAGCATCACGCGCCAGACGATGCCGAATTCGGAAATCCCGTCCATCCGCGCCGCATCGATCAGGTCATCGGGCACGGTCTTGAAGAACTGGCGCATCAGGAAGATGCCGAACACCGAGATCGTGAACGGCAGCACCAGCGCCGCGTAGCTGTCGAGCACGCCAAGTTTGTGCAGCAGCAGGAACACCGGGATCGCAGTCGCCTGCGGCGGGATCAGGATGCAGAACACGACGAGCGCAAACAGCACGTCGCGGCCGAGAAAGCGCAACTTGGCAAGGGCATAGGCGGCCGGCAGCGCAACCAGCACCTGAAGGCCGAAGATCGAGATCGTGACGATCAGCCCGTTGAGCAGATAGCGCGCCAGATCCGCCTTGCCGAAGGCGATCCGAAGATTGTCCCACAGGGCGAAGTGATAAGGGATCAGATGCAGGTCGGAGGAGAAGATTTCGGTTTGCGGCTTTGACGCGGTCGACAACATCCAGATGAACGGCGTCAGCATCGCCAGCGCGCCGGCCAGCAACAGAAAGTGCCGGGTCGCAGACCAGAGCAGCGTGCGGGCCCGTGACGTCATGCGTAGTGCACTTCGCGGTTGCCGAGCGCGGATTTGAGCAGCGTGAGCAGCAGCACGAAGGCCAGGAACACGACGGTGACCGCTGCGCCATAGCCTGAGCGGAAGAATTCGAACCCTTCGGTATACATGGTGTAGATCAGCACCTCGGATGATTTCGAGGGGCCGCCCTTGGTCAGCACCTGCACGGTGTCGAACACCTGAAACGAACGGATCGCAGAGATCGTCACCACGAACAGGGTGACCGGCCCCAGCATCGGCCATGTCACCAGGCGGAAGCGCGACCAGGCGCTTTCGGCGCCATCGATCTCGGCCGCGTCGTAGAGGTGTTTTGGGATGGAGACGAGGCCGGCGAGAAACAGCACCATGTTGAAGCCGGTGGCCTGCCATATGCCGATCACGCACAGCGAATAGAGCGCGGTGCCGCGGTCCTGCAGCCAGCTATGACCCTGCAGTCCGGCGGCGCGCAAGAGTCCGTTCACCAGCCCGAACTGCGGGTGCAGCATGAACTCCCAGACGATTGCCATCGCGATCAGCGTTGCCATCACGGGAAGGAAATAGATGGTGCGGTACCAGCTCCGCAGGCCCGCGCCGCTCTGGATCAGGAGCGCTGTGCCGAGCCCGAACGCTACCGCGCCCGGCACCACAATGGCGACATAGGTCAGCGTGTTCTTCAGCGAAATCCAGAACACCCGGTCGGCGAACATCTCGTGATAGTTCGACAGGCCGATCCAGGCGAACGATGGCGCGCCGAGCTGGTAGTCCGTGAACGACAGTGCGATCAGGCCGGCGAGCGGACCGATCAGCATCATCAGCATCAGCACGAAGGCCGGCGCGGCCAGCGCGTAGGCGGACCGCGCCGCCGGGCGGGGATCGGCAAACGCCCGCGCCTGGGCACGCGGCGCGGCGGCCACCGCTTGCAGCGTGGTGGCGGCGTCAGACAACGGCCATTCCCCGCGGCCGCTCGATTCGCGAGGCGATGGAGGTCGCGATGCGCTTGCCGCCGGCGTCGAAGGCGCGAACCGCATCCGGCACAAAGCCATATCCGACCGAGGCTCCGATCGTCGGCAAAAGGCTGGGATCGTTGACGCGCGCCACCACCGGCGCGTTCATGCCTTCACTTCCGACATGGACGAAGGCTTCCGACCCCAGATTTTCCAGATGCACGACCGTGCCGGAAAAGATGCCGGCCCCGCCCAGTTCGATCCGTTCCGGTCGGATGCACACGCGACACTCGCCCGCGGGCGCCGATGTGGCCGCGTGGAGGACATGCCCCAGCACCTCCAGCCGGCCATCGCCGCGGATGCGGCCGGGGAACGCATTGATCTTCGGCGTGCCTATGAATTCGGCAACACGAATATCGCGCGGATCTTCATAGATCGCCGCGGGCGCGCCGACCTGAATGAGCTCGCCGCCGATCATGACGGCTATCCGCCCCGACATGGTCATTGCTTCGGCCTGGTCGTGGGTGACATAGATGAAGGTCGTCTTGAGCTGGCGGTGCAACTGGGCGATCTCGGCGCGCATATGCACGCGCAGCTTGGCGTCGAGGTTGGACAGCGGCTCGTCGAACAGAAACGCGCGGGGCTGGCGCACGATGGCGCGGCCGACGGCGACGCGCTGGCGCTGGCCGCCGGACAATTGCCCGGGCTTGCGCTTCAGCAATGGCGTGATTTCAAGCTGGTCGGAGACTCTTTCAACATCCTCGCGGATGATGCGCTCGGTGCGGCGACGGCCCGGCAGCAACCGGCCGAGGAGCGGCATCCGCTCCAGCACCGACAGGCGTTTCATCCGGAGCGGGACCGCGATATTGTCGAACACGCTGAGATGCGGATAGAGCGCGTAAGACTGGAACACCATCGCCAGATTGCGCGCGCTCGGCCTGACGCCGTCGGCGCTGTCCCCGTCGATCCAGATCTCGCCGGAGGATTGAGGCTCGAGACCGGCAATGATGCGCAGCAGCGTGGATTTGCCGCATCCCGATGGGCCGACCAGGGAGATGAACTCGCCGTCCTCGATCGTGAGATCGACGCCTTTCAGGACCTCGGTGCCGTCAAAGGCCTTGCGAAGGCCCCGAATTTCGATCTCGGCCATATCAATCCGGTATCCGCGTGATGCGCTACCGGATTTCCTAAAGGCCTCGTTTGACAGTTATATCACAGCGGGCCGAACAGCCGGGCTTGGCCCCAGCTTTCCACGCACCGCGACCAAGAGACGCAACGCTGCCTATACTTTCACCAGGCTTTCGAAGCCGCCATAGATCATCCGCTTGCCGTCGAACGGCGGCGGCCCTTCCGTCATCTCTTTGAGCCGCGGGTCCGCCATCACCTTGGCGTTGATCTTGTCGCGCTGGGCGCGCGACTTGTAGGTGATCCAGGCGAACACCACCGTTTCACCCGGCTTCAGCTTGACGCTGCGCGGGAACGAGGTGAGCTTGCCGACCTTGACGTCATCGGCGACCCACTCGCGATAATCCAGCGCGCCGTATTCGCGCCAAACCTTGCCGCACTTTTTTGAAAGGCGGGTATAGGCTTCGAGCTTTTTCTTCGGCACGGCAACGATGAAGCCATCGACGTAAGGCATGGGGGATTTTCCTCTCGTTTCTGCGGCGTCATTGCGAGCGGGTTTTGTCATTCCGGGGCGATGCGAAGCATCGAACCCGGAATCTCGAGATTCCGGGTCTGGTGCTTGCGCACCATCCCGGAATGACGATTGAGAGATCGACGCTACTGACGGCTAGCCATGACAGCAAGATGCCCGAACCGGTGCCGGCTGGTATTGGTCACGTAGCCGCACCCAGTCCATCGGATATGGCAGGCCTTCCTCGTGACGCCCGAGCGGGGTGAGGTCGAGATAGTGATAGGCGGCGTTCATCATGTCGAGGCCGCGCGCGTAGCAGGAATAGGTGTGAAAGATGTTTCCGGCCTCGTCGCGGTAGAACACGCTGATTCCCGGCGCCTCCTCGCTTCCGAACGGGGTGGTTCCGAAATTGTAGTTGCCGCCGCTCTCGATTTGCTCCGGCGTGAACGAAACGCCGTAGTCGTAATTGAACGCGTTGTCGCCGGACGACACCCAGTCAAAGGTCCAGCCCATCCGCTGCTGGAACGCGGCGAGCTTTTGCAACGGCGCACGCGAGATCGCGACCATCGTGGTGTCGCGGGCGGCAAGATGCGGCACCATGCGCTCGAACCCGTCAGCCCAGAACGAGCAGCTCTTGCAGGCCTCGCTCCAGTCGGGCGCGAACATGACGTGCTGTACCACGAGCTGGCTGCGTCCCTTGAACAGGTCGCCGAGCGACATTTTTCCATCAAGCCCGTCGAACAAATACTCCTTGTCGACCTTGACCCATGGCAGCGCACGGCGCTCCTCCGCCAGGCGCTCGCGCGCCTGGGTGTATTCCTTTTCATGCGCAAGGTGGGCCTTGCGGGCGGCGATCCATTCCTCGCGGGAGACGATGGTGTGCGGCTGCATGGGCGGCTCCCCTGTTCAGGCCAGGTAGCTTTCGAGTTTGGCGAGCAGCTCATTCCATCCGCGCTCGTGATTGTCGCGCGCGGTCTCGTCGGCGAACTGTTCGTGAAGGAAAGTGAGCAGCGTGCCGCTGCCTTCCGGCTGCATCGAAATCGTCACCAGCGATTCCCGCTCCGGCGTGGAATGCCATGCCCAGCTGAACACCAGCCGCTGGTTCGGAACGACCTCGCGATAGACGCCGCCGACCTCGTTATAGGTGCCCTTGGCAGTGAAGCTGATGCGGTAGCGGCCGCCGACGCGCAGGTCGATGTCGGCCTTGACCGAGCCTTCCTCGACCGGCCCGGGCCCGAACCATTGCACTAGCTTTTGCGGGTCGGCCCACGCGGCGTAGACTTTTTCGGGCGCCGCGTTGAACCGGCGCTTGAGCGTGAGGCTGGGGCGCTCGGCAGGCGGGGCATTGCGGGCGCTTGACTTGATCGGGCTGGACTGGGTGGCCATGGGTCTTCCTCCACAAAAGCGGCAAGGCGGTCGAGAGCGTCGGACCAGAAGCGCTGGTAGCGATTGAGCCACTCCATCGCCTGCTCCATCGGCTGGGCAGTCAACCGGCACGCGACCGTGCGGCCGGTCTTTTCGCGCGCGATCAGGCCGGCATCCGACAGCACGTCGAGATGCTTCATGATCGCGGGCAGCGACATCGAGAACGGCTGCGCCAGCTCGCTGACCGATAGGCTTTCGCGGCGGCCGAGCCGGGCCAGCAGCGCGCGCCGGGTCGGATCGGACAGCGCGGCAAAGGTGCGATCCAGAACTTCTTCGTGATACTTAACCATACGGTTTAGTATAGAGGCAAATAAAATGCCGTCAAGCCGGCGCCTCTTTCACGTATTCGGGAGTTGTGACGAGGAATGGCCGGACCATTCGGCGCAAGAGCCTTTGCGCGTCAGTCCGGCCATCCGAGAGGTATTCGCGAGATCGATCAATAGTCCCGATAGACCCGCATCCGCCGCTGTTGCTGCTGTCCGAACGCAACGCGCGGATTGATATTGCAGTACAGCGCGCGGCCGGACGCCGACGCCATGCACTGGGCATAGCTGCTGTACGAGCACTCGCCGGGAATGCCGATGCCCCGGCCCTGGAGGCAGTAGGGGTAGTCATACGCCGCCGCCGGCGAGCTGCCCGCCACGGTGGCGACTGTCGCCGCCGACAGCGCCAATATCGCTAACATTGCATTGCGCATCATCGATCTCCTTCACGTGACGCAAAAGCCGCGTCGCCTCTGCCATAAAACACCGCGACGGGGCCAATGTTCCGTGATCTAGATCACTGCACTTTCTCGACCTTGGCTTCCTCGATCACCTTCTTCCACTTGTCGGTTTCGGCCGCAATCATCGCACCGAACGCTTCCGGCGTCCCGATCAGCGGTTCGCCGCCGAGGTCGATCAGTCTGGCCTTGGTCGCGGGCTCCGCAAGCACCTCGTTGATCTCCTTGTTCAGCTTGGCGATGATCTCCTTCGGGGTGTTCTTCGGAGCGCCCATGCCGAACAGCGCGGTTGCTTCATAGCCGGGGACGGTCTCGGCGAGAGTGGGAACATCAGGCAACAGCGACGACTTCGTCTCGCTGGTGACGGCGAGCGCCCGGACCGAGCCGGCACGGACATGCTGGATGATGGAGGGCATGTTGTCGAAGATCACCTGCACCTGGCCGCCGAGCAGGTCGGTAATCGCCGGTGCCGCGCCGCGGTAGGGCACGTGCTGCATCTTCGCGCCGGACATCGCCATGAACATTTCACCCGACAAATGCACGGAGGTGCCGTTGCCTGACGAGGCCATGTTCACCTTGCCGGGATTGGCCTTCACATAGGCGATGAACTCGGCGACCGTCTTGGCTGGCACGTCCTTGTTGACCGTCATCACGTTCGGCACGCGATTGAACGCCGCGACCGGCGCGATGTCGCGCACGACATTGAATTTCAGGTTGGCGTACAGCGAGGCATTGATGTAGTTCGCGGGATTGACCAGCAGCACGGTGTAACCGTCCGGCTCGGCATTGATGACCAATTCCGTGGCGATGTTATTGCCGGCGCCGGGCTTGTTCTCGATCACGAACTGCTGGCCGAGCCGCTCCGAAAGCCGCTGGCCGATCAGCCGCGCAACAATGTCGGTCGCGCCCCCCGGAGGATATCCGACGACCCATCTAACCGGCCGGGTCGGATAGTCCGCCGCCGAAGCGCTGCCCATCGATGCGGCAGCGGAAAGACCCATGACGGCCAGACAAATCGCGGTACGGCGTGAAATCATCAAAATTTCTCCCTTGAGGGCCGGGTTCAGAGCCGGTCCGTTTCTATTGAGCGGCGGTCATATTGGACCGAACGCGGCCCGCGTTGTAACAAACAAACCCAGATGCGGCCAGTGCGACCCGGGCGCCCGGGACCGCGACCAAAGGATAAGACATGCCTGTCAGCGTTAACGCACTCGATCACATCGTCATCAACGTCGCCGACGTGGCGCGTTCCGCCGAGTGGTATCGAAAAATCCTCGGCATGGAAGTTGTTGTGTTCGATCCCGGCCCGGGCAAGACGCCGCGAACCTCGCTCATGTTCGGGAACCAGAAAATCAACGTGCGGCCGCGCGGCGCCGACAAAGTCGAGTGGTTCACGGCGGATCATGAAACCGCAGGGAGCGACGATCTGTGCTTCCTGACGTCGAGCACGCCGGAGGAAGTGGTGGCGCACCTGAAGGCCAACGGGGTGGCAATCGAGGAAGGCCCCGTGGCCAAGCAAGGCGCCAAGGGCACGCTGCGATCGGTTTATTGCCGGGATCCGGATGGGAGCCTGATCGAGATTTCGTCGTATGAGGATGGTGGGGGCTAAGCCGCCACTCTCCCCCCGTCATTGCGAGCGAAGCGAAGCAATCCATAGCGCGGCACAACGGCTAGATGGATTGCTTCGCTGCGCTCGCAATGACGTTGAGAAAGCCGAGCCGTCAACGACCATTTGCCCATCGCGCCTTCCGATGGCAGAACTACTCCCAAGCAAAAACCAAAAGCAGCCGTAAGGCGGCACGGGAGGATCAATGACCAATTCACAGGCAGCGCCGGGTATTGTCGGGCCCTTCGCGGGCCTCGACGTGCCGTGGCTGCTGCGGATGCGCGCTGAGAGCCGCCGCAATCATCCGTTCCTGATCTGGGCGCCGTTCGAGGGACCGGCACGGAAATGGTCCTACGGCGAATTTCACGAACGCGTCGGCCAGCTTTCCGCAGGGCTCGCCAGACGCGGCATCAAGCCCGGCGAATATGTGCTGATCCATCTCGACAATTGCATCGAGGCCGTTCTGGCCTGGTTTGCCTGCGTCGAGCTCGGCGCGATCGCGGTCACCACCAACACCCGTTCGGCGGCGGCGGAAATCGAATATTTCGCCGGCCATTGCGGCGCGGTCGCCGCGATCACCCAGCCCGCCTATGCCGAACTGATTTCGGCCAATTGCCGCGACCTGCGCTGGATCGCCGTGATCTCGCATGACGCCGGAGCCAAGCCTGCGCAAGGCGCGCCGCGCGGCGACAGTTTTAAATCATTATTCGTCGACAGCGCCGACCGGCCGCGCCGCGCCGCCGATCCACTCGCGCCGTGCAGCGTGCAATACACCTCCGGCACCACGTCGCGGCCGAAAGCGGTGCTGTGGACGCATGCCAATGCGCTGTGGGGCGCCAAGATCAACGCCGCGCATGAAGACCTGCACGCCGGCGACGTGCACCAGACCTATCTGCCGCTGTTCCACACCAACGCGCTGGCCTATTCGATGCTGGCGACGCTGTGGGTGGGTGCTTCCTGCGTGATCCAGCCACGGTTTTCGGCGAGCCGGTTCTGGGGCGTGGCGCTGGAGCACAACTGCACCTGGACCTCGACGATCCCGTTCTGCATGAAGGCACTGCTGGAACACGAGATTCCCAAAAACCACAAGTTCCGGCTCTGGGGCACCGCGGTAAACGATCCGCCGCCCTTTGCCGCCTTCGGGGTCAAGACGATCGGCTGGTGGGGCATGACCGAAACCATCACCCACGGCATCGTCGGCGAGGTCGACCAACCCAACACGCCGATGTCGATCGGCCGCGCCGCGCCGGAATATCAGATCCGCATCGTCGAGGACGACGGCGCGCCGACGGATGTCGGCGGCACCGGCAATCTTCTGATCAAGGGCATTCCCGGCCTGTCGCTGTTTGCGGAATATCTGCACAACGAAAAGGCCACCCGAGAAAGCTTTGACGAGCACGGCTATTTCATCACCGGCGACCGTGTCACTCTGCTGAAGAACGGTTTCATAAAATTCGGCGACCGCACCAAGGACATGCTCAAGGTCGGCGGCGAGAATGTCGCGGCATCCGAGATCGAGCAGGTGATTGCGGTGGTGCCGGGCGTGCGCGAGGCCGCCGTGGTGGCAAAGAGGCATGCGATGCTGGATGAAGTGCCGGTCGTCTTCATCATTCCGCAGGCCGGCGTCGACGGCGCACCGGCCGACCTGCACGACACGGTGATGGCCGCCTGCCGCACAGGGCTTGCCGACTTCAAGGTGCCGCGCGAGATTCACTTCGTCGACGACATGCCGCGCTCGACGCTGGAGAAGGTGGCAAAGGCGGAGCTAAGGAAGATGCTGGGGTGAAAACTTTGTAGGGTGGGCAAAGCGCAGCGTGCCCACCATCCATCCTCAGCGCTGCAAGTGATGGTGGGCACGTCGCTGACGCTCCTTTGCCCACCCTACGATTTCGACTTCGTCATTGCGAGGAACGCGGCGACGGGGGGAGCAGAAGAACAACATAGAAAATTACGGGGGAGCGCGTCATGCCGGGGCCGAGGTTAAATTCTGCGAGGCTTTCTTGCTACTTTGCGGCGGCGTTCATCGTGACGTCACCGGCCGGCATCGCGTCCGCGCAAACCGCCGACACGATCCTGTTCAACGGCAAGATCCTCACCGTCGACAAGGACTTCGCCACGCAGCAGGCCGTGGCGATCGGCGATGGCAAGATCCTCGCGACCGGCGCTTCGGCCGCGATGAAGAAGCTCGCCGGGAAGACCGCAAAGCTGATCGATCTCGGCGGCCGCACCGTGATTCCCGGACTGACCGACGGACACATCCACGGCATCCGCGCCGCGCTGACCTTCGGCACCGAGGTAAACTGGATCGGCGTGCCGACGCTGAAAGACGCGCTGGAAAAGATCGCTCAGGCCGCAAAGTCGCAGAAGCCGGGATCCTGGATCGTCGTCGCCGGCGGCTGGACCGAGGAGCAGTTTGCCGAGAAGCGCCGGCCGACACCGGCGGAGGTCGCGGCCATTGCGCCGGACAATCCCGTCTACATCCAGCATCTCTATGACTGGCTGCTGCTGTCGCCGAAGGCGATGGAGGCGCTCAACATCCGCGACGACGGCGACGTGGCGCCCGGCGGCAAACTCGCGCGCGACGGCGACAACAAGCCGACCGGCATCATCGACGCCGGCGGCGCCGCGCTCGGCAGGATTTTCGACAAACTGCCGAAGCCGACCATGGAGCAGCAGGTCGAAGGCTCCAAAAAATTCTTCCGCGAGATGAACAGTCTCGGCATCACCGGTATCGTCGATGGCGGCGGCGTCAGCATGTATCCGGCGAACTACCAGGCGGTGTTCCGGCTATGGCAGGACAAGCAGCTGACGGCGCGCGTCGCCTATCACCTCTGTGCGCCAAAGCCCGGCAGCGAGCTCGCGGACCTGCAAAACCTGACGCAACTCTCGCCACCGGGATTCGGCGACGCGATGCTTCATTTCAACGGCCCCGGCGAGATCCTGATCTGGGCCGACTGGACCGACGGCGACATCACGCCCGACGGCAAGGCGAAGCTTGCCGAACTGCTGCGCTGGGCGGCGTCAAAGCGCTACACCATCCAGCTGCACTGGAACCCGGACCGCACCGTCCACGATCTGCTCGATGTGGTCGAGGACATCAACAAGGATTTTCCGGTGCACGACCTGCGTTGGGCCGTGCTGCATCTCTATACTGCCTCCGAAGACAGCCTGAAGCGGATGAAGGCGCTCGGCCTGGTCTGGGGCGTGCAGGACGGGCTCTATTTCGGCGGCGAGCGGCTGCAGAAGGAAGTTGGTGTTGAACAGGCCAAGGCGATGCCGCGGATCGCCACTGCGATGAAGCTCGGCCTCGTGGTCGGCGGCGGCACCGACGCGCATCGCGTGTCGTCCTACAATCCCTTCGTGTCGCTGCAATGGTATCTCGACGGCACCACGATCGGCGGCACCAAGACCCGCGGCGACGAGGAAGCGCCGAGCCGCCGTCAGGCGCTGGAGATGTACACAAGCAACACCGCCTTCATGGCAAACGACGACGACAAGCGCGGCACGCTGGAAGCCGGCAAATTCGCCGACCTCGCGGTGCTGTCGGCGGACTACATGACCGCGCCCGTGAAGGAGATCGGCAGGATCAAATCGGTGCTGACGATGGTCGGCGGCAAGGTGGTGTATGCGGCACCGCCGTTTGCGAAGGAGCGCTAGAGATTCGTAGGGTGGGCAAAGCGAAGCGTGCCCACCCTCTTGCAACGTGTTCGATGATAGATGGTGGGCACGTCGCTTCGCTCTACCCATCCTACGCACTACGCCGTTTCAATTCACCTCGAACCTTATCGGCAGCTTTTTCGGGCCGTTGACAAAATAGGCCTGCGTCATCTTGACCTCGCCGTCGAGGGCGATCGATTTCAGCCGTGGCAGCAACTCCTCGAACAGGATGCGCATTTCCAGTTTCGCCAGATATTGCCCGAGGCAGAGATGCGCGCCGTAGCCGAACGCGACATGGCGGTTCGGCTTGCGGTCGCAGCGAAATTTGTAAGGTTCCTCAAACACGTCCTCGTCGCGATTGCCGGACGCGTAGCACAGCATCAGCCAGTCACCCTTTGCAATCTTGCGGCCGCCGAGCTCGGTGTCAGCCGTGGCCGAGCGCATGAAATGCTTGACCGGGGTCATCCAGCGGATCGCCTCGTCGACCAGGCCCGGAATCAATTCGGGATTGGCCTTCACGTTTTCGAATTGCGCGGGGTCTTCCGCCAGCGCCCAGATCGCACCGGCGGTCGAGGACGATGTGGTGTCGTGGCCGGCGGTGGCGACGATCATGTAATAGCTGGTCGCGTCATGATCCGGCATGTAGGCGCCGCCGATCTTTGCGTTGGCAATGACGGTGGCGAGATCGTCGCGCGGGTTGCGGCGCCGGTCCTCGGTAATGCCACGGAAATAGGCGCCGAAATCGGCCACCACCGACTGCATCATCCCGGAAAACTGCTCCGCCGTGAGCTGCTCCCTGATCCGCGCCGTATCGGGATCCTGCGGGCCGAACAGCTCCTGCGTCAGCCTGAGCATTCGCGGCTCGTCCTGTTCGGGCACGCCGAGAATTTCCATGATGACGTGCAGGGGGTAGCCGAGGGCGACGTCCTCGACGAAATCGCAGGCGCCGCCCTTGTCGAGCATGCGCTGCACGGTGGCACGTGCGATCTCGTGCACCCGCGCCTCGAACTTTCCAAGATTGGCCGGCATGAACCAGCCCTGCGTCAACGCCCGGTATTTCGGATGATCGGGGGCATCCATCTGCACCAGCGAACGGACCAGGTTCGGCCCGCCCGTGATCTTGCGGACGCGCTCTTCCACCGCCTGGTTGGTCAGCGTGGTCGGGCGGTCGGCATTGTGAAACAGCTCGTTCTGGCGGCTGACGGCCTGGATATGCGCGTGCTTGGTCACGACCCAGAACGGATCGAACTTCTCGGCCCTGGCAATGCCGAGCGGATTGTTGGCGCGGAGCCAACGGTAGCTGTCATGAATGCGGTGGTCGGCATAGGCGGCCGGATTAACCAGCGTGGCCGCAATGTCGGCGGGGATGTCGAGATTTGAGCTTGAGGTCGCTGTCGTGTTCATGGGCTTCCCCGGCTGCCTGTGCCACCTGCGCAAGATGCGCGGATGATCAACGATAACGAGGCAATTGCAGGGCGGAAGCTTGCGTTGAGGGGCTAGTGAACACCCACGTCATTGCGTGCCAACGGCTCGCAATGACGGCAGAGAGTCCGGTCGCTCAGTAATACCCGAACGCCACCGGGCGGAAGGCGTGCAGCAGATGCTGGTCGAGCTTGTCGCCCATTTCTTCCATCATGCCGAACGCGCGGGCGTGGGTGAACTGCAGGCGGTAGGCGCGCTTCTCGACCAGCGCGGCATAGATATCCACGATCGTGGTCAGCCGCACGATGTCGCTGATCTGCTTGCCGTTCAGGCCGTCGGGATAGCCGGTGCCGTCGAGGAACTCGTGGTGGTGCAGCACCACGTCGAGCATTTCGGGCGGGAAACCGCCTTGCGCGACCAGTGCGTCATAGCCGCGGCGCGGATGCTGGCGCATCTCTTCCATCTCTTCCAGCGTCAGTGGGCCCGGCTTGTCCAGGATCGCCACCGGAATGAACGCCTTGCCGACGTCGTGCAGCAGCGCGGCGCGCGCCAGACGGCGCTGGTCGTCCTCGCGCATGCCGAGATGCTGCGCATAGGAGACGGCAAAGCCGGTCACGAACAGACAATGGCGATAGCTGCCGGCGTGATGGCAGCCGACCGTCGTCAGCCATTCGCGCAGGGACGAATGCCTGATCGCCTTGAGAATCTTGTTCTCGGCCTCGACGATGTCGCTGAATTTCAGGGGAACGCCCGACGGAAGTTTTTCGAAGATCTTGACCATCACGGCATGCGCGGCTTCGACGCCCCGGTTCAGGACCTTGCCGCGATCGGTCTCGTCAAATCCGTCGCTGTCCGGGAACGCGGCGCGAATCCGCTGCAGGATGCCTTGCGCGTCGAACGGCCGCGCGATGGTGTCGGTGGCGCCGAGCGCCCAGGCCTGCATCGATCCGTGATGAAGCGCATCCGCCAGCACGAACAGCCGCGGCATTTCCCGATAGGCTTCGGTGCGCAGCTTGTTGCGCACCAGCTGCACGCTCTCGGCGGAGCGCAGGTTGATGTCGACCACGATGCCTGCGAGGTCGCGCTCCGGCGCGTCGGGAATATCAGATGTCGCGATGGTGTCGACCTGGCCGACGGATCGCAGAATGCTGGCGAGTTCGCTGCTCTGATCGCTCCGATCCGAAGCCAGCAACAGCCGGCGCTTGGTCGAAGTTTTGTTGGCTACCGATGTCATGAAACCCCGGACCCCTGGCGTTGACGGCTTGCAACTGAGGCTAGCGGATAATCAGTTCCCCGGGGCTTAAGAGGGATCGTGAATGTTGACTACCGTGAACGCTAAAATTTTAGCGATCTGGTTTGCTATCCCGCCACCCCACAGGCGTCATCATCCGCCTTGTGCGCAATTGCGCACTGGGGCGGATGATCCAGTACGCCGTGACATCTGTGAAGACGGCACCGCCACGGCGTACTGGATGCCCGCCTTCGCGGGCATGACGCATGAAAAATCCGCCGGAGGCATGACCCCCGGCGGACCATTCTCAATCGATGCTTCGGCGATTTACGCCTTCATATTCGCCTTTACCGCTTCGGCCGTGATCGGCAACGCGCGGATGCGCGCGCCGCAGGCGTTGAAGATGGCGTTGCCGAGCGCAGGCGCGATCACCGTTACCGCCGGCTCGCCGACGCCGGTCGGCTTGTCGCCATTGGCGATGACGTTGACGGCGACTTCCGGCGTCTGGCTCATCCGCAAGGGGGTGTAGGTATCGAAGTTGGTCTGCTCGATACCGCCATCCTTCAGCGTCGCCTTCTCATACATGGCGAGCGAAAGGCCCCACAACGCCGCACCCTCGACCTGGGCGCGGATGTTGTCGGGATGCACCTGCATGCCGACGTCGGTGGCCACGGTCAATTTCTTGACCTTGACCTCGCCGGACGGAGACACCGCAACATGGGCCACGCAGGCGGTCCAGCTTGCGGTTGCCCGCTCCTGCGACGAGACGCAGGCGACGCCCATGCCCTCGCCCTTCGGCAATTTGCCGGTGCCGTAGCCGGCCATTCCCATCGCCGCCAGCAGCGTGTTGCGCAGGCGCTGCGCACCACCGTCGTTCTTGCCTTTGCCGTCCAGCAACGCGATCCGGTACTCGGCAGGATCCTTGCCGGCGGCATGCGCGAGTTCGTCGATCATGCTTTCGACCGCCCAGAAGGTCCAGCCGGGCGCGACCGACCGCAACTGCCCTGACGGGGTGGCGTTGTGCGCCATCTCGTTCTTGATCGCGCGGACGTTGTGATTGGGC
The DNA here is from genome assembly GCA_963770135.1 of uncultured Alphaproteobacteria bacterium. Lineage (GTDB taxonomy): Bacteria > Pseudomonadota > Alphaproteobacteria > Rhizobiales > Xanthobacteraceae > Bradyrhizobium. The sequence continues at coordinate 79,888 of CAVYOM010000016.1, read as the reverse complement.
ACGGAATAGAAGAAGTCCGCGCCATTCACCGTGAACGCGTCCAATGGCCCCTTCTTGTCGACCGAAGGCGACAGGAAATCGGGGATTCCCCACCGCTGGGTCGGCCATGCGCTGACCACGTCGTGATTGAGCGCGATCAGCTTGCCATCGCCATCGAGACCCGCCTTCACCTTCTGGAAGGTCAGCGGACGCGAATAGTCCATGGTCATGTCGTTTTCGCGTGAGTAGATGACCTTGACCGGCTTGCCGACGGCCTTCGCCGCCTGCACCGCGGGCACCATCATGTCGGCGTCGAGACGCCGGCCGAAGCCGCCGCCCAGCCACATCTGGTGCATCACCACGAACTTGGGATCGATCCCGGCGGCTCCTGCCGCAATCGCGCCGGAGCGCGTCGCGAACTGGTTGCCGGAATAGATGTGCAGGATGTCGCCCTTGAACTCGGCGGTCGCGTTCATCGGCTCCAGCGGCGCATGGATGTTGATGCTGGTGGTGTACTCGGCCTCCAGCACCTTCGCCGCGGTCCCGAAGGCCGCCGCCGTGTCGCCGTCCTTGACGAAGAACTGCCCGGAATCGTCGAGCGCCTGCAGCCGCTTCGCCTCGTCGAGCAACGACTGGCTCGACAGCTTGGCGTTCGGACCGTTGTCGTAGGTGATCTTCAGCGCGTCGGCCGCCTTGCGGGCGCTGGCGTAGGTATTGGCCACCGCCACTACCCAGCCGGTTGTGCTGCCGGTCTTGTCGTCGAGCGTCACCGCCTTGATGAAGCCCGGCACCTTCTTGGCAGCAGCATCGTCGACCGATTTCACCGTGGCGCCATAGCGCACCGGCGGCGTCACGACCTTGCCGTAGACCATGCCCGGCAGCATGACGTCGATGCCGTATTTGGCGGTGCCGTTGCTCTTGGGCGGGATATCGAGCTGCGGAACCGAGACGCCGATCATGGTGTACTGGTCGGGCGTCTTCAGCTTGATCGCCTTGAGTTCGTCCGGCGTGAAAGTCTTGGTGATCTTGCCGCTCTTGACGATGTCGGCAAAGCTCATCGACTTCTTCGATTTCGGATGCGAGACGGTGGAGTTGCGCACCACCAGTTCGCCGGCCGACACGCCCATCGCGCTGGCTGCAGCTTCCGTCAATGCGATACGCCCGGCGGCACCCGCCCGGCTCATCGCATCGAAGTTCATCATCGTGCTCCAGCTGCCGCCGGTAATCTGCGCGCCGAGCACGGGGTCATTGAACTTCGGATCGTTGGAGGCGAGCTGAACCCGCATGTCCTTCCAGGACGAGCCGAGCTCTTCGGAAACGATCTGCGCCATGGTCGAGGCGATATGCTGACCCATATCGGCCTTGCCGCATGTCACGGTGACGACGCCGTCGGGACCGATCGAATACCAGGTCGATGGTTCGAAGTTCGAGGGCGCGGCCAAAGCGTGGTCGATACCGGGAACGGCGGCATAACCGAGCACGAGGCCTGTCGCGGCGGAGCCAACCAGGAACGAGCGGCGGCTGAGATCGGTGGGCGCGATTTTCACGTGCGTATTCATGTTGCCCTCCGCTCGGTGCCGGCGTTGGAGGCGGTACGCATTTCGGATGCCGCGCGCATGATCGCCTTTTGAATGCGCGAATAGGTCATGCAACGGCACAGATTACCGTCCATATGCGCGACCACTTCATCCTTGGTCGGATTGGGGTTCTTGGAGAGAAGCGATGCCGCCTGCATGATCTGGCCGGACTGGCAGTAGCCGCATTGCGGGACCTGCTCGAGGATCCAGGCCTTCTGCAAGGGATGATCGCCCTTGGCGGACAGACCTTCGATGGTGGTGATTTTCTTGCCGACGGCGTCGCTGACCTGCGTCTGGCAGGAGCGAACGGCTTCGCCGTTGAGGTGGACCGTGCAGGCGCCGCAAAGACCTGCGCCGCAACCGAATTTGGTACCGGTCATCTGCAATTGCTCGCGGATGACCCAGAGCAGCGGCGTATCGTTGGACGCCTCGACGGACATATTCCGCCCGTTGATAGTGAGATTTGGCATCGCGTTTCCCCTTCCGGTGCTGGAAGCCGCTTACGGCGGCAATTCACTTTCTTGGGTATTGGCCGGCATCCACCGGAGCTATATGCCGGGTACGGTGAGCATGATCCGGAACCGATTTAGAGGCAATGCAATTTGGAATGAATATAGAAATCGCAGTTGTGCGCTGCGGCAACGCTTCGTCGTGGGTCAATCGAGCGCGCGAGCGGCAGGCGCACCTTCCGTTTCCGCATTTCCCAACGGCAAACGGATCGCGCTAGGATAGAGCGAGGGCGGAACCAGGTGCCGTTTGCTTCGGGAAAAACAAGAATGCCGACAATCGATCGTGACGGAGTGCGCATCTATTACGAGGTTCACGGCTCCGGCCCACCGTTACTGCTGACACACGGCTATTCGTCGACCAGTGGGATGTGGCAGGGCCAGATCGCGGCCCTTTCGAAACATCACCAGCTCGTTTTGTGGGACATGCGTGGTCATGGCCAGTCCGCCTACCCCGAGGACGCCTCGGCCTATAGCGAGGCGTTGACGGTGGCCGACATGGCCGCCGTGCTCGATGCCGTCGGCGCCGAGCAGGCGATCGTCGGCGGACTCTCGCTGGGCGGCTACATGTCGCTGGCGTTCTACCGCGCCCATCCCGAGCGCGTCCGCGCGCTCCTGATCATCGATACCGGTCCCGGCTTCAAGAAGGACGAGGCCCGCGAGGTCTGGAACAAGCGCGCGCATGACACCGGCGACCGCTTCGAGCGCGAAGGGCTGGAGGTCCTGAAATCGGCCAGCCGGGAACGCTCCAGCGTCACCCACAGAGACGCGTCGGGACTGGCACGCGCCGCACGCGGCATGTTGACCCAGCGCGATGCCCGCGTGATCGAATCTCTGCCCGATATCAAGGTGCCGTCGCTGATCGTGGTCGGCGCCGACGATACGCCGTTCCTCGCCGCCTCCGACTACATGGCGGCCAAGATTCCCGGCGCGCAGAAGGTGGTGATCACGGCCGCCGGCCACGCCGTCAACATCGACCAGCCGCAGGCCTTCATCGACGCCGTGCTGCCGTTCCTTGACAGCCTGGGCAACAAGGTAGCGCAGAAAGCCGCGTCATGAGGATAGCCGCCATCGCCGGCGTCGTGATCGCAGCCGGTTGCGCACAAGCTGCCGCACAGCAATTGCGGCCGATCGGCGGCCCCTACCCGCCGCCTTTCACCGAAACGCTATCGAACAACACGCCCTTGGCGTTCGGCATGGACGCGGCCGAAGCCGCGCATGCGCTCGGCACCCCGCTCAACTATGTCCGGGGACGGCCGGGCGAGGAAATCTTCCTCGCGTTCCGCAACATCGGCGGCAGCGGCTTGTTCTACAAGAAGGACCGGCTGTTTCTGCAGTTTCGCAAGGGCAGGCTGGCCGGCTGGAAGGGCGACTGGGGCCACAACTGGATGTGGCAGTAGCCGCGCCTTCGTAGATTCACGCAACCGACTTTTCGAAACCCAAAACAAGAAGGATGACCCGTGGGACAGGATATCAAACTGACGGCTTCGGATGACTTCAAACTCGGTGCCTATCGCGCGGACCCCGCAGGCAAGCCAAAGGCGGCCATCGTGGTGATCCAGGAGATCTTTGGCGTCAACCACCATATCCGCTCGGTGTGCGACCGGCTCGCGGCCGAAGGCTATGTCGCGATCGCACCCGCGATCTTCGATCGCATCCAGCCGGACTTCCAGTGCGGCTATTCGCCAGACGAGATTGCGAACGCGCGAAAATTCATCGCCAATCCCGATTGGACGGCGATGCTGCGCGATACCCAGGCCGCGATCGATGCGGTGAAGGATGTCGGCCCGGTCGGCATCATCGGCTTCTGCCTCGGCGGCAGCATTGCCTATGCGGCAGCGACCAAGCTGTCGGGACTATCGGCCGCCGTCGGCTATTACGGCGGCGCCGTGGTTCGCTTTGCCGACGACAAGCCGCAAGTGCCGACGCAACTGCATTTCGGCGAAAAGGATGCGGGCATTCCGCTGACCGATGTCGAAACCATCAAGGCCAAGCGGCCTGACGTCGAAGTCCATATCTATCCAGGCGCACAGCACGGCTTCCACTGCGACGAACGCGCGAGCTACGACAAGGCCAGCGCCGACATCGCCTGGCCGCGCAGCCTGACGTTTTTTGCCAAACATTTAAAGTGACGACCGGAGGGCGTCATCCCGGGTTCGCGCGAAGACGCGCGCCCCGGGATCTCGAGATTCCCCCCGATGTACAATTGCACATCTGAGGTTCGCGTCTTCGACGCGCCCCGGAATGACGAAGCAGAGACCTCACTCACCCTTGACGCCGGTTTGCTTCACGACATCGGCCCATCTGTCCAGGTCGCGGCGCAGCGCCTTGTCGAACGCGTCCGCTGATCCACCCACCGGTATGAGGCTGAGCGACTCGATCCCGGCGACGCCCTCGGGTGAGGCGATGATGCGAGCGAGTTCGTCGGAAAGCTTCGTCACGATCTCCTTGGGCGTTGCGGCGGGCACAAACACGCCGAGCCAGCCTTCGATTTCAAAGCCGGGATAACCGAGTTCGGCCATCGTCGGCACATCGGGCATTGCCTTCCTCCGCTGCTCACCGCCCACCGCCAGGGCCCTGAGCTTACCCGCCTTGATTTGCGCGCTCGCAGTGGTCAAGTCGACGAAACCGGAGGTCACCGTATTGGCAAGCAGGTCGTTCGTCAGCGGAGCCGAGCCGCGATAGGGAATGTGAGTCATGTCGATATTGGCGACCTTCTTGAGCAACTCGCCGTAGAGATGCGACGTCGTCGCGTTGCCGAAGGTGCCGTAGGGCTTGCCGGGATTTGCCTTGGCATAATCGACCAATTCCTTCACGGACTTGAACGGCTGCTGCTCGGGGACCACCAGAACGATGGTCGACAGCGCGATCTGGGTGACCGGCGCAAGATCCTTGAAGACGTCGTAAGGCAGCTTCGGAACGAGGCTCGGCGCCTGAATGATCTGCGTGATGGCGACCAGCACGGTGTGACCGTCGGGCTGCGCCTTGGCTACGTTGTCGTTGCCGACCACACCACCGCCGCCCGACTTGTTCTCCACCACGACGGTTTGCTTCCATGACTCCGACAGCTTGTTGGCAAGCAATCGGGCCAACACGTCGGTGGCGCCGCCGGGCGGATAGGGCACCACGAAGGTGATGCGCCGGCTCGGATAGGTGTCCGCCGATGCGTGCTGCGAAGAGGTACACAAGGCCGTCACGGCGATGGAAGCAACCAACGCTGCCGCGGTCACCGTGCGCACGATGCTGACCGGCAAATGATAGTTCATGGTCATACTCCGGATTGCAGGCACTCAACCGACAAACCGGCGCGCCTCGATTCAACGATGCATTCTCTACATTGCTGCAGCGCAACTTGAAACACTGTTTCGAATGCAGTCGGCGCATCGCGCTGATTTATCGCAACCGAAGCTTATGCGCGGTACAGCAGAGCCTGCAGAAAAGAGCAAATCTTCATTTACACTACCTCAAGTTTAACTCGCGCGCACGCGATTCTGCAATCCGATACGAACGCTGCACGCGGCAGCGGACCGCTGATTGCTCGGCAGATCAAACGTGAGGCAGTTGCCTTGCCATCTTGCTCAACAAAACGGCCAGATCGCGATGACGATTTGATAAAAATGCGTCGCGTGCGAGCGCGTTTTCGACGGGCTCTAGAACCAGCGCTCGCTGACGAGCACGGTATCGCCCGGACTGATCGGGCTGCCGGCCGGAACGACGAAGCGCGCCGTTCCCGACGCATCGGTGTGAGTGACCGTGACGCTGTCGCGGCGGGCGCGCGGCGAAAAGCCGCCGGCGATCGCCACCGCGCTCTCGACCGTCATGTTTGGCACGTACGGATATTGCCCGGGTGCTGCGACCTCGCCGAGAATGAAGAACGGCCGGTAGGCTTCGATCTCCACCGCGACCGATGGCTCCCTGATGAAGCCGGCGCGCAGCTTCGCCGATATCTCTGCCGCCAGTCCGGCCGTCGTGCGGCCGCGTGCCCGCACCCAGCCGATCAGCGGCATCGTAATCGAGCCGCCGGCGCCGACCGCATAGGTATTGGTGAGACCTTCCTGGCCATAGACGACGACGCGCAGCCTGTCGCCGGCATCGAGATGATAGGCCGCGTCGTGTCGCACCGGTATAGGTTCGACATAGGCGACGGGTGCTGGTGCTGAATTTGGTGCCGCAGCGAATGCCGCACGAACCGCGCCGATGGCGCCGCCGCCGGAATCGGCCGCGACCGCCTGCGGCGGCGGGCTGTTGGGCTGGCCATAGGCCATTGAATTGAGATCGCCTTGCGGCGCGACCGCAACCGGCCCGGTCGTGCGCATGCAGCCCGACAGCACGAGCGCGGCGATGATCGCAGTGACCGGTATTCGAAACGCGCGCACAACCCGCACCTAGGCCATCCCTTAAAGCGAGACAGCTCTAGACTTGCACCGGTTATGGTTAATAAAGCGTTTTTTGCGCTCAAGAGTGGGGTGAGCGAGGCCTCCTCGCCCCGCGCTTGCGGAGCGAGGAAGCGGGAAGGCAGACGATCAGGCGGTCACGCCGACGCCGATCGGGCATGACACGCCGGTGCCGCCCAATCCGCAATAGCCTGCCGGATTCTTGGCGAGATATTGCTGATGATAGTCCTCGGCGAAATAGAATTCGCCCGATGGCGCGATCTCGGTGGTGATGGCGCCGACTCCCTTCGCCGCCAGCGCCTTCTGGTATGTTGCCTTCGACGCGTCGGCGGCCTGGCGCTGCGTATCGCCAAAAGTGTAGATCGCCGAGCGATACTGGGTGCCGACATCGTTGCCCTGGCGCATGCCCTGCGTCGGGTTGTGATTTTCCCAGAACGTCTTCAGCAACCGCTCGTAGGAGATCTTCTTCGGATCGAACACGACGAGCACCACTTCGGTATGACCGGTGCGGCCCGAACAAACTTCTTCATAGGTCGGATTGGGCGTGTGTCCGCCGGCATAGCCGACGGCGGTCGCATGGATGCCGTCGCCGAGTTGCCAGAACTTGCGCTCTGCGCCCCAGAAACAGCCCAGCCCGAACATCGCCTGTTCGAGGCCGGCTGGATAGGGCGGCAGCAGCTTGCGGCCGTTGACGAAATGCGTGGTGGCGGTCGGTATCGGGGTGGCGCGCCCTGGCAGCGCTTCGGCTGCACTCGGCAACGCGGTGGTCTTGCGCATGAACAACATGGGGTACCTCCCAGGCGGGACATCGGCCTGACGCGACATCGGCGTCGGCGGGTCGGACTTCTATATATGTCTTTACGCCGGAGATCGCAGCCCTGTTACGCCGCGCGCGCCCCGAAGGACCGCGGGGCGGTCAGGTCAGTCCCGCGAATAGCCGATCAACGGCTTGCGGGGCCGGAACAGGAGCATGAGCAGAATGCCGACCACGCCCAGCACGGCAAAAACCGGCTGATCCAGCAGGACCTTGATGACGCTGTTCCAGAGCCAGGGCGCGGCACCCTCGATCCAGGTCCGGAATGCCAGCTGGCTGGACTGATGGATGTCGTTCCAGAACTGGCCAAACCGGGTGAACCGCAAGGTCTGGTCGGCGACGAAACGGGCGCCGTCATAGACCATAAAGATGAATCCGCCGGCCAGGAGCAGCAGGCCGATTAGCCGGAAAAAACCGCGGATCATGCATCACCTTATATCTATGGCCCCCAAAGGCCGTCAGCCAATACCGGGGGCACCCCCAAAATTCAACCTCATCAGCACCTTACGCGCCTGTTCCGGCGCCCCTCCCGGCCTTTCGGGAAGGGCGGAAAGCGTTGACGGTGCAGGACACGCCCTCTATAAGACCCCCAATGGCGGCGGGCGCAATCCCGCCGCCGCTGTTCTTTGAGCAGCGCCACCCTCGGAAGCATTTTGGCTTCCGTCCATGGCATCCTCAAGAACGGCTTGCTTCAGAACACCCTGGAAACGACAACCAGCGATCACGCAATTTGAACGGCCGGCGCGCTCGAGCCCGACCACCCGAGCGATGACAGCCGAAGGATAGTTGAGAACATGGCCAATACCACTTCCGCCAAGAAGGCGACCCGCAAGATTGCCCGCCGTACCATCGTCAACAAGTCGCGCCGCACGCAGATGCGTGGCGCGGTCCGTACCGTCGAGGAAGCGATCAAGAGCGGCGACCGCAATGCGGCGCTCGAAGCGATGAAGCACGCGGAGCCGGAACTGATGCAGGCCGCACAGCGGAACATCATTCACAAGAACAATGCGAGCCGGAAAGTGTCGCGCCTGTCGCACGCGATCGCCAAGCTCGCGAAGTGAACTGACTGAGATAAATATTCGTCAAGAGCCCGGCTTCGCCGGGCTTTTGTTTTTTTCAGTCATGCCGTCGTGCGCGCATGAACTCGAAAATCCATTTCGCCACGCACGAGCCCTGTTGCATTTCGGGACCACGTTGAAAGCGTCTCGTGTGACAATTCGATTGTCCCGTTGCTGAGCACCGTCTTACGTGTCACATTTGTAGCGCCAGTAGTTCTACGAGGTGCGATTTATTGCACCAGCGTAATCGTGAGCATTTGCGAGAAGCGCGAGCGCAACGGCTGTCCAATCCGACGCCAGCTTCGTCTGCCCGCATTACCGCCGCTCAGGGGTTACCCTTCAAAAGCAATTCCGAAAAACTTCGTCTCGCTAATCACTTATCCACATAGCGAGCGAAAGCATTTTGAAAACTGGTCGCGGTAACCACGATTGTAACGGTTTCTTAAAAAATTTTGCGAGTGCAGCAAAAACTGTCACGCGCGTTGGCATCGCGCGATTCTGTACGCGGATTCAAAAACTTGGTGTGGAGTGTCGCAATTGCAGTGTTGCAACACCGCCGAAGAGTCGGACCGCGTCGTCGAATCACGGATTGTCAGAAATCGCCCTTGGTGTATTTGTTACTCGTTCGCGACGCTCGAGGCTCTCCTGACCAGCGCGGTATGAGACCCAAGAGCGGACGTGCAAATCGGCGGCGGTGTGCGCGTTAGCGACGCTTTCCAAGCGAAGCTGAGTTGTTAACTCATAGCAATATGAGAGCGGCTGTTCTGTGTCTGAATTTCCCGGTGTGGCGCTCGCGTTCAGCGTGATCCAGACAAAGGGAAATAAGACCGGGGAAGATAAGGCGCTTGCTGACAACGCAACGATTGGGAACGTGGAGTTCGTGAACGTGTTGAAGACGACAGACTGAGATACGCGGCGGCGCGGCGGTCGGACAAGCGGATGTTCGGTGGCGGCAGACTGGCTTTGAAAACACTGGTTATGATTGCTCGCCGCGATTTCTCGCGGTGAGAGGGGGAGGGACTATGCTTTACGGAATCAACGCGACATTCGGCACGCTCATTTCCATCGAGACCACTTCTGAATCCCTGGACGACGCTCCTAATCGTCCACCCACGCGAACTCCGGCTAGACCGTTGAGTACGCGCTGACCTCGCGGCAGCTTCTCGTTCCATCCAGCCTTTGATTTGTGCAGCGGCGGTTTCGCCGAACGCCCGATCTATGTCTGGTGGCCGAAGCTCCGCGTCAGAGGTCACGTCTGGCAGGAAACCTGCAAGGCAACCCGCCAGGCGATTCATCAAATACCATTACTCATTCAGAAAAGTTCTCAAGCAATGACAAATATGGAACAGGATCGTTGGTCGCGCGTGAAGGGACGGTTGCGGACGAGTGTGGGCGAGGACGTCTATACGAGCTGGTTTGCACGCATGGATCTGGAAGCCGTGCAGGATGAAAGCGTTCACCTCTCGGTTCCGACCCGGTTCCTCAAGAGCTGGATCCAGGCGCATTATGCCGACCGTGTCCTGACCTGCTGGCAGGCCGAGATGCCGGAAGTGCACCGGATCGATCTCACCGTGCGCACCGCGATGCGCAGCATCGCACCTGCCAAGGAAGCGACCGCGCCGGCCGATCAGCGCCGCACCGAGCACGCCAACGGTCGCCCTGCGCCGGAATTGCGCGCGACCGCGACGGCGCCGGTATCCGCCAGCCATGATGCGCTCGGCGGCTCGCCGCTCGACCCGCGCCTGACCTTTGCAAGCTTCGTGATCGGCCGCTCCAACACGCTGGCCCATGCGGCCGCGCGCCAGGTTGCCGAAGGACGCCGCGGCGATGCCGTGATGTTCAACCCACTCTATATTCACGCCGGCGTCGGCCTCGGCAAAACCCATCTGTTGCAGGCGGTGACGTGGGCCGGCAATTCGGGGAGCGAGCGCAAGGTGCTCTATCTCACCGCCGAGAAATTCATGTACGGCTTCGTCGCCGCGCTGAAGACGCAGACGGCGCTGGCGTTCAAGGAAGCGCTGCGCGGCATCGACGTACTGGTGATCGACGATCTGCAGTTCCTGCAGGGCAAATCGACCCAGGCCGAGTTCTGCCACACGCTGAACGCGCTGATCGATGCCGGCCGCCAGGTGGTGATCGCCGCCGACCGTCCGCCGTCCGATCTCGAGAGCCTCGACGATCGCGTGCGCTCGCGGCTGGCCGGCGGCCTCGTCGTGGAGATGGGTTCGCTCGGCGAGGAACTGCGACTGGGAATCCTGAAGTCGCGCGTCGCGGCGGCTCGCGCCCATCACTCGACCTTCGACGTGCCGGAAGCGGTGCTGGATTATCTGGCCCGCACCATCACCCATAACGGCCGCGACCTCGAAGGCGCCATCAACCGCCTGCTCGCCCATTCCAAGCTCAACAACCAGCCGGTGACGCTGGAAATGGCCGAGCGCGAGGTCCGCGACCTGATCCGCCCGCAGGAACCGAAGCGGATCAAGATCGAGGACATCCAGCGGGTAGTCGCCCGGCAATACAATGTCAGCCGCTCGGACCTGCTGTCGTCGCGGCGGACCGCGAACGTGGTTCGGCCGCGTCAGGTCGCGATGTATCTGGCGAAGACGCTGACGCTGCGTTCGCTGCCCGAGATCGGCCGCCGGTTCGGCGGACGCGACCACACCACGGTGCTGCACGCCGTGCGCAAGATCGAGGGGCTGGTGGCCCGGGATACCGCGCTGTCCGAGGAAGTCGAGTCGCTGAAGCGGCAGTTGCAGGAATAGGACCCGGCTCCCCCCGCTCTCCCTCCCCTGCTCCAATCGAAGCCGGATTTATCCGGCTTCGATAATTATGACGCCCAGCCCGGGTAAGCCCGGCTGGGTGGGGCGGGAGAAATGTTTTCTGCCGCCCTTTTCGCCGCAAAAGTGGGGAACGGGGGCCTGTCTCCCTTGCACCGGCGGGCCATCCGCGCCACCTTGCGGTCCCCCCGGGGGTTTGATCAAATCCGATCCTGATCCGGCTTTTCGGGTTTTCAATGCCGCGGCGCGCCTTCCGGCCGCCCGGCTTTTCCATCTCTGGCGGGTAATGCAATGAAGGTCACCGTCGAACGCGCGCAACTGCTGAAATCGCTGGGCCACGTCCACCGCGTGGTCGAGCGCCGCAACACCATCCCGATTCTCGGCAACGTGCTGGTCCGCGCCGAAAACGCCAAGCTGTCGCTGAAGGCGACCGACCTCGACCTGGAGGTGACCGAAACACTGGCGGCGGAGACCGCGACCGGCGGCTCCACCACCGTGCCGGCGCATATGTTCTACGACATCGTCCGCAAACTGCCCGACGGCGCGCAGATCGTGCTGGAAGCCGACGGCGACCGTGCGGTGCTGGCGATCCGCGCCGGCCGCTCGCGCTTCACGCTGCAGACCCTGCCCGAAAGCGACTTCCCGGATCTTGCCGCCGGCGACATGACGCATTCGTTTTCGCTGGCTGCTGCCGACGTCAAGCGCCTGATCGACCGCACGCAGTTTGCGATCTCGACGGAAGAGACGCGCTATTATCTCAACGGCATCTATCTGCACACCGCCGGCACCGCCAAGGCCGCGACGCTGCGCGGCGTGGCGACCGACGGCCATCGGCTGGCGCAGATCGATCTGGCGCTGCCCTCCGGCGCCAACGGCATGCCGGGCGTGATCGTGCCGCGGAAGACAGTAGGCGAGGTGCAGCGGCTGATCGAGGACAACGAGGCCGAAGTCAAAATCGAACTCTCGCAGGGCAAGATCCGCTTCACGCTCGGCAACGTCGTGCTGACCTCGAAACTGATCGACGGAACTTTCCCGGATTACGGCCGCGTCATTCCGCAGAACAACGACAAGGAACTGATCGTCGACAAGAAAGATTTCGAGGCCGCGGTAGACCGCGTCTCGACCATTTCCAGCGAGCGCGGCCGTGCCGTGAAACTCGCGCTATCCCCCGGCAAGCTGGTGCTATCGGTGACCAATCCGGATTCCGGCAGCGCCACCGAAGAGCTGGAGGTCGAGTACGCCTCGGACGCGCTCGATATCGGTTTCAACTCGCGCTATTTGCTCGACATCGCCGCCCAGATCGAAGGCGAAGTCGCCGTGCTCAAGCTGGCGGACCCCGGCTCGCCAACGCTGGTGCAGGACAAGGAAAACAAGGGCGCGCTCTACGTGCTGATGCCGATGCGGGTGTGAGAAACCAACTGTCATTGCCGGGCTTGACCCGGCAATCCATCAAACAAAAATGAGCTATTGGGTATACATCCTCGCCAGCAAACCAGGCGGAACGCTGTATATCGGTGTAACGAACAATCTGGTTCGGCGCGTGTACGAGCACCGGGAAGGTTTGGCGGACGGCTTCACCAAACGATACGGTGTCAAGACTATCGTGTATTTCGAAGCGCACGAGGCAATCGCTACGGCGCTTCAGCGTGAGAAGAACATCAAGCATTGGTCGCGCGAGTGGAAAAACGATCTGATCGTCGCGGACAATCCCGAATGGCGGGATTTATACGAAGATATTGTCCGCTAGCGCGGACGATGGATTGCCGGGTCAAGCCCGGCAATGACAAGTGAATATGACCCCCTCCCGCATCCAACGCCTTTCCCTTACGCATTTCCGCAACTATCGCGCGGCGAGTGTACAGGTGCGCGGCGATGTCGTGGTGCTGGTGGGGCCGAACGGCGCCGGCAAGACCAATTGCCTGGAGGCGATCTCGTTTCTCTCGCCGGGGCGCGGCCTGCGGCGCGCGACGCTGGAGGATGTCGCCGACAACCAGGGCGACGGCTCCTGGGCGGTATCGGCCGAGGTCGAGGGCGCGCTCGGGCTTGCCACGCTCGGTACCGGTATCGACGCGCCTGTAGCAGAAGCCGCGTCAACCAGCCGGCGCTGCCGGATCGACCGCGAGCCGGTGAGCTCGGCCACTGCGTTCGGCGATCATCTGCGCATGGTGTGGCTGACGCCCGCGATGGACGGGCTGTTTCTCGGCGCCGCTTCCGAACGGCGGCGCTTCTTCGACCGGCTGGTGCTGGCCATCGACAGCGAGCATTCCAGCCGCGTCTCGGCGCTGGAACGCTCGTTGCGCTCGCGTAACCGCCTGCTCGAAGTGCGCAACTATGACGACCATTGGTGCGACGCGATCGAGCGCGAAACCGCCGAACTTGCGGTCGCCGTCGCCGCCACGCGCGGCCAGACGGTGACGCGACTGGCGGCGATGCTGCGCGAACGCGGGCAAGCTTCGGCGTTTCCATCGGCGCACATCATGCTCGATGGCTGGATGGAAAATGCGCTTGTCAACGAGTCCGCGACCGCTGTCGAGGACCGCTATCGCGAGATCCTGCGCGCCGGCCGCGCCCGCGACGCCGCGGCCGGCCGCACACTGGACGGTCCTCACCTCACCGATCTGCAGGTGGTCTACGCGCCCAAAAACATGCCGGCGCGCGACGCATCCACCGGCGAACAAAAGGCGCTGCTGATCGGGCTGGTGCTGGCGCATGCGACGCTGGTTGCAGAAATGACCGGCATCGTGCCGCTGCTGCTGCTCGACGAGGTCGTCGCGCATCTCGATCCCGTCAGGCGTAAGGCGCTGTTCGATGAGCTTGCAAAACTCGGCGCGCAGGTCTGGATGACCGGCGCGGACCCGGCCGCGTTCGTCGATATCGGTACCGGCGGCGAGATTTTCGACGTGGAATCCGGCCAGGTAAGCCGCCGCGGTTGAGTGCCCTCAACGCACCTTGTCCGCAGATTCCCCACCGCCGAGCAAGCGGTCGATGATGGATGCGATCAGAAACACCGAGCCCTTTTCAGTGATGTGCAACTGATCGCTGACGGTGATATCGGCCGGCACATCGCCAATGCGGGTCAGACAGCCCTGCGCATTGCAAAAGACGTCCGACGCAGAGATGAATTCCGCACCGAGCGGCTCGAGCCTGGCGCGCATCACGGCATCGTAGGCAGTAGGTGGGACGGCACCGGGCGACCGCTCCGGGATCAACGCGCGATGAAGGATGAAGTATCTGAGCACTTCGGAGGGAAGTCCGCGCGGCCACGCCGGTACCCCGCCGAGAACCACGACACGGGCATTCGTCTCCTTCTTCAGCGCGACCACCGTCTCGGCCACATTGTCGAGATGCTTTTCCCAAGTCCCGTGCAGCAGAACGATGTCGGGCTTGATCTGCCGGACCAGCGAAAAAACCTTGTCATTCATCGCGCGGCAGTTCGGCGTGCCCTCGATGTCGGCGTTCAAGGCCGGAATACAGGAATTGGACGTCAGCTGCGCAATGCCGAAGTTTCGCGTCTCCTGAGCCTTGCGCAGGCCGGGCAGCAGGGCGCCCGCGGTCGAATTGCCCCAGATCAGGACCAGCGGGCGCCGATCGCGCTCGACGCAACTGTCGGCAAAATCTGTTTCCTTGCTGAGATCGAGCAGGCATTCATGAACCCGCCACTTGAAGCTCTCCGTCTGCACGCTCGCCATGGCGCGGATCTCCGGCGGCAGCCGGAAGTCGAAGCCGCGCCCCCAAATGACGGCCATGCCGGCGACCGCGACCATCGCCATGCCGGCCCCGAGGCTGAACATCTTGCGGCGGCTCGGGAGGCCGAAACGGAACGGTATCTCGACAAACCGATAGGTCGCCCAGGCCAGGAGCGTGCTCGCGAGCAATATCAAATCGCGCTCCAGCAGCGTCAGCGGCCGGAATTTGATCATTTCACCGAATACCAATAGCGGCCAGTGCCAGAGATAGAGCGGGTAACTGATCAGCCCGATCCACACCAGCGGGGGGATTGCCAGCACGATCCGATTCACCCACGCCGCGGGCGCCGATAGCAGAAGCGCGCTGCCGGCGACCGGCAGCACCGCCCACCAGCCTGGAAATGCGCGATGGCTATCGAGAACGGCAGCCGCCACAACGATCAGCGCCACGCCGATCCAGGCGCGCCAGTTGCTCGCTGCGCTGGAATGATTGACGTTGATCCAGCCGCAGGCCAGCACCGCGCCGGCCAGCAATTCAAACGCGCGCGTGAACGGCAGATAGAAGGCCGCGATCGGATTTGAGCCGATCAATGCCACATTGAGCAGGAAAGAGGCGATACCGAGCAGCGCAGCCATTGCGATAATGCTCATTCGAAAGCGAGCGGCGAGCATCAGCAGCAGCGGCCAGAACAGATAAAACTGTTCCTCGATGCCGAGCGACCATAGGTGCAGCAACGGCTTCTTGGCGGATTCGACGTCGAAATAGCCGGACTGCAGCAACAGCGCGATATTGGCCAGGAACGCCGCGCTGGCAAAACTGTCGCCGCCGAGCTGCGCGAACGCTGATGGCAGCATCCAGAACCAGCCCAGCGCCAATGTCACTGAGAGCACCACGATCAGCGCCGGGAAGATCCGCCGGATCCGCCGGTTGTAGAATTCGACCAGGCTGAAACGGCCGAGTTCCAGTTCGCGCGTGATAATGCTCGTGATCAGGAAGCCCGAAATCACGAAGAAAACGTCGACGCCGATGAAGCCGCCCGGCAGAGCATTCGGGAAGGCGTGGAAATTCATCACCAGCATCACGGCGATGGCCCGGAGGCCGTCGATATCGGGCCGGTATTTTGGCGAAGGCGAGAACAATGGAGCGCTAACCCGGGATCGCTATGGACGGCGAACAACGACAAGCTGCCGCCGCCTTTCTCTAGCAGGTCCGCCGCGGCGTGCCATTTCCAGTCGCGTCGGCCGCCAAAAATGCGCTGGTCGGAAGCACAGAATCAGCCGTCGAATCGCGCTTTTCGAAGCCTCCGGAATCGGCCCTCGGAGACCTTGAAAAAGGGTAAAAAATCGCTATCTCTTCAAAGACTTGCTGATCGATAGATTGCGCTAGGCGCAACCTGTCTTTCATGGCACAAATAGATCAATCAGCGCCTCATTTTGCGCAGCTGATTCGGGACACCCTCGAAGGCTTCACATGACAGAACCTGCCCGGCAGACACCTGCCGATACTGAGCATCCCATTCCGGTCGAATATGGCGCGGAATCGATCCGGGTGCTGAAGGGGCTCGACGCCGTGCGCAAGCGGCCGGGCATGTATATCGGCGACACCGATGACGGTTCCGGCCTGCACCACATGGTCTACGAGGTCGTCGACAACGCCATCGACGAAGCGCTCGCGGGTCACGCCACCGCCGTCGAAGTCGTCCTCAACGCCGACGGCTCGGTGACGGTGCGCGACGACGGCCGCGGCATTCCGGTCGACATTCACAAGGGCGAAGGCATCTCCGCGGCCGAGGTCATCATGACCCAGCTGCACGCCGGCGGAAAATTCGACCAGAACTCCTACAAGGTCTCCGGCGGCCTGCACGGCGTCGGTGTCTCCGTCGTTAACGCGCTGTCGAAAAAGCTCGAGCTTCGCGTCTGGCGCGACGGCAAGGAGCACTACATCGAGTTCGCCCATGGCGATGCGGTCGCCCCGCTCAAGGTGGTCGGCGAGGCCAACGGCAAGCGCGGCACCGAAGTGACCTTCCTTGCCTCCACCGAGACTTTCACCAACGTCGAATATGATTTCCCGACGCTGGAGCATCGCCTGCGCGAGCTCGCGTTCCTGAATTCCGGCGTCAATATCGTGCTGTCCGACATGCGCCACGCGGTCGAGAAGCGCGAGGCAATGCAATATGCCGGCGGCGTCGAGGAATTCGTCAAATATCTCGACCGCAACAAGAAGGCGATGGTGCCTGCCCCGATCATGGTGCGGGCGGAGATGAACGACATCGGCGTCGAGGCCGCGCTGTGGTGGAACGACAGCTACCATGAGAACGTGCTGTGCTTCACCAACAACATCCCGCAGCGTGACGGCGGCACCCATCTGGCCGGCTTCCGCGGCGCGTTGACGCGCCAGGTCAACGGCTATGCCGAGGCCAACGCGAAAAGGGAAAAGATCGCGCTGACCGGCGACGACTGCCGCGAAGGCCTCACCGCAGTGCTGTCGGTGAAAGTGCCGGACCCGAAATTTTCCTCGCAGACCAAGGACAAGCTGGTGTCCTCGGAAGTGCGCCCCGTGGTCGAGAACGTCCTCAACGAGGCGCTGGCGGCGTGGTTCGAGGAGCATCCGAGCGAGGCAAAAGTCATCGTCGGCAAGGTGATCCAGGCCGCTGCCGCGCGCGAGGCCGCCCGCAAGGCGCGCGAACTGACCCGCAAGAGTCCGCTCAGCATTTCCTCGCTACCCGGCAAACTCGCCGACTGCCAGGAGAAGGACCCGGCCAAGTCAGAACTGTTCATCGTCGAGGGCGACTCGGCAGGCGGCAGCGCCAAGCAGGGCCGCAACCGCGAATTCCAGGCCGTGCTGCCGCTGCGCGGCAAGATTCTCAATGTCGAGCGCGTCCGCACCGACAAGATGCTGTCGAGCGAGCAGATCGGTACGCTGATCACCGCGCTCGGCACCGGCATCAGCGACGATTTCTCGGCCGACAAGCTGCGCTACCACAAGATCATCGTGATGACGGACGCCGACGTCGACGGCGCCCATATCCGCACGCTGCTGCTGACCTTCTTCTACCGGCAGATGCGCGAACTGATCGACCGCGGCCACCTCTATATCGCGCAGCCGCCGCTCTACAAGGTGACGCGCGGCAAGTCCGAGCAGTATCTGAAGGACGAGCGTGCGCTGGAAGATTATTTGATCTCGACCGGCCTCGACGACTGCGTCTTCAAGCCGGCGACCGGCTCGGACCGCGCCGGCCGCGACCTGCTGTCGCTGGTGGAAGATGCACGCATTATCCGCGGCATCCTGAACAATTTGCACAGCCGCTATAACCGCAAGGTGGTCGAGCAGGCGGCGATCGCCGGCGTCCTGAGCCCCAAGATCACCAGCGACATCGCCACCGCCAATGCCGCCGCCGATTACATCGCCAAGCGGCTCGACGCGCTGGCCGATGAGGTCGAGCGCGGCTGGACCGGGCGCTTCACCGAAGGTGAAGGTTTTGCTTTCGAGCGCACCGTCCGCGGCGTCAAGGATGTCGCCATGATCGACGACGCCCTGCTCGGCTCCGCTGACGCGCGCAAGCTCGACGATTACGCGCTGAGGCTGCAGGAGTCCTACCCGCGAATGGGAGGCGTGCTGCGCCGAAAGGATACGGAGACCGCGATCCACGGGCCGGTCAGCCTGTTTGAAGCGGTGACCGACGCCGGCCGCAAGGGCGTAGCGCTGCAGCGCTATAAAGGCCTCGGTGAGATGAACCCCAGTCAGCTCTGGGAAACCACGCTCGACACCAACGAGCGTTCGCTGTTGCAGGTGAAGATCAAGGAGGTCGACGAGGCCGACGACATCTTCACCAAGCTGATGGGCGACGTGGTCGAGCCGCGCCGCGAATTCATCCAGGATAATTCGCTCAGCGCCAACGTCGACGTGTGAGGCAGGACGCCCCGTGCCGCCCATTCAATACATCGTTGAGGGCGGCCACCGGCTCGCGGGGACGATCGAGCCGTCCGGCAACAAGAATTCCGCGCTGCCGATCATCGCCGCCGCTTTGCTCACCGAGCATCCGGTCACGCTGGAAAACGTGCCGCGCATCCGCGACACCGAAACGCTGGTCGAATTGATCCGCTCGGTCGGCGCTTCCGCCGAATGGAAAGCACGCAATACGCTGGCAATCCACGCCAAGGAAGTGCGGGCTGCGGATCTCGATCCCGAGCTCTGCGCGCGGATCCGCGCCTCCATCCTGCTGGCCGGGCCGCTGCTCGCCCGCTGCGGCGAGGTAGCGCTGCCGCCGCCCGGCGGCGACGTCATCGGCCGGCGGCGTTTGGACACGCATTTCCTCGCCTTCGAGCAGCTGGGCGCCACCGTCACCGCCACGCACCGGCTGGAATTCCGCGCGAGCAAGTTGAGGGGCGCGGACGTGTTCCTCGACGAGCCCAGCGTCACCGCTACCGAAAACGCGCTGGTCGCGGCGGTTGCGGCTCACGGCACCACATATCTGCGCAACGCCGCCTCCGAACCGCATGTGCAGGACCTCGCGCATTTCCTGGTCGCGCTCGGCGCCAAGATCGAGGGCATCGGCACCAACACCATCATCGTGCACGGTCCCGCAACGCTTGGCGGCACCAGCTATTCGATCCAGCCCGACCATATCGAGGTCGGCTCCCTGATCGGGCTCGCCGCGGTGACGCGCTCGCCGCTGCGCATCGCCAAAGCCGGCGTCGAGCATCTGCGCTCGATCCGGATGGGCTTCGAGCGGCTCGGCATCGTCTGCGGCGTCGAGGGCGACGATCTCATCGTGCCGTCCGGCCAGACCATGAAGATTCACGACGATTTCGGCGGCCATGTGCCGAAGCTCGAGGACCAGCCCTGGCCGGCCTTTCCGGCCGACCTGATGTCGATTGCGATCGTGACCGCGACGCAATGCGACGGCGTCATCCTGATGTTCGAAAAGATGTTTGAGTCGCGAATGTTCTTCGTCGACAAGCTGATCGCGATGGGCGGCCGGATCGTGCTGTGCGACCCGCACCGCGCGATCGTGGCGGGCCCGAGCCGGCTACGCGGCTCGACGATGACCTCGCCCGACATTCGCGCCGGCATGGCCATGCTGCTGGCGGCAGTCGCCGCCGAGGGCACGTCCACCATCAACAATGCCGACCAGATCGAGCGCGGCTATGAGCGCATTGAGGAGCGGCTCAATGCGCTCGGTGCGAAAATTACGCGCGTGCCGGCGCGGGACGGCGCATAGACACGCAACCGCCGCCGCCTTTTCCGGCTCTTGGCGTGGTAATCTCCTGCAATGACCTCTCTCGACAAAATCGAACGCGCCTCCACCGCGACGCCCGCTTCCGCGGTCGTGCCCGGTCGTCATCTCGCGATTGAGTTGGCCGAGACGCTGAAGCTCGGAGTGCCGATCGCGCTGACCCAGCTCGGCCAGATCGCGATGATGACGACCGACCTTGCCATGATCGGGCGCCTCGGCGCCGAGGCGGTGGCCGCCGCATCACTGGCGCATACCGTGCTCTTCGTCAGCTTCACCGCCGGCATGGGACTTGTCTCGGCCGTCGCACCGCTGGCCGCGCAGGCGTTCGGCGCGCGCGACCCGCATCTGATCCGCCGCTCGCTGCGCGTCGGCCTGTGGGCGGCGCTGTTGATGTCGCTGCCGCTGATGGCGCTTCGCTTCTGGGCCGAACAGATCCTGCTCACACTCGGACAGGCCCCCGCGACGGCGCATCATGCGCAGGAATATCTCGCCGGCCTGGTCTGGACCATCCTGCCGGCCCTCTGGTTCATGGCGATCCGCGGCTTCATGAGCGCGATCAACCGCCCGGAGCCGGTGCTCTGGATCACGCTGGCCGCGATCCCCGCCAACGCGCTGCTGGTCTATCTGCTGCTGTTCGGTGCGCTCGGCCTGCCGCCGCTAGGTTTGTTCGGCGCGGGGCTGGGGACCTCCATCGTCAACCTCTGCATGTTCCTGGCTGTCGTCTGGTTTGCCACGTACCGCCGGCCGTTCCGGAAATATCATGTGTTCGGCCATTTCTGGCGCATCGACTGGCGGCTGATGTGGCGGCTGATCGTCATCGGCGCGCCGATCTCGATCTCCTTCCTGCTTGAATACGGCCTGTTCGGCGCCGCCGGACTGCTGATGGGCCTGATCAGCACGACCGCGCTGGCGGCGCACCAGATCGCACTGCAGGTCGCCGCCATCCTGTTCATGGTGCCGTTCGGCATCAGCATGGCCGCCACCGTGCGCGTCGGCCACGCGATCGGGCGCGGCGACGCCGGCGCGGTCCGGCGCGCGGGCTATGTCGCAACCTGGCTTGGTATCGTGCTTACCGCCATCCTGACGCTCGCCGTGATCGTCGGCCGCTTCGGCATCGCGGAGCTCTTTCTGGGCGAAAGCACCGACGCGACCGCCGAACTTTCCGCGACGTTATTGTTGGTCGGATCGACCTTCTTCATCGCCGACGCCATCCAGACCGTCGCCGCCGGCTCGCTGCGCGGCATGAACGACACGCGAATACCGCTGTTGTTCGCGATCCTCAGTTACTGGCTGATCGGCTTCGCGCTGGCCTGCTGGCTCGCCTTCTGGACGCCGTCAGGCGCCGTCGGCGTGTGGATCGGGTTGTCGGTCGGAACCGCGGTTTATGCCGCGCTTCTGTTGTTGCGCTTTCGCCGGCTCGCAGGCAGGCTCACATTCCCATGACCGTCCGTGAAGTCACGCCTCCTGTCGATACCGGCGCGCTGCTGGCTGGCGCGCAATTCGCCGACGCCTTTTGCGTTGAAGTCAGGGATAACGATCTCGACGCCCGCCACGCAGCCGAGCGAATGATGGCGCGGCAACCGCGATGGGCCGAGGCGCTGTTGACGCTGCGCAATTTGCTGGTCGCGCCGCTCGGGTTGAAAACGTCCGGCGCGGGGCTGGCCCCGCCCCGTGACATGATCGGGATCTTTCCAGTGGTGAGCCAGACACCGGATCGGCTGATCGCGGGCTTCAACGACCGCCATCTGGATTTTCGCGTCGTGGTCGACGTGACGGCACCTGGCAGCGTCCGGCAAGTCACGGCGACGACGCTGGTCAAGACGCACAACTGGCTCGGCCGGACTTACCTTGCGATCATCATGCCGTTTCACCGGCTGATCGTGCCGGCTTTGCTGCGGCAGGTGCCGGCCTGAGGCACTGGCTAACCGAGCCGGCTAGACTTTTGCGCCAGCCGGCTTCTCGCACCAGTCGGTTTGGCAGCGATCGAGATCGTTCAGGTTCTGCCGCATCTGCTCCAGCGAGAATCCCAGCGCGAAAAACCGCTCCGCAACATCGACGGGCACGCCGCGGATCAAGCCTTCGCTTCGCAACGCCGCGACCTCGGCGGCATAGGCCTGCAGCGCCGCATCGACGGGCTGAATGTCCACAGCGCCGATGCCGTTTCGCAAGGATGCGGCCGCCGCGCGCATATAGTTGACGATTGCGTTGCTGACATCGGACAGCGGCCGCGCCAGCCGCGCCTGCACATTGGCCGGCAGCGGCACCACGCTGGCGCGCCCGATCATCACGACGTCGTGCCGCAGGCGCTGGATGGTGCGCAGCAACGGGCCGGTATCGGGGCCCGTCGACAGGTGCGTGGCGCGCTCGCGCTCGGCCTCCAGGCCGGTCGCATGAAGGCCCGCCATCGCCGTGCCGATCCCATCCTGGATGCGGTGCAAGGCGTCGTTGTCGAGCCCGCGCGTCAACCCCGCCAGCAGTTCGGCGAATGCGGCAGCCAGCAGTTCCAGAAGCTCCGCCGCGCTGATGCGGATCTGGCTGACCGCCCGCGACGGCAACACCAGGAACGAGACCACAAGTCCGGTAAGCGCGCCGACGGTGACCTCGAACAGCCGGTCGATCGTCGAATCCAGCGGATTGGCGTGGTTCATCGCCGGCACCAGCAACACGATCACGGCCGTCACCGTCGCGGCGCTCAGGCTGGGATTGATGGCGCCGATGAACGCCATCGGCGCCACCGTCAGCACCAACAGCGCCAGCAATCCGCCTTCGCCGGAATGCGGGATCAACATCGCGATGGCGCCGCCATAGACCGCGCCGCCGACCGTGCCGAGCATGTAATCTCGGGTCGCCTTCAGCGAGCGGCCGACGCTCATCTGGGTCACAATGAGCGAGGTCAGCACGGCCCATAGCGGCAGCATCAGATGCAGCGCTCTGGCGATCGCGTAGGCTGCCACCGCGGCGACCGCGAGCCGGATCGCGAGCGACAATTGCGTCTTGCGGCCGTGAAGCGATCCAAGCATGCGTTTTACGAAGGTCATCATGCACCGCATTCCGGAATCTGCCGACCTTGCCTGTGCTAGACGACGTCAGCATGGCTGATGCCCGCGACAGGGAGGCGGCTTGAAAGGTCACGTCCGGCCGCCTACCCTGCCCGGCAAAACGAGGAAACACGATGGCCAACGAAACCGCAACGCTCGCAGCCTATGTCGCCGATCTGAAATTTGCCGATATCCCGCCGGAGGTGCTGGAGCGCGCCAAGGTGCTGATTCTGGATTTCCTCGGCAGTACGATCCGGGCGCGGCGCGACGCGGAATCCACCGCCTCGCTGCTCAAGATGCTGGAAGCGCTGGCGCTGGACGGCAGGGGTGAATCCACCGTGTTCGGCGACGGCAAAACCTGGACGCCGGCGGTCGCAGCCCTGCTCAACGGCGCGCTCGGCCACTCCCTCGATTTCGACGACACCCATGCCGACTCCTCGCTGCATCCGAGCGCGCCCGTGGTGCCGGCGGCGTTCGCGGTCGGCGAAATGGTCGGCGCATCGGGGCGCGACGTGCTGACCGCGATCGTGGCCGGCTATGAAGTATGCTGCCGCCTCGGCAACGCGCTCGATCCGACCTCGCATTATGCGCGCGGCTTCCATCCGACCGCGACGGCAGGAACCTATGGCGCCGCCGCGGCGGCGGGCAAATTGTTCGGCCTGTCGAAGGACCAGATAATATCCGCTTTCGGCGTGTCCGGCAGCCAGGCCGCGGGCTCGCTGCAGTTTTTGGTCAACGGCGCCTGGAACAAGCGCTACCAGGTCGGCGCCGCCGCCATGAACGGCGTCATCGCCGCCACGCTGGCGCGCCACGATTTCGTCGGCTCGACCGAATCGGTCGAGGGCAAGCATGGCCTCCTCGTCGGCTACAGCGACAATGCACATCCCGACAAGGCGACCGCCGGCCTCGGCACCACCTATGAGACGCTCAAGATTGGCGTGAAGCCTTATCCGAGCTGTCGCTACACCCATGCGGCGCTCGATGCGCTGATCGCGATGCGCCGGGAGCACAATCTGACGCCCGACCAGATCAAGCGCGTCGAGATCGGTCTGCACCGCAACGGCATCACGCTGACCGGCGACGCCGCCACCAAGCGGCATCCGACCTCGATCGTCGGCGGACAGTTCTCGATGTTCTTCACCGGCGCGCTCGCGCTCGACCAGGGTAGTTTTGGTTGGGACGATTACGACCGGCTCGGCGACGCGGCCGTCAATGCGCTCGCCGACAAGTTCGACGTGGTGCAGGACGATCGCCTCGAGATCGGCCGCACTCACCCCTTTGGCGCGCGCGTCTCGATCACCACCGACGACGGCGTGCATGAGCGGCTCTATGCCGATCCCTCCGGCGAGCCGAATTCGTTCCCGGACGCGCAGGCGATGCAGCAGAAATTCCTCACCCTCGCCCGCCCGGTGCTGAACGGCCGCGCCGATCAACTCGCCGACGCGATCCTTTCGCTGGAGAGATTCGACCGCGTCGCAAAGGCCACGCAGTTGGGGCGGCAGTAGGATAAGCTAACGCCGCATCGGCGGTGTACCCCTCTCCCCTTGTGGGAGAGGGTGGATCAATCGCGCAAAGCGCGATTGAGACGGGTGAGGGGTTCTCTCCACGAGTGAATCTCTCGCA
Organism: uncultured Alphaproteobacteria bacterium; assembly: GCA_963770135.1. Lineage (GTDB taxonomy): Bacteria > Pseudomonadota > Alphaproteobacteria > Rhizobiales > Xanthobacteraceae > Bradyrhizobium. The sequence goes on along the minus strand of CAVYOM010000016.1, from coordinate 55,199 downwards.
TTAGAATTCGCGGAGTGAACCCCTCATCTGGCGCTTCGCGCCACCTTCTCCCACAAGGGGAGAAGGGAAACGCGCCGCCTCATCCGTCAATTCGCTCCCGCCACCTTTCCCTTGGTGCTGGTCGCCGCAACGACATCGCGCACAAGATCGAACACGCCGTCGGCCTCCGGCGGCCAATTCGGCGAGCGGCCGAGCCTGACGATGACCAACCGCTCCGACGGCACGATGATCACATATTGCCCGATCGTACCCTTGGCGAAAAACGCATCGCGCGGCCAGCCGTGCTCGGCGCGGTAGGTCGCGCCAAGGCTGTCGCCGAGATTGGTCCAGAATCCCGCCCCCTGGCCGACCCAGGCGTTCGGCGTGGGCGTCGCCGAATACTTCACCCATCCCTCCGGCAGGATGCGTTTGCTTCCGGCAACACCGTCATTGAGATAGAGCTGGCCGAAGCGCGCCCAGTCGCGCGCACTCGCCAGCATCTGGCTCGATCCTTCCGCATTGCCCGACGCGTCGAATTCGAGCGCCACGTTGCGCATGCCGAGCGGATCGAACAATTCCTGCCGCTCGAAGCGCATCATTTTCGACGCGCTGCCGCCCGAAGCCTGACGGATCACGTGACCGAGGATGACGGTGTTGCCGTCGTGATAATTCCATGCGCTGCCCGGCACTGACTGCAGCGGCATGCTCTCCGCATAGGCTGCCATATCCGCTTCCAGGAATTTCATCCGGTTGACCGGCTCCAGCGCGGACGCCAGCGACGCCTGCAACGAGCTGCCGAGCGCAAGGCCGGCGGTATGGCGGATCAGATGATCGAGCGTGATGGCGCGCCTTGGATCGTCGGCGCTTTGCCACGCTGCAATCGACACCGGCTCGTGCAGCTTCAGCGCGCCCTTGCGCACAAGGACGCCGGCAAGCGCTGACATCACCGATTTGGTGGCGGAGAATCCGAGCAGCGGCGTATCGATGCCGATGCCGTCGGCATAACGCTCGGCAAAGACGCGTCCATCCTTCATGACCACGATCGCCCGCGTGTTGCGCGGCGTCGACTTGTCCGGCTCGGCAAAGGCGCGGTCGAGCGCGGCGGCCAGTTGCGGCGTCTGCGGCGCGACGATGGATGGACCCGCGATGTCAGGCAACAGCGCCGCCTTTGCATCAGCCGCCGGCACCGAGATGTCGGTGACCGCCCCGCCATGATCGAGATAGCAACCGAGGCACTCGCCGCGGTAGACGGCGTGGCTCCGGCCCAGGCCAAACAACGTCACCGCGACCTCCTTGCGCGCACGGTCGACGCGATAGTCAAGCGCCCAGGCGATCAGCCCGGTGCCAGGCATGGCCGACATGGTCTCGGCGAACACGCGCGCAGGGTCGAGACCGGAGACGAAGGTCTCGGTGCAGACCACGTTGGCGACGAAGCCGGTCGCGACCTTCGGCACGTCGCGAGCGCGAGCGGCCGAGAGCACGAGCGCGCTGAGCGCAGCCGTGCCGGCGAGGATGAAGATGAGATTTCGTCGTTTCATATTGGCCTCCGGCAAGACGCATCAGCGCGTTGCGGGGAGGATGGCGAAGCGGTCGCCGCCTGCTCGCCGGATTTGGAATTCGCGCTGGCCGAAAGCTCAACGCGTCTCGCCGATTCCGAAATATGCAAGCAATACCAGCGCGATAGAAATCAGGCCGCGCTGGCCTTGAGCCGGCGATATTCGGTCGGGGTGACGCCGGTGGTGGCCTTGAAGGCCCGGTTGAAGGGCCCCAGCGACTGGAAGCCGGCATCCATCGCAATGGTGATCACGGGCACTTCGGCCTGGCTCGGATCGGCCAGCGCCGCCTTGGCTTCGGCGATCCGGTGTTCGTTGAGGAACACATTGAAATTGCGGTAGCCGAGCCGCTGATTGATCAGCCGCCGCAATTTATATTCGGGGATGGAAAGTTTTGTCGCCAGCGTGCCGATGCTGACATTGTCGTGGCGGTAGATCCGCTCATCCGCCATCAACCGCATCAGCGCGCCGACCAGTTTTTGATCCGCCGCGCCGTCCTGCGCCGCGACCGCCTCGCTCGCGACGTTGGCTGCAGGCGACGCAAACAGTTCGGCGCCATCGACGCGCATCATCGCATAGCTGATCGCGGCAACGATCAAGACCAGCACGGCGCTGTTGATGGCATTCGCGGCGTCCGCCGCGCCATTGCTGGAGATCGCGATCTGCGAAATCGCGTTCATGCAGCCGTAAAGCGCCGTGGCGCCGACGATGAAGACCCGGACGCGGCGGCGGCCTTCGACGAGGTCGGCCGACCAGGAGGCGATTGTTTGCCCGACCGCGAGCAAAATAAAGCCGAGCGCGAGCACATTGATCGCGATGATGGAAATCCGCGCGTTGCCGCCGGGCGCGATCCACATGCAATTGACGAAGCTGAACGTCGCCACCGCCGCCCAGATCAATGCATGCCACCAGCGCAATTTGAGGGAATCATCGAACAGCGCGCGCGTGAACAGCCAGAGCACCACGACATTGCCGGTCGACAGCGCGATCAGCGGCGCATGCGCGACCGAAACCGGCGTGGTCGCGCCGATTCCTGAGGTCACGACATGCGCGGCCGAGCCCAGCGCAAGCGCGATCGCCAGCCGCCCGGCAACGACGTTGCGAAAATCGCGCAACAACGATGCTGACAGCACCAGCAGCAGGGCCACCGTGCCGGCGCGCAAGGCAAGGTCGAGGGCAAAAAGCGACATCAATTCTGGCTGCTCCACGTCTCCCGGCGCGTCACCCACAATTCAACGGCATGGCTGAGTAACATCGTCTCGCCCTCCGGATGCGCGCCGAGCCGCCGCGCTACGGCTTGAGAGGCCGTGTTATCGCGATCGATGCAGTGGATGATCTTCTCCAATTCGAACGTCGCAAACGACCAGTCGATCGCGGCCCGCGCCGCTTCGACGGCATAGCCCTTGCCGCGGAATTCCGCTGCAACACCCCAGCCGACCTCAAACCCCGGCCAGACCGGCGGATAGAAAGGGCCGACGCGTCCGACGAACGTGCAGCTTGCCTTCTCTTCGACCACGAACATGCCGAAGCCATGCAGCACCCAATGTCCCGCCATGATCGCGGCGTTGCGCCAGCCGGCCATCGGCTCCGTCACGGGCTTGCGGTCCGCGGTAATGAAGCGCGCGCTGAGGGGATCGCCGAGCATCATGGTGTTCGCAGCAACGTCCGAGGCACGCCATTGCCGGAGGATGAGACGCTCGGTCTCGATCCCCGGCCAGTCCGGCTGCGGCAGCGTGGCACCCTTCTTCAGCGGCGGCATCACTCTTTTTTCATCCTCCGGGGAGCATCGCAGGACGCATCTTATAATGCATGCTAAGCTCGCGGCAAAACTTGGAGTGCAGAAAAATGAGCTGGCAACCTTCCAACGATCCCGTGCTCGGCGATCCCAAAACGTGTGACGCGCTCGATCTCATCATCGTACCCCGCACCCGCGATATCGGCGACGGCTTCGTGGTGCGACGCGCGCTGCCGCATGGCAAGCGGCAGATGGTCGGGCCCTTCATCTTCTTCGATCATTTCGGACCGATGCAGTTCATCGCCGGCAAGGGCATGGACGTGCGCCCGCATCCCCATATCGGGCTGGCCACCGTCACCTATCTGTTCGACGGCTCGATCATGCACCGCGACAGCGAGGGCAACATCCAGGAGATCCAGCCCGGCGCCATGAACCTGATGACGGCAGGAAGCGGCATCGCGCATTCCGAGCGCACGCCGGACGTACAACGCCGCGACGGCCAGAAGATGCTGGGCCTGCAGAGCTGGATCGCGCTGCCGGCGGGATCGGAAGAGATCGCTCCGTCGTTCCAGCACTACGCCGCCGACGCGCTGCCGACGGTGAAGGAGAGCGGCTTCACCGCGCGCATCATCGCAGGCAGCGGCTTCGGCGTGAAATCGCCGGTCAGCATGGTGTCGCCGTGGTTCTATACCGAAGTGACGGCGCAGGCCGGCACCAGCGTCCCGCTCGACCCCGATCATGAGGAGCGTGCGATCTATCTGGTCGACGGCGAGGTCGAGATTGCGAACGAGCGCTATGAGGGGCCGCGCCTGCTGATCTTCCGGCCCGGCGACCGCATCACGGTGAAGGCGGTCAAGCCGACGCGGATGATGTTTCTGGGCGGCGACGCGCTGGAAGGCCCGCGCCATATCTGGTGGAATTTCGTCTCCTCCAACAAGGAGCGGATCGAGCAGGCCAAACAGGACTGGAAAACCGGACGTTTTGCCGCCGTTCCGCAGGAACACGAGTTCATTCCGCTGCCGGAGTGAGCTATTGCTGGGCTTTCTCATTTGCACGCTGGCACTGGCGTGCCCCTTCGAAAGTCTGACTGATGAACGCGATGCTCGCCAGCGACTTGCCCCTGCCGCGTATCGGGCGCGGCAAGGTGCGCGATATCTATGCCGTCGGCGACGACCGCGTGCTGCTGCTCACCACCGACCGCATCAGTGCGTTCGATGTCGTGATGGCCGAAACCATTCCAATGAAGGGCGCGGTGCTGACCCAGATCAGCGCGTGGTGGTTCCGCCAGCTCGAAGGCGTGGTGCCCCATCATATGATCAGCGCCGATGCCGACGAGATCATCCGCAAGGTGCCCGAGCTGAAGAATCACAGCGCCGATATTCTCGGCCGCGCGATGCTGTGCCGGCGCACCACCGTCTTCCCGGTGGAATGCGTAATCCGCGGCTACATCTCGGGCTCGGCCTGGAAGGAATATGCCGCATCCGGCACGCTCGCCGGCGAGCAGCTGAAGGATGGTCTGGTCGAGAGCGAAAAGCTCGACGCGCCGATCTTCAGCCCGGCCACCAAGGCCGAGACCGGTCACGATGAAAACATCACGGTCGCGCGGGTGCGCGAGATTTTGGGCAACGACGTCGCCGAGAAACTCGAGAGCATGGCGCGCACCGTCTATAATTTCGGCGAGCGGATCGCCCGCCACCAGGGCATCATCATCGCCGACACCAAGTTCGAGTTCGGCCGCGCCGCGGACGGCCGCATCATCCTGATCGACGAGGTGATGACGCCGGACAGTTCGCGGTTCTGGGCCGCCGACGTCTACAAGCCCGGCCGGCCGCAGCCCTCCTTCGACAAGCAGCCGCTGCGCGACTATCTCGACGCCGAGCGCCGCGCGGGCCGCTGGAATGGCGACGCCCCACCCCGGCCGCTGCCCGACAGCGTGGTGGACGCGACGAGCAAGCGTTATCTCGAAGCGTATCGGCGGGTGACGGGAGATGAGCTGACGATCCCGTAGGATGGGTGGAGCAAAGCGATACCCATCACCTTCCGCATCAGCGCTGATGGGTTTCGCTGCGCTCTACCCATCCTACAACTGACCGAAGATCCAACCTCGTCATTGCGCGCGGATACAGGATTGCCTCGCAGGCCTGTCCGGTGCCAAGCTACCTCTCACAACAATGTAGAGGGAGCGCCTGAGATGTCCGAGGAAAACTCCGTGCTCGTCGAACGCGATGGCCCCGTCACCATCGTTTCCATCAACCGCCCGCATTGCCGAAACGCCGTCGACGGCGCGACGGCACGGAAGCTGTATGACGCGTTTCTTGCCTTTGATGCCGATGAGAGCGCATCGGTCGCGGTGTTCACCGGCACCGGCGGTTATTTCTGCGCAGGCGCCGACCTCAAGGCAGTGGCGGCGGGCGATCCCAACAAGAAGCGCGAGCTCGGCGGCCACGATTCGATTGCGCCGATGGGGCCGAGCCGGCTGCGGCTGTCAAAACCTGTCATCGCGGCGGTCGAGGGTTTTGCGGTGGCCGGCGGGATGGAGCTGGCGCTGTGGGCGGATATGCGCGTGGTCGCCGACGACGCCACCTTCGGCATTTTCTGCCGGCGTTTCGGCGTGCCCTTGATCGATCTCGGCACCATCCGCCTGCCAAGGTTGATCGGCCATTCGCAGGCGATCGATCTGATCCTCACCGGCCGCCCGGTCGGCGCGCACGAGGCGTTGCGCATGGGGCTCGCCAACCGCGTCGTCGGTCGCGGCGAGGCTTGTGCGCACGCAATCGCGCTGGCGCGGGAGATCGCACGCTTCCCGCAGAAATGCATGCGCGCCGATCGCCTGTCGGCGCTGCGGCAATGGGATCTTTCCGAGGAAGAGGCGATCGCCAACGAAATGAGCGGCGGACTCGAGGTCATCTCCTCGGGCGAAACGCTGTCGGGCGCGACGCGGTTTGCCTCCGGCATCGGACGTCACGGCGCATTTGCCAGTGACGCGAGCGATTAATGGAACTGTCGTCCCTGCGAACGCAGGGACCCATAACCACTGACGTTCGTTGTCGTGAACGATGTGGCTCCAGCTTCTTTCAAAACTGAGGCCTGTGGTTATGGATTCCCGCGTTCGCGGGGACGACGAGGAGAGAATAGTGGTCGCTTGTCCGGGACGGCGAAGAGCTACACCCCCGCCATCATCACGTATTTGATCTCGACATATTCTTCCATGCCGTGATGCGAGCCCTCACGGCCGAGACCGCTCTCCTTCACACCGCCGAAGGGGGCGACTTCCGTCGTGATCAGGCCGGTGTTGACGCCGACCATGCCTGACTCCAGCGCTTCGGCGACGCGCCAGACGCGCCCGAGATCGCGGGAATAGAAATACGAGGCGAGGCCGAACGGCGAGTTGTTGCACATCGCGATCACCTCGGCTTCGTCCTTGAAGCGGAACACCGGCGCCAGCGGGCCGAACGTCTCCTCATGCGCCACCAGCGCATCCGGGTTCACGTTCGAAAGCACCGTCGGCTCGAAGAAGCTGCCGCCGAGCGCGTGGCGTTTGCCGCCGGTGACGATCTTGGCGCCGCCCTTGACCGCATCGGCAATGTGCTTCTCGACCTTGTCGATCGCCTCCATGTTGATCAGCGGGCCCTGCACCACACCCGCTTCGGTGCCGTCGCCGATCTTCATCGCCGCGACCTTCTTCGAAAGCTTTTCGACGAACTGGTCGTAGATCTTGTCCTGGGCGTAGAGGCGGTTGGCGCAGACGCAGGTCTGGCCCATGTTGCGATACTTGGAGACGATCGCGCCTTCGACCGCCGCATCGATATCGGCGTCGTCGAACACCACGAACGGCGCATTGCCGCCGAGTTCGAGCCCGAGCTTCTTCACACCGACTGCCGCCTGCTGATAGAGAATTTTTCCAACTTCGGTCGAGCCGGTGAAGCCGACGAAGCGCACGGCCGGATGCTCGCATAGCACCTTGCCGATGGCGGACGAATTGCCGGTCAGGATGTTGAACACGCCCTTCGGCACGCCGGCCTTCTCGGCGAGCGCGACCAGCGCCAGCGCGGTCAGCGGCGTTTCATTGGCGGGCTTGAGCACGACGGTGCACCCCGCGGCGAGCGCCGGCGACACTTTTCGCGTGATCATCGAGCACGGGAAATTCCACGGCGTGATGGCGCCGCAGACGCCGATCGGCTGCTTGATCGCGAGCAGCCGTGCATCGGGCCGCTGCGTCGGGATGGTTTCGCCATAGACGCGACGCGCTTCCTCGGCGAAAAATTCGACATAGGCGCCGCCGATATCGACCTCGCCGAGCGCTTCCGCCAGCGGCTTGCCCTGCTCCGAGGTCAGGATCAGCGCAAGGTCCTCCCGACTGGCGATGATCAGGTCGAACCATTTTCGCAAAATGTTGGAACGCTGTTTGGCCGTGAGCTTGGCCCAGGCCGGGAACGCGCGCTCGGCGGCTTCGACCGCCTGCGTTGCTTCCGCGGTGCTGAGCGCCGGCACCTTGGCCAGTTCCACGCCGTTGACCGGATTGGTGACGGGTCTCGACGGCGTGCCGACCCAGGCGCCGTCGATGTAGCAGCGGTCGCGCAGCAGCGTGGGATCTTTCAGGCGATCGTGCAGCGAGGGGGTGGAGGCTTGGGCGCGAGCGGCGACGGGCGGGTTCATGGCGTACTCCTCGGACTTTCTTGGGATATTGGTCCGAGTATAGGCCGGTATCCTCAGCAATGCACCGCCGGTTGAGGCAACCCTGCTTCAACGAATGTTGAGGGTAGCGAGGACCTCGTCATTCCGGGGCGATGCACAGCATCGAACCCGGAATCTCGAGATTCTCAGGGGCGCAAGGGCGCCCCATAGTTCGCTTCGCTCCCCGGAATGACGGCGTCGCTCAGGCCGCGCCGCTCATATAGGTTTCGCGGCGGCCGATCATGCGTTGGGCTGCAACCTTGGCATCAGCCTTCGAGGAGGTCGCGCAGGTCCGGTATTCGAGGTCGGGCAGCTTGGCGCTGTCGCGGCGGCCGAACCAGGATTTGGACCCGACCGAGAGCTGCGCCAGCGCCTGGGCGACGTTGTCGACCGCCTCGAAGGAGTGCAGCGCGCCGGTGCCGGCATAGCGAACTTCAAAGATTCCAGGGGTAATCGGCGCCTCGATATTCTCACCACGGCCGGGACGGGGGTAGCGCTTCCATTCACTCCAGGTCGAAATCATCGCGTCAGCCTCGCAACGTTGGAAATACGGCTATTTCTGGTTAATTGGTCCAGCCAACGAGCAACGTTTCTGCTGGAATCAGAACGCTTTACTGAAAAAATTCGGCTTCGGGAATCATGGCGAAATCACGATATCGTGGATGGTTAAGCCGGTCACCGCGCGAAAGACCGCTCCACGCGGATTGTGACGAAGTGTTGCAGTTTGGCGCCCCATACCGCGACACCGCTGCCCATCGGCCTCGCCCATCACGAGCGCGCGACATCGGCCGCCGCCGTCGGCTGCCGCTTGCCGGATCGCAGGGCCGGGAGGAAGATCGCACCTCTCCATAAAAAACAAATCGGGAGGTGACCCATGCAAAGCAAAGCCGAGATCGATCAGGTTCTGCGTCAGAAATGTGAAGCGAAGGATGTCCCCGGCGTGGTCGCGATGGCGGCGACCGGGAGCGAGGTGATTTACCAGGGCGCGTTCGGCAAGCGCGACCTGGGGAAGGACGATCCGATGACCGCCGACAGCGTGTTCTGGATCGCCTCCATGACCAAGGCGATTACGAGCGCCGCCGGTATGCAGCTCGTCGAACAAGGCAAGCTTTCGCTGGACGAGCCGATCGGCAAGGTGCTGCCCGATCTCGCCAACCCGCAGGTGCTGGAAGGCTTTGACGCCAGCGGCGAACCAAAACTGCGCCCGGCGAAGAAGCCGATCACGCTGCGTCATCTCATGACCCATACCGCCGGCTTCTGCTACGACGTGTGGAACGGCGACATCGCGAAATACCAGGAGAAGACCGGAACCCCGAACATCTTCTCTTGCCAGAACGCCGCGCTGAAGGGGCCGATCATGACCGATCCCGGCACGCGCTGGGAATATGGCATCAACATCGATTTCGTCGGCAAGGCGGTGGAAGCCGTGAGCGGCAAGCCGCTCGATGCTTACCTGCGCGATCACATTTTCGCGCCGCTCGGCATGAACGACATCGGCTTCAAGATCACGGACTCCCAGCGCCAGCGGCTGGTCGGCATGCATGCGCGCGGGGAGGACGGGTCGCTGGCGCCGATGCCGTTCGAGCTCGAACAGAATCCGGAGTTTCACATGGGTGGCGGCGGCCTCTACGGCACGGCGGCCGACTACATCAAATTCACCCAGATGATCCTCAACAAGGGCCGCGGCAACGGCAACCAGCTCTTGAAGCCCGAGACGGTGGCGCTAATGGGCCAGAACCACATCGGCGACCTCACCATCGGCAAGATACCGACGATGGCGCCCATGTACACCAACGATGTCGATCTCTATCCCGATATCGTTAAGAAGTGGGGGCTCTCCTTCCTGATCAATACGGCCAAGACGCCGGAAGGCCGCAGCGCCGGCAGCCTTGCCTGGGCCGGACTCGCCAACACCTTTTTCTGGATCGACCCGGCGCGCAATGTCGCCGGCGTGATCCTGATGCAGCTGTTACCGTTCTTCGATGGCAAGGCCCTGGAAGCTTTTGCGGGGTTTGAGCGCGGCGTCTATGCCGGGCTCGATGCCGGCAGCGGCCAGCGCGCGGCGTAATCGCAACACGCGACGTGATGTCCGCCTCACTGCTTGCCCATGCGGGCTGCAGCCTCTCCGTTCCCTCCCCCATTGCGGGGGAGGGTCAGGGAAAGGGTAAGCCACAGGGAGGGCGCCGCAGTGATCACGGCGCATTTTTTCTTTCACAAGTGCCCACCTCACACTTGCAGATCCCCATACTTGCTAGTCTCGCACCTATAGATTTCATATTCGGAGAACCCCGCCTTGACCGACACCCTCGACAGCTACGTCTGTGGTACCGCCAACGCGCCGCTGCTCGGCGACACCATCGGGCGGTGCCTCGATCAGGCAGCCATACGGTGGAGCGATCGCGAGGCGCTGGTTTCGCCGAGCCATGACGTGCGCTGGAACTGGAAAGAATTTGCCGGGCGCGTCGATGCGCTGGCGGCAGGCTTTCTCGCGCTCGGCCTCGAACGCGGCGCACGCATCGGAGTTTGGTCGCTCAATCGCCCGGAATGGACGCTGACGCAATTCGCCGCCGCCAAAGCAGGGCTCATTCTCGTCACGATAAATCCCGCCTACCGTTTGAGCGAACTCGAATTCGCATTGGCAAAAGTCGGCTGCGCGGCGATCGTCACCGCGACCGCCTTCAAGACCTCCAACTACATGGAGATGCTGAACACGCTGCTGCCGGAGCTTGCGGCATCGCAGCCTGGCGAACTGCAGGCGCAGCGGTTGCCGCAACTGCGCGCGGTGATCCAGATCGGCGGCCCCAAATGTCCCGGCACCATCGCGTTCGAGGGCGTGACCAAAATGGGCGGCGCGCGGCACCGCGAACAGCTCGCCGAACTGGGCAAGACCCTGCAGTTCGACGATGCGGTCAACATTCAATTCACCAGCGGCACCACGGGCTCGCCGAAGGGCGTGACGCTGACGCATCACAACATCCTCAACAACGGCTATTTCGTCGGCCGCGCGATGCGCCTGACCGAGCAGGACCGCATCTGCATTCCCGTGCCGCTCTACCACTGCTTTGGCATGGTGATGGGCAATCTCGCTTCCGTCACGCTCGGCGCGACCATGGTCTATCCCGGTGAAGGTTTCGATCCGCTGGCGACGCTGCAGACGATCGAGCGAGAAAAATGCACCGCGGTCTACGGCGTGCCCACCATGTTCATCGCCGAACTGGATCATCCGGAATTCCCGCGCTTCAACCTGAAATCGCTGCGCACCGGTATCATGGCCGGCGCGCCCTGCCCGATCGAGGTGATGAAGCGCGTCAACAACGAGATGAACATGGGCGAAGTCACCATCGCCTATGGCATGACCGAGACGTCGCCGGTCAGTTTCCAGAGCTCGACCGACGATCCGCTGGAACGGCGCGTATCGACCGTCGGCCGCATCCATCCGCATGTCGAGGTCAAGGTCGTCGATCTCGAGGGGCGCGTGGTGCCGCGCGGCGAACGCGGCGAACTCTGCACCCGCGGCTACAGCGTGATGCTGGGCTATTGGGACGAGGCCGAAAAGACCGCCGACGTCCTCGACGCGCAGGGGTGGATGCACACCGGCGACATCGCGATCATCGATTCCGAAGGCTATTGCAACATCGTCGGCCGCATCAAGGACATGGTGATCCGTGGCGGCGAAAACCTCTATCCCAGAGAGATCGAGGAATTCCTCTTTCGCCATCCCAAGATCCAGGACGTGCAGATTTTCGGCGTCGCTGATGACCGCTACGGTGAAGAACTCTGCGCCTGGATCCGCACCCGGCCGGGCGAGATACTGACCGCCGAGGACGTCCGCGCCTTCTGCCAGGGCCAAATCGCCCATAACAAGATCCCGCGCTATGTCGAGTTCGTCGACGAGTTCCCGATGACGGTAACGGGGAAGATCCAGAAGTTCTTGATGCGGGAAGCGGTGGAAACGAAGCTGGGGCTGAAGGCGGCAAAGACGGCTTGAGGCGCGGACCTCCCGCTAACTCCTACACCGGCAACCCGTTCTGCTTCGCCAGATCCTTCAATGATACTTGCGGCCGCGCGCCAATGTGCTGGATCACTTCCGCCGCCGCGAGTGCGCCGAGCCGTCCTGCGGCTTCATGGCCCGCGTTGCGCACCACGCCGAACAAGAAGCCAGCGGCAAAAAGATCGCCGGCGCCTGTTGTGTCGACGAGCTTCTCGATCGGGAACGCCGGCACTGATGTGACGCCATCCTTTGCCGCGACCACGCAGCCCTTTTCGCTGCGGGTGACGACGCCAAGTTTCGTATCCGCGCGCAGCTGCTTCAGCGCCGTATCAAAATCCGAGGTCTGGTACAGCGAATGCAGTTCGGCCTCGTTGGCGAAAACGAGATCCACGGTACCCTTGCGCATCAGATCGAGAAACTCGTCGCGGTAACGATCCACGCAGAACGAATCCGACAGCGTCAGCGCCACCTGGCGGCCGGCGCCGTGCGCAATCGTCGCCGCCTTGACGAAGGCTTCCTTGGCGTTCTTCGGGTCCCAGAGATAGCCTTCGAGATAGACGATGCGCGCGGCTGCGATCTGCGCTTCATCGATGTCGGATGGATTGAGATCCTGCGCGGCGCCAAGATAGGTGTTCATGGTGCGCTCGCCGTCCGGCGTCACCAGGATGTAGGAGCAGCCGGTGGCGGGTCCGGCTTCCGCCGCCCTGGTCTCGAAGGCGACGCCGGCGGCGCGGATATCGTGGGTGTAGAGGGTGCCGATCTGGTCGGACTTGACCTTGCCGATGAAGGCGGCGCGCGCGCCGAAGCCGGCGACGCCGACGATGGTGTTGGCGCCGGAGCCGCCGCTCATTTCGGTCGCCGGGCCCATGTCCTTGTAGATGGCGGCGGCGCGGGCCTCGTCGATCAGCGCCATGCCGCCCTTGGTCATGCCGTGGCGCGCCAGAAAGCCCTCATCGGTCTGCACCAGCACGTCGAAAATCGCATTGCCGATCCCGAGAACGTCGTATTTTGCGTCAGTCATTCATGCGTCCTGTTTACGGCGTTGTGCGAAGAAGCCGAGCGCGGCCAAGAAGGCTGCGGCCTACCAGATCGGCCCCGCGCCAGCAAGGCTGCCTGTTCCTCATCCCCGCGCAACGGCTTCGCCGTTGTCGCTGGAGGAGCGGCGCTTACGCCGCGTCTCGAAGGATGCAGGCCCGGCTGTGACAACATCCTTCGAGACGCCGCGGAGCCTGTCATCGGGTCGCGCGGACCCGGTGGCGGCTCCTCAGGATGAGGTCTGGCAGCAGGCCGGGCTGCTGCTATACAGCAACTCTCATGATCCGCTCATTCCTCACCGTCTCGACAGGAACGCTGGCCTCGCGGCTGCTTGGGTTCGTGCGCGATTCGGCGCTTGCGGCGCTGCTCGGCGCGGGTCCGGTGGCGGATGCGTTCCTGGCGGCGTTTCAGCTGGTCAATGTTGCCAGGCGGCTGTTGACCGAGGGCGGGCTGAACGCCGCGCTGGTGCCGGCATGGCTGCGGGTGCGGGAGACCGATGGGGGTGTGGGCGCGGCGGCGTTTGCAGGGCGCGTGCTCGGCACCGTCACTCTGGCGCTGATCGCAGCCACGGCGGTGCTCGCGCTGCTGATGCCGCTCGTGATCATGGCGCTGGCGCCGGGATTTGCGGGGCGCGAGACGCTGCAGCTCGCCACTGATAATGCGCGTTTGATGCTGCCATACCTCGCCTTTGCCGGGCCGGTGACGGTGATGATGGGGCTGTTGAACGCGCAAGGGCGCTTTGCGCTGACGGCGTTCTCGCCGCTGCTGTTCAACATCGCGCTGATCGCGGTCATGGCCGTGCTGCTCACCGTGCGGCCGGATGCGGTGCAAGCTGCGCAGATCGTTGCCGCGACCGTCGGCATTGCTGGCTTGCTTCAGCTATCGGTGCTGGTACTGCGTCGTGGCCAAAGCATCGCAACGCCGTTGCGTGTTTCGTTCGACAAGGAAATCCGTGGTTTTCTCGCCAAGGCCGCGCCAGGCATGATGGCGTCGAGCGCGCCGCAGCTCCTCATGGTGGCAGGCGCGATCATTGCGTCGTCGTCGCCGTCGGCGGTGTCGTGGCTGTATTTTGCCAACCGGCTGGTCGAGCTGCCGCTCGGCATTGTCGGCGTCGCCATGGGCACGGTGCTGATCCCGGAGCTGACGCGCGCGGTGCGCGGCGAGAATCGCGCGGCCGTCGCGCATGCGGAATCGCGTGGGCTGGAGCTTGCGGTGGGGCTAGCGCTGCCGGCGACGCTCGGGCTGATCGTGCTGGCTACGCCGATCGTGCAGCTACTGTTCGAGCACGGCGCCTTCACCGCCGAGGACACGAAGGCGACCGCGCGCGCCCTGATGTGGCTGACGCTGGCGCTGCCGGCGCATGTGCTGGTGAAGGCGCTGTCGCCGGCATTCTTTGCGCGCGAGGATACGATGACGCCGCTGGTTGCGGCATTGAAAGGCGTCGTGCTGGCGATCGCGGCGTCCTTCCTGCTCAGCCGCTGGTACGGGGCGGACGGCATCGCAGCGGCAATCGCGCTTGGCGCGTGGAGCATGGCGTTCAGCCTGATCCGCCGCGGCGCGACGACGTTCGGGTTTTCGATCGATGCCGAGGCGCGACGCCGTCTGCCGCGCATCGCGCTATCGGCGCTCGCCATGGGCGTGGTGTTGTGGCTCGCCGCGCGGTCGCTACCGGCGGTCGCCACGGGCATGCACACCTTCGTGCAGGCGGTCCTGCTATTGGCCGTGATAGTAGCGGGAATTGCGATTTACGGCCTGTTCTTAAGGCTTTTCGGCGTCACCGGCTGGCGCGAGGCGGTTAACGCCGTCAGGCAAACAAGGAGCTAGCGGCTTGCGCTGATAGCCCCTGCGTGGCAAACGACAGCGCGAAACAGGCCTCCGAAATTGGACCCTTGGGGAAGCTGACTATGGCTTTTGTTGAAAAGGTTTTTTCCGGCGTCCAGCCGACGGGCAATCTGCATCTCGGCAATTATCTCGGCGCGATCGTCAACTTCGTGAAGATGCAGCAAACCCATGACTGCATCTATTGCGTCGTCGACATGCACGCGATCACGCAAGGCGTCGACGTCTGGGGCGGCCCGGCGGAGCTTGCCCGCAACACCCGCGAGGTGACGGCGGCCTTCGTCGCCGCAGGCATCGACCCGAAGAAGCACATCGTGTTCAACCAGAGTCAGGTCTCCGGCCATGCGGAGCTCGCCTGGATCTTCAACTGCGTCGCTCGCGTCGGCTGGCTCAGCCGCATGACCCAGTTCAAGGAGAAGGCCGGCAAGGACCGCGAGAATGCGTCGGTGGGTCTCTATGACTATCCGGTGCTGATGGCGGCGGACATCCTGCTGTACCGCGCTACCCATGTGCCGGTTGGCGAGGACCAGAAGCAGCATCTGGAACTGTCGCGGGACATCGCGCAAAAATTCAACAACGATTTTGCCGATTCGATCCGCAGCCACGGCGCCAATG
Organism: uncultured Alphaproteobacteria bacterium; assembly: GCA_963770135.1. Taxonomy (GTDB): domain Bacteria; phylum Pseudomonadota; class Alphaproteobacteria; order Rhizobiales; family Xanthobacteraceae; genus Bradyrhizobium. The sequence continues at coordinate 39,778 of CAVYOM010000016.1, read as the reverse complement.
ACGGCCTGTTCTTTCCGCAGCCGGAACCCTTGATCACGGGCCCCGCGACGCGCGTGATGTCGCTTCGCGACGGCACCAAGAAGATGTCGAAGTCGGACGCCTCGGACAATTCGCGCATCAACCTGACCGACGACGCGGATACGATCGCGCAAAAGGTACGGAAAGCGAAAACCGACCCGGAACCGCTGCCCTCGGAGGAAAAGGGCCTGGAGAACCGGCCCGAGGCCGACAACCTCGTCGGCATCTATGCCGCACTTTCCGAGCGCGCCAAGGCCGACGTCTTGCAGGAATTCGGCGGCGGGCAGTTCTCCAGCTTCAAGAACGCACTGGTGGAACTTTGCGTCGCAAAGCTCTCGCCGATCGCCTCCGAGATGAAGCGGCTGGTCGCCGACCCCGGCCATGTCGACAAAATATTGATCGACGGCGCCGACCGGGCGCGCGTCATCGCCGACGAAACCATGCGCGCGGCCCGGGATATCGTCGGGTTCATCAGAAAGAGCTAGGCGTCCCTATCTTCCGAGAGTCGCCACGCCGCTTGTCGAAAGTGGCTACGCCGTGGCAGCATGCGGCGGTTTGGCGCAGCACCGGGATATGCATGACCACTCAGCGACGAAGCTACGAGACGGGTCACAAGCCAAAATGCCTTGTCATCGTTGACGAGACCGCGGAATGGGACCGCGCGGTGTACTACGCCAGCCGCTGGGCTATACGCGTCGGCGGCGGCGTGGTGATGCTGCGCATCATCGAAATCGAGGACCAGAACCAGCAATGGCTGGGGGTCGCCGACATCATGCGCGCTGAGGCCGAGGACGCCGCGAACGAGGCGCTCGACCGCGCTTCGGGGCGCGCCAACGGGATTGCCGCGATCACGCCGGAGCGGGTGATTCGCGAGGGCGAGCCGACCGCCCAGATCCTCGACGTGATCGACAAGGACGTCGATATCTCGATGCTGGTGCTGGCGGCCAATCCGGGCCCTGAAGGCCCCGGCCCGCTGATCACCATGATGGCGCAGGTCACGGGCTCGTTTCCGATTCCGGTGGTCATCGTGCCCGGCGATCTCAGCGATTCCGACATCGACGCGCTGTCCTAGATCTCCTTGTTTGCGTACGATCTTTTCGGAAAACCGGTTCCCACTTATCCGGACCATGCTCAGAGGCTTGATTTTCCTGCCGAATTGCTGATCTGCGCCCCTTGACCGTGCACTGGCGGTCGCCATCTGCTACAGGACACCCCACGCGCCGGCCTTGAACCGGCGACGCCGGAGAAAAAACGATGTTCATTCAGACCGAAGCCACGCCCAATCCCGCCACGTTAAAGTTCATTCCTGGCCGTACCGTGCTCGACACCGGCACGATGGAATTCTCAAACCGCGACGCCGCCACCCGCTCGCCGCTCGCCGCTCGCCTGTTTGGCGTGCCGGGCGTATCGAGCGTGTTTTACGGCTACGATTTCGTCACCGTGACCAAGGCGGATGGCGACTGGCAGCACCTCAAGCCCGCGATCCTCGGCGCCATCATGGAGCACTACATGTCCGGCGCGCCGCTGCTGGCGGACGGCAGCGCCGGCAACGACGAGGCGTCCGACGAGGAAGACGAGTTCTTCAACGAGGCCGACGCCGATACGGTCGCGACCATCAAGGACCTGATCGAAACGCGGGTGCGCCCGGCCGTGGCCAATGACGGCGGCGACATCACCTTCCGCGGCTTCAAGGACGGCGTCGTCTATCTCAACATGAAGGGCTCCTGCGCCGGCTGCCCGTCCTCGACAGCGACGCTGCAGCACGGCATCCAGAACCTGCTGAAGCATTTCGTACCCGACGTGGTCGAAGTCCGGCCGATGTGAGCGGCGCGAATAGGGAGTAGCGAATGGCGAATAGAAATACTCGCTATTCGCTACTCGCCATTCGCTTTTTGGCTACGCGGCCAACCCGATGCTGGCCGCCTCTGCGGCGGCCTGCTGCATGCCGTTCGACATCTCGCTGGTGACGGTGCTCTGCTCCTCGACCGCAGCCGCGGTCGATGTCACGTACTCGCTGACCTCCTGGATCGCCTTCTTGATCGAATTCAGCGCTTCGACCACGTCGCCGGAAATTCCGTTGAGATTGCCGATTTCCTGCTCGATCTTGTCGGTGGCCTGCTTGGCCTGGTTGGCGAGGTTCTTGACCTCGGAGGCAACCACGGCAAAGCCGCGGCCGGCCTCGCCCGCACGCGCGGATTCGATGGTGGCGTTGAGCGCCAGCAGGTTGATCTGGCCGGTGATGTCGCCGATCAACTGCACGATGCTGCTCATCGACTCCGCCGCGAGCGCCAGACGCTGCGCCTGCTGATCGGCGGCCTCGACCCGATCGACCGCGGTCAGCGCCGTGTCCCTGGATTTCGACATTGCCGCCGAGATTTCGCGGACCGAGGCGTTCAGTTCCTCGGCTCCGGCCGCGACCGACTCCATCATGCCGCGCACCTTTTCGCTCCGCATCCGCGCCAATACCTGCGCGGTGGTGTCGGAGGCGTATTTCACCACCTTGAAAGGCTTGCCGTTGAGATCGCGGATCGGATTATAGGAAGCCTGGATCCAGACCTGCTTGTCGCCCTTGCCGACGCGCTCGTACTCGCCCGACTGAAACTCGCCGCGGTTCAGGCTGGCCCAGAATGCGCGATAGGCTTCGTTGCCGCGCTGGTTCGACGGCACGAACATGCTGTGATGCTTGCCCTGGATCTCGGCGAGCGAATAGCCGAGCGCGCCGAGGAAATTCGCATTGGCCGTCAGCACATGGCCGTCCATCGAGAATTCGATCACCGCCTGCGACTTGCCGATCGCCTCGATCTGCCCGGCGAAATTCGCCGCTTTCAGTTTGTCCGCGGTGATGTCGGAGGCGAACTTCACCACCTTGAACGGCTTGCCGGTATCGTCGAGGATCGGATTATAGGAAGCGAGGATCCACACCTCCTTGCCGCCCTTTCCGAAACGCTTGTATTCGGCCGCCTCATATTCACCGCGACCGAGCTTGGCCCAGAATTCCCGATAGGCGGCGCTGTCGCGCTCGCTGGGCGCCACGAACATCTGGTGATGCTTGCCCTGGATTTCCTCCAGCTTGTAGCCCACCGTGGCGAGGAAGTTCTCATTGGCAGTGATGATGGTGCCATCGAGATTGAATTCGATCACCGCCTGCGCACGGCCGATGGCGGAAATCTTGCCGGCATCCTCCATGTTGCGGATTTTCTTCGCCGTGATGTCGGTGGCGAACTTGATGACTTTCACGGGCTTGCCGGCATCGTCCATGATCGGATTGTAGGACGCCTGGATCCAGACCTCGCGACAGCCCTTGCCGACGCGCTTGTATTCAGCCGCCTGAAATTCACCGCGGTTGAGGCTGGCCCAGAACGATTTATATGCCTCGGTGCCGCGCAGCTCCGGCGGCGCGAACATCTGATGATGCTTGCCCTGGATTTCATCGAGACGGTAACCCATAGCGTCGAGGAAATTCTGGTTGGCGGTGATGATCGTGCCGTCCATCTTGAACTCGATCACCGCCTGCGACCTGTTGATCGCGGCTGCCTGCGCCAATGCATCACGGGCAGAAGAATTGCTTTTCCACAAAGGCATAAAAAACCCCTAATCAATGAAGGAACGGGCGCGGCTTAATATGCCGGAGATGCACCGTCCGGATCCCCATTGATCCGTATTTCCTCAGCGTCAGGCTCTCACCCGTTGGTAAACAAAGATATAATCTCTCGTAATTTCAATAACTTAGCATCGTATAGTTGCATGATGATGCACATGCATCGAAAATGGGGCGCGAGCCTTTTTTCAGCTATCTCCACAGGTAGCGCTAACCGAAGGTAGAGCGGCGTGGCCGCTGCTTCGCGATGGATGTAAACGCGGAAATAACGCGGCAACGCATTCAACCGGAGCTGAAAAACCTTTACGCTGGCATCATGCTCATCCTCGCCATCGATACCGCGCTTGATGCCTGCGCCGCGGCCGTGCTCGACACCAGCGCAGGCGGCGTGATCGCGTTAGAATCGCAGGCGATGAAGCGCGGCCATGCCGAAGCCCTGATGCCGCTGATCGCGCGCGTGATGAAGGCATCCGGCGTTGCCTTTGCCGCGCTCGACCGCATCGCCGCAACGACCGGCCCCGGCAGCTTTACCGGATTGCGCGTCGGCCTTTCCGCCGCGCGCGGCATTGCGCTCGCCGCCGGCAAGCCGGTCGTCGGCGTGACCACGCTGACCGCTTTTGCCGCGCCCATCGTCAGCGAGAATGACGAACCTCATCCCGTCCTCGCCGCAATCGATGCGCGGCATGATCATGTCTATTTCCAGGTGGTCGGCCGCGACGGCAATTCATTGATCAAGCCGAAGGTCGCGCCGATCGCCGAAGCGCTCGACGCGGCGCGCTTCGGTGCGCTTCATCTGGTCGGCAATGCGGCGAAGATTCTGGCCGACCGCTGGCCGGTCGACGCAGCGCCTCCGTTCAGGGTCGATCAGCAGGCAGCGCCCGATATCGCCTGGGTGGCGTGGCTGGGTGTCGCCGTCAGCCCCGAAAGCTCACCGGCGCGGCCCTATTATCTGCGCGCGCCCGACGCCAAGCCGCCGAAGGATCCGCTGTCCGGCGCAGCACGGCCGCCGGCATCATGATGACATGGTTCACCGACTGGTGGAGCGGCGGCACCGCTGTGATCGAACCGGCAAGTCAACGCGACGCGACGCGGCTGGCGCAATTGCACGGCGCATCGTTTCACCGCGGCTGGGGCGAAGGTGAATTCGAGGTCATGCTGACCGAGCGCAATACGCTCGTTCACCGACTCAGACAGGGGCGCAGGATCGTCGGTTTTGCGGTGTCGCGCATGGCAGCCGACGAGGCGGAGTTGCTGTCGATCGCCATCGATGCGGCCCAACGCGGCCGTGGCTTGTCGCGCAACCTGTTGCTGACACATCTCGGTCATCTCGCGGGCCGCGGCGTACGCAAGGTGTTCCTCGAGGTCGAAGAGAATAATCAGCCGGCGCGGCGCCTGTATGAATGGGCCGGATTTGAGGTCGTCGGCCGCCGGGAACGCTATTATCAGCAGGCGGGCGGCGAACAATTGAATGCGCTTCTGATGCGGCGTGACTTGTCGTAATATGCGGGCGGTGGCAAAAGACCCCCGACCAGCGTCCGAAGGCCCTGAGACCATGCCTGCACTGAAATCCCCGCCTGCGCATAAAAATACCGGCATCGAGGCCCGCTGCGCCGCCACCGGCATGCGCATGACCGAACAGCGCCGGGTGATTGCGCGCGTGCTGGCCGATTCGGTCGACCATCCCGACGTCGAGGAACTTTACCGGCGCTGTGTCGCGGTCGACGACAAGATCTCGATCTCTACGGTGTATCGTACCGTAAAACTGTTCGAGGATGCCGGGATCATCGAACGGCACGATTTCCGCGAAGGCCGGGCGCGCTACGAGCAGATGCCCGACAGCCATCACGATCATCTGATCAATTTGCGCGACGGCAAGGTGATCGAGTTCACCTCCGAGGAGATCGAGAAATTGCAGGCCGAGATCGCCCGCAAACTCGGCTACAAACTGGTCGATCACCGGCTGGAGCTGTATTGCGTCCCGCTCGACGAAGAGAAATCCTGATCGCGTACAAGTCTTGAAGTGCAGGGCTTGAAGTGCACCGCTTGAATTCGAACGTCGATCTCGTCATTTTCGATTGCGACGGCGTGCTGGTCGACAGCGAGGTCATTTCATGCCGCGCCCATGCCGAAACGTTGACGCGTCACGGTTATCCGATCACAGCGGAACAGGTGCTCGAGCGGTTTCTCGGCCGCTCGATGCGTCAAGCGACGATCGAAGTTGAAGCCGAACTCGGCCGCAGCCTGCCGGACGACTTCGCCTCCCAGACATACGCCGAGATTTTCCGATTGTTTGCGACTTCGCTGGAAGCCACGCCTCATATTGCCGAGGCTCTGGCGCAGATTGCGCAGCCGATCTGCGTCGCATCGAGCGGGCCGCCGGAGAAAATCAGCGCCAGCCTCAATCGCACGGGTCTGTACGACCGGTTCGCGCCGCATATTTTTTCCGCCGTGCAGGTGCGCCATGGCAAGCCGGCGCCGGATTTGTTTTTGTTCGCCGCCGAACGGATGCAGACCGCGCCCGAAAATTGCCTCGTGATCGAGGACAGCGTCGCCGGCATCGCGGGCGCCATCGCCGCCAGGATGCCGGTGCTCGGTTTTCACGGCGGCAGCCATTGCCGGAAAGGTTATGGCGAGAAGCTGCAGGACGCCGGAGCGACGATGATCTTCGACGATATGCGGCAACTGCCCGACCTGATTGCGCGCCTCGGTCGAAAGACCGGCTAGCAACGGTCCTCGCCCCCGGATGCTGCGCGGGCAACACTATCGCTACACCGCATCCGGGATACCTTGCCGCGAAATCAACTGGCCGCGAAAACCGCAGGCGATAGCTTCAGGCGAGGCTCGCGCAAGGGGGAGCGGCGCATTCTGAAATCGCGCGCCAGCAAATCAAATAGATTTAACTCGCGTCGTAGTTCTCCGCCGGAAGATCCTTCATATCCGGATGCTTCTTCAGCACATCCATCACGTCGATGTGGGGACGATCTTTAAGAGCCTCCGTCACGCAACTGTTGACGTACTTCCGGCGCGCGAGCCACTTCACCTTCTCGCCCTTCGCCCGCGCCTTGCATGTAGCAATGGCCGTCCTGAGCGCGGCCTTGTCAGCCTTGGACACGGGGGCCGCCTTCCCGGGTGCAGCCGTGGCGGTCGTGGGCATCAACGAAGGACCACCTGCAAGTGCCGCGGCGATCAATAGAACTGTTGCGAAACGAGACATGATGCAATTCCCCAGATTTGCGAATGAGCCGCTATTCCTCGCCCAATCGGGACGGATAACAGGTGATTGCATCAGCAAACACAAGGTTTTCGGCGCGAAATGCGGGCTAATGCGCTGGATTTTCGGCTCCTGAGCCTATAATTGAACCTGACGCCGGATTGGCGCGATTCAAGCCCAGCACTCAAGGTTCCATGAAGCCGCCGCGCAAGCTGCATATCAAGTCCTATGGCTGCCAGATGAACGTCTACGATGCGCAACGCATGGTGGACACGCTGGCCCCGGAGGGCTTTGTGGAAACAGCCAGCGCCGAGGATGCGGATCTGGTGATCCTCAACACCTGCCACATCCGCGAGAAGGCCTCCGAGAAGGTCTACTCCGAACTCGGGCGGCTGCGGGTTGCCAAGGATGAGGCGGCACGCCAGGGGCGCGATATGCGCATCGTGGTGGCGGGCTGCGTGGCGCAGGCCGAGGGCGAGGAGATCATCCGCCGCGCGCCGACGGTTGATGTCGTGGTCGGGCCACAGAGCTATCATCATCTGCCGCAGCTATTGGCGCGCGCGAAGAGCGAAGGCCGCGCGCTGGAGACCGAATTCCCGGTCGAGGACAAATTCGGCTTCCTCCCCGCCCCCAAGCCGGCTGCGATCCGCGCGCGCGGCATTTCGGCGTTCGTCACCGTGCAGGAAGGCTGCGACAAGTTCTGCACCTTCTGCGTGGTGCCCTACACGCGCGGCGCGGAAGTCTCGCGCCCGGTGGCGAAGATCATCGACGATGTGAAACGGCTCGCTGACAACGGCGTGCGCGAGATCACGCTGATTGGGCAGAACGTCAACGCCTATCACGGCGAAGGCCCGGACGGACGGACCTGGCCGCTCGGCAGGCTGCTGCATCGGCTTGCCGAAATCGAAGGTATCGTGCGGCTGCGCTACTCCACCAGCCATCCCCGCGATGTCGACGATTCGCTTCTGGCGGCGCATCGCGATCTCGCCGCGCTGATGCCGTTCGTGCATCTTCCGGTGCAGTCCGGCTCCGACCGGATCCTGGCGGCCATGAACCGCAAGCATACCGCCGATGATTATCGTCGCGTCATCGACCGTTTTCGCGATGTCCGCCAAGATATTGCTTTTTCATCGGATTTTATCGTCGGCTTCCCCGGCGAAACCGAGGGAGAATTTGCCGCGACCCTCGCGCTTGTCACGCAAATCGGATACGCTGGCGCTTATTCGTTCAAATATTCGCCGCGGCCCGGCACGCCGGCGGCGGACATGCAGGAGACGGTGTCAGCGGCTGAAATGGACGAGCGATTGGTGCGGCTTCAGGAATTGATCGACAGCCAGCAATCGGCCTTCAACAAGGCCATGATTGGCAACACCGTCGATGTGCTGTTCGAACGCGCGGCGCGCAATCCCGGCCAGATCGTCGGCCGCACCGCATATCTGCAGCCCGCGCATGTCTTTGCCTCGCCTGACATCATCGGACAGGTGCTGCCGGTCAAAATCGAGAGCCTCGAGCGTTACAGCCTGCTCGGCGAACTCGCCGGTGCTGCCTCGCGGTCCGTCGCTTCAACACATTCAACAATGACCCGTTCTTCTCAAGAAACTCAGGGAGCCTGAACCCTTGCCAAAAAGCGCATCGGATTCGCCTGCACTCGCTCCCAGCCGCAAATTTGACCGCGACATGCAAATACCGCCCGAGACCCAGGTCGTCATCGACTTCGACGACAATCGCGCCGCTTCCGCGCTCGTCGGCCCCTACGGCCAAAACCTGGCGCTGGTCGAAAGGCGGCTCGGCGTCGTCGTCGATTCCCGCGGCAACCACATCACCATCGCCGGCTCCCGCGACGGCTGCGACGCCGCGCGGCGCGTGCTGGAGACACTCTATGCACAGGCCGTGCAGGGACATGACCTCTCGCAGGGCGAGGTCGAAGGCGCGATCCGCGTCGTGCTCGCGCAGGGTTCGCTGTTCGAATTCGATCCCAAGACCGCCAAGGCCTCGTTCGAGACCATCAACCTGCGCAAGCGTCCGGTGCGCGCCCGCACGGCCGCGCAGGATTCCTATATCCGTGCGCTGAAGCGCCACGAGATGGTATTCGGCGTAGGCCCCGCCGGCACCGGCAAGACCTGGCTTGCGGTGGCGCATGCCGCGCAATTGTTCGAACGAAAGGAAGTCGATCGCATCATCCTGTCGCGGCCCGCGGTCGAGGCCGGTGAGCGGCTCGGCTTCCTGCCCGGCGACTTGCGGGAAAAGGTCGATCCTTACCTGAGGCCGATCTACGACGCGCTGTACGATTTGATGGATTCGCGCATCGTCGAGCGTGCGCTGCAGGCCGGCGAGATCGAGATCGCGCCACTGGCGTTCATGCGCGGCCGGACGCTGACCAACGCCGTCATCATCCTGGACGAAGCGCAGAACACCACTTCGATGCAGATGAAGATGTTCCTGACCCGTCTCGGCGAGAACAGCCGCATGATCATCACCGGCGATCCGTCGCAGGTCGACCTGCCGAACGGACAAGCCTCCGGGCTTGCCGAAGCGGTCAAGCTGCTCGACGGCGTCGAGGGCATTTCGCAGGTGAAATTTACCGCGGAAGACGTCATCCGCCATGAACTGGTGGCGCGGATCGTCGCCGCCTATGAGGGATTGCCGCAGAAGCCGGCAACCGGAAAATCTTGACCCAGAAATCTTCGGCCGTGGACCTGCCGCAGGCAGTTCCCGGCCGTAACCCGAACTCTGAAATGCAAAGCGCTGGAGCGCCCGTGTCGTCCGCCCTTCCCCTTACCGAGGTTCTCGTCGTCGCCGAGTGCTGGCAGACGGAGCCGGAGGCCGAGGCGGTGATCCATCGCGCCATAAATGCCGCGGCCGAAGTCGCCGATGCCGATGTCGGTGAGGCCGAGCTCGCCGTCATGCTGACCGACGATACCGGCATCCGTACGCTCAACAATAACTGGCGCGGCGTCGACAAGCCGACCAACGTGCTGTCGTTTCCGGCGCTGCAGCCGACTGCGGGCGCGCCCGCCGACGCGCCGCGGATGCTGGGCGATATCGCCATCGCCTACCAGACCACGCGGAAAGAGGCCGATGACGAGGAAAAGCCGTTCGATCATCACCTCAGCCATCTGGCGGTCCACGGGTTCCTGCATTTGATCGGATACGATCACGAGAAGGACGACGACGCCGAAGCCATGGAAGATCTCGAACGGGAGATTCTCGCGCAACTCGGCATTCCCGATCCGTATGCGGACCGGGAGCGGGTGGCCTGAAATGCCGGACTCCGACCCAATACACGACAATCCCCGCGACACGCCCAACCTGCCGGCGGTGGTGAAGGAAGGCGAGGTGCTGCGTCCGACCGCCGACGGTTGGCTGATGCGCGCGATCCGCACGCTATTCGGCTGGAGGGCGGGCTCGGTCCGCGCCGATCTGCAGGTCGTGCTCGACGCCTCCACCCCTGACGATGTCGGCTTCTCCGCCATCGAGCGCACCATGTTGCGCAACATCCTCGGCCTCAACGAGCGGCGGATCGTCGACGTGATGGTGCACCGCGCCGACATCGTCGCAGTGAAACGGGATATTCCGCTCGGCGAGCTCATGAGCCTGTTCGAAAGCGCGGCGCATTCGCGGCTCGTGGTCTACGACGAAACCCTCGACGACCCCGAAGGCATCGTTCACATCCGCGACCTGCTGGCATTCATGACCGCGAAGGCGCGGGTCGGCGACACCACCAAGCCGAAGCGCAAGAAGCCGTTTCCGGCCGGCCTCGACCTGCGGGCGGTCGACCTCGCCTTGCCGCTGGCCGAGGCCAACATCATCCGCAAGCTCCTGTATGTGCCGCCGTCGATGCGCGCGATCGACCTCCTCGCGCAGATGCAGGCCTCGCGCATCCATCTGGCGCTGGTGGTCGACGAATATGGCGGCACCGACGGGCTGGTGTCGATCGAGGACATCGTCGAGCAGATCGTCGGCGAGATCGACGACGAGCACGACAGCGACGAGCCGCCGTCGATCGTCCGGCAGGGCGACAACGCATTCATCGCCGACGCCCGCGCCAGCCTCGAGGATGCGCGCACGATGATCGGCGAGGAATTCGACACCGGCGAGGCTGGCGAGGAAGTCCAGACGCTCGGCGGCTATCTGGTGGCGCAGGTCGGCCGCCTGCCGGTGCGCGGCGAAGTCATTGCTGGCCCGGGCAATTTCGAGATCGAGGTGCTCGATGCCGATCCGCGGCGGGTCAAGCGGCTGCGGATCGGGATTCGGAAAGAGCGCCCGGCGGCGCGTACGACGCGCGAGCGAAGCCGCCGCGAGGCCGCGCCTGATACCAACGTGCCGCCGACCAATGACAATACGCCGCCGCCCCCCGGCGATGGAGCCGGCTCGCAGTGATTCCAACCAGTAAATTCCGCATGGCCGGCCTCTCGATCATCCTGGCCTGGGGCTGGAAGCGTGCGCTCATCGCGCTGGTCGCGGGCGCCTTGTCGGCGCTGGCGATGGCACCGTTCAACGCCTGGCCGGTGCTGTTTGTGACCTTTCCGGTCGCCGTCTGGCTGATCGATGGCGCGGCCGCCGGAAAACGGCGCGGCGTGCCGGCGGCGGCGATGGCGGGCTTCTGGTTCGGGCTCGGCTATTTCGTGCCCGGGCTGTACTGGACCGGCAACGCCTTCCTGGTCGATGCGCCGACCTTTGCCTGGTTGATGCCGTTCGCGGTGCTCGGCCTCCCGACCTACCTTGCCTTGTTCCCGGCGCTCGGCTTCGCGCTGGCGCGCCTGATCTGGACGCGGGATGCCTCGCGGGTGCTGGCGCTCGCGATCGGGCTCACGGTCAGCGAATGGCTGCGCGGCCATGTGCTGTCAGGGTTCCCGTGGAATGCCTTCGGCTACGCGCTGTCGGAGCCGCTGGCGCTGGCGCAGACGGCGTCGCTGATCGGGCTATGGGGCATGACCTTCCTCAGCGTGGCGATCTTTGCCAGCCCGGCCGTGCTGATTGACGGTTCCTCGCGCGGCCGAAAGCCCTGGATCGCGCCGGTGGCGGCGCTGGCGCTGCTGGTCGCGATGGGTGTCTACGGCACCGTGCGGCTGTCGCTGCAGCCGACCGCCTTGACCAAGGTCAGGCTGCGCATCATGCAGCCAAACCTGCAGCAGGATGTCAAATTCAACTACGCCGCCAAGGCGGAAGTGATGCAGAAGTACCTGACGCTTTCCGACCGCGCCTCGGGACCGCGATCGACCGGCGTGCGCGACGCGCAGATCCTGATCTGGCCGGAATCGGCATTCCCGTTCTTTTTGGCCCGCGAGGCGGACGCGATGGCGCAGATCGCCGAGCTCCTGCCCAAGGGCACGGTGCTGATGACCGGCTCGGTGCGCGCCCCGGACGGCCCCCCCGGCGCCCGCATCAGCCGCGCCTATAATTCGATATATCTGATCGACCATGACGGTGGCGTGCTGTCGGTCTACGACAAGCTGCATCTGGTGCCGTTCGGCGAATATTTGCCGTTTCAGGAGTGGATGGAAAAGCTCGGCTTCGTGCAGTTGACCAAGGTTCATGGCGGCTTCATCCCGGGCGCGGTCCGCCGCACGATGGAGGTACCGAATGCCCCGTCCGCACTGCCCCTGATCTGCTACGAAGCGATTTTTCCCGGCAATCTCGCAGCATCCGGCGATCGCCCGGGCTGGATCATCAACCTGACCAATGACGGCTGGTTTGGAAATTCGACGGGCCCCTACCAGCATCTGCAGCAGGCGCGGCTGCGTGCCGTCGAGGAAGGCCTGCCGGTGGTTCGCGCCGCCAACACCGGCATCTCGGCGGTCATCGATCCTTCAGGGCGGATCGTCGCACGCCTCGAACTTGGCATCGAAGGTGTTCTGGATGCCAGCCTGCCGGCGGCCCTGCCGCCAACGCTTTATGCTCGACTTAGAGATATTCCAATCGCCGTTCTCGTGGCAGGCGCGTTTTTGTTCATCATCAGACGCCGCCTCATGAAGCGTGCTGCCTGAGATTTGCACATCGTGGCAGACACGGTCCGTCAAAAAACGCGACATGCGCAGTTCCACCAGTTGACAGACAGCTCGCGATTCGCTTTCTGCGGTTGCAACCAAAAACAAACAACCAGTTAGTTGTTTGCGCAGATCGTCCGCAAATCCACCCGGCCCCCGATCGGATTTGACGGTACCGGCGCCCGAGGTTTCTTCGATGCCTCTTTCCCGGCGCGCAACCAGGAGCGATGCAGATGTCTACCAAAGCGCCCAATCCGGTTGACAAATATGTCGGCAGCCGCGTCCGGATGCGCCGTATCATGCTGGGGATGAGCCAGGAAAAACTCGGTGAAGCGCTCGGCCTCACCTTCCAGCAGGTTCAGAAATACGAAAAAGGCACCAACCGGGTCGGCGCCAGCCGCCTGCAGCAGATTTCCGAAATATTGCAGGTTCCGGTGTCCTTTCTGTTCGATGGCGGGCCGAGCGGCGCGGTGAATGGCAGCCCCTTCGCCGAAGGGGCCTCCCCGGCCTATGTGTCGGATTTCCTCGCCACATCGGAGGGGCTTGCGCTGACGCGCGCGTTCACGCGCATCGCCGATTCCAAGATGCGGCGCTCGATCGTCGAGCTGGTCGAGCAGATCGCGTCGCGCGACGGCCCCGACCAGCGCTGATTCCTGACCGTACCGGTTTGATAATTTCGTATTCCGGAATATGCCATCGTTTCCCGGCGCGAAATTGCGCACCGCGAAACGACGCTGTATCGGATACGCATGACGACAACCAATCCCTTTGACGCCCCGCCGATCCTCGAAGGCATCCGCCGCTGGGTCGAGATCGAGACCCCGACCGAAGCCCCCGAGCAGGTCAACCAACTGGTTGACCTCGTCGCTGAAGGCTATCGCGGCCTGCCCGCCACCGTGGAGCGGATCGCAGGCCATTCCGGCTGCGGCGACCATCTGGTGGCGCGCTCGTCATGGGGCCAGGACGCACCGGGAATCCTGGTGCTGAGCCATCTCGATACGGTGCATCCGCGTGGATTCATCGAGCGGCTACCGTTCCAGATCACGGGCGACAGCGCTTTCGGCCCCGGTATCTACGACATGAAGGGCGGCGCCTATCTCGCCTATCATGCGTTTCGCCAGGTTTGCGCCCATGGCGCGCAGCCTCCGCTCGGCATCACCCAGCTCTACGTCTCCGACGAAGAAATCGGAAGCCCGACCTCGCGTGCGCTGATCGAGAGCGAGGGGCGGAAGGCGAAATATGTACTGGTCACGGAACCGGCGCGCGACGGCGGCAAGATCGTGACCGGGCGCAAGGGCGTCGGGCGTTTTGAGGTTTTCATCAAGGGCGTGCCCTCGCATGCCGGCACCCGGCCCGAAGACGGCCGTAGCGCCATCCGTGAACTCGGCCATGTCATCCAAACGCTGGAGGCCATGAACGATCCGGCGCGCGGTATCACCGTCAATGTCGGCGTCGTCCGCGGCGGCACGAAACCGAACGTGATTGCGGAAGAGGCCTATGCCGAGGTCGACCTGCGTGTGCCGACCATGTCCGACTCCGAAGAGCTCACGGCGAAAATCCTCAACCTGAAATCACGCACCGAAGGCGTCACCGTCAAGGTGGTCGGCGAGTTGAACCGTCCGCCTTACGAAAAGGGCAATGCCGGCGCCGCGCTCTACGAGCATGCCAAGACGATAGCGGCGGAGATCGGTTTTGATCTGGTCGATACGTCGACCGGCGGCGGCTCCGACGGCAATTTCACCGCGCCGCATACCGCGACGCTGGACGGGCTCGGCGTCGACGGCCAGGGCGCGCATACCCATTACGAGCAGATGTACATCTCCTCGATCGAGCCGAGGGCGCGGCTGCTGTACCGGCTGTACCAGACGCTGCGATGATGACTGCCCCACGCGATACCGGCGACCGCGACACGCCGCCGGATGATGGCGCGTCCGCACATGCGCGCGGCTCGTTCTTCGGCCGCCGCAAGGGCCACAAGCTCCGCATTCATCAGGCCGACCTGATCGACAATCTGCTGCCGCATCTGGCGCTCGACATCGGAACACCCGCACCCGCACGGCTTGCCGACCTGTTCGATAGCGACATCACCGATGTCAGGCTCGAAATCGGATTCGGCGGCGGCGAGCATCTGATCGCGGAGGCGCAGGCGTTTCCGAACATCGGGTTCATCGGCTGCGAGCCCTATGTCAACGGCATGGCGAAAATCCTGACGCAGATCGAGGCGCACAATCTCGGCAATATCAAGCTCTATGCCGGCGACGCCGCGGAGCTGCTGGGCTGGGCGCCGGCGCGTTCGCTTTCACGGATCGACCTGATCCATCCCGATCCCTGGCCGAAGCGGCGGCACTGGAAGCGGCGCTTCGTTCAGGACGCCACGGTTGCGGCGATGGCGCGCATTCTCAAGGCGGGCTGCGAATTTCGGTTCGTCAGCGACATCGACGATTACTGCGCCTGGACGCTGGCGCATCTGATGCGCAGCTCCGATTTTCTCTGGACGGCGGAGCGCGCCGCCGACTGGCGACGAGCGTGGGACGGCTACACCATGACGCGCTACGGCCGCAAAGCCGAGCGCGAGGGGCGCGTGGCGGCGTATCTGCGGTTTCGGCGGATGGGGTAGAGGCCGGTGGCCTCATCCTTCGAGACGGCGCTTGCGCGCCTCCTCGGGATGAGGTCTTAGATCCTCATGGTGAGGAGCGCGGCAAAGCCGCGCGTCTCGAACCACGAGACCACGCTGTGGCAACCATCACCGCTTCGCTGCTTCCTCCATCTTCGCCTTCCTCGCGTCCGTCGCTTCCCACACCATGCGTTTTGCCCGCTCGCGGCCCAGCAGCTCGATCGGGTCGTGATTGTCGATGTGGCCGAATTGTCCCTTGTAGACGCTGTAGCCGCATAACTCCTGCAGGCGCCGCGGAAAGCGCTTTGCCGTCTCCTGGGGAATGCCGAGCTGCAAATTCTCCTGCTGCCGCATCCAGCCCCAGCAATAGGCGCAGGAGAATGCAAAGCGCCGCTGATCGGAGTTGTTGGCGCCGCCGCCATGCCACAGCGCGCTGTCGAACAGCATCACGCTGCCGGCCTTCATCGTCGCGGTGACCGCGTCGTATTCGCGGCCATATTCCGGCGAGGAATCATATTTGTGGCTGCCCGGGATGATCCGCGTCTCGCCATTGTCCGCGCGGAAATCCGACAGCGCCCAGATCGCATTGATGGTGACCGGAATGTGCGGACGCGGCAGCGGAATCAATTGCGTATCTTCATGGATCGGCTGCGCCTCCTGTGCCGGTCCCAGCACCAGCGAACAGAACGACGACAGCAGGCACTCCTTGTCCAGCATCCGCTCCACCACCGGCAGCACGTTGTCGTGCAGCGGCACTTCCCAGAACAAATCGTCATAGGTGAGGAGATTATTGATGCGTACGGTCTTGAAGCCTTCGAACGACGTCCTGGCGGGACCGAGACGATGCTCGCGCTCGATACGCTGCAGAGCGGTTATCAAGCCGTCGACGAGTTCGGGAACCGCGGCGCCTTCGATGACGGTGAATCCGTCGTCGCGGATCTTGTCGGCATGGACCTGAATCTCGGCGTCCGTCAGCATGTCATCTCCCCTGATTATCGACACTGTTTCGTGTCTTCGAGCACAGGATAGCGCGCTGCTGCGATGTTGGGGAGATGTTTCGGCTCTCGCCGTCATTGCGAGCTAAGCGAAGCAATCCATCTCTCGGCAAGCGGAGGTATGGATTGCTTCGCTTCGCTCGCAATGACGAGGAAAGGCTTGAGACCGGATTATCGCGTTTTCCAGAACGCGACGACGCGCTGGGCGGTCGAGGGCATCAGGCGCATGTAGTTCACCCGGGCGCTTTCGATGTCGGCGGGCGGTGCCGTCCGGTTCGGGCCGAGCCGAAGCAGGATCAGCGCGCGCACCGTCGCCCATTCGACATCGAGGGCTTTGCCGGCGATCAGGATCGGATCGAAGCGATCGCCACTGCTGATCAGACGATCGAGGGTTTCGATCTTGACGCCGGTCATCGCCGACAATGCGGCGACCGCCTCCTCGTATTTGAAGGCCCTGGCAAAGTTGAGCAAAGCGCCTTCGCCGAGCATGCCTTCGCGGTGCAGCTTCATCACCGTGCGCTGCGCCGGCAGGAAGTCGCGCCGTTCCTCGCGTTCGGTCGGACCGGTGATGGCAGTCATCGCCTGCTTGATGTCGGCCTGCCGTTCGGGTTTGACGACCTGGAACAGGCGGCGACGGACGACGTCGATGGAGCCGGAGAGCAGGTCCTTCAAGTGCGCAGGGGATAGATCGTCGCGCTGGCCGAGCCTGACGGTCAGCACGCCATCCTGCGCGGCGCGCTTGATCAGCGTCGAATAGCTGTCTTCCGAGAAGGCTGCGCCCGCATTGCCGGCGGCACGCCTGACGACGGCGCGGTCGCCGCGGGTGACCATGACGTCGGTGAGATCGCTCGAAAGCGTCGGCCGTTCCGCCATCGCGAGCAGATGACCCTGGCCCTTCATCGACGCAATTTCGATCAGCATCTTTTCGTCGATGACCGGCGAGCGTCGCAGCAGCGGGCCTGCGATGGCAATTTCATCGTCATGGGCGAGTTGGCCGACCAGACCGCGCGGTGCGTTCGCCAGCACCGACAGGCGCTCGGCCAGTTCGGCGCGCTCGGCCAACTCCGCATGCGGGACGAGACTGGTCAGGACGCCGTCGAACAGATCGACATGATCGGGACGGAAGCTTGCCGCACCCTGCAGGAAAAGCTCGCTGATGCGACGCGCGGCATCGGCGCGGCGCTTGGGGTCGCCACGACTGACAATGTCGTCGAGTTCCGGGATCAGCGATGGTGAAATTATCATAAACCCACTCAAACCGGCCGCATTGGCGGGTTTTCGGGAAATCTAGGCAGCGTTCGTGAATGAAGGGTTAGATTCCATCCCTGCGCTCAAACCTTGGCAAAATCGGCCTTAACGGGATCGCGGGCCTTGTCGGATTGCACAAAAACCGCTATATCCGCGCCAACTTATGGTTCTCATACGATCGCGTATTGAGAGTGGGCCCCCCGGGACCCGCTCTTTTTTATTACCTGAACGAGCCTGGCCCAGAAGGGTCTTCAAGGCTCGCTTCGGGGAACCGGCCCGACCGCCGGTTAAGGCCCGGCCTAAACCCATGCAAGTAAGACGCTTTTGACCCTGGACATGACCGATCCAACTGCTGGTTCCGTGGATACCGACCTCTTGGCCGAGCCCCGTCTCGTCGTCGAGCCGGGCGCGGCCGCGCGGGTATCGGCGGTGGCCGGACCGGTTCTGCAGGGAATGGGTTACCGTCTGGTCCGGATCAAGATTTCGGCTGAGGCCGGATGCACCGTCCAGGTCATGGCCGAACGGCCTGATGGTACGATGCAGATCGAGGATTGCGAGGCGATCTCGCGGGCGCTGTCGCCGGTGCTCGATGTTGCCGATCCGATCGACCGCGCCTACCGCCTTGAGATATCGTCGCCGGGCATCGATCGTCCGCTGGTGCGCCGTTCCGATTTCGAGCGCTACGCCGGTCATCTCGTCAAGATCGAAATGGCGGTCGCCCATCAGGGCCGCAAGCGTTTCCGCGGCCTGCTGGCCGGTGTCGAAGGCGATGCCGTGCGGCTACATCGGGATGACATACGCGCGGGCGAAGATGTCGACGTGCTGCTGGTGATGGAAGACATCTCCGACGCACGGCTGGTTCTGACCGACGAATTGATTGCGGAATCGATGCGGCGCGGCAAGCAGGCCGAGCGCGAGCTGAAGCAGAATCTCGGGCTGGCGCCGCCGCCTCCGCCGCACGCAAAGAAGAGCGATCCGGCCAAAAGCAACAAACCGAAGCCGAAGCCCGGCAAGAAGCCCGAGCCCAAAAAGCCCGAGCCGACCAATACCAAGAAGCACCGTCTCGCCGCAGAAAGACTGCGCAGAGGCGACCTCGATCCTACCGAAGGAGACTAGGCCATGGCCGTCAGTGCCAACAAACTCGAACTGCTGCAGATCGCAGACGCGGTCGCCCGCGAAAAGTCGATCGACCGCGGGATCGTGATCGCTGCGATGGAAGACGCCATCGCCAAGGCGGCCCGCGCCCGTTACGGCAGCGAGACCGACGTTCACGCCGAGATCGACGCCAAGAAGGGCGAACTGCGGTTGTCGCGCCACATGCTGGTCGTCGAGCTGGTCGAGAACTCCTCGAACCAGATTTCGCTGGCGGACGCGCAGCGCGCCAACCCGGGCGCCCAGGTCGGCGACACCATCGCCGACACCCTGCCGCCGCTGGAATATGGCCGCATCGCCGCGCAATCCGCCAAGCAGGTGATCGTGCAGAAGGTGCGCGAGGCCGAGCGCGACCGGCAGTACCAGGAATTCAAGGACCGCATCGGCGATATCGTCAACGGCGTCGTCAAGCGCGTCGAATATGGCAGCGTGATCGTCGATCTCGGCCGCGGTGAAGCCATCATCCGCCGCGACGAAATGCTGCCGCGCGAGGTGTTCCGCAACGGCGACCGCGTCCGCGCCTACATCTTCGACGTCCGCCGCGAAACCCGCGGACCGCAAATCTTCCTCTCCCGCACCCATCCGCAGTTCATGGCAAAGCTGTTTGCGCAGGAAGTGCCGGAAATCTATGACGGCATCGTCGAGATCAAGGCGGTGGCCCGCGATCCCGGCTCGCGCGCGAAAATCGGCGTGATTTCGCGGGATTCCTCGGTGGATCCGGTCGGCGCCTGCGTCGGCATGCGCGGCTCGCGCGTGCAGGCCGTGGTGAACGAACTGCAGGGCGAGAAGATCGACATCATTCCGTGGTCGCCCGACATCGCGACCTTTGTCGTCAACGCACTGGCGCCCGCCGAAGTCGCCAAGGTCGTGATCGACGAAGACCGCGAGCGGATCGAGGTCGTGGTTCCCGACACCAACAACCAGCTTTCGCTGGCGATCGGCCGCCGCGGCCAGAACGTCCGCCTCGCCTCGCAGCTCACCGGCTGGGATATCGATATCCTCACCGAGCAGGAAGAATCCGAGCGCCGCCAGGCCGACTTCGAGAACTCCACGCGGGTGTTCATGGAAGCGCTGAATGTCGACGAGGTGGTCGGACAGTTGCTGGCGTCCGAAGGCTTTACCTCGGTCGAGGAACTCGCGCTGGTCGACGCCAAGGAACTGGCCGGCATCGAAGGCTTCGACGAAGAAACCGCCAACGAGCTGCAAAGCCGGGCGAGAGAATATCTGGAGCAGCTCGAAACGGAGCTGGAAAACAAACGCAAGGAACTCGGTGTGGGTGATGATTTGAAGACGGTGCCCGGCGTGACCTCGAAGATGCTGGTCAAGTTCGGCGAAAACGACATCAAGTCCGTCGAGGACCTGGCGGGCTGTGCGACCGACGATCTGGTCGGCTGGACCGAGCGCAAGGAAGGCGGCGAGCCGACCAAGTTCCCCGGCATCCTCGACGCCAACGAGATCTCGCGCGAAGACGCGGAAGCCATGATCATGCAGGCCCGCGTCATTGCCGGCTGGATCACCGAGGCCGAACTCGCCAAGCAATCCGAGCCAGCCGAGACCACCGAAGACCAGACGGCGTAATGCGGGTGTTCCGCAAAACCGAAGATCTTTTCTGCGCGCCGACCGTGCGCAGATGACCGGAGCTACTAAACAGGCATGCTCGCTTTGGCTGACCCCGATCTCGACCATGGGCCGCGGACCGACAAGTCCGCGACCATGCGGATGTGCGCGGTCAGTCGCGAGGTGCGGCCGATCGACGAACTGATCCGGTTCGTGGTCGCCCCGTCCGGCGACGTCATCCCCGACTTGAAGCGCAAGCTGCCCGGCCGTGGCCTGTGGGTCGAGGCCTCGCGCCGGACCGTTGCGGAAGCGGTGCGGCGTAACCAATTTAGCAGGGGGTTCAAGCGCACCGTTCGCGCCGCGGCGACCCTTCCCGCCGATACCGAGGCCCTGCTGGAACGAAGCTGCACCGAGGCGCTGGCCATGGCGGCCAAGGCCGGCCAGGTCATTTCCGGCTTTGCCAAGGTCGAGGGCCTGCTCGAACAGGGCAGGGCCGGAGCTCTGATTCACGCTTCCGACGGCGCGGCCGACGGAATCCGCAAATTGGACGCTATCGCCGGGCAAAGAACCGGAAATATCGGTGAATCGCGAGGTTTACCGATTGTTACCGCTTTAACCTCGGCACAATTGGATTTGGCACTGGGGCGGTCAAATGTGATACATGCTGCCCTGCTCGCGGGCCCGGCGAGCAAAACGTTCCTGTCGCGCTGCCAGATCCTGGTTCGATACCGGATGGACGACGACGACAAGACCGGGGATGCGGCCAGAAATTCTGACTGACGAAGATTGGTTCCGAAGCCTTGCTTCAATGAATGTGCGGATGCGCACAACGTAACGAGATTAGGACTGCTGAATGGTTGATACCAAATCGCCTGGCGACAAGACTTTGAGTGTCCCGACCAAGACCTTGACGCTGAAGCCGCGGGTCGAGACGGGCACCGTGCGCCAGAGCTTCAGCCATGGCCGGACCAAGCAGGTCGTGGTCGAAAAGCGTGGCAAGCGCCGCGTCGGCGGCGATGGGCCTGCGACCGAAACGCATGCGCCCGAGCCGGTCGCCGCCAAGGCGGCGCCCGTTGCAAAGGCCCCCCTTTCCCGCCCCGCGGCGCCGGCCGCGCCGCGCAGCGGTTCGGGCGTGGTGCTGCGCACGCTGACGGAAGACGAGCGTTCCGCCCGCGCCAGCGCGCTGGCCGACGCCAAGGTGCGCGAAGTCGAGGAACGGCGGCTGGCCGAGGAAGAAGCCAAGCGCCGCGCCAGCCGTGAAGGCATCGAACAAGCCGAACGCGAGGCCGCCGAAGCCCGCCGCAAGGCCGAGGAAGAACGGCACCGGATCGAAGAGGAAGCCAAGCGCAAGGCCGAAGTCGAGGCCAAGAAGCGATTTGGCGAGGCCGAGGCCAAGCCCGCGACGGGGACGGCGACGCCCGCTGCAACGCGGCCCGCCGCGGCCCGCCCGGCGACCGGAGCCCGTCCGGCCGTCGTGCCGCCCGCGCGCGCCCCCGGTGTTGCGGCCGACGCTTCCGATGAAGACGAAGGTCCGCGCCAGATTCGCCGCGGCCCCGGCGGCGCCATGCGCCCGGCGGTGCCCCCCAAGACCACCCACAAGCCGGCCCCGCAAAAGGAACGCGGCCGCCTGACGCTGGTCACCGCGCTCAACGCCGACGACGTGCGCGAACGTTCGATCGCCTCGTTCCGCCGCCGCACCCAGCGCCTGAAGGGCCACGCCTCCAACGAGCCGAAGGAAAAGCTGATCCGCGAGGTGACGATCCCGGAAGCGATCACGATCCAGGAACTCGCCAACCGCATGTCGGAGCGCGCGGTCGACGTCATCCGCATGCTGATGAAGCAGGGCGCGATGCACAAGATCACCGACGTGATCGACGCCGACACCGCGCAGCTGATCGCCGAGGAGTTGGGCCACTCCGTCAAGCGCGTCGCCGCGTCCGACGTCGAAGAGGGCCTGTTCGACGTCGTCGACGATTCCACCGATACCGAACCGCGCTCGCCGGTCGTCACCGTGATGGGCCATGTCGACCACGGCAAGACCTCGCTGCTCGACGCGCTTCGCCACGCCAACGTGGTGTCGGGCGAAGCCGGCGGCATCACCCAGCATATCGGCGCCTATCAGGTGACCTCGCCGGAAAGCGGCAAGAAGATCACCTTCATCGATACGCCCGGCCACGCCGCGTTCACCGCGATGCGCGCGCGCGGCGCCAAGGTCACCGATATCGTGATCCTGGTGGTGGCGGCCGATGACGGCGTCATGCCGCAGACGATCGAGGCGATCAACCACGCCAAGGCGGCGAAGGTGCCGATGATCGTCGCGATCAACAAGATCGACAAGCCCGACGCCAAGCCGGAGCGCGTGCGCACCGAACTGCTGCAGCACGAGGTTCAGGTCGAATTGTTCGGCGGTGAAGTCGTCGACGTCGAGGTATCCGCCAAGAACAAGACCAATCTCGACAAGCTGCTCGAGATGATCGCGCTGCAGGCCGAACTGCTCGACCTCAAGACCAACTCGGAACGCCCGGCAGAAGGCACCGTGATCGAAGCCAAGCTCGATCGCGGCCGCGGTCCGGTCGCCACCGTGCTGGTGCAGCGCGGCACGCTCAAGGTCGGCGACATCATCGTGGCCGGCGCCGAAATGGGCCGCGTCCGCGCGCTGATTTCGGACCAGGGCGAGAACCTCGACGAGGCCGGACCTTCGGTGCCGGTCGAAGTGCTCGGCTTCAACGGCCCGCCGGAAGCCGGCGACCGCCTTGCGGTGGTCGAGAACGAAGCCCGCGCCCGCCAGGTCACGAGCTATCGCGCCCACCAGAAGCGCGAGAACGCCGCCGCCTCGATTTCCGGCATGCGCGGTTCGCTCGAGCAGATGATGTCGCAGCTCAAGACCGCGGGCCGCAAGGAATTCCCGCTGATCGTGAAAGCCGACGTGCAGGGCTCGCTCGAAGCGATTTTGGGATCGCTGGAGAAGCTCGGCACCGAGGAAGTTGCAGCCCGCATCCTGCATGCAGGCGTCGGCGGCATCTCCGAATCCGACGTCACGCTGGCGGAAGGCTTCAACGCCGCGATCATCGGCTTCTCGGTGCGCGCCAACAAGGAAGCCGCGGCCGCCGCCAAGCGCAACGGCATCGAGATCCGCTACTACAACATCATCTACGATCTCGTCGACGACATCAAAAAGGCGATGTCCGGCCTGCTCGCGCCGACGCTGCGCGAAACCATGCTGGGCAATGCGCAGATCCTGGAAGTGTTCAACATTTCCAAGGTCGGCAAGGTCGCCGGCTGCCGCGTCACCGACGGCACCGTGGAACGCGGCGCCAATGTGCGCCTGATCCGCGACAACGTCGTCGTGCACGAAGGCAAGCTTTCGACGCTGAAGCGCTTCAAGGACGAAGTGAAGGAAGTGCAGTCCGGCCAGGAATGCGGCATGGCGTTCGAGAACTACGGCGACATGCGTCCCGGCGACGTCATCGAGTGTTATCGCGTGGAGACCATCCAGCGCTCTCTGTAAGTCCAAATCTTACAAGGGCTATTTTGAACGAAACCGTCATGCCCCGCCTTGTGCGCAATGGCGCACTGCGGCGGGGCATTCAGTAGTCACCGAAATTTGCTTTGAGCACGGAATGCTGGATCAGCCGCCTCGTTGCGCAATTGCGCACAAGGCGGCTGATGACGACAATTGGGATTTCCGACAATGCCTCGCCATCATACCAAGGGTTCCGCCCCCGGCGGCTCGCAACGGCAATTGCGCGTCGGCGAGACCGTGCGCCATGCGGTCGCCGATATTCTGTCGCAGGGTAGCGTGCACGACCCCGATCTCGAAGGTCACATCATCACCGTTCCCGAGGTGAGGATGTCGCCTGACCTGAAGCTTGCGACGATTTACGTGATGCCGCTCGGCGGCCGCGATACCGATGTCGTGCTCGCGGCGCTCGCGCGCAATAAGAAATTCCTGCGCGGCGAGATCGCTCACCGCGTTAACCTGAAATTTGCCCCTGACCTTCGCTTTCGCGTCGACGAACGATTCGACGAAGCGGAACGGATCGAGAAATTACTGAGAACACCTGCGGTGCAAAAAGACCTCGCACCCGATTCGGACGACAAGTCATGATTATGCCCACCGCCAACGGTGTGATCGCGCAGCAGAACTGCCGAATCCCACGACGCTGAAAAAAATATTTTTGCAGAACCGCGCGGCGACGACAAAGGTCGCGCCGGCGACGACGAACGTCGCGCCGGCGACGAACAGCGCCGCAGCAACAACGATCCGCGCCACACCAAGCAGCCGCGCCAGAACAACCAGCCGCGTCGCGACAAGCGCGACGTCCACGGCTGGGTGATTCTCGACAAGCCGATCGGCATGACCTCGACGCATGCGGTGGCTGTGCTCAAGCGCCTGTTCCAGGCCAAGCGCGCCGGCCACGCCGGCACGCTCGATCCTTTGGCGTCCGGCGGCCTGCCGATCGCGCTCGGCGAGGCCACCAAGACGGTTCCCTTCGTGATGGACGGCCGCAAGCGCTACCGCTTCACGGTCGCCTGGGGCGAGGAGCGCGACACCGACGATACCGAGGGCCGGGTAACCCAAACGAGCGAGCTCAGGCCGTCGGCCGACGCGGTCCGGGCCCTGCTGCCGCAGTTCACCGGCCTGATCGAGCAGATCCCGCCGCAATATTCCGCGATCAAGGTCCAGGGCGAACGCGCCTATGACCTGGCGCGGGACGGCGAAACCGTCGAATTGAAGCCCCGGCCGGTCGAGATTCACGAATTAACCCTTGTAGAACATGGAGATAATGGTCAGTCCGTGTTCGAGGCCGAGTGCGGCAAGGGAACCTATGTCCGGGCTTTGGCCCGCGATATCGGCCGGATTCTGGGCTGTTTCGGCCATATCTGCGCGTTGCGGCGGACCTTGGTGGGCCCATTCCGCGAGGCGGACATGATTCCGCTGGAAGAGTTGGAGGCTTTATGCAATAGAGCCGCGTCTGGCGAGGGAAGCCTCGCCGACGCGCTTTTGCCCGTTGAGACCGCGCTGGACGACATCCCGGCACTGGCCGTCACACGGGCTGATGCGGCAAGGCTCCACAGGGGCCAGGCCGTTTTGTTGCGCGGACGGGATGCGCCCAATAGTAGCGGCACAGTCTATGTCACGGTGGCAGGCCGGCTTCTGGCCCTCGCCGAAATTGGCAATGGCGAACTCATCCCCAAGCGCGTGTTCAACCTGACCGGACTGACTGCCAGTCCCGGTCGCAGCAATGAGAGAGTTTGACGATGTCGATTACCGCCGAACGCAAAGCGGAAGTCATCAAGACGAATGCCAACAAAGCCGGCGACACCGGCTCGCCCGAGGTTCAGGTTGCGATCCTGTCGGAACGCATCAACAATCTCACGGGCCACTTCAAGACCCACGTGAAGGACAATCATTCGCGCCGCGGCCTTTTGAAGCTCGTGCAGACGCGCCGCTCGCTTCTCGACTACATCAAGAGGAAGGACGAGGCGCGTTACAAGGCGTTGCTTGAAAAGCATAACATTCGTCGTTGATTTGAGAGAGTACGCGCGCTGTTTGCGCGCGTTTTCGCATGATCTTCCGAACAATCGGACTCCGAATTTTCGGAGACGATCATGCGCAAGAGCATCATCCGAAAGGATCATGCTCGACAACGTCCAGCAGCAATCCGGCCGCTGGACAGGGCAAGATGCCCGTGACTGCCGAGAGGATGGACGCCATCCGGAATATGAAGACCATGGCAGGATCGCCGGACGCTGATCTCGTATTGCGATCAGCGTCCCGCAATCTTGCGCATGGTCTTTGTGTTTTTGGGCCCCGCGCTCTCGTGAACCCATGAAAGAAACCACTATGTTCAATAAGCATTCCGTCGAGATCGACTGGGGTGGACGTCCCCTCAAGCTGGAAACCGGCAAGATCGCCCGTCAGGCCGACGGCGCCGTGCTCGCCACCTATGGCGAGACCGTCGTGCTCGCCACCGTCGTCGCCGCGAAGTCGCCGCGCGAAGGCGTCGATTTCCTGCCGCTGACCGTCGACTATCAGGAAAAGACCTACGCCGCGGGCCGCATTCCCGGCGGCTACTTCAAGCGCGAGGGCCGTCCGACCGAAAAGGAGACGCTGGTCTCCCGCCTGATCGACCGCCCGATCCGTCCGCTGTTCGTCGACGGCTGGCGCAACGAAACCCAGGTCATCGTCACCGTGCTGTCGCATGACATGGAGAACGATCCCGATATCGTGGCGCTGGTCGCCGCCTCCGCAGCGCTGACGATTTCCGGCGCCCCCTTCAAGGGCCCGATTGGCGCCGCCCGCGTCGGCTTCGCCAACGACGAATACGTGCTCAACCCGACGCTCGACGAAATGCTCGAGACCCAGCTCGACCTGGTCGTCGCCGGCACCGCCGACGCGGTGCTGATGGTGGAATCGGAAGCCAAAGAGCTCAACGAAGACATCATGCTCGGCGCCGTGATGTTCGGCCACCGCCACTTCCAGCCGGTGATCAAGGCGATCATCGAACTGGCCGAGAAGGCCGCCAAGGAGCCGCGCGAAGTCAAGGTCGTCGACGAAAGCGCGCTCGAAAAGGAAATGCTCGGCCTGATCGAGCAGGACCTGCGCGCCGCCTACGCCATTCCGGTCAAGCAGGATCGCTACGCCGCGGTCGGCAAGGCCAAGGAAAAGGTGATGGCGCACTACTTCCCGGAAGGGCAGGAGCCGAAATACGACAAGCTGCGCATCGCCGCCGTGTTCAAGGAACTCGAATCCAAGATCGTTCGCTGGAACATCCTCGACACCGGCAAGCGCATCGACGGCCGCGACGCCAAGACCGTGCGCAACATCATCGCCGAAGTCGGCGTGCTGCCGCGCGCCCACGGTTCGGCGCTGTTCACCCGCGGTGAAACCCAGGCGATGGTCGTGACCACGCTCGGCACCGGCGAGGACGAGCAGTACATCGACGCGCTGTCGGGAACGTACAAAGAGACGTTCCTGCTGCACTACAACTTCCCTCCCTACTCGGTCGGTGAAACCGGACGCCTCGGCGGCACCAAGCGCCGCGAGATCGGCCACGGCAAGCTCGCCTGGCGCGCGATCCACCCGGTCCTGCCGCCGCACCACGAATTCCCCTACACGGTGCGCGTGGTCTCCGAGATCACCGAATCCAACGGCTCGTCGTCGATGGCCTCGGTGTGCGGCGCCTCGCTGGCGCTGATGGATGCGGGCGTTCCGTTGAAGCGGCCGACCGCGGGCATCGCGATGGGCCTGATCCTGGAAGGTTCGCGCTTTGCGGTTCTGTCCGACATCCTCGGCGACGAGGATCATCTCGGCGACATGGACTTCAAGGTGGCCGGCACCGAGCCAGGGCATCACCTCGCTGCAGATGGACATCAAGATCGAGGGCATCACCGAGGAGATCATGAAGGTCGCGCTCGGCCAGGCCAAGGACGGGCGTATCCACATCCTCGGCGAAATGTCCAAGGCATTGACCAACGCCCGCGCCGAGCTCGGCGAATACGCGCCGCGCATCGAGACCTTCAAGATCGCCACCGACAAGATCCGTGAAGTGATCGGCACCGGCGGCAAGGTGATCCGCGAGATCGTCGAGAAGACCGGCGCCAAGGTCAACATCGAGGACGACGGCACCGTGAAGGTCGCCTCCAACGACGGCGAGGCCATGAAGGCCGCGATCAAGTGGATCAAGTCGATCGCCTCCGATCCGGAGATCGGCCAGATCTACGAGGGCACCGTGGTCAAGGTGATGGAGTTCGGCGCGTTCGTGAACTTCTTCGGCGCCAAGGACGGCCTCGTCCACATCAGCCAGCTCGCTTCGGCGCGCGTGCAGAAGACCTCCGACGTCGTCAAGGAAGGCGACAAGGTCAAGGTCAAGCTGCTCGGCTTCGACGACCGCGGCAAGACGCGGCTGTCGATGAAGGTGGTCGATCAGGAGACCGGCGAGGACCTCGAGGCCAAGCAGAAGGCGGATGGCCCAGCGCCGCGCGAAGCGGCCGGCGAGTAAGGCATCGCAACAATGTGAACAAAGGGCGGCTGAAAGGCCGCCCTTTTTTGTTATCTGGCCGGGGTAGAATGGCCCGAACCGATCATCCCTGTGCGATTCCGCCGCAGCCGCAGCGAACCCGACCTACGACCCTCGTCCGTAGCTTGTCGCGCTGCCGCGCGCAGTGTGCAAACCGCTCCGTCACGAAACTTATTTCACTCACAGGTAAGGAGAAATCGATGTCATCCATGTCCCGGCGCCATCTGATGTTTGCGGCAACCGGTATCGCAGCCGTTGCTGCAGCCCCGCGTCTTGTCTTTGCGCAGGCGGCCGCGCCTGCCCCGGCCGCAGCCCCAACCGGCCCCTTCACGCTGCCGCCGCTCACCTATCCGACCAATGCGTTCGAACCGCACATCGACGCCAAGACGATGGAAATCCATCACGACCGGCATCACGCCGCCTATGTCGCCAACCTCAACAATGTCGCCAAGACCAATCCGCAGTTGGGAACGGCGAAGATCGAGGACGTGCTCGGCAATCTGAACGCGCTGGACGACAGCATCAAATTCACCGTCCGCAACAATCTCGGCGGCCACGCCAACCACACCATGTTCTGGGAGATCATGGGCCCGAACGGCGGCAAGCCGGAGGGCGAGGTGCTGGCGGCCATCGACCGCGACCTCGGCGGCATGGAAAAATTCCAGAACGAGTTCAACGCCGCCGGCGGACGCCAGTTCGGCTCGGGCTGGGTGTTCGTCACCGTCAGCAAGGACGGCAAGCTCGCGATCGAGACCCGCCCGAACCAGGACAACCCGATGATGGACGGCAAGCGCGCCTTGATGGGCAACGACGTCTGGGAGCACGCTTATTACCTGAACTACCAGAACCGCCGCGCCGATTATCTCAAGGCGTGGTGGAACACGGTGAACTGGGCCAAGATCGGCGAGCGCTATGCCGCGGCGAAGGCCGGCACGCTCGGCGCGTGAGCGTGACCCAAGTACACGACGAGTAAACGAAAAGGGCGGCCTCGCGGCCGCCCTTTTTTACTTTCATCGCGATTGATGATCGCCCTGACAGGATCAGGCGACGTCGAAGCGATCGAGGTTCATCACCTTGGTCCACGCCGCCACGAAATCCCTGGCGAACTTCTCCTTCGAATCGGCGGATCCATAGACCTCCGCGAAGGCGCGGAGCTGCGCGTGCGAACCGAAGATCAGGTCGACGCGGGTGCCGGTCCACTTGACCGCATTCGTCTTGCGGTCGCGGCCCTCATACGTGCCGTCGGAGCCGGCGGGCTGCCATTGCGTGCTCATGTCGAGCAGGTTGACGAAGAAGTCGTTCGTCAGCGTCTCTGGCCGCGTGGTCAACACACCGTGCTTGAAGTTGCCGGCATTGGCGCCGAGGACGCGCAGGCCGCCGACGAGAGCCGTCATCTCGGGCCCCGTCAGCCGCAGCAATTGCGCCCGGTCCACCAGCGCCTCTTCAGGCGCCATGAACTGATGCTTCTTGCTGTTGATATAGTTGCGGAAGCCGTCGGCCCGCGGCTCGAGCGGGGCAAAGGACTCGACGTCGGTCTGATCCTGCGACGCATCGCCGCGTCCCGGCGTGAAGGGCACCTTCACGTCCAGGCCGGCGTCCTTGGCGGCTTTTTCGACTGCCGCGCAGCCGCCGAGAACGATCAGGTCGGCAAGCGAAACCTTCTTGCCGAACTCCTTCTGGATCGCTTCGAGCTTCTGCAGGACCGTCTTGAGCTCGGCCGGCTGGTTGACCTCCCAGTCCTTCTGCGGGCTAAGGCGAATACGCGCGCCATTCGCGCCGCCGCGCTTGTCGGAGCCGCGGAACGTCGACGCCGACGCCCATGCGGTCGAGACAAGCTGGGACACCGACAGGCCTGAGCCGAGAATCTTCGCCTTCAGCGCGGCGATGTCCTGCTCGCCGATCAGCTCATGATCCACCGCCGGGATCGGGTCCTGCCAGATCAGCGTTTCCTTCGGCACCAGCGGGCCGAGGTAGCGCGCGATCGGGCCCATGTCGCGGTGCGTGAGCTTGAACCAGGCGCGTGCGAACGCGTCGGCGAACTGGTCCGGATGCTCCAGGAAGCGCCGCGAGATCTTCTCGTAGGCCGGATCGAAGCGCAGCGACAGGTCGGTGGTCAGCATGGTCGGCACATGCTTCTTCGACTTGTCGTAGGCGTCCGGGATCGATGCTTCCGCGCCCTTCGCCTTCCATTGCTTCGCGCCGGCCGGGCTCTTCGTCAGCTCCCATTCGAATTTGAACAGATTCTCGAAGAAGAGATTGCTCCACTTGGTCGGCGTCTGCGTCCAGGTGACTTCCGGGCCGCCGGTGATGGTGTCGGCGCCGATGCCGGTGCCATGCTTGCTCTTCCAGCCGAGGCCCTGGTCCTCCAGCGCGCCGCTTTCCGGGTCCGCTCCCACCAGCGACGGATCGCCGGCGCCGTGGGTCTTGCCGAAGGAGTGGCCGCCGGCAATCAGGGCGACGGTCTCTTCGTCGTTCATCGCCATGCGGAAGAATGTTTCGCGGATGTCCTTGGCCGCCGCGAGCGGATCAGGATTGCCGTTCGGCCCTTCCGGATTGACGTAGATGAGGCCCATCTGCACGGCGCCGAGCGGCTCGGCGAGCTGGCGTTCGCCGCTGTAGCGCTCATCGCCGAGCCAGGTGCCCTCAGGCCCCCAGAACAACTCTTCCGGCTCCCAGACGTCGACGCGGCCGCCGGCGAAGCCAAAGGTCTTGAAGCCCATCGATTCCAGCGCGACGTTGCCCGCGAGAACCATCAGGTCGGCCCACGAGATTTTCCGGCCGTATTTCTGCTTGATCGGCCACAGCAGCCGGCGCGCCTTGTCGAGGTTGGCGTTGTCAGGCCAGCTGTTCAGCGGCGCAAAGCGCTGCTGACCCGCGCCGGCGCCGCCGCGGCCGTCCGTGATGCGGTAGGTGCCCGCGCTGTGCCACGCCATGCGGATCATCAGACCGCCATAGTGACCGAAATCGGCCGGCCACCATTCCTGCGACTCCGTCATCAACGCCGTCAGGTCCTTGACCACGGCGTTGAGGTCGAGCGTCTTGAATTCCTTGGCGTAGTCGAACGCCTCGCCCATCGGGTCGGATAAAGTGGAATTGCGGTGCAGAACCGAAACGTCCAGCGCATCCGGCCACCAGTCGCGATTTCCGTGTCCGCGCGAGCCCGTGAACGGGCATTTGGTTTGATCATCCATGGTCGTCTCCTGATGGTTCCTGATCGGAATTGGAGGCAATCTAAGCGCCGCCCCCCATCAGGTAAAGTTGATTTTGTTGATCGAACCGATAAGATGTTCTGATGATCCAGATGACGCTCAGACAGCTTCGCTACTTCGATGCGCTGGCCCGTCACGGCCATTTCGGACGCGCGGCGGAGTCCTGTTCGATCTCGCAGCCGGCGCTGTCGATGCAGATCAAGGAAATGGAGGAAGTTCTCGGCGGCGTGCTGCTGGAGCGAAGCGCACGACAGGTGACGCTGACGAAATTCGGCGAAGAGATCGTCCAGCGCGTCCGCGAGATCCTGCGTTCGGTCGACGAGCTCGGCGACTTCGCGCGCGCCTCGCGCGACCGGCTCGCGGGCCGCTTACGCATCGGCATGATCCCGACCATTGCGCCCTATCTCTTGCCGAAGGTGATCGAGAACCTCGCGCGCATGCACCCCGAGCTCGACATCCACGTCCGCGAGACGCTGACGCCGAAGCTGATCAAGGAAGTTGTCGAAGGCCGGCTGGATACGGCGATCGTAGCCCTTCCGGTATCCGAACCTTCGCTGACCGAAGTCGTGTGTTTTTCTGAAAACTTCCTGCTGGTGCGGCCGGGCGAGGACGAGGGAACGCCGGTGCCGAGCCATGAGACGCTGCGCGAGATGCGCCTTTTGCTGCTCGAAGAGGGACATTGTTTTCGCGACCAGGCGCTGTCGTTCTGCAACATGCAATCATCGCCGCCGCGCGAAGTGCTGGACGCAAGCTCGCTGTCGACACTGGTGCAAATGGTCGGCGCCGGCATCGGCGTCACCCTGATTCCGGAAATGGCGGTCGCGGTGGAAACCCGTTCGGCGACGGTCTCCGTCTCGCGCTTCAAGAACCCGCAACCGTCGCGAACCATCGGCATGGTCTGGCGCAAAACGAGTCCGCTGGCCGGACAGCTCCAGCAGATCTCCGAAGTGGTTTGCCTCGCAGCCGACGCGCTGCGCGAACAGCGCAAGGCGAAAACGCCATCGCGGAGATGAAATTGCGCGCCTGACAAGGCGTGCGCCTCGGGAGATGCCGACGTTGCCACGAATCATCATTCGCCCCCCCAACCAGACGAATATGACGAGGTCGCTCGCGTCTGGATGGAAAGCTGGGTTTCGACCGGGCTGGAAGACGCCAGCAATTCCCTGCTCGCGAAATTGCGCGCAAGGGTGCCGATGGAGATCGAGAAGGGCTGGAGCCTTTACGTCGCCGACGACAACGGAAGACTGGCGGCAATGCTGGCGATGCATCTGCCCGACTGCTATCTCGACCAATTGTTCGTGGCACCGGAATATCAAGGCAACGGCCTCGGGCGCCAGCTACTCGCCTTTACGCGGCTGCAATTGCCGGATGAAATCTGGCTGCGCTGCGTACGCGAGAATGAAAAGGCTTGGCGCTGGTATGAACGTGAGGGCTTTGTGTTCGAGAAGGAACATGTCGAGCCGTCCGGCCGAACCATGAAAAACTATCGCTGGAAGGAACGAGGAAACGTCCGATGATAAAGCTCTATTGGTCGCCGCGCTCGCGCTCGATCTCCGCGATCTGGCTGCTCGAGGAAGCCGGCCTGCCTTACGAACGCGTTCTGACCGACATTTCGACCGGCGCGCAAAAAGCGCCGGAATATCTCGCGATCAACCCGATGGGCAAGGTGCCGGGATTGCAGGACGGCGACGCCGCGCTCGGCGAGGCGGCTGCGATCTGCGCCTATATCGCCGACCGCTATCCGGAAACGAAACTGGCGCCGGCCGCTACCGATCCGCTGCGGGCGAAATATCTGCAATGGCTGTTCTTCTCGCCAAGCTGCATCGAGCCGGCGCTGATGCAGCTCTACACCAAGTTCGAAGTGCCGACGAGCACGGCGGCGTGGGGGAGCGCTGACCAGACCTTCGACGCGCTGGATGCCGCCTTGCAGAAGGGGCCGTGGATCCTCGGCGAAAAATTCTCGGCCGCCGACATCATGCTCGGCTCCGGGCTGAATTTTGCGGTTCGGATGTTCAAGATGGTGCCGTCGCGGCCGTCGTTCGACGCCTATATCGATCGCTGCGTGGCGCGACCGGCGTTCCAGCGCGCGGAAAAGATCGCAGCGGGATGAAACCGTAGGGTGGGCAAAGCGAAGCGTGCCCACCATTCAGGACGCAGTCTGACGGTAGATGGTGGGCATGCTCCGCTTTGCCCACCCTACAGATTCTGCAGACCTAGAACCAAAATCGCGAAAACAACCCCATGCAAAGTAGAGGCGCTTCCCGAGCGGCTCACGCGACTACGCGCGGGTCCACATCCTGTGCATAGTCGACACCGTCGATGCCAAAACCGAACAGGCGAAGGAATTGGCTCCGGTATTCCGGAAGGTCGGCCAATTCGCCGAGCGTTTCCGTGGAGAGCAGCGGCCATCGCCGCAAGACTTCCGTCTGAACTTCGGGCGAAAGCTCCCAGTCGTCGACCCGAAGACGCTTGGCCTCGTCGACTTCGACATCTTTACCGAGGCGGGTGCGGAACAGGCGGTCGATCTGTTCGATGCAGCCTTCGTCAAGCCCGAGCTGCTTCATGACCTTGAACAGCACCGTGCCATAGAGCGGAACCACCGGAATGGCTGAGCTTGCCTGGGTGACGACGGCCTTCAGCGCCACCACGCGGGCTGCGTCCTCGCCGAGCCTGCTTCGGATCGCTTCCGCCTTGTGGTCGAGATCCACCTTGGCGCGACCCAGCGTACCGTGCCAGTAGATCGGCCAGGTCAGTTCGCTGCCGATATAGGTATAGTTGAGCGTCCGGAAGCCCGGCGCCAGCAAACCGGCGTCCGCGAGCTGGTCGATCCAGCGCTTCCAGTCTTCGCCGCCCATCACCGCGACCGTGGCGGCCGCTTCATCCTCACTCGCCGGCGCAATGGTCGTCTCGTAGACCTCGCCGGTTTCGGTGTTGAGTGTCTTGATCTCGACGGGAGCGCCGAGCGGCTTGATCGCCGAGCGATAGGTCTTGCCGGTGTCCGGGTCGGTCCGGACCGGCGCGGCCATGCTGTAGACCAGCATGTCGAGCTGTCCGAATTTTTCGCGCACGCGGTCGATGAAGGTTTTCTTCAACTCGTTGGAGAAGGCGTCACCCTCGAGCGTGACGGGAGAACGCCCGATCTTCTCGGCCTCAAGCTCGAAGGCACGGTTGTTGTACCAGCCGGCGCTGCCCGTCTTGGTAGCCGAAGGCTCGCGTTCCAGCGACACGCCGATGGTGTCCGCGCCTCCGGCGAAGGTCGCGACGATGCGGCTCGCGAGGCCGTAACCGGTCGAACAGCCCAGCACGGCGACGCGCTTGGGACACTCGGGAATAGCACCCTGGCGGAGGACATAAGCGATCTGCTCGCGGACATTTGTGGCGCAGCCGACGGGATGTGCCGTCGTGCAAATGAAGCCTCGCACGCGCGGTTCGATAATCATGCCCACCCCGTTTCAAATCGCTGCAAAGTCGCCATGCGCTGCCTGCCTACCCGCTCACCGCAAGCGAGGAGCGATAGAAGCGAAATCACGCATCCATCCGCTTGAACACCAGCGTGGCGTTGGTGCCCCCGAAGCCGAACGAGTTCGACAGCACGGTGCCGAGTTTGGCGTTGTCGATGCGCTTGCGGACGATCGGCATGTCGGCGAACACCGGATCGAGCTCGGTGATGTTGGCGCTCTCGCAGACGAAGCCGTTGTTCATCATCAAAAGCGAATAGATCGCCTCCTGCACGCCGGTGGCGCCGAGCGAGTGGCCGGTCAGCGCCTTGGTCGCCGAGATCGGCGGGCACTTTTCGCCGGTGCCGAAAACTTTGCGGATCGCCTCGATCTCCGGGGGATCGCCGGCCGGCGTCGAGGTCGCGTGCGGGTTGATGTAGTCGATCGGCGTATTCACGGTCGCCATCGCCATGCGCATGCAGCGCTCGGCGCCCTCGCCCGACGGCGCAACCATGTCGTAACCGTCAGATGTCGCACCATAGCCGACCACTTCGGCATAGATCCGCGCGCCGCGCGCCTTGGCGTGATCGAGTTCTTCCAGCACCACCACGCCGGCGCCGCCGGCAATGACAAAGCCGTCGCGGGTGATGTCGTAGGGGCGCGAGGCCGTGGCAGGCGTATCGTTGTATTTCGAGGACATCGCGCCCATGGCGTCGAACAAGACCGACAGCGACCAGTCGAGTTCCTCGCAGCCGCCGGCGAAGATCACGTCCTGCTTGCCGATCTGGATCGTCTCATAGGCGTTGCCGATGCAATGGTTCGAGGTCGCGCAGGCCGACGAGATCGAGTAGTTCACGCCCTTGATCTTGAACCAGGTCGCGAGCGTGGCTGATGCCGTCGACGACATCGCCTTCGGCACCGCAAACGGTCCGACCCGCTT
Organism: uncultured Alphaproteobacteria bacterium; assembly: GCA_963770135.1. GTDB lineage: Bacteria > Pseudomonadota > Alphaproteobacteria > Rhizobiales > Xanthobacteraceae > Bradyrhizobium. The sequence goes on along the minus strand of CAVYOM010000016.1, from coordinate 3,788 downwards.
GGGCCCCTTGCTTCGCGTAATGTCGGCCGCTTCCACGATGGTGCGCGCGGACGGCCCGCCGGAGCCCATGATAATGCCGGTGCGGACGTTGGACACTTCCTCGGGCGACAATCCGGAATCCTGGATCGCCTGCTCCATCGCGATGTGATTCCACGCCGCACCCTCACCGAGGAAGCGCATCGCGCGGCGGTCGATGACGTCGGCCGGATTGAGCGTCGGCGCGCCCTGGACCTGCGAGCGGAAGCCCATCTCGGCATATTTGCCCGCGCGCGTGATCCCGGATTTTGCGTCGTGAAGGCTCGCAAGCACTTCCTGGGTGTTGTTTCCGATGGACGAGACGATACCCATCCCCGTAATGACAACCCGCTTCATGATCGCCTCGCCCTTCCGTTTCCGTTCGTCCGTGAAGATATTTTGATTGCGTGATCGCGCTGCTCAGCCCGGCTCGGTGCCTTGCTTGAACAGCCCGACCTTCAGGTCCTTGGCGCGATAGATAATCTCGCCATCCATGGAAAGCCAGCCGTCGGCAACACCAAGCACGAGCTTTGAACGCATCACGCGTTTCATGTCGATGTTGTACACAACCTTGCTGGCGTTCGGCAGCACCTGGCCGGAGAACTTCAATTCCCCCAGCCCCAGCGCCCGGCCGCGTCCCTCGCCACCGACCCAGCCGAGGTAGAAGCCCACCATCTGCCACATCGCGTCGAGGCCGAGACAGCCCGGCATGACCGGATCGTTCTTGAAATGGCAGCCGAAAAACCACAGGTCCGGCTTCACATCGAGTTCGGCCCGAATCAGACCCTTGCCGTACTCCCCGCCCTTTTCGCTGATTTCGGTGATGCGGTCGAACATCAGCATCGGCGGCAGCGGCAGGTGCGCGTTGCCCGGGCCGAACATCTCGCCGCGGCCGCAGGCGAGCAAGTCCTCGTATTCATAACCGCTGCGCCGATCCAGCATCGTGTCCCGCCTCTGTCTTAAAGATGTCCCGATGAGCGTTTTCTGAGCGAACCGGACCCGTTTCCCTACGGGAGTACTTGTTTCCCGCAAATTGGCGCTACTTAGGGTGCTATCGGCATTACCCTCTGCCGAAATCGCATATGTGGTCCGCGCGCTCTGTAACATAGGCACCGAGGCCCGGCAAAGCGCCGGAATGCGCGGAAATGGTAAGTTTACCAGCTTAGTTCCTTTCTAAACTTGGGAGGGTTCTAGTTGCGAAAAACTTGCATCTACCTGATTTCCTTTTATATTAGACAAGATTATTGCCAGAGTTACAGCGTGGTGCCCGAAGTGGACATGAACGACCAAGCGCCGACCCCGAACGACGACGGTATCGATCCGGCCGCCCGTGCCGCCGGACATCAACCGGCGTTGACCGGCTGTCCTTGGCACGACGTCAACGAAATGCTGCAGGCCGCCGGTCTCAGGCCGACCCGCCAGCGCATGGCGCTGGGTTGGCTGCTGTTCGGCAAGGGCGCCCGCCATCTGACCGCGGAAATGCTCTACGAGGAAGCCACGCTGGCCAAGGTTCCGGTGTCGCTGGCGACCGTCTACAACACGCTCAACCAGCTCACCGATGCGGGTCTCCTGCGCCAGGTCTCGGTTGACGGCACCAAGACCTACTTCGATACCAACGTCACCGCGCACCACCACTTCTATCTCGAGAACAACCACGAGCTGGTCGACATTCCCGATCCGCATCTGGTGCTGTCGAAGATGCCGGACGTGCCGGAAGGCTACGAAATCGCGCGCGTCGACATGGTCGTGCGCCTGCGCAAGAAGCGCTGACTGTCGTCCCTGCGAAGGCAGGGACCCATAGCCACAAATCTATATTGTGAAGGAAGGCGTTTACCCGTTCGCCTCATCGATAGGCCGCGGCGTATGGGCCCCCGCGTTCGCGGGGGCGACGGATAACGTCACTCCACCTTTTCATCCGCGTAGACGCCCCACAGGCGCTGCTGCTCGATCCAGCCGTCAAAACCGTTGCCGATCACGCGGCACCAGCCATTGATGCATTTCTTGACCTGGGTGACGACGCCAACCTGCAGGCGGGCCGCAATCGCGCTGGTCGGATCGGGCCGATCATAGAGGGACGCCAGCTCGTCCTTGGTCTTCATGGTGACGACCGCAGTGCGGCGGCCGGACAGCAAGGAATGATAGACCCAGCCCTCGGAGCCCTCGGAATCGCGCACGCGACGCCAGTTCTCGAACTCGGCGGTGATTTCGACCGGCAGGCCTGAGCGGGTATAGATCCAGGCGACATCGTTATCCTTGGTCGGACCGGCCCGGACATTCACGTGGTCGGATTTGAGGCTGACATATCGCGGCACCGGCAGGCCGCTCGTGGTGGTGGCCGAATCCTTGGCCGAAAATCCTGTGCTGACCGATACCACAAGCCAGCACCCCACCAGCACCGCCACCGAACAGAAACGCCCCAACGCCATCAACCCGTCTCCTGCCGAGATAGTCTCAACTCAAATTCTTCAAGTTGAAACCGCTCGCTAACGCCCGAAAACCCCAAACCCCGTGCCCCCGCTTGGTCCATCTCCGGATTGTGACTTCCGAGGGGTTCTTGTCTTGGCCCGGCCTTCTGATAGAGAGGACGGAACGTTGAGAACAAGAACGCCCGAATTTTCCGCTGAAAATCCGAGGCAAGTATTTGGGAACCCAAGGACTTACCTAGGAAGCAGCGGGACATCGGGACCGCGTGGCGTTAGCAGTGTCGAACAACCGGGTTAATGAGGTCTGAACGGAGAGCTCCGGCGAGCCGTTGCCTCATGAGAGCAGGAAATGTCGGTTAAGAAAAAACCTCTCGTCGTCGTCACCCGCAAGCTCCCGGACTCGATCGAGACCCGGATGCGCGAGCTGTTCGATGCGAGGTTGAACCTCGACGACAGGCCGATGACGCCGGAACAGATCGCGGATGCGGTCCGCACCGCCGACGTGCTGGTGCCGACCGTTACCGACATGATCAACGAGGAGATGCTCAAGCATCCTGACTGCAAGCTGCGCATGATCGCCAATTTCGGCAACGGCGTCGACAATATCGACGTCACCGCGGCGCATGCGCGCGGCATCACGGTGACCAACACGCCGAAAGTTTTGACCGAAGACACCGCCGACATGACCATGGCGCTGATCCTCGCGGTGCCGCGCCGGCTGATCGAGGGCACCTCGATCCTGACCGAGGGCAAGAACTGGCCGGGCTGGTCGCCGACCTGGATGCTCGGCCACCGGATCGGCGGCAAGCGCCTCGGCATCATCGGCATGGGCCGCATCGGCCAGGCCGTGGCCCGCCGGGCGCGCGCCTTCGGCCTGCAGATCCACTATCACAATCGCCGTCCCGTGGCGCCCGTCATCGCAGAGGAACTCGGCGCGACCTATTGGGAAAGCCTCGACCAGATGCTGGCCCGGATGGACATCATCTCGGTGAACTGCCCGCATACGCCGGCGACGTTCCATCTGCTCTCCGCGCGGCGGTTGAAGCTGATCCGCAAGGACGCCTATGTGGTCAACACCGCACGCGGCGAAGTCGTCGACGAGGACACGCTGATCAAGCTGATCGAAAGCGGCGACATCGCCGGTTGCGGCCTCGACGTCTACGAGCACGAGCCCGCGGTCAATCCGAAGCTGGTGCGCCTCGCCAAGGCCGGCAAGGCGGCGCTACTGCCGCACATGGGTTCGGCCACCATCGAAGGCCGCGTCGAGATGGGCGAGAAGGTGATCATCAATATCCGAACCTTCCTCGACAACCACAAGCCGCCGGACCGCGTGCTGCCCAGCATGCTGTG